>JAJECP010000035.1 GCA_022821985.1 Acidimicrobiia bacterium
GACCCGCACCGCCGCCGCGAACGTCCGTATCCGGGGGGGGGGGGGGGGGCACTGGTAGCGAATCCTCGCCCCCCCCCGGGGCCCCCCCCTGCGCCCCGCGCGGTGGCCGGCTGGGCAGGGCCCCAGGGCTGCGGGCGGCGACCCGGGGCGCCGCCCGCAGCCGAGCGGCCCCGCCCAGCCGGCCCACGCGCCGCGGGCAGGGGGGGGCACCGCGGGGGGGCGTGGAATCGCTACCCGTGCCCCCCCCCCCCCCCCCGGATACGGACGTTCGCGGCGGCGGTGCGGGTCATGAGCGGGGCAACGTAACCCCCGACAGCATCGCTGTCAACAACCCAGTCTTTCCTGGGCATGGCAGCCGCTGTGCCCGCGACCGCACAGCCGCCGATGCCTGACGGGGCCGAGACGTCGGCGGCCACCGTGGGGGCGGCGGTGCCGCCACGGACGCGTCGAAGGCTGCCGCGCGCGGCCAAGCGCGCCCTTGTCGCGCTCGCCGGTCTGGTCTTAATGGCGGCCAGCGTGGCGGGGTTCTGGGCCACCGCCGCGGCGTTCGACGAGCGCATCACTGTGACGGTCGCGGCCCGCGACCTTCCCCGCGGCCATGTGCTGGCCGTGGCGGATCTGGCGTCGGCGGAGGTGCTGCTGGGCGACGTTCCCCATGTCGTGTGGACCCCCGGCACGGCCGAGGCGCTGGCGGGTTTGGCCCTCGAGCACGCACTTCCTGCCGGTTCTTTGGTGGTGGCCGATGTGCTGGTGGAGCCGTCGGTCGGCGCGTTCGGGGATGCGCTCGAGGTGGTGGTGCCGCTCGATGTCAGCTTGGCGCCGTCCGGCGTGAGCGAGGGCGAGGCGGTGCTGCTGGTCGATCCCGGGGTGGCGCCGTCGCAGGGGCGGGCGGGGCGGCCTCGTTCGGTGATCCGCGCGCTCGAGCTGGCGGCTTTCGACGGCGCCGCTATGCGGCTGTTCGTGCCGCCTGGGGAGTGGGTGTGGTGGCGGGCGCTGCCCGGCGAGCTGGGCGCGCCGCCGATGGTGCTGCCGGTGCCGCTCGGTGGCGACGCCGCCGCGCTGGCTGCCGACCTGGACGAGCTGTGGGCGGCCTCCTACGCGCAGGAAGCCGCAGCGTTGCAGCCGTTCGGCGAGGGATGGCGCGACCAAGCAGCGCCGGGCCAGCTCGAGGTGCTGATCCCGCTCGATCTGAGCCTGGCGCCGTCAGGCATAGCGGCGGGCGATCTGGCTCTGCTGGTCGATCCCGGCGCGCCCCGAGGCAGCGTCGGCGGCGGGCGGCCTCGTTCGGTGCTGCGCTCGGTGCGGCTGGAGCACTACGAGGACGGCGTGCTGGGCGTGTGGGCCGAGCCGACCGAATGGGTGTGGTGGAGATCGCTGCCCGAACGGCTCGGCGCGGCCCCGATGGTGCTGCGCGTGCCCGAGGGTACCGACACCGAGGCCACAGCCCGCCGTCTCGACCAGGAATGGCAGCAGACATGGGAGCAACGCTGATGCTGGCGGTTCGCGACGCAGCCGATGCCGGCCTGAGGGCGCCCGGGCTCGATGCCGGCGCGGTGGCGACCGCTGTCGCCCGGTCATGGGCGCGCACTGGTCGGGACGTGCTGTTGGTGGACGCCGATGCTCACGGCACGGGCCTCAGCGGCCGGATCGGCACCGCGACCCGCTTGGCGCTGGATCCCGCCCGGCGAGGGCTGCCCACCCTGATCGCCTCGCGGACATCGCTCAGCGCTGAGAGCGCGGCTGCGCACTGCTGGCTGCTGCCGACCAGCGGCAGCGGGTCGGTGCAGCTGCTGGGCGCGCCGGCCCATCCCGACGGGGCCCGTCAGGCCGCCTCGTGGCTGGCGGACCGCGCCGGGGAGCTGGCCGCGCTGGCGGGGAGCTGGGCAGTCGTCGTGTCGATGCCCGGCGCGGCCGCCGCTGCGTATGAGCCGCTTATCGGGGCGGCGTCCCAGCGTCTGATTCTGGCTGTGGCGCCGGGCACGGCGTCTCCGGGCGGGTATCGCGCCGTGCTGGCCGCGTTCGGGCCCCGGTTCGCACCCGACCCACGGGCGACGCTGTCGATTGCTCCGGCGTGCGTGTCTGGCTCGCGCTGCACTGCAGGGGTCTCGCCGGTTGCGGACGCGAGCGCGCCGCTCATCGGGGGCGTCGGCCGGACGCGTCCGGCGGCGCTGCTGGGAGCGCGCCCGATGCGCCGTGACCGTGTGCTGCTGGCGGCAATCGACGGTGTCGCTTCGTGTCTGGGAGCGGGCTTGTGAGCCTGGCAGCGTCGATCTGGAGCGAGGTGCTCGCCGAGGTGCAGAGCTACCGGCTCGACGCGACCGAGCCGTTGCCTGCGGTCGCCGACGCGTGCCGCCAGATCGCGGCGGGCATCGCCCAAGTCCGCGAGGCACAGGCGCTGGACGCCCGCGGCGAATCGCTGAGCGATGACGATGCATCGTGGCTCGAACGTCAGCTCGCCGGGCTGCTGGGCACCGGCCCGCTCGAAGGGTTCCTGCGCCGCGGCGACGTGGAGAACATCTGGCTGTTCGGACCGCGCTTGGGACTGCTGGGCCTGTCGGGAGGCCGCCAGGAACGCATCATCGACCCGCCGTTCGCGGACGCGGAGGAGATGGTCCGGTTCGTCGCGCACCTGGCGGTCACCCACGGGCAGACCGGGCGGCGCTTCGACGCGTCGGCGCCCCTGCTGGACCTGCGTCTGCGCACCGGCGAGCGGGTGTTCGCGGCGATGGAGGTGTGCGGCACCCCCTATCTCACCGTCCGCTGCCACCGCCATCGGCTGATCCGCCTCGACGATCTGGTTGCGGGCGGGTCGCTGAGCGCTGATGCCGCAGGGTTCCTCGCCGCGGCGGTGCGTCCGCCCGCTCCGGCCAATGTGCTCATCTGCGGTGCGTTGGGATCGGGCAAGACCACGCTGCTGCGGGCGCTGCTGGGCGAGATCGCGCCCAATGAGGTGGTCTGCACCCTCGAGCAGACCTTCGAGCTGTTTCTCGACGAGACGCACCCGTACACGTTCGCTGCGGAGACCCGCGAGCCCAACAGCGACGGCGAGGGCGAGATCACGATGGAAGAACTCGCCCGGCGGTCGCTGCGCTCGGGCGCGGACCGGGTGATCGTCGGGGAGCTGCGCGGCCCCGAGGCGGCCACGTTCCTGTCCGCGTGCGGCACCGGCTCGGACGGGTCGATGGCCACCATTCACGCCTCGTCGCCCCGCCAGGCGCTCGCGCGGCTCGTTCGCTACTGCATGGGATCGGGCCTGGCGGGTGCGCAGTCGGCGCTGATCGCCGAAGCGGCCGACGTGGTCCACCTCGTGGTGCACATGGCCGCCGACCCTCATACGGGTTTCCGCGGCGTCCGCCAGATCACCGAGGTGCTCGGTGCACCCGAGGGCCGGTTCGAGACCCACGACATCTATGCGCGGCGAGTGCGCACCGGCCCGCTCGAGCCTGTCGGACGCCCGCGCAACGACGAGCTTGCCGAGCGCCTGTCCGAAGGCGGCATCGACATCACGACATGGCCGAGCGAGGCAGACCTGTGACCGGCAGCGCCGCGGGCTTCGCCGCGCTGTTCGCCGCCGGCGCAGTGCTGGCCGCAGCGGCAGTGAGGCGCACGCCGCTGGGTGCTGGGGCCGCCGCAGACGCCGCCGGGCGCTGGCTGAGACCGCTGCCGTTGCGGTCTGCGCTGCGGACCGAGGCGCCGCCTCGGTCCGGCGCCGGGTTCGCACGGCTGTGGACCATTCAGGCTGTCGCCGCTGCGGGCGGTGTCGGCGGCGGCTGGTGGGCGACCGGGCTGTGGGGCATGGCAGTGCTCGCCGGCGGGCTGGGGATGCTGCTGCCGCCGTTCATTGCCGCACCAGCCCGGCGACGTCGCCAGACCGCCGAGGCGCTGGCATGGCAGACCTGGACTCGGCAGCTCGCCGAACTGGCGCGCTCGGGCGCAGGGCTGGGGGACGCGCTGACGGCCAGCATCGAACACGCCCCGCCCCAGATCGCCGCCGCCGTGAGCCGCGTCGCCCGCACAGCCCGCATCGGGGGCCTGCGCGCTGCCACCGACGAACTGGCCGGGCTCGGGCGGGTGTGGGAGCCCGAAGTGGCCGCCGGGCTGGCGATCGCAGCGTCATCGGGCGGGCCGCTGGTCGGGCCGCTGAGCGACCTCGCCGCGCGCATCGGAGACATCGTCGCCTTGCACCGCGCTCGCACCGAGGCCGTCGTGCAGTTGTGGACGCAGACCATCGCGCTGCTGGCGCTGGCCGGCGGCGTCGTGACCTTGATGTACCGCAACAACCCCGCCTACTTCGAGCCCTACCGCACCCCTACCGGCCAGGCAGTGCTGCTGCTCATCGCGTTCATGCTGCTGGGCGCCACCGCTTTCCTGGTCCGCCATTCGGTGGTCCGCTCCGAAACGTCGGTGCTCGTCGCCCCCAAACGCGCCAAGCGCGCCCCTGACCCGCTGTGAACACCGCCGTCGCTGCAGCGCTCAGCGGTGCGGGCTTCGCCTGCGGGATCTCCCTCGTGATCACTGCGTTCGCCGCAACATCGGCCCGTCGGCCGCTGCGAGCCGCGGCTGCGAGCGTGACAGCGCTGATCCCTGAGCCGAAGCCGAGCCGGGCAGCCGACCTGCTGCTCGCCGGAGTGACCCCCCGGGCGTACCTCGCCCAGCGCACCGCCGGCGTAGCCGCAGGGCTGGCTGTGGGTGCTGTTGCAGCTGCATGGCGCACCGGCACAGCCACCGCGGCCGCCGCCACGGTCGTGCTGTGCACTCTGGCGGGATGGCTCATCCCATCCCAAGGAGTCCGCGACGGCGCCAAGCGCGCCCGCGCCGAGCTCGACCAAGTCGTCCGGCTGTGGATCGTGCTCGCCGCACAGCAAGTCGCCGCCGGCGCCGAGCCGGCCAACGCGATGCTGACCGCCGCCCAGGCCGGCCGGCGCCCGACATGGCGGCTGCTGCACCGCCACCTCGTCGGCGCCCACAACGAGCGCCGACCCGCCGCGGACGGCCTGAGCGAGCTCACCGAGCGCTACCGGCTGACCAGCCTCACCCAGGCCGTCGGCGCATTCGGGCTCGCAGCACGCCGCGGCACCCGCATGGCAGACGCCGTGCTCGCCGCTGCCGACAACCTGTGGCGCGACACGATGCAACGCGAACGCGAGGCCGCCGAGCGCCGCGACCAGATCATCGTCCTGCCCGCCACCGCGGTCGCGCTGGCGCTCGCAGCCATCCTCATCTACCCGCCGTTCGTGTCGCTCACCGGCGGCATCATCACCCGCACTCCCTGAGCGATGGCCCAGATCGCCGACGCTCCCACTGCGCACCACGCCCGATGCCCGCGTGGGTCCCGGGCCGCTCCGAGCCGTGATGCGGCAGGGCTCGCGACGCTGGAATGGCTGCTCGTCATCGCGGCGACAGGCGGATTCGCCGCAGTCATGGCCGTCGCACTCCAAAGCGTCATCGACGACGCCAGCACCACCGGCAGCGACACCGACTCCCGGCTCATCGATGCCGGTATCGCCGCTGCTCGCGCCTCCGACGAGGCAGTCAGGGCGCTGATCGCGTCGGAGGCCTCACCGGGCGACCCGCAACGCACGGCGGCTGCCCAAGCAGCGCTAGCCGCGCTGGCCCAGCAGTGCGAATCGATCAAGACCGCCTACCCCGACGTCGTCGAGTCGGCCGACTGGACCTGGCAGACAGTCCCCATCCAGACACCCGCGCCTGCACCTGCCGCCGTGCCCGGCACCGAGCCGCCGACCACTGCCGGCGATTCGCATACCCCGCAGAGTCCTGTCACCACGGCGCCGCCGGACACAGCCGACGCGCCGGCGCTCGCCGACGGCCGCTGGGTGTGCCAGATCCGCCATCGCGCGCCATGACAGCGGCTCAGCACTCCGCCAGACCCGCAGGCACCGACGGCACGCCGCCATCGGTGACGCCGGACGACTCTGAGACTGTCAAGGGCGCCAGCACGGCGGGGCCTGCCGCAGAGGCATGGACCCGGTCCAGCCGGCCCGGCCACAGAGCGCTGAACGGCCCGAACACGTCGCCCGACACGGCGACTCGAACCCAGCCCGGCTCGCCCGGACCCGGCCGCAAGCCAGCATCAGCACCGCTGTGGCACCAGTCGCTGAGCACCCTCACCGCACCCGGCGTCCACCAGCGCCACCCTCCCGCACCGCCCGATGCGGCTCGCGCGACCGTGTCGTGCGCAGCCGCCGACATCGCAGCCGCACGCGGATGCGGACCGGCGCCGATGTGCGGGCTGCCGTCATCGGCGTATGCAAGACCTGCGTCGCCGACCGTCTCCCAGACAGCGCGCAGAGCTTCCGAAGCCGCGGCGTCAGCCTGCGCCCGCGCCCCGGCGACCAAGAACGCCTGGGCCGCGAGAATCAGCAGCAGCACCACCATCGCGGGCCACAGGATCAGCAGCGGCAGCACCTCGCCGCGCTCGTCGGGCCGACCGCGAGGGCACATCCGGTGAAAGCGCGGACCCCTCAGCCAGTGCGGCAGCGGCGGCGCCGTGACGAGGCCGGGGGCGCGGTGACCCTGCTGGTCATGCTCATGGTGCCCGTCTGCGTGCTCGCAGCCGTCGTCTCCGCCGCCATGCCGCGACGGCTCGCAGCCCACGCCGCGGCCGACGCCGCCGCGGACAGCCTTGCATCGGTTGCCGTCGCGTGGCGCGACGCCCAAGCTCGCGACCACGGCGCCCTCGACTGGTTCTTCGACGACTGCACCGCCACTGGCGACCGCGCCCCGACCGACGAGCCCGCGGCCCTCGAACCCGAACTGCGGCGAGGCTGCGAAACGCTCACCGAGTCGCTGCTCGAAGGCCTGACCGCACGCGGCTTCGACGCCGGCACCGTCGTCGGCTTCTACAGCAGCGCCTACACGACATCGGCACACCCCACGATGACCCCCGACGGCAACCACTCGGCCAGTCTGCCCTGCCACACAGGAGGCCGAGCAATCGTCGCCGACGCCGTCCATCTCGGGCTCGCTGCCGACTGGGCCACCGCCGACTGGGCCGCATCGCAGACATGGCCCCAAGGGCTCAGGATCACAGCAGAATCCGTCGGCACCATCGCACTCCCCGCAGCCAGCGGCACGATCACAGCCCCTGCCTGCGGCGGCCTGCTCGACCTCGCGCCGCTCGACGCCCGCCCCGCAAGCGAAAACGAAGCGAGACAGTTCGCCGAGTCGCTCCCCACACGCACGGCGTTCGGCAACTGAGCACCCCGATGCGCTCCACGACACCGGCCCGACCTCGGCGACGGCGCCCACAGCACAACACCGGGCTCGGCCCGGTGCGACAGACCCGAAGGGGCCGCGGCGATCGCGGCTCGACATCGTCGCTGGAGCTCATGGCGCTCACACCGATGCTCGCGCTCGGCGTGCTGTTCATCCTGTGGGCGGGCCGAAGCGCCCGCGCCGAGCTCGTCACCAGCCTCGCAGCACAAGAAGCAGCCGTAGCCGCCGCGCTCTGCTGCAACGACAACCCGGCGAACAGACCCCCCGACGGCGAGCCAGACCCGCACACCGGCATCGAACTGCGCCGCGAGCTCATGGCCGAAGCAGTGCTCGGCGCCCGTCCCGGCCTCGACTACCTCTGCCTCGACGGTCCCCGGCCCGCCGCCGGGCGCACCGGATTCGTCACAGCCACCGCCGCCGACCTGACCGCCGGACGGCCCACCGCCAGCGCAGCCCAGCGAGCGCTGGTCGTCACCACCCATGTGACCTGCCAAACCGACGGCGCCACAGCCCCAGTCCGCGGACTGTTCGGCACCCGCACGCTGCACGGACACGGCGCCCACGTGACCGTGCTCACCCGCCCACCGATCCCAGACAACAACGCACCAGACGACCGGGGCGACAAGACGCTCGACGATGAAAGCGACGCGCCGTGAACGCGCCCATCGGGGTCTGGGCCGCCGCCGGGGCGTGGTCGCTGCTCGCCGCGCACGCAACATGGACAGACCTGCGCAGCGCCATCATCAGCCGACGAGCCTGCTGGGCCGCCGGCATCACAGTTGCCGTGCTGCTCGCATGCACAGCCTTCGCGCTCGGCGAACCCGGCCGCTGCCTGCGCGCCCTCGCCGGCGCTCGCGCTGGGCACCGCACTCGTCCTAGGCATACGCCTGGCCGCCGTCGGGCCGATCCCATGACCCGCCCCCAACCCAACCAAAGGAACACTCCCATGACCCATCGCACCAACCGCCGCAACCAAGCCGGCCTCACCACCCTGGAATGGCTGCTCATCGTCGCCGCCGTCGCCGGGCTCGCCGCGCTCGCGGTCGTGCTCGTCCAGAACGTGGTCGACGACACGGCCGAACAGCTCGGCGGCAGCAGCGCCCGCGAAACAGCCGCCAACGTCGCCGCGGACACCGTCATCCGCGAAGCGCGCACCGCATCACCCGACGACGCCCGCTACCACACCTGGCAGCGATGGGAGCTGTACTTCACCGCACGCTGCGAACGTCTCGAAATCCTCTACAGCGACACCAACCTCGACGTCGAAGCCGTGTTCGTGAAACCCACCGGTGCCACCGACGCCACGCCCCCCACCGTCGCCGAACTCAACAAAGCCGACCAACACGCCGCCGCCACCGGCAAACCGCAGGCCATCTGCCGACGCAGACCCTGACCCCCCATCACTCCACCAGCAACCGACCGGGCCGTCCAAACAGCGACTCCTCAGGGGCCTGCTGCGACGACCCGAACCGCTCACGCTCGCCTCGGACATTGCGCAGACTGCACACCGGCAGCTTGTGCGCCTCGAACCAGCCGCCTCCCGAATCCAGCACACCCGGCTTCCAGAACGGCAACGCCTCGGTATCGGCGTAGGTGATCCCCAGCCGGGCGCAGCGCTCGCCGTAGCGCCGATTCAGCGAGTCAGCCTCGAACTGATCAACAGGATGATGCGAGCGCCACTCCCGCGTCACGCCGTCGGCCGCTATGCGCGCCGCCCGGAACCGCGCGCTGAAGCTCGCCGCGTCGACGCCTACGTCACGCACCACCGACTGCACCACCACAACCGCTGAGCCGGCAAACCCCGCCACCGCCGCCGTCAGCAACAGCCAGCCAAGCGTCGTCAGACCGCTCTCGGACGACCGGGTGATGTGCCGAGCATCAGACGCTCTCTTGTCAGAGAAAGCCTCGGACAAACACCCTCCCGGGCGGTGCCTCACGTCCCCTCCGATGGCTCCGGGCTCACAGATCCAGCACGGTGATCATGCCGGTGTCGCCATTCACTTCGATGAGGGCGCCGTCCGGGATGCGTCCTGTCGCGCCGGTTGCCGAGATGACACATGGCAGTCCGAGTTCGCGGCTCACGATCACCGAGTGGCTGAGCGCTGCGCCGACGTCCACGACCACCGCGCTCGCGCTGACGAACAGCGGCGTCCACGACGGATCGGTGAGCGGCGCCACGAGCACATCGCCGGGCGAGAGGGCGGTCGGGTCGCTGCTGTCGAGCACGACTCGGGCCCGCCCACGGGCGATGCCAGGGCAGCCTGGCAAGCCGGCGAGCGTCTCGCCCGCCGAGAGCTGCGGCAGTTCAGATTCACCTCGGCGAGGCCACTCTGACATCGGCGGCGGGTCGCCGACGATGACGAACGGCTCCTGACGCGACGCGGCGTCGTCCCACTGGGCCTGACGCTCGGCAATCACCTCTGCCCAACCGGTCGGGTCGTCGAGCATCTCGTGGATCTCGGACAGTCGCAGCATGCCGAACTCGGTCTGTCCGCTGAACTGACCCCGCTCGACGAGCCGCTCACCCAGCACCCGTGAGGCGATGCGGCACTCGTTCACGAAGCGCACGCAGTTGGTCTTGGTGCGCTCGCGCCCCGGCAGGTACACGGCTGCCGCACCGAGGGCCAGGTTGAACTGCATCTGGGTGTCTGCGTCGGCCTCGAGCAACGCGGAGATCTCTGCAGTCAGCGCCTCTCGCTGGGCGGCCAATTCTGCCCGGCGCCGTGCCGGCTCGGCATCGGCGGGCGCCAGGCGCATGCGGTCGATAGCCGCCAGCGCGATGTCGGGGTCGGTCTCCCACGTCGGGCAGCTCATCTCCCATTCGTTCGGCCCCCGCGAGCCGAACTCGTACACGAAGGAGGCGAAGGCCTCGTTGAACGCCGCGGCGTCGCCTGAAGGTTCCCCAGCACCGGCCGCAGCCAGGCGGTCGGCCAAGCCCACCGGTCCCTCGTCGAACAGCGCACCCAGCGCGCTCGACGCGGCGACCTGCCGCCCGAGCTCCCACATCGCATCGGAGGGCGCGGCAGAGGCCACGTCGCCGAAGCCGGCCACCAGCTTGAGCGTGTCCTCGGGCCGGCCCAGCGCCGTGCACACCTGCTCGATCGCGCCCAGCGGCACCGCCGCCAGGAACGACACCTTCAGGTGGCGCGCGAACAGCAGCCGGAATCCGGCCCCGTCGCCGTAGCCCGACTGGAGGAAATCGTCGATCCAATCGATGATCTCGTGATCGCCCATCTGGGTGAAGTCGGGCCGCTGTGCACGCAGCTCGGCGATGTTCTGCTCGTCATCGTGCACCTCCGGCAACGCCGGCGCCGTGAACAGCATGAGGAAGGTCTCGCCGATGCGCTGCTCCGCCGCGGGGCTGGCGTCGTCGGGATGCGGTTCGTACGGCGGGATGCCCGGCTGCTCGCCGAAGAAGGTCCGGTCGACGGTGTCGACGTCGATGCCGGGGGCGCGGGCGCCGAACACGCGACCGACGGCGGCGTTGAGATAGGTGTAGCCGCCGAAGACGCCCAAGAAGACGCAGTTGTCGGGATCGAACTCGTCGTAGTCGAACGCGCCCATCTCCACATACGCATCGCGGAATCCCCACTCGGATATGCGAATGCCGTCGTCGTTCTGGAACGCGAAGTCGAAGGTGCTCATCCTCACCGGATCCGGGAACACCTCGCCCACGTTGGCGCGCGTCCAGATGGGGTAGCGCTCCGAAGGCTTGGTGCCGACGAAGTAGCCGCCGCTCCGGTCTGTCAGATCCGCCATGTTCCCTCCCGACGGTGCTGAACGTGAAAGCACAGCGGGCCGGGCAGCCGCCTCCCCCTCATGGCGGCTGCCCGGCCAGGCCGTGATGTGATGCTAGACCGTCACGCACGCGTTCCGACCCGACATGGAGCAGCCGATGCCGGTGACCATCGAGCACTATCGAGATCTCGGCGAGTTCGACTATGGCGCCTGCGACCAGGTGTCACCGATGATCCGCCGTGTCATCTGCAAGAACCCGACGCCGTTCACCTATCGCGGCACCGGCACCTACATCGTCGGGCGCGGCGAGGTTGCAGTGATCGACGCCGGGCCGCCGCTCGCGAGCCATCTCGACGATGTCCTCGCGGCACTCGAGCCTGGCGAGACGGTCGGTGCTGCTCTCGTGACGCACACCCACAGCGATCACTCGCCCCTCACCGGCGACCTGGTCGCGGCCACCGGCGCGCTCAGCTACGGCTACGGCCCGCACGCCAGTGTGTGGAAGCTCGATCCCGACGATCGTGTCGACTTCTCCGGCTACATCAGCGCCGAGGAGCAGGAGAAGTACCAAGCCGAGTTCGACGAGCTGCCCGAGGAACTGAAGCGGGAAGGTGCCGACACCGAGTTCGTCCCCGATGTCGCGCTGGTCGACGGCGACATCGTCGCCGGTGACGGCTGGACGCTGCGCGCGGTGCACACGCCGGGTCACTGCTCGAACCACCTGTGCTACGAGCTGCTGGAGGAAAACTCGCTCTTCTCGGGCGACCACGTCATGGGCTGGGCAACGAGTGTCGTGGGTCCTCCCGACGGCTCCATGCAGGACTACCTCGACTCGCTGGCGAAGCTGCTCGAATTCGACCATGAGCGGTACTGGCCGACCCACGGCCCCCCGATTCCCGAACCCACGGCATACGTGCGCTCGTTCATCGCGCACCGCAGCGACCGCGAGCAGCAGATCATCGAGCACCTCCGGCCGGGGCCGTGCCGCATAGCGGATTTCGTTCCGAAGATGTACGAGGCCTACGACAAGCGGCTGTGGTACCCGGCGGCAAGCTCGGTCTACGCGCACATGCTCCATCTCGTCGAGAGCGGCCGCGCCCGGGTGCTCGATGCCGACGGGCCCGACGGGGGCGAGCCCAAGCTCACGTCGGTCTACGAGCTGACAGCAGCCGCCTAGCGACGTGCGGCTGGTCATCGCTCGCTGCACGGTCGACTACTCGGGACGGCTCGACGCGCACCTGCCCGAGGCCGTCCGACTGATCATGGTGAAGGCCGACGGATGCGTGGCCATTCATGCCGACGGCGGTGCCTACAAGCCGCTGAACTGGATGAATGCGCCCAACCGGCTCGTCTGCGAGCCCGATCTGTGGCGCGTCACGAACGACAAGGGCGAGCGTCTCGAGATCCGCATCGCCGAGGTGATCAGCGACACCGCCCATGACATGGGCATCGATCCCGGCCTCGAGCGGGACGGCGTCGAAGCCCACCTGCAAGAACTGGTGGCCGCACATCCCGAGACGCTGGCCGACGGCGCGGAGCTGGTGCGGCGCGAGTACCCGACCGACATCGGTCCCGTCGATCTGCTGTGCCGCGACAGCGACGGCTCGACGCTGGCAGTGGAGATCAAGCGGCGGGGCGAGATCGACGGCGTCGAGCAGCTGTGCCGCTATCTCGAGTACCTGAACAGGGATGCCCGCTTGGCGCCCGTGAGCGGTGTCTTCGCTGCGCAGGAGATCAAGCCCCAGGCGCGGGTGCTCGCGGCCGATCGGGGCATCCGCTGTGTCGTGCTCAACTACGACGAGCTGCGCGGCATCACCAGCGACGCCCTCAAGCTGTTTTAGGGCTGTTCTAGATCAGGCGTAGGTGCACAGGCCGTTGTCGATGACCACGCGCTGCTCGTCGGTGCCCTTCTGGGCCACCGTGCGGTAGATCGCTCGGCCCTCGCCGTCGTCCCACACCTGGACGGTGAGCTCGTCACCGGGAAACACCGGTGCAGAGAACCTGGAATCCATTGATCGGAAGCGGGCGGGATCGCCCTCGCACAGGGTGTGCAGCAGCGCCCTGCCGGTGAAACCATACGTGCACAGGCCGTGCAGGATCGGCTTGGGGAAGCCTGCGAGCTCGGTCGCGAACCACGGGTCGCTGTGCAGCGGGTTGTAGTCGCCGCTCAGCCGGTAGGTGAGGGCCTGATCGGGGCGGGTCTGGTACGAGATCTCGTAGTCGGGGTCGCGGTCGGGCGCGCTGACCAGCGGCGCAGTGCTGCCCGCCTCGCCCCCGAAACCGCCTGAGCCGCGGATCACCACCGAGCTTCGAAGCTCGAAGATGACGTCGCCAGAATCAGGATCGACCGCGCTGGCCTCGGTGTCGATGATGGCGTTGCGGCCCTCGCCCTTGTCCCACATACCAGCGATGCGATCGGTGATCTCGACGGATCCCTCGGTCGGGATCGGCTGGTGCACGGTGATCCCTTGACTGCCGTGCAGCAGCTTGCCCCAGTCGAGATCACCGGCGTTGGCCATGGCACCGCCAGCACCGAATCCGATGACGACGCCCTGGGTCGGGAACGCCTGGTGGGCGATGTCCTTGGAGTTGTGGGTGGTGAACTCCAGCTCGGATCCGAACGGATCCTCCGCGCCGGCGCCGATGCCGACGGCATACAGCAGCGAATCGCGGAATGTCCACGACCGCTTGGTCGGTGTGCCGGTGGCGCCGACTGCTTCCGGATTGAGTCCCATGATTGATGGCCTCTCTTGTTCTTGTGGTGTGCGGGTTCTTGGAGCGTACGGTTCAGTCGGCCACGCCGCCGTCGGCCGGCGCACCGCTCATGCCGCTGTTGAGGCGGGCATCGCGCACGAGCTGTCGGGCTGCATCGCCGATCTTCGTCGGGTCGTCGATGGCCTCGATGGTCGGGCCGCGCTCCCAGCCCTCGGCAATCGCCAGCATGCGTCCGGAGGCCTCGAAGACACGGCCGGACACGCCCGCTGCTTCTTCCGAGCACAGCCAGGTGACAATCGGCGCGATATAGCGGGGATGCATCATGGCTTGGTCTTCCTCGGAGGCTTCGCCCATGCCCAAGTCCTCGGTCATGCGCGTGAGCGCGCCCGGCGCCACAGCATTCACCCGCACGCCATAGCGCGCCAGTTCACGCGCTGCGATGATCGTGAACGCCGCAATGCCCATCTTGGCGGCGCCGTAGTTGGTCTGGCCCGGATTGCCGTAGATGCCTGACACCGATGTCGTGTTCACGATCGATGCGTTCACCTGCTCGCCGGCCTTCGATTTCTCCCGCCAGTAGGAACTGGCCCAGCGCGCCGGGGCGAACGTGCCCTTGAGGTGAACCTTGATCACCGCATCCCATTCGGCCTCGGTCATGTTCACCAGCATCCGGTCGCGCAGGATGCCGGCGTTGTTCACGACGCCATGCAGGTCACCGAAGGTCTCGATGGCCTGATTCACGAGACGCTGGGCGCCTTCCCAGTCGGAGACATCGTCGCCGTTCGCCACCGCCTCGCCGCCCATCGCCGCAATCTCGTTGACGACGTCGTCGGCGGGACCGGTGTCGGCACCGGTGCCGTCGCGCGCACCGCCCAAGTCGTTGCAGACCACCTTTGCGCCGTGCTCAGCGAGCATCAGGCAGTGCTCACGCCCGATGCCCCGGGCACCTCCGGTCACGATGACGACCCGACCTTCGCACAGCTTGCTCATGATGTTGTGAATCCCTTCCCACTCGCCGACGACGGGCCTCACTCGGCGCCGCCGGGCAGCCTCGTATGCGGTGATGACGGCTCGGAGTATCGCACGCTCGACGCGCCGCCCGCAGCCCCCAAGTGACCCGTACGATCAACCCTCGTGCACTGGCCGACGTGGGCCCCTCGCTGGTCGATCATCACGGCGGCCGCCATCCTGGCCGCGTCCATCGGCGGGACGGCTGTGCTGGCGATCCGGGACCCGGCTGATGCCCCCCCGCCGACTGCTCCGACGACGTCAGCCGCGCCTGCGACTACTCGTGCGCCAATCGTCGTTCCCACGACAGCTCCGGGCACACCGACGCAGGTGAGCCCCGACACCGTGCACTTGCGGATTGCCGCGCTCGCAACGGAACTGGCGGCCACGCCTGTCGTCGTGCGCACCGCCACAGGTGAGCGGACGCTCACGGTGGCCGACCTCGGCATCGCGCTGGAGCGCGACGCCACGTTCGGGGCAGTTCGGGAGCTGCGAGCAGCCGATGCCGAAGAAACCGGCGAAAACGCTGAGTCGTGGGTGGCGTGGTCCACCGACCCCCAGTTCACCGAGCGCCGGTACCTCGTCGATCGGTCGATGGCCCGAACCGTGCTGGCCAACGCCACCGACCTCGGTGTGACGGCGACTCCCCCATCGGTGGTGGTCGTCAATGGCACGCTGGCGGTCGACCTCGGCCTGCCCGGGCAGATCGTCGACGCAGATGCCATCGTCGACCAAGTGCTCGAGGGCATCGCACGCTCGTTCACCCGCATCGAGATCGCCGCAGAGCTGACGCAGAGCGAACCGATCGCGTACACGCCCGAATTGCAGCAGGCCGTCAACACGGCACACCAGAACTACGGGCGCAGCCTCCTCGTGGCGTACAGCGAGGCAACCCACGACCTCACCATCGAGACGATCGCCGGCTGGCTCCGGCTCGACACCGGGGCAATACCCCCGGAGATCGCTTTCGATCATGCGCAGGTCGGGCCGTACCTCGAGGAAGCATTTGCCGCAGCATCGGCACCCTTCACCACCGGCGCGATGGCCGTTGTCGGCGGCGTGCCGACGGTGGCAGCGAGCGATGGCAGCGTCGCTTGCTGTGCGGACGATGTGGGCGCCCTGATCGAGGAAGCGCTGCTGGCGGGCATCGAGGGACCGCTGGCGCTGCCGTCGCGCCCGGCGGTGAGCCGGGAAGAGCAGGCACACCTGGAAGCGCTGGGCATCGTCGAGCTCGTCGGCACCTTCACCACGAAGCACGCGTGCTGCCAGGGACGCGTCGAGAACATCCACCTCTTCGCGGACCTGATGCGCGGCGCGATGGTCGAGCCAGGTGAGAGCCTCTCGCTGAACGGGCATGTCGGCCGGCGAACCGAAGAAAAGGGCTTCGTGGAGGGCGGCTTCATCGAGAAGGGCGTGCTGGTCGACGA
Organism: Acidimicrobiia bacterium; assembly: GCA_022821985.1. Lineage (GTDB taxonomy): Bacteria > Actinomycetota > Acidimicrobiia > Acidimicrobiales > Poriferisodalaceae > Poriferisodalis. Next base: position 16,125 of record JAJECP010000035.1, read on the forward strand.
CATCGGCGGCGGGGTGTCGCAGTTCGCCACCACCATCTTCAATGCGTTGATCCGGGCCGGTATGACCATCGACGAGTACCAGACGCACTCGCTGTACCTCAGCCGGTACCCGTTCGGGTTGGATCCCACCATCTCGTACCCGAAGCCCGATCTGAAGTTCACCAATCCCACGCCGTACGGGCTGCTCATCTGGCCGACATACACCGACACATCGATAACTGTCGAGCTGTACTCCACGCGCAATGTGCAGGTGACCATCGGCGAGCCCGAGGAGGAAATGCAGGAATTCTGCCGGCGGGTCCGGACGGAGCGGATACGGGTGTTCTCGGATGGCACCGTCGACACGGACACGTTCCACGCCCGCTACCGGCCCGAAGAAGGACGCGACTGCGACGGCGCGCGTTCGGTGCCGCGGCAATGCGTGGATCCGCTGCTCGCACCCTCGGAGACACCAGGCGGCGAGCAAGCGGCCGACGGCGAGGCGCCGGAGGATGCTTCGAGCGCGGCCGAGGCTGAGGGGGCTGAGCCAGAGTTGGTCGATGACGGCAGCGAGCGTGCAGACGGGTCGATCGTGGAGTGCCCGCCGCTCGAATGCGTTGAACAGCCCGGCGAGCGCGACTCGGAACTGCAGCGCTATCCCGACGATCCCTGTCTCGGTGTCGATCTGAGCACGCTGAGGGCCGACGAGGGAACGGAATCCGGCGAAGGCGACGCAGCCGACGGCCAGGGCGATTCCACCGAGCCTGACGACTCCGGCGAAACCGACAGCACCGGCACCGAAGGCGACGACGCCGAGGACGGGCAGTCCGACACAGGCGATGGGATCACCGAAACCGGCGAGCCCCAGAGGTCATGAGCGGGTGACCATCGTCGATGTCCTGATCGTCGGTGCGGGCCCGGCGGGCGCATCCGCAGCCGTGTGGGCACGGCGCGCAGGACTCGGGGTCATGCTCGTCGACCGAGCGGCGCCAGGACGTGACAAGTGCTGCGGCGACGGCCTCACAGCGCTCGCGCTGCGCGAGCTCGAGTCGCTCGGCCTGCAGCCGGAGCGGATGAATTCGTGGATGCCGGTGGCAGCTGCGTGCGTGCGCACGCCGCGCGGGCGCGTCATGAGGCTGCCCCTCCCCGAAGGGCGCGGGCAGTTTGCGAGCGTGTGCCGGCGCGCCGAGCTGGATGCGGAGCTCGTCGACCTCGCGGCCGCAGCGCAGGCCGACGTGCGTCTCGGCATCGCATTCGACAGCTTCGAGGACCCCGGCGTGCGAGCGAGCTCGGCGTCCGTCCGGCTCAGCGACGGCAGCGTCGTGCAGGCCCGATTCGTGGTGGCTGCCGATGGCGTCTATTCCGCCGTGCGCAAAGCGCTCGGCATAGGCCCACATCGCTACCGCGGCGATTGGCATGCGTTTCGCGGCTACCTGCGCGCGAGCGGACCTGCTGCCCGCGACATGTGGGTCTGGTTCGAGCCCGACCTGCTGCCGGGCTACGCCTGGTCGTTCCCCTTGGGGGACGGGCGAGTCAATGTCGGCTTCGGAGTGCCACGAGACCGCCGCGGCCACGACTCCGCTGGCGACGCTGGCAAGCTCGACGGCAGCGAGATCGCTTCGGTCTGGGCGAGCCTCACCGAGCGTCGTCACATCGCGAGCGTGCTCGGCCCTCACCAACCCGACGGCCCGACGCGGGCGTGGCCGATACCGGCGCGGCTGGGAGAGCTGGAGCTGGCCCGAGGCCGCACGCTGCTGTGCGGCGACGCCGCTGCGGCCGCAGACCCGCTCACCGGCGAGGGAATCGGCCAGGCACTGCAGATGGGGCGGATGGCAGCGGCGGCGATCGCGCGCGGCGGCCCCCCGCACAGCGTGACGGCTCGCTACGTGCGCGAGGCGCGAGGCGAGTTCACGCTCGACCACCGGCTGGCGCGCGGCCTCAGCCGCGTCTTGGCGCACAATCGTCTGGCCGAACTCTCGCTGCGAGCGGTCGACTGGTCCGGTTGGACACGCCGGCAATTCGCCCGTTGGATGTTCGAGGACTACCCGCGAGCCGCCGTTGCGACACCTCGTCGCTGGCACCGAGGCATGACGACAGCACAGGGCGCATACGACCCGGTTGCGGTCGGTGCCATAAGTTCGCCAAGCTAAGCGGGTGACGGACGCCGCTGCATTCGACAGAAGGCTCGAGCCGGGCATCGATGACCGGCATTGCAGGTTCACTCGCGAGCAGTGGGCGAAGCTGCGAGATGCCACGCCGCTGTCGTTGACGGAAGCCGAACTCGAGGCGCTGGCGGGTCTCGTGGAGCCTGTGACGCTCGACATGGTGCGCGACATCTACCTGCCCCTGTCGCGCCTGTTGAACCTGCGTGTGGCGACCAAACGCCAACTGCGCGCCGCCACCGAGGGCTTCTTCGGCAGGGTGCTGCCGCCGCGCCCGTACCTGATCGGCATCGGCGGAAGCGTCTCGGCCGGCAAGAGCACCACGGCACGCATCCTGCGAGCTGTCTTGGCTTCGTGGCCGGATCACCCGGAAGTGGATCTGGTCACGACGGACGGTTTCCTGCTGCCGAATGCCGAGCTCACCGCGCGCGGCATCCTCGGGCGCAAGGGCTTTCCCGAGTCCTACCGCCGCGGCGAGCTGCGCGACTTCCTCCAGCGGATCTCAAGCGGCGAACCCGATGTCGCTGCGCCCGTCTACTCGCACAGCCTGTACGACGTGACCGACGAGGTGCAGCTCATCAACCAGCCCGACATCCTCATCGTCGAGGGTCTGAATGTGCTGCAGACCGGACCACCGTCAAGCACGCCCTTCGTGTCGGACTTCTTCGACTTCACGATCTATGTCGACGCCGAAGCTGAAGATCTTGAGGAGTGGTACGTCGAGCGCTTCCAGCAACTGCGCAAGACGGTGTTCCGCGAGCAGACCGCCTATTTCGCTCAGTTTGCCGATCTGCCGCCTTCTGCCGCCGACGCGGTCGCGCGCACGATCTGGCGCTCGATCAACCTCGTCAACCTGCAGGAGAACATCCTGCCGACACGGGCTCGAGCCGACTTGGTGCTCGCGAAAGGGCACGATCACGTCGTTGACCACGTCGAGCTCCGGTACCACTGAGCCGCAACGGATGCTCGACTCGTGACGAATTCCTCGCCGGACCCTGGGCTGGCTGCAGGCCGGATGCCGGGCTGCACCTTCTGTTCGATCGTGGCAGGTGACATCCCGGCACTGCGCATCTACGAAGACGATCACGCCGTGGCGTTCATGGATCGCCTGCCCATGACCGTCGGTCACTGTCTGGTCATTCCCCGCAGGCACGTGACCGACATCTGGGAACTCACCGATGACGATGCGGCTCACGTGATGCAGGCGGCGCGCCGGGTGGCGAGCCTGGTGCGCGAGCGGTTGAAGCCGGCAGGCGTGAACTTGCTCAACAACAACGGCGCCGCTGCCGACCAGACGCAGTTTCACTTCCACATCCACGTGATCCCGCGCTACGGGCGGGACCGGCTGCTGCACCCCTGGGAACGGATCTTCGCGCCCGCAGGCGAGATCGAATCGGCGTACCGGTTGCTCAGCGCGCCCAGCTCGCAGGCCCCGGCGGCTGCCACCCCGAACAACTAGCTTCGGGCGCCATGAACGACCGCTACGCCCCCTTCTCCGCGCTCCAGATCATCGGTCCCGACGACGACGGCGTGCTCGAGATCGTGATCGATACGCCAGGTCGGCTGAATTCGGTGGATGCCCCCAAGCACCTGGCGCTGGCCGATGTCTGGCGGGCAGTAGACGACGATCCTGGCACCCGGGTGGCCGTCATCCGGGGCGCCAACGGCACCTTCTCCGTCGGCGGCGACCTGGACATGATCCAGGAGATCATGGACGACTTCGAGACACGCCAACGGGCACTGCGCGAGGCGCGAGACATCGTCTACAACATGATCAACTGCTCCAAGATCATCGTGTCGGCCATCGAGGGTGTTGCCGTCGGGGCCGGTCTGGCGGCGGCGCTGATGGCCGACATCTCCATCGCCGGGCGCAGCGCTCGGATCGTGGACGGGCACACCAAGCTCGGCGTGGCCGCCGGCGATCACGCAGCGATCGTGTGGCCGATCCTGTGCGGCATGGCCAAGTCGAAGTACTACCTGTTGACCTGCGACACGATCACGGGAGAAGAGGCCGACGACATGGGCCTCGTCAGCAAGGTGGTCGACGACGATGCCGTGCTCGATGAGGCATTCGCCGTCGCCCGCAGGCTGGCGGCGGGGAGCCAGAGCGCCATCCGCTGGACCAAGTACAGCCTCAACAACTGGATGCGGATGGCGGGGCCCATCTTCGACACCTCGGCAGCGCTCGAGATGCTGGGCTTCACCGGCGCGGACGTGCGGGAAGGTCACGCTGCCATCGTCGAGAAGCGCCGCCCGAATTTCGCCTGATCCGGGCAGAGAATCGAAGAGACGAAGACATGACGAAGCTGGATCCCCCTGACGAAGACCATCTCACCGCGCATGAGCGGGCTGCGCCGATGGCTGCCCAGAACTCAGGCCCGCTCCAAGGTGTTCGCATCATCGACTGCACCCACGCGCTGGCAGGTCCATGGTCGACGATGATGCTTGCCGACTTGGGCGCCGACGTGATCAAGGTGGAGCCGCCGCGGGGTGAGCTGGCCCGCAAGATGCCGCCGTTCACCCGCGAGGACACCGAACGGAATTTCGGTGCCGGGTTCGCCAACTACAACCGCAACAAGCGAGGCATAGCCCTCGATCTCACCGATGACGACCAGCGGGAACAGTTCCTGCAGCTCGTCGACACCGCGGACGCACTCGTCGAGAACATGCGCGCGGGCGTGATGGATGCGCTCGGAGTGGGCTGGGAAGTGCTCCACGAGCGCAACCCCCGGCTCGTGTACGGGGCCATCCGGGGCTTCGGCGACCCGCGCTCAGGCGAGAGCCCCTATGTCGACTGGCCTGCGTACGACGTCGTGGCCCAGGCAATGTCGGGCATGGTCTCGGCCACCGGCAGCGGTCCCGACGACCGGCACGTGGTGGGCCCCTACATCGGCGATACCTACCCCGGCACGATCGGCGCCATGGGGGTGCTGGCTGCGCTGTTCCACGCACAGCGGACCGGCGAGGGGCAGTTCGTGGACGTCTCGATGGTGGATGCCGTGATGGCGCTCAGCGAGGTCGGCGTCACCCGTTACAGCGTGATGGGCCAGCCCGATACGCCCCCCAGCGGCAACAAGAACCAGTACATCGTGCCGTTCGACATCTTCGACACCGTCGACGGGGCCATCGCCATCGGCGCTCCCACCGACAACCACTGGCGCGAGCTGGCGGTTGCGATGGGTCGACCCGAGTGGGCCTGGGCAGAAGAGACCCGCACCCTGCGGGCGCGGTACCACCATCGCGACGAGATCATCGCGGCGTTGACCGAGTGGGCCGCGACGCTCACCAACGCGGAGGTCATCGCTGCCATCGGGGGCAAGGTGCCCTGCGGGCCGGTCAACCACCCCGGCGACCTGTTCAGCGATCCCCATGTCGCGGCCCGCGACATGCTGGTGGCGGTCGAGCAGCCCGTGGGTCGGCCGATCGTCCAGATCGCGCCGCCGATCCGCATGAGCGCCACGCCGCCGGGCATCCACCGCCGCGCTCCCAAGCTGGGCGAGCACAACAACGAAGTGCTCGGCGAGCTCGGCGAGCACCATGACGAAGTGCGCGGCGGGCTCGGCGACGACTGACCGCGCCCGCTGGCAAGGCGGCACGATCACAGAGCACCCCTGACCCACGGGTAGCGTGACGACGATGGGCAGGCGCAAGCGTCGAGTGCCAGCAGCGCGCACGAGGCCTACTGGCTTCGAGCCAGTGATTGCTGGCTTGGTCTCGCCCCGCCGGGCGGTGCCCGCGCACATCGAATTGCCGCCCTACGCGCTCAGCGGTAAGTCTTCGCCGGCGCCGAGCGGCGTGGAGCCCTCCGACAGCTCCACGATCGACGCCATGCGGTCGGCAGGTTCGGCGGCACGGCGCGTGCTGAGGGCCGTGGCAGCAGAGATCGCACCAGGCGTCACCAGTGATCATCTCGACGAGGTCTGCCACGAGGCGTGCATCGCCGAAGGCGGCTACCCGAGCCCGCTCAACTACAACGGCTTCCCGAAGTCGCTGTGCACTTCGGCCAACGAGATCATCTGCCACGGCATCCCCGATGACCGGCGGCTGCGCGACGGCGACATCGTGAACTGCGATGTGACGATTTTCGTCGGCGGCGTGCACGGCGACCACTCCGAGACGTTCTTGGTGGGCGACGTCGACGAGGCCTCGCGGCGGCTCGTCGAGGTCACCCGCGAATCCATGTACCACGGCATCGCTGCGGTACGGCCAGGGGCCCAGGTGTGCGACATCGGGCGCGCCATCCAAGCTCGGGCAGAGTCCGAGGGGTACGGCGTCGTGCGCGAGTTCGTCGGTCACGGCATCGGGCAGATCTTCCACCGGCTGCCCAACATCCCGCACTACTTCGACCCCTCTGCGCGAACCGAGCTGGTCGAAGGCATGACCTTCACCGTGGAGCCGATGATCACGGCGGGCACACCACGCGCCCAGCTCTGGCCTGACGGCTGGACTGCCATGACGGCCGATCGCAGCCGCACCGCGCAGTTCGAACACACCGTGCTGGTCACCGCTGACGGCGCCGAATTGCTGACCGTGACCGACGACGAACCACAACCGTTTCTCTCCGCCAGCGCCGCGAGCCGGCTCGATCTCGACGCCTGGCCCCGGCAGCTCCCCACAGCGGCCGTTCGAACCGGCTGAGCCATGCGTCGACCACGTGGGGCAGATGCCGCATGCGCTGGCCAGCTCGCTGCCGCACTGGTGGCCGTGGCTGCGATAGGCGGCGCCTGCGCCTCCGAGCCGGAGGCAGAGCCGATCCCGACGACCCTTCCCGTGCTCACGACGCTGCGCCCGCAGCTCACCACCACAACCATCGCCGCGCCGCCCCCGCAGCGCCGCATCTACGTGGTGCAGCCGGGAGACACCCTCAGCAAGATCGCCAACGGATTCGGCGTCTCCGTCCAGGCGCTCATGGAAGAGAACGGCAAGGAAGACACGCTGCTCCGCATCGGGGAGCAGCTCGTCATCCCGCCGACCGTGGTCGGCGCCAACAGCTCACAGTGACGAAGGCCAGTGACTGCTCCTGCTCACGGCGCCGGCGAGCAATGAGCGTGGCAATCGCTGTCGCTGCTTCGGGCATGGCAATCGGGTGCACCCTGCTGCCGGGCGAATCTCGCACCCAGACCTCCGCCACGACGGTTCCTGCGCCCACGGTGGCACCGGCCACCACGACCGAACCCCCGGTGCTGACGCCGTACACGGTGGTGCGCGGCGACACGCTGATCCAGATCGCCGACCGGTACGGCATTCACCTGAACGACCTGGTGCGGGTCAACAACATCGCCGACCCCACCAAGATCTTCGTCGGCCAGATTCTTCTGATCCCGCCGCCGCCCGACCCCGATGCCGGGCCCGCGCTCACCATCGCTCCCGCCACCGATCCCGTCCTCCCGCCGCTGCTGCCCACCACCACCGCGCCGCCGATCACGCTTGCGGGGTCCGGATGATGTCTGCATCGCCGCCGGGCGACCCAGAGCCAGCCGAGCCGCACGATCCGCTGTCGGCGGGGGCGCAGCAGATCGCTCGCTTTGATCGTGCCGTCGACAGGTGGTGGGAGGCGCTCCGCGGCCGCAAGCTGATAGATCGGGTGATGTACGGGGCCTCAGACGTGGGCGAGTTCAGCCAGATCTGGCACGTGCTGGGTGCTATTCGAGCCCTGGGCCCACGCCGGGAAGCCTCCGACGCATTGCGCTTCAGCGCACTCATGGCGCTCGAGTCGCTGGTCGTAAATCAGGGTGTCAAGCGGTTGTTCGCACGGCGCAGGCCCGGCACGGCCGCAGAGAACCCGACCCAGCACCGGCTCCGCCAGCCGATCACGTCCAGCTTCCCCTCCGGCCACGCCTCGGCAGCTTTCTGTGCCGCGGTGGTGCTGTCACGCGGGTCGCGGCTGGGGCCGCTCTACCGCCTGGCGGCAGCCATCGTGGCCGTCTCACGCATCCACGTGCGCTTGCATCACGCGAGCGACGTCATTGCAGGAGCCGCCGTCGGCGAGGCAATCGGGCGTCTGGCGTCGCGGCTGATGCGGCGCTGAGCCGGCGCTTCAGGCTCGTGCGACGTCCTGATCGGCCTTGGTGACCGTGGGCAGCTCGTCGGCTTCGTCGCCTCGGCGGAGCAGCGTGCGCACGTCGAGCAGTACATCGGTGACCTCGACCGACGAGACAAGTTCGCGGCTGAAGAAGTCGCCCAGCGCACTGTCGATGACCTCGAGTGCATCGGAAATGATCCGGGGCTCAGCTGTCCGAGTCGGTTCCGTTGTCTCGGTCATCTCTGTTCCCTCCCCGCTCCCGACGCCTGTGCAGACGGCGTTGCTGGCTGTGAACCTCACCCTATCTCGCACCCGGCGCCAGACACCGTCAGTTCACTGACACGTCACATAACAGGCTGCGCCACAAGATGAACCCTGCGGTCGGCAGGTACGGTGCGCCGCCATGAGCGCGAATGGACGACTTCCCTATGGCGTGACCTTCGGCAGCCTGGGGGTGCTGGGACCAGCCGCTGTCACCGACGTCGCCTGTGCGGCCGAGGCGCAGGGCTACTCGTCGATCTGGACGGTCGAGGCGACGGGGACCGACGCGTTCTCGCTCCTGGGTGCCGTCGCCCATGCTGCGCCCGGCCTCGACCTGGCCACCGGCATCATTCCCATCCAGCTGCGTGCCCCCACGCTGGTGGCCATGACGGCCGCCACCCTGCAGTCGATCAGCGACGACCGGGACGTGCTGGTGGGACTCGGCGTATCGGCACCCGGCATCCTCCGCCAGCACGGCGAACCGCCGCCAGAGCGCCCCATTGCGATGATGCGCGAGTACGTGGCGCTGCTGCGCGAGTGCCTGAGCGGCGAATCGGTGACCTTCGAGGGCGACTTCTGGCAGGTGCGCCGGTTCCGTCTCGCGATGCGGCTGGGCGAGCGCCGACCGAAGATCGTGCTCGCAGCACTCAACCCGCAGATGCTGCGGTTGGCGGGCGAGGTGGCCGACGGCGTCCTGCTCAACTACCTGCCCGCCTCGCACGTCCCGAGCGTGGTGGCCGAGGTCCGCAAGGGCGGCGACGCGCAGATCATCTGCTATGTCCATGCCGCCGCCGGCGAGCTGGAACGCTCGGCCCGCTCGGCGCAGCGCGACTTGCTCAACTACACCATGGCCGACGGCTACGCCAACGCCTTCCGGGCCGCGGGCTTCGGCGACGAGGTGGACGAAGCCCGCGCCCGCCAGTCCGAGCGGGATCGGGACGGCGCGCTCGCTGCCATCTCCAATGAGATGATCCAGGCGATCGACTTCATCGGCACGCCCGCCGAGATCGGCGAGTTCACACGGGCGTACGTGGACGCGGGCGTGGAGTACCCGGTGCTGATGCCGTTGCCCTGGGGTGACGACCGGCGCGCCGTGACCGACGAGACGATGGCGGCGTTCGCCGACGCCTTCGCCTGATTCGGCGGCACGCCGAGGGGCGCAGCTCAGTCGGCGGTGGCGACGCCCACCGGGCAGGTCTGGCCGGTGCTGCCCAGACCGCAGTAGCCCCACGGGATCTTGTGCAGGTACTGCTGGTGGTAGTCCTCGGCGTAGTAGAAGGGCCCGGCCAGGCAGATCTCGGTGGTGATGCGGCCGAGGCCGGCGCCGTCGAGCACGCCTTGGAACATGTCGCGGGAGGCCTCCGCGGCTGCCAGGTCGGCTTCGTCGAATACGTAGATGCCCGACCGGTACTGCGTGCCGATGTCATTGCCCTGCCGCATGCCCTGGGTGGGGTCGTGCCCTTCCCAGAAGGCCTTCAGCATGGCGTCGAAGCTCGTGACCGCTGGATCGAAAACCACGAGGGCCACTTCATTGTGCCCGGTCAGCCCCGAGCACACCTCTTCGTAGCTGGGGTTCGGCGTGTGGCCGCCCGCGTAGCCCACCGCCGTCGTGTGCACGCCGGGCAGCTGCCAGAAGATGCGCTCCACTCCCCAGAAACAGCCCATGCCGACCACGACGTGCTTGAAGCCCTCGGGGAACGGCGGCGTCATCGACGTTCCGAGCACGACATGCGCCGGAGCGACCGGCATCGTCTGGCTGCGACCGGGCAGCGCGGCGTCGGCGTCCGGAATCTCCAGCTTCCTCGACCACAACGCCACGGTGTTTCCTCCTGCTGTGCCATAGACGCTAGCGACGTAATGTCAGTGCAATGAGCGAGTCGCTGATTCCGGCCGAGACGCTGGAGCGCGTCGGCGAAGTGCTGTCGGGACCGGTCACCACCGTCATCGACCGTCGGGAGGCGCAGCGGTACGCATACGCCGTCGGCGACGAGAACCCCATCTATTTCGATGAGGTCGCAGCACAGGCGGCCGGGTACCGGACGCTGGTGGCGCCGCCCACCTACGTCACCCATGCCGTGGTGCAACCGCGGACGGCAGCCGACCTGCGCACCGACGGCCTGTACCGCGAGGGCACCCGGATCCGGCTGCTGGTCGACCGGGTGATGTTCGGCGGCGAGGAATGGGACTTTCTCGAACCCGTCTGCGTCGGCGACGAGATCACGGCCACCGTCCGGCTTGCCGCAGTCGACCAGAAGGAGGGCCGCAAGGGACCCTTCGTCCGGCAGGTGCGCGAGACCACCTTCGTCAACCAATTCGGCGACGAGGTCGCCCGTTCCCGCATGATCGGCATCGCACGATGAGCACTGACACCGACACAGCCGCCGCAGCGCCGGACCTCGCAACGCTCGAGGCCGGCCAGGAACTGCCGCCGATGCACAAATTCCCCGACGAGGCGCAGCTCTTCCTCTACAGCGCGGCCAGCCACAACCCGCACCGGATCCACTACGACCGCGAATACGCCCGCTTCGAGGGGCACGACGACATCATCGTGCACGGCCCGCTGCAGGGCGCATGGCTCACGCAGTTCGTGACGGACTGGGCGGGCCCGGCCGCTCGGCTGCTGGGCGTCACATGGCAGAACCGCGCCAGCGGCCTTCCAGGCGAGGAGCTGGTGTTCTCGGGCACGGTGACATCCGTCGACGCCGAGACGGGGGTCGTCGAGCTGGAGATCGCCGAGCACACCTCCGACGGGAGACTGCTCATGCCGGCGACAGCTAGGGTCCGCCTGCCCACGACGTAGGAGAGGGTTCACGCATGAAGATCGCCGTCGACTTCCCGTCCATTGCGTTCCGGGAAGGACCTCAGCGTGTGCTCGACCTGGCCAAGGCCATCGAGGATCTGGGCTACGACGAGATTGCCGCGTTCGACCACGTGGTGATGGGGCACCCTGGCGAGGGCCGCTTCACGATCTACCCCGCCAACATGCCGATTCTCGAGGCCCTGATGCTGCTGGCCAACGTGGCAGCGGTGACCGAGCGAGTCTCGCTGTCGACCGAGGTGCTGGTGCTGCCGCAGCGCCAGCCCGTGCTGGTGGCCAAGCAGATCTCCACGCTGGACACCCTGTCGAACGGGCGGGTGCGCCTCGGCATCGGCGTGGGTTGGCAGGATTCCGAGTACGACGCCCTCGAGGAGGACTTCAGCACTCGGGGCAAGCGCATGGACGAGGCCATCGACCTCATGCGCACCTACTGGGCAGGCGGGCGGATCGAGTACTCGGGCGAGCACTACAACAGCCACGACATGGGCATGGAGCCCGTGTCGCCCCAAGGCGCCGGAATCCCGCTGTGGATCGGCGGCGACAGCCGTGCCGCGCTGCGACGCACCGCCCAGAAGGGCGACGGCTGGATGGCGTCGGGCGTCAGCGACGAGCGGGCGCTCGAGTGCGTGACGGAGATCCGCCGCCGGGCCGAGGAGGACTTCGGCCGCGATCCCGACGCGATCGGCATGCAGCTCATGCTGGCCCCGCCGCCCCGCACCGATGCCGACAAGGGCTTCTACAAGGACTTGGACGCCATCGGCGAGCGGGCCGCCGTGGTCAAGGCGCTGGGATTCGACTGGGCCTCGGTGAATGTCACGGCCATCTTCCAGGCCGGTGCCCGCTCGGTCGATGCCATGATCGACCGGCTGGGCGAGATTCTCGAACGCATCCGGGCCGAGACCGGCTGAGCCCTGCCGGATCAGCTTCCGGCACCACGATCACCATTCAGGGACCACAGGACAGAACAGGACAGCCACCATGAGTCAGCCGCAACTCATCATCGACAACCTCAAGGCTTGCTGGGCGAGCTCGAAGGAGCTCTACGGCTCGCTCGCGGGCGACCAGTGGGACGTGCAGTCGCACTGCCCCGACTGGACCGTCAAGGGCGTGCTGGCACACCAGGTGTCCGTCGAGCAAGGTCTGTCGGGCTGGCTGCCCGAATCAGTCGAGACTCCGCCCCCGTTCGGCGAGATTCCCGGCCTCTTCACGGCGGCCATGGCGATGAGCGGCCCGGAGCTGACGGCGCTGGCTGCCGAGGTGTGGGACGAACGCGCTGCACAGCTCGAGGCGCTCGACGAGGAGGTGTTCGACCGCGGATCGATGACCCCCGTCGGACCGGGCACCTACGGTCGCTTCATGGCCATCCGAGAGTTCGATCACTGGATGCACGAGCGCGACTGCCGCACCCCACTGGGCCTGCCGACCGGCAACGGCGGCCCCGCCGCCGAGATGGCGCTGAACGAGGTGCACCTGTCGATCGGCTACATCGCCGGCAAGCGGGTCGGCCTGCCCGACGGCGCCACGATGCGCTTCGACATCACCGGCGCTGTCGAGCGCGACATCTACGTGCAGGTCGAGGGCCGGGCCCGCGAGGTCGACCACGTCGAGAACCCCACCGTCACGCTGCACTGCGACTCGATGGCGTTCATGGACCTCACCTGCGGGCGGATCGATCCTGAGGGCCCGATCGCTGCGGGCTTGGTGACGTGGTCGGGCGATGCCGAGCTCGGCGCCCACGCCGCCCGCAACCTGCGCTTCACGATGTAGTCCCACACGGCACCCTGATCTCGATAAGCCCTGATCTCCATAAGCCACCAGCAAGGAGCACCCACATGTCAGAAACGTCCCTGCCAGTACGGCACCTGTTCAGAATGGACATCGATGCCGACCTGTCCAATGCCGCTCGCATCCGCGGCGGGCCAGCCGGCACCCGGATGGTCGCCTCGGTCGACGGCGGCACCGTCACCGGCGAGCGCATCAACGGCACCATCTTGGGCCCGTCAGGCGACTGGCTCTACCGCGCTGCCGACGGCACGATGCACCTCGACGTCCGCATCTCGATCCGCACCGACGACGAGGTCGACATCCTGATGGAGTACCAGGGGAAGATCTACGGCGACGGCTCGCCGCGGTCCGCGCCCACCTTCCAGACGTCGATGGAGGGCCCGTACAACTGGCTCAACAAGATCCAGGCCATCGGCATCGGCTCGCTCGACGACGGCAAGCTGGCCTACGAGGTGTACGAGCTGCTGTAGCCGGTCGGCGCCGCCCCGGTGCTGGGTCGGCGCTGCATTACCTGGCGCTTGCAGGTCCGCGCGGGTAGCCGAACCACATCAGCGGGATGCACAGCGCCTGCAGCGCGCCCAGCAGCAACCACATCCAGTTGTAGAGATGCACCTCGTGGGTGCCGCCGAGCACTGCAATTGCGGCGGCCACGCCGACTGCAGCCAATCCATAGCGCAATGACTGGTGGACGCCGTTGGCGGTGGCGATCGAAGCGGCAGGGATGTCGGCGAGCGCTGCCGAGTTGAGGTGGCTGGCAAGCACGCCCAAGCCGAGCCCGAACAGCATTGTCGAGGGGAACAACGCCAGCCAGTAGCGCACGTTCTCGTCGAGGAAGAACAGCAGCCACAGCATGCCGGCGGTCGCGAAGACCGACGCCAAGGTCATCAGCCCCCGGAAGCCGTGCTTGTCGGCCCAGCGTCCGCTCAGAATCGCGACGGCACCTGAAACGACCGGCGCCGGCGTGAACGCCAGCCCGACTCCCAGCAGGCTGTAGCCCCACACTCCCGTCAGGAACAGTGGCCAGAGGAACCAGCTCGTGAAGGCGCCGATCATCGACAGCGCAACTGCGAGGTTGGCCACTGCGAAACTCCGAACCCGGAACAGCCGCGGATCGAACAGCGGCTCGGGGTGCCGCGCCGACCGCAGCAAGAAGAGCGGCAGCAGGACTGCGCCGCCGCCGAAGCACGCCAAGGTCCAGGCCGACGACCAGCCCCAGTGGCGGCCCTGCAGCGTCGCGAGCACGATCAGGAACACCGCCGCGGTGCCCATGATGACGCCCAGCAGATCCAAGGGAGTGCGCAAGTCTCGCTTGGCTGTCTCGTAGAGGAACCGCAGCGAGCCCAAGAATGCGAGCGCCGCGATGGGCGCGATCGCCAGGTAGACGCCTCGCCAGCTTGAGAACTCCAAGATCACTGCCGCGAGTCCGGGCGCGATGCCGGACGCGACCATGCCCGCGGCTGCCCAGATGCCGATGACGCTGGCCTGGCGCCCCGCGGGGAATTGCGGCAGGACCAACGCCAGCGAAGACGGGACGGTGAGCGCACCGCACAGGCCCTGAACAGCACGGGCAGCGAGCAACACGCCGATGCCCGGCGCGAATCCGGCGATGATCGACGAGACCAGCAGTCCCAGCACCCCTGCCCGGAAGACCAGCAGGCGCCCGTAGCGGTCGGCCAACCGGCCGCCGACGATGATCGTCGAGGCGAAGGCGAGCGCATAGCCGCTGACGATCCAGCCGGTGATGGCGTCGGAGACCCCGGCGAATGAGCGGACGATGTCGGGGAACGCCACGTTGGTGACTGTGACGTTGACCGTGCCGAGCACGAACGCCAGCGATCCGGTCGCCAGTGCGAGGCCTGCCCGGCCGCGGGGAGCTTCAGCATCGCCGGAGGACCGGTGCGGGCCTGGCGCTGGCAACGGGCCCGTCGGCACGGCACGGTCGATGCGCTGCGGTGCGAGGTGATCTGTGGGCTCGGACGTGACGCGGTCGATGCGCGGCAGCGCCGCGCCGGCTGCGCTGGGCACCAGGCGCGCTGCACCTTCGCTGAGCCGGAGTTGGACGACCTGCGGTGCGGGGTTCGACGCTGGAGCGAGATCCTCAGTCATCGCCCGCCGGCGGACGTCGGTCGCGCAGGCCGCTGAGCCGCGGCGGATGTGCAGCGAGAGCCTCTTCCACGGGCTCGGTGCCCCAGCCGGGCTCGTCGCCCAGCACCAGGTGGCCGTCCACGTAGTTGGGCGCAACCGTCACGATCTCGTCGTCCCACGCGATCCGGTCGATGTCGGTCTCCATGATGATGATGTTCGGGGTGGCCGCCGCCCAGTGGGCATTCATCATGGTGGCGAGGTGACCGTAGAAGTTGTGCGGCGCGACGCTGTGGCCCATGCCGTCGGCCATCGCGGCCATCTTGGACGACTGCCAGAAGCCGTTCCAGATGCCATCGATGATGGGCACGTCGAACGAGCCGGCCTGCAGGTACGGGTACAGCTCGCGCACGCCGAACAGGCTCTCTCCCCCGCTGATGGTGCAGCCGGCCTTCGAGCGGATGTGCGCCATGGCGTCGGGGTGGTCGGAGTCGATCTCGATCCAGAACATCCCGAAGTCGGCGAGTTCACGCACAATGCGGGCGTAGCCCTCAGTGCGAGCGTTGAAGTTCAGGTCCAGCAGGAGGTCCATGCCGTCGCCTGCGCCGTCGCGGAATGCCTGCAGGGTCGCCCGGATCTCGTCGATGAGCTGGCGCGACACGTTCAGCTCGGGCGCGAACGGCGTGCCGAAGCCCGGCAGCCAGCCGCGCAGGCCCTCGGGTGTCTGGCGGAAGATGTTGGTCTTGAGGGCGGTGAAGCCCTTCTCGGCAACCTCGGCGCCGAGCGCACGCACGCCGTCGAGGTCGGTGATGCGGTTGCCGTAGATGTGCCCGAGGTTGATGCGCCAGGTGCCGCAGTGCGACCAGTACACGCGGATGCGGTCGCGCACCCTGCCGCCGAGCAGGTCATAACAGGGCACACCGAGCGTGCGCGCCTTGGCGTCGAGCAGCGCATTCTCGACGGCGCCGATGGCTTCGCCGATGATGCCGCTTGCGGCCTGGCGGGTGCGGGCGAACAGGTACTGATAGGTGGGCTCGTGGTCGAAGACCGAGCGCCCGATCACCAGCGGCGCCAAGGCCTCGATGGCCGTCGTGAGGCCGGGCGAGGCGAACCCCTCGTCGTACTCCGCCCAGCCGACCACGCCGTCGGCAGTGGTGATCTTCAAGAAGTAGTAGTTGCGCCACGCAGCGTCGCACGACAGCGTCTCGACTCGCTCCACCACCGTTCCGCGATCCGAAGAGCCGCCGACTCCTGCCAGGTCACTCATTGCTGCCTTCCCGGTTCAGGCGTGCCGAGCCGCTCACCGGCCCCTGAAGCTAATTCGGCGCCGGTGGTACGATCCGGCTATGACGGCTGTCACGCTGAATATCGAACCGCTCGATGCCACGTTCGGAGCGTGGGTGCACGACATCGAGCTCCGCTCCATCGACGACGCCACCTTCGAGGCCCTGCACGAGACGTGGCTCGAGTACGCGCTGCTGATCTTCTCCGGTCAGTTCCTGACCAACGACGAGCAGGACGCGTTCGCCCTGCGCTTCGGCAACTTGGAATTCAACGCGGCACCCATCTCGAATGTCGGCAAGGACGGCAAGGTCCACCACGAGTCCGGCGACGACCTCGTGAAGTCGCTGAAGGGCAATTGGGGCTGGCACCACGACAGCACCTACATGCCGCTGCAGGCCAAGGGCGCTGTGTTCACTGCCGAGCTGGTGCCCAAAGATGGCGCCGACACCGGCTGGGCCGACATGCGGGCGGCCTATGAGGTGCTGTCGGACGAAGACCGTGAGCTGGTGCACACGCTCGAGGCGCACCACTCGCTCTACTACAGCCAGGGCCGGGCCGGTCTGCTGCCGAAGAAGAAGGACGACGGCACCTACGGCATGTACGGCTATCACGACATGGACATCTCGGTCCGGCCGATGGTGAAGTACCACCCAGACACCGGCCGTCCCAATCTGCTGATCGGCCGGCATGCGCACGACATCATCGGCATGGATCCAGACGAGTCGGTGGCACTGCTGGACCGGCTCAATCACGAGGCCTGCCAGCCGCCGCGCACCTACCAGCACGCGTGGACCGAGGGCGAGGCCGTGATCTGGGACAACCGCCGGCTCATGCACCAGGGCGTGCCGTTCGACATGTCCCAGCCGCGCAAGATGTGGCATTCACGCATCGCCGGTGAGCTTGAATCCGAGCTGGCGCTCAACCACACTGCCGAGACGGCGGGCTTCAAGCACGGCCGCGACGCCATCATGAACTCGGTTTCGTAGCCGGTCCGATACCTGCAACGAGAGGAACATCGTGGCTGCGTACGTCATCACGCGGGTCAACGTCACCGATCCGGACCAGTACGAGAAGTACAAGGCACTGTCGCCGGCCGCTGTCGCCGAGAGCGGCGGGAAGTTCATCGTGCGCGGCGGCGATTCGGTGACGCTCGAGGGTCCTGACGAGCATCGCCGCATCGTGGTGCTGGAGTTCCCCGATGTCGACTCGGCGAAGAACTTCTACGACTCCGAGAAGTACCGTCACGCCCGCGACGTGAGGGCGGGTGCCGCCGAGTTTCAGATGGTGGTCGTCGAAGGCGTCTAGCCGGGCCGCCGCAGACGCCTACGTTCGGGTAGCGAGCACACAGGAGCAGGCAACATGGCGCGCACGTCGATCGAGATCGAGAGCTTCCAGCACGCGAACCCCATTCCGGCGGCCACGCGGATCGGGCCGCTGGTGATGTCCAGCATCACGCCGCCGACGAATCCGGGAAGCCGCGACGTTCCAGACACGCTCGAGGAGCAGATCGACAATCTGTTCACGCACGTCGGCCAGATGCTCGAAGGCGCCGGCGCGACCTGGGACGACATGGCGAAGATGACGTTCTACGTCGCCGATCCGGCGGCGTCACGCCCGGCGCTGAACGGCCCATGGCTGGAGCGCTTCCCCGACCCCGAGTCGCGCCCCGCTCGCCACAACATGAAGGTGGAGGGCGGCGGGCCTGTGCAGATCTCCTGCACCTTCGTGGCCTACATCCAAGACTGAGCAGTTGAGCTTCAGTTCTCGTCGTCAGGCAACCCCACACCGAAGCTGATCTGGCCGAGGGGGCCGAAGTCGGCGACGATGGCATCGCCGGGGCGGATCGTGCGGGCACGGATGAACGAGCCCGACAGGATGGCATGGCCGGCCGACATGGTGACGCCGAACTCGTGGAGCTTGCGGGCCAGCCAGGCCACCGAGTTGAGCGGGTTGCCCATGACGGCCGCGGCAGTGCCGGACTCTTCGAGATCGCCGTTGAGATACAGCGCACCGCCGATGTGGCGGATGTCGACGTCGGTGAGCTTGGTGGGGCGGCCGCCCACGATGATGAATCCGCATGAGGCGGCGTCGGCGATGCTGTCGGCCACGCCCGCCTGGGTGCTGCGCCGGTTGTAGCGCCGGTCCACCACCTCGATGGCCGGAAGGATGAAGTCGGTCGCCCGCATCACGTCGATGGCGTTGGTGTCGGGCCCGCCGAGGTCGGACTTCAGCACGAAGACGATCTCGATCTCCACCAGCGGAACGTTGAGGATCGACGCCGGCACGATCGAGCCCTCGTCGAGGAACCAGTTGTCGAACAGCGTGCCGTAGTCGGGCTCGGTGGCGCCCGACGTCGAGCGCATGGCCTTGGACGTGAGCCCGACCTTGTACCCCTTGATGACGCGGCCGGCTGCCACCTTGGCGTCGGTGACGTACTGGCCGATGGCATACGCGTCGTCGTTGTCAGCGCCCGGGTAGGTGTCGGTGATCGGGTCGATCCACTCGCGGGTGTTCTCGGCATGCAGCAGCGCCGCAGCTGCCTCACGCCGCTGCTCGTCAGTCATCGCCATGTCGTGCTCCCCGCCTCCAGCGCCTTCGCGCGCCTCATGACCAGCCGGCCCAGTCAGCCGAGAACGCTAGAGCTTGCGCGGCCCCAGTCGTTCGTCGCTGCAGAACTCGGCGAACGTGCCGACAGATCGGGTAGCCGCCGCGAACGGGGCTTGGCTCATGCGAAGCCGAAGATCGGCGGGAACGCCACCACCACGAGCGCAGCCCAGGCAGCATAGATGCCGAAGTGGGCGGTCTGCCAGCGAACGATGTCGCCGAAGGGGCGCCGCCGGCGCCACAGCTCCAAGTAGAGCCACACGCTCCCGGTCAGGTTCACCAGGAAGATGGCGTTGATGCCGGCAATTGCTGCTCGGTTCGGGCTCCAGCCGAAGTCCGCGATGCGCCCGACGACAGCAACCAGTGTCAAGACGCTGGTGAGCAGCCCCGCAGCGGCGAGCACTGTGGCAGCGCCGTCGAAGAATCCCAGTCGATCACCCGGGCGCCGCGCGGCGCCGCAGAACAGCAGCAGGCCCACCACGAAGCCCAGCAGCACGTTGAACAGGATGAGCGCCTCTCGGTCGGCCTCGATGCTGCGGCCCGTCGCCGGCACCGCCACGAGAAACACCACCAGCATCGCTGCAAACAGGGGCGTGAAGATGTACGCCAGCATCGAGGCGAATCTCGACACGGCGCCCGCCCAGAACTCGACGAGCCAGGCGGTGACAACAACGGCGCCGGCCGACCCGGCCACCATCACCCACTCGGTCATCCATCTCGTGTCGATGTCGAGGGCCACGAAGGCGCCGACAGTCAGGGCGCTGAACACCGCACCGGCCAGCGCGATCAGCACGCCGTACACGATCCACTCGCCTGTGAAGCGCACGTAGTCCATACGCGGGCCGGCCAGCCTCCAGCGTTCTCCGGTTCGGGCGAGGCCGATGACCAGCCACAGCAGAACTGGTAGGTGCAGCGCAGCGAGCACGAACGTGGAGCTGTCGTCGTCGAACGGGTAGGCGTTGATGACCGCCGCCGAGACGGCGACGACAGCGCCGATCACGGCCGTCACCCAGTACGGCGGCCGCTTCAGCCACACGAACCAGCCCCCCAGCGTCGGCAGCACGAGCAGGCTGAGGTTGCGCGTATAGAAGCTGGCGTCGTCGGAGTCGGTCAGGTTGAATCCGAATGCCTCGGGCAGCCGCACCGCAACCGCCGCCGCGACGGCGAACGCAGCCATGATCCAGAACCCGCGCCGCTCGGCGCCGCGCTCGCCAGCATCCCCCGCGGCATCGGCATCCGTCGACGCGGGCTTGGGCTCGTCCCACATTCCCGCGAAGCGCTCCCGAGCGAACGCCCTCACTTCAGCATCGGTCGCAGCCAACCGCCGTGCCGCAACGAGCAACGCCTCGTCAGCGGAGAGGCCGTCCGCCCGAAGCGCCCCAGTCTCTGCCCGTAGGCCAGCGTGCTCGACAGTCGGACCAGCCGCCGCCGAATCGCCCGGCTCAGTCATGACAGCTAATAGGTGGCGTTGCCCCAGGTCTCGTCGAAGACGATCTCCGACAGCGGCAGCCGGTCGAGCTTGCGCGGGAATGGCGTCGACCGGTAGCCGACGGCGATGTGGGCGGCCGTGGCCACGCCTTCGGGAATATCGAGCATCTCGGCGACCTGCGGTTCGTACATGCACAGCAGTGTGGTGAGGGCCGTGCCCAGGCCGGCCTCGCGGCAGCCGAGCAGGAAGTTCTGCACGGCCGGGTAGATCGAGCCGCCGCCCACGACACTGAGCCGGCCCAGCTCGGTGTCGGTGGGATGGACACCGTCGATGTACCCGCAGGCCACCACGATCACCGGCACCTCGGCGAAGTGCTCAGCGAAGTAGTCGGCGCTGTCGAGCAGCCGCTTGGCCTTGTCGCCGACGATCTCGATGTCGCCGCTGCGAGCCATGCCCAGGTAGGCCTTCCACGGCTCCAGGTACCACTCCTGCAGCTGCTGCTTCTTGGCCTCATCGCGCACCACGATGAAGCGCACCGGCTGGCGGTTGCCGCCCTGCGGCGCGTGCCGCGCATAGTCGAACGCCTGCTCCAGCGTCGCGTCCGACACCGGATCCTTCGTGAAGTACCGCGTCGTCATCGACGTCAGTGCTGCCTCGCCAAGTTCCATGATTCCCTCGCTCTGGTCGTGCCACCCCACCTCCGGCGACAACCAGATCGAGCGTGACGGCGCAACAGTACCCACCACCGGTCACGCTGTCGGCGTAGTCCGCTAGTGCGGGGCCGTGTCGACGGCGTGGCTCTACCGGAGCAGTGCGAGCACCTCGCCCTTGCCTTCAGGCCCCAGCGGTCGAATGCCGTGCTCGTAGTCCCAGACTCCAGTCGACGTATCAAGAACCTCATAGATCCGCGATGCAACTCGCCGCACGCTGTCAATGCCTGTTGGCCAGCTGTGGTCATCTGCGCATTGTCGAATCTCGTCTGATTTGGTGTGGACGTGGTCAAGCCATCGCTCAAGCGCAGCGGGTGCCAGTAAGGAGTCCCTCTTCTTGCTGTTGACGCTCGAGGTCGTCATGAGGAAATTCTCGATTTGAGACAGATGTACCCGCGACCACGGCAAGACGTGATCTAGCGAACCGCCAGATGTAGGCAGCGAATCACCGCTGAAGATGCAGCGCCCGCCCTGCAACTGAACCAGACGCCGACGCATGCTCGAAGGCGGCATGATCCGGTCGCGGCCAAAAAGGTGAGAATAGACATCGTCAACTGGCTGCGTAATGCGGTTGATCCTTGCGACCGTCTGGGCGAATCTGAACTCGACCAAGGGACGGAGCACACCTGCGAATCTGGTGAGACTCTCCGCGACACCGGGAAGCAGCGTGAGCCCGGACTCGTCCAGCGTCACGTTGTACAGAAATGGTTCGGGATCACCCGGCAGATTTTGAAGTTTGTCTACAGGGTTCTTCAGTAAGGCCGCCCGAACCTTGACGAGCGCCGTCTCAAACTCCTCTGCCCACTCTTGTTGCCATGGAGAACCTTCAGCACTGTGCCTGACGACGTCCAGCGGCTTGTCGAGGAGGTTTCCGCACCCCCGGTCTGCGAGCAGCTTTCTCAGCCTGTGGATCTCCTGCATGACTGTCGTGTCATCAGCCGTCGTGCCATCGTTCCGCCGTTTGCTGACCGAACTCTGACGCAGCGTGAGTTCGCCACCGGCCCCCGCGTACGGACGTGCATGCTCCCAGTGAATCTCGAGGTAGCGCTCGGCCATCGTCGGCCGCGTGATGCTCGGGTCATCCCGGTCGAGTGTCGGAGCCAAGTCGAGCAGCGTGAGCAACAGACCAAGTTTGTTAGTACCCGTCTTCGATGAGCGGTCGAGAATCTCCAACACTCCCTGGATGGGGTCCAACCGAGCTGAGCTACTCGATGCCGGGATGGTCACCGGAGCGACCGTAGCCGCAGATCTCGCACACGCACCCCGCGTGATTGAGCTGTTCAGATGGACAATCAACCTGAATGCCGAGATGGATGAGTTGTGCGTTGAGCCTGGCGACTGTCAGCGCTTGGAACCGGTGGCTGGATCCGTCGACGAATTGGACATAGGCGACGGGCCCGAAGTGATACTCGTTGGCGCCAGTCTCCTTGTTGATGATGTCGACGTCACCCCACCAAGTGTCGAAATCGGCAACATCGCTCGCTGCTCTTGACGAGGCCGTTGCGCGACTTCTGGCATCGATCTCGGTCAATTCGGATCCGGCGTCCATATCAGGCATTTCCACTTCCCATAGCAGCGACCTCAATTTCGCAACGGGGTGTGACGCCCATTGTCGATGAGACGTCCGAATGGAGACTTCAACCGGGTGGAGAGGGGACCGAAAATATGGATGCACGAGGTTGCGCGCGCCTAGGTTCGGGGCGAGGCAGGCTGAGGCCGGCCTGAGGCGTGCTGGGAGGACGGGTGAGCGAGGCAACCGACGCTGAGGAACGGGAGGTGATGGACTGGCAGCGCTACGGCGTCGCCGTACGGGAGCTGGCGCAGATGATCGCCGACGACGGCTACCGGCCCCACATGATCCTGGCGATCGCCCGGGGCGGGCTGTTCTGCGCCGGCTCGCTGGGCTACGCCCTGTCGGTCAAGAACATCTACGTCATGAACTGCGAGTACTACACCGGTGTCGACGAGCGCCTCGAAGTACCGATCATGCTGCCGCCCACGCCCGACCTCGTCGACCACCGCGACTCCGACATCCTCATCGCCGACGACGTGGCCGACACCGGCCACACGCTCAAGCTGGTCTACGACTTCTGCCTGCCGCGGGTGCGCAGCGTCCGCACAGCGGTGCTGTACGAGAAGCCGTGGTCGACGGTCAACTGCGACTGGGTATGGCGCCGCACCGACCTGTGGATCAACTTCCCCTGGTCGACCGAGCCGCCCATCGTCACCGACGAGCAGGCCCGCTCCTGAGCTCGGCGCACCGGCTGCGGCGCTAGGCGACCTCGCCGCAGTCGGAGCACTCGCCGTAGAGATCGAGGCTGTGGCGCAGGGGCGTGAAGCCCGCTGCGCCCGCGGCCCCGGTCAGTGCCCGATCCACCTCGGCCTCGAGCTCGCCGTCGATGCGCATGTCCTCGATCGTCCCGCACGACACGCAGATCAGGTGATGGTGATGGCCGAGCAGCGCTTCGGTGAGCTCGAAATGCGCACGGTCACCGCCCGCACTGATGCGAACCACGATGCCGCCCTCGCGCAGCGCTTCGAGGTTGCGATATGCCGAGCTCTGGGGCACCTCGGGAACGGTTGACACGATGTCGCGCAGCGTGAGCGGCCGTTGCGCCGACGCCAGCACCGTGACGAGGGCGCGCCGTCCGTCGGTGTAGCGGTGCCCCGCTACCGCGAGCCGCTGCTTCACATCTTCGTGGAGCTGCTCGAGATCCTTCGGAGGCTCCATCTAGCCCTCCCGGTCAGATTCGCAAACGGATCAAGGAGGCGAGGCCCAGTCGCCCCCGGCGGTCACAGTTGGCGGGCGTGCTCATGGGAAGCATCGTGGTCAAAGTCGTGGTGGTGACCGTGGTGGCTGCCCGCCGGCGAGAACTGTCCCTGGTGGGAGTGCGAGATAACACCGACATTCGGGCCACAGCCAGGATCGCCCGCCTCATGGGCGTGGATGCTCTCCATGACGAACTCGCGCTCGGCACCGTCGCGGGCCACCACTTCGCCGCCGAAGGCCGCGGTCAGGTTCGCATCGGTCAGCACCTCGTCGGGAGGCCCGTCGGCAAGCACCATCCCCTTCAGCAGCAGCACGCGATCGCAGCGTCGTGCCTCCTGCAGGTGGTGCGTCGACATCACCACAAGATGCCCGGCTGCACGCTCAGCCTCGATCACCTCGAGAATGGTCGTCTGGCTCGGCAAGTCGAGGCCGGTGATCGGCTCGTCGAACAGCAAGCAGTCATAGTCGGACGCGAGGACCATCGCCACCATGACTCGCTGACGCTGACCCCCGGAGAGCTCGCCGAAGGAACGCTGACGCAGGTGCGCAACGTCGAGCCGCTCAGCCGCAACACGAACCGCTTCCTTGTCGCTGCGACGAAACCGCTTCAGCAGTCCGCGACTGCGATAGCGCCCGATGGTCAGTACCTCTTGCACCGTCATCGGCATGAAGGGATGCGGCTGGTGGTGCTGGCACACAAACCCCACCCTGACGTCGCCGAGAGACTCCATTCGGCCCGACGTCGGGCGCTGCAGCCCGCTGAGCACCCGCAGCAAGGTGGTCTTGCCGCTCCCGTTCGGACCCATGAGTGCGACCGACGACGCGTCTTCGAGCTTCAGATCGCCTGTTTCGAGCACATGGCAGGGCCCAAAAGAGACTCGGACGTCGTGGAGATGGAACAGGGCGTGCCTCACTTCGATTTCGAAGGTGGTTGGGTGCTCAAGCCTCGATAGGGTAGCTGAAACTGGTTCTCATTCTCAAAACCTGAAGTGAGGCTAGAGCACCACTGGGGCTCTTCCGCACCTGAATCGGAGCATAGGGGAGGCACAAATGACGGTCGAAGCTGGCGCGAGTCAACGGAGGCGTCGACGGATCCGCAAGAGCGGATTGGTGGTGGCGGCGGCTGCGGCGCTGTTCGCTGCTGCATGCACGGGAACCGATGCCGATACCGACGCGGCTGACGCGACAGATGCATCCTCGGCAGTGCCGTCGGTGGTCACCACGACGAGCATCTGGGGCGACGTGGTCAGCAACGTGGGTTGCGAGGACAGCGTCTCGGTAACCACCCTCATCCCGCAGGGCGGCGATCCGCACTCCTACGAGCCGTCGTTGCGAGACCGCGAGACGATGGGCGCAGCCGACCTGGTGGTGGCGAACGGCCTGGGTCTCGAGGAGCGCCTCCACGACACCCTGGAAGCTGTCGCAGCTGAGGGCGTGCATGTGTTCGAGGTGGCGGAGCACATCGACACCATCGAATTCGAATTCGGCGGAGCGCACGGCGGGCACGGCGATGACGAACACGATGACCACGGCGACGAGGACGGGCACGACCACGACGAAGGCCACGACGAGGACGGACACGACGACCACGACGACGAAGACGGCCACGACCACGACGACGAGGGTCACGAGGACGACCACGACGAGGAAGACGGGCACGACCACGACGAGGATGACGGGCACGACGAGGAAGACGGGCACGACCACGACGAAGACGGCCACGACGACGAGGACATGCACGACCACGAGGACGAAAACGGGCATGAAGACGAGCACGGGCACGACCACAGCGGTGGCGACCCCCACGTCTGGTTCGATCCGCAGCGCGTCGCCGGAGTGCTGGGCGAGTTGGCCGACGAACTGATCCATGCCGGCGCCGATGCCGACACCGTCAACCGCTGCTTGGATTCCTACCGGGAAGCCTTGGGAGTCGCCGATGCCGAGATCGCCGAGATTCTCGACGCAGTGCCGGCGGACCGGCGCATCCTGATCACCAACCACGATGCGTTCGGATACTTCGCCGACCGCTACGGCTTCGAGATCGTGGGCACCGTGATTCCCTCGCTCTCTACGGGAGCCGAGACCAACCCCGCTCTGCTGGAGGAGCTGGCCGAGATCATCGAGCACGAAGGCGTGCCCGCTGTGTTCTCGGAGACGACACACTCCGATGCCGATATCCAGGCCTTGGCAACCGCCGCAGGCAACATCAACGTGGTGCAGTTGCTCACTGGCAGCCTCGCGCCGGAGGGTGAAGACGGCGACACGCTGATCGGAATGCTGAGGTTCAACGCACAAGCAATTGCGGATGCGCTGGGTTGAGGGATCTAGCGTTGCGGCGACACCACCCCTGACCAGGGGCGAGCCGACCACCAGCCCATCAGGGGGATGACATGACGTTCCTCACCGATCCGATGGGCTGGTGGATCGAGCCGTTCACCTCCAACCCGTTCATGACCAAGGCGCTGGCCGCGGGACTGCTCGCGGTGCTGACCACCTCGATGGTGGGCACCTGGGTGGTGCTGCGAAGCCTCAACTTCCTCGGCGACGCCCTGGCGCACGGGGTGCTTCCCGGCATCGCGATTGCATTCATCGTGGGCTTCGACACGGGCCTCGGCGCTCTAGTAGCGGCAATTGTGATGGTGAGTGCCATCTCGTTCATCCCGCGCATTTCGCCCCTCTCCGAGGACACCTCCATCGGCGTGCTGTTCGTGGGACTGCTGGCGCTCGCCGTGGTGATCATGTCGTCGGGGGCAGCCGCCGGCACCGGCGACATCGACCGCTTCCTGTTCGGCTCGATCACCGGCGTGCAGAACACAGACCTCGTGCGCCAGGTGGTGGTTGCCGTGGTGGCTGTCGGCGGTGCAGTCGTCTTCTATCGGGCGTTCTTCGTGATGACGTTTTGCGAGGTACAAGCAGAGATGGCCCGGCTTCGCCCACGCCTCACGCACGGTGTACTCATGGCGTTGCTGGCCGTCACCATCGTGGGTTCGTTCCAAGTAGTCGGAAGCCTGCTCGTCATGGCCTTCTTGATCGCCCCGCCAGCGACCGCCTCGATGTTCCTGCGGCGTGTGCCGCTCATCATGGTCGTAGCGGTGCTGATTGGAGCGGTGTCGGTCTATGTCGGCCTGCTGCTGAGCTATCACCATCGGCTCGCGGGCGGCGCATCAATGGCCCTGACGGCCGTCGCCATTCTGTTCGCGACGATGCTGATCAGGGCGCTCGTGTACGCGCTGCGGCCGGCGCCGCCAGAGGATCAACTGCCCGTGCAGATGCTCGCTGACAGCCGCTGAGCGCCGCAGGAGGCGCTTCCGGCTACTGCTCGCCGTCGGTGAAGCTCGTGTAGATCGTCGGGTTCTCGAGGTCGGCGAGCTGCTGGTTGCGGTGGTTGACATCAGCCAGCAGCTCGGGATGCGACAGCACCCAGAAGCGTCGCTCATACATGGCCTCGATCACCTTGGCGGCCACTTCGGATGGGTCCATGCCTCGTTCCAGCGCAGCGGCGATATTGGCGTTGCGGCGGCGAGCGTCCGCGGTCTCCGACGGTGCCTCGCCCTCCGGTCGAGGCCGGCGCTCACGGCGCAGCTCTTCGGGCCGGTTCCGCTGGGCCGTGGCGATGTTGGTGCGCACCACGCCGGGGCACAGCACTGACACGCCCACATCGGCGTTGCGGTCGCGCTGCATCTCGAGGTGCAGCGTCTCCATGATCGCCACCACGCCGTACTTGGCGGCGTTGTAGGGGCCGAGGCCGGGCACCGACATGAGCCCGGCCACCGAGGCGGTGCTCATGATGTGGGACTCCTCGGCCTCGATGAGATGGGGCAGGAAGTGATGCACGCCGTGGATCACGCCCCACAGGCATACGTCCACCACCCACTTCCAGTCGACGAGCTGCTGGTTGCGGATCAGCCCTCCCCCGCCGACGCCGGCGTTGTTGCACACCATGTGCACGGCGCCGAAGCGGTCGATGGTGGCCTGCGCCAGCGCGCCCACCGAGTCGGCGTCGGTCACATCAGTAATGACGCCGAGCGTCTCGACGCCGTGGCCGGCCACCTCGGCCTCGGCGGCACGCAGCGGCTCTTCCTCGATGTCGGCCAGCACCACGTTGGCGCCCTCGCCGGCAAATCCCAGTGCCAGGGCCTTGCCGATCCCCGATGCGGCCCCGGTCACCACCGCGACGCGTCCGGTCATGGTCTCCATGTCTGTCCCCCTCTTGCGAGATTGCCTGGGCTGCGTCTCGCGCTCAGGCGTTGAGCTGCTCGAAGCGCTCCATGACGTCGAGATACTCGCTGATCATCTCCTCGACGACCCGCGTGGCCGAGATCGACTCATTGAGCTGCCCGACCACCTGGCCGACGAAGTAGTTGGCGAGCTCGACCGCGCCCGTATTGGACGGGTTCATGGCGGCCCGGTCGATGCGGCGGCTGGCAGCGCCGATCAGCATCGGCTGCAGCGGCATGGGGAGCGTGCCCGGCGAGTTCTCGCCCTCCCACTCGTCGGTCCAGGCCGAGCGGAGCTGGCGGGCCGGCTTGCCCGTGCGAGAGCGTGAGCGCAGCGTGTCCGACGAGCCTGCCGCCAGAAACTTGTCCTTCACGACGGGATGCGTCTCGGCTTCCTGGGTGGTGAGCCAGACCGACCCGCACCACACGCCCTGGGCGCCGAGTGCCAGCGCGGCAGCTACCTGACGCCCGTTGCCGATGCCGCCCGCTGCCAGCACGGGCACCGGCGCAATGGCATCCACCACCTCGGGCACCAGCACCATCGTGGCGATGTCGCCGGTGTGGCCGCCGGCCTCATGGCCCTGGGCGATCACGATGTCGACGCCCGCAGCGACATGGCGCTCGGCGTGCACCTTCTTGCCGGCCAGCGCCCCCACCAGCACGTCGTTGTCGTGCGCCCGAGCGATCATGTCGGGCGGCGGCGGGCCGAGCGCGTTCACAGCCAGCCGAATCGGGTACGAGAACGCCACGTCCATGAGCGGCACCGCCTGGGCGTAGGTCATGGGCGGCTCGGCGTCTCCGGCAATGGCGCCGGGCTTGTCCTCAGCCGGCAGCGGCGGGACGTCGTAGCGCTCCATCATGTCGTCGAGAAAGTCGCGGTGCGCCGGCGGGATCATCGCCTTGAGGTCCTTGACCGACAGCTCGCCCTCAGACTTGCCCTCGTACTTGGCGGGCACGATGATGTCGACGCCGAAGGGCCGGCCGCCCACCTCGTCCTGGATCCACCCCATGTCGATGTCGAGCTGTTCGGGCGTGTGACCGGCTGCGCCGAGCACGCCGAAGCCGCCCGCCTTGGTCACTGCCGCCACCACGTCCCGGCAATGGGTGAATGCGACGATCGGAACGTCGCAGCCCAGCATCTCGCACACAGGTGTCTTCATGCCCCGAAACTACCGGCGCGCAGCGCCCCCTCGCAGCGGACGGGCGCCTCGCGGCGCTCTGCAGCACGGCGGCATCGCACGGGCAACACCGCGCTGGCGCTGCGACCGGCTAGAGAACAGGAATGCCCAAGCGCCGCAAGCGTTCGACCGGCACCTCCGCCGTCGCGCTGCTCGCTGTCACGGCGCTGGCAGTCTCGTCGTGCACGGGAGGCGGCGACGGATCGACGAGATCGACCGTCCCTGAGTCCGAGCCAGCACCGCTGGAATTGGCCGGAGACGACTCGGTCACGAACGTTGCCGAGCAGTGCCTGTCTGGCGGCGAGCCACTGCCGCGCGACGACGAGCTCGTGCTGGGCCGGCTCGACAATGGCCTCACGTACTACGCGAGGTCGAACGATGTTCCCGCAGGCCACTTGGATCTGCGTCTGGTCGTCAGGGCCGGCGGCGTCACCGACCCGGACGGTGCCGAAGGAACTGCTCACTTCGTCGAGCACATGCTCTTCAACGGGACTGATCTGTACCCGCGCAACGAACTGCACCAAGCACTGCGCGACATCGGCGTCGAGTTCGGCCCGGACGAGAACGCATTCACGTCATACGACTCGACCGTGTACATCATGTCGATCAGCACGAGCGGCACCGAACGGCTCGTCGACAAAGTGCCAGTGGCCTTCGAGATCCTGAGCCAGTGGGCGTCATTCGCCAGCATCAGCACGAGCGAGGTCGAGGCGGAGCGCGGCATCGTCCAGAACGAGCTCGACCTGCGAGATGGCTCAGCCTTCGGGCACGTCAGCCGAGTGACGACAGACCTGATGTTCGAAGGCACGCCGTACGAGGGCGACCGCATCGGCGGCACCGCAGCCTCGCTCGCGGGCATCTCCCCCGCGCAGCTTCGGCAGTTCTACGACACCTGGTACGTGCCCTCGAACATGGCAGTGATCGCAGTCGGCGATCTCGAGGTGGACGAACTTGAAGCGCATATCGAACGCCATTTCCGCAGGCTGCGTGCTGAGGCTTCCGTCCCGAGCCAGGAGGCGTGGGCGGCGCCGATCGCCGACGGCCCCCGGTTCGCCTCGGCCGTGCATCCCGACATCGGCAGTCCCTACGCCACCATCAGCTGGCTGACTCCTGCTTGGCCGGAAGGCACCGCGTGCGGCGAGGCGCTCAACGTCCTCGACCGGCTGCTGCTGAGCATGCTGAATGCCCGGCTGTCCCGGGCACACGAGGCGGGCACGCTGTCCCAGGCGAACTCGCCGCTCGTCCGCGAGCAGGCTCCCGCTCGGTGGGTCCGGTACCACTCGGCCGAGCTGCAGGGGCCCGAACTCGGAGCGGCCGTCACCGACTTCTGGTCCGTGGTGACAGGAACGGCGGTGCACCCGTTCACCAATGTCGAGTTGGCGCAGGCGATGGGCAGTATTCGGGCACAACTCAACGACGAGTCGAAGGATCGGCAATCGCGCAGCGATTTCCGGTACGCGCAGGACTATGCGGACCACTTCGTCGGGGGCAAAGATCTGCGCGACGCAGACGATTGGCTGGCCAGCGCAATCCAGACTCTCCATGGCATTTCGCTCGAGGGCTTGAATCGCTATCACCAATGGGTTCTCGCGAGATCCCAACCGGTCGTGGTGGCAGCCGGGTCGGACCAATCCGCGCTGCCGTCGACAGACGAACTCGCATCGGCGATCGCATCGGCTGCGCCCGCGGCCCCGACACCCATCGATGCAGTCATCAGCGAGCTCATGAAGCGTCCGGATGCCGTGGACCCGGTGAGTTCGAGGCAGCAGCCGAACGGCCATCGCACCATCCATGAATGGACCTTCCCCAACGGTGCTCGGGTCGTGTACGAACAGGGCAATTCGGCGCCTGGCTCTGTTCATTTCTTTGCTGAGTCCCGTGGCGGCCTCTCGCAGCTGCCTCCGGGCAGCGCTGCGCTGGCGCCATTCGCACTCGAGGCCGTGATGGCCAGCGGCGTCGGCGAACTTTCGGCATCACAAGTCCGCGCAAAGTTGGAACAGGCAGATGTCCAGCTGACACCGTTCATCGAGCACACGGCCGAGGGCTTCTTCGGCTATGTCAACACAGCAGGTCTCGAGACGATGTTGGCATACGTCCATCTGCTGCTCACCGAACCCAGGGTGAGCGAGACCGCAGCGCGCGGTGCCCAGCAGAGTGCGCGCAATGCGGTAGCAGAGATGGGAACTTCGTCGGGCCGCCAAGCCCGGGCCGCCTACGCGACGGCACGCTTCGGCGACAACGAGTACTTCAGGGTGAGTCCGACTGCAGCCGAAGTCGAGGCCATGACGCCCGATGGCCTGCTGACGCTCTACAGCAATCGCTTCGTCGGCGTCGACGATCTGGTCATCGCAGTCACCGGCAACGTGGTGAGTTCGAAGGTACGGGAGCTCGCAGAGAGCTACATCGGCACGTTGCCTGCCAGGACGCCTGACCCGGGGTTCGACCGCAGGCCCCCGCATCCCGAGGGCCCGACGCGCATGGAGGTCGCTGCGGACACTCTTGCCGAATCAGGCCTCGAGTATCACTTCGAACTCCCCACCGATCTGTCGCCCGAGCTGGTCGCAACGTCCGACGTGCTGACAGCGATTCTCAATGAGCATCTCGTGCAGTGGGTACGAGAGGACTTGGGGCAGACGTACGCGGTCTACATCTGGAGCGTGCCGCAGTACCGGCCGGTGCCGGGGCTGTACGCCTATATCTCGGCCACCGGCCCTGGCGATGCGATACCGGCAATCGAGCAGCGAATCGACGACGTGATACGACAGCTCGCGTCGGAGGGCCCGAGCATCTCTGACCTCGAGCAGGCAATCAGCATCGTCGCCAACGATGCGCACTTCGGCGGTCGGCTGTTTCCTCCCTACCTGCTGTTGATGCGCGAGGCCATCGGCCACGACAACGTGCCGTGGGCTCGGTCAATCGAAGAGGCAGTGGGCGAAATCAGTACAGCCGATGTGCGCGACCTGGCACGGCAACTGCTCGACAGCAGCCGCCGGATTGAAATCGTCCGTCTGCCGCCGCGCTAGCCCTGCGCCCGCTAGCGGTGTGCATGAGAGAGCGTTCCTCCGAGCACACAGTCAGTGCGCAGCAGCGTGATTGCGGCGTTGCGGTGGCAGGATGCGCAGGTGAATACATCGGGGAGCAACTCGGGCAGCATCAGCGCAGTCGGGCACAGCTATGTGGACGCCGCTACAGGAACGCGGCTGGACGCTTGGTTTCCGGAAGGGGCGACGGAGGACTCGCCGCCGGCCCGTTCGTGCTTGGCGGTGGAGCTCGGCGTGAATGTGGGCGAGACCGTCACGGTCACGATCGACGATCTCGATGCTCCACCGGCAGACCTGGCTGATGCGTACCTGCGGCTGCACCTGCTGAGCCGTCGTGAGATCCAGCCTCACGACGCCAACCTCGACGGCATGTTCGGCCTGATGACCAATTGCGCGTGGACCAGTGGCGGGCCCGTGCTTCCCGAACGGGTCGACAATCTGCGCACTGCGGCCGCTGCGCTCGCCCACCCCGTCAGCGTGACGGCGGTGGACAAGATCCCGCGCATGGTCGACTACGTGATTCCTCAGGGCGTCCGCATCGGCGATGCCGACCGGGTGCGGCTCGGCGCCCACCTGGCAGACGGCACCACGGTCATGCACGAGGGCTTCGTCAACTTCAACGCCGGCACGCTCGGCCCTGCCATGGTCGAGGGGCGCATCTCTGCCGGCGTGGTCATCGGGGCGCATTCCGACCTTGGCGGCAGCGCTTCCACCATGGGGATGCTGTCGGGCGGCGGCAGGGAGCGGGTGTCGATCGGCGAGCACTGCCTGCTCGGCGCCAACTCGGGCATCGGCATCGCCCTCGGCGACAACTGCACGGTCGAAGCAGGGCTGTATGTCACCGCCGGAAGCCGGATCACCCTGCCCGACGGCTCGGTCGTGAAGGGCCGCGACATCTCCGGAAGCTCAGGGATGCTGCTCATCCGCAACAGCGTCACCGGCGCCATCGAGATGCGAGTTGCCGACCCGAGCCGCTGGGAAGGCATCAACCCCGAACTCCACAAGAACTGACCACACGCCTCCCCACGGACGGCCGCACACGTCAGGTCGCTTGCGATCGCCTGATCCGAGCCGATCCGAGCTCGGAATGTTGCCGGGAGTCGCCAGTATCGTCGGGTACGGCGCCGGGAACGCAGGGAGGCATCGGCATGGCCTATGTCGAGGACAGGATCATTCACGACGCGGATGCGCACACCATGGAGCCGCCGGAGTGGCTGGAGCCGTTCGCTTCTGCCGAGGTGGCGCGGTATGCGCTCGACCACTTCTCCATCGGCGACAACGACAGGGTGTTCGCGGACATCGAGAAGGCCCGGGCCCGCCAGGCCGACCCGGAGTTCCGCGCCGGCGCCGCGGCCGAGGTGATGCTGCGCAAGAACTACATCGCCCCGGGCGCCTGGGATCCCGCCGATCGGTCCCAAGCACTCGACGATCTGGGGTTCGCCAGCCAGCTTGTGTTCCCCTCGATGCCCAACACGCTCATCGAGGAGATGGAGCACGCTGCCGAGCCCGCCCTCACCTATGCCGCAGCCACGGCGGCGAACCGGGCCCAGGTCGCGTTCTGCTCGGAAGATCCCCGCTTGCTGCCGGTGTGCTCGGTGCCGCTGCAGGACATCGAACGAGCGGGGCCGCATGCCCGCCAGGCCATTGAAGACGGCGCGGCGGCGCTGCTCATTCCCAACCGCATGCCGAAGCACCACGCCCACAGCCACGTCGGCTTCGACCCCGTCTGGGCGGCCGCCCAAGAAGCAGGCATCCCGGTGGTGATGCACGTGGCCACGCCCGACCTGGTGATGCCGCCGCAGCACCGCAACAACGGCCTGCCGCCCGAGCCCGACTTCCACGGCGGCGGCGAGAACTTCCGCTCCGTGTCGTACATGGCGATCTCCGCCGCGCCGCTGCAGGCGCTGTCGATGCTGATCTTCGACGGCGTGCTCGAGCGCTTTCCGGAGCTGAAGATCGGCGTGATCGAGCTGGGCGCCGTGTGGGTGCCAGGCTTCCTGCGCCAGCTCGAAGCAGCGTTCGACGCCTTCGAGCGGCACGAGCAGCGGCTGGGCAAGCTCAGCCTGCGGCCTTCGGAGTACGTGCACCGACAGGTACGGGTCACTCCCTACCCCACCGAGCCGACCGGCTGGATCATCGAGAACACGGCGCCGGAGATCTGCATGTTCAGCTCCGACTATCCACACGTGGAGGGCGGCCGCAACCCGCTGCGGCGTTTTGACCGCGAAGTGGAGCACCTGCCCGCCGACGTGCAAGAGAAGTTCTTCCGGCTGAACTTCGAAGACCTGATGGGCACCGCAGTGACCGACGTGCCGGTCGTGGCGGCTGCATAGGCCCCGGGGCACGCACCTCGCCAATCGACGCACCCGCGCCATTACGACCTGACCCGAAAGGCGACGCCAGATGGGTATCCGGCTCGACAAGCCATGGCAGAGCCTCGATGACGGGGCGATCGACGCACTGCCCTCGCAGCTCGGCGTGTATCACGTCGCCGACGCCGAGGGCAGGGTGCTGTCGGTGGGTTATGCCGGTGCACACGAGCTCTTCGGCATGCAGTCCGCGCTCCGGCGTGAAATGGAGCAGCACGGCGGTGCCACTCAGTTCCGCTTCGAGTTCACCTCCAACTACCGCAGCCGTTGGGACGAGCTGCTCATGCTGCACCTCGCCGACCACGACGAGCTTCCCGCACCCCAGCGCGACCAAGCACAGCGCGTCGGCAGGCTCTCCCCCGCCTGATCAGCGGCATCTGGGGGCTGAGTCCTAGGACGCAGCCCGTGCGTTCTCGAGCCAGCCGTTGACCCTGGCCCGGTTCTCCTCAATCCACTGCATTGCATCGGCACGGATGTGCTCTTGGGTGTAGCCACCCGCTGCCATCCGCTCGTTCTGTGTCGCTATCCATCCCAGATCGATCTTGACCTGCTCGAGCAGGCTGCGAATGTCTGGATGGCTGTCGAGGAAATCGGCATTGGCGACGGCCCGGATGTCGTTCACTTCGAACGCGGAGTCCAGCCACACCACGTTCTCACCGGGAGTGAGAACGGCGTAGGTCCAGTTCGGAGTCCAGCCGTAGAACAGCACCGGCAGGCCAGCATCGACGCGGGCTCGCACCTCGCCGATGAGGTCGTTGTAGTTGCCCGAGTCCTGCTCCACATTGGCGCCCCAATCGCTGTCGGCAATGTGGCCATCAATGATCTGGGCACATCCCCAGTCCTCGTTGCATCCGTACAGGTCGGCGGTGCCGTCGCCGTCGGTGTCGAACTCCGCAGCGATTGAGGAGTTGGACAGCTGGCTCATCGACGACAGGCCCAGCCTGTCGGCGGTGGTCTTGTCGACCAGGTACCCCTCTCGGCCGCCACCGCCCACCTGCACACCGACCGGTTCGATCTCGCCTTCGGTCGAGAGCCCTGCGGCGGTTTCGAAGTCGAGGAACAGGTCGTGGTTGGGGAACCAACCGTTGGCCCACAGGTCGTATTGGCCGGTCCTCAGGGCGGGGTAGAAGTTGAGCGGTCCGAACTCGTGCTCGGAGGGATCGGTCACCTCGTAGCCCAGCTCTTCGATGAGCGAGGCGTAAATCTCCGCCTGTGCATAGCCGCTGTCCCAATTGGCCCGAGCCATGCGCACCGTGCCGTCTTCCTCCTCGCTCGAGAAGATCACGACGAGTGCGACGACAACCAAACCAACCAAGGCGCCGACCAAGATCAGACTTCTGCGTCGTTGCTTTGTCATTGCTTGTCTCCTCGCTGCCGTGTGCGGCCGGTCACCGTGTCGGCCCGTGCTGAAGGCGGTCTTTGACCGTGGCGATCAATCCGCTGTGCTGCGATCGGAAGATCTGCTCGTCGTAGTGGCTCTCGAGCAGGTCGAGTTCCTCGTCGAACGCCTTCTTGCAGCTCCAGCACATGATCAGCAGGATCAGCGCGAACGGCAGTCCGATCGAGACAGCCGCCGTCTGCAGAGCGCTCAATCCGCCGCCGATGAGCAGCGCAATTGCCACCGCGCCCTCCATGCACGCCCAGAAGACCCGCTGGGGCTTCGGCGAATCCAGCTTGCCTCCGGAGGTGAGATGGTCGACGACCAACGAGCCTGAATCCGACGACGTCACGAAGAACGACACCAACAACAGCACGCCGACGAACGAGACGATGCCGGTGAGCGGGAACGACTCCAGCATGTCGAACAGGGCGGTGGCGACGTTGTCGTTCACTGCGGTTGCCACGTCGCGCAGCCCATTCTGCTGCAGGTGGATGGCAGAGCCTCCGAAGACCGCCATCCACAGGAAGCACAGGATCGACGGCAGGACGATCACGCCCAGGAGCAGTTCGCGCACCGAGCGGCCCTTGGAGATGCGAGCGATGAACATTCCGACGAATGGCGACCACGAGATCCACCATCCCCAATAGAAGATGGTCCACCACGCTTGCCATTGCGTCTCAGAGAAGGCCGCATTCCAGAATGCGAACTCCGGCAGGACCTGGATGTAGTTTCCGACGCTCTGCGTGAACAACGACAAGATGAACAGCGTCGGGCCGACCAGCAGCACGAAGATCAGGAAGGCGCCGGCCAGCCAGATGTTCAGTTCGCTGAGCCGTTTCACGCCGGCGTCGAGCCCGGCAACCACCGATATGGTCGCCAAGAACGTGATGCCGACGATCAGGAGCACCTGGAACCACTGCTCGTCAGGAAGTCCGAACAGCTTGTTCAGGCCCGCTGATGCCTGGCTTGCGCCGAAGCCGAGCGATGTGGCCAACCCGAACAGCGTGGCCATGACCGTCAGGATGTCGATGACGTTGCCCCACGTGCCGTAGATCTTCTTGCCGAGGATCGGGTA
This sequence comes from Acidimicrobiia bacterium, assembly GCA_022821985.1. Taxonomy (GTDB): domain Bacteria; phylum Actinomycetota; class Acidimicrobiia; order Acidimicrobiales; family Poriferisodalaceae; genus Poriferisodalis. The sequence continues at coordinate 53,292 of JAJECP010000035.1, forward strand.
GAAGATCGAGCGGAATGTCAGGGGCAGGCCCCGGTTGTAGGCAAAGAAGCCCAGAGCCAGCGCAACCAGCCCATATAGCGCCCAGCCATGGATCCCCCAGTGGAGATAGGTGGTCGCGAGCGCCGCCTGCCCCGCCGCGCCGGTTCCAGCCTCGATGCCCTCAAAGAACGGGGACGGCGACATGAAGTGGAAGATCGGCTCGGCAACCCCCCAGAACATCAGCCCGATGCCCAAGCCCGCCGACAGCAACATCGCGTACCACGAGACCGTGGAGAACTCCGGCAAAGCGAACGGGCCGCCCAGCTTGATCTTCCCGTACCTGCTGAACGCGAAGTAGATCGCAACGATCAGGAAAATGTTGAAGTCGAGGATGTAGAACCAGCCGAGCTTCTCGTTGATGAAGTCGAGGATTGAGCTGAACACATCCTGGGTGCCGTCGACGAAGATCGACAGCAGGATGAAGGCCAGCAGGATTCCCGACGACCAGAACGTGACTTGGGGATGGATGTCGAAGCCGGCACGCACGATGTTGCGGTCACCCGGTTCCCGGTCGGCCACTTCGGGGTAAAAGTCGATGTCCGGATCGATCTGCAGACCCTGCAGTGGCTTGCGGTTGTGGATCGCGTCGTCGCGGCGGCGTTCCTCCTCTTCCTCCCAATCGTGCAAGGCGAGCGTCGCCTCGGTCAGATTGACGTCGGTGTCGTCAGGACTGCGGTGGATCCGCGGATCCCCCTCAGCCTCCGTTTGCGCGTCGTCCATAGCGGGCCCCCAAATTCCCCCAAGAAGGCCCGAGACAGATCGCGTTGGAGCCGGCGATCGTCTCGCGGCCTGAGACCTAACGTAGTTCGCGTGAATGGTCGGGATGAACGCTGTTCACCATCAACGGCCCAGCAAGTCCGAGAAAGGCGCCGGAGCTTCGCTGGCGCCCGGCTGCGCTCGGTGTGCGCGCGCTCGGCAGTGACACTGCTCCTCGCTGGGTTGTTCATGGGATTGGCCCCGGCGGCACAGGCACAAACGTCCGCCGACGAACCGGTCGTCCGCCTGGCCCGTGCTACGTGGGACACGGGATGGTTCCAAGCGGAGGTCTACCGCCTGCTGCTCCAGCGACTCGGCTACGCCGTCGAGGGCCCGGTGACCATGGACAACGCGGAGTTCTACGAGGCGGTCGCTGCCGGCGATGTCGACCTGTGGGCCAACGGCTGGTTCCCGCTGCATGATGCCCACATCGCCTCCGATGCCCCGGTGGAGGTGGTCGGCACGGCAGTAGACGACGGTGCGCTGCAGGGCTACTTCATCGACGCGAGCACCGCCTCCGCCCACGGCATCGCCGATCTGAGCGACCTCGCCGATCCATCGCTCGCGGCACTGTTCGACCGGGACGGCGACGGGCGAGCTGACCTAGTGGGCTGCAATGTCGGGTGGTCGTGCGCACAGACGATCGACCACCATCTCGACGCATACGGTCTCACCGACACCGTCGAGCACATCCAAGGCGACTACTCGCCGCTGATCACCGAAACCATCGCCCGCCATCGAGCCGGCCAGCCGGTCCTGTATTTCTCCTGGACGCCCAATTGGACGGTCGGCGAGCTTGTTCCAGGCACCGATGTCGTCTGGCTGGAAACGCCGTTCCCGTCATTGCCCGACGACCAAGCAGCCGCAATTGATCGCACATTCGTCGCGGGGCTTCCCGGCTGCGCCGACGACCCGTGCCAGACCGGTTGGCCTCCGAACGACATTCGAGCGGTCGCCAACTCAGATTTCCTGAAGGCGAATCCCGCCATCCGGAGGCTGCTGGAGGAGATCGCCATCCCGCTGGAGGACATCTCGGCGCAGAACGCCCGCATGATCACCGAAGGAGGTGACCCGGCCGACATCCGCCGACATGCTGAGGACTGGGTGCAATCCAACCTGGCGACAGTCCGCGAGTGGATCCGGGCTGCCGATCCCGCTGCGGTGGAAGTGCGGCCCGGACGCGACGAAGCGCCGGTGGGCGGCACGCTCTCCGTGGCCGCCCGTGCCCTGCCGCCGTTCGTGATCTACGAGAACGCCAGCTACAGCGGCTTCGAGGTGGAGCTGATCAAACTGCTCGCAGCCGACCTCGGCATGGAGGCCGAGATCTACGCGGTGGACACGGTTGCCAAGCAGATCGACGACATCCAGCGCGGCGTCGCCGATGTCGGCCTCGGCGGTACAGCGGTCACAGCTCATCGCGAACAAGACATCGACTTCTCGGTGCCGGTGCTCGACTCGGGTCTCAGCATCCTCACTACTGCCGAGTCTTCCCGCAACGTCGGCGACCGGATCGCGACGTTCTTCACGGCAATCGCGTCATCGGACCTGCCGTGGCTCCTCGGGGTGTTTGCGTTAGCTGTGCTCATTGCCGCCCATCTGATCTGGCTGCTCGAGCGCCGTCACAATCCCGATTTCGCCGTGCCCTATCGCAGGGGGATCTGGGATTCCTTCTACTGGTCGGTTGTCACCATGAGCACGGTCGGTTACGGCGACAAGGTGGCCCGCGGCAATCGGGGCCGAGTGCTGGCACTGCTGTGGATCGCCTTGGGAACACTGGTGTTCGCCAGCTTCACCGCGGCTATCGCATCGTCGCTGGCCGTGAACGAGCTGCGGTCGGAGATCTCCGGACCGGCGGATCTGTCAGGCCGGCGAGTCGCCACAGTCAAGCACTCCGCCGGCGAGACCTACCTCCCGTCGATCGGCGTCGGCCCGGTCGTCGTCGATGAGATCGACGCCGCGTACGAATTGCTGTCAGAGGGGGAGGTTGAGGCGGTGGTGTTCGACGCGCCCGTGCTGCACTACTACGCCTCCCACCTGGGCGGCGGAGATGTGGTGACGGTCGGATCGGACTTCCAGCGAGTCCGCTACGGCTTGATGGTCGACGAGGACAATGCTGAGCTGCGCGAGCGTCTCAACCTGGCGTTGCTGGAGCTCATGGAAACCGGCATATACGCACGCCTGCACGACGGCTGGTTTGGCAACGAAGGCTCCTGAGCGGTCGGCGCCCTGGCGGGTCAGATGATGCGTTCGGCAGCCAACGCAGCGAGGTCGTCGGCTTCGAGCCCGCAGAACTCGCGGTAGATCGCCTCGTTGTCGGCGCCGACAGGCCGGTAGGGCTCTACCTCGCGCATGTCCGAGCCGTGCCAGCGCAGCGGGCTGTGCGCCAGCGGGATCTCGCCCAGGCCATCCAGCTCGGTCCATTGCAGGAATCCGCGCTCGATCATGTGGTCGTCATGCACGACGTCGGTGACTTCGCGGACTTCCGCCACCGGCACGCCCGCCGCCGACAGTGCCGCAGCCGCCTCGGCGCGGGTGCGCCCAGAGGTCCAGGCCGTCACGAGCTCGTCCACCTCGTCCATGTGCTCGCAGCGACCGGCGTTGCTGCGCAGGCGCTCGTCGCCCAACAGGTCGGCTCGGCCGATCACCTCCAGCACGGATCGCCAGTGCGAATTCATCGCCGCGATCAACGCGATGTGACCGTCGCTGCACGGATACACGTTGGACGGCGAGACGCTCATGGCGGCATTGCGGTTGCCCATGCGCCCGGTCACGCCGTGCAACTGCCACGCCTGCAACGAAGTGGTGAGCGTGTAGTAGGCAGCCTCGGCCATCGATGTAGACACCAGGCGACCGCGGCCGGTTCGCTGCGCTTCGAACAGCGCCGTCACGACGGCGCCGTACAGGTGGGTGCCGCCGAGGAAGTCGATGAACGTCGCGCCGGACTTCACCGGCGGGCGGTCCGCGAAGCCGTTGATGCTCATCACGCCCATGTGCGCCTGAACGGTGACGTCCATGGCAGTCCGCTGAGCGTCCGGGCCGTCGAGGCCGTAGCCGCTGGCCTGGGCGAACACCAGCTTGGGGTTCGTCTGCCAGAGCGTCTCGGCGTCGATCCCTAGCCGCTCGGGAACGCCGGGGGCGAAGTTGCACAGCACCGCATCGGCGCCGCCGGCGAGCTGGATGAACAGCTCGCGGCCGCGCGGCGACTTGAGATCCAACGACACGATCTCTTTCGACGAGTTGAGCATGGCGAAGGGCAGCTGGTGGCTGTGGCCTCGCAGGGCCTCGCCCCGGGGATGCTCCACCTTGATGACGCGCGCTCCCGAGTACGCCAGCAGCAGACCGGCGTAGGGCCCCTGGTAGATCTGGCCGAGGTCCAGCACGACCACGCCGTCGAGCGGCAGCGGTCGGGCCGGCTCGCCGGCCCCGGTGTCCGATTCGCTCATTTGAAGCTGCCGCCGAGGATGTCGCGGGCCATGATCAGCCGCTGCACCTCGCTGGGGCCCTCTCCGATCCGGCGGATGCGCAGCTCGCGGTACCAGCGCTCCAGCGGCAGGTCCTTGGTGACGCCGATGCCGCCGTGGATCTGGATGCAGCGGTCGACCACCCGCCCGGCGGCCTCGGAGGCGACGAGCTTGGCCATCGCGGCCTCGGTGCGGAAACGCTCACCGCGGTCGGCCTTCTGGGCCGCCTCCAGCACGCACCAGCGCCCGTGGCGGATGTCGATCTCGTTGTCGACGATCATCCACTGCACCGCCTGCTTCTCGGCCAGCACCGATCCGAACGTCTCGCGGCTGCGGGCCCACTCGATTGCCATCTCCTGCGCCATGATCGCCGGCCCCAGGCAGCCCGCTGCGTACGGGATGCGTTGACGGCTCAGCCGGTCGTTGGCGATGCCGAATCCGCCGTTCACCTCGCCGAGCACGTGGCTCTCGGGCACCCGCATGTCGGTGAACTCCAGCTCGGTGGCGTAGCGGGTGGCCCGCAGGGTGTGCACCACGCGGCGCACGTTGAACCCGGGCGTGTCGGTGTCGACGATGAACGCCGTCACCCCGTTGCGCCCCGGATCGTCCGACGTACGGGCGAACAGCAGTGCGTAGTCGGCCTTGTCGGCACCGGAGATGAACAGCTTCGAGCCGTTCAGCACCCACTCGTCGCCGTCCTTGTAGCCCCGGGTGCGAATGGCCCGGCCGGGGTCGGACCCTCCCGACGGCTCGGTCAGGGCGAAACAGCCCATCTTCTCGCCGCGCAGGGTCGGGTACAGCCAGCGCTCCTTCTGTTCGTCGGTGGCCTCGTAGAGCTGCGCCAGGCCTGCGCCGCCGAACACCCCGTAGCAGGGGTTGTAGAGCCCGGCTCGGTGCTTGGACATCTCGATGGCCATGAGCGCGCGGGTGGTGGTGTCGAGACCCGGCCCGCCGTACTCCGCGGGAATGTCGAGCCCGTAGAAGCCCATGTCGCGGGTCATCTGCGTGAGCCGGGCCGCATCGTCGGGCTCAAGCTCGCCGGCGTCGGGGTCGAGGTCGGCCTCGAGGGGGATGATCTCGCTCTCGACGAAACGCTGAACGGTCTCGACGATCAGCGCCTGCTCGTCGCTCATGGAGAAGTCCACGTTGTGCCCCCTCTTGTCGGCGCCGTGTCGGCGCCCGATGCTAGGAGGCTGGCGGCATTCGGGCCGTGTCAGCCGGACGTCCAGGCGAGCTGAGCGAATGCCGGCGCCACGACAAGCTGCTCGCCGACCGAGACCGACATGTCGACGCTGAAGCCTGCATCGTCGGATGTCGCGATCGTGCCAGCGCCGACCACCGTCTCGCCGGCGCGCACCGGCGCACGGTTGCGGTACGAGAGCCGGACCAGCCGGGCGCCGGGGCCTGCGGCCCGAAGCACGCACTCGGCCAGCAGCGCCCCCAGCATCTGGCCGTCGACCAGTGGTGCCGGAGCGCCCAGCCGGCGGGCGTGCGCCTCGTCATAGTGCAGGCGATGCCAGTCCCACGTGGCGGCGCCGTAGGCGACCATGTCCGCCAAGGCGATGTGTCGATGCAGCGGCCGCAGCGACCGGCCGGGGGTCAAACGTTGACGTGGCAGCGGCGTGGCGCCGTCGGCATGGTCCGCCGCGGGTTCCGCCGTTGCCGTCGCGCCATCGGCTGCCGAATCTTGGAGTCGTTTTCCCGCCGCCACCTCCGCGGTCTCCCCCGCAGGGTCTCGGGATCGCTCATCGTCTGCAGGCGGCGTGGCATCGGCATGTTCGTCCCCGGCGTCGGCGGCCGCAGGCTCGATCGGTCGGAAGATCATCGTCTCGGTGTTCGTGGCGAGCAGTTCGTCGCCCGCGGTGTAGCGGGCCTCGGCGGTGACCAGCAGCAGCGATCCGCCGGCACGGTCGAGCCGCTCGGTCGCATCGGTCAACGTCCACGTCGTGGTGATGACGTCGTCGAAGCGGGCAGGCCGCTCGAACCGGTAGTCGTTGCCCCCGCGGAACATGGCGCATGGCACCGGCAGCGGAAGCTCCCAGGTGTGCCCGAGATACGAATTCCCGTCAGGAACGGCCCGACCGGTCAGCTGCGCTGTCTCGCAGATGAGCGTCGGCGGCGCTTCGTCGGTCCACCGCCCGGGATCGGCACCGATGGCCAACGCGAAATAGCGAATGGACGCCCGGCTGAGCGGCTCGGGCGCCGCATAGGTGTACGTCGAGCCGAGCGCAGCACGCACGTCGGGAGTCAGCAACTGCGTCATGGCGAGCGCCCAGACCCTGCTCAGCCTCTCAGGGCATCAAGGCGACGGCTTCCACCTCGATCAGCCACCGGCGGCTCAGCAGCCCCGACACCACGACACCGGTCGAGGCGGGGAATGGCCGGCCCATCATGCGCTGGCGCACCTCGCCGACGGCCCGGTAGTCGCCGACGCCGTCGGGCGTCACGTATTCGACCGTCTTGACGAGGTTGTCGATGGAGGTGCCGGCCATCTCGCAGATGGCGGCGATCTCTCCGTAGACAAACTCGGCCTGCCCGCCGATGTCGCCCTCGGCAACAGTCTCTCCGGTGCCGAGATTGAACGCCGTGGTGCCGGAGATGAACAGCAGCCCGCCGGCCTCCACGGCGGGGCTGAAGGTGAGTGACGAGTAGGCGTCAGCCAAGTAGGGCACCACCGCCTTGGGATGCGCCGACGCCCACACATCGAGCGCCACGAGCGCCCCGGGATGGGGAAGCTCAGGCATCAGCAACCCCGTTGATGACGGGAACTGCGGTGCGAGCAGCCGCCGGCGTGCCTCCGCGGTCTCGTTGTACTGGCGGCGGGTGGCCGCGGTGGTCTGCTGCACGATTCGTACGACGTTGCTCAAGTCCATGCCGTGGGGCTCGAGCCGGCGGCCGGCTTCTTCGAGCGCCCACTCGCACTGGCCGACGAAATCGCCCTCCAGCACCGCATTGCCGTCGTCGTCGACGGGCAGCACCTGGGGCACGTTCACCAAGCCGTCGACCTGCCCGGCTACCACCTCTACTTCCACCAGCGCCTCGGGTCGCACGAGCGATTCGACGATGAATGTCGCAGGGCGCACGCCGCCCATCGCCGAACCCAGGCTGTGAGGCCGCTGGGCCGCAATCGCATCGCGTTCAGGAGCCCCGGCCACCGTGATGTACTCGGTCACTTCAGAGCAGTCGCTGACGTCTCGCCCGGCTGCGTCGAGCACTGCTTCCACCTTGGCCCAGCACACGCTGGCCTGTTCGGCGCCGTCGCCGCGCACGGTGACCCGGCCGGACTCGGCGTCGTACGCGCCGGCGGTCTGCCCCGCCAGCCATGCAGCTCCCGAAGCGTCGATGCCCTGAGAGAATGAATACCGGCTGGTGTCCAGCCAGGGGAATGGCTCTGCTGTGATCTCCTGGGGGGGCATGGTTCGTGCTCCTAGTTGCCGGTGAAGTTCGGCGCGCGGCGCTCCACGAAGGCAGCGATGCCCTCACGGCCGTCATGGGTCAGCATGGCGTCGGTAATCGTCTTGCCTTCGAACTCGCCCGCCTGCTCGAGCGGGGAGTCGATGCCGTTGTAGATCACCCGCTTGGCGTGGCCCAGCGCCCACGCCGGGCCGTCGGCCAGCGACTGGGCCAACTCGGCGGTGGCAGCGTCGACCTCATCGTCGGGCACGACACGGTTGACCAGGCCCCACTGCTCGGCTTCCTCCGCAGACAGCACGCGGTTGGTGAGCGTCAGGTCGAGCATCCGGCGCAGCCCGATGTGGCGCGCCAGGAAGTACGACGACGTGCCGTCGGGAGTCACGCCGGCCCGGGTGTAGGCCATGGTGAACTTCGCCGACTCGCCCGCTATCACCAAGTCGAACGAGGCGGCCAGCGACATGCCGGCCCCGCCGACACTGCCGCCCACGCCCGCGACGAACGGCTTGGGCGTGCGGTTCATCTTGTTGATCGCCGCGTGCAGGTCGATGACCATGTCCGACGCGAGCTGGGGCAGGCCGTCGCCCGCTGCGTGGAACTCCTTCAGATCGCCGCCCGCCGAGAACACCCGGCCTTCCGCGGTGACCGACGCTGCCTTGACCGCCTCATCGAACTCGATCTCGAGCATGACGGCCCGCAGCTCGCGTGAGAACTGGGGGTTGACGGCGTTGGCGCCCTCCGGTCGGTTGAACCGCACATGCGCGACGCCGTCACGCACTTCGTAGGTGATCGTCTCGAGGTCCATGTCTGCTCCTTGAAGAATGCGCGGACAGGTGAGCCCGATCCGGGCTCACCGGGAGGTTACGCGCCTGGGCAGCCCAGCGAATGAGCCGGCTAGCTACGAGCGGCGGGCGACAGGTCGCGGGCGGCCTGGACTGGGTCGATGCCGCCGAACGGCATGATCGAGATAGCCGATACGTCGACACCGTTCGCGTGATAGCGGTCGATGTGCTCCCGGCAGGCTTCTGGCGGGCCATGCACCAGCAATTCGTCGACAACGTCGTCGTCGATCACCTCGAGCGCCCCTCGACGGTCGCCCTCAGACCAGCGCTCCCACATGGCGGCGAGCAGTTCGCCCCTGCCGAGCCAGCGATGGAACTCGGCATAGACGGGAACATTGAGATACGCGGCGATCGCCCGCTTGAAGCCCGCCCGAGCCACGTCGGCATCGGGATTGGGGCACACGAAGATCCGGGCGACCACCTCCTTGCCGTCACCGCCCTCATCGACATACGGACGGACGGTGGCAACGTCGTCGGCCGAGAGCCAATTGATGATGGCGCCGTCGCCCTCGCTGCCGGCCAGCCGCAGCATGCCGGGCCGCAGGGCTGCCAGCAGGATCGGCGGCTGCACCTCGGGCGGGCGGCCGAGGCGAAAGCCGCTGATATCGAACGTGTCGTAGGTCTCGCTGATCCGCTCGCCGGTGAGCGCCTGGCGCAGGAATCGAGCGGTGTCACGTGTTCGCTTGAACGGCTCGTCGAAGGGAATGCCGTTCCAGCGTTCCACGATGACGTTGGACGATGCTCCGATGCCCATGGCGAAGCGTCCCGGCGCCGCCTCGCAGATGGCTGCGGTCTGCTGGGCCAGCAATGCAGGGCCGCGGGTGAAGGCCGGGATGATGGCGATGCCCAGCCGCACATCGGGCACCCATTGGCTGGCCAGCACCAGCGGGGTGAACCCGTCGGTGCCATCGGCCTCCGAACTCCAGAACTCGGTGTAACCGAGATCTGCGAATTCGCGGTAGAGGTCGGCTTGGGCGTGAAGGGGATCATCGAAGGGAACGGTGATGCCGTAGCGCCAGTCGTGTCGATTGTCGGTCACGGCGCGCAGGCTAGTGAGCGGAGTCGCGACGATTCCGTGAGGCGGCTTGGCAGTGCGTCCGAGGCGCAGTGGGGGCTATTCGTGTCACACCCCCCGATCACACTGGGCACATGACAGAACAGCTTGATGTCGCACCTCAGCTCCGGCTGGTGTCAACCAGCCGGATGCCCCACCGGTTAAACCGGGTTACCCGTCAGGAAGGTCTGCGGGGCGTTGCTCGGGCGCGGGCGGCGCTGGCAGCCACGGCACGTCCGCCCGAAATCGATCTCCACGCCGCCTGATGTCGGCCGCGACAGGCCAGTGCTGGCCAAACCATTGGGCGGGCAGTACGAGGGCGCAAGTACAGTGCCGGCCATGAGCAGCGCATCCGTGAACCAGCATCCCGACGACATCGTCATTGTCGACGCCGTCCGATCTCCCGTCGGCCGGCGCGGCGGCGACCTGAGCGGCATCCATCCGTCCGATCTGCTCAGCGATGTGCTGACCTCGCTGATGGAGCGCACCCAGGTCGACCCGGCCAGCATCGGCCAGATCGTGGGCGGCTGCGTCAGCCAAGCCGGAGAGCAGACCGCCAACATCGCGCGCACTGCGTGGCTCGGCGCGGGCTATCCCCTGTCGGTCGCGGCCACCACTGTCGACGCGCAGTGCGGTTCGAGCCAGCAGGCCACCACGCTGGCCTACGGCCTCGTGCGCAGCGGCGTGGTCGACTCGGCCATCGGATGCGGCGTCGAGTCGATGACGCGCAATCCGATGGGATCGAGCTACAAGAAGGGGCAGCGCACGGCCACCTCTCGTTACAAGGAGCACTACGAGTACACAACGCAGTTCCAGGGTGCCGAGCTCATGGCCAAGCAGTGGGGCATCAGCCGTGAAGAATGCGATGCCTACGGCCTGCGAAGCCAGAACAACGCCGCCCGGGCGTGGACCGAAGACCGCTTCGCCACACAGATCGTCGAGATCGATGCGCCGGTGCTCGACGAAGACGGCAAGCCCACCGACGAAGTTCGCCACGTCGTGCGCGACGGCGGCATCCGGCCCACCACGGCGGAAGGCCTTGCCGGGATCTCGCCGGTGATGGACGGCGGCGTGCACACCGCCGGCAGCTCGTCGCAGATCAGCGATGGATCGGGAGCGGTTCTGCTCATGCGGGCCAGCCGTGCCAGCGAGCTGGGCCTGCGCCCGCTGGCTCGCATCGTCGACACCTGCCTGGTCGGCAGCGACCCGGTGCTGATGCTGACCGGGCCGATCGAGGCCACGAACTACCTGCTCGAGCGCAATGGCATGCAGATGTCCGACATCGACATCGTCGAGATCAACGAGGCATTCGCATCGGTCGTCCTCGCTTGGCAGCGCGAGGTGAACCCCGACATGGACGGGGTCAACACCAACGGGGGCGCGATCGCGCTGGGCCATCCGCTGGGCGGCACAGGTGCGATCCTGCTGACCAAGGCGGTGCACGAGCTGCACCGGGCCGACAAGAACACAGCCCTCGTCACTATGTGCTGTGGTGGCGGGCTGGGCACGGGCACCATCATCGAGCGGCTCTGATCAAGCGCCGAGCAGCTTCCCTCGGCGCCTTCGCCGCAGCATGTGCGGCGGCCTGGGCCGGATGGCAGTACTTCGGCCCATCTGACGAAGCGACAGTTGCGCCCTCCGCCACGGAGGCGGCGGCAGCCGATGGCAGTGCAACCGCAGACTCTCCGGAATCGGAACTCGAGGCGGCAGCACTGGAGCCGAACGCTGTCGTGCTGGCGGTGATTGACGGCGACACGATGGACGTCGACCTCGGCGGTCGCCAGACGACGGTGAGATTCCTCGGCATCGACACACCGGAGAAGACCGGCGGCTACCTGCCCGCCGAATGCGGCGGCGATGCGGCCACCCGACGGACGGCAGAGCTGCTCCCGCCCGGCACCGGGGTGCTGCTGCAGCGCGACCGAGAGCTCTATGACCGCTATGACCGGCTGCTGGCGTACGTGTACCGGGCGTCCGATGGCCTGTTCGTCAATCGCTACCTCGTGCTCGACGGCTACGCCGGCACCATGCACTTCGAGCCCAACACAGAGCACCGGGCCGTGCTCGACGAGGCCCAAGCCGAAGCTCGCGCCGCCGGTCGGGGAATCTGGGCCGACTGCGGCGGCCCGAACCGGCAACTCGAAGGTGCCCATTAGCGTGTCGGTGTGGCACCGCTGTCCCAGCGGCTCGGATACGGCCCCGACGACAGACTGCTGATCATCAGCGCGGCCGGACTCGGCGGCTGCCACGCGATGAACGAAGGCGTCTACGCCGCGCTGCGAGACGGCCTGGCAACCACGGGAACGCTGCTCGTGCCGTGCCCGTGGTCACGCGAGGCAGCAGCGAGGTTCCGGGGCGAGGACATCGGGGTCGCGCTCACGCTGAACGCCGAGTTCGAGCTGTACCGGTGGGGGCCGATCACCTACGGCCCGTCGCTGCTCGACGGCAACGGCGGGATGCCCAGCACGGTGGGCGATGTGTGGGACCACGCCGACCTCGACGAGGTCCGGCGGGAATGCCGGGCACAGATCGAGCGGGCAATCCTGTGGGGCTTCGACGTCACGCACCTCGACAGTCACCTCGACGTGCTCAGCGTGCGCCCCGAGTTCTTCGACGTGTACCTGGAGCTGGCAGTGGAGTTCGGGTTGCCGGTGCGGCTGATCTCCAGCGACGCCCGGCGTCAGCTCGGATTCCCCGCTGAGGATCTGCTCGGTTCCGAGGGTGTCGTGACCCCGGATCGGGTACTCCGCATCGCGCCCGGGGCCATGGGGCGGTACCGGCGGATCGAAGCGCTGCTCGACTCGCTCGAGCCGGGAGTGACCGAATTGCAGCTGCAGCCGGCGGCCGACCTGCCGGAGCTGCGATCGCTGACCGCCCAATGGGGATCTCGGGTGGAGGACCTGCTCCACTTGCGTGACAACGCTGAGCTGCGTGCCCACATCGAGCGCAGCGGGATCCGGCTGATGGGATACCGAGCACTGCGCCAGCTGCAGCGATCCGTTGCCGGCTGAGGGAACCCCGCTCTGCTCAGCCCGGCGAGCCCAGCGAACCCGCATTGCGCCAAGCCGGCAGCAGCTCCAGCCAGAGCGCCATGTCGCCGGAGACCTTGAGATCACCGGCCATGTAGTACCGGGCCGGGTCGGCATCGCCGCAGACCACGTCGGCGGCGAGCTGCCACGGGACCTCCAGGGTCAGATCAGCACCTCGGGTGGTCCCCGCCGAAGCGGATCTCAGGACGCCGGATTCGAAGATCAGGCTCACGGCGACTTTGCCGTCGGGGCCGCCAGCGGTCTTCATCACGACGGTGCCCGACACGTTCCCCAAGGGCTCGTGGCCAGCCTCGGCCCACGCCGCCAGGAACTCGTCGTCGAGAAAGCTCATGGGCGCAGCCCTGCGAAGAGGTCATGCTCCATCGGCTCGGTCGCAATGCGCGACTCGAGCAGCATGTACTCCTCGTAGGGATGGATCGAGTCGGCGACGTCGTCGGGCAGGCCGAACCAGAACGGCGAGTCCGGATCGACTTGGGTGGCATGAGCCAGCAGCGCCTTGCGCCGGACCGCGTTGTTCACCTCGATGACCGCAGTGATGCGGTCGTCCCGGCTAGGTCGCCCCAGCCACTTCTCGTCGAACGGCGACTCAAGCCCGAGATCCAAGAAGGCCTGGTGGATCAGCTTCATGCGCTTGTGCGACCACACCGGCGCATACATCTTCATCGGCGTGAACGCGGGGCCGCACTCGGGGCGCCAGGCCGGTTCACCGGCGTGAGCGAATGCAGGGATGCAAATGGCGGTGACCTGCAGATGATCGGGATGGGGGTAGCGCGACTGCACTAGGGGGTAGGTCAGGATGACCTGCGGGCGCACCCGGCGGATCACGGCAACGAGCCTGGCAACCGCTTCGTCGAGGTCGGCGTTAGCGAAGGCGTCTCGATGGGCGTTGGCTTCGGTATCGGGCATGCCCGAGTCGCGATAGCCCAGCATGACGACTTCGTCGTAGCCGATCTCAACCGCAGACGCGTCGAGCTCGGCGCGCCGGACTTCGGCGAGGTTCTCCTTCACCTCGGGCCGGTCCATCGCCGGGTTCAGGATGTCGCCCTCCTCGCCGCCGGTGCAGCACACGAGCGTGGTGCGGATGCCTTCATCGGCATACCGGCGGACAGTGCCCGCCCCTTTTGAGGCTTCGTCATCGGGGTGAGCGTGTACCGCGAGAATTGACAGTCCCGTGTCCTGCGACATCGGCGGTCAAGCTACCGGCGTGAGTTCGATGTGTCCGGTTTCCTCGTCGATGTCCATCGAGTAGCCGCAGATAGCAGCGAGGCGGTCACGGCCCTCCTCTGGACCCGACGCGAGCAGCTCGTCGCCCACCCACAGCCGCACGGTGCGGGGCGGGTTGTAGATGTAGCTGGCGGCGCGGCGGATGGCCAGCACGTGATAGCCGGGATCCACGGCCAGCCCGAGTGACCCGAGTGTCGAGTCGTCGGCCTGTGAACCGGGTGCAACCGGCACTTGCACGACGACATCGTCGGTGTCGCCGAGCGCGAGCGCGAGTACCGGGTGAATGTCCTCATCCTCGAGCACGAGCGAGGTGATGTTGCGGGCCTGGTCGCCGATGTCTTCGGCGGCCTCGGCGACGTGCAGCAGACCACGCAGCCCCGCCGGGTCCGCGTCAGACACCTGGGCGACATCGGCCGCCGCTCGCAGCACCCACGTCTGCATCGACGCCTTCATCCCGTCGAGCCGCTCCTGCATCGAGCGCACCTCTCGGGCCAGCGACAGGTCGTCCAGCACGAGTGCCGAATAGGCCAGCCCGATAGCTGCCTCGGAGAGGTTCTTCATCTCCACCAAGGTGTCCACCGCTCGGTCGAGGTCGCTGAGCGCATGGTCGTCGTCGGGCTCGGGCGGATTCCAGCGCTCCATCGCGGCAAGCTCCCGCAGCCGGACGATGCCCGCCGGGTCGCCACGCATGAACAGCACGTCGCCGGGCTCCACAATGCTGTCGCCGCCGACATCGGTCAGCCAGTGGCGGCCCCGCTGGATGGCCACCACCCGCATGCCGACGGCCACCGGCAGCTCCATGTCGCGCAGCGGCCGATTCGCCAAGTGGCTGCCGGCGGCCACGACCAGCCGGTGCGAGACCTCGGCCGCCTGGGCCAAGTCCACGATGAGGGCTCGTGGGATGCCCAGGTGATGCAGCACGATCTTGGAGATGTCCACTGCGGCGTTGGCGATCTGCTCGATCGACGACACCACCTGCAGCACCGAGCTCATGCCGTCCACCTCGCGGGGGTGGCGCACGGCCAGCATCGCCAGCGACCGCATCTCGTGCACGAGAGCGGACATGTCCACCTCGAGGCCCAGCACGGCATCTGCCATGCCTTCGTCGTCGAAGTAGAGCGCGGCATAGGCCAGATCGACCATGAGCTCTGAGGCGTCTTTGGCCTCCGAGAGCATGGACTTGAGGTTTCGGGGTTTGTCTTCGGGGTCTGATCGCATTTCAGATCGTCAGCCAGCGGCGCGACGAGCTCCATTCAGCTTGGGGACACGTAGTGCCGCCGCACTAAGCGTAGGCACAGCGGCACGAGGGCGAACAAGGCGAATACAACCGCACGCGAACCGACGGCCACGACGGTGCTCTACAGCAGCGGTCACGACAAGCCCACCCAGCTCACGGCGAGTACGAGCGCGGCGGCGCCCGCGAGGTCGACGGTGCTGTTCACGAGCGGGATGCCGTAGGTGTCGGGATCGACACCGATGCGCGTGGCCACGACCGTGCCGTAGTAGGCGATGACACCTGCCAGCGCTGTCGCGATCATGCCGCCGATGAGCGAGATGGCCACGAGCCGCAGCAGTCCTGGCGTCGAGAGCGAGAACAGCGTGCCGAAGGCGCTGGCAAGCAGGCCGTTGAGCACGAAGACGGGCACGGTCAGGGCGAAGGCGAACAGCATGTCGAGGCGGGCGCCGCGCTGCGGGAGCGCTCGGGGCTCGATGACGCCGAGATGCAGCTTGGTCGACAGCCGGCTCGACAGGATGCAGCCGATGGCACCCGCCGCAGCGAGGCATGCGGGCACCAAGATGAGCACCGCCCGCTTGTCGACAAAGTCCTCAAGGCGGTGCTCGATCACGACACCGGCCACGATGAGCAGCAGCCCGCCCAAGCCCAGGACCGGAACCGATTCTCGCAGGATCTGCCAGAGCTGCTCGAGTCCCGAACGCCACGCCCAGAACATGGCCGCGGCAGCTCCGACAACGCTGGCGATCGCGAGGAGCGGCGTGAGGACGGTGATGCCCACGAGATAGCTGGCCAAGAACAGCGCCGGCAGCGTGACCACATCGCCGATTGCCGAGATGAGCGGCGCGCTCACGTTGTCGAGGTCCCAGCCGCGCCGGGTGGAGCTGGCTGCGAGCCCGAGCGTGACAACGAGCACGACGATGGAGGCGAGCTGGGCGCCGACGACCGAGACCACGATGAGGTCGGTGACCCCGATGATGTCGGACAGGCCGAATACCGGTGCCAGCACGTTGGTCATGACGCCGAGCCCCACGGCGGTCACCAGCGTCAGCACGGCAGCCGCGATGACGTTCTGACCCACGATCGTGTCGCTTCGGGCAGTGGCCCGGAACGTGCCTGCGTGAATGGTCGTTGCGAGGCGGCTGCCCAGCGCGCCGAAGATGTCGCCGCGCATGCCGATAGCCGCAGGCACCAGCACGAGCAGGCCCGGCAGGCGCTCAAGCGTGCCGGTGACCGCCGCGAGCAGCACGCCCGCCGCCGTGGCGGTCAGGCTGCTGACGGCAAGGGCGGTGAGGCTCTGGCGGGCCCCTGTGGCGTCGGGGCCGAACAACCCGCGCAGGAAGCCCAGCGGGTGCAGCCGGCGTACAGGGCGGAGCACGCGGGTTCGTCCGAACGCCCCGGCCCGACCAGCGAGTCGGACACTCTCACGACCCAGCCGGAGGCTCTCGCGGCGAAACCTGGTGCTTTCGCGGCGAATCCGCCTAGTTTGCGCGATGTGCGGGGTCCTCCCGGGCGCGCGAGGGGCATGGCTGGGAGCGCGCTTCGACGAGCGCCGCGGCGCGGAATCGCCCTCGGCCATATGCCAAGGGTGGCAGCCTCACCGGTGAATGCGCGCGTTAGTGCGCCCGCTATGGCATCTGTGTCGCGCCATTCGGGCCCTTTATGAGGCTGGTTCAAGCAGTGTGGTGAAGAAGGCCGCCAGCTCGGGCGCGCCGCCTGGGATGTTGCCGGCGAACCGCAGCACCACCTCGTTGTCGGCATCGACGGCGACGAGGTACGGCACCGACACCAGGCCGAATGCGTCAACGACCGACATCGCCGGCGTGTCGGCCACGACGGGGTGCTGCCAGCCTTCGTCACGCAGCCACTGGTCGGGCGGGTGGTTGCCGCGTGTGGCGTCTTCGAGCACCGACACCGCGTAGAAGTCCACGCCACCGGGCAGCTCGTTCGTCTCCAGCCAGCCGGTGAGGTCCTCGACCTCGTTCTGGCAATGCGGGCACCAGTGGGCGTAGAAGGCCACCACCATCGGGCGCCCCTGGTTCTCGATGCGAACCTCGGCACCGGTGAGCAGATCCGCGCCGACAACCAAGGGCGCCTGCCGGCCGACAGCGGGGTCGTCTTCCAGTTGCTCGAATTGCGGCAAGGCTGTGCCGGACACCTGCGTCCGGTCGGGTGCAGCACCGCTCGGTGTCGTCGTTGCAGCAGCGGCGCCAGTCGCGGCGGGTGCTGACGCATCGTCGCCGCCGCATGCAGCAGCCAGCAGCACCGCACACAGGACAATCACCGCTCGTCGCACAACGACCAAGGCTAGACACGACGCGAAATATCTCAAGGTGTTCGGCAACGCTGACTGGAGGCATCGGTCAAGAGCGCCGCTGCTGGAGGATCCAGAACGACGGTGACGTTGGGATGCAGCTGCAGCGCCGAGGCAGGCAATGATCGAGTCACTGGTCCCTCGAGAGCTCGAGCGATTGAGCGAGCTTTCGGCTGCCCGCAGGCAACCAAGAGCAGTTCTGTCGCCATCAGAATCGTGCCGATTCCCTGCGTGATCGCCGCTGCGGGCGGGCGGGTGCCGTCGGGAAATGCGCGGGCATTGTCGCGGCGGGTTTGCTCGTTGAGCTGCACAACACGTGTACTGCTGGCAAACGACGAGCCTGGTTCGTTGAACGCGATATGACCGTTGGTTCCGATGCCGAGCAGCTGGAGCCCGATACACGCGGCTCGTACATGCCGCTCGTAGTCAGCGCACTCTGCGTACAGGTCAGGGTTGTGGGGGTTCGGTCCGTGCACAGCGCCCGGCGGGAGATCCGTGGTCTGGACAAGCAGCCGATCGACGGTGTTGGCGAACGAGCATGGATCGTCTAGTTCGAGGCCGACGTACTCGTCGAGCAGATACACCTCGGCATGAGCCAAGCTCAGCGTCCCGCGCCGGCAGCGGCGAGCGATCTCGGCGAGAGGCTCCTCCATGGTCTTGCCGGTGGCGATGCCCAGCGCCGTGGACGCTGCGGAGTTGACGAATCCCTCGACGATGTCCGCTGTGCGCTGCGCTGCCGTGGCTCGGTCCGGAGCCACGAAGATCCTCATCGCCGACCCGATAGCGCTTCCGGAGAGCCAGACCGCTTGACCGCGGCCGCGGCCCCGACGATTCCGGCATGTACGCCGAGGTGCGCTATATCGACCGGCTTAGTCAGCTTGAGCCGAGACGCGTACTGCTCGAACTGCTCGCTGAGCCCGCCGCCGAGCACCCAGCGACCCGGATTGAGCATCGCCTCAAGCTGGTCGAAGTAGGGCTGAGCGCATTCGGCCCACTGGGCAGGTGTGAGTTCGCCATCCGAGATGGCACGTCCCGATGCGACATCTTCGAAACGGCGAGCGCCCACTAGGAGACCACCCAGTTCGGAGTTGGCGATCAGATCGCCGTCGTGGAGCAGCGCGCTCCCGATGCCGGTGCCGAATGTGAGCACGACGGTGAGACCGTTGTCGGATCTGCCGGACCGTCCGTAGGTGAGTTCGGCGAGCCCGGCGGCATCGGCGTCGTTGATAAGCACAATCTCCGCATCGCCTGGCGTTCGGAGCCGATCCAGTGCGCCTTCGCGCTCCCACGCACTGGACAGGTTCGGTGCATGGCGCAGACACGATCCGACGATCACGCCGGGCAATGCGACGCCGACCGGGTCAATCCACTGCTCTGCCGCTGCGATCTGTCGAACGAGCAACGCCACTTGTTCTGGCGTCGCCGTGTCGGGCGTTTGCGCGCTGTGGATCGGCCCCGCGAGCTGGCCGGTGCGCAGGTCCACGATGGCGCCCTTGATGCTGGTGCCACCGACGTCGATGCCGAGTTGCGCTGCCAATCCGTCGTGGCCTGAGTACGGCGAGGCGATCGGGGGGTCGGCAGCAACGCCGGAACTACTCATGGGAGGATCTGCTGGGTCTTTGCACCGGTGATGTAGGCCACGAGGTCGTCTTTGGTGACGTCGCCGACTGCGACCTCGGCGGTCTTGCGTCCTTGACGCAGCACGACCGCCCGGTCGCAGACTTCGCTGACCCGATCCATGTTGTGGGTGATGAGCAGCACCGCCGCACCGCCCTCGCGCAGGTTCAGGATCAGTTCGAGCACACGGGCCGCCTGCTCCACGCCGAGGGCGGCCGCAGGCTCGTCCAGTAGGACGATCTGCCGGCCCCACGCAGTGGCCCTTCCGATGGCGACGGCTTGGCGCTGGCCGCCTGACAGCGCGCCCATGGGGTGCCGCAAGGATGGAATGCGAATGCCGAGCCGCCCGAGTATGTGCTCGGTCTCGCTTCGCATGCGCTTCTTGTCGAGCACGCCGAGCAAGGCGCCGATAGGCCCTCCACGGGTGTGCTCCCGATTGAGGAAGAGGTTCTCCGCAACGTTGAGCGTGTCGATGACGGCGAGTGTCTGATGGACGGTCTCGATGCCCAGCGCTCGGGCCGAATCGGGGGTGGTGATCGATGTCGCGACGCCGTCGACTCTCATCATTCCCGCATCGGGCGCGTACACCCCGGCGACGCACTTCACGAACGTCGACTTGCCCGCACCATTGTCACCCAGCAGGGCCGTGACCTCGCCGTAGCGGAGGGTGAGATCCACATGATCCAGGGCTCGCACCGCCCGGAAGGACTTGCACAGACCTTCCACCTCGAGTGCCGCCACCGGTGCCTCGGCGTTCATGCCGGCTTTCCGAACTGGACCGGGTCGCCAAAGCCGTTCCAAACACCGACTACTCGGGGCTGGCGGCCGGCTACACCGGAGAGACACGTGACGAACGCCCGGGTGACGAAGGCCTGCACCCGGAAGCCGAAGATGACCGTTGAACCCTCCGTCAATGTGCGTCGGCCTTCGGGAACCAGCCTGGCGTAGTAGTCGATTGCTGCGGGGCTGGGCATGTCGACTGGGACGGGCTGCGTCGAGATCTCTGAAGGGTCGTGAGCCACAACAGCCCGAACTTGGTAATCGCCGAACACTGGGTCGATGTACAGACCGCCGCCGAAGCACAGCGGCGCGCCTTGGTGCTGGTGCGCGATCTCGCTGAGATAGAGCACTGCTGGCAGCTCGGGCAGCTCGCGGATCGCATGCAGCGGCGTGGTGCCACTGAGGCCGTGTCCGGGCTCTACTTGGGTCGCTCCGGCCTCGGCCAGCAACGGCAGCACATCTGTCGAGGTAGTGCCGGGAGCGTTGAGCTGCAGCTGTTCGGGGCAGGCACGATGGCGCCGGGCGACATCGGCAGCCCTGCACAGCGTTCTCATATTCGGGGTGATCCGGGCGCTCTGGGACGACTCGTCGTACAGCAGCGCAGGAAAGGTGGTGAGCCCCGCGAAGGTCGCTCCGTCAAGCGAAGCAATGTGGTCGATCATCGCCGGCAGATCGCTCAGCGCAATCCCGCCCTCGTGACCTGCGTAGAACTCGTCGCCATCGTCGAAGACACGCACCAGCAGCGGTTGTGAACGGCCGTGGCTGTGAGCGGCAGCGGCGGCTTCGTTGGCCTTGTTGCGTGAGAACACCGTCCAGTAGTCGGGTGCGAAGCCGGCAGCCTCGGCCGCCTCGCCGCGCGGCACCTGCACGAGGTGGCCGAGATGGCCGACGCCGTGGCCGCTGCGGACTATCGGGCGCGCGCACGCCATATCCACGGCGACGAACCCATCGGCGCCGCCGGCCGCGATCGCATCCAGTGCTGCAGGGGCGCGACCGATCTGCTTGGTCATGGCATAAACGGTGAGGTGCAGTTCGTGAGCACGACGGCACAGACCGGCCGTGTTGGCTTCGATCGCGTCGAGGTCCAGCACGTAGCTGTTGGCCGGGATGAGGCCGGCTTGGTGCAGTTCGACCGCTGCGCGCACGAATGCCCGATTGCGCTGCAGGAGCGTGCCCAGGAACACCTCAGGTCTCCTTCTGCTCTCGCATGCTCAGCGCGACCGCGAGGATGATGATCACCCCGCGGGCGATGAGCTGATCTGCGACGCGCAAGCCCATCAGGATGAGACCGTTGTTGAGCATCGCCATGACGATCGATCCGGCGATGGCGCCAGCGACCGAGGCGCGCCCACCGAACAGGTTCGTGCCCCCGATGACGACCGCGGCGATCACCGTCAGCAGCAGGTTCTCGCCGAGGTCGTGCCGGCCGATGGCGAGCCGGCCGGCCAGCAGCATCCCTGCGAGCGAGGCCGCCGCGGCGCTGGCGATGAGCGCAGTGATGCGAACCCGGTCGGTCTTGATGCCCAACGCCCCGGCAGCGGAACGGTCGGCGCCGACGGCGAGCACATGGCGGCCCCAGCGCAACTGGTGCAGCGCCAGATGGCCGACAACACCGACGATGACGGTCCAGATCAGCAGTGATGAGATCGGCCCCAGCGATCCGGCGCCGAATACGTTCAGGTAGGTGTCGTTGCGGATCGGCAGCGATTGCAGGTTGTTGAGGTTCCGAGCGACGCCGCTGACGATGCCGAGCGTCCCCAGCGTCACCAGAAACGACGGGATGCGGACCTTGACGGCGATGACGCCGTTGACGGCGCCGATCCCCATGCCGATCGCCAGCGTGATCGCGACACCGGCTGCGAATCCGAAGCTGCCAACCGCATCAGCCACCACCAACGACGACAGCGCGGCGACCGAGCCGATCGACAGATCAATCTCGGCTGCACCCAGCGCGAATGCCATCCCGACCGCCATCACAGCGATCGGTGCCGCTTGGCGGCCGATGTTGAGCAGGTTCGAAGCCGTGACGAACCCGTCATCGCGCAGCACCACAGCGAACAGGCCGAAGATGAGGATTGCGGCGGCATAGACCACGTACTGGCGCGGCGCGGCGAGCTGCCAGCGCTGCAGAACCCGTTTGATCGCTGATTCAGTCAACTGGACGACCGCAACTCACTCGTGTAGGTGCAGATGGAATCCTCGTGCCCCGCCGACGAGTCTCGCCGACGGGGCACGAGCCACGGGAGGGTTTCCTCGTCAGCGGTCCAGCGCGTCGAGCACTTCTTGGGGAGGATCGGCCGCCAGCGACTGCTGGTAGCCCTCGACGATGTTGTCGGCGGTCACGCCGATCGCCGGCACCACGACAAACGCCGGCGCCGACTTGCCCAACAGCCCGTAGGCCCCTTCCAGCGCCATTGTGCGGCCGAGGTTGTATGCCTCGTCGGCCGCGATGCCCACGACGTTGCCTCCCTCGACAAGATCCAGGGACACGTTGGTGTCCAAGTCCATCGTCACCAGGGCGACATCGGAGGCACCCGCAGCACGCAGGGCCGCCAGGACCCCGTCGGCTGGGCCGACCGACCACGGGGCGTAGATGCCGTCCAGATCGGGGTGGCGCGTCAGCATTGCGGTGGCGATCTCCTCGGCAGCCGCCGGGTCGGCAAGCCCCTGCTCAGCGACGATCGTGATGCCGGGATAGTTGATCTCGATCCACGACTTGAACGCCTGATCGCGCTGGTTGGTCACGTAGTAGGCGGCATCGTGGAAGATGTAGCCCACCTCGCCTTCTCCGCCGAGGGCGTCGGCAAGCAGGTTTGCCGCGGTGATGCCCATGGCTGCCAAGTCGTCAGTCACGATGCCCACGTAGTCCTCGCCGTGCACGTAGCCCTGCGGGATGTTGGACAGGAACACGAGGTGCACCCCTGCCTCCACTGCCGGGCGGAACGCCTCCGCGCCCGCATCAGGGCCGATGGCAAGGCTGATGATGATGTCCGGCTGCTGGGCCATCACCGTTTCGACGTCATTGGCTTGCTGGGCTGCGTCGAAGTTCGCATTCGTCTCGGCAATCACCTCGATACCCAGCTCTGCAAAGGCGTCGCGGGCACCTTGGCTGACCGCATCGGTAAACGCACCGGCCGTATGCCACAGCAGCGCGGCCGTGTAGCCGCCCTGCTGCACTTCGGCGACCTCGTCATCGCTCAGCGTGATCTCGTCCGATGCAATGGCCTCTTCGCCACCGGGGCCTTGCGTCTTCGGCGGCTCGGGCGCCGGCTCTGGCTCCGGTTCAGGCTCGGGTTCGGGCTCGGGCACTGCTGCCGCAGCGGTGGTCGCCGAAGCTGCGCCGTCATCGTCGTCGCCGCCGCACGATGCGGCGAACATCGCGAACGCTGCAATCAGCGACACCCACAGCAGCAGCCGGGATGCCCTTCTGTTCTTGGTCATGTCCCCTCCCAGGGTTCCGTTTACGGATCAGTGATCTCGCACCACTCGGCGATGAAGTGAGCGAGCGTGCGTGTCGCCGTTACCAGCTCATCGATGCTGAGCCGCTCAAACGGCGTATGGCAGTTCGAGATGTCGCCCGGGGCGAAATAGACGCTGGGAATCCCCAGGTCCCGCAGGAACGACTTCTCCGACCAGTACGGGGCACCGTCGATGCGCGCCGGCTCCCCGGTCACGGCCTCGATCGAGCCGGCCAATACCCGTACGCCGGGATGGCCTGCGCCCACTTCGTCCGGCGTGCCGCCAACCGGGTGGTCGCGAGCGGCGTTGAACTCGACGTCGCAGTCGACGCCCTCGGCCTTCGCCACGCCGGCAGCGATCGAGCGAATCTGCTCCGCCGCATCGTCGAGGTCTTCACCCGGCAGGAGCTTGCGAATCAACGATAGATCGAACCGTCCAGGCACCGCGATGTTGCCGCCGGCAGTTACCGACGTGACCAGCAAGAACGCCTCTCCCAGCAGCTCGTGGGGCGGCACGGACTCCCGCAGATCATCCGAGCAGTCCCACAGCTTCGCCAGCAGCGAATGACCCGCCCGCAGCGCGTCGACGCCCAGTTCAGGTCGACCGAAGTAGGCCGACACGCCGGTGTAGGTGATTTCAGCGATCAGGAAACCCATCTGCGCCGTGTAGATCGCCGAGGTTGTCGGTTCGGTGTAGATCGCGAAGTCCGCGCTGGGAACCGGACCGCTGTGTCCCTGCACTGCCGCCCGTATGCCGGCCGATACGCCGCTACCGGGTTGGCCCGACTCCTCGTCGCATACGAACAGCGCCGACACTTTGCCGGCGGGCCGAAACCCGGCGCGCCGGACCGCGCTGACCGCCTCGACGATGGCGCAGATTCCCGCCTTCTGGTCTGCGACGCCGCGGCCCCAGATCTCGCCGTCGATCACATGCGCGCCGAATGGGTCGGCGCGCTCAGTGCCTTGCCAGTGCTGCGACCAATCAT
The DNA here is from genome assembly GCA_022821985.1 of Acidimicrobiia bacterium. GTDB lineage: Bacteria > Actinomycetota > Acidimicrobiia > Acidimicrobiales > Poriferisodalaceae > Poriferisodalis. The sequence goes on from JAJECP010000035.1 coordinate 77,518, forward strand.
CGGTGGCGACCGTGTCCATGTGTCCGGCGAGCAGCAGCGAACGGCCCGATTCACCGCCGGCCGAGCCCCACACATTGGGCCGGCCGGGTTCGAACTCCGCTGAGCCCGTGTCGTCGAAAGCGCCGGTGGCGTTCATGGTGTCGAGCACCCATTGGGCGAAGGGCCCTTCGTTCGGCGTCACGCTCGGAATGCCGGTGGCTTCCCGCACCAGCCGAACGACCTCGTCGCCGTCGACGGCGGCCGCGGCGCGTTCTGGCGCGGTCAGAGGAGCGGGGATGGGCGAGGCGCGTTCTGGCGCCGGGCTCACTGCGGCTCCCCGAGAACTTCCGTTATCAGTGACTCGCGCACGTGCCGCAGCGACATGGATGCTGCCCCGATGAGCGCGGCTCGATCTCCCAAGCTGGAAGCGATCAGCGTCGGGACGGTCGTGACGAGGCGCGTCAGGCGATCGCTCACCGCATCGATGAATACGAGATCGGCGCCGACCGGTCCGCCGAACACGATGCGGGTCGGATCCGCGATCAGGCACAGATGCGATACGGCGAACGCCATTGCACTCGCGACCTCGCCCAGCACGGCCGTGGCCGCAGTGTCGCCACGTCCCGCTGCGACAAGGATCTCCGCTATGTCGGCGCCCGGATCGAGCGTCGAGGCGACGCCTTTCTCGATGGACCTTCCCAGGCTCTTGCGGATCGACGGTGCCGACGCCACGTCTTCGAGCGTCACCGGCCTCGCATCGTCGTGTGGAATGGCCACTGCCAGCGAGCCCAGCTCGCCCGCCGCCCCTGTGCCGCCCCGATACAGCTCTCCGCCGACTACCAAGCCCAGACCAATGCCGGTCCCGGCGAACACCGCCGCAAAGTCTCCGCCTGCATCTTCGTCGCTCAGGCGGGCGAGCTCGCCCAGCGCGGCCAAGTTGACGTCGTTCTCCACGAAGACGGGCACGCCGAAGTGCTCGCTCAGATAGGTGCCAACCGCTAGCCCGTCGAAGCCGGGCAAGTTGAGAGCCTGCTCGACCTGGTCGCGCTCAGGTCGGTAGATGCCCGGCACGCCGACGCACACTGCATGGCACGGTGCTCCAGAGGCCGTCAGCATTGACGCGGCAGTCGTCACGAGCCGTTCCAACGCCGAGCGCGCATCGGGACCGGTTTCGAGCTCTACCTCCGTGACCACGTTGCCCAGCAGATCGGCCAAGCCCACGAGCATGCGTGTCGCCCCTACATCGGCCACCACCGAATGACGGGCCGATGGAACGAGCTCATACAGCGAGGCAGGGCGGCCGATCGAACCCGACCGGGCACTTGCCTCGGCCATCCGGACCAAGCCGACCGACTCCAAGTCGGCCATCAGGGCCGACACCGTCGGTTTCGACAGACCGGTGGCGCGGGCGATCTCCGCACGAGACATCCGCCCCGGATGCGCAGCGAAGAGCGCGTCGGCAATTCGCTGCCCGCTGAGCAGCCTCAGCACGGCGGTGCCGGATGCTTCCCGCATATTGTTAGTAACACTACCTTACAAATAAGACGCGTCAAGACGCAGTCCTTCCGCGACCGCAGTTCTGTCCTCGGACGCCCGGGTCTTGCCGGGCGGCCGATGGCAGACTTGGCCCGTGGAGACCCGCCAGCTCGAATCGACCCCCGGCTTTGTCATCTTCGACTTGCCCGGAGCCCAGCACTACGTCGGGGAGGCCCGCCTCGGCAGCAGGCTCATCCCTGGCAACGCGACGATGCTGGTGCGGCATCTGACCTACGTCTTCGCCACGCTGGAGCAGCAGCGCAGCGGCGCCAGCATCGGCCTGAAGTCCGACCCCACCGATGCCACCGGGGCCGTGGAGGCGCTGGCGGACGAGTTAGCCGACGAATTCTCCAGCGGGCGGCTCTCGACCAGCCCGGGTCTGCGGCTCGATGCTGAGCTGCTGGCACCTGTGCTGGCCCACGACCAGCGCAATCTCATCGGCAACGACGATCGCGACGGCATCTCGTTCAACCACGAGCTCATCGGCGTCGGGGCTGCTGCAGCGGCAGCCGGCCTGCTCGGCGGTCTCGACGGCAAGCACATCGCGATCGAGGGGTTCGGACCGGCAGGGTTGGGTATCGCACGAGAAGCCGCCGCAGCGGGGGCGACCATCGCGCGGGTAGCCACCGCGAAGGGTTGTGCGAATGGCCAGCTCGACCCGGTGGCACTTGCGGAGGCCTGGTTGGCAGACGGCGAGATGTGTGTGGCAACTCTGTCGGGAGACAACGAGCCGGCCAAACCGTGGACGGTCTGGAAAGACGACGTCGACGTGCTGTTCTGCGGCTCGAAGCCCGGTGCGATGTCGGGCGATGGCGCGTCCATGGCCGGTTCTACGCCGGTGGTCGCCTTCTCGTCCGCCGCGGTGTCATCGAAGGCCTTGGCAGTGCTGCGCGCAGCGGGCACGCCGGTTGCGGCCGACTTTGTGGCTGCCGCGGGTCCGGCATTGGGCTGGTGGGCCGATCCTGTGCTCACACACGACGACCTGCGTTCGGCGACGGCCGACACGGTGAACGCCGTCATGTCCGAAACCGCCGACCACGACGACGGGCCGTTCATGGCCGCCTGCTACCGAGCCGAGTCGTTTCTGCAGACCTGGCAAGACGAGCTGCCCTTCGGCCGTCCGCTGGGTTAGATGAGTATTTCAATCCCTTTTAATAATTCATTTTATCTTTGAATCGGCGGCCATTACGGTCGGCTTGCTATGTTCGAAGCGTGGATGCTGTGATCCTCACGCAGGTCATCTCGATGGCCGTAGCTGTGCTGGCGATCGTGTGGCACCAGCAGCGTTCCATCGAACGGCTGCGAGTTGAGATGCGCGGCGAGATCAACGGGCTACGCGGCGAGATGCGCGCCGAGATCAACGGGCTACGCGGCGAGATCAACGGGCTACGCGCCGAGATGCTCGGCGAGATCAACGGGCTGCGCGGCGAGATCGGCGGGCTGCGTGCCGAGATGGCCGAAATGAACCAGCGGCTCGCTCGTATCGAGGGGTACTTGGGCATCGGCATGCCACCGGAGGCCGCCGCTGCGGCAGCAGGTGCCAGCATCGTCGGCGCAGCGGCGCCACCAGCAGCAGGTACTGCCAGCTAGAACTGCAGTGTCAGCGGAAGTCGCGGCTCGCCACCGAAGCAGGCACATCGAGAGCTTCGATTCTCTCGGCGATCACGTTCGCCACGTTCTCATGGCGCTCGAGGCGGCCTGACACCATCAGCGCCGGCATGTCGCGCACAACCGAGCGGTACCGCTGCCAGCATCCCCGCGACACCACCACGTTCACCAAGCCCGTCTCGTCCTCGAGATTCAGGAACGTCGTGCCGCCGGCTGTCATGGGTCGCTGGCGGTGCGTCACCAAGCCGGCAACGCGGATCTTGCCCAGTGGGCACGTGAGCAGTTCCGCAGCAGTGGGAACGCCGGCAGCGGCCAGCTCGGTTCGCAGGAACTTCGTCGGATGCCCGTTTGGGGCTACCCCGGTGGCCCACAGGTCCGCGGCAGCGGTCTCGGTTGCTGACATGTCTCGCAACGGCGGTGACTCAGCACCGGTCACGACCCCTGCGAGCCGGTCCGAGCCTCCCTGGTGCACCGCCCCGGCTGCCCACAGTGCTTTGCGCCGCGGCAGCCCGAAGCAGTCGAACGCTCCCGCGGCGGCCAGCGCCTCCAGCGCCTGCAGGCTCAGTTCGGCTCGGCGCTGAAGGTCTTCCATGCTGCTGTAGGGGCCGCCGACGGCGATCCGCTCGGCAAGCTCATCGCCCACCTCCCGCACCGATGACAGCCCCAGCCGCACAGCCATCCCGCCGGTGGAGGTATTGCACGACTCCAGCGTGGCTGTCTCGGAGGACAGGTTGATACAGGGCGAATGCACCACCACCCCGTGACGGCGAGCATCCTGGCACAGCGAGTGCGGCGAGTAGAACCCCATGGGCTGCGCGTTCAGCAGCGCTGCGCAGAACGCTGCCGGGTAGTGCAGCTTGATCCACGACGAGGCGTACACCAGGTGAGCGAACGACACCGAGTGGCTCTCGGGGAAGCCGTAGTCGGCGAAGGCGACCATCTTCTCCCAGACCCGCTCGGCCACATCGCCGACCAGCCCCCGGGAGGCCATGCCGCTGAACAGGCGCTCGCGTAAGCGGCCCATCCGCTCGCGGGACCGCTTGGAGCCCATGGCCTGACGCAGCTCGTCGGCCTCGGCAGGTGTGAACCCGGCGACGTCGATGGCTATCTGCATGAGCTGCTCCTGGAACAGCGGGATGCCCAGCGTCTTTTCGAGCGAGTTCTCCAGCAAGGGGTGCAGGTAGGTGACCGGCTCCTCCCCGTTGCGCCGCCGGATGTAGGGGTGCACCGAGCCGCCCTGGATGGGCCCGGGGCGGATGAGCGCAACCTCCACCACCAGGTCGTAGAAGCAGCGGGGTCGCAGCCGCGGCAGGGTGGCCATCTGGGCGCGTGACTCCACCTGGAAGATACCGATGCTGTCGGCGCGGCAGAGCATGTCGTAGACCTCGTCTTCCTGGGGCAGCATGCCGATGTCGACGTTCGTGTGATGCGCGTCAGCGATCAGGTCGACGGCGTGGTGCAGGGCCGACAGCATTCCCAGCCCGAGCAGATCGAACTTCACCAGCCCGACTGCTGCGCAGTCGTCCTTGTCCCACTGCAGCACCGAGCGGTCTGCCTTGGTGGCCCATTCGGTGGGGCAGACATGGGTCACCGGCCGGTCGCAGATGACCATGCCGCCCGAGTGGATGCCGAGGTGGCGCGGCGCCCCTTCGAGCGCAGCGGCCAGCTCTGCCACGTCGGCGGGAATGCCGGCCTCATCGTGCTGTGGCTGGCTGGGGCCGGACAGGTTGGGGCCGTTGCCTGTCGGCTCAGGCCCGGCGTCGCGCCAGTTGCGTACGCGGGGCCGACCTGCCCGATGGGGCTGGGCCACCGACCCGTTCGAGGCACCGTTCGAAGAGGGCAGCGGGCTGTACCTGTCCAGTGACTTCGACCAGGCATCGGCTTGGCCGGGCTCCCAGCCCAGGGCCCGGGCCATGTCACGCACCGACGAGCGCGCCCGGTAGGTGATGACGTTCGCCACCTGCGCCGTGTGAGCACGGCCGTAGCGCTCGTACACGTACTGGATGGCTTCCTCACGGCGACCGCTCTCGATGTCGATGTCGATGTCGGGCGGCCCGTCGCGCTCGGGCGACAGGAAGCGCTCGAACAGCAGCCCCAGATCGACCGAGTCGACATTGGTGATACCGAGCGCGTAGCAGACCGCCGAGTTCGAGGCCGAGCCGCGACCCTGGCAGTAGATGTCGCGGCTGCGGCAGAACGACACGATGTCGTACACCACCAGGAAGTAACCGGCGAAGCCGAGCTGTTCGATGAGGTCGAGCTCGTGATTGAGCTGCGCCCACGCCCCCGGCACCCGCTCGCTCTCAGGGGTGCCGTACCGCCACTGTGCCCGCTGAGCCACGAGGTGCCGCAGGTATGACATCTCGTCGTGACCGTCGGGACAGGGGTACGGCGGCAGGTTGGGCGCAACCAGCGACAGATCGAATGCGCAGTCGCGACCGAGCTGCGCAGCAGTACTCACCACACCCGGCCAGCGGGTAAACCGACGGGCCTGCTCGGCACCGGATCGCACGTGCGCTGTCGCTGCTGGCGGCAGCCAGCCATCCAGCTCGTCGAGGCTGCGCCGGGCTCGCACCGCGGCCAGAGCGACAGCCAGCCGCCGCCCGGCGGGGGTGGCGTAGTGGACGCCGTTGGTACAGACCGGCTCGACACCGGCTCGCACAGCCAATTCAGCCAGCGCGTCGTTGCGGTCGCTATCGAGCGGGTGGCCGTGGTCCCACAGCTCGACGAAGACGTTGTGACGGCCGGCTGCGGTGATGAGACGGTCGAGTTGGGCGGCTGCAGCGCGTGGCCCGCCACTCCTTCCTTCGGCCATGAGCGCTGCGGGAACAGCGCCTTTGCGGTGCCCGGTAAGGATCGCCCACTCGTCGCGGTGTGCCGCTGTAGCTGCGAGGAATTCGCCGGTGCTCAAGCGCGGAGCGTGCTTGCGGCCCGCCATCTGCGCTGCCGAGATCAACTCGCCCAGCGCGGCGTACCCCGCCGGCGAGCGGGCCAGCACCACCACATGAGAGCCCACGGGGTCGGCACATCCGGTGCGCTCAGGACGTACCCGCGGCACTCGCCCGCGCTTGGGGGGCGCCGAACTGCCGGCGCCATGAGCGTCGAGCGTCAACTCGCCGGCGCCATACGCGTCGAGCGTCAACTCAGTGCCGAACACCGTCGGCAGCCCGGCTTCGGCGGCAGCCTCTGCAAAGCGGACCACCCCGTAGAACCCGTTGTGATCGGTCAGCGCCAGTGCTTCGAGTCCCAGCCGCACTGCTTCGTCCACCAGCTCGCCCGGACTCGACGCCCCGTCAAGGAAGCTGAAGTTGGAATGAGCGTGCAGCTCCGCATACGGCACCGTGGGCTCCGCCGGCCGCGGTCGGGCGACAGGCCCGACCCGCTCGCCGTCGGCAGCGAGGCTCTCGCCATAGCTGTGTTTGATGCGCCGGCCCTCACCGGGCCGGCCGGAGAACGGCGGCCGGTCGGACAGCCGCCGCTCCAGCTCACGCCAAGAAATTCCCGGATTCGTGAAACCCACGGCACGACAATAACGAACGGGAGTTCTCAGAACAATAGTTTTTGAGAACGCAAGTTCTCTCCAACGGCTTCGCTTCCGACCTCAGACCCTGAGCCCGAACTCTCACCCCGCCCGGCAACCGAACTACGTTGCGCCCATGGTTGAGACATCACCCGCCGGAAACCTGCCTGACGGCGTGGCCACCGCCGAGCTGTTCGCTTCGGGCGAAGCGTCGGCGGTCGAACTGCTGGCCGAGGCCGCCTCCCGGGCAGACCGGGTGAACCCGGAGATCAACGCCATCATCGGACGGCTCGACGACAGCGCTCGCCGCGCAGCCGAACAGCTCGACGCCGCACGCGACGCTGGCGAGACCGGCGGTGCGTTGGCAGGTGTCCCATTCCTCACCAAGGACCTGACCTGCACAACGCAGGGACAGCCGTACCACGCCGGCAACGCCGCGCTCAAAGAGACGGGGTACGCGGCGACGAGCACCGCTCACTTGGCCACGATGTTCGCTGAGCTGGGACTGGTGAACTTCGGCCGCACGAACACGCCTGAATTCGGCCTCACCATCACCACCGAGCCGCTGGCGTACGGACCGGCGGCCAATCCCTGGAACACCGGCCATTCGACCGGCGGGTCCAGCGGCGGCTCCGCAGCCGCAGTGGCCGCGGGCATCGTGCCCATCGGCCACGCCAACGATGGGGGCGGCTCGATCCGTGTCCCCGCCGCCAACTGCGGGCTGTTCGGGCTGAAGCCGAACCGGGGGCGCGTGTCACTGGGTCCCGACTCGGGTGACGGTTGGGCAGGGTTCAGCGTTGACGGTGTCGTCAGCCGCAGCGTGCGCGACAGTGCCCGTGTGCTCGACGGCATCAGCCGCCCGTGGCCCGGCGACCCCTACTGGGCGCCGCCGCCGTCGGGCACGTTCGAGTCGGCGACGGCACGCGAGCCGCAGACGCTCCGGGTCGGACTGTGCCCGCACTCCGATTGGGGCCCGGTGGACGCCGAATGCAGCCAAGCGGTCGAGAACGCCGGCAGACTGCTGGAGAGCCTCGGACACCACGTCAGCTATTCAGCGCCTGCCGAGCTGTTCCACGCAGAGTTCTTCGAGCACTTTCGCACGATCGTGTCCGTGCAGAACGTCGTCATGCTTGCTGGCTTCGAAGGGGTCTTGGGCCGGCACATGAGCCGTGCCGATATGGAAGGCGATACGTGGGCGCTCATGAACATCGGGCGCGAGGTCAGCGGGGCGCAGTATGTGTCGGCGCTCGAGTGGTGCCATGCCTGGACACGGCGGCTCGCCGCCTGGTGGGCTGACCACGACGTGCTGGTGTCGCCGATCATGGCCGAGCCGCCGCCTCGCATCGGCGAATTGCGCAATCCCGAAACCGGCCGCGGCCGGCTGAACGACCTGCTGCAGTTCACCCCGCAGTTCAACGTGACCGGCCAGCCGGCGATGTCGGTGCCCCTGCATTGGGCGCCAGAGGCTGAGCCGAACGGCGAAGCCGGGGCCCGAGCGGCCCGTGAGCGCAGCGAACAGGAGCGGGAAGCAACAGGTGACTCGACGAGAAGGCGCACCAATGCGCGCTCGTTCTCAGGAAATCTGCCCATAGGCGTGCAGTTCGTGGGCGCGCACGCCAGCGAGGAGATGCTGCTCTCGCTGGCCGGCCAGCTCGAGCGGGCGGCCCCGTGGGCGGGCCGCATGCCGAGTCTGTGGGCCGGCGGCGCATGATCCCCGGCTGCTGAGAAGTCGAGAGGCTGAGAAGCGGGGACATGTCTGCTGACCACCGCTTCACCGACGCCACAGCGCTGGCGCAGGCATTCGCCACAGGCGAGGCCGACCCCACTGAGGCGATGCAGGCTGCGCTCGAACGGATGGAGCGGCTGCATCCGGCGTTGAACGCGGTCATCCATCCCCGCCCAGAGCGGGCGCTCGCCGAGGCGGAAGCCTCGGCGCAACGCTGGTCGCGGCGACGGGCCGACGGCGATGCGCTCGGCGACATGTCGGACACCGGCGTGCCGTTCGACGGCGTGCCCATGGCGATCAAAGACCTCGGCTGCGAGCAGGCCGGCGAGTTTCACCACGCCGGCGCCCGTTTCCTGGTGGAACTGGGCTGGCGGGGCTCGCTCGACAGCCACCTCTACGGCCTGCTGCGCGGCGCCGGGTTGGTCTCGGTGGGGCGCACGAACACGCCCGAGTTCGGTACCACCATCACCACCGAGCCGGATGCTTACGGCCCGACGGCCAACCCGTGGTCGCTCGACCGCTCGCCCGGTGGTTCCAGCGGCGGCTCGGCGGCCGCCGTTGCGGCAGGCATCGTGCCGGTCGCACACGGCAACGACGGCGGCGGCTCGATCCGCGTTCCCGCGGCTGCGTGCGGCCTGGTGGGGCTGAAGCCGACCCGGGGCCGGGTCTCGACCGCGCCGCGCCTCGGCGAACACCGCGGCGGCTTTGCAGTGGACGGCATGCTCACGCGGACGGTGCGCGATGCCGCACGGTGCCTCGACATCATCAGCCGCCCCGCACCGGGCGATCCCTACATCGCTCCCCCGCTTGGCCCCGACGAGTCGTTTGCCGGCGCGTTGACCGTCCCGCTGCCGCCGCTGCGCATCGCCGTGTCGACGGGCAGTCCCGGACGTGCGAGCCCGCCGGTACGACGAGCTGTCGAACAGGCGGCCGACCTGCTCGCCCGGCTCGGCCACCGCATCGAGCCAGACACGGCGCCCGACGGCTGGTTCAGCGCCGAACTCGCCGACCACACGATTGTGGTGCGCACGGTCGGCATGGCAACCGAGCTCGCCGGGTGGGAAGAACGGCTGGGACGCCCGATGACATCCGACGATGTCGAGCCCGCCAACTGGTGGTCGGCGGAGCTGGGCGCATCGCTGCCTGCATCCGTGTATGTGCAGGCGCTCGAGGAGCTCGCTCGCTGGCGCAGGCGCGTCATGGCGTTCTGGAACGCCGACGCCCCCACCGGGACGAACACGCCAGAGGGCGACGGCTTCGACCTGCTGATGACCCCCGTGCTCGCGGACGTGACGCCGCCCATCGGCTACCTGACCGATCCGGCCGACGGCGCCCGACGGATCGCCGAGCTGGCCGCCTTCGTGAACCAGGCCAACGTCAGCGGGCAGCCGGCCATCTCGCTGCCGACTGCGGTCGACGCCGACGGGCTGCCGCTGGGTGTGCAGCTGCACGCGGCGCACGGAGGCGAGCGTCTCCTGCTCGCCGTTGCACAGCAGATCTCCAACGCCGACGGTTTCATCTCGCTGGGTGACCTGCCGCCGGAATCGCCGTGACGCGCGCGTCATGAATCCGTCAGACCGGGCCCTCGAACGGGCGGTGGAGCTGCTCGGCGAGCTGGGTGTCGGCGTGCGCAGTGCCGTGGTCGTCACCGACACCGAGACCGCCCGAGCGCACCGACGAATCATGATCGTGCGGGTCGCCGCATTCGCCCTCGGAGCCGGCTTGGCGATTGCGTGGGGCATCGGCTGGCTGGTGATCGTGGCGGCAGTAGTCGCGCATCAGCTCCTGTTCAACGTGCATCGCCTGCTGGCGGCCACCGACGGCGGTCTCGTGCTGGCCGACATCAGCTTCCGTCGAGCGGTCGTCGTGGCTCGCTGGAGTTCGGGCAGCGATGCCACGCTGGTGCTGCGCACCGACAGCCCCCGGGTGGAGGTGTCCGTCGAGCCGTCTCTTGACGAGAGCGGTGTCGGCGAACCTTGGACGGGCCATGTGAACGGCACCGACCTCGACAGGTTCGAGGGCACGATTCGCGCCGCCGGCGGCGAACCCTTGCGCCGAACGGCGAGCGACTGAGCCTCCGGCGCGCAGCTACCACTCTCACCGACCCCAGAGACGGACGGCGCGCAACCAGTACGGTGACGCGCCGTGAAACTGCTGCGCTACACCCTTGCCGGTGACGGTTCATCTCACGTCGGCATGGCATCCGCCGACGGCGTGGCCCAGCTCGACGGCATCGATGCAGGCGGCGGGCCGATCGCTTCCATCGGCCGCGCGATCGCTGCGGCGATGGTTGATCCGGCGGCACTCTCGGGGACACCTGTCTCGGTGGCCTGGGACGAGATCGCGTTTGCCGTGCCGGTCGATCCCGGTGCACGCATGCTGTGCGCAGGGGCCAACTACCACAAGAAATATCCCCTGGGCGGCAACGTGCAGCCCCCCGCGCAGCCCGTGTACTTCAACAAGCCGCCCGGCACGCTGGTGGCCCACGACGAGGATCTCGTACGGCCGTCTGTGTCGATCCAGTTCGACTACGAAGTGGAGCTGGCAGTGATGATCGGCAGACCCGGGCGCCACATCGAGGTGTCTGACGCTCTCGACTACGTCGGCGGGTACTCGGTGCTGAACGACGGTTCGGTGCGCGACTGGCAACGCCACAGCGTGGCCGCCGGCAAGAACTTCTATCGCTCCGGCTCGATGGGCCCCTGGATCACGACCGCCGACGAGATCGCCGACCCCGCAGAGTTGGAGGTGATCTGCCGGGTGAACGGCGAGGAACGCCAGCGGGCCGGCGCCAGCGAGATGATCTTCTCGGTTGCCGAGATCGTCTCTTACCTGTCAAGGGTGATGCCGCTCGAACCTGGCGATGTCATCGCCACGGGTTCGCCCGAAGGCACTGGCGGCTCGCACGACCCGCCGCGCTGGCTGGTTGCGGGCGACGAGATCGAATTCGAAGTTCCCGGCATCGGCGTCCTCCGCAACCGGGTGATCGACGAGTAACGGCATCGCCCGACGCAATCGAGCTGAGAGCCGGCTGAGAATCTCGAGGGGCGACACCCACGACCGAGCGCCCATCGGTACCTTGGGCCGAAGGTCCCGGTCGTCGCTTGCGGCGGCCACTGGCGACCGCAGGCTGACGACGGTGCTGGCCCGAGGCCGGCCTCAGCAAGGACGCGCCCGGTGCGAGGTTCACAGCGACAATCGCGCTCCACCATGGAACGCCGCAGCGTGGCGCGCCGTGGAGCTGCTGCGATTGCGTTCGCTCTGGTCATCAGCGTCGTGCCGCTCGCCGGCACCGGGGCACAGCCGTCCGACGCCGAGCTGCGCAAGCGCCAGGAGCAGCTCGAGCAGCAGCAGAAAGAGCTGGAGGCCCAGCTTGCCGAGGAGAAGCGCATCCGCGACGAGGCCCAGGCAGAGCTGCTCGCGAAGGTTCTGGAAGTGGATCTGCAGCAGGCCGATGTCAATGAGGTGCTAGAGGCCTTCGACCAGCTGAAGCTGCTGGTGAACGAGCAGCGGGCCGACCTCGACCAAGCCGAGCTGGCATTGGCAGCCGCCGAGGCATCGGTGGAGGCTGCGATTCAGCGTGTCCTGTCGCTCGACGCCCAGCATGGCGAGCTGGGGCAACGCGTCATCGACCTCATCGTGCAGACCTACATCGGCCATGACGCCTTGGTGGAGGGTTCCTACGGCCTGGTGCGCACGGGCGACATCTACGACGCCGCCCGCATCCGGGTGCTGATCGGTGCGGCTCTCGGCGACCTGAACGCGACTGCCGATCAACTCAGAGCCCTCACCATCGATGCGGAGCTGGCGGTGCGGGAGTTCCAGCGTGCCGAAGAGCTGCGGGACGTGCGCCGCGTCGAATCCGAGCAGGCCCTCGAAGACCTGCTCGAAGCCGTGGAGCAAGAGGCGATCGTGCTCGTGGAGCTCGAGGACGAGCTCGATGCCTTGCTGTATGAGCAGGCAGCGCTGCGGGAATGGAACAACGAGGCCTTGGCCGACGTCGCCGAAACCGCCGACCGCGTCAACAGCGCCATCACCGAGCAGAGGCGCATCGAGACGGAACTGAAGAGGCGCAAGGCAGAAGAGGAACGGAAGCGGCGAGAGGCAGAGGAACGGGCCCGCCGGCTGCGTGAGGGCACCGCCGGGCAGCCCACCGACAACAACATCGACCTCAGCGAGCTGACCTGGGTGGGCGGCATCCAGGTGCACGAATCGATAGCGAACAAGGTGCAGGACCTTCTCGAGCACGCTGCTCGTGACGGCATCCGGCTGACCGGCGGCGGCTACCGGAGTGCCGCTTCGCAGATCGCGCTCCGGCGGGCGCACTGCGGGACAAGCGAGTGGGCGATCTGGCACAAGCCCTCCTACCAGTGCCGGCCGCCCACAGCCCGGCCCGGGCGCTCCATGCACGAGCGCGGCTTGGCCATCGACTTCCGGCACAACGGCCGGTCGGTCACCAGCCGCAACTCGACTGCCTTCAGATGGCTGGCTGCCAATGCTGCGACCTACGGCCTGTACAACCTGCCGAGCGAGCCCTGGCACTGGTCCACCAACGGCAACTGAGGGGTTGGGCCGTTCGGGGGATGGTCGCTGCGCGTGCGAGTTCAGTCGTAGGTGGCTTCGCGCTGCCAGCGACCGCCCTCAACGGCGCAGAGATGGGCAGTGCCGTCGTCGAGTACCAGTTGGAACCGTGCCTGACGGCGCGACTGTGTGCTCCACCAGCGTTCGTCCAGCGGCCATGGCCCTGCCCACGCTGCGATACGGCTGGTGCGCCCATCGGCCCGGCGCAGCATGGCCGGGGGCGCGCTGGCCTGTGCCCTGCCGCTCACGCCCACCGGATCGCCGTTCGCATCGAGCACTACGAGCGGCTCGGGTTCGGCGAGCATCTCCGCAGGGGCCGGCGCGCCCAGCCGTCCTGGCCACGGGGGTGTATCCGATGCGCCGATCCCACGAGGACCGGCTGTGCTTGATGCGCCGATCCCACGAGGACCGGCTGTGCCGAACGGGAGGCGCTGCTCGAGATCGGCAAAGCGGCGGCCGGAGCCCAGGCGGCCAACGGTGACCCCGTCGAAGCCGACCAAGGTCTGAACTCGCTGCAGCGCTCGCTCAGCCCGCTCGTCCACCTCGGACTGACCGCCCCAGAAACCGAGCTGACGCCCTTCATCGGGAAGCGTCTCGACCGCCCGCAGCCGGATGAACGAGATACCACCGGTGGGACTGTTCTTGCCCTTGGCGCTGCGCCAGCCGTCGAGCTGCCAGCGCACACGGTCAACCAGATCGGGCGGGCTGAAGCGGAATCCGTGGCGCCACCGGCCGCTGCAGGTCTCACCGTGCTCGGTTTCGGCGCTGATCTCCACGCACACCAGTGCCTGACCCTCCCGGGCCAACCGGGCGTCGAGCTGATCTGCCAGAGACTTCGCAGCAAAGGCCACCGTGTCGAGCCGATCCGCGGGCGGGTCGATCTCGGTTTCGACGCTGAGATCAGGATGAGCGGCGGCAGGCTGGCTCAGGCGAGGATCGCGCCCGCTGGCCAGTGCGTGCATCCACTCCCCTTGCGTGCCGAACCTGCCGACGAGGTCTCCCACGGACAGTGCCGCAAGGTCGCCCAGAGTGCGCAAGCCCAGCTGCCACAGCATGCTGAGCAGATCATCCGTTGTCCCATCGGCAGCACAGCCCGTCAGCAGGGAGCATTCCTCGGCCAGCGTCCCCAGTGGCAGCCCGCTCAGGAACGCTGCGCTGCTGCCGGGGGGCACCACCAGCACCGGCGTTGACGGGGTTCGGGCCGACGCCGCCCTCCCTGCAAGGCCAGCGGCAAACAAGCCGTCAGCGATGCCGACGCTGACAGATGGTGCTAGGTCATACATGTCGACGCCACGAGCGCCGGCTGTGCCCAGCTCGCTGGCCAGCACTTCAGTGACGGTGCGATGCGCCAGCTCCGCCAGCGCCTCGTCTCCGCCGTAGTAGCGCGACGGGCCTCGGGTGGCGACGACACAGCAACCGGGCGCCAGCACGTCGACTCTCGGCGTCAGGTCTTCCAGCGCAGTGACCACGGGGACGAAACAGCGGGCGTCGAGATCGAGGTCGTGCTCGGCCAGCTCCAAGACGGGACATTCAGTCTGAGCCTGGCGGCGACGCATTCCTGGGCGTATCCCCGCAGCAGCAGCCGCAGGCGTGACGGCGGTGATGCGCCCGGCGGAGACCACCGCCGCTGGTGTGGCCGGGTCGAACCCTGCTGCCACTGCAGACCAGTTCCCGACCTCCGCTGTCAGCATCCGCGGCGGGATACCGGCAGGTTCGTCCTGGCTGGCCAAGCCAGCCCGGTTGTCGTGGTTATCCCGCACGGCGCTGCAGGGGGACGACGGCATCGTCACCGCTTCCCGAAGCGTCGGTTATCGAGATGCCGTCCTGGGCAGATGCGGCCTGAGCAGGCCAGGAAACGGTGCTGATCGCACCGCGGACGGCGGTGATGTGCCCGTTGGCATCGGGCAGCCACAAGACGGCTCGTCGCGGCAGCGACGCTGCACCGCGGCCCGCAGCAACCACCTCGGCCCGGCGTTCCCGCAGCCGGCCGTGCCCGTGCCCGAGACCGGTCCACGCAGCACGTTCCACCGTCATGGTCACGTCTGGACTGAATGCGCCGGCTGTGTTCGATGCGCCGACCTCGATCACCACGGTTCCGCGCTCTCGCAAGCGGGTGCGCAGGCGCCGGCTATGGGCAGCCGCCAGCCGCACGCTCCCAGCCAGCAGGATCACGTCGACGTTGCCGATCAGGGCGTTCAGCACTTCGGCTGCGGCGCTGCCGGGTTCGTCCACGAAGGCCCACCGGTCCAGCGATGCCCCCCGTTCCGCTACCGCCGAAACACCCATGTGCCCCAGCCCCACCGCGGTCACCCATCCGCCCGTACGCGAGACCTCCGCCGCAAGGGCGGTCGCCAGGGTCAGCGCTCCTGGGCCGTGGGCAGCCAGCACCGTCCCGGGGACAAGCCCCGGCTGGGTCAGCAGCGGTGCCAACTCGTCAGCGACGGGCAGCAGCCGTTTGCTGTGCCCGATGTCCGCAGCATGCGCTATGTCCAATGTGCCGACCCCACGAGGGCCGGCTGTGTCCAATGCGCCGACCCCTCGAAGGCCGGCTGTGTCCAATGCGCCGGCGGTATGACGCAGCTGCACTGCCATCGCGACAGGCTAGACGAACAATCGTCTCCACGAACGGTTGTTTATCGGCCGCCGCCGTGCATGTGCTTCCCCTGCAGCCTCCTGGACAGGGGTTGGGCCGGCTACTTCGTGCCGACCAGCAGGGTCGCGCCGACTGGACCCGCCATCTCGCTATGCAGCGTGCCGGCGGAAACCTCGCACCAGTCCCCCACTCCCATGACCCGGGTCTCGTCCTCCAAGCCCAGCCGGAACTCGCCCCTGGTCACCATCGCCATGGCAGAGAACTCGTGGCTGTGCAACTCGCCATTGGCGTGAGGCTCGAACTCGGCGTTGCGCGGTTCGCCATAGCCCTGCGCTGCCAGCTCAGAACGGAACTCGTCTTCGGTCATGCAGAAACAGTAGCTAGCGCCGTGCTTGTCGCTACCGCTAGCGAGCTAGCGGTAGTGGGCGAACAGCTCTTCGATGAGTTCGGCGATGCCGTCGGAGGTGTGGCCCCGGGAGAGGTCGATGGTGGCCACGTTGCCGTACACGTGAATGTGGTCGACACCGCCCCGCTGGAACAGGCGCCACGCCAGCAGGTCGGCTGGATCCTCGGCGCTGGCGGCATCTTCGGCGCTGTTGTAGTAGCGATGGCCCGCCCCGGTCAGCGGGCGGTTGGTCTCGAACTGCACCGTGCCCACACGGACTGACGACGGTCGTTCTGCTACTCGAACGGGCTGACCCATGGCCGATGAGCGTAGCGACATATGTCGCTAGCTTGGGGCTGCTCGTATCCCGAATATTCCGCCTTTCTTGCACGAAACAGGAGCCCGACATGGCCGCTGCCGACACCGCTGAGATCACCGAGGAGCAGTTTGCTGCTGAGGCGCTGGAATTCTTGGAGGCCAACGCCAAGCGCAAAGCCGAGCGGCGCGAGTTCGTCTGGGGCGAGGGGCCCGACAACGCGGCGCTCTTCGAGGAGATCGACCGCGAGCGCGAGCGCGCCGAGCTGGAGGCATCCAAGGAGTGGCGGGCCGCCAAGTACGACGCCGGCTTCGGCTGGATCAGCGGGCCGACCGAGCTGGGCGGCGGCGGCATGCCTCGCAAGTTCGAGCGAGTCTGGGGCCAGCTCGAGAGCCAGTTCGACACGCCCGACGGCGGCTTCTTCGGCATCGGCCTGGGCATGGTGGCGCCAACGATCCTGGCCCACGCCCAGCCCGATGTGTCCGCCGATGTGCTGCCGCAGATGTACCGGGCCGACATCGTGGGCTGCCAGCTGTTCTCCGAGCCGGGCGCCGGTTCGGACCTGGCCAGCCTGCAGATGCGGGCCGAGCGCGACGGCGAGGAGTGGATCCTCAACGGCCAGAAGGTGTGGACCTCGGGCGCGCACTATTCCGACATCGGCGAGGTGATCGCTCGCTCCGATTTCGACCTGCCCAAGCACCAGGGCCTGACCGGGTTCCTCGTGGACATGAAGGCTCCCGGCGTGGAGGTGCGCCCGCTGCGGCAGATGACCGGCGGTGCCAACTTCAACGAGGTGTATTTCACCGACGTGCGCGTGCCCGACTCGCACCGCCTCGGCGAGGTGAACCAGGGCTGGGGCGTGGCGCTGACCACGCTCATGAACGAGCGGGCGGCGATCGGCGGCGGCTCGGGCGGCGGCACCGGCGGGGGCAGCTTCACCAAGCTGTCGGCCATGGCCGCCCACTACGGGATGGCCGACGACGCCTTGGCCCGCCAGAAGCTCGCCGAGATCTACACCCACGGCAAGGTGCTGGGCTGGTCGAACCAGCGCACGATGGATGCGCTGCGCGCCGGCAAGACCCCCGGTCCCGAGATGTCGCTGTCGAAGATGGGGCTGATCCGCCAGATGAACGCCACCTGCGAGTTCGTGGCCGACACCATCGGCCCGAAGCTGGTGGTCGACTCCGGCGAGTGGGGCACGTTCTCGTGGGCCGGCTACGTGCTGGGCTTCCCGGCGATGCGCATCGCCGGCGGCTCGGACGAGGTGATGCGCAACATCGTCGGCGAGCGTGTGCTGGGCCTTCCCAAGGAGCCCGGCATCGACACCACCAGCCCGTTCCGGGAGCTGAAGGTCGGCACCCAGCGCGCCGAGTGAGCCGACCGGCATGAAGATCGGCTTGGCGCCGACCAACAGCGACTACGGACCGGCCACCGCCGACATGGCGGTCGAGGCCGAGCAGCGGGGCTACGACTCGCTGTGGGTGGGCGAGCACAGCCACATCCCGGCCAGCCGCGAGACGGTTCACCCCGACGGGGGCGAACTGCCGGAGTTCTACTGGCACATGCGCGATCCGTTCGTGTCGCTGGCAACGGCTGCGGCCGCAACGTCGAAGATCAAGCTGGCGATGGGTGTCTGCCTGGTGCTCGAGCACGAGATCCTGGATCTCGCCAAGAGCGTGGCGACGCTGGACGATGTCTCCGATGGGCGGCTGCTGTTCGGCGTCGGCGTGGGATGGAATCGCGAAGAGCTGATGAACGTCTCCGACGTGCCGTGGGCGCAGCGCTACAACGCCATGCGCGAGACCGTCGCTGCGCTGCGGCTGCTGTGGGCCGAGCACGAGGTCGAGTACTCGGGCGAGTTCGTGAACTTCGCGCCAGCCTGGGTGTACCCGAAGCCGGCTCAGCAGCCCGGGCCGCCGGTGCTGGTGGGCTGCCGAGGGCGCATCGGCATGCGCCACGTGGCCGAGTACGCCGACGGCTGGTGCCCCCTTGATGTCGGATTCCGCGACGTGCGAGTGGGCATCGAGCGGTTCCGGACTGCGGTGGAGGCAGCGGGCCGTGACCCCGATGCCATTCCGATCTCGATGTACTGCTATGTGAACCCTGACGCCGAGAAGCTGGAGCTGTACGGCAGCCTCGGCGCCCAACGGGTGGTCCTCGGCGCTCCCGACGGCGGCGATCGCTTGGCCCGCTTCCTGGACCGCTACCAACCTCTCGTCGACGCCTTCGCCGACTGAGGCCTCGCCGGCGATCAGGACGGCTCGCGGGCACCCGCGAACAGCGCTTCAGAGGCGAGTCGGGAGATCGGCGAGGGGGACGAGTTCGGCTCGGGGTGTCTCGATGTCGCCTTCGGGCAGCATGAAGCGCCAGAAGGCGATGCCGAAGGGGCGGCCTTCGGTGTCGAGCCAGTTCGGAACGCCGGGATCCGCGTGGGCGATGACGGCGGTGAAGCGGCCGTCATCGTCGGCAACCATCTGTGCACGGTTGAGCGAGATGGAGCGGTTCGCGTAGTCGAGCGATTGCAGGTGGCGGTTCCACAGGCTGATGTTGGCGTAGCGGCAGCTGGGCCACCGACCGCGGATCACCAGCGCTTCGTCGGGCCCGATCAGGAACGGCGCCAAGGCGTACGCAGCATCGAAGGCCGACAAGCCAAGGTCACCGGGCAGACCGGGCGGCGGGAACTCGTTGGGCACCAGCGACACCCATGAACGGGGCTCGCCCTGGGCCATCGGCACGCGATCCACCGTCAGCTCGCGGATCATTGCCGCCATGCGGCGGATGCCGGCGCTGACCGAGTCGTCGGATGGCCGGGGCGGGGGCGTGCCGTCAATGACCTCGATGTCCATTTCCGGGATCCGGGCGGGGTTCGTCGCTGCGTGCGTGGTGTCCTCGAAGTAGTGGCGGCTGATGATCGCCCCCTCTTCGGGCGGCAGCTCCAGCCAGTTGCGCTGCCGGGGCTCGCCGCCGACGATGATCTCGAACCGGCCATCGGCGTCGACATCGAGGGTCGTGTCGTTGAGCACGCTGAGCACCTGGTTGTCCATCGAGCCCCACCCGACGCTGGACTCGACGGTGATCGACAGGTAGATCGCGTGCTTGGTCTCGCCGGTCACGCGGTACGCATAGTCGGCCGACACCGGGGCCTCGAAGTAGATGGTGTCGGGGTTGTCGCCCAGCAGCTTGCGGCTCGGCGTGACCAAGCGCCGGAACCGAGGAGCGGACGGGTCGCGCTCGAACAGCCCCGCCAGTCCCCACTGCAGGTAGTGCATGAGGGCGCGGTGCGCTTCGACGGCGTCGTCGGCGGTGTACAGGTTCCACTCGGGCGACACCCAGCGCTCGTCGGCGTCACGCAGCGTCTCGAGCAACTCAGCGAGCGCCCGGCGGGACTCGGTTTCGGGAAGCGGATCCATGATCGTGGTCGGCTCAGCCCTCGGGGGGCAGGTCGAACCGCTCGATGTACTGGGCCGTGGCGTCACGTATGCCTTCGGCGGTCATTCCCCAGTCTTCGGGCTGGTAGCGGTGGACGCCGTACTTGCCCTTGGGCTTGTGGTCCAGGTAGTCCCGCACTGCGGCGGCGTAGGCATCGGTCATCGACAGGCCCATCTGTTCGAGGGCCGGGCCCAGCGCTCCGATGGGGTCGCTCACCAACTGCGTGTAGCTCACGTCCACGAAGCGCTCGTCCGGCACGACGCCGTTTGCTCGCAGATTCACCGAGTCGTTGAGGGCGAAGGCGAAGGCGTCGTGCACGAACTGGGCGTTGCCGACGGCGTCCACATCGGCGAAACGCATCCAGTGGATCATGGCAGTGATGCTGGCGGTGGAGGCCATGGTGCGGGCCGGGTCCCGGTGGGTTTGGATCACCCAGGCGTCGTTGAACTCCGCGAACAGATCGGGCAGCACGAAGAGATGGCCGGGCGTCTTGAGCACCCATTGCGTGGGGCCCGCGCCGTGCTGGAGCACCTGCAGGATCTGCCGCTCGTAGCTGTAGTTGACCGCCAGGTCGGGAATCCACTCCGTCAGCGGGGCGATCATGCTCCAGTGGAAGCCGGCAAAGCTGCCTGTGGTGAGGGTGATGCACTCGACGGGCAGGTCGGCCCGGAACTCGTGCATGGCCAGGAACTCGGGCTGGATGTCGGCCCAGAATTCCTGCTCGCTCTGCCCCATCTCCAGCCGATCGGTGAGGCCAGCTTCGGGCAGCGGCACCGGGTGGAGCGCCTCGGCGCCGATCGGGGCTCGCAGGTCGGGATGCAGCCCCAGCAGCTCGAACAGGATCGAGGTGCCCGAGCGGGCCGGGCCGGCGATCATCAATGGGGCGCGCACGGGCTCGGCGGTGATCTGCGGGGTCGCGTCGATGGCTGCGGTGAGCAGCAGCCGGGTGCGCAGCGAGCGCAGCAGCTCCTGCTTGGTCATCAGCCGGCCGAGCACGTGCATAGGCGAAGCGTCCAGGTCGGCGGTCAGCGCCTCGAAGCGCTGCTGCCAGTCGGGGTCGCCCAGGTCGCCGGCAGGCATGCCGCCGAGCGAGGCCTCGGCCAGCTTCAGCAGCTCGTCGGCGTCTATGGGCACCAAGTCCTGGGGGCGCCCCCCGATCGAGTCCCCCATGAGGATGATGCGCCGCACCCAGTCAGGCCGGGTGTACCGCTCAGGCATAGATGGAAGTGCATAGGTGTCATGAGCCATACGGCCGGTCAACGTACCAGCACGCCGCCGCTGCCAATCCGTTTCCCGACGGGCCGCAGGCCAGCAAGTCAGCGGGAACTCGTTGGAACGGCCGCAATGTCGTCGACAAGTGGGTCGCAATTGGCCACCGATACAGCGGGAAGCGGGCGACCCGGTTGCGCGCTCGTGCTTGGTGCCGCCAGATTCGTCCGGTGCTGCGATATACCGGAACCTCAGTGAGCTTGCCTGCCGCCGTGGCGGATTCATGACGAACCGACTTGTTGCCGCGATGGCCTTTGCCGCCTTGGTGATCTCGGTGCTGTCGTTGTTCGTGGCGTTGAGCACCACGGAGGTGGAACCGGCACGAACGACAGCGGACGTCGCCGCTGCGACCACTGCGGCCGGCGCCCGCGACGAGCCTGCAACGTCGCCGCCGCCGACCACCACTGCGGATACACCGGCGGACGCTGCGACACCTTCGCCGACGGTCGTCACCGCCACTTCCGCGGCCACGGCCGAGCCTGCGGCCACGACGACACCTGACACAGAACTGCCGGGCACTCCTGCGACGTTCGGGCCCGCGGCCGGCACCCAACTCGGCGTCATCGGCGTCGCCCACGACGACTGGCTCAACGTGCGCGACGTGCCCAGCGGCGAAATCGTCGCAACGCTGACGCTCCAGCTGTCGCCGCAGTCGCCGAGTGAGAGCGCGCTGTTGGTTCGCGATGCCGACGCCGAAGGGGCGTTTGCGAGGATCGGCGTTGCGGGAGTAACCGCGACCGGCCGCTCCCGTGACCTCGCCACGAGCACGTGGCACGAAATCCAAGCGGGCCCGATCATCGGCTGGGCCAGCTCGAACTACTTGGCGCCGCATTCGCCGGAGACCGCCCTCGACATCACCGCGCAGGTCACCGCCGACATCGACGGCGCCACGACCGCTGACACCTTCACCGCACTGGTTGAACGGATCGTCGCGACTGTCGCCTCGGACGAGCCCGCGTCACGAGTCAGAACCGTTGCGCCCCCCGGCGCTTTCGAAGCCGTGGTCGACATCGCCGTTGATGTCGTGGGCCAACCGGACGATTCGATACGTGGCTACCGGCTGCTGATCTCGGCCGATGCGGCCGGCGATGTGGCCGCTGCCGTGACCGACGGTGACATCGCCACCGATGCCGGGCCGTACACCCTTCGCAGCGTCCTGGCCACGCCGTTGTGCTACAGCCACCGGGGCGTCAGCGCAGACGGCGCCTGCAACTAGTCGTCGTCGGCAGGCGGCGCCAGCGAATCGGCGACGAGGTGCTGCACCACTTCGGCGAGGGCCTCGTCGTGATCAGCACCGGCGTCCAGCGAAGCTTGATAGACGGCGAGCTGGCGGTTCGCTGACGTACCGTGCTCGCAGATGGTGCGAAGGTGGCGGATCTCATCCACGCAGTCGAGCGCCTCGGCGTCAGGCATCACCAGCTCGATGAGCTCATCCACCAGGTGCTCGTAGGGCACCAGCGTGCCCTTGCCCAGGTCGATCAACGAGCCGCTGATGCCGTAGCGCTCCGCCCGCCACAGGTTCTCGCCGATGAGGAAGTTCGCATAACCGCGCCAACGCTGGTTCTCGGTTCGCAGCCGCCACAGCATCCGCAGCAGGCAGACATAGGCAGCTGCGATGGCAATCGTGTCTTCCATGCGGGTCGGCAAGTCGGTGACCCGCATCTCCAAGGTCGGGTAGCGCTCCGAGGGCCGGATGTCCCACCACACTTTGGATGAGTCCTCGATGATCCCGGCGTTCACCAGCACATCGACATGGCGACGGAACTCCGCCCACGAGTCGAACTTCGGCGGCAGGCCCGTGCGCGGCAGCGTCTTGTACACCGCCGACCGGTAGCTGGCCAGCCCCGTGTCGCGGCCTTGCCAGAACGGCGACGAGGTGGACACCGCCAGCAGATGCGGCAGGAAATACGTCACCTGATTCATCAGGTCGATCCGCAGCTCGGGGTCCTCGATGCCCACGTGCACATGCAGGCCCGAGATGACGAGCTGGCGCTGGATTTCTTGGAGATCTTCGGCCAGATCCCGGTAGCGCTCCTTGTCGGTGATCTGGAGTTCCTCCGGTCTGGCGAACGGATGGGTGGATGCGGCGATCGGCGCAAGCCCATGTTCCGCAGCGGCCTCGGTGACCGCGAGTCGCAACAGGCCGACGTCGGCTCGCAGATGCTTCATGTCGCGGCAGATGCCCGTGCCGATCTCGATCTGCGCGCTGAAGAGCTCTGGGCTCACGAGCCCGTGGCGCAGCTCGGCCACCCGTTCGATCAGGCCGGGCGGCTGTGCCCGCACCAAGGCGCCGCTGTCGCGGTCGACGAGGAGATACTCCTCCTCAATCCCGATCGTCCAGCTCGGTTCGTCGATCATCGCCCGCGAGTGTGCCAAACCCGTGCCTACTGCCGTCGAGCCGGTTGGGCGGCCTCGCAACAAGCGGCAGCGCATGCAGCCGTCTGCCAGATCAGTTGCGCGCCGTGACGATCCACGCAGCGGCGGGGAACACCACGCCCTCCGGTGTCTCGAAAGGCGCGAGCGCTGCAATGACGGCGTCCTTCGCCTGAGCGTGCACTTCCGGCGGGTGCCCGGCCAGCGCCCTCCGGGCAATGCCGAGATCCATGGCGAATTGCGCAGTGTCGGCAAGCGTGCTGCCCACGCCGTACAGCACCTCGGTCTCGAACGACTCCAAGCCAGCATCGGACCACCCCGCTGTTGCGAGCATGCCGCGCACGAAGTCGGGATCGGCGAAGGCAAACGGATCCACCGCCGGTCCCCCGCTGTCGGGCATCTCCACGATCTCCAGCACTGCCTTGTTGACGGTGACCAGCCACGGATTCTGGCGCGGCGTCTGCCAGCAGACGAATGCGAGCTGCCCGCCGGGCCGCGTAGCAGCCCGCAGATTCGCGAACGCTGCGGCTGAATCGGCGAAGAACATCACGCCGAAGCGCGAGAAGACGAGGTCGAAGCCGTCGAAGACCCCGTTGCGGCCCGAAGCAGCGGCGCCGAGCGCGGCGATGTCCGCCGTCTGGGCGTCCGCTATTTCGAATGCGATCGGCGCCGTCTCAGGGCGCCCGGCCGCGTGTTCAGCGCCACGCCGGCGGGCCACGTCGATCAGCGTCTCGCTGATGTCGAGGCCCAGCACCGAACCGCCGACACGCTCGCTCCACTGCAGTGTCGTCTGGCCGCAGCCGCAGCCCACGTCCAGCACGTTGGCTTCGGCCGGCAGGCCCTCCACGGTCTCCATCGCCGCTAGGCCGATGTGGCCGAGCTGGGCGTCCAGCCGCTCCTGCTCCTGCACCCACACGTCTGCGTTGCGCCAGAACTCGCGCTGTTGGGCGTTGGGGTCGTCGTTCACACTCATCAAGGGCCTCTCCGTGAAGCTGCCTTCTTCTAGCAGCCCCGGTGCGCGGCTTCATTCCGACGCAGCACGTGACCCAGGACCGACGCCCTCTCGTCGGAGCGGCGCTTCAGAACAACGTCGTGTCGGGTCCGGCGAAGGCCTTCGAGTAGGTCGCCAGCGCTGTTTCGGCATCGCTGTGTGTGGCGCTCGGCACCGGCTCGGCATTGGGCAGTCCCTCGGTGAACGACCAGCTCAGCCGGTGGATGGCGCACGGTCCATGGGAGGCCAGAGCGGCACGGTGGACCGGCGCGGGATAGCCCTTGTTCGACTCGAACCCGTAGGGCGGGAAGTCGCCGGCCAGCACCGTCATGATCCGGTCCCGCACAACCTTGGCCATGATCGAGGCCGCCGCGATCGACAGGCAGCGCCGGTCGCCCTCCACAAGCGCCCGGCTCGGACGCCAGTCCACGAAGTTGTACTTGCCGTCGAGCAGCACCCGATCCGGCTCGGCCGGCAGCAGTTCCAAGGCCCGGCGCGTGGCCAGCCGCAGGGCATCGGTCATGCCCAACTCGTCGCACTCGGCGGCGGTGGCATGCCCCACCGACCAGGCACGGGCCCAGTCGTCAATGCGTTCGAAGAGCTGCTCGCGCACCTCGGGGCGGAGCTCCTTGGAGTCGCGGATGCCGTTCACACGACCGTGCGGCGAGACCACCACCGCGCCGACCGTCAAGGGGCCGGCCCAAGCGCCGCGGCCCACCTCGTCCACGCCGACCACCGTCGTCTCGCCCGCTTGCCAACAGCGCTGCTCGAACGTGAGGCTCGGCCGCGCCGTCATGGATGTGAACCTAGTTGCCGACCCCGTGCCGATCGGGAGACCGGTTACAGCGCGGGCGGGGGTGCGAGGAGCGCCTCGCCCTGCCAGCCCGTGGTCGTGAACGCCGGGTCCAGCCCTGGCGCTGTGACTGCCGGCGGGTCGCCGCCCGGGTCGTGCGGCACCACGTCCCACAGCAGCGCCGGCCGCTCGCCGTGCCAGCGCACCGCCCACGACACGGGCCCGATGCGCGTCGGCACGTGGTGCACTTCGACCGGCTGGCCCAGCCAGGCTGCCGGCCAGTGCGCCGCAAGCCGCAGGCGGGCCGGTTCGCGGCCTGCTCCCCCGCTGCCGGCCGAACCGTCGTCGGGAACGTCGACCAGCAGTCGCAGCAGCGTCCGCACGAACAGGCCGCCCACCATCAGGTCGTGCCCCGTCCCGTTGGTGCCCGTGCGCAACGTCGGGTGCATGTAGGTCGGCCAGTTCAGCGTCGGCGATGCCACCGAGACCAGTGCCTCGAGCCGGTCGAAGGCGCGTCCGGGCGCCAATCGAGCCTCGGCGAGGGCCAGCAGCGCAGTGGCCACCATGTCGTGTCCGCACGACGCGGCAGTGTCGTCCACGAAGTCCGCAGGCGTGCCGTCGGCCGGCTCGGCCCCCACGAACGGCAACGGCGGCGCCCACGGCACTGCGGCATGGATCCACAGCCCGGTGTCATGCGACAGCCACTCCCAGCGCTGGCCCGACTGCTCATCCTCCTCATTCGATGCCGACTCGCCGAGCACACGCTGGACGAACCTCGCCGTGCTGCGAGTCCGGGCATTCGTGTCCGAAGACGCCTCCCACGGCAGACGTCCCAACCCATCGCGGTAGAAGGACGGCGACTCGCTGGTGTCGGCAGCGCCGTCGGCAGTATGCGGGCGAGCGCGGCGGCGTTCCCGGGAGCCGGCTCGCGGGCGCGCTGTGCCGGCGATGTCAACACGCCGTGCTTCAGGCAGCGTCAATGCCGCGCTCTGCAGGGCAGTCGCTGCACGCTCAGCACCGAGCCGCAGCAACAGTCGGCTGCTGGCTCGCAGTCCCTCCCGGATCGTCCATGGCTCCTCCTGCCAGCGCGCTTCGCGCGTCAGCAGCCAACGTGCCGCTGCTGTCACGAACTCTGAGATGCCCTCGGCAAACTCCGGGTCCGGATGCAGCGACAGCAGGTGCTCGGCGAGCACGAGCGAGGTGCCCGTCACCGAGATGCCCATGCTGGCGGTCACGCCGGAGAAGTGCTGCGCCTGGGCCTGGCGCAACAGGAGATCACGGACCTGCTCGGGCACGCCCGACTCGATGAGCGCCAGCAGCTGCACGAGGTCGTCGCCGGGGAACTGCGCATCGGTGTGCGCCGCCGGGGCCAGCATCGGGCCGACAACGCCAGGACCGTCATCAAATGGTGCCGTCGAGAGCATCTGCGCAGCCCGCGCCGCCAGTGCAGCGTCAGCCAGCCGGCCGGCGGGCAGCTCGAGCCGGCAACCTGCATCGACACGCCGGCGCCAACCGTTGGCCACCCGTTCCACGCCGGGCACCGCATCGAGCACGGCGGCGCCGAGCGCAGGGCTGCCGGCAGCGTCCCATTCGAATGCCGAGCCGCGGCCCACAATGGCGGCGCGCAACGTCGCTCCAGCAACCAGCGGGAACACCGCCGCTGCGTTGGCGAGGTGCTGTGGGCAGGTCACCACGGCCGGATCCCGTCCATGCTGCGGCATCGATGGCGGGTCAGTTGAAGGAATGGCACCCCCGATGCTCACCGGTACAGAACTGTCCTGCCCCGCCGTGCCCTGGTTGCCAGCTTCCGCAAGCACGGCAGCGCAATCGGCCCCGTGACCGCCGACTACGACATCGCCGGGTGCGCGATCGAAGATCACCGCTGCGCGGCCCACGGCATGACCGAGGCCGTCGTCGAGCGTCATCACCCGACCGTCCACGGAGATGTCGTCAATGCACCAGGCGTTCGACCACTCCCAGATCTCGCCGTTCGAGCTCTCGAACGCGCCCAAATGGAACGGCCGGGGAGCAAGCGCAACGGCCACAGGCGCCAACGTGCGATTGGCGATCTCCACCACGAACACCTCGGGAGCGGCGCTCGCGGGGCCATCTGCGGCCTGCTTGTCCCGTCGGCGCTTCACGTGGCCCTCAGCATCTTCGAGCTGAACCGAGGCACCCCGAGCCGCCGTTGCCCGGTGCACCACATCGCCGCCGCCGACGCGTACCACGGTCTCGACCACCGGCATCGCGTCCACCAAGCGCTGGCGCACCGACACCGCCCGCGACGGAAACACCCATTCGTCACCGGCACGCACCCACCAGTCGAGCGCCCAGTTCCCCAGCACCACCAGTCCCCGCGGATCAACTTCAGCCCGGTCGAGCGTTTCGGGAAGCCCGATCGTCGTCCACGAGCGGCCCAGCGTGTTGGCAAGCACCGTGTCCGAAACGTGAATGCCGCCGAGCCAGTAGCGGATCTCGCAGGGCTCCGGCGCATACGCGGCCGATTTCGGGTCGAGCTGGCGCTCAGCCCACCACGGTCGCACCCACCCGTCAGGCGGCTCAGTCAGCACCGTCTTGTCCTAGCAAATCGGAGCCCGCCGACCGAGCCGCATCCGTCTTCGGTCGATGCGCCCACGAACCCTCCCAACGAGTGCGCTCGGGCTTCTGAGCGGTCATACACTCGCCGCGGGTGACTGATCGCGGCAACCCCGAAGCGGTGGTGCTGATCCCCGTGAAGGACTTCGAGCTGGCCAAGGGCCGACTCGCCCCGCAGCTTCCGGCTGGTGAGCGGGCCGAGTTGGCTCGTTCCATGGCAGCGCGGGTGGTGCAGGCGGCCGGTCGCATGCAGGCGCTCGTTGTCTGCGACAACGACGAGGTGGCGGAGTGGGCACATTCGGTGGGGGCCCATCCGCTACGAATCGAGATTCGGGGACTGAATGGCGCCCTCACTGCTGCTGTCGAGCGCCTGTCGGCCGAGACGCCAGAGGAATCACCGCCGTGGCGAAACTCAACGGACAGCGACGCCGCTTCCGATGGCCGCTGGCCGCAGCACGTCGTGATCGCCCACGGTGATCTGCCCCGCGCCGAGACGCTCGAAGGACTGGCCGAGCCGGGCACCGTGACGATCGTGCCCGACCGGCATCTCGACGGCACCAATGTGATGGCGCTGCCGCTGGGCACCGGGTTCGAGTTTCACTACGGGCCTGGTTCATTCAAGGCCCACTGTGACGAAGCGCAGCGCTGCGGGCTCAATCTGCAGGTGCGGCGGGTCGCAGCGCTCGAATTCGACATCGACACACCCGACGATCTCGCGGCGCATCTCGCCGACGCCGACAGCCAGCGATGACCGCTGACGCCGGATTCTCGATTGACCTGCCAGTGCCGGCATCGGCACTCGTCATCGCGGCTCACCCCGACGATGCCGAGTTCGACTGCGGGGCGACGCTGGCCAAGTGGGCAGCCGCCGGCGCGGTCGTCCACCACTTCGTCTGCACCGACGGCTCGAAGGGCACGTGGGACGCCGACTGCGACCAAGCAGCGCTGCTGCGAACCCGCCAGAACGAGCAGCGTGCCGCCGCTGCCACGCTCGGCGGCACCGGCGAGGTGCGCTTCGGCGGCCACGTCGACGGCGAGCTCGACAGCGACCTCGCGACCCGAGCGCAGGTCGCCCAGGTCATCCGCGAGCTGCGCCCTGCCGTCGTGCTGGGTCACGACCCGTGGAAGCGCTACCGGCTCCATCCCGACCATCGCCACGCGGGGCTGCTGGCCGTCGAGGGCGTCGTGGCCGCCCGCGACCCGTTCTTCTTCCCCGAGCAGGGCCTGCCGCCGCATCGCCCCGACGAGCTGCTGCTGTTCGAGGCCGACGAACCGGACCACGCGGAAAACGTGGAGGGCTGGACTGCCACCAAGACGGAGGCGCTGCTGTGCCACCACACCCAGTTCGTGACCACCCACGACATCACCGACCCTGACGATCCCGCCCAGGTGCAGCGCTTCGCCGACTGGGTGGATGCGGTCGCTGCGGCCAGCGGCCAGCAGGCCGGGCTCGCCTACGCGGAGCTGTTCAAGCGCATCGACGGCGTCTGAGCTTCGCTAGGGCGCGGTGTCAATCTCGCCGTCGTCCCAGAAGCCGGCGAGCGGGGCCGCAGCACCGTCGGCATAGCTCGCGAGCCTGTCTATCGCCGCCTCGTCGAACAGCTCGATGACGTCGAAGACTGCAGTTGGTCCGAGCGTGCGCAGCGCACGGTCGCCCTCGGCACCCACTCGGGGCAGATGCGGGGTCAGCAGCAGCACGCGTGCGCCGGGCTGTGCCGAGGCCAGCACCGACGCTCGCCCCAGCGCCTTCCACAGCGTCTCGGCGCGCAGCAGTCCGGGCCGCACGGTGGTGAACGCCCCGGCTACATCGATCCACCACTCACGGCTCGTCCGGTCGGCCACCAGGAAGCTGAACTTCACACCAGAGCCGCGCACCGTGGCGGGGCTGCGCACGATCTCGAAGCCCGAGCGTTCCAGCAGCTCACTGGCGATGTCGTGGGACTTGCGACCGGCTTCCACCGCTTGGCCGACAAAGGCATCGGCCGTCATCGCATCAGCAATTGCCTTCGGCGCGGCGCTGCTCAACTCGAACAGCGGCGGCTGCGCGGTGGGGCGTGGACCTTCCGGCGGAGCTGAGTCCGCAGCAGCC
Source organism: Acidimicrobiia bacterium (assembly GCA_022821985.1). Lineage (GTDB taxonomy): Bacteria > Actinomycetota > Acidimicrobiia > Acidimicrobiales > Poriferisodalaceae > Poriferisodalis. The sequence goes on from JAJECP010000035.1 coordinate 107,301, forward strand.
ACGCGTGCGCGTGCCAAGTCCACGTAATCGGGGTTCAGGTCGTAGCCAACCGGCCGCCGGCCGCACAGAACGCTCGCGACCAGCGTGGTGCCGGAACCCATGAACGGGTCGAGCACCAGGTCGTCCTCGTAGGTGTACAGGTCGATCAGACGCCGGGGCAGCTCCAAGGGGAACGGCGCGGGGTGCCGCACCCGCTGCGCACTCTCGGGCCCCATGTCCCACACGTCGAGCGTGGCTTCCATGAACTCATCGGTGGACAGGCTGCTGCGGTGCGGCAGCCCCTCGTCCTCGCGCTGCGCGGCCGAGCGCGCCCGGTCGAAGCGGCCCTTGCTGGCGATCACGATGCGCTCGGTGGTGTCACGCAGCGTCGGATTGGACGGGCTGCGGAACGACCCCCATGCGCACGACCCGCTCGATCCCTTGCTCTTCTGCCACACGATCTCGCCGCGCAGCAGCAGGCCGAGTTCCTCGAAGATGCGGGCCACGTCGCCCGACAGGCTGCGATACGGCTTGCGGCCCAGGTTCGCCACGTTGACGGCGATGCGACCGCCCGGTTCGAGCACCCGCACGCACTCCGCGAAGACATCCCGCAGCATGTCGAGATAGTCGAAATAGCTGGTGGGAATGCGGCTGTCGGTGCCGGCGGCGACGGCATCTTCGTACGACTTGCCCACGAAGTACGGCGGTGAGGTGACCACCAGCGCCACGCACGCATCGTGCAGCTCGGCCATCTGCCGAGCGTCACCGCAGAAGCAGCCGTCGCCGAGGCGTTCGGCCAGCTTGGGATCGATGTCAGGCCCCCGAGCCACCGCGTCGTCATCGGACAGAACCGGCGGCGTAAAGCGCTCGTAGAACGCCGACGCATCGTGGCCCTCGCGCCGGGAGGCGCCGAATCGAGACGTCGCCGTCCGACGAGCAGACGGCACGACGGTGCGCGTTCCGCCCAATGGCTCCCGGGGAGTCATTTGTTCCAAGGTACCGAACAGACGCGCGCCCGCCAAGAGGCCCTATGACGGCAGGTAGGGGTGGGTGGCACCGAACGGGGACCCCGCAGCCCGCAGCTTGCGATGACCGCGGGGCGCGCGGGCGCTTGCGCCCGCGCCGGCGAGGCAGGGGTGACAGGACCCGCCCCGGGCTCCAAGGTTCGCTTAAGCGTCGTGGAGCACCATGCGGACGCGCTTGTTGCCCTTGCCCTTCGATTCGGTCTTGGTGATCTCGAAGCGGCCCACGGCGCCGGTGGACGCCACATGGGTGCCCCCGTCGGCTTGGCGGTCGAGCCCCACGATGTCCACCACCCGGATGTCGGTCACCCACTCGGGGATCAGGTTGACCTTGGTGCGGATCAGCTCGGGGTCGGCCAGCGCCACCGCGCGTTCCAGGAAGCTCACCTCGATGGGCCGATCCGCGGCGATCTCGGCATTGACCAACTCGGTAACCCGTGCAGCGAAGCCCTCCGGCAACGGGCTGAACTCGAAGTCCATGCGGGCGGCCAGCGGTTCCATGTTCCCGCCGGTCACCAGCACGCCCCACTCGTTCCAGATGACCCCGCACAGGATGTGCAGCGCGGTGTGGGTACGCATGAGCTGCAGCCGGCGCTTCCAGTCGACGGTGCCGGAGACTGCCGTTCCCTCCGGCGGAGGCTGGCCGTCCACCCAGTGCCAGATGAGGTCGCCCTCCTTGCGGACGTTGAGCACCTGCCAGGTGTTGCCGCCCTGGTCGGCGAGCGTGCCGGTGTCATGCGGCTGCCCGCCGCCAGTGGCGTAGAAGACGGTGTGATCGAGCGCGACGGCATCGTCACGCACAGCGACCACCGTCGCCTCGACGGTCTGCTGGTACGCGTCGCGCAGGTAGATCTGATCGGTCGAGTGTTCGGCGTTCTCTTCGTCGCTCATCGCCGCAGACGATACGTCGCCGAGCTCCCGCATCGGTCAGTCAGCTCGGCGGGGACAGCGGCCGTTACGGTGACGCTGTGCGCATCGTGACCTGGAACTTGTGGTGGCGCTTCGGCGACAACTGGGAGGCCCGCCACGAGGCCATTGCCGCCACGCTTGCCGCACTCGACGCCGACATCGTGTGCTGCCAGGAGATCTGGGCCGAGCGTGACGGCCCGAACCAGGCCGATCTGCTCGGCGAGGCGCTGGGCATGAATGTCGCGCACCACCCGCGCTTCGGCCGGCGGGGACTGTCGTTCAGCAATGCGATCCTGAGCCGCACAGCCATCATCGAATCCGGCTCGCACTCGCTGGCTGTCGGCGACCCCTCGTCGCCCGAAGGTCTGCAGTCGGGGCACCGGACCGCAGTCGTGGCCCGGATCGCACGCGGAGACGGCGAGATGACCGTCATCTGCACCCACCTCGAGCACCGCTTCCATCTCAGCGAGATCCGCCAGGCACAGGTGGCCACGCTGTGCGAACTGGCAGCACCTCATCACGATCCCGAGGGCTTCCCGATCGTCATGGCCGGCGACTTCAACGCCGTCCCGAGCTCCGAGGAGATCAGGCTGCTGACCGGCGAACGCCCACCGCCGGTGCACGGGTTGGTCTGGAGCGACGCTTGGGCACAGGCCGGCGACGGCCCCGGCTTCACCTGGAGCGGCCAGAACCCTTACCTGCACCAAGCCATGTGGCCGAACCGGCGCATCGACTACGTGTTCGTGTCGACGCCGCGCCCGGTCCCCCAGGGCAACATCACGGGTGTCCGACTGCTCGGCACCGAAGCCGTCGACGGAGTGGTGCCATCCGACCACTACGGACTGGTCGTGGACTTGGTCGACTGAGCCGCGGGCGTCAGGTTCCGTAGAGCTCCAGGATCGACGCAGCGGCGGCGCTGCCTGCTTCGGCCAGCTCGGGCGGCAGCTCCGCCGCGTTCACGACCTGCGTTTCTGCGCCGAGGCGCAGCAGCATCTGGCTGAGCACGAACGGGCTGCGGATCGCGTACGTCACGATGCACCGATCGCCGTTGTCGCGTACCTCCCGTGACGGGTACGCCTCCACTTGCCACAAGTCGCTGCGGGGAATCGACAGCACCACATCGGTCGTCTCGTCCGACTCGGCTGGCGCAACGGCGCCGAGCTCGGCTGAGCTGCCTGGCGCCTCGCGGGGCTCGGCCGGGCCGCCTGACGCCTCGCGAAGCTCGGCCGAACGGCCATGCACTTCGCCGGTGTCGCTGCACTCCTCGACGCGGTCGACACGGAACGAGCGCAGGTCTTGGCGCAGGTGGCACCAGCCCCGCAGGTACCAATGCCCGTCGGCCAGCGAGACATCCAGCGGGTCCACTCGACGCTCGGTGACGGCGTCGGTATTGGGGGTGTAGTAGTGGATGCTGACGGTGGTCCGAACGCGCACGGCTTCCCGCAGCGTCGGCAAGCTGCGTGGCAGCGGCAGCTCCACCGACACCCGTACTCGCTCGCCGTACGCTGCGCGCAGCTTGTCGAGCGCTGTCGCCAACGCACCCGACCGGTCGGCGCCGCGCAGGGCCAGCGCCGATTGCCCCGCTACCAGGATCCCGAACGCCTGCGGCACCGACAGGTTGAGCGGCCGATCCAGCATCGCTCCGGGCTCGACATGCACCCACGCCTCGCCGGCGTCGCCCTCGTCGCCGAACACGACGATGCCCAGATTCTCGTACGCACCTGCCCCGGCCACCTCGTAGCACATGGCCGCGAGCAGCAGGTCGTACACGGCGGCCGGACGCATTTCGAATCGCTCGGCGATGTCGCCCACCGTGGCGCCACCCCGTTCGACCACCCACGGAACGATGGCCAGCAGGCGCTCGATTTTGGTCGACGTGCTGGGTCCCCTCACCGGTAGCCGTCCCCTGCCTCGTCCGCCAGTGCTCGCAGCCACGACGTGATCTCTTCAACCAGCTCAGGCGGCGATTCCACGACGGCGTGGCGGCCCATGTCCAGCACCCACACGCGAAACGCGGCACGGTTGCGAACCCGCGCCGTCACCGTCACAGAGCCGTCGTCGTGGCGTTCAACCACACGGCCTCGTTCGGCCGTGGGCTGCTGCGCCATAGTGGCGTCGATCCGCACCCGGGCCTCGAAGTCGTCGCCGAAGTCGATCTCCATCGGTTCGCGCGGCAGCAACGCTGCAACGTCGACATCTGCGCGAGGAAATGCCCCTCGCTCCCCCACGTCCGCGTCGCTCTCCATGCGATCCACCCGGAACGTCTTGACCACATCGTCTTCGCGTGCAGCCAGGTACCAGTAGCCCGCCCGGCACAGCAGTCCGAGCGGCTGGGCGTCGCGCCGCCGCCCCCCGTACGCGAACCGGACCTGCGCTCGCTCGGCAGAGGCAGCAGCCAGCTTCGGCAGCAGCGACCCAGCGGTCTGCTGCGCGGCAGCCGTCTCCAGCGCCACATCTGCTGACAGCGGCTCAGCATCGTGGCCAGCCGCAGCGGCCCCCGCCGTGCCGCCGGTAGCTGCCGTTCCGTCCTCGCCGCTCGCAGCGGTCTCGATGCTCGTGAGCTTGGCGACGGCTTCGAGATCCCAGGTTTCGCCGATGTCCACCCGAGACGCCGCGAAGCGCAGCGCGAGCTGCTCGTCGGGAGTCAGCTGCAGGTCGGGCAGGAAGTAATCCTCGCGGCGGATCGTGTACGACGTGGCGCCGTCGTGCTCGATCGACTCGGTGATGCGCACGCCGAGGTTGCGGATCAGCGCCTTGTCGCGCTCGAACGAGGCGCGGGCGCTGTCGAGCTGACGCTTTTCGGTGGTGCCGTCGGGCGCGTACAGCCCGGTGTCGCGCCAGATCTCCTCACGCGTCTTCGGCACATCGCGAGCGAGCAGGTACATCACCAACTCCATCACGCGCTCGGTTGCATCCGGGCGTGATCTCGCTGCCACGCCTCGGAGTGTAGGACTGCGGTTTCGGATGGCCCGTTGGGTTATCGACCCGACCGCGGTGCTGCTCGAAGCTGAGCCTCAGTCGTTGACGTCGGCAGCCCGGAGCGCCGCCCAAACACGCTCCGGCGTCAGCGGAAAGTCGTCCATCCAGACACCGGTTGCGTCAGCCAGCGCTGCGGCCACTGCCGGTGCATAAGGGATCACGCCCATCTCGGCCATGCCGCGGGCACCAAACGGACCCAGCGGGTCGGCCAGCTCCAGCACCACGCTCTCCGTGGTGACGGGAATGTCGCCGATGCCCGGGATCAGGTAGGTGCTGAACCTTGGGTTCAGCAAGCGACCGTCCCGACTGCGCAAGTGCTCGCTGAGCACGTGGCCGTGGGCTTGGGCCACCGCGCCCTCGATCTGGCCGACCACGAAGCGCGGGTTGATCGCCCGGCCCACGTCGTTGGCGTTGATCACGCGGTCGATGCGGATGTGACCGGTGTCGATGTCGACGGTCAGCTCGACGTGCTGGGCGACATAGCCGTAGGTGAAGTTGGGGGTGCCCTCGCCGGTCTCGGGGTCGAGCTCGGTGGTGGGCGGGGGCGTGAAGCGGAAGTGCCCGATGGCCGGTCGGGCTCCCTCGCGCCATGCCTTCTCGGCTTCCTCGGCGGCGCCCAGGATCGAGTTGCCCGCCATCCACGTCAGGCGCGACGCCGACGCCGACCCCGAATCGCCTGAGGTGCCGGTGTCGCTGAAGCGGCCCACGACCCGAGACGGGTCGACGCCGGTTGCCTCGGCGGCCATCTGCAGGAACGCGGTGTGCGCGCCCTGGCCGACATCGGCGCCAGCGTGGGCCAGCTCGACCGATGCCGGGGCTTCGTCGTCGGGTTCGCCATGCAGCACGATCGTGGCCTCGCAGCGTTCGGGAAAGCCGAACGAGAACCCGACGTTCTTGAATGCGCAGGCGAAGCCGCGTCCGCGGCGCAACGACGATGGCCGAGCCGGCAGCGACACGAACGGGCTGAACAACGCTGAGTCGTCAGGATCGGATGACTGCGCTGCGGCGCGGGCGCAGGCCTCGATCACCTCGGGCATGGTCACGCCGGCCGGCATCGGCGTGTGGGCGATGCTCGGCGATCCCTCGCGCAGGGTGTTGATGCGGCGGAAGTCGATGGGATCCATACCCAGCGCCTCGGCCAGCCTGTTCACCTGGCATTCGACAGCAAAAGCCGCCTGCGGAGCGCCGAAGCCCCGGAACGCTCCCCCGGGCGTGGCGTTGGTGTACACGACATGGGTGTCGATGGCGGCGTTGGGCAGCTCGTAGGGGCCGCCGAGGCCGAGGTGCAGGTTTCCCATCACCTTGTTGGAGGTGTAGTTGTAGGCGCCCGCATCCAGCCAAGCTTCGGCCTGCGCCGCGGTGATCTTGCCGTCGCGGTCGGCGCCCCAGCGGGCCCAGATGCGACCGCGGTGCCGCTTGTGGTGGCCGACGATCGACTCTTCACGCGACCACTGCATGGCCACCGGCCGGTCGGTGCCCCGTTCGGCCAGCCGGCGGGCAGCCAGCGCCAGGATGATCTGCATCGAGGTGTCCTCGCGCCCGCCGAATGCGCCGCCGATGGCCGGGTAACGCACCCGGATGCGCTCCTCGGGCAGGTCGAGCGCGTGGGCGATCTGCTCGCGGTCCTCGTGCACCCACTGGCCGGCGATCTCGACGTTGACGATGCCCTCGGCATCCACCCATGACGTGCCCGCCTCGGGCTGCAGGTAGGCGTGCTCCTGGTAGGGCACCTCGTAGGTGGCCTCGACCGTCACCGCGGCGGCAGCGAAGCCCGCGTCGAGGTCGCCCTTGCGGGTCCGCATCGATTCGTACAGGTTGGAGCCGATGCCCTCGTAGGGGTGCACGAGCGGCGCCTCGGGCGCCAGCGCCGCGTCCAGATCCGCCACGACCGGCAGCGGCTCCCACTCGACCTCGATGGCGGTCGCGGCGGCACGCGCTTGGTCGAGGCTCTCGGCGACGATCAGCGCCAGGTGGTCGGCCTCCCAGCGCGACACGTCGCACGGCACCTGGCTGCGGCCCGTGTGTTCGAGCCCGATGAAGACCGGCTGGTCGAACTTGGTGAGCCCGTACTCGTTGCAGGGCACGTCGGCAGAGCCGAGCACTGCGACGACACCCGGTAATTCTTCGGCGGGACTGAGATCGAGGCGTCGCAGCCGGGCGTGCGGCTGGTCGGTGAACACTGCGAAGGCCCACAGCGCATCGGCGGGAATGCGGTCGGCCGGGTAGCCGGCCAGCCCGGCGACCTTGGCAGGACCGTCGGCGCGCGGCGGTGACTGGCCAGTACCGCCCGCCGTGGCCGGCGCCATCTCCAGCTCGATGACCGCACCGGTCTCGCCGGGAGCGGCGCCCTCCCTCACGACGAATCCCCGGCGGCGGCGTGCACGGCTGCTGCGTCACTCGACGCGGACTGCACTGCTTCGATGATCGAGCAGTAGCCGGTGCAGCGGCACAGGTTGCCCGACAGGCCCACGGTGATCTGTTCGGCAGTGGGCTCGGGAATCTCGTCGAGCAACGCCACGGCGCTCATCACGAAGCCCGGCGTGCAGAACCCGCACTGCGCGCCGCCGGTGTCCACCATGGCCTGCTGGAACGGATGCAGCTCGCCGTCGGGCGAAGCCACGCCTTCGACGGTGGTGATGCTCGCCCCGTCTGCTCGGCCTGCAGGCACCAGGCACGAGAACACGGCAGCGCCGTCGAGATGCACCGTGCACGCGCCGCACTCGCCTTCGGCGCAGCCCTCCTTGGTGCCGGTCAGCCCGAGGTCGTCGCGCAGCCAGTCCATGAGCGTCTTGCCGGCGGCCCCTGCTGCGCTGCGCTGCACACCGTTCACCGTCGCCGTGACGGTGTCGCCGGGCTCGGCCAACACTGTCGACGCCGGTCCGGCATCAGCAGCGCTCGCCGTCAACGCCAGCCTCGGCGCTTGACGGGGCCAGCGGTCGGCTTCGGTGCCGGTGGTCAGCGCCGTGATTGCTCGGTCCACCACGACGCCGACGGTGTGCGAGCGGTACTCAGCGCTGCCGCGGATGTCGTCGATCGGCGTTGCCGCCCGACAGGCAGCAGCCGTGATGTCGGCGCTGGCCTCGGCCAGCTCGCGGCCGGCGACCAGCTCGGCTGCTTCAGGCACGGTGATGATGGTGGCCGCGACGCTGCCGAGGGCGACCACGAGATCAGCCACCCGGCCGCCGTCGAGCTCGACGACCACGGCGGCATGCACCACCGAGATGGCCTGCGCCCGCCGCAGGCCCAGCTTCACGAACACGCCGCGACGGCCATTGGCCCGATCCGCCCGGTCGAGGGCATCGAACCCAACAGCGGTCACAATCTCGTCTGGCTCCAGCACCGTCTGCCGGAAACCGGCAAAGAACTCGCTGATGGGAACTGTGCGCTCGCCACGCACCGAGATCATGGTGACCGCGGCGTCCAGCGCTACGAGCGCCGAGATGGTGTCGTTGGCCGGGCTGGCGGTCACGATGTTGCCGACCACGGTGGCCCGGTTGCGCAGCGGCGGCGAGCCCACCTCCAAGCACGCTTGGGCGAGCGGCAGGCCGGCCGTGCGCATCGGCGCCGAGGCAACGACGTCGGCGTGGGTCACCAGCGGCCCGAGCGTGACCCGCCCGCCTTCGTAGGAGATCCGGTCGAGCCCCGGAAGCCCCGAGATGTCCACCAGCAGCTCCACACCCGAGCGCGCTCCCCGGGAGAGCTCGAGCATGAGGTCGGTGCCGCCGGCGATCAGCCGCGCCGCAGCGCCGTGCGACGAGAGCAGCTCAGCCGCCTCGTCAAGCGAGCCAGGGGCCGCATACCGGCTTGGCAGCCGGGTCGCCCGCTGCACCTCATGAAGCTGAAACATGCCGCATACAAGGGTGTCAGATTGCGCCGCCAGCAGAGAACGCATTGCGCTGATGCACGTCGTGCTTCTCGTTCATGTTGCCCGTCCGCTCGCGATCGGGACCACGAGCCGCCCGGGCTTCGGCTTCGCCTACCGACGGCGTGCCGGCAGCCTGCCCACATCGGCGATGATCCCACGGCAATGCAGTCGGTGAATCACCATGGCGTTTCGGCCATATGTGCTCAGACAACCGTGAGATCCTTACGAGATCGCACTCGTGACCGCGGCGAGGCGCCAGCCTCCGTGCACCGCCGCCAATACGCGAGCTTCATCGTTGACCTCTAGGTCGTCTGCCCGGGCAGCCGCACGAAGGTAGTTCCTGACGGATCTAAGCCAAGGTGTAGCTAGGCCTCGCACGAGTCGTCCGTAAGGCTGACTCATGCCGCCTCCGCGCACGTAGTCCAGTTGCTCCAAAAGCCAGCTCGCGGCTAGGAACACATCGTCTTCGCTCGCACTTCCGAAGCTCGGCACCGCTAGACCCTCTCCGATCGCTCCACCAGCGATGAGCGAGGACAGCGATTGATGCTCGGGTGTTTCGTCCTCTGGCGTCGGCGCACGCAACCACGTGTCGAATGGTGCAATCAAGACAAGGCCCACGAAGCCAGCGATAGCGGCCGGTGCCGATCGTGTGAAGTCGATATTGCCGTCTAAGCGCACACCAAAGCCCCGCCAAAAGTTGTAATCCCTGAGCCAAGCTCCGACCCGATCATTGAATCGCTGAAGCCAGGCCGAAGCTAAGGCCGAGCGCGCTGCATAGTCCCCCTCAAGAGAATTGCCGGTGAGTCTTAGCAACGATTCCTCTCGTTCGGATTCGAACACCTGCACTGATGCAAGAAAGCCCTTCTGAAAGACGACTTGGTAGGCAAGGGGCCACAGCGCCTTGACATCCCGAGCAATGGATGCTGCATCTGGGATTACCGAGGATGAGTAGCGCTCGAACGCCCTCTTTCCTTCAGGGTCATGGCCCAGCCAGAGCTCGAACTTACCGTTGACCAACCCGACATCTTGGTAGGCGTTGACAAGTCGAGCGTACGGCTCCGCTTTCAGGAGCGGCTCGACGACCAGCGTCCCCGCTCCCCGTGCAAATCCCTTCGCTGCTGCACGCGTTTCGATATGTGTCAATCCGAAGGGTAGTTCGTCAATCTCAGCATCATTCAGCCGACGCTCCATCGAGGACCGGTCCCAACCATCCACGAGCTTCGGGTCCAGGCGGACTTCAATTCGCTCCAAATGAGCTCGCCATCCATCGAGATCATACGGATCGGGCTGATCAAGATCGAGAGCGTTATCTACAACATCTCTCAGAACTAGCACGGACGACAGATACAGCGATCGATCAAACTTGGCAACCTCAGAGTGCCAGTCAATCAATGCGAGCGGGATCTGGCCGGGTCTACCCTCGGATGCACCGGAATCAACTCCGATTTCATCCGTCAGTAGTAATCGCATCGAGCAGTCTGATATTGACTGATCGTTCAATAGAGCGAGTCGCGCCCCCTCCACGCGCTTCGCGTTCTTGTTGATATCGACGAATATCGTTCTACATGCTGACAACACTCCTGAAGGGCCGCCTTCTGGGGGCGTGTAGCCGACACGAGCATCAAGTACAAGCGCAAGAATCGGGATGCGAGTCGAGTCAGGACTGACGTGCTTCACGAATGCAGCGTCATGGAGGAGTTCGCGTAGGGCGAAAAGTCGATGCTGCCCGTCAATTACCACAGGCTTGATCCGGGCTGTGTTCCACCGCATCAAGCCGACAGTGCCATTCTCCATTTCCCTTATCTGAATGGGGCCGACATCGATGGGCTCAAGATTCTCGCCCGCCGGCGGGGTTGGAGCGCCAGGATCGGTTATCGGATAGTGATCCATGGGAATCGGAGCATCACCAGCTTCCACCGGCAACAATACGACAGTGAGTGAGTTAAAGAACTTCAATCTCTCGGGTTGCTTCAGGTAGGTTTGAATCTCCGCACACGCGCGTTCAACATCCAAGTCACGTTGAAAGAGTTCCTCAAGTTTCGCTGGGCGATGGACATCAAACACGACATCCCGAGCGAGAACTAGATGCTTGTCGGCATCTGTCACAGACATCGTGATGGCATAGTACGGCAATCGCTCCGGACCAATTGCGTAGGCACCTCGTAGATAGGTATAGTCAGCTGTATAGTCCGAAGCGGCGCTTGTCAGGGCATCGAGTGTGCTCACGTTCAGTCCATTCGCTCATTGAGTAACGGTCGGCTTGTACGGATCGTTAATGACTCTGCGGCAGATATTAAGGTACTAATCGTTGGATCAAGCCCTTCAAGTGACTCATCCTCGAACTCGTCCCAAGAATCGTCCAGTATGTCGATCTCATCGATGACTTCAGGTGGGGCGGGCTGTACCTCAGCCAACATGATTGCGCAGTCTTTGAGAGTGAGCCCAACCCCACGGAGATATCTAGCGAGACTCGTTTGTCCATTTAAGTGGTCGCGAAGTCGGTTCCGGAGATTCTTCGACTTACCCACATAGAGCGGCCGTTGAAGGATCGTGGGGCACAAGAAAGCCCATTCCGCAGCAACGACGTCCATCGAAGCAATCTCCTTGATCTGGCTTTCAACCGCCTTCGTCAGAGGTGGCAGCTCATCGTGAAGCGATAGGGCCGTGTACGGCCGGATTCTGCCGCTAAAGCGCTTAGGAGCGCTCGGATGTAGTGCTTCGTTGATGCTGGAGAGCAACTCAGCTCCCCCGTTACGGGATTCCCCGAGTGGACGACGTAAGTCCAACATCCAGACGTAGATCCCAGGCGATGCCGGCAACATCGCCTGCTGCTTGGCCCGCGCGGCACCAAGCCATTCTCGAACCGCCACGATCCGCATCGTGTAATCCTGAAACACTAGTTTGCCGCTCCTGTCACGCCAGAGTGAACGCTCCGTGCCGGGGCATTCCGTCCGAGACTAGGCAACGTAGCTTGGTGATCCGCCAACATGCGAATCAGTTTTCGCAACCTCCAACGCTGGCCGCACCCGAGTGCTGCCTTGCGCCCGAGCGCGGCCGCGCTGGCCAGCGGCTGGAGCGTGTGTTCAATGGAGCGCGGACCGTGCCAGCGCCAGTGCCTTGTCAAGAGGACTGCGACGAAGCTCTCTGCTCGTCACTTCCGTGAGCACTCGCGGGCAGGCTGCGCCAGCGAGGCGGTTGGCCACGTCGACGATCTGAGCCGGATCATCGATTTGTTCAGCATCGTGCTCCAGTTGCTCGAATGCGACGACTGCCAGAAGGTTGTACACCTCATTCGGAAGTTGTACTTCACGGGTGTCCACGAACTTGTAGCCCCACGTGGGAGGTGCCCCCTCTCTCGGCTGGAGATCGTCAGCCAAGGCAACACCGAGACAAAGTAGCCAGAAGTCAACCTGCCGACGAAAAGGCGTCATCTCCCGGCTCGTCTTTGTTCGCTGATGAGTCGATACGAGCCGGGTGACGTCATCTCGTGCTTCCTGAGGCAAATACAGCGAATGACTACGATTTGTGAGAATATGGGCAAAGTACATAGGTGCTCGACCTACCTCCTCCGGGACCAGCCTGGGCGATTTGCCTGTCCCACGCGTTCGCATACATCGCAATACTGTCTCGGCCCACAAGTACACACGAGACTGATGGCTCTGGAGTCAGTCTGGTTCACGACCTCACCGTGCCACTGTGCGGTCAAGGTATAGGTAGCGCCAGCCTTCTCGCTGACTATGTTCACTTCGGTGTCGGCTTCAAGGTCAGCGCCTGTCAGCAGAAGAATCGGCTGCCCGGATTTCTCAGCAGTCGTTCTAAGCGTATTCCTGCGCACGGCACCCGACATCATGTTCAAGAGAGAATCAGCCACCAGCGGGGCGCGGGTTCCAGACTCGCTGCACAACGCCAGCACAAAGGCCAGCGCGATCACTCGGCGACTTGCGCCATTGATCTCAATATGTGGTTTGTCGCGCCCGTGGTTGTTGATCGCGAAGATTTCAAACCCTCCCCCTAGCACGGGACGCACGCCTACCTGGGCGATCGTCCTGATCGTCTCCTTGCCTGCCTGAATGGTGTCTGCCTCGGCTTCCGTAACGTTGTCGACCATGATTGCGAAGAGCCGATTCATTTCGCTGGAGAGATCGGCAACCTGGTCGTCTTGGATGGCTTCGTAGGCGTTCGTGAGGACCCGGTGGATCACTCCCGCAAGATCCTCAGCTCGCCGGTGCGCCGCCGCGGCGATCTCACTGTTCTGCCGCGCGTGAATCTGCTTGTTGAGAGCGTCTACGGCAGTGCGTAGTCCTGGGAGTCGATTAGCGTATTCCGAGTTCTCAGCAATAAGTCGGTCGATCTGAGAGTCAAGAGCATCGATTTCTTCTTGGATCAAGGAGATCTCGGAATGCTCCACTGACAGAAGCTTGTCATCGATGTCTTTGCGGTCAATTCGAAGGTCAGACAACCTCTGCTCCGTCTCAGCGAGCAGACTCTCCGCATCAGATGTCTCACTTGGCCAATCCGTACCGTCAGCTAGCTGCAGGAGCTCGCGGGCTGAGTCGAAGATGTGTCCGAGGTAGTTGGCCCGTTCTGCGTCTGCTTGCGAGTCAGCAAGTCGATTCTCGACATGACTGCGGTGCGCGCCAGGCAGGGAAAGATCCTCCCCACAGACACACCGCCCCGATTCCAGGAGTTGACGGACGAAAAACAGATGGCGCTGAGGAATCTGGCCGCTGTCGTACATCGGCTCAAGAAACTCGATTGTCGCTGTTAGGCGGGACCGAGCGAGCTGTGCAAACAGCTCCGGCGTTTCCAATCGGCCCCCAAGGGATACCAACGCTCGCTCGTGGTCTTTGGCAGCCCGATTCATCTCGCGCTCATTCTCTTCAAGCCGCATTCTGAGCTCTCCGAGTGCGCCAACGCCCTTTAGCTCTTCGCCTAGGCGCTCGCGTAGTTTTGTCCGGCTGTCCTTTAGGTTCGCGAGTGCGCGCTCGCCCTCGCGTTCCTTTTCTGCTACTTCCTCAAACTGACGTCGAGTCTCCTCCAGAGTGGCCTGCATTTCATCCAAATCGGAATCACCGATGGCCTTAGTCGCCTTCGCACCAAATGATCGCTCGGCCTCGGCCACACGACGGGCCGCTCGTCGAAACACTTCAATCCCTAACAGCGCATTGATGGCGTACGTGGTTTTCTTTTCAACCTCGCTGCGGCTGATCGTCATACTCTCGCTGCCGCCAACGAACTCCGAAGCCTCATCGGCATCCATCACAAAAAAGTCTCGGAGCTCCCATGGAAGGAGTTGACCGATGACGTGATCGACACCGTACGTATGCGACTCCCACGCCCTACCGTGGCTCTGAACCATTAGTTGAGCTGTTTCGTTGATCCGTTGGTAGCCGGGATCCTCATCCCTTGCGATGGTGCGCACTGTCCGGATGAGTCGATACTTGGTTTCTGCCGTTCCCGGAGAGGCGTCGTGCCTAGTTGAGCCGTCGGATGTGAACTCAATGGCCACACGCGTATCAATCCCCGCCTTCGTTGGCTCCCAGAATGTCGGGTGGGTCCCAAAGCTAGTCAGGTCACCCGGTAAGCCCTGCTCTCCATACATTCCCCAGCGGACAGCACGCAGGAATGTCGTCTTGCCAGAAGCATTCTCCGCACGGATGACTGTGAGCGGTCGATCCGGCTCGAGGGATGGCTCAACGACGACATCCTCGAAGCAAACGAAATTCTGGATCTCTATGCGCGTGAACCGGATCACGACGACTGCCCAGAGTTGGCGGTTTGCTCGATCAGGTTTTCGACAATCTGCTTGATGTTCACTTGCTTTGTCGCATGCCTATCTTCCTGATCTACGATCTCCATGGCAAGCGTCACGAGGACATCTGCATCAAAGTGTTCAGGCACCTGATTGGCCTGATCGGTGATCTCATCGAAGATTCTCTCGAAGTTGCTTACCATAGATTTCCTTGGGGCGTTCCTGGGGCGACATAGGTGTCACCTGGATGCTGTAAGTGGAACTGGCCTGCCGAGTCAGATGGCCAGAATACTTCGCGTATCGCACCTATGTTGGCAAACACGCCCGCGGTGCCCGTCGGATTGTCAGCGTGCTGAGCGAAGGCATAGGCTCGGCTCACCTCGGTATCGATGATCGACCTCACCGACGGCATCGAAGACACGAGCCGTGCTGGAGGTAGTGCTAGGAAGTCGTGGATGACCGCAAACGGCTTGTCTCGGTGTCGTCGAAGGACACGGCCCCGGCGCTGGATCCATTCACGCTCGACGGATGATGAAGCCACGATGAAGGCTTCTCGAGTGGATGGAATGTCGACCCCTTCGTCCAGCAGCCTCTTGGCGAGCAGGATCTGAAATCCTCCTGCTGCAAAAGCCTCGAACGCTTTACGAATAGTGGTCGACGATGTGGCCTGAGTGATCCCTGCCCACCGGATCCCAAGTTCGTCCAGCAGCGCCGCGATTTGTTCGTACTGCTCAGGGTCTTTTGCCGATGCGTAGATGAGAGCGTGCGAGAGCTCTCGGGGTCCGCGCGCTTCAAGAACTCTCCTTAGAAGGGAGTACTTGGCCTCTGTCGTCTCGATGATTCGTCGCCGCCGAATCAAGAGCGCATCACGACGTTCCTCATCATCCTGCCCAATTGCGGCTCCGATACGCTTCGTAAGCATGAGGAACTCGTCGAGCTCATCCTCACCAAGTGTTGCAGCGTGCACATAGTATCTGTACGGTGTCAAGCAGAACCCAATTGCGCGGTCTAAGCCAAACTGATATACGGGTTCACCGAAATAGTCAAAGACTTCTTCGGTCCCATCAGGGTCGTATTGACGAATTGGTGTTGCCGTCAGTGCCAATCGCTTCTCGAAGAATTCGGGTTTGTTCCTTACGAATCCATCGCTACCTAGACCATGAGCTTCATCGGCTATCAAGAGCAGGCTCGCGTTCCCATGGGCGTCTTCGATGGTCGATTGGAACCGTGGGTCACACAGCATCACATTGGTGATGACAACTGCCACGGTGCCGCCTTGCCGTAGCTGCCTCATCGCGCGGCCCAATGCCATGTCAGTATTCGACTCAAGTGCTGGCGCGACGGCACGAAGGCCGAACTTCGCAATCTCGGAACGCCACTGGGCGACGAGCGCCCGCGATGGCGCCGAGATCACTACGAGCAGGGGCCGGTCGGGAGTCCGTTGCTGCACACGCGTCGCGCAAACGAGTGCCGTGAGGGTCTTGCCAGCGCCGGTGGCCATTTCCAAGATCCCGCGCTCGGGGGGTTCAGCGCCTTCCCATGCGTCGACCGCTTCGCCCTGATGGCTAAAGTCACCATCCCTCCAACGCAGCCAGTCAGGTACCTGAAGCGCAGGTGAGCCGGCCATTGCTGCGCCGGCGAACCGGCGGCGTAGAGACTCGTGTGGGTCCGCCGCCCAGCTCGGGTT
This sequence comes from Acidimicrobiia bacterium, assembly GCA_022821985.1. Lineage (GTDB taxonomy): Bacteria > Actinomycetota > Acidimicrobiia > Acidimicrobiales > Poriferisodalaceae > Poriferisodalis. The sequence continues at coordinate 123,494 of JAJECP010000035.1, forward strand.
ACCGTCTGCCTCCGCGGCATCGAAGTAGTCGGACTCTCTCGGGGCAACATCCGGTGCAGTCTCGATAATGCGCGCCTCGACAGCCTCGGGCAGGTCGAACACCCGACTGATGCCGATGCTTCGGCCATAGGACCAATCATCCAAGGCAGACTTGGCTCGTTGGAATACTTCTGCGTCGTGGCCATCCCAGCTGACAGTGACCGTCATCTGTTCTACGCCGCCCACGACCCCGTGTCCGGTGGCATTCCCCGAGCCATTGGCGATCACGTAGTCACGGTCGTCACCGAAGCCCCACATCTTCGGGTGGAAGTTGGAGCCGGGCTGGGGCACTGCGATTCGGAGCTTGAGTTGGCGCGTTGCGAGCATCCAGCCGAGGCAGTCAAGAGCATGACGACTCAGCGCCCCGACATCGCTACGACCATGCGAGAACACCTCTGACACCCGATGCGCAGCCTCGCCGTCGCTGAGTTCGACCACCTGCTCTACGACCCGGCGCTCTGGCCCATACAGCGTCGGCGAGATCGTCATTTCGATCGTTCTGGTCTCTGGGTGCTGCAGATAGATCGCGAGTCCAGGTGCAAGCTTGGAAATCCAGCCAGCGCTGAACCAACCGAATACGCCTCGCACCGAACGCGCCTCTCGAAAGGCGGGAATGAGGATTTCGCGAGCGAAGGGATTCTCGGGCAGCTTGTAGAAGCTCCGTCGGAGGGTCGAGACGTCGGAGAGCATTCAGCTGATCCGCCGCCGGCTCTTGAGTCGCTGCAAGAGATCGTTGGCCGCGGATGAGCCGAGCGGCTCATCACTCGATTCGACCTGCTCGAACCGAACTGATCCGTGGCGCGAGATGACGAGGCGCGCTTGAGCACCCGCGGTGACACCAATACCGGCCAGCGCTTCTCGGGCTCTACCGATCTCTGCGGTTCCGTTAACAGATGTCAGCCTCCAAATGACACTCACTGTGCCGCACCCTGCAGGCGCTGTGACGGGTACATCGCGACGATCATTGGGACCGCAGTCAAGTTCGCGAGCTAGCTCGGGGGGGAAGCCCGTAATCGAGAAGCCGTCGAAGTACCTGGCCTCTACTCTGAAGTCCCAACTGAGGTCGCCGTCCGCATTCCGTGTAGCGACATCTTCAACCGGTCTGTACGTGACACTGCTCTCGTCCGCGACGCTCACTAGGCCGTCAACGACCTCGAATTGCCGAGACGCGACATTGGATCGGACGCTGGCTTCGGTGACACCGAATCGCTCAGGGATGTCCTGAATGAGGAAGCTCAGTGGCACTGCGCCGCCATGCTGGTCGATTCGCTGCTGGATTTCCGCGGGGATGCCCTCGTAGACATCATCGATCCATGCAGTGAGTCCCCATTTGTCCTTGTCAGCCCGGGCAATCGACTCGACGTTCGAGAGCGTGCTACTGAGTGTGCCGAGCGCGAGTCCCCCCACGGCCGCAATCTCTTCCTTCGTTGCGGGCCGGCCTATGTCGAGGAGGGCGAGCTTTGCACGCGCGCGCAGCGTGTCTCGCAGAGCCACGTGTTCGCCGATGCGCGTGAGCCCCAACAATTCAACGAGCTCATCGAGCATGGACAAGCCATGCGGAAATTCGCGGGCAACAATCGACTGCAGATCTATGAGCCCAACGTCATCCACCTCGGCCGCAACAGCGCCAGAGAGTGCGCCCAGTAGCTGCTGGCCTGCGTCGCTGAGAGCGAGCGAACCCATGTAGGACAGCGCGAGCCGTGCCGTAACGAGATACTGGGGCAGGAACTTGGCCGGTTCGCTCGCTTCCTCTTCCGCAGCCTCGACAGCGGGCTGCAACATAGCGTTGATTCGCTCGGCCACCGAAGTGCTTTCGACGATCGGAGGCAACTCGGCATGCACCAAGGAGGCGATCACCTCCGCATGTTGACCTCCATAGGCGTCCAGAGCCCTCGCGACCTTGGCCTCGAGCTGCCGGACGCGCTCGCGCGTCACACCGCGCTCTTCGCCGAGCTGCGCAAGTGTGACTGATCGCTCCACTTTGTGGCGGATGAAGAGGTCGACGTCCTCAGGATCGTGCTCCGCTTCGACGCGCCTGACTGCACCGATCAACTCCGCTACAGGCCCGACATCGGCCGGAAGCTCATCAAGTTCAAGCCTGTCCAGGTTCTCAAGCGTGTCGACCTCGGTGAGCATCTCCACAAACCGAGGGGAGCGAAACGCATCAGCGGCGGTTCGGCAACCGAGCACATCTCGAGCGGCGGCCAGGGCTGGCAGGAGGCCCTCCGCCAGAACGGGCGCGCCGGCCCATACCGCCACGTCCTCGTCCGGCACCGCCAGAGAGCCTCTGACGGTCTGGCGCTGCGCTGTCTCAAGCGGTCCCGCCGCCTCCAACACGCACAGCAGGTCGATGAGTGTGGTGAAGCCGAAATTCGGAAGCTGAAGAAGCTGTTCAGCAGTCACATGCTTCGCGCTCGGCAGCAAGTTGCTGCGCCGAATCACATTCAAGGCCCGAACTGACACCGGCAGAGCAGCAAGCTCGTCGGCTGAGACCCCTGCCGGAATCGCCTCCAGTCGACCGCTTCCCGCTACCTGCCGTGCCGCGGCCACGAGTTGTTGGGAGCGAGCTCGGTCAAGGGGCTCCTCAACGACCTGCCAGTAGCTGCCGAGGTCCGCGAACGTCCTGAGCTCGGGCAGACTCGCAACAACCGATGGCAGCGGGCGATCTCCCAGCGCTTCGATGAACCATGCGGGAAGGACAGGCGTCCCAGGCGCACCCCATGGCGCCACGCATGACGACCGCTCGTCCACCTCGTGCGAACTCCCTACAGCGCGCACACCGTACAGGTGTCATCGCTTTCCTCGTCCAACACGCCGGCGAGTGCTTCGATGAGCGGCCGGTCGGGCCTCTCCTTGGTTTGGCGCTTGAGGGCAGCATCGTGCCGTTCGAGGATCTCGTCACGTCGTCCGACTAGCTCGACGAGGGTTTCGCCGGAGGTCCAGGTGTATTGCCGGCCGTCCATGGCGGTTGCAGTGAAGTCCGCATCACCGTCGACCCCGGCGTCCTGCAGCACCTTTTGTTCAATTGCAACCGCGCGCTCGAACAAGTCCGGGTGGCGATCGGCCAGTCCAACCCACTCCGCCTTGCGCTGGTAGAAGCAGAAGTAACAACCGGAGCGGCTGCGCCACTCGTAGTACTCGGGGAGACCAATCCCAGCATCTTCGAGAATGCGCATGACGCCGTCGTGATCTATGTCGTCTTCGATGAAGGGAAACACCGTTTCGATGTTGGGCTTGGTCGAGATGTAGCCCTTGCGATTCGCCTCGTCCGCACGTATCGCGACGTAGGAGATGGCCGGTGCGTCACCGATCCAAGCCTCGATCGGCTTGATCTTCATGTTCTTGGTGCACCAACGCATCTGTGGAGATGGCAGAGCGCCGCGGAATACCTCGAACCAGTGGTCGAACCCCCGACTCGCATTGAGACGGGCAATAGGTTTGCCGAGGATCACCTCCAGCCGAGTGAGATATTCGTAGGTCTCGGGCAACTCCGCCCCGGTGTCGCAAAAGAAGTACTCCATCTGCGGGACACGGTCGCGCAGGTGAACGGCGAGTGCTGATGAGTCCTTGCCGCCGGAGATACCGCAGATGTGTCGAGTGCTGCTAGTCATTCGATGCCTTCATGTTCTCGACAACTTCGATCATGCCAGAATCACTGGCCGGAGTGTCGGCTCGAAGGAGGAACTCGCACTGCAGCGCCAGCAGGGCCGATCTCGCCCTTGCGTCCGAACCCAGCGACTTCGCGGCAGATTGGACGGCGCGGCCAAGTGCCTCCTGAACGGCAGCGCGGTCGCGCTCGTCAAGCACCACTAGACGGTGCTCTTCACGGCCGTCTGGGCTCGTGACGGTGACGCGCCGGGACACATATGCGCCATTTCCTATCGCACGGTGGTCAGCATGCAGAGCCATGAGACGGTGGAAGCCAGCGATGCGTAGTGGTAACTGGACTGCGAATCGCACTCGGTCTTCGTCCGACCACTCCGAGACCGCCTTCTGCGACACCACGGTCGCGATGGCCTTGACCCACTCGTGGTCATCTTCATGGGCTGCGCTGGCGAGTGCCAGGACGAACGATCGAATCTCCGGGTCGAGGACCTCCCCAGTCAAAGACGCTGCCTGGCCTGCTACCGCGAGACGAGTTGTCTCCTCGGCTGCATCAAAGAGTTCGCGTCGCAAGTCTTCCAGGAGAGCCTGCGGGCAGGCCTCCAGCTGATCGACCGCCTGCGCGAGGGCGTGGCTCAGTTCGCGCTTTTGCGGGTAGGTCTTGGCTGTGCTCCTGACACTGGGGAGGCCGACAGCGTTCGGGAGTTGTTGAAACAGCAATTCGTCAGGCTCCACCGCCTTCTTCAGTGCGTCACGCACCGCGATGGCTGCACTCGGCAGTGATCTCGTGTCGAGCGTGTACTTGTCAAGCTGTCCCACAATTCGTACCAAGTGGCCGACGATGGCGAGCACGTTTGCGACCCGGTGCTTACGAAATCTCTTCGCGACACCAAGTGCATTCGCAAGTTCATCGACGACCTCACGGCGAGCTCCGCTTGCGTTGGCGTAGTGCTTGATGTCGAAGTGCGCTGGGTTCCGGACCATTCTTTCTGACAGCTCGGCACTCAGCGATGGCCGGAACGTACCGTGCTCATAGATCGCGACCTCGTCCGCGCTCGCAAGCAGACCTGCCGTTACGAATACCGGAAGGGCAGCAGCCTTCATCCCAAATGGAGGGGACATCAGCACCGCATGCACGTCAAGCAGGTTTATACGACGTCTCTTGGCTCGCCGGAATTCCGCCATCAGCGCTTTCCACGCTGGCTGTAGCGACGGTGTCACTGGCTCCGCGAACACCCGCGTCTCGTTGCGGCTGTCGAGGCGGTGCATCCCCGATCGGCCGAGCATCGAGCGGTACATCGCGACTTCCGGTCCGTAGCCCTCGAAACCAAGGTTCGTCTGGTCTGCCCGCTCGATCATTGCGCTCAGGAGGATCTTCCGAGCCTTGGCCCCCTGCGAAGTCATATGCGTCCGGTTGATCATCTCGTTGCCGATGACCGGAGTTTGGGAATAGCAACGATCCGCGGCTTCAGAAAGAGCCGCGCTTCCCCGACCCTTCGAGAGCGGCGTGCTCGCTTCATCAGTAACCAGCAACCAGTCGCAATTCTCTGCGGCGAATGTCGACACCAACGCTGCACGCAACTCAGCCTCCGCGAGAGCGAGTCGTTCACCTAGCTCGCTTCGTGCCACCCAGTCGACGTTGACATCTGCCTGCTCGAGCACGGCGCGTATCGCCGCGACGGATCTTGCCGTCTTTTCCAGTTCGGCAATGGACTCGGGTATTGCCGCGACCGTCGGTTTCGCGGGGCCAGCGGTTTCTACGCGCTTCGGGCACAACCCCTCCGCACCGACAACGAGCAGGACTTCGCCATCAACGCCCGCAAGAGGTGACACTGGGTCTACCGTTTCGCAGCCGGTGACGTAGCGACGTGAGAAAGTCCGAAGAATGTTGTATTGGGCCGAATGGCGAGCGGCCACTACGGGCTGCGGGTTGTCGACCTTGGCCAGGATTTCTACGAGCGGCAGCTGGCTTGCGGCGCCCATTGCTGCGTCGATTCGCGCGCGCAGATCGATGTCACTGCCCTGCCAGATTCGGTACTCGCTGGCGAATTCTCGGTAGGTCACCAGACTCGACAATTCGAGGCTGTCGAGTAGCTTGTCCGCGCCGGGGTCAACAAGCCGGAGGACATCCGTCGATGCCCTAAGCGGTCCCGCCGTCGAAACCAGATTGAGGACCGCTATTGCCTTGGCAAGGCAGGTTGCTTCATCGGTGAGCCCGTGAGCGTCGCGCAAGCGAGTTGCGACCTCAGTCCATCGGCGTGATGTCGGCCCAGCGACGCCAGTCACTACGCCGCCATCAACGAAGTAGTCGTAGACCCTGGGCAGCCCAACCATTGGCAACGCCCCGTGCGCTGCCAATGGCTTCGCTTCTAGGAAGGCAGGCAGCGCACGCGGATCAGGTCCAGTGAGGAATGAGAACAGCGTTCGCTCGTTTTGCCCATACCGACCGCAGAGCTCTGGCAATACAGCGGCAGTCAGAGGGTGCAGCGGATAGCAGTCAGCGATGGCATCTGTCTGGCTCAAGTCCTCGAAGCCCAGCTTCGACAGCGATTGGGCCAACTCACGTGATTGCGCCACGAGGCGGCGTTGGACCGCGTCATCTGTGATCTCGAAGACCGTCCCAATCAGCGCTCGCGTCTGTGCAGCTGAGTCAACAAACGGAATGTCCTCGAACCGCCCTTGGACCTTTGCCCATTCGAGCTGTTGGGAGCCGTCACTTCCGACGAAGTAGTCCTCGAATGCCAGATGTTGCAGTGTCAACGTGAAGATGGGTGACCCAGCCGCCTCTCCCGCTTCAGCCAGTTGTTGCAGCAGGTAGGGATCGGTATCCGCCGATTGATCGACAGCTTCGAGGTTCTTGCCGAACTCGTCGATCACGACGAGAAGCGGTGCGTCGTCGGCTAGTGCTCGCGCGACTTCCAGCAACGCCGCCGGAGACGGCCCCGTACGACGGGGATCGGTCGACTTCGCATCAGATAGGGCGGCCTTCAGCGCCTTGGTGGCCGGGAAACGAGTGGCAGTCGGCAACTTGCCAAAGCGTCTCACTACCGCAGAGTGCAGGGCCCGCAGCACTGTGTGGCTGATTGGTTCGCGGTTCGCGGTGACAACGGCGCGATTGAAGCCCCGCTGGTCGGTCAGGTGATGGCAATGGGCACGGGCGATCAGCTCGACAACGTCTGGATCAGCTCTCTCGATCAGGCCGAGCGCAGCATCCCGCACCGGACCTGATTCGCCAAAGACCCCATCAATCATCACCGCGAGCGACGACTTGCCCGAGCCATAGGGGCCTGTGATCGACCAAGCACCACCTCTCTGCGTCGTCGCGGCAGCGGCTGCGAGGCGTTGAACTACGTCCAGAGCGCGCGCGGTGACGATGTAGCCGTCAAGGGGCTCCGTGGACGTGATGTCTCGTTCGAGGTTGGCCGACCGCGCAAAGCGCCCCGAAATCGCCAAGACTGAACTGGCCGGCCTCATGCCGCTGACCTCACCGGTTGGCGCTCCCTGGCCGCCAGCAGATCAGCTATCGGACCTTCGCGTTCAATCGGCAAGTCTTCGCGATCGACCGGCAGATCACCATTCTCCCCAGCCCAGGCGTCATCTATGCCTGCGCCGTAGTACCGATGCAACACGTCGACCGCGGCCTCCGAAACGTCGCGAGTCCAGCTGAGTTGTTGCCCAACCGTCGACGACATCAGGCTGACACCCTCCAATGTGCTCAGCGGCGCTTCAAGGATTCGCTGCATGTCGCTCTCGGTGAGTTTGAATGCGCGCCCCGGCGCACCAGATTCGTTCGCCAGTTGCGAAAGCGTCACCGTATTTCCTGTCGGCGGCCGCCGAGACAAGAAATCAAGTGTCGCAAACAACACAATCTCATCTGGAAGCGTCGGCTTCGCTCCAAGGGTGAAGCGGTAGTTGCCCGAAGCAACAGAAGCCCCAATCAACCCGAGCTCGCGCAACGGACAGTCGAGTACATCGTCGAGCGACGACCGACCCGATCGAGTTGCTGGCGCATACGTACGCAATAGCGCGCTGATGTCCTTTCGCATCGAGGATTCATGAGGGACCGGAACCGACGCACTGGACTCGAGCTGCCCTCGAACCGCTATCTCCAGTGCCTTGTCGTCGAACTCGACGAAGTGAAGTTCGTTGAACGCGATCCACCAAACAGGTAAATGGCTCCTGGGCGCAAGCAGCATCCAGTGCAGGAGCCAGATGGTCCCGGGATCCTCCATGTACGGATCCCAGCCGTCGTCGCAGAACAGGGCATGGCCGAATCGGGTCGGGACCATTTCAGGAGCGCGCTGGCTCTCCGACTGCGGATCCTTCGTGATGATCTTCGCAGCTTGGCCCCAAAACTTGATGGCCCGGACCATGTTCTTGCCCACGCCCATGTTGACTGGTGCGTCGGCTTCGCTGAATCCGTGCTGACGCGTAGCTGCCGTCGCGTAGGCCTTTCGAAACCACCCGTAGCGCGGATGAAACGTCTCGTGCCTGGCAAACGTCGCCATCACCGCATCCGACAAGCGCATCACGGGCTCCCGTTCAGGAATCGAACGCGCTCAACGGCACGAATCGTTCGATCCGCCGCCTCTTCGATCTCAGCGGCCGTCGTAAATCGGCCCAAGCTGAACCGCAGGGACTCTTCCGCAGCCGCGCGGTCCATGCCCATTGCCAAGAGCACTGGCGACGGCCCCAGAGCCCCTGCGCTGCAGGCGCTACCGGACGACACCGCAACGGATTCCATGTTCGTCATGACGGCGTCCCCGTCAGCTCCAACGAATCGAACATTTGCCGTGTTGGGTACACGACGGCTCACACTGCCGTTCTGAGATACCCCATCCAAACCGTGCACGAGTTTCGATACCAGGGCGTCTCGGAGCCCACTGACGCGGATCGCTTCGCTGGACTGCTCATCGGCTGCGATCTCACTCGCAGCGCCGAAACCCACTATTCCCGACACGTTCAGAGATCCTGAGCGCCGTCCGCGCTCATGCCCGCCCCCGAGGAGAAGCGGTCGTAGTTGGTGTGACATCGCCTTGGTGACGATGAGTGCGCCTACGCCCGTGGGCCCACAGATCTTGTGGCCGCTAATCGAAGCCGCATCCACGCCAGCAGATGCCATGTCGAAGGGCAGCCGTCCTACGATTTGGGTCGCGTCGCTGTGGAAGAACGCCCCAGAATCTGCGACACATTCGCCGATTGCCGGAAGGTCATTGATGACGCCAGTCTCACTGTTGGCAGCCATGACGGATACGAGCAGAACGTCTTGGCCCAGCATCTCGTCAAGTGCTGCAAGATCGACGCAGCCGTCGCTGGTCACTGGAACGATGTCCACCTTCGCGCGGCCGTGTTGTGCAAGCCAGTCCGCGGTTGCCATCACCGACGCGTGCTCGACTGCAGACACCAAGATCCGAGAGCGTTCAGGGCTCACGTCCGATACCAAGCCTTGAAGGGCGAGATTGTTGGCCTCCGTCGCGCCAGCCGTGAAGATCACGTGGCTCGTTGCAGCGGCCCCGACGAGTCGACTCACTTGCTCCCGGGCGAGATCGACGCGTGCCGCCTGAGCCCTGCCGAACCTGTGAACCGAAGACGCATTTCCCACACTGTCTCGTAGGGCTGGGGTCATTGCTTCGAGCACCCGCGGATCGAGCGGTGCTGAGCCGTTGTAGTCCATGTAGATGTCGGTGCTCATGTTGGCCCCGGTGTCAAGTAGGCCAGCAGCTCCGATCGGCGAAATCGCCAGGCCCGACCAACCTTGGCAGCGGGCAATTCGCCCAGCCGCGCCCTTCGGAGCACCGTCTTTTTGGACACTTTGAGCAGTTCCGCAGCTTCGTCGGGCGTCAGCACCTCGTCACTCCGAACAAGGTTGCTCAACTGCTCACCTGGAGGCATGTCCGTCATGCCTCGCTCCTCTGTTGGGGCCACAAGAGGACAGTACGGCCCTCCGAGGCCCTCGCGGGTGGATGCTCCGCAGGTCCAGAATTCGCCGCGACTGCTGACATCGCCGACACCGGCGGAGATGCGGAGTGATTGCCCGACAACTTGCGGGCTGAGACTCTCACAATCTGCGGTGTATCGCCTGCTTCAGATCTCTTCAGCGGCGAGTTGGTGGCGCTGCACCTTGCCGAGGGCGTTGCGGGGCAGCGCTGCGATGCGGTAGGTGCGGCGGGGTCGCTTGAAGTACGCGAGGCGCTCGCCCACGAAGTCCTTCAGCTCGTCGTCGTCGAAATCCCGAGTCGCGACCACGTAGGCCACCACCACTTCGCCCCACTCGGGGTCGGGCTCGCCGCCGACGGCGCACTCGGCGACGTCGGGGTGCGAGGCGATGACTTCCTCGACCTCGCGGGGGTACACGTTGAAGCCGCCGCAGATGATGAGCTCCTTGGCACGGCCGACGATGCGCAGGTAGCCGTCGTCCCACTGGCCCAGGTCGCCGGTGCGGAACCAGCCGTCGCTGAATGACGCCGCGTTCTCGGCGGGCCGCTCCCAGTAGCCCGAGAACACGTTGGGTCCCCGCACGAGGATCTCGGCAGCCTCGGGGCCAGCCGTCGCAGCTTCGTCGCCGTCCGCCGGCTCGCTATCGCCGTCGCTGACGTCCAGCGCTTCGAGGCGCAGCTCGACGCCCGGCAGCGGGAAGCCCACCGTGCCGGCACGGCGAGGCTCGTCGTGCGGATTCGACACCAGCATCACTGTCTCGGTCATGCCGTAGCGCTCGATGACGTGCTGGCCGCTGGCCTCCCGCACGGCGTCGTGCAGCTCAGCGGGCATGGGTGCCGAACCCGACGCGCACAGCCGCAGCGCCGACAGTTCGGCGGCCCGCGGCGAGGCGACCAGCCGCGAGTACATGGTCGGCACGCCGAAGAACATGGTGGCCTGGTGCTCGCGAATGGCATCGAAGACGGCGTCGGGCTCGAACGTGGGCTGCAGCACGGCCCGAGCGCCAACAGTGAGCGTGCCGTGGAGCGCCACGCCGAGACCGTGCATATGGAACAGCGGCAGCGCCAGCACGAGCACGTCATCGGGCATCCAGCGCCACGCCAGCTCCAGTGCCCGCACCGACACCAGCAGGTTCGCGTGGCTCAGCACCGCACCCTTGGGCCGCCCGGTAGTGCCCGACGTGTACCCAATCAGCGCCGGTTCATCGGGTCGGCGTTGATGCGCTAACGCCACCAGATCGAATCTGGACCCTTCATGGGGCGCGGCACCGACGCCGCCGGGAGCGACTGCATCAGCGCTGCCGGCGGCGCGCTCGACGGCACCTGCGCGGCCAGCGAGCAAGTCTGATGCATCGAAGTCGCTGACCAATACTGCTGGATCAGCGTCGGCGATCCACCGCGCCCACTCGCCGGGTTCGCCGACGCTCTCCACCAATGCGGCTGCGGGACGGCAATCAGCCACCACGCTGCGTACTTCATCGGCCCGGTAAGCGCCGTTCAGCGGTACCACCACAGCTCCCGTCGCGAGCAGTGCCGCGTGCGCCGCAACCAGGCGAGACGAACTCGGACCGCTCATCAGCACGCGATCGCCCGCGACGATGCCCGCGCTCGCCAAGCGCCCGGCAATCTCTTGGGCGCGAGCGGCGAGCTGAACGCCGCTCACCCAGCCTTCGTGCGCATCCCACACCACGTCTCGCTGCGGATCGGCAGACCAGCGGTCCAGCCACACCGCCGGCAGCGTGCCACCCGCGCCCAGATCAACCTCGGCGGCACTGCTACCTGCCGGCAGATGCCTGGACCAATGCGACTCCTGCCCATCGGTCATCTCGGGCTGCTCCCTCGGCACACCGGCACCGGTGCTGCGCTCGCAGATAGCTCAGCAGGACCGACGCCGACCGAGCCGTCCGGATCGAGCGGGCATGGCGCACCCCCAACGGGATTCGAACCCGTGCCGCCACCTTGAGAGGGTGGTGTCCTTGGCCGCTAGACGATGGGGGCTGGTTGAGATGCGAGGAGTCAGCATAGCCACCACCCCAGATGTGACCGCTAGCGATGGTCGGCGGGCGGCCAGATCTCGGTGTCGGGGTGCAGGCCGTACCAAGCAAACCAGAACGACTGCGACGAAACGATGCGCGGCAGCGTGACGTCGATGCGATTGCGGCCGTCCACGCCGTTGACGCGCAGCTCGTCGTGTAGCACTCCCCTAGGCGCCACTTCCACGGGGGCACCGTGGCGCCACGCCTCGGCGGGCACGCCGGCCACCTCGGCGGCGCTGTACACCCTGGCGCCGCCTTGGTTCGGCACGATCACCAGCGGTTCACCGCCCAGCACGTAGACGAACGGATCCTCCTGCTCCAGCGCCATCAGTCCCAACGCCAACGTGTGGCCGCCGCGGTCGACCGTGACCACTTCCTCCTTCAGCTCGAACACGTCGGGCGTCTCGAAGGTGGGGAACCACAGATCCTCGCTGGAGTAGTACGTGCGGTACGCCGCGCCCGGCGTGTAGTCGTAGGTGATCGGCGGACGCTCGGGCATCTCGGGGAAGTACGTGGGCGGGGGCGTATCGAGCGTGAACGTGCCAGGGTGATCGGCCAGCCAATCTGACCAGCGCGTCGTGGCCACCGGGAACTGCTCCAGCTTCGTGCCGGCGAGCGGGCCGGCGAACGCGGTGCCCGAGAGATGGTTCCACAGGCTCTCGGTCTCGTTGTCGATCATGATCTTGTTCGAGTCCATCAACAAGCCCGATGTCTGGAACGACAGCACGTCGCCGTTGGGCAGCCGCCGGTCGAACATGAGCGCTGTGAGGCACAGGGTGCAGTAGCCGAGCGCCACCGGCACACCTCCGACGACGTCGTTCGCCAGCTCGTGGCGTGCCAGGAACCGCACCGGGTACGCCCCGGCCTCGGCGCCGATCACCACGCCCAGCACCAATTCCTCATCGGTCATGAAGTCGGCTTGGGCAGGGGTGAGCCGTTCAGGGTTGTTCAGCTCCGGAATGCCGCCCCGGCGCACCCCACCGAACTGGATCGCGCCGAGCGTGACCCGGTCGGTGACCTGGGCGAGCATGTCCCCGAATCGGAAGTCGAGGTAGGCGTACAGCTCGCTCTTGAAGGTCTCGTAGCCCTCGCCGGGATCGACGCCGTTGGTGCGGTACCACGAGCCGTATCGCACGTAGTCGGTGTTGAAGTCGCCTGAGCTCTCGATGCCCGTCAGCCGCTCCAGCGCCCCCATCGACGTATCGGAAACGTTGCGAGAACCGGCAGTGCGCATGATGTCCATGACCCAGGGCACCCACCGCTGGTCGCCGGTCAGGCCCATCTCGCCGGCGATGTTCGCGGCGAATGCGGTGTTCGGCAGCTCCAGGAACTCGTGGATCTTCTCGGTCAGCGTCAGCTCCAGGAACGGCCGACCGTCCTCGGTGCCCGGAAAGAACGGCTGGGTGGTCGGCGGCGGTGCCGTGTCGGACGGCGTGGTGTCGGGTGGCCCCATGTCGTCAACGGCGGGCTCGGTGGCCGTTGCCTGTTCTTCGGGAGATTCGCCGACGGGAGCCTGGGTCGTCACGGCATCTGGCTGCGACATCTCGGGCGGCACCGGATTGAATGCCCTCGAGCAGGCCGCGGCGAGCACGCTCACGGCGACCGCTGCGCAGATCAGCTTTCGCATACGCCGGCCGAGCCTATGGCAGCCGCCTGCTGCGCCACGGTCGGGCTGGTTGGGCTAGAACGGCAAGCGTGAGCGGCCGCTGCGGCGGCACCACGAAGGGGGAATCACGATGGACAACGGTGCAAGCAACGGGGCGATACCGGACAATCCGGCGGGGTACGTCTGCCTGACCTTCGACTTCGACGGACCGTCGCTGTGGATAGCCCGCCGCCAGACCACGCCGACGCCCATCTCACGCGGCGAGTTCGGTGCCGTGGCCGTGCCGAGGATCCTCAAGCTGCTCGCCCGCCACGACATCCCGAGCACGTTCTTCATCCCGGGCCACTCCATCGACACCTACCCCGACGCCGCCCGCATGGTGGTCGACGCCGGCTGCGAGGTGGGGCTGCACGGCTACGCCCACGAGTACAACCCCCGGCTCAGCGAGGACGAGGAGCGAGCCATCCTCGAGCGCACCTTCGCGCAGATCGAGTCGCTCACCGGCGCTCCGCCGAAGGGCTACCGGGCACCCTCGGGAGACATCAACCCGTGGACCATCGACCTGCTGATGGAATACGGCCTCAGCTACGACTCGTCGCTGATGGGCCACGACTACGCGCCGTACTGGCTGCGCACCGGCGACCAGTTCCCGCTGGACGGGCCGATGGAGTTCGGCGAGCAGGTCGACCTCGTGGAGCTGCCGTTCAGCTGGCACCTCGACGACTACGTCCACCTCGAGTTCGTGACGTTCAAGAACACGATCCTGACCGGGCTGGAGAACCCCGGCACCATGTTCGACACGTTCCTGTCGGATGTGAAGTGGATGGCCAGCGAGGTGCAGCACGGCGTGTGCACGGTCACGTTCCATCCGCAGGCCATCGGCCGGGGCGGGCGCCTGTACGAGATGGAGCGCTGGATCGACCAGATGACCGACCTGGGCGTGAGCTACACCCGCATGTGCGACGTGGCCGACGCCTGGCGGGCCGGCCGCCAGCTCGGCATCGAGTAGTTGCCGTTTCGGCTCAGCCTCTAGCCCTCAACGCCGTCGAGCATTCGGCTGATCAGCAGCTTCTGGACCTCTGAGGTGCCCTCGTAGATCTGGTACACCCGCACGTCGCGGTAGATCTTCTCGACCGGGTAGTCGTTCAGGAAGCCGTACCCGCCGTGGATCTGGATGGCCTTCGACGCCACCCGCTCGGCCATCTCCGACGCGAACAGCTTCGCCATCGAGGCCTCGCGGGCGCATTCGAGGCCCTGATCGCGCATCTGCGCCGCGTGCAGATAGAGCTGGCGTGCCGCTTCGATCTGGGTGGCCATCTCGGCGAGCGTGAACGAGATCGCCTGGTGCTCGACGATGGGGCGCCCGAAGGTCTCGCGCTCTTGTGCATAAGAATGTGCGGCCTTGAACGCAGCCCGTGCGCCGCCGGTGGCTTGGGCCGCGGCGCCGATGCGGCCCAGCGACAGGTTGCCCAGCGCAATGCCGAGCCCGCGTCCGATCTCGCCGAGGACATCGCCTGCGGGCACGCGCATGTCCTCAAAGACCACCTGGCAGGTGTCGTTGGTGCGGTGGCCGAGCTTGTCCTCCTTGGCGATCACGCGGTAGCCGGGGTTGTCGGTGGGCGTGATGAACGTGGTCATGCCCCGCTTGCCGGCGCCCGGATCGGTCACCGCCACGATCATCGCCACATCGGCGGTCGAGCCCGCGGTGATGAACGCCTTGTGGCCGTTCAGGACGTACTCGTCGCCGTCCCGCGTGGCCCGGGTGCGGATGGCCGCGGCGTCCGAGCCCGTGTGAGGCTCGGTGAGGTGGATGCAGCCCAGCCACTCGCCGCTGGTGAGCTTGGTGAGGTAGTCACGTTTCTGCTGATCGGTGCCCGACTGCTGGATCGCCACGGCGACCGGCGAGTTGTTCGCCGCCATCATGTTGCTGATGCCGCCGTCGGCAGCCGAGACTTCCTCGATGGCCAGCGCGTACGACACGAAGTCGGCGCCCGCGCCGCCCCAGCACGGGTCGATCATCACCCCCATCAGCCCGACATCGGCCATCTTGGCGTAGAGCTCGCGCGGCGCTCCGCCGGCGCGGTCCCACTCAGCAGCGAACGGCGCAATCTCGCGCTGCGTGAAGGCTCTTGCAACATCGCGGATCTGCTGCTGCTCGTCGGTCAACTGCACTGCGCCCTCCTCGGGTTCGGCCACGGGATACGGGGGCTCGGCACCGCCGTGCAGCGGCGACTTAGGGTACCGAAATGCAGAATTCTGATTCCGGAGAACGCATCTCCGAGGCCGGTTTCGATCTCGATCACGTGGATCGCCTGCTGACCACCACCCGGGCCGTGCGCAAGCGGCTCGACTTCGACCGCTGGGTCAGCGACGAGCTCATCTTCGAGTGCATCGACCTCGCCGAGCAGGCCCCGACGGGCGGCAACGATGCCAGCCGCCGCTGGATCGTGATCCGCGACCAAGACCTCAAGGACCGGCTCGGCGAGCTCTACGCAGAGGTCGGCACCATCTTCATCAACGCCCGCGGGCGGCTCGACGGCACCGGCCACCCCAAAGAGCACATCGTCAGCTCCAGCGCCTACCTCGTGGAGAACTACGCGAAGGCTCCTGCCCTCGTCATGCTGGCGATCTGGGGCGTCCACGACGACAGCGGCCGGCCGGGGCTGTTCGACAGCGCCATCCCCTCCGCCTGGAGCTTCAACCTGGCGCTGCGCTCCCGGGGCCTCGGCACCGCCTACGCCACCATGCTCAACAACAAGTCCGACGAGGTGGCCGAGCTGCTGGGCATGCCGCCGGGCCTTACCACGCTGGTGTGCTTCCCGGTGGCCTACACCAGGGGAACCGACTTCCTGCCTGCACCCCGCCGGCCAGCGAGCGAGATCACCTACTTCGACCAATGGGGCTTCACCCGCCAGCGGCCCAGCGACGACGGCACCGCCCGGGTGGCCGACGGTCAGGGCGTGGTAGCCGAGATCGACGCCGACGCCCGACCGCGCGCCGTGTGGGAGGTCATCACCGACATCAACATGCCGGCGCAGTTCTCCGAGGAATTCCTGGGTGCTGAGTGGACATCCGAGGGCGATCCGGGCGTGGGCTCGACGTTCCGCGGCCGCAACTCCATCCCCGATGTCTTCGACTGGGAAACCGACTGCATCGTCACTGCGTGGGAGGAACGCACGGCGTTCGAATGGCGCGTCACCGACACCGAGAACCCCGGTGCGGTATGGCGCTTCGACCTCGCCGAGCAGGGCGGCGGCAGCCGGCTGCGGTTCTCGATGCTGATCGGACAGGAGAACAACGGCACGGTGCCCATGGCGTTGCGCGACCCCGCCAAAGAGCAGCGTGTGCTCAACCGGCGCCGCGACGTGCTGCGGGCCAGCATGCAGCGCGTCGTCGAGGGCGTCAAGGCCATCGTCGACGGCGACTGAGTCGCTTCGTTCGGTTGAGTCACTCGCAGATGTTCGACAATCAATTCGCATAGGAAAGGAAACTGCCAGCGCAGCGATATCATGGTTGTGTGGCATTCGCCGATCTGGATCAGTCTGAAGAACTGCTGGTCAAGGCGAGATGGCGGGACAGCCCGCTTTGCCCTCGATGCGACAGCGAGGGCGCCGAGATACGGGACAAGCCCGTCCGGGTTGAGTGGACCACTTGGCGTTGCGGCATCTGCCGAACACGGTTCAGGGTTACGACAGGCACCGCGCTGCACTCCACGAAGCTGACGCCGTCGGACTGGATTGCTGTGGCGAGCATGGACGGGCTCTCGGCGCCCCGCATCGCTGCGGCGATCGATGTCTCACTGGTCACCGCTCGCAAGATCGCTGCGGTGATGGCGCCGGTGCGCGACGGCTCGCGGTCGGAGCGGGTGCGGCACATGATGAGTCCACGCCATCGGCATCAGCCTGCGACCGACCCGTGGCAGATTGATCCCTTACCGGCCACGCTGCGTGCCGAAGAGAGCCCGCTCGGGTCGCTGAGCGACGGGGCCAAGGCGGTCCTGAACGCCTTGCGGGCCCGGCCGTTCGGAGCGACCGCAGCGAAACTCACGGAGCTTGCCGGCGTGTCCTATGCACAAACACTGCGGTGCCTCGCCCGCCTCGAGGAACGCGGCTGGGTCGAAGCCGCCAAAACCAGCATCCACCATGGATACGAGCTGCGCCGCGCAATCGTGTGGTCACTGTCGTGGTCGGACGGCTGCATGCATGCGCTGTCGTACCTTCGTGACCGGCCGACTCGCCCAGTCGAGGAGATCCCCGACCGCGTGCCTCGCCGCTTTTGGCGCAACTTCTGGTCGGGCGCATCGGCCGACACGCTCAGAATCTCCCAGCACGGCCTGCATATCGCCGAGACGCTGATCGGTGGGCACGACGCGTCCGCTAGAGCCTGGGCGCTCGCGAACCTGCCGACACCCGCGCTGCGCGAATGCCGCACACTGCGAGGATTTGAAACCGACTGGCTAGCCAAACTGCTCGATCAAGAGATCACCCGCCGAGCGGTCGCAGCGTGAGCGAGATCGACGCATGGGCCGATGTCTTGCCGACACGCCTGCGGCAGGCATGGCCGTACGTCGCTGAGTGCGCCAACAGTGTCGGCGGCGTGCTGATGGGAGGCACCGCTGTGGCCATCCACCTGCGGCACCGGGTCTCCGAGGATCTCGACGTAGTCACGCTGCGGAAGTTCTCCGGGCGGGCGATAGAGAAGCGACTCCAGCGGGCAGCCTCGCACGTGGAGACCGACGAAGTAGCCGACAACATGTTCCACGGCTACGTCGACGGCGTGCGGGTCGACATCTTCCGGGCACTGCCGTCCGATGATGTACAGCCGCCAGACATGCGATGGGTTGCTCCGCGCACGACTATCGAGGACATGGAGGTCGGCTCCATAGCCGACCTAATGGCCGCCAAACTCGATGTGATCAGATTCCGCCCGAAGCTACGCGACTACCTTGACATCGCCACAATGGACCAGTCCGGAGCGTGCAGCCTCGAGGCCGGCGCGGGCTACTACTGCCAGCGGTTCGGGCACAGCCACCCGCCTCGTGCCCTGAATGAAATCGTGCGCCTGCTCGAACGGCCCGGCACACTGCCGAACGACCCCGACTACGAGAGCCGCCGCGACGACGCCCTCCTTCACCTGCGCAAAAGGGCACCAGCCCTGCGCGACCGAATCGCCGAAATGCGCGACCCCGCCTCGTAGCCAAGCGAGTCCTTTGACAAGGGAGCGTCTGGCAGTCCCTCGACCGTTTGCTGAATCACCTCGTGCACACCGCAACCAGCGATCGCGGTCAGTGGGCCTGTCATGGGCAGCCTGGCGTGACGAAACAGGCGTGTTGGCAGCGTTCGGCGCTGGGGCAGTGAGCGCAGCAGTTACGTCCTGCGATCTACTGGATATGAGTCGTCGTACAGCACATCAGCAGCAGAATGAGTTACACCTCGCTTGCGCCTAGCCCACTTGCCTACTCTCCCGACCGCGAGCAACACAAGAAGAAGCGCCGCCAATACGAGACAGAAGACGACGGCGACCTCCTCGCGTGCGAGACCGGTGTCTTGCCCCAGCTGTCGTCGCAGGAGGCTCCACCCGAGCGCGATAAACACGATCGCTGAGGCACCAGTCATCAGCGGCCGCTTGCGTCGACCGGAACGCAATGACTGCGTTTCGCCGTCCCCACGGCGAGCCGTACGTCGTTGTGTCGCTCGCATGGATACGCCAGTCTACGGCACACTCATCAATCGTCAGCTGCCCTCATCTCAGCAGGCCAAGGGATTGTCAGACGCTCCCTTGTGCGGGGTGTCAGTCATTGTCGGTGATAGTGGCTTCTGCGATGCCGTCGCCCAAGGTGGCGTAGGTGGTGTCCACCAGCAGCAGCCGCAGCAAGAACGTCTCGGATCCCTCGCCGCTGACGTCGTCGTCGATCAGTAAGATCCGCACCGTCTTGGAGATGTCGCCCGACGCGAACGTGACTTGGCCCCACTCGGGCAGATAGTCGCCGTAGGCCGTCGCTGTGGCACCCGGCACGGAGTAGTACACCGTCACCGAACCAGCCGCTGCAGTGCTCATCTCCACCGTGAAACTGACCGAGCCGTCGCCCTCACCCGCAGACACGTCACCCACCGAAATCGACGGCTTCGACGCAGGCGGCACCGAATCGTCATCATCGGCAATTGCGACGGTGGCTGTGCCAGCGGTTGCGGACACCGTGTAGCCGCTGGCGGCGCTGATCGTCGCGGTGGCCGACCCGTCGGCCTCATCGGTGCTGTCATTCGTCGTGACCACTGTCAGCGTGACGCTGCCCGACGTGGGGATAGTCACTTGACGCGACCCGGCCGCGACACCGAAGTCGCCGGACTGGGCAACGGTCACACTCACCGTCAGCGGCGCAGACGGAGCCGGATCGGCAGCAAGCGTGAACACAGCATCGTCGCCCTCAGTCAACCCGCTGCCTGCCGTGATGCTCACCACAGGGTCAGCCGACTGTGGATCATCGTCATCGGACACCGACACCGAAGCCGATTTTGCGGACTGGCGCACTGTGTAACCTGTGCCGTCGTCCACCGTGGCAGTCACCGAGCCGTCAGCCTCGTCAGCGTCGTCATTGGATGTCGTGATCGTCAGCGACCCTGTGCCCGACGTCGAGATGACCACCTGATGCGACACGGCAGCCACACCGAAATCGCCCGACGAAGTCACCGACACATCAACTGTCAGCGGTGCCGATGGCGCAGGCGACGCAGAGACGGTGAAGGTTACCTTGCCACCTTCAGTCACACCATCACCTCCGCTGACGTTCACTTCCGGCACATCAGGATCCACTGCATTCTCGTCGGACTCTTTAGAAGTCGAATCGCTAGTGCTCGGGCAATTCCATAGCAAAGCAAGTCGCGGCCCGAATGCAAGCAATTCGGCAGTAGACCATTCTCGTGTACAGTCAGGTCTCGGTGGGACAAGCACAGCGTCGATAGACCACCTGATGACCTTCTTGCCCGCCTCGGTGCACGAAACGAACATGAAGGCATTGGTCGCCAATCCGGCTGGAGTGATCGAAGTTGCTAGACGTGTACCGCGAATCAGTTTATGCTGCAGTTTACCGCAAAGTGTGCTCACGACAAAATCCTCGGTGATCTCAACTGTCTCACCCAGAGTTAGATCGCCATCAAGCACGCTCACGGCGACGCTCGCAACGCCCTCTTCGCAATATATGGTCAATAAATCAACACCGACTTTCGGGAGTTTCCGCCAACCTGTGCCCAACTCAGGTACTAACTCACTATTGACGCGTGCCGATTCGACCATCTCGCAGACAGCGTGACTCAAGCCCGTACCTAGGTACTCTTCGTATTCAGTTGGAACGTCAACTTGATCGCGTGCCACGCAGGTGCCTTGGAATTCCATGGTCTGTGTATCCGCGCAGGGCGGCACGCAGTCTCCGTTGGGCGCATGCACACGAGCGTTGCCAATGTCATCGGGCGTACAGGCAACCAGGTTGCAACCAGTACCATCGTGGTTCTCGATTTCGCCATCACCACAGTTGGGAACGCACTCCATCGCTTTCTGCCCGTCCGATTGCGAGCGCAACGCCCTGACGAAACCTGCTGTACAGGGCGAGCAATCTTGACCGATGGCAATCGTGTTGATTGAACCGTCACCCGCGTCGACACATCGTAAATGGGAAGGACCTATCAACTTACAGTGCGGTGGATTGCTGCCTGCCACCAGTCCATATTCTGCTGGACACGAGTAGCGCAAACAGGTTGGTGTCGGCGTTGACGGGTCCAAGTCGTAGCTGCCAGGGCACATATACCGGAAGCAGATCAAAGGCGAAGCGGTCGAGTCGAGTTGATGGCGCGCTGGGCAAAGGTGGGTCTTGCACGTCGCTGGAGTAGTCTTTGGTGTGATCTCTGTGTCTCCTTCGTCGCACGTGTAACGCACTACTCCTGGAAGCACTCGGCTGCAGGTTCTATCTGCGCTGTCTAGCGTCCACGTACTGTCAGGGCAAACCGAAGAACCATTGCCCAAGTAGGTGCCAGCTGGCCGCTTGCAGTGATTGGTATTCGTGTCCAACGCGTACGTAGTCGGACAAGTTCGCTTCATGCGCTTCGGATCGAGCTTCACAGTCCGATCTACCGTTACCGTCACCTCACGAACCACTGACTTGCAGCACTCCCATCGGGTGCGGGTTTCGTAGTTGTACGCGTCGACCGTCTCGTAGTTGTAAACATCGCGCGTCTCATAGTTGTAGGCGTCAACCGTCTCGTAGTTGTACACGTCACGTGTTTCATAGTGGTACGCATCAACGGTTTCTGTCACTGTCTCAGTGACATTCCGGTATGCCCACCGAATGCACCCGGTACCGAACTCGTGGTCGTATTGGGCGCAGTGGCGCTGTCGACGTGTGTAGGTCTGGGGTGACCGTCTCAGTGAATGGAGCGACACGAACAGTCTCGGTGTACGGCGCCTTGCGCACCTGCGCCGTGTACGGAGCGACACGAACAGTCTCGGTGTACGGCGCCTTGCGCACCTGCGCCGTGAATGGAGCGACACGAACCGTGTACTCAACTTCATATTGCACTTCGTCGACGGTCGTTCTGACTTCGTCAACCTGAATCGTTTTCTGGCACTGGCCACCCGTAAACGTCCAGCCGCCATCCGCTGGGCAGCTGACAGTTGGGTGAGTGGTGTGCTCAGCGTTCGTGACGCAACGTCGGTCGCTAGCAGACACCATGACTGACGTGCCGTAGGCCGAGCAATCGGTATCGGCATCTTTGACTTCACGCTTCTCGCAGCGCACTGGCTGCGGAGCCGGATCGCTTACCTCGACGAGGTCAAACCCAGCGATACAGTATGGCTTCGCGACATATGTGGATGTGGTTGGAGTGACGGTGCCGCGAGTAGCTTCGACCGTTTCAGGTGTAGCTTCGACCGTTTTGCCAGTCGCTGAATCGCTTTCTGGCGGAGACGCCGGCCTAGTCGTCGAAGTCCCGGTAATGGGGACCGGGGTGGTGGGGCCGTCTACCCCCCCCCGTTCTGCATCGCAGCCGCAGGGGTAAGCGGCAGGAAGAACAGGCAGGACAGGGTCACGACAATGGCGACGAGTGCTTTGCGCATTTGATTTCCCAAGCTTTGGTGACCAGAGACCGAACTCGGGCCAAAGATCGAACCCAAGCAAGCTATCAGGTCCCCATAGCTTGTCAAGCTCCCGTCAGTACCGCCAGCGGCACCCTGATCACCCAGACGCGAAAAGGCCGACGGGCATAAGCCCGTCGGCCCAATCGCGCTGACTCGGAGGCCAGCTAGCTACTGTCGGACGCCGCAGCCGGTTTGAACCAGCTGTTGCGTCTGGCAGGAGGCTTGCCTAGCGGCAGCCTCCATTGTCCTTGTCCCAGGCGCAGTTCGTGGACTTCCCGTTAACGTCCACGACATCGCCGACCTGGTCCCAGGTTTGCCCGGCAGCGTCGAATTGGCTGAAGTCTGAACCCTCAACGAAGTACGCATCCGCATTGCCGTTGAGTTGAGTGATGATGCCGTCGAGCAGCATCGGATGGTAGATATCGATCGACCGCACCGCCAGGATGAAGTTCGTTCGGTTCAGGCCGCCCGGCAGGTCTGCAGCAATGCGCAGCGCCTCGCCATAGGGGTAGCCATACATGTAACCTACACCGTTCAGCGAGTTACCCGGGTCGAGATCACCGGCTGCAAGGTTGTCGTTCAACCATGTGATAAATGGCTCGTCAGCAAACTTCGAATCCGTGGTGTCCTTGCCACCGCCGCCAACGATCCACCATCCATCGGATGCGTCACCGGCCGGTTCCATGTAGTTGGCGACGGCCTTACACACCGACGGCGTAAACAGCACACCGCCCTTGTCCCTGACGTTCTCAATGAGACCGCTTTGGCCTGCTTCCTGGATGGCCAGCAAGCACGGGTTGCCCGCTGTCATCGAGATGAACACATCGGGGTCGAACGCCAAGACCGTCGTCATCTCGTTGGTCAGCGTCGGCGCGGCGGGGTCGTGACGCACCGGGAGGAACTCGCTCACCACGTCTGTGTTCTCGTGCGCCCACTCCTCAAAGCCCAGCTCGTACGCCAGACCGAAGTCGTTGTCCATCACTAGGCCGGCAACCTTCACCGGCAGCAGATCGGCGAGGTTCTCCTTGATCCAGGCACCCCACAGGATCGACTCGGTCGAGTACGACATCTGCATGATGGTGGTCCACGGGTGGTTCACCGGGTCGCCCCAAGCGGGGTGGCCGGTCATCACGAACGGGTGCGGGATGCACTCCGCGTTGATCTTGTCGTACACCGCGAGTGTGTTCGGCGAGCCCAGCGTCAGGATCGAGAACACGTTCTCCGCCTCAATCAGCTCATCCACGAACTCGATCGTCTGAGCGGCGACGTAGGCGTCGTCTTTGATGATCAGCGTCAGGTCACGCGGCGCGCCGCCAACCATGATCGGGTCGTTGTCGTTGAGCCAGTTGAAATAGTTCTCCCAGCCGTAAGCGATGTTGCCGTAGGCGGCAAGGTTGCCGGACTGAGCCGTGGTGTGGCCGATACGGATCTGCGAGTCGGTGATGCCCGTGGTGTTCGACCAGTCGCTCGGGCACGCACTGATGTCGATCTCGAAGCCCGCAGGACCACGCAGAATGCCGTCGTCGCCGACGCCGTACTCGCCTGACTCAATCTTCTCGGTCAGTGAAGCAACAGCCTTGGCGCGACGGGCAGCGGCCTCTTCGAAGATGCCTTCGATGGTGGAGCGATCGAACATCATCTCCTCCTCTTCCATCATCTCCTCGTCGGCCATCTCGTCATCATCGTCTTCGCCGGCAACGGCAGCTTCGATGTCTTCCTCGGCAGCGGCACCTCCGAGAGCACCGGTGGCACCCTCGTCTTCTTCCTCTGCCATCTCCTCTTCCTCGGCCATGTCGTCGCCTTCGCTCGGCGCGGCCGTGGTTTCGGTTTCTGTCTCGCTGGCGTCAGCGTCTGTGTCGTCATCGCCGCCGCCGCACGCAGCGGCTACGAGCGAGAACGCGAACAGCAGAGCCAGCAAGCGCCACACTCGACGCTTGGTCATGTTGTGTCTCCCCAATTGGTTGCAAAATGACAAACCGGCAGCGGAATCGCACAGACGCCTCAACCGGTCCATCGAGACGCTAGTTCGCGTCCAGGGGCCGGTCACCGGACGAGGTATGTCAATTCTGCAACGATTTCGATTCTGCGATCCGACTCCAGCCGTAGCGCAACCAGGGTTTGGACCGGTTGAACATGCCGATGAGACCGCGTGGGAAGACGAAGGTCAGTGCCACCAGCAGCACGCCGAACACGAACTGCTCCTCGTCGAGTAGGCGCAGGAACTCCCCGAGCGGGCCCAAGCCGCTCACGTCGCCGAGGAATCCGCCGATCGCGGAGAAGACCTCCCGGATAGCGACGCCCAGCACGGAGCCCCATATCGAGCCCAGCCCACCGAGCACCGCAGTCGCGTACAGCACCAGCGATTCTTGGAACGGGTACGACTCCTGCGAGGTGAACGGCACGAGGACGATGCCGAGCGCGCCTGCGAGCCCTGCCAGCGTCGCACTCGCCGCGAATGTACTGACTCTCGAGGCCACGAGATTGACCCCGTACACGGCTGCAGCCGTGTCGTTGTCACGCACCGCTCGCATCGCACGGCCGGGCCGGCTCTTGATGATGTTGTGCGTCAACCACATCGCCAGCCCCACCACCGCCAAGCAGATCACGTAACGGTAGAGCCCCTCGGCCCAGCGGGTGGTGCCGAACCACGACGGCGGCACCAACTCGGCACCCACCGCCCTGCCGCTGACGCCGCCCGAGAACGTCGGCACTCGTTTGGCGAGCGGCTGGAACACGATCGCCAGCCCGAGCGTCACCAACGCGAGATGGATGCCCTTGATGCGAAGTGCGGGCAAGCCGACCAATGCGCCGATGGCGCCCGCGAACGCAGCCCCTGCAATGATCGAGACGACCCACGGCAGCGCCAAGTCGTCCACCGCGTAGGCGGCTCCGAACGCGCCGACAGCCACGAAGACTCCATGGCCGAGGCTGATCATGCCGCCGTAGCCGGTGGCGATGTTCACGCCCAGCACTGCGAGAACCATGACGACGATCTGGGTGTTCTGCCGCAGCTCGGTCACCGAACTGGCCAGCGGCATCGCCACCAGCCACACAGCCAGTAGCACAGCGCCGATCCAGCTCAGCGGACCGCTGCGTCGGCGCGGGCTGACAACACGATCAGCGCCGCCAGCGCTCGCAAGGCCGCGCACCCGATTGCCAACGCCGGATGCCGTCTGCGGGCCGCCCGCCGGCACTCCTTGCGGGGCGCTGCGCACGCTGAGAGCTGCCTCGGCCAGCTCGGGGCCGAAGTCGTCGTCTTCGGGCGGTGCCGTCGCGGTCGCTTCTTCGGGAGATTCCGCCGCAGTCGTGTCATCGGGAAGTGCTGCGATGGCAGCGTCATGGGGTGGCGCGAAGGCAGCGAACACGCTGGCATCGGCACCCGGAGTCTCGTCATCATCGCCTGGGCGCGGCATCGGCGAGGGCCAGTTGTCGTCGCTCACACCCGCTCGATCCGCTGGGTGCCGAACAAGCCGGCCGGGCGCACGATCAGCACCACCACCATGGCGACCAGCGCGGGCAGCACACTGAGCTCGAAGCCGATGAACGGCACATACGCCGGAATCAGCGTCTGGCTCAGGCCAATGACCACCCCGCCGACCAGCGCTCCCTTGGGCGAGTCGAGCCCGCCCAGCGTCGCCGCGGCAAAGGCGTACACGAGTACCCGCACCATCATGGTGGGCTCGAGGAGCACCGAATTCGCGCTCATGTTTGCCGCGATGGCACCGAGGCCTGCTGCCAGCGCCCAGCCGTACATCAGTGTCGGACCCACGCGAATGCCGTTCAACGCGGCCGATTCCGAATCGATCGACACTGCCCGGAACGCGAGACCGGCCCTCGTGTAGCGCAACAACAGCGCCAGCACGGTCAGCAGCGCGAACAGCACCAGCCACGCCCCGACAGTGGAGAAGCGCAGGCGAGCGCCCGCGATCGCGAAGTGATCACCGGGATCCGACGGGAAGAACGGCGGGAAGACACGCGGTCCGGTTCCCCACCATTGGCCCATCAACGAGTTCAGCGCCAGCAAGATGCCGATCGTCACGTTGACGAGCGCTAGCTCCGGCGCGTTTCGTAACGGCCGTATCAGCACGCGTTCGGTCGCTGCGCCGGCCGCGATGCCGATGACGACCGCGCCTCCGATCGCCAGCGGCGTCACGAGCGGCGCTCCGATCCACGACGCCAGCCCACCGCCGGTGACTCCTGGTGCCGCGCCGGCGAGCAGAACGAAGGCGATGTAGGCCGAGAAGGTGGCCATCTCGCCCTGGGCAAAGTTCAGCAGCCCGGTGGATCGAAAGATGATGACCAGCGCCAGCGCCAGCGAGGAGTAGATGGCGCTGTTGAACAGGGCATCGAAGATTCGCTGCAGCAGCAGTACTACATCCATCGCGACTGCTCAGCCTTCAGCAATGTCGGCCGAACCCCTGCGCCGCAACGGAGGCGGGAGGCTCGGCGTCGCTTTACATCTACGCAGAGGCGCCGACGTCTTCAGGCGCTGGCTCGGAGGCCGTCTCGGCCTTCTCGTCGGCGAACACGAAGTAGCGCAGGCCGATGAAGATCGTCGCCGCGATGACGATGATGCTCAGCACCAGCGACAGCATGCTCTGCGTCGGCCAGCCGATGAGCCAGAAGCCCACCGGTGTCTCGGAGGCATCGATGGCATCGGATGCCACGTTGCACAGCTCGCTGACCGACATGTCGCTGATCTCGCCCGTGGGCGAGGTGCCGCAGAATTCGCCCGACGTGCCGACAAAATCCTTCGCCTTCGCCGCCTCATTGACCAGCGGGATAGCCGGCACTGTCTTGCCGTCGGGATTCACCGCGACCGATTCGCGGGCGAGGTGTCCGACGTGGTGGGCTCGCAGCGCGATGTTCAGGGCGAACGCCTGGATGTAGGCGAAGCTCAGCACACCGAGGACGCCCGCTGTCTTGGCCTGCGAGCTCACTGCAGCGGCGTTCTCGCCGCGCCGGCCGGCTTTCGCGGCTCGGAGCTCGTTCATCGAGACGAAGATGATGACCGGTGCGAGCACCACGATGGCAAAGCGCAATGCGAAGGCCAGCGTGCCGACGATGAGGTTGTCGACGTTCATCAGCACCCAACCGATCACCAGCAGCACCGGGCCGGCGATGGCGAATCTCAGCGCCCACGTAGCTCGGGTGGAGGATGGACCGGGGTCGAGATCCTCGAGCGGGGTGATGGGGTCGCCAGACGGCGTCAGCGGGACGACCTGGATGATCCTCTTCTGTATCGCCGTGACCATCGAGGCGATGCCGCCCGGGGCGAAGAAAGTGAACAGGATGAGGATGAGGCCGAAGATGGCCGCGGAGAGCGGGCCATCGCCGTCGAGTGTGTAGAAGCCCAACGGGATGGAGATTCTCTTCGTGAGATCTCGTACCCACACCACGAACAAGCCGCCGAATATCGAGCCTTGCAGCGTGCCGACACCGCCGATTACCAAGCCGATGATGAGGTCGACTGCCAGCAGGAACGTGAAGTCCTGGCCGGCCACGAAGCCCTTGTCGAGGCACCACATGAGGCCCGCCAGCGAACCCAGCGAGGCGCTCAGAGCGAAGTTCACTGTCTTGTACATCGGCAGGTTCACGCCGTACACCGCAGCGCCAGCCTCGCTGTCGCGAATCGCAAGCACCGCCCTGCCGGGTCGGCTGCGCATGATGTTGCGAACCAGCGCAATGACGATCGCTGTCATGATCAGCAGGATCCAGTAGCGGTACGCATTCGCGCCACGCGCACCGTCGACACCGGGCAGCCACTCGAAGAAGCTGGAGAAGCCGCTCTCCTGCCGATCGACTTCCTCGATGACGTCTCGGCCATTCGGGCCGCCGGTACGGCGTGCAATGCCGAGTTCGTCGATGTTCACCAGCGTTGGGAACACCGCCGCCTGAGCGATGGTGACCAAGGCTAGGTAGAGACCTCGCACACGCAGCGCAGGCAGGCCAACGATGATGCCGATGGCGAACCCCACGATCACGACGACCGGGATGATCATCCAGTAGTCCCAGAGCTCGTCCTGGACCATCGACGCGGCAACGAATGCACCGATGCCCATGAACGCCGAGTGCCCGAGCGCGAGCATGCCGTTGAAGCCAACGACCAGGTTGACCGCCAGCACGGCCACCATGAGGACCAGCGCGCGGTTCATCTTGCCGATCTCGAACGGCTGCAGGACCAGTGGCACCAGGATCGCCAGCGCCACGGCATAGCCCCAGCTCAGGAACCGCCACTGGCGGTGCTGTGTGCTGCCCCTGGAAACGATGAGCAGTGGTGAACTCATACCTCAGCAACTCCCCTTGGGTCGTTGAGCTAGACGCGCTCGATACGGCGGGTTCCGAAGAGACCCGCTGGACGGAACAACAGCACGATCAAGATCAGCAGGAACGCCATGGCCAGCTGCAAGATCGAGAAATAGGCCTGGCCGAGCACGACCACGCCGAACCATGAGACCAATACCGATTTGATGAGGCCCACGACCAAGCCGCCGATGACGGCGCCGCCGAGGCTGTCGAGGCCGCCGAGGGCGGCGCCGGCCAGGGCGTAGATCAGGATCGTCAGCATCATGTTGGGGTTGACGCCGCCCAGCGCCGGTGCCACGAGGGCGGCAGAGAGCGTGCCGAACACCGAGGCCAGCGCCCAGCCGAATCCCAGCGTGCGGCCGGTGTTGACGCCGACCAGCCGGGCCGACTCGGTGTTGGAGGACACCGCCCGGAAGGCCAAGCCCGCCTTCGTCTTGCCCAGGATGAGCGCCAGCGCGATCAGCGCGAGGGCCAGTGCGATCCAGATGCCGATCGTGCGGTAATGGAGGCGGGCCCCGATGACCTCGAAGAAGGTGCGGCCCACCATCTCGCACATCTCGGCGCCGGCGGTGCCAGCCGCTACCTCGGCAAGATCGCCGTCGGCATTCTCGAGGCACGCGATGTTGCCCTCGCTGGAGGTCTTGAGCTCGCTGCCGTTGGGCACCCAGCTCGGAAAGTGCCCGAAGGGGTCGTTCACCCGCCGGACCTGGTAGTTCCAGACATCGCCAGCGACGGCATTGATGATCAGGAACAAACCTAGGGTGATGAGCACCACAGGCAGGTGGTCGGCCGGGTCGAACGGCCTGACGAGTGTTCGCTCGACGGCCGCGCCGATCGCGGCGCTGATGAGCATCGCTATGGCGATCGAGAGCCAGAGCCACAGGCCCTGCTCGACATTGAGCACATAGACGAAGAACGCACCGAGCATGGCCAACTCGCCGGTGGCGAAGTTGATCAGCGTGGTGGCCTTGAAGATCAGCACCAGCGCCAGCGCGGCTGCGGCGTAGACGGCGCCGTCGCGTAGCCCGTTGAAAATGAAGTCCGGGAGGATCTCCCAGTTCCAGTTCATGGTTTCTGCCCCCGTAACTGCGAATCAGGCGCCCAAGTACGCTTCCTGCACTGCAGGATCGTTCTTGAGCTGATCGGCTGGTCCATGCAGAGCGATCTCGCCGCTCTCGATCACGTAGCCGTAGTCGGCCATGTCCAGTGCCAGGTTGGCATTCTGCTCGACGAGCAGCATCGTCAGCCCGGTCTCTTTGTTGAGCTGAGCGAAGCGCTCGAAGAGGTCTTCGATGATGAGCGGCGCCAAGCCCAGCGACGGCTCGTCGAGCAGCAGCAGCCTCGGCCGGCACATCAGCGCCCGGGCGACGGCTAGCATCTGCTGCTCGCCGCCCGAGAGCGAGCCGGCGAGCTGATCGCGGCGCTCTTCGAGCCGGGGAAAGATCTCGAACCAGCGGTCGACATCGGCGCCGACCTCGTTGTCCTTGCGGGTGTAGGCACCGATCTTGAGATTGTCCATCACCGAGAGCTCGGGGAACGTGCCCCGGCCCTGTGGCACGTGGGCGACACCGCGCCGCACGATGTCGGCGGTCTTGGCACGGGAGATGTCGTCGCCTTCCATCGTGACCGTGCCGGTCGTTGTGCACATGTTGCACAGCGCCCGCAGTGTCGTGGTCTTGCCGGCGCCGTTGGCGCCGAGAATCACCACGACGTTGCCGTCGGGAACTTCGAAATCGAGGCCGCGGAGCACCTCGACGGCGCCGTAGCGCGCGTGGAGGTCCTCGACCTTCAGCATCATGTCTGTCATGAAGAACTCCCCAGGTACGCCTCGATGACCTCCGGGTCGTTGCGCACGACATCGGGGTGACCGTCGGCGATCTTGCGGCCGAAGTTGAGCACCACCAGGTGCTCGCTGATGTTGAGCACCATGCGCATGTGGTGCTCCACCAGCAGGACTGACAGGTTGTGCCGGTCGCGGATGTCCTTGACATCTTGCGCGAGCGAGTCGACCTCTTGGTGTGTCAGGCCTGACGCCGGCTCATCCAGCATGATGAGGCGCGGATTGGAAATCAGGGCCCGTGCGAGCTCAATGCGCTTCAGCGTGCCGAACGGCAGGCCGGCAGCCGGGTGGTATGCGTACTCCTCGAGGCCGAGCTCCTCAAGGGCTTCCCAGGCCCTCCGCCGCAGGTCCTTCTCTTCATTGCGGGTGCCGAGGCGGAACGCAGCGGTGAAGAAGTTGGCCTTCGTGTTGGTGTGGTCGCCCACCATCACGTTCTCGATCACGGTCATGCCGCGCCAGAGGGCCAGGTTCTGGAATGTGCGGTAGACGCCGACGCGGCTGATCTGGTGCGCAGGCATCGCCAGCAGATCGTGCCCGTCGAATGTCACCGAGCCGGTCGTCGGGTCGTAGATCCGGCTGACCACGTTGAACAGCGTGGTCTTGCCCGCACCGTTCGGGCCGATGAGTCCGAGGATCTGTCCCTCGTCCAGAGTGAACGACAAATCGTCGAGCGCACGGATACCGCCGAATTGCACGGAGATGTCTTGGACTTCGAGCAACGCCACGCGCTGAACCCCCTCCGGTCCTCGCCGATCAGGTGACCGGCCGCAGGCAAGTTATCAGGTCGGCCCAGCAGCGTGAGTTTCCGCGTGGAGCCTCTCGCGGGCCGGGCCAGCGGGTGATGCTAGGACACAAATCGACGATTGGTGCAAATCGTGGCGGGGACGCCGAGGACGTGGATGTTTGCCGACCGCGGCAAGCGCCTGGTGCGTGGGGACATGCCGCCGACAGCCTGGTTCGGGGAGGAGGACTCGAACCCCCAATGACTGGACCAGAACCAGTTGTGTTGCCAATTACACCATCCCCGAGGGCGGGAACAGGCTAGCGCTGCAGCTCTTTCGGTGGCCCTGATTATTCCCCGGAGTCTGCTGCGCTTGTGAGCTTCGCCAGCGCGGTGTCGAGGCGCGCGAGCGTGGCATCGCGGCCGAGCAGCACGAGCGATTCGAACAGCGGGGGGCCGACGGCGCGGCCCGTGGTGGCGACGCGAACCGGGGCTTGCGCTTTGCCCAGCTTCAAGCTGAAGCTCTCGCCGATCGCGCGCAGCTCGGCGTGCAGCGTCGCGGCGCTCCACTCGGCCTCGGAGAACGCGGTGCGCGCGCGCTCGAGGATGTCGCTTGCCGGCGCCGCCATAGCTGCGGCCCAGTCATCGGGGTCGATCTGGGGTTCAGCGAAGAGGAAGGCGATGCGATCGGGAGCGTCACCGAGCAGGCGGGTGCGCTCGCGGATAAGCGGTGCGACCGTGCTCAGGGTCGCTGCATCAAGATCAGCGCCCCACGGTTCCGCGCGCACCCACGGCTCGACTGCGGCGGCGAAGCCGGCATCGTCGAGCGCCCGCAGGTACTCGCCGTTGATCGCGGTGAGCTTGTCCATGTCGAACATGGCGGGCGCAGCGTTGACGTCGGCCAGATCGAACAATTCAATGATCTCGCTGAGCGGTCGCACCTCGATGTCGTCGGGAGGTCCCCATCCCAGCAGTGCCAGGTAGTTGACCATTGCCGCCGGCAGCACGCCCTGATCGCGGTAGCTGATGAGCGACACGTCGTCGCGCCGCTTGGAGAGCTTCTTTCGCTGCTTGTTGACGATGAGCGGCAGGTGGGCGAACGTCGGCATTTCGGTCGCGCCGAGCGCAGCCCGCAGCAGCACCACCTTCGGCGTCGTATTCAGCAGATCTTCGCCTCGCACCACGTGCGTGATGCCCAGATCGAGATCGTCGACGGCGTTCGCGACGAAGAAGGTCGCGCTGCCGTCGCTGCGGCGGACAACGAAGTCATCGATCGACGCGTTCGGGAACTCGACGCGGCCCCGCACGATGTCGTCGAAGGCCGTCACGCCGTCGTCGGGAACGGCGAACCGCACCGCCCCGTCGTCGAGATAGGCACGCCCCTCGTCGAGCCAGCGGTCGACGGCGTCGTCGTAGAGCGCGCCGCGCTGGCTCTGGAAGACGGGGTCGCCGTCAAAGTCCAGCCCGAGCCAGTCGAGCGTCTCCAGGATCTGATTGATGTGTGCGGTGGTGGCGAGCTCCGCGTTCGTGTCCTCGATGCGCAGCACCATCTCCCCGCCGCAGTGGCGGGCATAGAGCCAGTTGAACAGCGCCGTGCGCGCCGTGCCGAGATGCGGCAGCCCGGTCGGGGCGGGAGCGAAACGCAGCCGAGGTGCGCCGCTCAGCACTGACCGGTGCTGCAGTTCGGGTCGCTCGAGTCGACCCAGCGGCCCACCGGCCTGCCCGCCATCGCCAGCAGCCGTTGCAGCGGCGGGGTGGACAGGTCGACCGGCAGCGCCTCGAGCCCTGGCCAGACCGTTACGGCGGGGGCCGCAGCGAGTACCCGATCCACGAGGAGCTCGTCGAGGCCCGCGCCCGCGCTGATGGCCTGCTGCAGGTCGTATCCCAGCACTGTCAGCTCGGTGACGCGCGTCCATAAGAGGTCGCGCAGCCTGGGGCTGAATCCGGCGCCTGCATCCAGGCCGGCTGCCATCGACAGCACCGTGCGGACGCTCTCCACGACGGGTTGTGTGGGATCGGGGCGATCCTGAGCGCCGGTGCCGAAGCCCAGGCCGATGCCAGCTGCGGGCGTCGGGATCCGGACCGGTGGCGGTGCTGGCTGCCCGCCCATCTCGGCCGCAGCCGCGAGATTGCCGTTGATTGCCCGCTCCAGCAAGTCGGCGACGGTGTAGTCGCCCAGCGGCGGGGCCAGCCGCATGCCCATGTGCTCCCAGGCGGGCAACCGCATCCTGGCAGCGAAGTCGGTGCACGCCCTGCGATGCAGCCGCAACAGCTCGCGGTCGGGCTGCATGGTGACGGTTGCGCCGGGAGGCTGGTCGGCGGTCTGGGTGTTCGTCGTCTGGGCCATGGGTTTCTCAATCTCGCGTCAGCGACAGGGGATCTGTTTCATACCGACGCCTGATCGCCGACGGCGCGAGGGAGAGCACTTCGGTCGGGACGCGGGCGACCAGCTCGCGGACATGCTTGTAATGGTGCGCTTCCGCAGCGCCCTCGAACAGCGGCGTGCGGCGCGCCACGAGCTCCGCCGGCGGGTGCTGGTCGAGGAAGCCATACGCCAGGTATCCCGCTTCGAGGTCCCACACCACCGGCGCACGTCCGAAGATCGACGCACGCTTAAGCGCTACGGCCACGCAGCCAACGTCGACGTCGTCACGATCCTCGTTCTCGGTGAGATACACCCGGTCGTCGAAGAGATGGACCAGTCCGTAGGCATACCCCTGGTCGGGTCCTTGGTGTCCCCTCAGCGCACCTGTGGGTTGACCCCCGGCCAGATCGCCGGGACGGGCGGCCTTCCAGCGCCGGGGCGTCACTTCGGGCGAGGAGTACGAACGCACTACTGAAAGCGGTTCGACCCGGACGTGTCGTGGCGCAGCCATTGCCGCGCAGCCTAGAGGCTGAGCCCCAGGCCAGAGCGGCCGGTGGGCGCAGCGAACTAGAGCGCAAAGCGCAGAGCGAAGCCGTGGCCCGAGCGGCCCGTGAGCGCAGGCTGTTACTGGCTCTGGCCGTCGCTCAGGCGATGACGCATGAGCGCGTAGATGACCGAATCGCGCAGAGCCAGCCACGACGATTCGATGATGTTCTCCGAGACGCCGATAGTGGTCCAGACGGTCTCGCCGTCGGTGGAGTCGATGAGCACCCTCGTGACCGCCTCGGTGCCCCGGTCGGCATCCAGCACCCGGACCTTGTAGTCGGTCAGGCGAACTGCATCGAGTTCCGGGTAGTCGTCTCGCACGGCTTGCCGGAAGGCGTTGTCAAGTGCGTTCACCGGACCGTCGCCCTCGCCCACCGTCACCCGCCGGTCACCGTCGACGACGATGCGCAGCGTCGCCTCCGTGTCGAACTCGGCCTCCCGGCCGCGCTCCACCAGCACCTTGAATGACTCGACCTTGAAGAAGTCGAAGGTCTGGCCGGCGGCCCGACGCAGCAGCATCTCCAGCGAGGCGTCGGCCACCTCGAAGTGATATCCGGCGTGCTCGAGCCGCTTCAGCTCATCGACCACGTCGGCCATGGCGGCCTTGTCGATCTCGATGCCGAGCTCGGCGGCTTTCAGCTCCACCGACGCCCGACCCGACAGATCGCCGAGCAGGAAGCGTGTGCTGTTGCCGACGGCCGCCGGGTCGACATGCTCGTAGCTGTCGGGGCGTCGCGCGATGGCGCTGGTGTGCAGGCCCGCCTTGTGGGCGAACGCTGAGGCACCCACATACGGCTGCTGGTTCTGAGGCGGCATGTTCACCAGCTCGGCCACGTGATGTGCCACCGAGGTGAAGCGCGACAGGCACTCGCGTGGCACCGTCTCGATGCCCATCTTGAGCGTCAGGTTCGGAACCAGCACGGTGTTGTCGCAGTTGCCCGTGCGCTCCCCGTAGCCATTGACGGTTCCTTGCACGTGCGTCGCGCCGGCGACGACACCCGCAACGGCATTCGCGACAGCACAACCAGTGTCGTTCTGAGTGTGCATACCGATCTGGACACCATCGAAGTGCGCGACCACCTCGCGCACAATCGTCTCCACCTCATGGGGCAGCGAGCCGCCATTGGTGTCGCACAGCACCAGGCAGTCGGCACCGTTGATGGCCGCTGCTTCGAGCACCTGCAGCGCGAACTCCGGATTGCGTTTGTAGCCGTCGAAGAAATGCTCCGCGTCGAAGAAAACACGCAGGCCTTCCCCCTTCAGGAACTTGACGGAATCGCCGACCATGGCAACGCCTTCGCTGAGCGGCTGCCGCAGCGCCTCGGTGACGTGGTAGTCCCACGACTTGCCCACGATGCACACCGTGGAGGTGCCAGCCGCAACGAGTGCTGCCAGAGTCTGGTCATCGTCGACGCGGCCACGGGGCCGACGCGTGGAACCGAAGGCCACCAGCGTGGCGTGCTGGAGCTGCAGCTCGGTGGCCGCCCGGGTGAAGAACTCTTCGTCCTTCGGGTTCGAACCGGGCCAGCCGCCTTCGATCCAGTGGATGCCGAGCGCATCGAGCTGGCGAGCCACCTTGAGCTTGTCGTCTGGCGACACCGAGATGCCCTCGAACTGGACGCCGTCGCGCAGCGTCGTATCGAAGATCTCGACTCGCTCGGGCCACGCGGGGTCGCGCACTCCCTCACGGATGAGCGGAGCCGACGATCCGGGTTCAGTGCTCGCGTCCGCAGGGTCGGAGGTGTTCATCGCTGCATCACCCCTGCTCGACGCCGGACAGGATCGCCTTGGCGATCTCGTCGGTGCCCACGTCGGGCACGGTGTCGTCGGCAATGACGGCTTCGCACGCAGCTCGCACGCGTTCCGCGCACTCGGCCTCGCCCAGGAACTCCAGCATGAGCACCGCCGACAGCACCGCAGCCGTGGGGTTGGCCAGGCCTTTGCCGGCGATGTCGGGCGCCGACCCGTGCACCGGCTCGAATAGCGACGGTCCCGTGCGGTCCGGGTTGAGGTTGGCGGAAGCGGCGAGCCCGATGCCGCCCGCCACGGCGCCGCCGAGGTCGGTGAGGATGTCGCCGAAGAGATTGTCGGTGACGATCACCTCGTAGCGGTGCGGATCCTCGACAAAGTGGATGCAGGCCGCGTCGACGTGGTTGTAGGCAGTCTCGACGTCGGGATACTCCTCAGCCACCTCGTTGAACGTGCGCTCCCACAAGTCGCCCGAGAACGTCAGCACGTTGGTCTTGTGGACCAGCGTCAGGTGACGGCGCTCGCGTGCGCGGGCCAGCTCGAAGCCGTACCGGATGGCGCGCTCGGCTCCCATGCGGGTATTGACCGATCCTTGGGTGGCGATCTCGTGCGGCGTGCCCTTGCGCAGGAACCCGCCCTCGCCCGCATAGGTGCCTTCGGTGTTCTCGCGGATCACGGTGAAGCTGTGGCCGTCGGGCAGGGTGAAAGGCCGCAGGTTCACGTAGAGATCCAGATCGAAGCGAGCCTTCAGCAGCAGGCCCCGCTCGATGACGCCTGGGGGCACCTCCGGCGTGCCTACGGCACCGAGCAGGATGGCGTCGAACGTGCGCAGCTCTTCGAGGGTCTCGTCATCGAGCACCGTGCCGTCGCGCAGGTAGCGATGCCCGCCCAGTTCGAATTCGGTCGTCGAGATGCCGGCTCCGGCGGCAGCAATCACATCGAGCGCAACCGAGATCACCTCGGGTCCGATTCCGTCTCCGCCGACGACTGCGATGCGATGCGTCACTGTGATGTCCCCTCCCTCGAAAGGCACAGAGAGTGTGCCAACAGAAGCCCTCGGTAACCTCGCGGGGTGCCCGAGATCCACCACATCTCAGCGGAGACCCGCGATCGACTCCAGGCCGAGCTCATCGATCTGACCGGGCGAGGCCGCATCGATATCGCAGCCCAGATCGAGGCGGCCCGACTGCTCGGGGATCTCTCGGAGAACGGCGACTACCACGCCGCCAAGGAAGAGCAGGGGAAGATGGAAGGCCGCATCATGCGGCTGAAGTCGATCCTGGAGAACTGCGAGATCGTCGCCGATTCGGAAGACAGGCTGGTCGGCAGCGTCGTGGCGCCGGGTCTCGTGGTGTCCATCCGCTTCCAGGGCGACGACGAGGTCGAGCAGTACCTGTTCGGCTCGATCGAGGAGCGCCGGACGGGCATTGAAGTGGTGTCGCCGGGCTCGCCATTGGGCCAGGCGCTCGAGGGCGCGCGGGCGGGTCAGACGGTCACCTACGAGGCGAACGGCAACCAGCTCAGCATCGAAGTCGTCGCCATCGAAGCCTGAGCGCCGGGGCCCTCCAGACCATTGCGTTGGAATGACGGGCCTGCAGGGTCCATAGTGAGGACGTGACAAGTTCCGCCGCGACGGGTGCGCGCACCCTCAGCGAGAAGGTCTGGGACCGCCATGTCGTCCGCACCGGCGGCGGGCAGCCCGATCTGCTCTATATCGACCTGCACCTCATCCATGAGGTCACCTCTCCGCAAGCCTTCGACGGCCTGCGCATGTCGGGGCGCACCGTGCGCCGCCCCGACCTGACCGTGGCGACCGAGGACCACAACGTCCCCACCGCCGATCTGCATCTGCCCATTGCCGACCCCATCTCGGCCAAGCAGGTGGAGGTGCTGCGGGCGAACTGCGACGAGTTCGACATCACGCTGTACCCGATGGGCGATCCGGGCCAAGGCATCGTGCACGTCATCGGCCCCGAGCAGGGTCTCACGCTGCCCGGCATGACCGTGGTCTGCGGTGACAGCCACACCTCGACGCACGGCGCATTCGGCGCGCTGGCCTTCGGCATCGGCACCTCCGAGGTGGAGCACGTGCTGGCGAGCCAGACGCTGCCGCAGGCGCGGCCGTCCACCATGGAAGTCCGCGTCGACGGCGATGCGCCTGCGGGCGTGACCGCCAAGGACATCGTGCTGGCGATCATCGGACGCATCGGCACCGGTGGCGGCATCGGTCACATCATCGAGTACCGCGGCTCGGCCATCGAAGCGCTGTCGATGGAAGGACGGATGACCGTTTGCAACATGTCCATCGAGGCGGGCGCCAAGGCGGGCATGGTGGCACCCGACGAGACCACCTTCGAATACTTGGCAGGTCGCCCGCACGCCCCGGCCGGATCCGCCTGGGAGGCCGCAGTGGCCGACTGGCGCTCGCTTGTCACCGACGAGGGCGCGGCTTTCGACCGCTCGGTGACCATCGACGGCACCTCGCTGCGGCCGCACGTCACGTGGGGCACCAACCCCGCACACGTCATTCCCATCGACGGCAACGTGCCGGGCCCGGGCGATTTTGACGACCCGGTGGAGGCGACGACCGCCCAGCGGGCGTTGGACTACATGGGGCTCACCGCGGGCACCCGGTTGTCGGATGTGCAGGTCGACACGGTGTTCATCGGCAGTTGCACGAACTCGCGCATTGAAGATCTGCGGGCTGCTGCGGCGGTGGCCCGCGGCCGCACGGTGGCGGACGGCGTCCGCACCTTGGTCGTGCCCGGCTCGTTCGCCGTCAAGGCACAGGCCGAGGCCGAGGGGCTGGATGCGGTCTTCGTTGAGGCCGGATTCGACTGGCGAGAGCCCGGCTGCTCGATGTGCCTGGCAATGAATCCCGACAAGCTCTCGCCCGGCGAGCGCTCGGCGTCGACGTCGAATCGCAACTTCGAGGGCCGGCAGGGCCGCGGCGGCCGCACACACCTGTGCTCGCCGGAGGTGGCAGCGGCAACAGCCATCGCCGGTCGCTTCGTCACGCCCGACGACCTGGGCTGACGGAGGCTGAGCCGGTAGGCGAAGCCGCGGCCCGAGCGGCCCGTGAGCCCAATCACATGGACATCGGGAACATGAGCGGGAAGAAAATGCTGATCCAGGAGGAAGAAGACGATGGAGCCAGTACGAGTCCATGAGGGGCGGGCTGTGCCCCTCGATCGCTCCGACGTGGACACCGACCAGATCATTCCCAGCGACTGGCTGAAGCGTGTCGAGCGCACCGGCTTCGGCAAGGGACTGTTCAGCGAGTGGCGCGACGAGCGCGATTTCGTGCTGAACGACGAGCGCTTTGCGGGCGCCACGGTGCTGGTCGCCGGGTCGAACTTCGGCACGGGGTCGTCGCGCGAGCACGCCGTGTGGGCACTGATGGACTACGGCTTCGTGGCGGTGGTCTCCCCTCGCTTCGGAGACATCTTCCGCAACAACTCCACCAAGAACGGGCTGGTGCCGGTGCAGGTGTCCGAAGAGACCGCCGCCCGACTCCGGGCCGCTGTGGCCGCCGACCCCGACCTGGTGGTGACGGTCGACGTCGAGCGGCGCCTGCTCAGTGCACCCGCTGCGGGCATCGAAGAACCGTTTCCCATGGACGACGCCACGCAGGAGCGCTTCCTCGAGGGTCTCGACGACATCGGCATCACGCTGCGCAGCGCATCGGAGATCGACAGCTTCGAGCAGGTCCGGCCTGCGTGGCTGCCCACGACGTAGTCCCGATTGCCGGGTGGCTCAAGCAGGTTCTGGCTGGATTTCGAGCCGCTTGAGGCCTCTCAGCAAGAAGCTGGGGTGATATTCGAAATCGTTCGACGCGGAGAGCGTGAAGGAACGCAGCCGCTGCGCCAGCTCTTCGGCCGCGACTCGTCCCTCCAGCCGTGCCAGCGCCGCACCCAGGCAGAAGTGGATGCCCCGGCCGAACGCGAGGTGGTTCGACACGCCGTCGCGCATCGGGCAGAAGGAGTCTGAGTCCTCAAAGACTGATCGGTCCCGGTTGGCCGAGCTGAACATCACCACCACGTGAGCGCCGGCGGGAAGGTCGACGCCGGCGAGCTGGGTGTCGTTCTTCACGACACGGAACATCCCCTGCGTCGGCGTCGACAGTCGAAGGGTCTCCTCCACAAATGCCGGGGCTTGTGACGGATCTGCTCGCAGCGCCTCCCACTCGGCGGGGTGCTCGGCCAGCAGCCGCAGCATCTCGGTGAGCATCTTGGTGGTGGTCTCATTGCCGGCCACGAGCAGCTGCTGGATGATGCTGAGCATCTCGGCAATCGTGAGCGGTTCCGTCGACACCGCTTCGTCGGCGACGTCATCGCCATCGCGGTCGATGCGGGCGTTCAGCAGGTTCGTCAGCAGATCGTCCTGCGGCTCGGCGCGGCGACGTTCGAGCTGTTCGGCAAAGTACTTCTGGAACTCGATGACCTCGCGCTCGGCGTCGAGACGTTCCTCGATGGAGATGTTGGTGCCGATGCCGGCGATCGAGGCGTCGCTCCATCGCTTGAAGTCGGCAAGTCGGTCGTCGGGAACGTTGAGCGCCCGAGCGATGACCGCCACCGGGAGCGGCACAGCGAACGCTTCGACGACGTCGATCGAGCCGCCGCCGGCGGTCGCAGCGAGCATCTGATCGATGAGCGATGCAGCTATCTCGCGCACGGCGGGTTCGAGGTCGTTGACCACCTTGGGAGTGAACGCTTTGCTGACGAGACGGCGGAAGCGGGTGTGCTCGGGAGGATCCACCGTGAGCATCGTGCCGACCCGGTCGTAACCGCCCTCGGTCTCG
Organism: Acidimicrobiia bacterium; assembly: GCA_022821985.1. Taxonomy (GTDB): domain Bacteria; phylum Actinomycetota; class Acidimicrobiia; order Acidimicrobiales; family Poriferisodalaceae; genus Poriferisodalis. The sequence continues at coordinate 164,165 of JAJECP010000035.1, forward strand.
TAGAGCTCCCTGGTGCGCCGAGCCAGCTCAGCGTTGCCCCGGCCGCCGACGTCAAAGCGAGAGGAGAACGTCTCAGGATCCCGCACCACTTCCAGCACGTCGTCGTACCTGGTGACCAGATGCAGTGCGGCACCGCCGGCCGCCGCCTCGAATACCGGCGCCGATTCGCGCATCTTGGCGTAGTAGGCGTGCGGGCACTGCTGCACCGCCGGGTCGAACAACCCGAATTCGCTCAGGTTGACCTCGTGCGATCCGGCGAAGAAGCGCAGCATCCAGCCGGCGACAAGTTCCTGGTTGCACGGTGCCGCCAGGCTGGCCTTGGCTTCGGCAACGGCATCGGCGCCCAGCAGCTCAGTGCGGCTCTCATACAGCGGACCTACGAACTCGGGCTGGAACTCCGGGTGGCCCTGCAGCCCGACGAGGTGCTCGCCCACCGCGAGCATGGCCACCGGGCACCGATCGGCGCCCGCCAGCACCACCCCACCGGGAGGCAGCGTCAGGACTTGGTCCTGGTGGCTGTGGATCAGGCGGATCTCGTCGGCGGGAGGGTCCATCCAGGGGCGGCGCTCGTGGACCTTCCAGACGTTGGCGCCCACCGTCCAGCCGTGCGAGGCCCGCTGCACTGTGCCGCCCAGCGCGTGGGCGATCATCTGGTGCCCGAAGCAGACGCCGAACATCTTGCGACGCTCAGCGTGCAGCTGCCGCACGAAGTCGGCAAACCGGCTGATCCACGGCGCATCGTCGTACACCGAGGCACGGGTTCCGGTGGTCATCCAGCCGTCGTAGGCGTCGAGGTTGTCGGGCCACTCGTCGTCGGGGAGGCTGTACGTGTCCATCTGGACGCTCGGGTCGACCCGGGCAATCACGTCGGCGAACATGTCCGAATAGGTGCCGCAGATCGATCTCAGCTCAGGGATCGGATCGTCGCAGCGCAGCAGGCCCAGGCGCAGCGGACGGTGCTCGCCTGACGCGCCGGTTTCTCCTCGAGGGCTCGCTGGCATCTGCAGCTCAGCGGAACGACGAGACGAGGGCGTTGTCGGCGCCGTGCGCAAGCGGTTCGAGCAGACCGCGTTCACGCAGGATCGGCATGACGCCCTCGCCGAACCAGTACGCCTCTTCGAGGTGCGGGTAGCCCGACAGGATGAACTCGTCGAAGCCCAGCGCGTGGTACTCGGCGATTCGGTCCGCCACCTCGCCGTAGCTGCCGACCAGCGCCGTTCCGGCACCGCCGCGGACGAGTCCGATGCCCGACCACACATTGGGGTGGATCTCCAGCCGCCCCGTGCCCTCGGCGTGAAGCTGGGCCATGCGGCGTTGGCCCTCCGACATCGTCGTGGCGAAGTCGGCCTGGGCGGCGGCGATGGCCTCGGGGCTCATGTGCGCCAGCATGTCGTCGGCCACGGCCCAGGCGTCGGCCGCATCGGGTCGGGTGATGACGTGGAAACGGATGCCATAGCGCAGCGTGCGATCGTGCTCAGCGGCCCGCGCACGCATCCGGTCCAGCCGCTCGGTCACCATGTCGGGAGGCTCGCCCCACGCCAGGTAGACGTCGACGTGCTGCGCTGCGATCTGCTCAGCAGCAGGCGACGCCCCGCCGAAATAGATGGCAGGCAGCGGATCGGGCGCCTCACGAGTGGTGGCGGCGGCGACGTTGTAGAAGTCGCCCTCGAAATCGAACGGCTCGCCCGACCACGCCTCCCGCACGATGCGCAGGAACTCGCCGGTCCGGGCATAGCGAGTGTCTTTGTCGAGCCAGTCGCCGAAGCGGTTCAGCTCGCGCGGCTCAGCACCGGTGACGATGTTGATGAGGAGCCGCCCGCCCGACAGCCGCTGGTACGTCGAGGCCATCTGCGCAGCCAGCGTGGGCGACAGGAAGCCCGGCCGGAAGGCAACGAGGAACTTGACGCGCTTGGTCAGCGGCGCCAGCGCGATGGTGGAGAGCCATGCGTCCTCGCACATCGTGCCGCACGGCGTAAGCATCCCCTCATAGCCGAGCTGATCGCAGGCGGTCGCAATCTGGGCGAGATAGTCCATCGACGGCGCCCGCCAGTGCGCGCCCGGCTCGTCGGGCAGCACGTCGCGAGAGTCGCCTCCCGTTGGCAAGAACCAGTGGACCTTCATCGGCCGACCACCTTGCTGACACCACCGTGCCGCACGCCGAGGGTTGCGCACGTCGCCGTCAATGGCAACGACATCGTCGGTTACGGTAGCGCAGGCTCTCGCCGGGCCTGACCAACAATTGCACCCGTCGTCGTGTGACCGGTGGGTGCCCCCAAGGAGGGAGACATCCTCATGAGGATCACGACGACACGCGACAAGCAGCGGAGCTTCGGCCGGCTGCTGGTTGCGTTGCTAGCGGTGTTCGCACTGGTCGCTGCTGCGTGCAGCAGTGACGACGACGATGACGCCGCACCGGCGACCACTGCCGCGGCGGACTCGGGCGGTGAAGCCGGCGACGACATGGCCGACGACGACCACGACGAGGACGACGGCCACGACCACGACGAGGACGACGGCGATGCCAGCGGTGATGACATGGCCGACGACGACATGGCCGACGACATGGCCTCTGCTGCGTGCAATGGCGGGCAGAACGTCGGCGGGACGCTCATCATCGGCAGCACGCAGGTGCCGCGGCACCTGAACGGCACCGTGCAGTCGGGCTATGCGACCGCCGTGCCCGGCACGCAGCTCAACGCCAGCCCGCTGCTGTACGACGCCGAGTACAACCCCATGCCGTACCTGGCTCACGACTGGGACGTCGCCGATGACGGCCTCTCGGTGACGCTGCATCTGGTCGAAGACGCGGTATTCCACGACGGCATGCCGATCACATCGGCCGACGTGGCGTTCTCGATCCAGACCGTGCAGGCACATCACCCGTTCAAGACGATGTACGCACCGGTGACCAACGTGGACACGCCCGACGAGCACACCGCGGTCATCAACCTGAGCCAGCCGCACCCTGCGATCCTGCTGGCAATGTCGCCCGGCCTGCTGCCGATCATCCCCAAGCACATCTTCGATGACGGCCAGGAGATGCCGACCCACCCCCGCAACTCCGAGGACTTCGTGGGCTCGGGACCGTTCCGGCTGACCGAGTACGAGCCGGGCACGATCATCCGGATGGAGCGCTTCGACGACTTCTTCATCGAGGGCACGCCGTGCCTGGACGAGATCGTGATGGAGATCACACCTGAAAGCACAGCCATCGTGCTCGGGCTCGAGAACGGCACGACCCACCTGTCGTCGACGCTGGGCCCGTCAGCGAACGTGCTGCGTCTGATGGACAACCCCGACGTCGAGGTGAGCGCCAAGGGCCACGAAGCCATCGGCCAGATCAACTGGCTGGAGATGAACGTGAACGACCCGGCGCTCTCGGACAAGCGGGTGCGGCAGGCGATCGCCTACGCGATAGATCGCGACTTCCTCTCCGAGGTCATCGACCAGGGGATCACATTCCCCGTGCCGACCGGCATTGCGGCCGCCAGCCCGTTCCATAACCCGAACGTGAACCACTACGACAAGGACATCGATCGAGCGAAGGCGTTGTTGGCTGAAGCTGGCTATGGCCCAGGAGAGCTGCAGCTGTCCATCGACTACATCCCGCCGGCATTCGTGGTGCAAGCCGAGTATGTGCAGCAGCAACTGGAGGAAGCCGGCATCGAGGTTGAACTGAGCGTGTCACCCGACTTCCCGACCTGGGCGCAACGAGTCGCCGCCGGGGAGTACCAGATGACGATCAACCAGGTCTGGAACTGGGGCGATCCGGTCATCGGCGTGCACCGCACCTACCTGTGCGACAACCGGGTGGGCGTGATCTGGACGAACAACACGGGCTACTGCAACCCCGATGTCGACGCGCTGCTCAACGCGGCCGGCCAGGAGTTCGACATTGACAAGCGTGCCGAGTTGTATGCCGAGTTCCAGGAGATCGTGGCCGAAGACATGCCGATCTTCTTCTTGAACACGCCCTCGTTCTGGCAGGCCTACAACCCGGCGGTCATGAACCCGCCGACCAACAACATCTGGGGGCAGATGTCGCCCATGCACGAGGTCTGGCTGGACGAGTAGCGGCAACAGAGCACCATTCCGGCAACACCGAGGTGACCGCCGGAATCTCGCTCAACAAGGACGGAGCATGCTGAGGTCCATCGCTGCCAGGATCGCCCAAGCACTCGGGCTGATCCTGGCAGTGATGTGCCTCAACTTCTTGCTGATCCACATCACGCCGGGCGATCCCGCCACCGTCATCGTGGGCGAGAGCGGGGCCGGCGATCCTGAGCTGCTGGAGGAGATCCGCGCGCAATACGGACTCGACCGCCCGGTCATCGTGCAGCTCGCGTCGTATGTCGGCCGGGTCGCCACCGGCGATCTGGGTGACTCGTACTTCTTCAACCAGTCGGTGACGTCGCTGATCCTCCAACGCCTGTGGCCCACCGTGCTGCTGGTGGGAACCGCGCTGGCGTTTGCCGTAGCGGCTGGGACGATGGTGGGCGTTGCCACCGCGCGCCGTCCGGAGAGCCCGCTCAGCCATGGAGCGACCGTGCTGGCGCTGGTGGGCTTCTCGATGCCGGTCTTCTGGACCGGGATCATGCTGGTGATCCTGTTCGCCTCCGCCTGGAAGCTGCTGCCCGTGCAGGGATGGCACGACGTGAACTACGGCGAGGGCCTGCTCGCGAATGTGCTCGACGTGGGCGAGCACCTGGTGCTGCCCGCGCTCACGCTCGGCCTCATCTACCTGGCGCAGTACAGCCGGCTGTCTCGGGCGTCGATGCTGGAAGTGCTCGAGTCGGACTATGTGCGCACAGCGCGGGCCAAGGGCCTGAACGAGCGCCGAGTCGTATACAAGCACGCGCTGCGCAACGCCGTCATCCCCGTGGTGACCGTGGTGGGTCTGCAGTTCGGCGCGCTGCTGTCTGGGGCGCTGCTCGTCGAGACCGTATTCAACTGGCCCGGGCTCGGCCGATTGGCGTTCGACTCGATTCTCCGCCGGGACACCTCGGTGCTGCTCGGCGTGCTGATGGTGTCGTCGGTGATGGTCATCGTGGCCAACCTGCTCACCGATCTGCTGTACACGATCATCGACCCGCGCATCCGGCTGCGGGAGCGTTCCAATGTCTGACGCGATGGGACGTGGCGAGGTGGCCGCCGCCGATCTGCCCGTCGCACCCGGCCTGGGCGCCGGCGGCGACGGCGGATCGGGTCGCCCAGGTCGCGAAACACTGCGGTTGTTCGTGCGCAACAAGGCGGCAGTGGCCGGTGTGGTGATGCTCATCGGGATCGTCTTCATGACGGTCGCCGGGCCGCGGATCTACGACAACGATCCCAAGGACATCGTGGCCATCCCGCTCACTGGTCCCGGAGAGCTGGCCGAGGCCCGCTTGGGCACCGACTATCTGGGACGTGACGTGCTGGCCGGGGTGATCGGGGGCGGCACAACCAGCATGACGGTGGCTGCCATGGCGGCTGCGATGGTGCTGGTGATCGGCATCAGCATCGGCGCACTCGCCGGCTATTACGGCGGCTGGCTCGACAGCGCCCTCATGCGCTTCACCGAGTTCTTCCAGGTGCTGCCTGCGCTGCTGTTCGCGATGGTGCTCGTGGCGCTGTTCGAACCGTCGATGTGGACGATCTCGTTCGCCATCGGCGTAGTGGCGTGGCCGGGGATCGCTCGCATCACTCGTGCGGAGTTCCTGAGACTGAGGAACCTGGAATTCGTGCGGGCAGCCCGAGCGGTGGGAGCGACGGACTGGCGCATCATTCGCAAGGTGGTGTTCCCCAATGCGCTGCCGCCGCTCATCGTGTCGGCCACGCTCATCATGGGCACGGCAATCCTGTTCGAGGCGGGGCTGGCGTTCCTGGGCCTCGGTGATCCCAACACCACGAGCTGGGGCTTGATGATCGGGCTGAACCGAGGGAACTTCCTGACGGCGTGGTGGTCGGTGACCTTCCCCGGCCTGGCGATCTTCTTCACCGTGCTGAGCTTCAGCCTCATCGGCGACGGGCTGCAGGATGCCTACAACCCCAAGCTGCGGGGACGCTGAGCGATGAGCGCTCTGGCGAACGGCGACGGCACCCTGGGCGATGCGCCACGGCTGCGGGTTCGGGGCCTGACCGTGGGCTTCGATGAGTTCATCGCCGTGAACGACGTGTCGTTCGACCTGCACGACGGCGGGACGCTGGCGGTGGTCGGCGAGTCGGGTTCGGGCAAGTCGGTGACTGCGCTGTCGATCATGCGGCTCATCGAGATCGGCACCCGGGCGGAGATCCGCAGCGGCGAGGTGCTGTTCCGCCACGACGACGGCAGCGTCGACGACTTGCTGCAGCTCCCCGAACCGCAGATGCGATCGATCCGCGGCGATCGCATCTCGATGATCTTCCAAGAACCGCTGACCAGCCTCAACCCCGTCTACACCGTCGGCAGCCAGATCGGCGAGGCGCTGCGGCTCCACCGTGGCATGAACCGCAGCGAGGCTCGCGAGCGCACGTTGGAGATGCTGAACCGGGTGCGCATTCCCGACGCTGCGCGCCGGATCGACCAGTACCCCCACGAGATGTCGGGCGGGATGCGCCAGCGGGTGATGATCGCCATGGCACTCGCCTGCGATCCAGCGATCCTGATCGCGGACGAGCCCACCACCGCGCTCGACGTGACGATCCAAGCGCAGATCCTCGCCCTGATCGCCGAGATGCAGCGCGAGACCGGCGCAGCCGTGCTGATCATCACCCACGACATGGGCGTGGTGGCCGAGATCGCCGACGAGGTGGTGGTGATGCAGCAGTCGCGATTGGTGGAGCGCGGCCATGTCTCGGACATCTTCGATCGGCCCAGCGAGCCCTACACGCAGTCGCTGCTGGCTGCTGTGCCGCGGCTGGGGTCGATGGCCGGCGTCGAGGCCCCGCAGCGCTTCGAACTGATTGATCCCGATGCGCTGGCGGCTGCTGCGGCTGCCGGGGCCGACTGCGACAGGGAATCGGACTCGTGACGGAGCACGGTGCCGCAGAGGCCGAGCCGATCGTCGAGGTCGAAGCGCTCACCAAGCATTTCCCGGCCAGTCATGGCGCCCGCGTGCACGCCGTGGAGCAGGTCAGCCTGCATATCGACCGAGGCGAGACGCTGGCGGTGGTCGGCGAGAGCGGCTGTGGCAAATCGACGCTGGCGTACCTGATCATCCGCCTCCTGAATCCGACCAGCGGCACCATCAGGCTCGACGGCGCCGACATCACGAACCTCGGACCCCGGGCGCTGCGGCCCCACCGGCGCAAGGCGCAGATCGTCTTCCAGGACCCCTTCGCCAGCCTGGATCCCCGCCGCACCGTGGGCAAGGCGATCGCCGAGCCGCTCGAGATCCATCGAGCCGTGCCCAAGCGCGAGATCAATGACGTGGTCGCCGATCTCCTGCGACGGGTCGGCATGTCGCCTGACGACATGCGGCAGTACCCGCACCAATTCTCCGGAGGTCAGCGGCAGCGCATCTGCATCGCCCGAGCCCTGGCGCTGCGGCCTGAGCTGGTGATCGCCGATGAAGCGGTGTCCGCGCTGGACGTCTCGATCCAAGCGCAGGTCATCAACCTGATGATGGATCTGCAGGAAGAGATGGGATTGTCGTACCTGTTCATCAGCCACGACCTCGCCGTGGTGGAGCGAATCGCTCACCGTGTGGGCGTGATGTACCTCGGCCAGATCGTCGAGCTGGGTCCGCGCCGCGCCATCTTCGAGAACCCCATGCACGACTACACCAAGCGGTTGCTCGACGCAGTGCCGATCGCCGATCCGGCTCGCCGCCGGACCGACCGATCGGTGCAGACCGACGAGGTGCCCAGCCCGGTCTTCGAAGCCGGCACCGCCCCCGACCCCGTGACCCTGGTCGAGGTGGAGCCGGGACACCTCGTCGCGCAAGCGACGAGCGACCAGCACAGCGTGGCGCAAGAGGAGCACGACTGATGGGGACGAACCAGCCGTTCGTGATCTACCCAGCTCGCCGGGTCATCACCATCAACCCCGCATTCCCCTTCGGCGAGGCAGTGGCGGTGGCGGGCAATCGCATCCTGGGCGTCGGCACCACCGACGAGCTGGCGTCGTGGGGCGAGCACCGCATCGACGATTGCTTTGCCAACCACGTGATCATGCCCGGGTTCATCGAGGCCCACTGCCATGTCATGTCGGGCGGGCTGTGGAACTCCACCTACGTCGGCTACTTCGACCGGCGCGACCCCCAGGGACTGCTGTGGCCGGGTTGCACATCGATCGACGATGTGCTCGAACGGCTGGCCAAGGCTGCCGCGGATATGAGCGACGATTCCCAGACGCTGCTGGCCTGGGGCCTCGACCCCATCTACTTCCCGGGCGAGCGGCTCGTGGCCCGCCACCTCGACACGGTGACCGGCGACCGGCCGACGCTGATACTGCATGCCAGCGGGCATCTCGCCACCATCAACTCGGCGCTCATGGAGCGTTGCGGCATCGACGAGACGGCGACCAGCCCCGGCGTGGCTCGGGGCGGCGACGGGCTGCCGAACGGCGAGCTTCACGAGCCCGCCGGGATGATGCTGGCCGGCGAAGCGTTCGCCGACATGATGAAGGCCAACCGCAGCGAGCAGGCCCGCTGGCGCTACGCCAACGAGGCACGCAATGCAGGGCACACGCTGCTGACCGACTTGGGCACCACACAGCTCTGGGATCCTGAACAACTCGGCAACTGGAAGAAGGTGACCAGCGGTCCCGCATATCCGGCGCGGGTGATGGTGGCGATGTCGAACCTGTTCGGGGCCACGGCCGACCCGGCGGAATTGGCCGAGCTGTGCGTGAAGCTGAAGAGCGAGCAGACCGACAAGCTGCGCTTCGGCATCGTCAAACTGATCCTGGACGGATCGATCCAGGGATTCACGGCCCGCATCAGCTGGCCCCACTACTACAAGCCGCCGCCGGGGCATATCGGCAACGGCATGTGGCTGACGGCGCCCGACCAGATGGCCGATCTGGTGGAGCCGTACCACCGGGCCGGTTTGACCGTGCATTGCCACTGCAACGGGGATGAGGCCACCGAGGCGTTCGTCGAAGCCGTCGAGCAGGTGCTCGAGCGCTATCCCCGCTGGGATCACCGCCACACGGTGCAGCACTGCCAGCTCACCACGCCCGACCAGTACCGCCGCATGGCAGCGCTCGGCATGTGCGCCAACATCTTCTCGAACCACATCTACTACTGGGGCGACCAGCATCGGGACGTAACCGTGGGGCCCGAGCGTGCGGCGCGGATGGATGCCTGCGGCACGGCCTTGGCCAGCGGCGTCAGCTTCTCGATCCACTCGGATTCGCCGATCACGCCGCTGGGCCATCTGCACACTGCGTGGTGCGCGGTTAACCGGGTGACGGCGTCGGGCCAAGTGCTGGGACCAGACGAGCGAATCGGCGTGCCAGACGCGCTGAGGGCCATCACCATCGAGGCCGCCCGGCAGATCAAGATGGACGCCGAGATCGGCAGCATCGAGGCCGGCAAGCTGGCCGACTTCGCCGTGCTGGAGGACAACCCGCTCACCGTCGACCCGATGGCGCTGCGCGACATCGGGGTGTGGGGCACCGTGCTCGGCGGCGTGCTGCAGCCTGCCCAGATCAGCGACGCGTAGGAGTCACTCCGGCGAACGGAACGGGCTGTCGCGCCAGGGTGTCGCAGACAAGGGCAAGATGGGCGGGAGATGAACGCGCACACGATTGCGGTCACCGTTGTCGGCGGGTATCTCGGCGCTGGCAAGACGACGCTGGTGAACCATGTGCTGCGCTCGACCGACGAGCGCATCGCGGTGATCGTCAACGACTTCGGCGAGATCTCCATCGACGAGGACCTGATCGTGGCCGCCGACAGCGACAAGCTGACGTTGGCCAACGGCTGCATCTGCTGCACGCTCGCTGACGGATTCGCCGCCGCACTCATGCAGATCCGCTCGGCGGGCACGCTCCCACAACGCCTGCTCATTGAGGCCAGCGGCGTGGCCGACCCCGCCCAGATCGCCGCCTACGGCCACACGCCTGGTTTGCGCCTCGACGCCGTGGTGGTCATGGCAGATGCCGAACAGGTCCGACGCCAAGCCAACGACCGCTGGGTGGCCGACACCGTGCGGATGCAGCTCGCCGCTGCGGACCTGCTGGTGGTCAACAAGATCGACTTGCTCGACGATGCCGATAAGGCCGACGAGCTGTGCGACTGGCTGGCAGGGCTCTCGACCGGTGCCACCATCGTCCGCGCGAGCCGTGCTGCCGTACCCATCGATGTGCTGCTCGGCCCCCGGTCGGCCAGTGACGCGGTCGACACCCATGAACGACCGGCGCCCGAGCGGGCCGCTGCTCCCGGATGGCACGTCGTGGCGGATCTCTTCGAATCGCAGACCGTCGTCCTCGATGCACCAGTACCCAAGCCCGTCATCGAGGCGTTGCTCGCCGATCTGCCCGATGGCGTCGCCCGGCTCAAGGGCTTGGTGCAAGCAGCGCCCGCCGCCGGCGCGAGCGACACGACCGCCACAGAAGCCGCCGACGCGACCGCCTACCTGATCGAAGCCGTCGGCAAACGCACCTCGATGACCCCCTACGCCACGGACCCCACCCAGCCACCACCCCGCTGGGCCATCAGCCTCATATCCCACAAGGGTTCACTCGCTCCCGACTGGCTCGAGTCACGGCTGCACGAGCGCAACTGAAGTTTGTGCCGCCGGGTGAGCGGCGGCGGTTGCATGCCAGACTCGTTGTGGCAAACGGCCAGCGCTGCCCGAATCCGCTCCCGAATTCCCGTCCCGGAGACCTGAGATGGCGATCACGATCCCTGAACCTGATGTCAACAATGTGTGGCGACTGGAGACGCCGGGCAATGAGGGGTGGCTGCGCTCGGCTCGGCCCGATGCCGCCGACAAGTTCTTCATGTGCTCGGCGGACGGTCATGTGCAGGAGCCGAACACGTTTCTGTATGACCGCATCGACCCGGCGTACCACCACCGGCTGCCGACCATCGCCGTCACCAAGGCCATGGACGTTCATAGCAAGGGCGCCAAAAGCAACGATGCCAAGGGTGGGGGCGGCGGTGCCACTGGCGAAGCCGGCGGCGGCGCGACCGAGGAGCAGTTCTTCCAGAAGGCTGAGGGGTTCCGGCCGGCCAAGCTCAATTGGACCAAGCCCTTCGAGGGCCACGAGAAGCTGCGCAACCAATCTGGGCGCAGCCCCGAGGCCCGGCTGGCTGACTTGGCACTGGACGGCTGCGACGCCGAGATCCTGTTCCCGAACAAGGGCTTGAGCATCTGGGCCACGCCCGATGCGGACTTCAGCCACGCCATGTGTCGGGCCTACAACGAATGGGCCTGGGAAGAGTTCGCCGACTACAACGACCAGCTGGCGCCCATGGCCTGCATCGCTCCCGCCGCGCTCGACAAGGCCATCGCGGAGATCCAGCGCTGCGCAGCGCTCGGATTCAAGGGCTTGAGCCTGCCGGCCAAGCCGGTTTTCGGGCCGCCCGACGTGGACGACCTCAACTACAACCTGCGCGAGATGGAGCCGCTGTGGGACTGCATCGACGAGGTCGAGCTGCCCGTCACGTTCCACGTCTCGACCGGGCGTGACCCGCGCACGTCACGCAGCCAGGGCGGCGCCGTCATCAACTACGCCGTGCACTCGCTGGCGCCCACCATGGAGCCGCTGGTCAACATCTGCGCCTCGGGGGTTGCCGAGCGGCACCCGAAGCTGCAGTTCGGCTCGATCGAGGCCGGAATCGGCTGGGTGCCTTGGATGCTGACTGCGATGGACGAGGCGTACCTCAAGCACCACATGTGGGTGCGACCCAAGCTCGAGATGCTGCCCAGCGAGTACTTCAAGCGCCAGGGCTTCGCGAGTTTCCAGGAGGATCCCGCCGGCCTGGACCTCGCCCGCGAGCACGAGCTGGTCGACAACTTCCTGTGGGCGAACGACTTCCCGCACCACGAGGGCTCATGGCCCTATTCGGCCCAGGCCATCGAGCGCACGATGAGCCACCTCGACGACGGCGAGCGGGCCAAGATCCTGGGCCTCAACAGCGCCCGCATCTTCGGGTTCGACATCCCCGAGCGCTACCTGCACCATCCCGACGCAGCCGCAGTCGCGGCCCTGCGCTGAAGCTCACCCGTCCGCGATCGTGGGGACGTGGGAGAGGCGGCCGCTGGACTGCTAGGCGTTGACGCCGTAGGGCACGGGGTCACCGGCTAGGGCCAGGTTGACCTGTTCGGCGATCTGGGTGCCGGCGCGGTCTTGCGCCTCTGAGGTGCTGGCACCGAGGTGCGGGGTGGCCACAACATCGGGTCGGCCGAAAAGCGGCGACTCGGTCGCCGGTTCGGTCGCGTAGACGTCTACCGCCACGCCGCCGAGCCTGCCGGCGTCCAACGCAGCGGCCGCCGCCACCTCGTCGAGAATGCCACCCCGCGCGGTGTTGACGATCAACGCGTGCGGGCGGCACTTGGCCAGGTTCTCGGCTCCCAGCAGCCCGGCCGTCTCCGGCGTGGCGGGCATGTGCAGCGTGATGATGTCCGAACGCCCCAGCAGTTCGGGGAGCTCCACCATCTCGACATCGGCGGCTCGGCCTGATTCCGCGCTCACATAGGGGTCGTAGGAGATGAGCTCCACATCGAACGGGGCGATCCGCTGGGCGACGAGGCGGCCGACTCGGCCGAGGCCCAGGATTCCAATCGTTTTGCGGTAGATCTCCATGCCGCCCCAGCGGCTGCGCTCCCAGCGGCCGTCCGCGAGTGCTTGGTGTGCTTGAGGCACGTGGCGCGCCAGCGCCAGCATGAGCGCCACGGTCATCTCTGCCGCAGACACCACGTTGCTGGACGGCGCGTTGCACACGAGCACGCCGCGCTCGGTTGCAGCGGCCACATCGACGTTGTCGAGCCCTACGCCGGCACGCCCCACGACGACGAGCGAATCGCCGGCTGCCAGGAGATCAGCATCGACCTGAGTCGCCGAGCGGATGACCAGTGCCTGTGCCCCGGCGACGGCGTCGCGCAGCTCGTCGGCGCTGAGCCCCGTACGGATGTCGACGTCGTGGCCGGCAGCGCGCAGCAGGTCGAGACCGGCATCGGCCAACGTCTCGGCGACCAGGACCCGTGCCATGTCACCCGACCAGGTCTGCGATGCGGCTGATGCCTTCGGCCAGGTCGTCGAGCCCGAGAGCGAACGAGAAGCGCGCGTAGCCGGGGGCGCCGAAGGCCTCGCCGGGCACGAAGGCCACCTTCGCGTGCTCGAGCACGGCCGCCGCCAATTCGAGCGTGGTCGTGACTTCTGTGCCGCCGTAACGGCGCCCCAGCAGCCCTTCCATGTTGGGGAATGCGTAGAACGCGCCTTCGGGCTCGGGACAGTCCACGCCCTCGATCGAGTTGAGCATCTCGGTGATGCGTTGGCGCCGCACGTCGAACGCCGAGCGCATCATCGCGACCGCCTCGAGGTCGCCCGACACGGCCGCGAGAGCGGCGGCTTGAGCCACGTTGCAGACGTTGGACGTGGCATGGCTCTGCAGGTTGGTGGCGGCAGCGATCACGTCTGACGGCCCGGCCATCCACCCGACCCGCCAGCCCGTCATGGCGTAGGTCTTGGCTACGCCGTTGAGCACGACACAGCGGTCGGCGATCTCGGGCACCAGCACGGGAAGCGAGTGGTGCTCGGCGTCGCCGTAGGTCAGGTGCTCGTAGATCTCGTCGGTGATCACCCACAGTCCGTGCTCGACGGCCCACTGGCCGATCGCCACGATCTCGTCGTGCGGGTAGATGGCTCCGGTCGGGTTCGACGGTGAGACGAACAGCAGGGCCTTGGTGCGGTCGGTTCGCGCCGCTTCGAGCTGTTCGACACTGACCCGGAAGCCCGACTCGATGCCGGCGAACACCTCCACCGGGACGCCTCCGAAGACGCGGATCGCTTCGGGATACGTCGTCCAGTAGGGCGCAGGCAGCAGCACTTCGTCGCCTGGGTCCACCAGCGCAGCCATGGTGTTGTAGACGGCTTGCTTGCCACCATTGGTGACCAGGAACTGGCTGGCATCCCAGTCGAGACCGCTGTCTCGCTTGGTCTTGGCTGCCAGAGCGGCTTTCAGCGCGGGTTGCCCCCCGGCGGGCGAATAGCGGTGATTGGCGACATCGCGGCAAGCGGCGACCGCTGCGTCCACGATGTGGGGAGGGGTCGGGAAGTCGGGCTCGCCGGCGCCGAAGCCGATCACGTTCTCCCCCGCCGCCCGCAGCGCCTTGGCCTTGGCATCCACCGCCAGGGTTGCCGACGGCGCGATGCCCGCCAGCGCTGTGGAAACTCGATTGCTCATTGGGCGTCTCCCGTCTGCTCGACGCGCTGCCGCGAACGTCCGACAGTCTCGCCGCCAAGTCACGTTGCGCCACCATCGGCAACTTGTTGCGAAAATGTGGTTGTCGGCAGCACGGCCGGGCGCAATAGTGGCAGCCAATGGCTGGCACTCCCCCATCGATTTCGATTCCCGCAGAACTGCGGCCTGCCGACGGGCGTTTTGGCTCCGGCCCGTCCAAGGTTCGACCCGAGGCCGTCAAGGCGCTCGAGGCTCGTGCACTCGACTACATGGGCACGTCGCATCGTCGCACTGGAGTGCGATCAGTGGTGGGTCGGCTGCGCGCAGCCATGACCGAGCTGTTCGGACTCAGCGACGGCTGGGAGGTGGTGCTGGGCAACGGCGGCAGCACCGGCTTCTGGGACGCAGCGGCTTTCTCTCTGATCGAGCGGCGCACCCAGCACCTGACCTTCGGCGAGTTCTCGGAGAAGTTCTCGGCAGTCACTGCTTCCGCCCCGCACCTAGACGACCCGGTGGTCATCACAGCGCCGTACGGCAGCCACCCCGTGCCCGCGGCGGCGGATCCCGCCGAGGTCGACGTGTACGCGCTGACGCACAACGAAACGTCGACCGGCGTGGCGATGCCGCTGACGCAGCCGCAACTTGACCCGTGCCGGCAAGGCGTGCCGCCGGCACTGGTCATGGTCGACGCCACCTCGGCGGCCGGAGCGATGACATGGGATCCCCGCGATGTCGACTGCTACTACTTCGCTCCACAGAAGGCGTTCGCGGCCGATGGCGGGCTGTTCATCGCACTGTGCTCGCCGGCAGCCATTGAGCGGATCGAGCGGATCGATGCTTCGGGTCGCTACAAGCCCGCCACGCTCGATTTGGCAATCGCCGCCCGCAATTCTCGCCAGGATCAGACCTACAACACGCCGGCGCTTGCCACGATCCTGCTGACGCTCGAGACCGCAGAGTGGATGCTCGACGGCGGTGGGCTCGGCTGGGCTGCGTCCCGCTCGGCCGCGTCGAGCGGCGCCGTGTACGGCTGGGCAGCAGAACGCGACTTTGCTGCGCCGTTCGTCGCGGACGAGGCCATGCGCTCCCCCGTCGTGTGCACCATCGACTTCGAGGGCGCCAGCGCTGACGACATTGCGGCCGCACTGCGCGCCAACGACATCATCGATACCGAGGGCTACCGCAAGCTGGGCCGCAACCAGCTGCGCATCGCTGCATTCCCTGCGATCGATCCGGCCGACGCCGAGGCGCTGACCGCATGCATCGACTACATCGTGGAGCGGCTCTAGCTCCGCAACAACCAACCCAGCCGAAAGCCCGTAGAGCCGCTGCTCAGTTGCGAGTGACGAGGGTGCCTGCTGCCTTGTCGTGCCAGCCTTGGTAGACGCGATCCCACGTGGCACTGACGTAGCAGAGGATCGACAGGAGCCAGCCCACCAAGGGAATGAGCGCGAGCAGTCCGGGAATCGCCCATCGGCCGAATGCCTTGCCCCACCCGGGCAGGCCGCCATGTGCAGCGTGGATCACTCTGATGCCGACTATCCGCTTGCCCAATGTGCGGCCCCACAGCGCGATCTGCACCACCTCGTAGCCGATACCGATAACGAGGCCGAGAAGGATGCCCGTCACATCGAAGCCCGAGAAGTCAGCCGCGTCGCCGGAACTCGACCCTGCGGCGAACACCAGGATCAGGACGAAACCAACTGCCACCACGATGATCGCGTCGAGCACGCGGGCGCCGAATCGAGCGCCGATTCGGGCCAACTCGACGGTCTCGCCGGATCCGAGTTCCGCCCAGCCAGTCCGTCGGTTTCCATCGTGGGATGGGGGCTCGCCGTAATCGCTCATCAATGGCCTCCGCCGTCGTGGATGCAGTCGACAGATTCGAGCGCGAACCTAGCGCGCTGCTGCACGAAGTCCGCAGCGCACTGCGGTAAGTACTCGCCACACAAAGCGTGCCGGCGCGCTAATTCTGCGCGGGGTCGTCGGGATAGTGGGCCAGCAGCCGGGCGGGCGGTGACTGGCGCGCCAGCACGTCGTACCAGAGCGTGGTGGCATCGGCAGTCAGGTCGCCAGGCATCGAGTCGAACACCCACCAGCAGCCCGACTGCAGCTCGCCTCGCAACTGGCCGGGCCCCCACCCCGCGTGCCCGCCATAAATCCGGACGGCAACGACTGCGGAGTCCAGTTCGGCCGGATCGGCGGTGAGGTCGACCAGCCCGACCGTCCCGTTGACGGTGCGCCACACGCCGCCGGCCTCGGACGACTCGGCGCCCGAGCCTCGGGTCGGCAGTGATTCGCCAGCCGCGGGATCCATCGTTGCACCGAGCGCCAGCAGACCCTGCGGCTCCACCGGCCCGCCGAGCCCGACGGCCGCCTCCTCGGCGAAATGTGATGCCCAGCGCGGAACCGCGGCGACGCACGAGATATCCGACACGCGGTTGATGACCACGCCCAACGTTCCCGCTTCCTGGTGCTCGATCACGAACACGACCGTGCGATCGAAGTTGGGATCCACCAGACGCGGCGTCGCCACGAGCAGGTCACCCGCAGCGGGCACCCGCACCGGCGTTACGACAACGTCGACCACGCCCCGATTCTGCCACTGCGCTGCTGCGTCTCAGGTGCCCCGAACTGGGCGCGCCGTCGAGCGCGAGATGCTCAGAGGCTCAGGAGACAGCGCCGCCCGAGGCCGCGGTGACATCCTGGCGGCCCGCGGTGATCCACGGCATCATCGCCCGCAACTCCGCGCCGACCTGCTCGATGGGGTGCTGCTTGCCTTCCTCGACCATCCGGCGGTAGTTGGGCAACCCGTTGCGGTTCTCGTCGATCCACTCCCGGGCGAAGCTGCCGTCCTGGATCTCCGCCAAGATGCGCTTCATCTCCGCTCGTGTCTCGTCGGTGATGATGCGCGCGCCACGGGTCATGTCGCCGTACTCGGCTGTTGTCGAGATGGAGTAGCGCATGCCCGAGATGCCGGCCTCGTAGATGAAGTCGACGATCAACTTCACCTCGTGCAGCGTCTCGAAGTAGGCCGACTCGGGCTGGTAGCCGGCCTCCACCAGCGTCTCGTAACCGGCCCGGATCAGCTCGGTGAGGCCGCCGCAGAGCACCACCTGCTCACCGAACAGGTCAGTCTCGGTTTCCTCGGCAAACGTGGTGGTGAGCACTCCACCCCGTGTGCCGCCGATGCCCTTTGCATAGGCCAGCGCGTCGGCCAGCGCACGTCCGCTGGCGTCCTGGTGAATCGCGACGAGCGCCGGAACGCCGCCGCCCTCGACGTAGGTGCGCCGCACGTTGTGGCCCGGTCCCTTGGGGGCGATCATCCACACGTCCACGTCGGCAGGCGGGCTGATCTGGCCGAAGTGGATGTTGAAGCCATGCGAGAAGGCAACGGCATTGCCCGGTTGCAGATTCGGCGCGATCGAATCCTCGTAGATGCCGGCCTGGTCGGTATCGGGCAGCGCCATCATGATGATGTCGGCCTCGGCGGCGGCGCCTGCGACATCGGCGACGCGCAGGCCCTCGGCCTCGGCCTTGGCACGAGACGACGAGCCTTCCCGCAGCCCCACCACGACGTCCACACCGCTGTCGCGCAAGTTCAGGGCGTGAGCGTGACCCTGCGAGCCATAACCCATGACCGCCACAGTGCGGCCAGCGAGCTGGCTGAGGTCTGCGTCTTCTTCGTAATAGATGGTCGCGGGCATCCTGGTAGTTCCTCTCGGAGTCAGCGTTGGCGGGAGTCTGCCAGTCTCAGGCGGTCATGCCGACGGCAGGCTCATCGGCATCGAGCGCACGCAGCGCGATGCGGCCGGTGCGCTGCAGCACGTGCAGGCCGAACGGACGCAGCTGACGCTCGCACCGATCGAGCCGGTCTGGATGGGCGCTCACGCTCACAATGGCCTCGCCATCGGCGTGATCGAGCACTTCCCCGCCGTATTCGGAGATCACATCGACGACCGCCTCGAGATCGACGGCGCCGACGCGGGCCAGCATCAGCTCCCGTTCGAGCGAATCGGACGGGTGCAGCTCGCTGATGTTGATGACGTTGACGAGCTTGTCGAGCTGTTTCGCGATCTGGTTGACGTCGGTGTTGTGGACGTCGACCACGATCGTGATGCGGCTGTAGGACGGATCAGCCGTCGGGGCCACTGCCAGCGAGAAGATGTTGAAGCCACGCCGGCTGAACAGCCCGGCGATCCGCGCAAGAACGCCGAACTTGTTCTCCACGATGGCCGCAAAGATGTGCAGGTCGGGTTCCTGCGGCAGGCTCACCACCGCCGATTCCTCAGGGGACAGGTTCGTGCCCTGCGGGCCGCTCACGACGGCCTGCCACATTGCGCGCCGCTCACGACGGCACTACTGCATTGCGCGCCGCTCACGACGGCGCGCTGCCCTTCAGGGCCGCGTCGGCGTCGCCCTCGGGACCGAGGATGATGTCGTCGTTGGAACCTCCGGCCGGCACCATTGGATACACCTTCTCCTCGGTGTCGACGCGGAAGTCGATCACCACCGGACGGTCGTTGACAGCGTTCGCCTTGGTGATGGCAGGAACGACTTCCTCCGCTGATTCCACCCGGATGCCGACGCAGCCCATCGCCTCGGCCCAGCCGACGTAATCGGGGTGGTCGGCGCTGAGATACACCTCGCTGTAGCGCTCGGCGTAGAAGAGCTCCTGCCACTGGCGAACCATGCCCAAGTAGGCGTTGTTGAGGATGCCCACCTTCACGGGGATGTTCTCTGCACTGGCGGAGATCAACTCCTGTGCGGTCATCTGGAAACAGCCGTCACCATCGATTGCCCACACCGTTCGATCCGGTCGGCCCACCTTGGCACCGATAGCCGCAGGCACGGCGAATCCCATGGTCCCCAGACCGCCTGAGTTCACCCAGGTGTAGGGGTGGTCGAACTGCCAGAACTGGCTGGCCCACATCTGGTGCTGGCCCACGCCCGCCACGACGATCGTGTCGTCGGGAGTGTGATCACGCAGCTGCTCCACCACGTACTGCGGCTTGAGCGGGTGGCCGCTCGACGGCTGGTCATAGCTCAGGGGGTACTGCTCCTGCCAGCCTGAGACTGTCGACTTCCACACAGATCGATCCGCCATCGCATCGGTGACGGCGCTGCCGTCGCCGGGGCGCAGCACTTCGATCAGCGCTTCGATCGCCACCTTGGCATCTCCGGCGATCGGCACATCAGGCACCCGCACCTTGCCGTGCTCGGCCGGGTCGATATCGACGTGAATGACCTTGGCACCCGGAGCGAAATGCGCGGGGTTGCCTGTGACCCGGTCATCGAAGCGCGCTCCGAGGTTGATCAGCAGGTCGGCCTGCTGCATCGCCGTCACTGCGGTGTAGTTGCCGTGCATGCCCGGCATCCCGAGGCAGAGCGGGTGACGGTCGGGGAACACACCGCGCGCCATCAAGGTGGTCACCACGTGGATCTCGCACATCTCGGCGAGCTCCCGCAGCGCTTCCGCCGCTCGGGCCTTCAGCAGTCCGCCGCCGGCGTAGATGACCGGACGCTCCGCCGTGCGGATGAGCCGGGCAGCTTCGGCAATGGCGGCCGGGTCGATCTCGCGGCGGGGCCGGTAGCCGGGCAGGTCGACGCCGTCTGGCCAGTACCAGTCCATCGTCGCGTTGCTGACGTCCTTGGGCAGGTCGATCAGCACCGGGCCCGGACGCCCGGTCGTGGCGATGTGAAATGCCTCGGCCACGATGCGCGGGATGTCGGCCGGGTCGGTCACGAGGTAGTTGTGCTTGGTGACCGCCATGGTGATGCCGGTGGTGTCGCACTCCTGGAAGGCGTCGGAGCCGATGGCCGACATTGCGACCTGGCCGGTCACGACGACCATCGGGATCGAGTCCATGAAGGCGTCGCACAGCGGTGTCACGATGTTCGTGGCTGCAGGCCCGCTCGTGACCATCGCCACGCCCGGCTTGCCCGTGACGTGCGCGTAGCCCTGCGCCATATGGCCGGCGCCTTGTTCATGGCGCACGAGGACGTGGCGGATCGGTGAGTCGAGCACGGGGTCGTAGACCGGGAGGATTGCCCCGCCGGGCAGGCCGAACATGACTTCGACGCCACTCATCTCCAGGCTTCGCATCAGTGCCTGAGCGCCTGTGAGCTCCATGAAGATTCTCCTGAAACAAAAAAGCCCCCCGAGCGGGAGGCAGGGCGAGCGCGGACGAAACGGCTCGCCTAGATGAGTACCCCTCCTGTCGCGCCGCGCCTCGCAGGCTCGGCCGGGCAGCCGGTTCGGCGTGCTGACGCGCTCACCGGCACATTCTGTCGTGCCGTTCCGGCGGCCACAACCTCAGAGGCGGCGCCGGTGGGCGGGCGTACATTGGCCGGGTGCGGGGTGGACGGCTGTTCAGCATTGCCACCTGCGCTGCGGCCATCGCTGCCGGGGCGCTGGCAGTGGGGTGTTCTGACATCGGGATCGACGAGGGCGCCGGCCCCGCCATCGGCAGTCCAGACGGCGCGGGCAGCGCTGCGACAAGCGAGCCTGCGACCA
Source organism: Acidimicrobiia bacterium (assembly GCA_022821985.1). Classification (GTDB taxonomy): domain Bacteria; phylum Actinomycetota; class Acidimicrobiia; order Acidimicrobiales; family Poriferisodalaceae; genus Poriferisodalis. Next base: position 184,997 of record JAJECP010000035.1, read on the forward strand.
CCCTGCCGCTGACGCAGACGCCCGAGTACATCGCATCAAACACACCATGTCCGCAGGGGCTGACCGAATTGGGCGCAACACCGCTGGGAGAGGCGGCGCCCGCGCGTTCCGTGACGCTGGTGCCGTATATCGATCTGGCTGAGGCGACGGTGATGGTCTTCGACAGCGCCGGTGCAGCAGACGGCGGTTTCGTGGGCGATCGCAGGGGACGCATCTGGCGATTTGCACCAAACTTCGCAGCGCAAGCCGGCCGCGACTTCGGTGCGGTCATCAGCGCGGAACCCGTTGCCGATTTCTCCTCGAATACGGCGGCCGAGCACGACCAAGGCTTGGTGGGCATGACGCTGGGCCCCGACGGGCGGCTGTGGATCAACCGCACCGACCGCCACGGGTCGAGCGTGCTCACCGTGCTCACGCCGAGCGCGGATCGAACGACGCTGGAGAACCTGTACGCCGATGTGCTGGAGGTGAAGCAGACCAATGCACAGCACAACGGCGGTGACCTGCTGTTCGATCCGGATGGGCTGCTCTACGTGTCGTTCGGTGACGGCGGCGGCCTCGGCGATCCGCGCCATCACGGTCAGAATCTCGCTACCCCGCTCGGGGCTGTGCTGCGATTCGCCGTCGAAGGAGGCAACAGCGCCGATCCAGGCGACTGGCGCTTGATACCGGCGCCCGGCAACCCCGACCTCGGACCCGGCAGCGATCCGCACATCTGGGCCTACGGGGCGCGCAACCCGTTCCGCATGTCGCTCGACGAGGCGACCAGCACTCTGTGGATCTCCGATGTCGGACAGCAGTGCATGGAAGAGGTCACGGTGCTCGGCCTCGATGAGGGCGGCGCCAACCTGGGCTGGAATGCCTACGAAGGCAGCCGGCGATTCGTGGGCGACGAGCTCGCCAACCACCGGCCGCCCGATCTGGAGTACCGGCATGGGCGGGGTCTGTGCGCCGTCATCGGGGGCCACGTCTACCGGGGCGGCCAACTCGACTGGCTGGCCAGCCGCTATGTCTTCGCCGATCTCTGCGGGGGTGACATCTACGCGGCGGCGGTGACGCCCGGCACGCAGCCCGACGACGTCTGGCACCTAGGCGTGAGCACGCCCCGACCGGTCGGGTTCGCGGTAGACGCAGCGGGCGAGCTCTACGTGATCGACATGGAAATCGGCGTGTGGCGCCTGACCGGATGACGCACGCAGCACCTGCCGGATCCGGGACGTAGCCGTGTTTCGACGCACGGTCTACGACCGTGAGATCCTGCTGCTCGCGGTGCCGGCGTTCGGGGCGCTGATCGCCGAGCCGCTGTATGTGCTCACCGACAGGGCGATCGTCGGGAGGCTCGGCACGCCCGAACTCGCCGGGCTTGCGATCGCCTCCGCCATCCTGCTCAGTGCTCACGCAATTCTGATCTTCCTCGCCTACGGCACAACCGGCCTCGTCGGCCGGCTGGTGGGCGCCGGATCGCTGCGTCGAGCAGCCGAACAGGGCATCGCCGGCATGTGGCTGTCGATCGGGTTGGGCGTGGTGTTCAGCCTGGGCATGTGGGCCGGCTCGGGCTATCTCGTCGGCGTGTTCGACCCGACCCCCGAAGTCGCTGATCACGCGCTCACGTACCTGAGGATCAGCCTCATCGGCTTTACCGCGTTGCTGGCGGGCATGGCGGCCACGGGTTACCTGCGGGGCACCCAGGACACGGTCACCCCCCTCGTGATCGCCGTCGCTTCAGCGGCAGGGAACTTGCTCATCGAACTCGTGCTGGTGTTCGAGCTCGACATGGGCATCGCCGGCGCGGCATGGTCAACGGTGATCGCGCAGTGGGGTGCCGCCGTGGCGTTCGCCGTCGCCGTCCATCGCCACGTTCGGGCAGTCGGCGCGAGGCTGCGGCTCGTTGCTACCGCGGCGTGGCGTTACGCCCGTGTCGGGGCGCAGATGTTCGTGCGCACGGCATCGTTGCGGGGCGCGTTCGTGCTGGCTGCAGTGTTCGCTTCCCGTATCGGCACCACCGAGGTGGCATCGCACGAGATCGGCGTGCAGATCTGGTCGTTCTTCTCGCTCGCCCTCGACGCAGTGGCTATTGCGGGTCAGGCCATGGTCGCAAAGGAACTCGGCGCCAGCCGACCCGACGTGGCTCGCGCAGCCAGCGTCCGCATGATCGGCATGAGCATCCAGCTCAGCGCGGTATTCGGGCTGGCACTCGTGCTGCTGCGTGGACCGCTGGCATCGATCTTCAGCAACGACCCTGCTGTCGTCGCGCTCAGCGGCTTCATCCTGCTGTTCGTGGCCGTCGCGCAGCCCATCAATGCCGCCGCCTTCGCCTTCGACGGCATCTTCATTGGCGCCGGCGACTTGGGCTTTCTGGCACGGGCGATGGCCGGTGCAGCGGCGGGTTTCGCGATCGTCGGCGGCGCGGTGCGCATCTTCGATCTGGGCATCGGCTGGCTGTGGGTGGCGCTCACCCTGTTCATGTTCTTCCGCGCTGCGCCGCAGTGGATTCGCTTCCGGGGCGATGCCTGGCTGCGCACCGGGGAAGGCTGAGCGCGAGAGGCGCGCAGCGCGAATCAGGCGCCGCGCCGCTGCGCGAGCAGCTGGGTGACGGCTTGGCCGTCGGCCTGGCCGCGGGTGGCCTTCATCACTGCTCCCACGAACACGCCGGCCACCTTGGCCTCACCGGCGCAGAACTTCTCCCACGCTTCGGGGTTGTCCGCGATGGCCTGATCGACCAGCGACTCCAGCTCGGCTGTGTCCATGGCTTCGAAACCCAGCTCGGCGGCGATCGCCGCCGGATCAGCGCTGCCGGCGGCTGCTCGCTCGCACATGATTCCCAGCACCGTCTTGGCTTGCGTCGCAGTGAGCTGCCCTGAAGTCTCCATCTGGACCAGCGAGGCCAGATGGTCGATGCCAAGCAGTTCGGCTCCGTCAAGGGCCAAGTTCTGCACGGCATGGGTCATCGTGCGCTTGGCATCGGCTCCCGCCTCGATGGCTTCCAATACCACCGGTGCCAGGCCGCGGCCCACGATGACCTGGGCATCCTCGGGATCGGCGCCGCATTCGTGCAGGCGTGCACGCTGAGATGCGGGCAGTTCGGGCATGGCGGCGCGAACCTGGGCGATCCATTCGTCGTCGGGTGCCAGCGGCACGAGGTCGGGCTCGGGGAAGTAGCGATAGTCGTCGGCCTCTTCCTTGGAGCGCAGCGAGTGCGTGCGACCGTCTTCGGACCAATGGCGCGTTTCCTGGACAGGGACATCGCCCGCGGCATACAGATCGATGTGGCGCCGGGCCTCGTAGTCGATGGCGTTCCGCAGCGACCGCAGCGAGTTCAGATTCTTCACTTCGCAACGGGTACGCAGCTCGCCCGAGCCGGCGGGCCGCACGCTGATGTTCGCGTCGACGCGCATCGAGCCCTCTTCGAGACGAGCGTCGGATGCGCCGAGCGTCAGCAGGATCGTCCGCAGCTCGTCGACGTACGCGCTGGCCTCGGCTGCCGAGCTGATGTCGGGCCGCGAGACGATCTCGAGCAGCGGGGTGCCCGCCCGGTTGTAGTCCACGAGCGCGCCGACGGCACCGTGAATACGACCGTCCGCGCCTCCCAGGTGCGTCGTCTTGCCGGCATCCTCCTCCAGGTGCGCCCGCTCGATTCCGATACGGCTGCCGCCCGGCACGTCGAGCCACCCGTCGGAGCAGATCGGCTGGTCGTACTGGCTGACTTGGTAGTCCTTCGGCATGTCGGGGTAGAAGTAGTTCTTGCGGTGAAACACCGACGGACGGATCTCGCAGTTGAGGGCGAGACCCACCGCCATGGCCAGCTCGACGGCGCGGCGATTGAGCACGGGCAGCGAGCCGGGCAGACCCAGGCAGACCGGCGTGACGTTGGTGTTCGGTTCGTCGCCGAAGCGGCTGGGCGCAGCGGAGAACAGCTTCGTGTCGGTCGCCAGCTCGACATGGACTTCGAGCCCGACCACGATCTCCCAGCCCGAAGACGCATTGTCGGCTGCCGAGTGCGAGGTTGCAGCCATCAGCTTCCTGCCCTTGCTGAGCCGGCCGCGCCAGCGAGCAGCGGCTTCGACAGCGGCGGCGCGGCACGCTCTAGCGCGGCGGCCACCGTCAGCATCGTCTCCTCGCCCAGGGCGGGGGCCATGACCTGCACGCCCACCGGCAGATCCTCCGCGCCGGTTCCGAACGGCACCGACATGGCCGGGTCGCCCGAGAGATTCGACGGGATGGTGCAGGTGTCGCACCGATACATGGTCATCGGGTCAGCGCGCTCGCCGAAACGGAATGCCACGCACGGCGAGGTGGGCGACAGCAGGACGTCGAAATCGGCGTAGGCAGCGTCGAAGTCTCGCCGGGTCAGCATGCGGACCCGCTGGGCCTTGCCGTAGTAGGCGTCGTAGTAGCCGGCGCTGAGGGCGAACGTGCCCAGCATGATGCGCGCCTTGACCTCGTCGCCGAAGCCGGCCCGACGAGTCAGGCGATTCATCTCCTCGACGTCAGCACCCTCCACACGCAACCCGTAACGAGTGCCGTCGTAACGCGCCAGATTGCTCGAGGCCTCGGCCGGTGCGATGAGGTAATACGCCGTGAGGCCGTAGGTGACCGCCGGCACTGAGACCCTGCCGACGGTCGCCCCGGCATCGGCCAGCGCGTCGGCCGCCTCGAGCACACGCTCGGTCACATCCGCTTCGATTCCGTCGAGCATGTCGCCCGCTGCGTCCCCCGGCGGGGGGCCACCGTTCGCAGCACCATTGCGGCCGCTCCCGGTCAGCTCACTCACGACACCCACTCGCAAGCCCTCGACACCCCGCGCCAGCGCGGCCGCAAAGTCGGGCACGGCTGCGGGAATCGACGTGCTGTCGGCCGGATCGTGGCCGCTGATCACCCCGAGTGCGAGCGCAGCATCTGCGACGTCGGTTGCGAACGGGCCGATCTGGTCGAACGAGCTGGCGAAGGCCACGAGGCCGTAGCGGCTGACGCGGCCGTAGGTGGGCTTGATGCCCACAATGCCGCACAGCGATGCAGGCTGGCGGATCGAGCCTCCGGTGTCGGAGCCCAGCGCCAGGGGCGCGAAGCCAGCGGCCACCGCTGCAGCCGAGCCCCCGCTGGAGCCGCCCGGCACCCGGGTGAGGTCGTAGGGATTGCGCGTGGGGCCGAAGGCCGAGTGCTCGGTGGAGCTGCCCATCGCGAACTCATCGAGATTGGTCTTGCCGATCATGACGGCACCGGCGGACGTCATGGCCTGCACGACCGTGGCGTCGTAGGGAGGCTGCCAGCCTTCGAGCATCCGCGATGAGCAGGTGGTGGCGACGCCGCGCGTGCACAGGTTGTCTTTGAAGGCCACGGGGATGCCCGCCAGCGGTCCGGGGTCGCGGCCCTCGTCGACTGATGCATCGATGGCGGCTGCAGCGGCTCGAGCCTGCTCGGCAGACACTGTGTTGAAGGCGTGAACGTCGCCGTCGTGAGTCTCGATGCGGCCGAGGAATTCTTCGAGCACGTCCGTTGCTCGGCGGGTGCCGGCGCGCACTTCGGAGGCGATGACGTGAGCCGAAGTCATCGTGCAGTCACCGAGCGGGACACGGCCAGCTCAGGCTTCCTCGCCGAGTACCGGCGGCACTTCGAACTGCCCGCCGGACGCGGCGGGCGCCTGGGAGAGCACCTCGTCCCGGTCCACCGGCGAGCTCGCAACATCGTCACGGAACACGTTGCGGAGCGGGTAGGGGTGCGCCAGCGGTGGCACATCGTCGAGATCCAGATCTTCCAGCTCGCGGGCATGCTCGAGCACACGTCCCAGGTGGCCCGTGTAGTGCTCGATCTCGTCGGAGGTGAGCTCGATCCGGGCAAGCCGCGCCACATGCGCAACATCGTCCGTGCTGATCGCTGCAGTCGGCTCTCCCATTGCAGCGGCAGGGTACCGGCGCGGCCTCAGCGGGGAATTCGTCGCCGGGCGGCTTCTGCCAGCATCTCGCCGGGGCGAGTCGGGCTGAACAGCACCCGCGACACCGACAGCACCTGCGCGGTGCCGGCCGTGCGCGGCACCACCTCGACCTGGCCGTTCAAAGCGGCGAGCAGCACCGGACCGAGGGCGTTGCCGCTGATATCCACCAGGTCGTCGGCTGCAAGATCGATGTCGGCGGGCGCAGCGCCGAGCGACGCTATGTCGGCCCGCCGCAGCAGGAACGGCTCACGCGTCGCCATGCGGTCATGCAACACGAATCCGTTGGGAACGAACACCACCCAGCGGCGCGCCAGTTGATGCAGGGAGCGGAAGCCCAGCACGGCCGCGGTGAGCCCGGTGACCGTGGCGACGACGGCCCAGATCCACAGCTCGATTGCCCACAGCACCGCCGGCGCGACGATGCCCGCGACCACGGCTGCCCACACCAGCGGGACGGGAGCGATCGCCAGCAGGAACGGCGTGCGCAGCAGCATGCGCCGCTCGTTGCCATAGCTGAGGCCGTCGACCATGGAGTTGCCGGTCTCGGGCAGCAGCACAACGGCGGTCGCGATGGCAGCGCCGGCGATGGCTGCCGCAGCACGCGGGGCGGCCAGGTCGGCATCCCACGCCGCTGCGGCCACGACCGCGCCGATTGCCACACCGACAGAAGCCGGCGCGGCAATGCGCACAACGGTGAGCGCCCACGGTCGGCGCACCAGCGTCGCCGTCAGCACGAGCGCCCAAGCAGCCCAGAGTTCGGCGCTCAGGACGCGCGCCGAGGTTTCCGAGCAGGCGCCGAGCGCATCCGCCGCTGCGGCACCCACGCTCCACGGCATCACCAGCCACAACAGCCGCATCAACCACAGAGTCGGGTGCGCTCGCAGCGTTGCTCCCACAGCCGAAGTCTTGCCGCTGGACACCGCAATTCTCCGTCTTGCTGCTGCCGAAGCAGTCACAGCCCCTCGGTACTCTCAGCAGTGCGATGCCCTCCGAAAGCGATAACTCGACGGGCGAGCGCCAGGAAGCGGCGCTGAGTTCCGCTGCCGAGAGTGATCTCGAGCGCATGCGGCACTTGGCGAGCCTGATCAATCGCTACGACGTGGAGTACCACCGGGATGATGCGCCGTCGGTGCCCGACGGAGAGTACGACGCCCGCAAGCGCGAACTCATCGAACTCGAAGCGCGCTATCCCGACTTCGCGGATCCGAATTCGCCCAGCCAGCGCGTCGGCGCCGAGCTGTCGGCGCTCTTCAGCGAAGTCGTCCACGCCAGGCCGATGATGTCGCTCGACAACGCAATGGACTTCGATGAACTGCGGGCGTGGCACGGCCGTGTCATGCGCGGTCTTGCAGCGACGCAGCCGACGCTGTTCGACGACGCAGACGCCGATGAAACCGGCGATGGCGGCGCCGACAACGGCAGCGAGGTGAGCCTGCCCGAACCGGAGCTGATCTGCGAGCTCAAGTTCGACGGGCTGGCCGTCTCGCTCCGGTACGAGCAAGGACGCCTCGTTCAGGCAGCGACGCGCGGCAATGGGCGTGTCGGCGAAGACGTCACCGCGAACGTCGTGACCATCGCAGACATCCCCCGGGAACTGAGCACGGCATCGCCGGTGCCCGAGGCCATCGAGGTGCGCGGCGAGATCTTCCTGCCGCTGGACAGGTTCCGCGAGTTGAACGAGTCGCAGGCCGCGGCTCGCCAAGCCCTCGCCGCGGCCGCGGACAACGCCAGGCAACAGATCGCCGAGGCCTCCGACGACATGCCGGCCAGCGAGCGTCGGAAGCTCGAATCCCTCGCCAAGCTCACGCCGGTCGATGTGCAGCGCCGCCATCCCGATTACGCCAATGCCCGGAATACGGCAGCAGGCAGCCTGCGCCAGAAAGATCCCTCGATCGTCGCGACGCGTGGCCTGTCGTTCTGGAGTTACGACGTCGGCGGGCTGGCCGGCGGGCCCGAGCTCAATGAGGCAGGCGAGGTTTTCGCGTACCTGGGCAAGCTCGGCATGCCGGTCAACCCCGAGATACGGACCTTCGGCACGCTCGCCGAGGTCGAAGAATTCTGCACGCGCTGGGAACGCGACCGCCACAAGCCCGCCTACGAGATCGACGGGGTCGTGGTGAAGGTGGCCGACCTTGAACTCCGATCTCAGCTCGGCTACACCAGCCGTGCGCCACGATGGGCGGTGGCCTACAAGTTCCCCCCAGAGGAACGCACGACCAAGCTGCGAGACATCATGGTCTCGATCGGGCGCACCGGTCGTGCCACGCCGTTCGCCTATATGGAACCCGTCTTCGTGGGCGGATCGACAGTGTCGCTGGCCACGCTGCACAACCAGGATCAGGTCGCCGCCAAGGATGTGCGCCCGGGCGACACCGTGATCGTGCGCAAGGCCGGCGACGTCATTCCCGAGGTGGTCGGCCCCGTGCTCGCCGAGCGTCCAGACGGGCTGCCCGAGTGGACGTTTCCCACCGTCTGTCTGGTCTGCGGCCACCGTCTCGTGCGCGAGGAGGGCGACGCCAACACCTATTGCGTGAATCGCTCATGCCGCGAGCGGATCATCCAGGGCATCGGGCACTTCGTGGGCCGGGGCGCGCTCGACATCGAGGGCTTGGGTGAGCAGACGGTGTTCCATCTCTACGAGCAGGGCCTCATCACCGACGTGGCTGATCTGTTTCGCCTCCATTTCCGCGACCTGACCGGTGACGAGCAGCTCTTGCGCGGAAGTGCGGCAGAGAGTCAGGCACTCCTGGCGCTGCGACCCGTCGCAATACACGGAATCGAAGGATTCGCGGACAAGTCCGCTCTCAGCCTCATCGCGGAGATCGACGAAAAGCGAAGCGCGCCGCTGGCCCGGCTGCTCATCGGATTGGGCATCGAGCACCTCGGTCCGACGGCTTCGGAGCTACTCGCCAACCGGTTCCGTTCGCTTGGGGCGATCATGGCCAAGTCAGCGGAGGACTTTGTCGAGATCGACGGCATCGGGCCGATCATCGCAGCCAGCGTCACCAAATTCATCACTGACGAAAGCAACAAATCGCTAATCAAACGCTTGGACACCGTGGGTGTGAAGTTCGATGTGGTCGAGGGGCTCGGTGATGCAGCCGATGTGCCACAGGTGTTGACCGGTCGCTCGGTGGTAGTCACCGGGAACCTCGACGGCTGGTTCATCGGGCGCGACGACGCCAAGCGGGCCATCGTGCAACGGGGTGGCAAGTCACCGTCGTCAGTGAACAAGAGCACGTACGCGCTCATCGCCGGCGACCGTGCAGGCCAAGCCAAGCTGGATAAGGCCGCCGAGCTCGGCGTCCCCGTCCTCGACGAAGCCGGTCTGCAATCTCTACTTGACTCAGGTGAAGTCACGCCTGCGTAGCGGACGCACCGCAAGATCAGGCGTGATCCTCAGAGAGGCTCGTCGGCAAGCAAACAATGGAAGTCGTCTTCATCGATGATCTGAATCGCGTGGCCCGCTTGCTGGAGTTCGTACGCTTTCTTGTGCTGCCCAGTCATCCCGTCCGGACCGACTACGGCCAAGTTGATGGAACCCACGACTAGGTAGTCAGTGGCCCTGTTCGGACGCTTAACGGGAATGCCGCCAACTCTGCCGATCGCGTCGAACGCCTCCTCTCGATTCATCGGCGCGAGCTTGCCCGTCACCGCGACATGACTGCCATACAACCGTCCACCTGGATCAATCGTCGACGCCGCAGAGTATTGATGCCACGCGGGCTGCTTCGCCGAGGCCGACGCGGCGTTCGAGAATGGCAGATAGTCGAGGACGTCGAATTGCCCGAGCCTGTAGTTGTGACGATCCAAGAGACTTCTGTGGCTCAATGCCGCCGATCGAGGCAGAGCGAGCCATAACCGCCCGGCCGCCTCCGCGTCAGAGAGTGGATCGTGATGTGTCAGCGGAATTGCGAATTCGTCGGCCAGCACATCAAGTCGCCACATACCCATCTCGGGCATATGTGATCGAGACAGCCGGTAGGTGCACGCGAACGCGAACCCGCCCGGTCGATACTCGTAGTACTCCGAGCTCCGTCGAAGTACAGACATATCGAAAGACGTGTTGTGCGCGATGACGAGCGAGCCTTCGGTGAACGCCTCAATGTCACGCCACACGTCGGGAAACCTCGGCGACGATTGCGTATCTCTCGGCTTGATCCCGTGAATCGAGATATTGAATGGGTCGTACTCGTTGCCAGGTGGCTGAATCAGTGAGACAACGCTGTCGACGACAGTGCCCTTCTCAAATCTGACCGCCGCGACGGCACATGCCGATTCACGTGAACTCGTCGCGGTCTCGAAGTCAATGGCTACGAAGGAGTCATCGAACCGCGCAGACCACTCGGGATGTTCCATGCCATACACCTTCCCCTACAGAGAGCCTCAGACTCAGCGGCCAGGTTGCTTCCCTGCTCTCGCCAAATCAACGGTTTCGAATCTGAGCCGGCAACCGCGGTACGGACATGCTTGCAGCACAACATGCTGATCTCATCGCAGTCGTTTGGCTGGGCTCGCGGTCGGCGTCAGCCGAGGTTGTCGGGAATCTCGACTTGCAGCGACGGATCTGGTTCCGCCACGGCAACTCGCGCGTTGTAGATGTCGAGCAGATCTCGCAGGCGCGCCGCCATCGTGCTGCGCTCGTATTGAGCAGGGACATCGACCGCATCGGCAACGAACTCAACTATGTCCCTCACGGAGAGTAAGTCAGCGATGTCGAAGTTGCTCGCAAGCCCTTCAGCTGCAGCGATGCGATCCCGCAGGGTGAGCACTATCGGGTAGACGTCGAGCGAGAGGTTTTGGACGCACTTACGCAGTAGGGCTTCGCCTGGCGCGGTGGTCACATGGAATGCGGCGTCGTCGACAACGAAATCGCCGACACGACCAGTCTGCTCATCAGCCGTCGTGTACGAGTGATTGTCGATCTCCATGTCGGGATAGTGCAGGCACAACGCAGCACCGACGACATGCTGGGCCACAGCACCGGTGGCGTTACCCCCGCGGTCACCGGCCGCGTCGAGCAATTGGCGGACAGCGGTGCTAGTTGGTTCATGGCTTCGGTACTCGATTTGCAACCGTTGCCTGTCGAAGAAGTCAGTTTGAATGCGCTCAACCATCGCTGCTTGCAACAGCTTGATCACTTCGGCCCGCATGTCTTGGTCAGCATCTGCAAACGACGCCGCGGCCGTCGATGAGTTGATGGCAGTCTCAAAGCCCCGAGCGAGATCTTGGCTTCCTCGGCTCGTCCTGCCACCTTCGCTCGCGAGCGGCCGAGTCTCGCCGTGGCGAGCAAGAATCTTGCTGATCTTCGAGCCACTCAGAAGGCGGATTTGAGATCCGCTGAACCACTGCGCCTCGGCGAGCGGAAAATCGGTTTTCATGTGCTCGCACATAATGAGGCCCACCGTCATCACATTGCGATTGACACCCGTATCGGTGCGCTGCGCCTCGTACCAGTCGTCGATGGCACCGTGCAGCGCCTCGGCGATCTCACTGGCCGTCATGCCGCCGCGTAGGTATTGGTCGCGGGCACCCCGAACTCGGGCACAACAAAGCTCTCGACGAGCCAAGTGATGACCGGCACAGTGACAGCGTCACCGAAGCCGAACAGCGCCTGCGATTCCGTCACCGGCGATATGTCGAAGCCGTCCGCGACGCCTTGGAGCCGGCCGCATTCGCGTGCGGTCATCCAGCGCACGCGGTGGCGGCCTTCGTAGATCTCTACTAGGGCCTGGCGGGAGGAGCCGCCCCTCGCGGTCCGCAGACAGCCTGCAATCTCGTCGGCGCGCACCTCCCAGACGGCTCTCCCGCCACGAGTTCGGCGATACCCAGTTCGCCACGCCACGCCGTTCTGATCCTCCAACTCGGCAATCCTTGCGGCGTGTCGCTCCGGGAGCGTGCTATCGAATGCCGCAAGCCGTTCTGTGCCCCACCAACGTTCGTCATCCTCGGCGAGATGCTCGACGACATCGGCGAGTCGCGGGTCGGCCGAAGGAGGACAACCGACCATTCGCCGAGTCAGATCGACGCCCGAAGTTTGTGCAAGGAATCGCCGGAGCGATGGGGGGCGCAGCGCATCAGGTTCACGCCCTCCATCGGTCGTCTCGTCACTCACCAGCGACAAAGGGCGCTCGCTGATCGCTCGATCGGTCCCGAGCAGCCCGAGCACGAACAGCCGGCAGCGCGACTGCGGCACGAACCAGCGCGAATCGACAACGGCGAGATCGCACACGTAACCCAGGCGATTGAGCGATGCCAACGCATCGTGTAGGTCACGACCGCCGCGAGACGAGATGAACGAGGGGACGTTCTCGATGAGCACCGCTCCCGGTCGCCGCTCTCCCATCTCGGCCAGCACACGTATGAACTCGAAGTACAGGCCTGATTGCTCGCCGGCCAGTCCGCGACGATGACCTGCCAACGACAGATCGATGCAGGGAAAGCTGGCAGTTGCGACATCGACGCCCGGCACGTCGTCGCCGCGGATGTCGCGTACGTCGCACAGCCGATAGTCGCTTGCGTCAAAGTTGGCGGCATAGACATCACGCTTCACCGGCGAGATGTCGTTTGCCCAGACCACCTCGAAACCTGCCGCTTCCATGCCGGAGCGCACGAGGCCGATACCCGCGAAAAACTCGGCGACGGATAGCTGCGACATCGACTCGGACAGTACTGGCCAAGTGAGACATCGCTGGGGACTGGGATCCGAGGCTCGCTGACGCAACGGTGGATAGCCCTTATGCCTGCCGACGCTTCTTGAGCATCGGCCCGTACGCAGCTGAATCGATCAAGAGCTGCTCAGCGTCCTCGATCGCTCCTCGGAGCGCACTCGCGCTGATGAACTTCGTCTCACCGTCGGAGCCTTGGCAATGAAACACAGGTTCGCTCATGCCCGCCAAGAACGTCATGCCGTCGCCATAGTGGGCGTGAACAACCGAGTTGCGAATGTCCCTCAGATCATTGAATCGGTCCACCACCGGTTGCAGCTCGGGCACCTCGTGGCAAGTCTGCGACAGCACGTCCTTTCGAAAACTGCCTTCGTCGCGGAACTTGTCCACGAACGCGCGCAAACCGCCAACCTTTTCGTCGTCAGGAACCTCGCCGATCGATGCGATGATCGCGAACTGAAACTTCAAGCGCTCGAACTGCCGGACCAACCTGCCCGTAAGCACATCGCACGCCTGCTCGAAGTCCGCTTGCACGGCGTCCATGCGACTCATCGCCTCTGCTACCGGTATTCCGGCTTCGAATGGATCGGAGGTGTCGGCCATTGCACCACTGTATGAATGGGGTGCTACACCAACTCCTCGGCATGTTCGAGAAGGTCCCTCAGAACGTCGTGAAGCACCATTCGTAGGTGAAGTCGGCTGCTTCGACATCGATGGTGGGGGTTGCGATCAGGCGGGCGCACGACCGCCCGGTGCGCAGCTTCTCGATGACCTTGCCGTCCCCGGGCGAAAAGAAGTACTCGCCGAGCTGGATCGTGCCTGCGTCGAGCTCGCTGGCAGGAACGGTGGTGCCATTGATGACCAGCGTCAGCTTCCAGCCGGGCTCGAGCCGAGCGCCGATGGGACTCTGGTGCGGCACCTGGGCGCCGGGCACCGGCGTGACTGCCTGCAAGCCGCTCGGGTAGGCCGGTGCGGGCTCGCCCCCGCGGGTCAGCCACACCGCCAGAACAACGGCTGCAGCAGCAATGAGCGCACCGAGCGTGATGGCTGTGGAGACACCCTTGCGCAGTGCCCAAGGCACGCTCGGCTGGCCGTCGGCGGACCCGTCGCGGCTCATGTGAGATGTCCGGCGGCGGTCGCGCCGCCGAGCACCTCGTCGCCCTTGTAGAACACGACCGCCTGGCCGGCCGCGACGCGGCGCTGAGGCTCCGCCCACCGCAACTGCCCCTCGGCATCGACGTGCGCCGGCAACGCCGGACCGTGGGCGCTCGTCTGGGCCAGAACCTCGCCCTCGACGGGGTCGACGGCCCAGCGATGATCAACCAGCCGTACGCCTCGTGCCGACAGCTCGGAGGCCCCGCCCACCGTGACACGGCGAGCGGCGATGTCCACGTCGACCGCATAGCGCCGCTGCGGTGCGCCGCCAAGGTCCAGACCCTTGCGCTGGCCGACAGTCACGAGCTCCACCGCAGGAGCGGTGCCAACGCGTTGACCCGCCGCATCGACCAGCTCCGCCGGATGCAGGTCGATGCGTTCGGCCAGGAAGCGCTCCCTGCCGGCAGCCTCGGTGATGAAGCAGACATCCTGGCTCTCGGGCTTGTGAGCAGTTCGCAGCCCGAGCTCGGCTGCGAGCGTTCTCAGCTCGTGCTTGCGGTAGTCGCCGACCGGGAACCACAGGTCCGCCAAGTCGGCTTCGGACAGCATGTACAGCACGTACGACTGGTCTTTCGCGCTGTCGGCGCCACGCTGCAGCCGTCGCCTGCCGCTCAGTGAGCTGATGCGAACGTGATGACCGGTGACCAGGCGATCGAAGCCCAGGCGGCGGGCACGGTCCAGCAGCACGTCGAACTTGACGTGCCGGTTGCAGGCAATGCACGGGTTGGGCGTATGGCCCCGCCGGTGTGCGTCGACGTACGGCTCGACCACATCGCGCTCGAACTCGGCCGCATAGTTGAAGACGAAATGGTCGATGCCGAGCTGCTGGCACACCCGTCGGGCATCGTCCACGTCGGAGACCGCGCAGCAGCCCTGGTCCTGCGGGCCGCCCCACAGCTTCAGGGTGACGCCGACCACGTCGTGCCCAGCGCGCAAGCACAACGCCGCAGCGACCGAGCTGTCGACACCGCCCGACATCGCGACGAGCACCCTGCTCCCTGCAACGGCACCATGCCGCTCGGGGCTGGTTTCCGTGGCGTCATGCCGCTCGGGAGTCATCGCAGCTGCTCCACGCAGTTGGGGATAGCGTCGATGGCTCGCTCGATCTCCCACGGTTCGGTGCACCAGCCCAGCGACAGGCGGAGCGAACCGGCTGCGGCGTGACGCTCAACCCCCATCGCCGCGAGCACATGGCTCGGCTCCATGGCACCCGACGCGCACGAGGCCGCCGCCGATGCCATGACATCGAAGCGGTCGAGCAACACCAGCAGCGCCTCGGTCTCGATGCCGTCGATGAGCAGCTGGCAGATGCCCGCAGCTCGCCGAGACCGCTCGACCGTCTCAGTGCACCCGTCGATCGAAGTCAGCAGGCCGTCGGCCAACCGGTCCGCCAGTTCACTGATCCGGCAGATGTCCTCGCTGCGAGTCTCGTGCAACTCCCCGAGCGCGGCGCCGAGCGCGGCAATGCCCGCTGTGTTGTGCGTGCCGCTGCGCCGATCGGCTTCCTGGCCGCCGCCGAGCTGCTGCGCTGACAGCGTCACGCCGGGACGGATGGCAAGAACCCCCACGCCCTTGGGCCCGCCGAACTTGTGGCCGCTCAGCGAAAGCAGATCTGCTGGTTGCGCCGCTGCGGCGATATCGACCCAGTTGACTCCTTGCACCGCGTCAGTGTGCAGCAGTGCCTCGGGGGCATGGCGCCCGATCACGTCGGCCACGGCCTCAAGATCGGCAATGACGCCCGATTCGTTGTTGACCAGCATCACCGACACCAACCCCACCGGTGGACCCGCATCGGGCGCCAACTGTGCAGCCAGGTGGTCGAAGTCGACCTCGCCGCCGGCGTTGACCTGCACGTACCGACCGCCGACCGCTTCGACCGGGTGGAGCACCGCGTGGTGTTCGGTTGCCGGACACAGCGCCGTCGTGCCTGTTGCGGAGGTGACGCCGGTCACGGCGAGATTGTCTGCTTCAGTCCCGCCGCTGGTGAACACGATGCCGTGCGGGTCGAAGCCGAGCGCCTCGGCGACGATCTCACGTGCGTCATCGATGGCTGCCCGCGACTTGCGGGCCATGCGGTGCGCTCCCGAAGGATTGGCGAACTGCTGCTCCAAGTACGGCGTCATGGCCTCGATGGCGCACGGACGCATCGGCGTCGACGCAGCGCAGTCGAGGTACGCAGGACGATTCCGATCAGCAGTCACACGCTGAGGTTACGAGCACAGCCCGAGGCGTCCTGCCGGGCGCTTCACGCAGTCAACAAGGCAGAATCCGCTGCTGCACCGGGTGCGGTGTGACAACGGCCGCATGCGGTGCCACACTTGCCGGTCGCTGGAAACGAACGTCGGCGTGACGAAGCGCGCCAGCGATCCGAGACGCGATCCGCGTCCAGGCAGACATCGACAGGGCAATCACGGGCATGGGCATCGAGGTCTCCATCGACATTCCGGCACCGCCGCAGGAAGTCTGGGATTACGTCGCAGATCTCGCGAGCAATGTCGAGTGGATGGCCGACGCTCAGTCGATCGACTTCACGTCTGCCCAGACTGAGGGCGTCGGCACGACGTTCGAGTGCGTCACCAAGATCGGCCTGCTGAAGACCACAGACAAGCTCGAGGTCACCGAGTGGGACCCGCCGAATACGCTGGGCATCACCCATCAAGGCGCAGTCACGGGCACTGGCCGATTCGCGCTCGAGCCCATCGAAGACGGCACTCGCTTCACCTGGAGCGAAGATCTGACACTGCCCTGGTACTTCGGCTCGCGGGCCGGCCAGCAACCCGCCTCGCTGGTGCTTGAACGCGTCTGGCGCAAGAACCTGCGGAACCTGCGCGCACGGATGCTCGAACGCCAGCAGGGGCCGACCGGCCATGAGCCGGGACCGCTGCTGGGGATGGGCCGCGACTCGGAGATGCGCGCCTACGGCCCGCACATCATTCGCATGAGCCTGCGCGGCCGGGATCTGAGCCACGAGGCCGCGGCAATGCGCCACGTGCGGGCCCACGGATTTCCCGCTCCAGAGGTCATCGAGCAGCCCGACCATCACTCGGTGGTGATGGCACGTCTGACCGGTCCGACGATGCTCGACGAACTCGCGGCCAAGCCGTGGCTCCTGACACGCCACGTCAAGGGTCTGGCACGGCTGCACCGGCTGCTCGGCGACGTGCCTGCCCCAGGCAACTGGGTCAAGGTGTCGGGCGGCAACTCGGTGGTACATCTCGACCTGCAGCCCGACAACGTCAAGCTCACCCCCGATGGCCCCGTCGTCATTGACTGGTCGAACGCGGCAGCCGGTGACGCGGCCTTCGACGCTGCGTCCACCTATGTGCGGCTGCGCACTGCAGCGCCCGACAACCACGCTGCGGCCCGGGCAGTCATCAACGCGTTTCGTACCCGCTTTGCCCGAGCGTTTCTCAAGGAGTTCGGTACCGACGCGATCCTCTCGAACCTGCGAGCAGCGGCCGACCTGCGGCTCCTCGACCGCAACCTGCACCCCAACGAGCGCGAGGCAGTGTTCGCGCTCGCCCGCGGCGAACTCGACTGACGAGTTCGCCTGAGTCGTCCTGACTTGCCGGAGTCAGGAAACCATCTGCCGCAATCGGTCGACTGCGTATCAGCGGTCCTGGTCGAGGAGCATCTCGGCGGCTGCGTAGGGGTCGATTTCTTGGCAGGCGAGCTGCTGGCGCAGGCGCTCCGCAGCAGGCCCCTCGGTGAGGGTCGCCACGCGTTCGGCAATAGTGGCCCGCAAGACCTCATCAAGCTCGGTCTGCACCCTGGCCGCGCGGCGAGACTCAAGCTCGCCCGAGGCAGTGCAGTGTTCACGGTGCGAGCAGATGGCGTCCCACAGCTCCTCGGCGCCCTCCCCGGTGGTGCCAACCGAGGTCAGGATCGGCGGGTCCCAATCGCCCGGCGCAGACAGATCCAGCATCTGGCGGATGTCCCGGCACGTTTCCGATGTGCCGGGCCGATCGGCCTTGTTCACCACGAAGATGTCGGCGATCTCCATGAGGCCCGCTTTGTTGGCCTGCACCGAGTCGCCCCAACCGGGGTTCACCACCACCACGGTGGTGTCAGCAGCACCGACGATCTCGGTCTCGATCTGGCCGACGCCGACCGTCTCGATGAGTACCCACGGCCAACCCAGTGCGTCGAGCACTCGTACGGCCAGCGGTGTCGCCAATGTCAGGCCGCCGAGGTGGCCCCGAGTCGCCATCGACCGGATGTAGACGTCCTCGTCGAAGGTGTGGTCGGACATGCGCACGCGGTCGCCCAGGATCGCGCCGCCGCTGAACGGCGACGACGGGTCGATCGCCAAGACCGCCAGCCGCTCGCCCCGCTCGCGTGCCACGCCGACGACGGCTGAGTTGAGCGTCGACTTGCCGGCCCCGGGCGCACCGGTGATGCCGACCGTGTGTGCGCTGCCCGATTGGGCGAACGTGAGCGCGCCCAGCGCACGCGCCTGCGAGCCGCCGCGTTCGACCAACGACATCACCCGTGCCAGGGCGCGGCGCTGTCCGCTGCGCGCAGCTTCCAGGAGCTCGGCCACATCGGCGGTGAGCGGATCGTCGGGTGGTGTCATCGGCGCGCCGACGGTAGCGAGGCCGGGCGGGGACAGCACGCCGGGCGCATGCGCGCGAGCTGAGCCTCGGGGACCGATTCAGCGGCGTGAGATCGACGCACCGATGCCGGCGAGCTTGCCGGCCAAGTCCTCATAGCCGCGGTCGATATGGGCAGCGCCGGCAACCTCTGTCTCGCCCGTGGCAGCGAGGCCCGCCACCACCAGCGCTGCGCCGGCGCGGATGTCGTGTGCACGCACCGGCGCTCCCGACAGCCGCTCCACGCCGCGCACCACAGCGTGGTGACCCTCAGTGCGGATGTCGGCGCCCATGC
Source organism: Acidimicrobiia bacterium (assembly GCA_022821985.1). Classification (GTDB taxonomy): domain Bacteria; phylum Actinomycetota; class Acidimicrobiia; order Acidimicrobiales; family Poriferisodalaceae; genus Poriferisodalis. The sequence goes on from JAJECP010000035.1 coordinate 203,636, forward strand.
GCCGCAGCTCGTCGATGTAGCGGAACCGACCCGTGAAGATGTTCTCGGTGACGATTCCCACGCCGGAAGCCGTCGTGAGCATCGACACCAGGAACGGCTTGTAGTCGGTCGCGAGACCCGGGAACGGCAAGGTGGAGATGTCGGCTGACGCCAGCCGCTGGGTCACGGTTGCCAGCAGTCCCGCGTCTTCGACGACGATGTGCATGCCCATCTCGCTGAGCTTGCGAATGAGCATCGTCATGTGCTCGGCCACCGCATAACGCAGGAATACCGACCCGCCGCACATGCCGACCGCCGCGAGGAACGTGGCCGCCTCGATGCGGTCAGGAATCACCCGGTAGCCGTCGCCGGAGGGAGCAGGCGCCAGCTGTTCCACCCCGTCGACCGTCAGACGATCCCCTGACCAGCCGACCCGCGCACCCATCTGGTTGAGGAACTCGACGAGATCGCCGATCTCGGGTTCTCGTGCCGGATTCACGATGCGCGTGCGGCCCTTGGCTCGCACTGCGGCCATCAGCACGTTCTCGGTCGCCCCGACGGAGGGGTACTCGAGCACAACCTCCGTCCCCCTCAGCACCTCTGCGGTTCCCGAAATGTCGCCATGGGCGGTGCTGAACGTCGCTCCCAGGCTCTCGAGCGCCTGCAAGTGCATGTCGATCGGTCGCGGCCCGAAGTCGTCCCCGCCCGGCAGGGCAACCCGGGCAGTGCCGAAGCGTCCCAGCAACGGGCCGAGCACCACGATCGACGCACGCATGCGCTCCACCAAGTGGTAGGGCGCCTCGGTGTTCAGCTCGGCAGGCACGTCGATGACCAGCCGGTGATCGGCACGCGTCACGGTCACGCCCATGGCCTCGAGCAGCTCGCACATGAGCGCTACGTCAGAGATGTCAGGCACGTTGGCCAGGACATGCTGCCCCTCTGCCAACAGGCACGCCGCCATCAGCTTGAGCACGCTGTTCTTGGCGCCGCCGATGCTGACTTCACCGTCGAGCGCGCGGCTGCGCTGCGTCACGAACGTGTCGCGCTCGCCGCTGGTGGCAAAGTCCACCGACATAGCGATACCACTGTTGACGGCAGCATCGTGACGCTCTGCGGCACCGCGATGCAGATGCAGGACGTGCGGGTGTGCTAGGCCCGCCGCCGTGACCCGCCTCGTGCGCACGTTCGTGGCCGATGCCGACGAGGTGGATGCCCTCCTGCGCCCCCGCGACGACATCGTGGCCGAGACACCGGCTGCCACGATCGACGGCAGCCACCGTTTCGGGCTCGCAGAGGGGCCGTTCAACAGCTACTCGCGCCTGGTGGAGATCTCGCCTGCTGCGGCGCAAGCGGCCGGAGGCACACACAACGCAGCAGGCAGCGTCACCTCTCGCTACGAGGTCACCGAGACGGTCGAGTGGCGCCTGGCGGTGCCGTGGTTCGGCCCGCTCTTCAACGTCGCCGTCCGGCGCGCGATGCGCACGGGACGCACCGGCGACGGCACCCAGCCTGTCTGGGCACCTCCGCGACGATTCACCCCGCGCGCCGCAACCGTCATGGCCATGCTGGCTGCGGCGGCCATGCTGAGCGGCTACCTGGCGAACGCACCCTCAGAGCTGCACACCTACGCCGCCGACGAATTTGGTGCCGATCAAGCCGCCCAAGGAGTGCTGGGCGCCGTCGTGCGCATCGGGACGCTGCTCGCGATCGGCGTGTCCGTGCTGGCAGACCGGCATGGCCGTCGACGCATCGTCGCGGGCGCCATAGGCGTGGGCATCACCGCCGCCGCGCTCGCAGCGCTGGCGCCGAACATGGTGTGGCTGGGCGCGTTCCTGCTGATCGGACGCACGGCGAATGCGGCGCTCGGAGCCACGGTTGTCGTGATGGCGCTGGAGGAGATTCCCGCCGGCTGCAGGGCGTGGTGCCTGTCGGTGCTGGCCATGTCGGCTGCGCTCGGCGCGGGCGTGGTGGTGTGGCTGCAACCGGTCTCGGACCTCGCCCCATGGGCCTGGCGCATGCTGTTCGCGTTCCCGCTCATCGCGCTGGCTGCCGCCCGCCCACTGCTGCGGCGGCTACCGGAGAGCCGGAGGTTTGAGCGGCGCGGCAGGGATGTGACGCTGCGCGGCTACTGGCGGCCGATTGCGTTGCTGGGCGCCATCTACCTGGCATTCGGCTTGTTCCTGGGCCCGATCGACTGGTTCCGCAACGAGTACCTGCGCGACGAGCACGGATTCAGCGCGGCCCTGGTGTCGCTGTTCGTGCTCGGTACTGCGACGCCCGCCGGCCTCGCCGTCTATGCCGCAGGCAGACTTGCCGACTCCCGCGGGCGCCGCGTCATCCTCGCCGTCGCCTCGGTGCTGGGGCTTGGCTCTCTGGTGGCACTGTTCAACGTGTCAGGTGCCACGCTGTGGCTCGCGGGCCTCGTCGGGGCAATGCTGTCGGCGGGACTGCTGCCGGCGCTCGGGGTGTACCGCGGCGAGCTGTTCCCGACTGCCCTGCGAGCACGCGCCGCAACCATCACCGGTGCCATGGGTGTCGTCGGCGCAGCCGTCGGCGTACTCGTCGCGGGCGCGCTGCGCACCGCTTGGGGGAGCTTCGGCGATGTGATCGCGCTGCTGTGGGTGGGGCCGCTGGTGGCGGCCGCCGTCGCCGTGCTGTGGCTGACCGAACGCAGCGGGCAGGAACTCGAAGAGCTGCACCCCGCCGATGCCGCGGCAGATCCCGACGGCCCGTGGTCGCACGGCTGAGAGGCTGAGCTGTGCCAGCGAGACTGTGCCGGGATTTGATGGGGTTGCGATGCGCGCTGCCGAAGCACTCCTGCTGACGCCAGGTGCCGGCGGCGGCGCGGATCATCGCACGCTCGTCGACATCGAAGATTCGCTGTCCGGCCGCCTGCCGGTGCGCCGGCACGACTTCGCCTACCGGCGAGCCGGGCGGCGGGCACCGCCGCGCGCCCCCAGCGTCGTCGATGAATTGGTGGGCGACCTGCCCCAGATTGCTGCCGAGATGGGCGTGTCGCCCGACGGCCTGGTGATCGGCGGCCGGTCGTTCGGCGGCCGTGTCTGCTCAATGGCAGTGGCCGACGGTGCTCGCGCCGCGGGGCTCCTGCTGCTTAGCTACCCGCTGCACCCGCCCGACCGGCCCGAGCGCCTCCGCACCGAGCACTTCCCCCTGATCCGGGTGCCGTGCCTGTTCGTCTCGGGCACGCGCGACCCGTTTGCCACTCCCGACGAGCTGAGCGAGCACACCGAGGCCATCCCGGGCCTAGTCACACTCAAGTTCATCGACGGTGCCCGGCACGATCCCAACTCGGTCGCCGCGCGCCAAGCGGTTGTCGAACACATCGGCAACTGGCTCGACACGCTCGGAGGCTGAGCACGGCGGCGAGCCGCGCTGCGATTCAGCCGTCGATTCGATCGACGATCATCTTGGCGATCTCGAGGCTCGAGGTGGCTGCAGGACTCGGGGCGTTCAGGACGTGGGTGCTGCGGCCGGCGACCGTGACGGCGAAATCGTCCTCGAGTTCGCCAGCGGGATCCATGGCCTGGGCACGCACGCCTGCGGGCGAACGCACGAGATCGTCGGCTTCGATGTCGGGCACCAACCGCTGCAGCGCCCGGGTGAACGCCGCCTTGTTCAGCGAGCGCCACACCTCGCCGGCTCCGGTGCGCCAGTAGCGACGGGCGAGTCGCCACAGGCCGCGGTTGGTGATGTGCTCACGCACCTGTGCCCTGCTGATGTCGCGCCAGCCGTAGCCCTCGCGGGCCAGTGCAAGCACCGCGTTGGGGCCGGCGTGGATCGTGCCGTCGATCATGCGGGTCAGGTGCACCCCGAGGAACGGGAAGCTGGGATCGGGCACCGGGTAGATCAGGTTGTTGACGAGGTGCGAGCGCTCGGGCACCAACTCGTAGTACTCGCCGCGGAACGGGACGATCCGGTAACCATCCGCCGCACCGGCGAGCTCCGCCACCTGGTCGCACCGCAGCCCCGCACAGTTCACGAGCCATGTCGCTTCGAGGTCGCCGGAGGTCGTGGTGATCCGGACACTGTCCGCGTCCGGCGCGAGCGCGACAACCGCGGCACCGGTCCGCAGTTCGCCTCCGGAAGCAATGATCTCGTCGATCAGCGCGCGGCACACCGCGCTGTAGTCGACAATCCCGGTGCTGGGAATGAACAGCGCTTCCACACCGGCGCAATGGGGCTCGAGCTCATTGAGGCGACGGGCGTCCACCAGCTCCGCGGGAACGCCGTTGCTGGCCGCTCGCACGGCGAGCGCTGCAAGTCGCTCCTGCTCGGAGCTGTCCACCGCCACGATGACTTTGCCGCACACCTCGTGCGCAATGCCCCGCTCCCGGCAGAACTCGACCAGCGAGCTGCGCCCGGCAACCGCCAGCGAGGCCTTGATCGACCCTGGCCGGTAGTACACGCCTGAGTGCAGCACGCCGGAGTTGCGACCGGTCTGGTGCAGCGCCGGCCGCTCCTCGGCCTCACAGATCACCACCCGGCGGCCCGGATGGTCGGCCAGATACCTGTGCGCCGTGGCCAAGCCGATGATGCCCGCCCCGACGACCACGAGGTCGGCGCGGACCGACGAAGTCGAAGCGCTGGTCACCGGGGCGAAGCTATCGGCAGAGGCTGAGCCCGGGCCCGAGCGGCCCGTGAGCGCAGCGAGCAAGAGCGGGATGTACGGGGGGCGTAATCAGCAGGCTCATCTCTCCGTGCATCCTCTAGGGTCGGCGGCAATGAATGACAATCGCAGGTTCCGCAGCGGTCGAGGTGGCGTCGGCGATCCCGATCTCAGCCGTCAGGCGCCCGATCGCAACCTGGCACTCGAACTGGTGCGCACCACCGAAGCAGCGGCAATGGCCGCATCGCGCTGGATGGGCCGCGGCGACAAAGACGGCGCTGACGGCGCCGCGGTGGACGCCATGCGGGTGGTGCTGTCGAGCGTGCCCATGGACGGCATCGTCGTGATCGGCGAGGGCGAGAAGGACGAAGCGCCGATGCTGTTCAACGGCGAGCTGATCGGCGACGGCACCGGGGCTCTGACCGACGTCGCGGTGGACCCGATCGACGGCACCACGCTGACATCGCTCGGACGGGGCAATGCCATCGCGGTGATCGCCGTCTCGCCGCGCGGCACCATGCTGGATCCCGGCCCGTGCGTCTACATGGAGAAAATCGCTGTGGGGCCCGACGCCAAGGGCGTAGTGGACCTGAACCGGTCGCCCGCAGAGAACCTGCGAGCCATCGCGGAGGCCACCGGCCAAGGTCTGCGCGACCTCACCGCGGTGGTGCTCGACCGCGACCGCCACTCCGAGCTGATCGGGGAGATCCGCGAGACCGGCGCTCGCATCAGGCTCATTCCCGACGGCGATGTGGCCGGTGCCATCTCCGCGGCCGCGAGCGACTCGACCGACGTGCTTTTCGGCATCGGCGGCACGCCCGAAGGCATTATCTCGGCAGCGGCGTTGAAGTGCCTCGGCGGCGAGCTGCAGGGCCGGCTGTGGCCCCGCAACGACCATGAGCGCCAGGCAGCCGTCGCCGCCGGCTACGACCTCGACCGGGTGCTGCACATCGATGATCTCGTCCAGTCCGACGACGTCTTCTTTGCTGCCACCGGCATCACTGACGGCGAGTTGCTGCACGGCGTGAAGTTCACAGCGCATCGCGCCACCACCGACTCGCTCGTGATGCGCTCCCGCAGCGGCACCGTTCGCCACATCAAGGCCACACACGACATCGACAAGCTCAGCGCCTACGCCGCAGTGGACTTCACCTGAGCCATGGCTGAGACCCAGAACCCGCCCGCGCACAACGAACTCGAAGAAGGCACGACCGCCCGCATCGACTTCGGCAAGGTGGCTCAGATCGGCCGAGACGGCCACCAGGTCGTGCCCGTGGTGCTGCAGGACGCCGACAGCGAGGACGTGCTGTTCATCGGCTATGCCAACGAGGAAGCGCTGCGGCTCACGTTCGAGCGACGCAGCGCTGTGCTCTATTCCACATCCCGCAACGAGATCTGGCACAAGGGCGCCACCTCGGGCGACACGCTCTCGCTTGTCGAGGTGCGTGTGAACTGCGAGCAGAACTCGCTGCTGTACCGGGTGCGGCGCGACGGGGGCGGTGCTTGCCACACCCGCGACGCCGACGGCAACTCCCGGCCGGGCTGCTACTACCGAGCCGTCGACAGCCCCACCGAGCTGCACCACTTAGGCGGCTGAGCCAACTCTCTGCTGGCGTCGACCGGGCCGGTGCGGCGACCGGCTCGGGGCCGCTATTCGTCGAAGGTCTCGGGCATCAGCACGAACTCGGGGTACGCCTCGATGCCGAGCTCGCCCGAGTCCTGCCCGAGCTGCTCCACCGTCTTCGAGACTCGCAGACCCAGCACGAGGTCCAGAACCTTCCAGACGATGAACGATGCGATGAACACGAAGGCACCGACTGAGACGATGCCGAGCAGCTGAATGTGGAGCTGAGCGCCGGCCGCGATCGCGGTTGCGAGCGTGCCCCAGATGCCGCAGACAAGGTGGGCCGGGATGGCGCCGACCACGTCGTCCACCTTGATGAGCTCGAGACCTTTGATGGCGGCGGTGCAGATCACGCCGCCGATGGCACCGATGATGATGGCCCACCAGTGCTCGGTGATGTCTGGTCCCGCAGTGATGGACACCAAGCCGCCGAGGGCGCCGTTGAGCCCTGCGAACAGGTCGATGCGGCCGAGCAAGCTGCGCGAGACCGCCAAGGCTGCGACCACTCCGGCCGCTGCGGCCAGATTGGTATTGACCAGCACGTTGCTCATGGCGACTGCGTCGAACACGCTGCCCAGCGCTAGCTGCGATCCGCCGTTGAAACCGAACCAGCCGAGCCACAGGATGAAGACGCCCAGCGTCACGATCAGCACGTTCGACGGCGGCGTCGGTCTCACCGAGCCGTCCTTGCGGAACTTGCCAAGCCTCGGGCCCACCACCAGCACTCCGGCCAGGGCTGCCCAGCCGCCGGTGCTGTGCACGATCGTCGACCCCGCGAAATCCTGGAAGCCCTACTGCGCCAGCCAGCCGCCGCCCCACGTCCACGCCCCCACGATCGGGTAGATGATGGCGGTGAGAATCAGCGTGAATGCGAAGAACGACCACATCTTGATGCGCTCGGCGATTGCCCCAGAGACCACCGACGCCGCGGTCGCCACGAACACCATCTGGAAGAACCAGTCCGACATGACCGAGTAGCCGTTGGCGGCAACTGCCGCCTCGGCAGCGGCATCGCCGTCCAGCAAGGCCAGTTCGTCGCCGCTCGGCCCGTACAGGAACGTGAACGAGCCCCATAGGTCGCCAACGTCGACGTACATGAGGTTGTAGCCGAGGAGATAGAACGCGAGACCGGCAATCGAGTAGATGCCGATGTTCTTCAGGCAGATCATCGACGCGTTCTTGGTGCGGACGGCGCCGGCTTCGAGCATGGTGAAGCCAGCGGCCATCCACATGATCAGTGCGCCCCACACCAGGAACATGAACGTGTTGAGGATGAACTGGCCCGAGGGCTCGATCATGAGAAGTCCTTTCCGGGCTGTCGCAGGACTCTCATATGTTTGCAGGCACCACGCCTGCGCCACGACATTTTCGGGCTGAACGGCGGGGCCGCGAACAGCGGCTACGCGTGGTGGCTCAGGGAGATGCGGCGGCGGCGCTCAGTCGGCGCTGGCAACTGCGATGCGTGTCTCGGCCCAAGCCAGGGCTGCCTTGGCGTCGTCATCATCATCGTCGGCCGCGACTGCAGCCCGGGCCGCTTCAAGATCGGCCTGTGCAGCAGCGACATCGATCTCGTCGGCCGCGTACGCCGCGTCGCTGAGGATCGTCACGACGTTGTTGCTGACCTCCACGAAGCCACGGTTGAGCGCCAATGTCACGATGCCGTCGGACGCCCACAGCTGGGTTTGTCCGATGTCGAGTGCGCCGATGAAGGCCGCGTGGTGGTCCAAGAAAGCGATGTCGCCGTCGACCGTGCGCGTCACCACCTGGCTGCACTCGCCGCTGAACAGCACGGCCTCGGGCGAGACGAGTTCAACCTGCATGCGGCTTGACCTTCATCGGGTCCGTCTCGGGGCGCCCGCGCCGCTCAGGCCCCGGCCTGCGCCAGGTCGCGGGCCTTGGCCATCGCCGACTCGGCGTTGCCGACATTGAGGAACGCCTGCTCGGGCAGGTCGTCGAGATCGCCGTTGCACAGCATCTCGAACGACTCGATGGTCTCCGAGACCGGCACGAAGATTCCCGGCAGGCCCGTGAAGACCTCGGCCACGAAGAACGGCTGGCTCAGGAAGCGCTGGATCTTGCGGGCCCGGTCTACCGTGATGCGGTCTTCCTCGGACAGCTCGTCGAGGCCCAGGATGGCGATGATGTCCTGCAGTTCCTTGTAACGCTGCAGGATCTCCTGGGTGCGCCGAGCCACGTTGTAATGCCGGTCGCCCACCACCTCGGGGCTGAGGATGGTGGAGGTGGATGCCAGCGGGTCCACGGCCGGGTAGATGCCCAGCGAGGCGATCTGCCGGCTCAGCTCGGTGGTTGCATCGAGGTGCGTGAAGGTGGTGAACGGCGCCGGGTCGGTGTAGTCGTCCGCCGGCACGTACACGGCCTGCAGCGAGGTGATCGAGTGGCCCGAGGTCGAGGTGATGCGCTCCTGCAGCTCGCCCATCTCGTCGGCCAAGTTGGGCTGGTAGCCCACCGCCGAGGGCATCCGCCCCAGCAGGGTGGACACCTCTGAGCCTGCCTGCACGAAGCGGAAGATGTTGTCGACGAACAGCAGCACCTCCTGGCCCTGCACGTCGCGGAAGTACTCGGCCATCGTCAGTGCCGACAGCGCCACTCGCAGCCGGACGCCCGGCGGCTCGTCCATCTGCCCGAAGACCAGCGCAGTCTTCTCGAGCACGCCCGATTCCTCCATCTCGAGATAGAGGTCGGTGCCTTCACGGGTGCGCTCCCCCACCCCGGCAAACACCGACACGCCGCCGTGCTGGGAGGCGACGCGGTTGATCATCTCGGTGATGAGCACCGTCTTGCCCACGCCGGCACCGCCGAACAGGCCGATCTTGCCGCCCTCCACGTAGGGCTCGAGGAGGTCGATGACCTTGATGCCCGACTCGAACATCGTGGCCTTGGGCTCCAAGGTGTCGAACGCGGGCGCCGGGCGGTGGATCTCCCAGCGGTCGGCGATGTCCTCGGTGACGTCGGCGCCGTCGAGCGGCTGGCCGAGCACGTTGAAGATGTGCCCGAGCACCCCGTCGCCCACCGGCACGGTGATGCCCTGGCCGGTGTTGACGACCGCCATCCCGCGTGTCAGCCCGTCGGTGGCCTTCATCGACACGATGCGGACGCGGTTGTCGCCGATCTGCTGGGCGACCTCGCCGGTGATCGTGACCGGCTCGCCCTCCAGCTCAACGTGCATCTCCACGGCGGTGTTGATCTCGGGGATCTCGCCCGGCGGGAACTCCGCGTCGACGACCGGCCCGGCAATGGCCACCACGCGGCCATCGGCGTGCTCGGCTGCATCTCCGGCGGGTCGTTCTTCAGTCATCGTCATATCTGTCACTCCTCGGAGCAGAGCGGAGGTTCGGTGGGGTTACTCGCGTGCACGGAACAGGTCCGCGGTACGGGCTTCGATGGTGTCGGAGAGCAGATCGACTTCGCCGCCGGTCTGCGCGAGCGCCTCAGCGCCGCCGACGATCTCCATGATCTCGGTGGTGATGGCGTCCTGGCGGGCACGATTCATGACGCGCGTCAGGTTGGTCTTGAGCTCTTCGGCATTGTCGGTGGCTGCCTTCATGGCGCGCTGGCGCGCTGCATGCTCTGACGCCGAGGCTTCGAGCAGTGCCGAGTAGAGCCGGGCTTCGGCATAGCGCGGCAGCAGCCGCTCGAGGATGACGGCGGGTTCGGGCTCGAACTCGTACCCGCCCTCGGGACCGCCCCCCGAGTCCTCGGCGCCGTCTGCTTCGTCGAATTCGCCCGAGTCGAGCGGCATGAACGGCACGATCGCCACAGACTGATTGCCCATCGAGTGGAACTGGGTGTAGGCCAACATCACCCGCTGGCAGCCGTTCTCGAACAGCTCAGTCGCCGCCGCAGCTACCTGCTGAGCGTCGGCGTAGCTGGGCTGGTCGCTGAAGCCCTCAAAACCCGCTGCGATGCGGTAGTTGCGGAAGCGGAAGTACCCGAGCGCCTTGCGCCCCGACAGCACCAGCTCGTAGTCACGGCCCTCCGCTGCGTCGGCAGCGATGGCCCGCTCGGTGGCCCGCAGGACATTGTTGTTGTAACCGCCGCACAGCCCGCGGTCTGCCGCGATGGCCACGTAGGCGACCTTGGACACCTCGGCCGGCTCGCGCAGCAGCGGGTGGTCGGCTTCGCCGCCGGCGGACGCCAGGTTGGCGATGACCGCGGTCACTTTGTCGCTGTAGGGCCGGGCGGCACGCACCCGGGCCTGGGCCCGGACGATGCGTGAGGCAGCGATCAGCTCCATGGCGCGCGTGATCTTCTTGGTGGCGTCGATCGACCTGATGCGACGCCGAAGAATGCGCTCCTGACCGCTTGCCATCGGTGCTCAGTCCCCGCTCAGTCCTCGTTGTCGCCGTCGGCGGCCGCACCGTCGGCGGCATCGGCTGTGCTGTCGCTGCCTCCGGCAGTGCTGTCGCTGCCTCCGGCAGTACTGGCGAACTGGGCGGTGAATGCCTCGACGGCTGCCTGCAGCGCAGCAGCGTCGACATCGCCGGTGGAGCGGATGTCCGACATCAATGCGCTGTGGCGGGTGCTCATGTAGGCCAGCAGTTCTTCCTCATAGCGGTTGACGTCGTCGACTTCGATGCCGTCGACGTAACCGTTGGTACCCGCATAGATCACGACCACCTGCTCCTCGACGGGCATAGGCGAGTTGAGCCCCTGCTTGAGCAGCTCAACCAACCGGTAGCCGCGGCCGAGCTGCGCTGCCGACACGGCGTCGAGCTCGGAACCGAACGTGGCGAATGCCTCGAGGTCGCGGAACTGGGCGAGGTCAATCTTGAGCGTGCCGGCCACGCTCTTCATCGCCTTGGTCTGCGCAGCAGATCCCACCCGCGACACCGAGATGCCCACATCCACCGCCGGTCGCACGCCGGACTTGAACAGGTCGTCCTGGAGGTAGATCTGGCCGTCGGTGATCGAGATCACGTTGGTCGGGATGTACGCCGAGACGTCGCCTGCCTTGGTCTCGATGATCGGCAGCGCCGTCAGCGAGCCCGCGCCGTTGGCGTCGGACAGCTTGGCGGCACGCTCCAGCAGCCGGCTGTGGAGGTAGAAGACGTCGCCCGGGTAGGCCTCACGGCCAGGCGGCCGGCGCAACAGCAGCGACAGCTGGCGGTAGGCCTCGGCCTGCTTGGAGAGGTCGTCATAGACGATGAGGGCGTGGTCGCCGGTCTCCATCCAGTGCTGACCCATCGCGCAGCCCGCGTACGGCGCCAGGTACTTGAACGGCGCCGGGTCTGACGCAGGCGCCGAGACCACCACCGTGTACTCCATAGCGCCGCGCTCACGCAGCGTGTTCACCACCTGCGCCACCGTCGAGCCCTTCTGCCCGATGGCGACGTAGATGCACTTCACACCCAGGCCCGCCTGGTTCAGGATCGTGTCGACAGCGACGGAGGTCTTGCCGGTCTTGCGGTCGCCGATGATGAGCTCGCGCTGGCCCCTGCCAACCGGTGTCATCGAGTCGATGGCCTTGATGCCCGTCTGCAGCGGCTCATGCACGGGCTTGCGGCCCATCACGCCGGGTGCCTGGATCTCCATGCGCCGCTCGACGGCCCCGGTGATCTCGCCCTGGCCGTCGATCGGCTGGCCGAGCGCGTTCACGACCCGGCCCAGCACGGCGTCGCCCACCGGCACCGACAGGATGCGGCCCGTGGCCCGCACTGCCTGGCCTTCCTCGATGTGCTCGACGCTGCCGAGCACCACGGCGCCGATCGACTCCTCGTCGAGGTTCAGCGCCAGGCCGACATCACCGCTCTGGAACTCGAGGATCTCGTTCACCGAGCAGCCGGGCAGGCCCGAGACACGGGCGATGCCGTCGCCGACTTCGAGAATGCGTCCGACGGTGCCCGACTCGATCGAGGGATCGAAGCCTTCGAGATTCCGGCGGATCGCGGAGGTGATATCGGCTGTGTTGATGGAAAGATCGGTCACGACAGGCGCTCCTTCATCTGGTCAAGCCGGGTGCGCACCGAGCCGTCGAAGACTGTGTCGCCGATCTGGGCGGTCAGTCCTCCGATGATCTCGGTGTCGACTACGACATGGACGGTCACGTTGCGGCCGCTGGCACGGCTCAGCGCTTCGGCCACCCGGGCAATTTGCTGGTCGGTCAGCGCGACTGCCGAGCGAACTTCGGCTACTGCCTCGCCGCGCGTGGCTGCGGCGAGCTCCAACGCTTCGGCCGCGATGGACTCAAGGTCGCCGCCCCGGCCGGCACCCACCAGCATCGCCACCACATTCAGGGTGACCGGTGAGGCCGTCGAAGCCAGCAGGTCTTCCACGATGCCGATGCGACGTGACGCCGGCACCGTGCGGTCCGACAGCACGCGCCGCAGCTCTTCATTGCTCGATGCGGCCCGTCCCACCGATGCCAGCTCGGAGGTGACGCGGTCGAGCACGTCTTCGGCCTGGGCGATAGCGACCACTGCACCGGCGTAGCCCTCGGTTCGCTCGCTCATCGGTCGATCCTGATCATCAGTTCAACTCCTGTGGGGTCCGCCGCCTGCCGTTGCAGCCATGGCGGTGCTGCGGGCGACGGCGGGAACCTTCGGCGGGATGGCTCAGTTCGCCACCCGCTCGATGTAGTCCTCGATCAACTGGGCATGCGCCGCCTCGTCGATGCTGGCCATCACTACCTGCTCAGCGGCGCCTACCGCGATCGAAGTGATGTCGGCCCGCACCTCGGCCATGGCACGTTCGCGGGCGGCCTCGATATCGGCCTCGGCCTGCGCACGTCGCTCGGCGATCTCGGGCTCGATGGCCGCGAGCCGCTCCTGGCGGACCTCCTCGGCCTGCGCGCGCGCTTCCTCGATGATGCGTGCCGCCTCGGCGTTGGCCTCGGCCAGGCGCGCGTCGTAGGACGAACGCAACTCCTCGGCTTCAGTCTTGGCGGTCGCGGCAGCGTCGAGGTCGCCCTGGATGCGCTCGGTGCGCGCCTCCATTGCCCGCCTGATCGGCGGCAGCGCCAGCTTCCACATCACGAAGAGGAGAATGAAGAACGCGATCGAACCCCAGATCACCTCGAACCATGCGGGGATGATTGGGTTGGACGACTCGCCCTCGGACGCTGCGAGCAGACCGGATAGTGCGTTCACTGCCGCCTCCTAGGTGAAGTTGAGCAGGATGAACACCACGAAACCGATGAGGGCCAAGGCCTCGGTGAACGCGATGCCCAGGAACATGGTCGTGCGGACCATGCCTGCTGATTCGGGCTGGCGAGCCATTGCGGTGATGGCGTTGCCGACGACGAGGCCGATGCCGACGCCCGGGCCGATGGCCGCGAGGCCATAGCCGAGGCCGGCGCCGAGCGCCTTGAGGCCGTCAACTGCGGTGTCCGCTTGTGCGAGCAAGTCCATTACTCGTTATCTCCTGTGTTGTACGGGATCTTGGGGCAGGGGCCGGAGCGCCGGGGCACTGTGCGGCCGTTGGTCGATGGGGACTGGATGATCTGGATTGGGGTTGGGCCTAGTGCTCGGGGTGCAGCGAGCCGCCGATGTAGACGGCGGTGAGGATGGTGAAGATGAACGCCTGCAGGAATGCCACCAAGATCTCGAATCCCGTGAGGCCTATCAGCATCAGGAACGGGGCCGGCGTGATGATGACGAGCCACGTGGGCGTGCTGTCGGTGAGCGCCAGCCAGAACACCGTGTGAGACAGCACGGCGAACGTCACCAGCAACAGGTGGCCGGCAAGCATGTTGGCAAAGAGCCGCACCGCCAGCGAGAACGGCCGCACGACGATTGTCGATATGAACTCGATGGGCAAGACGATGATCAACAACGCCTTGGGCACGCCGGGCGGAATGCAGACATTCTTCAGGTAGCCGAAGAACCCGTGGTGCTTGATGCCGATCGTGTTGTAGATCACCCACACCAGCAGTGCGAGCGTGACCGGCATCGCCATGCGGGCGTTGCCCGGGAAGTGGATCAGCGGCACAACCTCGGTGATGTTCGAGAAAAGGATGAAGAAGAACATCGTCAGCAAGAACGGCAGGTAGCGCAGGCCGTCCGGTCCGATGGTCTGCATGATGATGTTCTCGCGGATGAACCCGACCGAGGTCTCCGCCACGGTTTGGATGCCGCGCGGAGCGACGCTGACCTCGGAACGGTCATAGCGACGCTTGGCCATCACGAACATCACCACTGGCGCCACGAAGGCGAAGAGGTAGATGATGCCGACTTTGTTGAGCGCGTACCACTCGTTCGTGCCCGTCACCGGGTCGTGCCCGAACAGGCCCGGCCACTCCAAGAGGTGCCCGATGTCAGGGAAGGTCAGCGCTAGCAGGTTCACTTCTGCTCCTTGCCGGGACGTTGGAGATCGAGGCCTGGGGCTGCGAGCCGCAGGGAAACATAGCGGATCTCCCACGCAAGCAAACCGAGATGGCTCGCGACGATGGTGATCGCGAGGGGCACAGGCTCGAAGAAGCTGAGCTGACTGGCCCCCAGGACAATGCCGGCGAGCACCGCGAGCCGCACGATGAAGCCGCCCAGCGTTGCCCCCATGAGCGCGACGGGCGACGTGCGCGCGCCCCACGCCATCAGCACCGCGGCCGCCGCAAGGTTGCCGATGACCAGCACGTAGCCGAGTGCCGACGAGAGCGCCCCGCCCATGCCCCAGATGAACCCGCTGGCGACAACCCAGGCCGGAAACACCCAGAGACTGCGGCGCGCCATGTCGAATGCAAGGTCGCGCTCAGGAGAGCGGTCGACGACGGCGGAACTCACGCTGCCGCCGGCGGAGTCGGTTCGGGCGGTTCCGAGGCGTCGAGCGACACGCCGGTCGGCAGCGATGCGGGATCGTCGAGGTCGGTGTCGCGATGAATGCCCCGCTGCTGGGAGGGACGGCTCGCAGCCAGCTCCTGCTCGTGGACCTGCATGCGCTCGGCATAGCGCTGCCACTCGACGAGGATCTTCACGACGAAAGCGGTCATGCCGAGACTGAGCGCGAGCCATGGTCCGGTGCCCCACCAGCGATCCAAGCCGAAGCCCGCTGCCGCAAAGATGGCCGGCGTCACCACGATCTCGATGGCCTTGGCCAGACCGTCCTCGCTGCCGTTGCTGCCGACGAGGCCGCGTGCCATGCGCACAGGCTACGAGTGTCAGCGGTCGTAAGGCGGGTGAGCAGCGCAGAGTTCGGCGACTTCGGCGCGCACCTGGGCGATGGCGGCCTCGTCGTCGGGGGTGCGCAGCACGCGCGCGGTGAACTCGGCAATCTTCGCCATCTCGTCTGGCCCCATGCCCTGGGTGGTGACCGATGGGGTGCCCATCCGCACGCCGCTCGTCACGAAGGGCGAACGCGGGTCGTCGGGGATGGCGTTGCGGTTCAGCGTGATGCCGGCCGCATCGAGCGCCTCCTGGGCCACCTTGCCCGTCAGGTCGGCGTCGAAGGTGCGCAGGTCGATCAGCAGCAGGTGGTTGTCGGTACCGCCCGAGACCAAACGGAAGCCGTGATTGCCGAGCGCGTCGGCCAGCGCCGCGGCGTTGGCGACGATGCGCGCTTGGTAGTCAGCGAACTCAGGACGGGCGGCCTCGGCGAAGCCCACCGCCTTGGCCGCGACAGCATGATCGAGCGGCCCGCCTTGGCTGCCGGGGAACACCGCCGAGTCGACGCGCTTGGCGTATTCCTGGGTGGACAGGATCGCTCCGCCGCGCGGCCCGCGCATCGTCTTGTGCGTGGTGAACGTGACGATGTCGGCGAACGGGACCGGATTCGGGTGCACCCCTCCCACGATCAACCCGGCGATATGGGCTGCATCGAACATGAACACCGCTCCGGTCTCGTCGCAGATCTCGCGGAACGGTGCCGGGTCGATGCGGCGGGGATACGCCGTGGCGCCTGCCACGATCAGCTTGGGCCGGTGCTCACGAGCCAGCCCGGCCATGGCTTCGTAGTCGATGCGCTCGTCGCTGCGAGTCAGTCCGTAGCTGACGAAGTTGTAGAGCTTGCCGCTGGCATTCACCGGCGATCCGTGGGTGAGGTGGCCGCCGTGATCGAGGCTCATGCCCATCACCGTGTCGCCGATGTCGAGCAGCGCGAGGTACACCGCGGCGTTGGCCTGCGACCCTGAATGGGGCTGCACGTTCGCATGCTCTGCGCCGAAGAGCGCCTTCACCCGGTCGATCGCCAGCTGCTCGGCCGTGTCGGCATTGGCATTGCCGCCGTAGTAGCGACGGCGGGGGTAGCCCTCGCTGTACTTGTTGGTGAGCACGCTGCCGGTGGCCGCCATGACCGCAGGCGAGGCGAAGTTCTCCGAGGCGATGAGCTGGATCGTGGTCATCTGGCGCTCGAGTTCGGCTGCCAGCACGGCATCGATCTCGGGATCGCCGAGCGGTGCCCAGCTCGCTGCAGTGGGGTGCATTCGGGTCATGAAGCTGTGTCTCCTTGCGGTGTTCCTCGGTGAGCTCTCGGAGGCCGGGGCGGTTTCAGCGCCGGCCCAGTGCGTCGATCTTGTCCACCCGTCGCTGATGCCGTCCGCCTTCGAACGCCGCTGCGAGGTACGCATCGAGCGCCGCTACCGCGCCGCCGGGATCCAACAGACGGGCGCCGAGGCAGATCACGTTGGCATCGTTGTGCTCGCGAGCGAGCCGGGCCGATGTCTCGTCGTGCACGGTGGCCGCACGGATGCCGGCCACCTTGCCGGCGGCCATCGCGATGCCGATGCCGCTGCCGCACACGGCCACACCGAGGTCTGCCGTCCGGTTCGCCACCGCCATTCCGACGGCCTCGCCGAAATCGGGGTAGTCGACCGACTCCGGGCCGTTGGTGCCCAGGTCGACCACCTCGTATCCGCTGCCACGCAAGTGCTGCGCCAAGCGGTCTTTGAGTTCCCAGCCGGCGTGATCGGCAGCAAGCGCGATGGCCAGCGTCGGGGGCGTGTGCGGGTCGTCGTGAGCCACCGCGCAAGTCTCGCAGCGGCCGCCGCCGCTCAGGTGCCGGTTTCGGTAGGAATTTCAGGGAATTCCAGCGCTTCGGCTGGGACGGCGCCGGCTCGCAGGATGATCGGCTTGTCTCCGGTGACATCCACGACGGTGGAAGCGGTCTCCCCCGCCGCGCGGCCGCCGATGACCCGCCCGGGCACCGTTGTTTCGCCCTCGGGAGCGGCCAGGAGCGCCGCTGCCTCGGACGCCTCGGCCGGTGTGGGCAGACCGTGCCGATTCGCGCTGGTGCCCGTGACCGGCCCGACGTCGTCGATGAGCCAGCGCAGCCAGCCCAGCGCGGGTGCGCGCACGCCCAGCGTTTCGCGGCCGTGCAGCCGGTCGGGACCGCCCCGGCGTTTCGCGACCAGCGTCAGGCCGCCGGGCCAGTGCTGCTGGGCCAGCACGCGGGCAGCCGCGCTCAGCTCTACCAGCTCATCGGCCTGCGCCAGCCCCGAGACCAGGATCGGCATCGGTTCGGTGCGAGGACGCTCCTTGGCTTCGCATACCCGGGCCACAGCTTCGGTGTCGGCGTAGCGAGCCATGATCCCGCAGAGGGTGTCCGTGGGCACGACCACAAACCCGCCCTCGCGCAGCCATTCGGCGGCGGCGTTCAGCTCGAGCGCATCGGGCTCAGACTGCGGGCGCGACGCAACCAGCACTCGATCGGAGCCGGCCAGGTCCCGCTCGATTCGCACGCTTTCGTAGCCGCGGGCGATGGCCATGGCGGTGGCCGCCGGTGCCTGCGTCGCCCCGATTTCCAGCACCAGCAGGCCGCCCGGCGCCAGCCACCCACGGGCATCCCGGAGAATCGTGCGGAGCGCGCTCAGCCCGTCGGTGCCGGCATACAACGCCTCGTGCGGTTCCCAGTCGTGGATCTCAGGAGCCAGCACATCGCCGTCGGCCACGTACGGCGGGTTGGACACCACGAGATCGAGCCGTCCGCGCAGCGGCCCTGCGACGCGGCCGTCTGTGTGCGGATCCTGGACGCCCCCCAGTGCTTCGAACCAATCTCCGTGATGGAGCGAGACGCGACTCGCCGCACTTCCCAAGCCGGCCAGGTTGGCTGCGGCCAGCGCCAGCGCGTCGGCGGAGCTGTCGGTGGCGAACACCCGGGCGTCGGGGACCTCGTGCGCTATCGACATGGCGATCGCGCCGCAGCCCGTGCCGAGATCGGCCACGTTCAATCCGATGGGATGCCGATGCCGGGCTGTCTCATTGAGCCAGTCGATCGCGAAGCCCGCAACCACCTCGGTTTCGGGGCGAGGAATGAGCGCCCGCCGGTCGGTTGCCAGGTCGAGCTCTCGGAATCCCCAGCTGCCGAGCACGTACTGCAGCGGCTCGCCCGCCACCCGACGCGTGGCCATGGCGTCGGCGTGCGCGACCATCCGCACGGTCATCGGAGTCTGCGGTGCCAGTGCAACCTCGGCGGCACTGGTACCGCTGGCCTCCGCCGCGATGCGGCGCGCGCTCACTTCGGGCTCGGGCATGCCGGCTGCTGCGAACTGCTCGCGCAGCCCCCGGTACAGATCGCCCAGCGTCAGCCCGTCCTTTGAGGACATAGTCGAGCCGGGTCGGCTCACCCTCCGCCGTCGGCGACCGCAGCGGCGAGCTGCTCGGCGCGCTCCGCGCTCGCGAGGGCGTCGATGATCTCGTCCAACTCGCCGGCGAGCACCCGATCGAGCTTGTAGATCGTGAGCCCGACACGATGGTCGGTGACGCGGTTCTCCTTGAAGTTGTAGGTGCGGATCTTCTCGGATCGGCCGCCGCCGCGGACCTGGTCGCGCTTGTGAGCCGCAACCTCGGCAGCGTGCGCCTCCTGCTGCAGCTGCAGGAGGCGGGCCCGCAGCACACGCATTGCCTTGGCCCGGTTCTGCAGCTGGCTCTTCTCGTCCTGCATCGACACCACGACCCCGGTGGGCTTGTGGGTGATCCGCACCGCCGAGTCAGTCGTATTCACCGACTGGCCGCCCGGCCCCGACGAGCGAAACGTGTCGATGACCAGATCGTTCGGATCGATCTCGATGTCGACCTCCTCGGCTTCGGGCAGCACGCTGACGGTCGCGGATGACGTGTGGACGCGGCCCTGGGACTCGGTGACCGGCACGCGCTGCACCCTGTGCGGCCCTCCTTCGTGCTTCAGCGAGCGCCAGACATCAGGGCCGCGCACAGCAAAGGCCACATTCGTGAACCCGCCCATGTCGCTGTCCTGGCTGCCCAGCAGCTCCAGCGACCAGCCGGACTGCGCCGACGCATACGCCCGGTACATCTCGAAGAGATCGCGTGCCCAGATGTTGGCTTCTTCGCCCCCCTCGGCACCTTGGATCTCCACGATGACATCGCGCTTGTCGTTCGGGTCCTGCGGCAGCAGCAGCACCTTGAGTCGCTCGTCGAGCTCAGCTTCCCGCGCAGTCGCCGCCTCCAGCATCTCGGCGGCTTCGACCGCGTCGTCGCCGTCGCTGGCATCGAAGAGGTCCTTGGCGGCCGTCGCATCAGCTTGGGCTTGGCCGGCCTCGTGAGCCACATCGATGATCTCGCCGATGCGCGCGAGCCGTCGGCCGAGATCGGCGAACTGCGAACGATCGCCGGATGCCGCACCCTCGCCCAGCTTCCGTTCGAGTTCGGCTCGCTCGGCTTCCAGCGCGTCCAGCCGCAGGGATTCCAAGGCGCCCGACACGCGTTCAGGCTAACTGGGGGGTTTCAGGCCGGATCAGGCACCCGCGGTGGACAGCGTGCGCCATTCGTCGTCGATCTCGACGATCTCTGCAGGACTGTCCAGCCTGGCCGCCATGGCTCTGATGACCTCGTGGGCGTCGCGTCGCGGCAGGGCCACAGTCAGCTCGGCATCGGGGTCGAGGAAGAGCCGTGCGTCTGCAGCGAATGGCACCACGTCGAGGTCGATGCCGACGCAGACCACCACGATCAGGCGGCGGCCGTCGGGCGTCAGGCCGTAGGCCACCGCCGGAGCCGGGTCCTTCGGGCCCCCTCGGGGCACTGGCGACGACGCCGCCCGCAGGCGGCCCGCGTCGACAAGTTCTGGCTGGCGGATGAGCAGAGAGCGCAGCCAGCGGGCGGCACCCATCCGGTTGAGCGGATGCGGAGATGCGCCTGGCGAGCGGTGAGTTCGCACGACCTCGGCGACCCGGCCGATGGCCTCGGCGGTGGGCTCGTCTGCGTGCAGCAGCGCGAAGGCCTCCCGGTCATGCGTACCGACGCCGACCTCGATCTGCCACGCAGTCGCAGGTTCGTAGTCGTCGTCAGGGTCGATGCCGCCGCTGCCCTCACCGGCGCCGCTGGCTTCGCCAACCGGCGCAGCGGGGACGATGCGGGCCACTTCGAGACCCTCCACCTCACCGGTGATGACGCCGTGCTCGACCGCAATCTCGACACCGGCGCTGGCGAGCAGCGACACGAGCTCAGGCACGCGCGGCGGGGCCGGCTCGGTCGGTCTCGGCAACGACTCAGCAGGCACCGCAGTGTCGTCGCGGATCTGCCACACCACGGGCGGCTGGGAGAAGCAGGCTGCCCGCCTCGCCAGCAGGCCGCTGTGATCGTCGGCGAAGACATGCGCAGCATCGCACCCGCTGCGAATTGCCAATGCCAGCGCTCCACCGAGCGCACGTTCGGGGCGCTCTTGCGCGAGGCATACCACCGCAGGCTCAGCACCGCCGGCTACAGCGAGCGCGCCGTCGTCGGTACCTGAGACTCCGGCCAACTCCACATCAAGCACGTTGCGGGCCAACACTCGCAGCTTGGCCGCGTGCAGAGCCCGGATGCGATCGGCGTCAAGTGTCATCGCGGCTGCCGGCCGTCACGAGTCGTGCCTGACCGTTCGCGACGCTCGCCGCGCACTGGGGCCGCGTGGTGGCCCGACGGCGTCAGCTCCGCCGCTTGCGCTGGCCGTAGCGGCGCTCGAAGCGTTCCACCCGGCCCGCCGTGTCCACGATCTTCATCTGGCCGGTGAAGAAGGGATGACTGGCGCTGGACAGTTCGACGTTGGCCAGCGGGTACGTGTTGCCGTCTGTCCACTCGATCGTGTCGCTGGTCTCGATCGTGGACTGCGTCAGGAAGGCAAAGTCGGCGCTGGCATCGCGGAAGACCACGGGCCGGTAGTTCGGATGGATGTCGCTCTTCATCGTGATTCCTGATTCGAAGGCTCTTGGCTCATCAGCCTAAGGATTCTTGGCCGTTGCGACGAGTTGCTCAGCGGTGGTCGCCGAGGCTGAAGCTGCGGTCGCCGTCGAGGGAAACCTCGCCGGCGTCCAGCTCAGCGATCCCCGGCAGGCCCTCCCCGAACGCGATCTCCAGATTCGCAGCCTCTCGCAGGCGGGCCGCCACGAGGTCATCGACCTGGTTGCCCGTCGAAGTACGCGCTGTCGCCACCATCGTGATGGAACCTGCGTCTTCCAAGTTGCGGGCGCCGCCGAAGAATCTCAGCGTCGAGGTGATGGCCGTACCCACGGCGTCGGCCGGTTGGTGCCGCCCGTTCCCGCCGGCGGCGTAAGCACGTGCGAGCCGCGTCAAGCCGTCGAAGAGGATGACCACGTCGGCCCCGGCCTCTGCCATGCGCTTCGTGCGCTCCAGCGTGAGCTCGGCCACCGCAAGGTGCTCCTCGGGAGGCCGATCGAAGGTCGATGCCAGAACCTCGCCGGACGTCTCGAGCCGGCGCGTCATGTCGGTGACGTCCTCGGGCCGCTCCGCAATGAGCAGGACAATCAGGTGAATGTCGGGATGCTGATCGCCGACCGCAGCGGCCATGGACGCAATCAGCGGAGACGCCGACCGCGTCCCGCTCGCGGTCAGCAAGCCGCGAGAGCCCAGTCCGATCAACGAGAGGTAGTCGATGGGTGCCAGGGCGCCGGCGCCCTGCTCGCCGGCCAGCGGCAACGCGTCGGTGGGCAGCACCGGCGTGAGGTCGTCGAACAGCGGTCGTTCAGGTTGCTCGGGCGGCGGCTCGCCATTGAGCGTGTCGAGGCGCAGCAGCGCAGGGTTGCGCTCGCTGCGGGCGGCCGGGCGGCTGACACCGGTGATCCGGTCGCCGCGGCGCAGGTCGTACTGGCGCACCTGGCGGGCTGCGACGTAGACATCGTCGGCCGACGGCAGCGGACCGTTCGTGCGCAGGAAGCCGTAGCCCTCGTCGCGCAGGTCGAGCAGGCCGTCGCAGTGAACGGTCTCGCCGACGATCTGCGTGTCGTCGCGCCCTCGACCTCGCCGGCGGCTCCGTCGGTTGCCTTCCTCGGCTACCGGAGCATCGGGCGCGGCCGCCCCGGCGTCGGCTGCTTCGCCAGCTTCCCCCTCCGCTTCGGCGGCACTTTCGGTTGACGCACCTGGGTCGTTCGCCTCGGCTGGCTGTTCTGCAGGGGCGTCATCACCGGTTGCAGGTGCGGCGTCGGCTGGCGGTGCCGGCGTACGGGTGCGCTTGGTGACTGCCGGAGCCTTGGACACGGGCGCGGCTTCAGCAGAGCCGTCACCGGTTTCCTCACCGGTGCCCGCCTCGCCGTCGGGGGCCAAGATCGCGCCGATGATGGTGTTCTTGCGGGCGCGGGGGTTGACCTCGACGCCGAGTGCTGCGGCGATCTGCAGCAGCTCGTCTCGCTCCTTGGATTCCAGCAAGGCACGATCCGGCATGTCTGACATTGCTTCCTCGCAAGCTCCAGCCTGCTCTCGCTGCGCCCGGCGGGTCAGCGAAGTAAGTCTGTGTTTGCTGTGACAGGCCTTGTCGCCCGACCCAGCGATCCGGTCCCGCGACGCCCGAGCGAACCCTGCACTAGGGAACCGTCGATCGGCGCCGACGCTACCGCCACCCAGCCGATGCCACTACTGCACAGCCGACCTGACGAAATCGCGGAGCGTGGCGAGGTCGTTCGGGAGCGCAGTGACGTGCTCGTCCCGGTTTGCGAGGCTCGCCAGCGCGGGCGGGAGATCGGGTTGGCGACCGGTGGCCTCGAGTACTGCTTCGCCGAACTTGGCGGGGTGCGCGGTGGACATCACGGCGATCGGTGTGGTCCAGCCGCCAGCGGGAGCATCTCGACGCGCGACGGTCAGTGCTACCGCCGTGTGGGGATCGATGAGCCGCTCGTCGACCTCGTTCACTGCTGCGATGGTGGCCGATACCTCGTCCTCGCTCGCCGAGCCGGCGTCGAAGCCTGCACGCAGACCTGCCAGCGCCTCAGGCGCCAGTGCGAGCGAGTTCTCGGCCCGGAAGCGGGCCATGTCGGCAGCCAGTGCAGCACCTCGCCGGTCTCCCAGCTCGAACAGCAGCCGCTCGAAGTTGCTCGACACCTGGATGTCCATCGCCGGGCTGGTGGAAGGACAAACCTCGCTGATCGACATGTCACCCGTGCGGTAGGTGCGAGCCAGGATGTCGTTGTGGTTGGTGGCCACCACCAGCCGGTCGATGGGCAGACCCATGCGCCGGGCCACATCACCCGCGAGGACGTTGCCGAAGTTGCCGGTCGGCACGCAGAACGAGACGGCCCGCTCGGGGGCGCCGAGTCTGACTGCCGTGGTCACGTAGTAGACGGTCTGCGCTGCGACGCGCGCCCAGTTGATGCTGTTGACCGCACCCAGCCGCATCTGCTCGCGGAACGGCCGATCGGCGAACAGCGCCTTCACCAGGTCCTGGCAGTCGTCGAACGTGCCGTCGATGGCCACGTTGTGGATGTTCGGGCTGTCCACCGTGGTCATCTGGCGTCGCTGGATCTCGGTGACCCGGCCAGCGGGGTGCAGCATCACCAACTCGATGCCCGCCCGGTCCCGACAAGCTTCGATCGCGGCAGACCCGGTGTCTCCCGAAGTGGCTCCCACGACGGTCATGAAGCTGCTGCGCCGGGCCAGCTCGTGCTCGAATAGGCGGCCCAGCAGCTGCAGGGCGACATCCTTGAATGACAGCGTCGGCCCCCAGAACAGCTCGACCAGGTGCTCGCCGGCCGCCAGCGCGCTGAGGGGAACAACATCGGGGTGCGCGAACGTCGAGTAGGCGTCTTGCACCAGTGGCGCCAGATCATCGACGCTCAGCGACGGCGCCACGAACGGTGCCAACACCCGTGTCGCCACCTCGTGGTACTCAAGCCCGGCAAATTCCCGCAGCTCGCCCACGCTGAGCACAGGGAACTCGCGAGGCACGTACAGCCCGCCGTCGGCGGCCAAGCCTTCGAGCAGCACATTGCCGAATTCGAGGACCGGGGCGTCACCCCGCGTGCTCACGTAGCGCATGGTCGCCTCGGCAGATCCCGGCAGTTACTCGCCGATCACGCGTATCGCGTTGCCGATACGCCGCACCGCGTCGAGCTCGCGCACATCCCGCAGCGTGGAGGCCACATCGGCTTCGCGGGCGCGGTGGGTGATGAATTCCAGGTGAGCGATGTCGTCGGCCGCCCCGGCCCGGGTGGTCTGCTCAACCGAGCGGATCGACACTCCGTGCTCACCGAACACACCGGCCACCGCGGCGAGCACGCCTGGCTTGTCGGTGACATCGAATTGCAGGTGGTAGGCGGTGTAGGTCTCGTCAATTGGGCGCAGCCGCGCAGCGCTCAACGAGCCGAACCCGTCGCACACTCCCCGGCGGAGATTCTGCGACACGGTGATGAGGTCGCCCAGCATGGCGCTGGCTGTGGGGAACCCGCCTGCGCCGCGCCCATACAGCATCAGGTCCTCGACAGCCTCACCCTCCAGAAACACCGCGTTGAAGGCATCGCGCACCGAGGCCAGTGGGTGGTCGACCGGCACCATCGCCGGGTGTACCCGTACGGCGATCTCGCCGTTCTGACGCTCGGCCACGGCAAGCAGCTTGATGACGTGGCCCATGCGGGCGGCTGCTGCGATGTCGCCCTTGCCGATGCCGCTGATGCCCTCCTGGTAGACGTCGCCGGCCACCACCTTGGCGCCGAACGCCGTCATGGCCAGGATCGCCGCCTTGGCGCCCGCATCGAAGCCCTCCACGTCAGCGGTCGGATCGGCCTCGGCATAGCCCAGCCGCTGCGCCTCGCCCAGCACGTCGGCGTAGTCGGCCCCGTCCTCGGTCATGCGGGTGAGGATGTAGTTGGTGGTGCCGTTCACGATGCCCATCACGCGGGTGATGCGTTCGCCGATGAGCGAGTTGCGCAGCACGCCGATGAGCGGGATGCCGCCGGCGACAGCCGCCTCGAATGCCAGGTCGACGCCGTTGGCAGCAGCCAGGGCGAACAGCTCCTCGCCGACGTTGGCGATGAGCTCCTTGTTGGCCGTCACGACCGGCTTGCCTGCACCGAGCGCGGCGCTGACCAAGTGCCGGGCGGGCTCGATGCCGCCCATTGCCTCAACGACGACGTCCACATCGTCGGCCGCCACCAGCGACTCGCTGTCGCGGGTCAGCACGCCGTCGGGCAGCTCCACCGAGCGCTCGGCGCTGAGATTGCGGACCGCGACCCGGCCGACTTCGAAGTCCAATCCGGTGCGGCTCGCCAGGTGCGCAGCGTCGCGCCGCAGGATCGCAACGAGCGCGGCACCGACGTTTCCGCAGCCCAGGATGCCGACGCGCAGCGGCCGCGGCCCGCTCGCATGAGCGGCGGAGGACGGCGCAGGCTCGACAGCAGCTTCAGGCACGGCCGAAACGGTACCGCCAGCACACCCGCACACCCGCAGCGTTTTCTGCGACGCTCATCCCGACGCCGATGCGCAGAGACCGCCGAATCTCAGCGAACGTCGAGGGCGAGCATGTCGTCGACGGTTTCGCGGCGGATGACGAGCCGGGCGTCGCCGCCGCCCACGAACACGACTGCCGGGCGACCGATGCGGTTGTAGGGCGCGCCCATCGAATAGCCGTAGGCCCCCGTCACCGGCGTGGCAACGAGATCGCCCGGGGCGAGTCCCGCCGGCATCGGAGCAGAGCGCACGATCACGTCGCCCGACTCGCAGTGCTTGCCCACCAGCCGCACTCGATCGGGACGGGGCTCGCCCGCACGAGCGGGCATGAATGCGGTGTAGTCGCTGCCGTACAGCATCGGGCGCGGGTTGTCGCCGTAGCCGCCGTCGACGGCGACATAGGTCCGCACGCCCGGCACCTCCTTGATGCTGCCCGCCGTGTAGAGCGTCACGGCGGCCGCTGCGGCAATGGCTCTCCCCGGCTCGGCAACGAGCCGTGCTCCAAGGCCGTGCTGTCGAGCGAGCGCAGCCCACCTGCTCGACAGGACATCTCCCCATTCGGTGATCGTGGGCGCCTGCTCCGATTCGACGTACGCGACGCCGAGTCCGCCGCCGATGGACAGCTCTTCGAGGCGACCGGCAGCCGGACCAGCTTCGCCGAACAGCGGCGCTGCGAACTCGGCGACGACATCAAGCGCCTTGGCCAGACTCTCCACGCGGAACACCTGGCTGCCGATATGGCAGTGGATACCCACGAGTTCGATCGACGACATCGCAGCCGCACGTTCAACGGCAGCTATCGCGACGCCCTGGCCGATGCCGAAGCCGAACTTGGAATCGGCCTGCCCGGTCGAGATGTACTCGTGAGTCTCGGCCCGGACACCCGGAGTGACCCGCAGCAGGACCCGGGGCACTGCCCCATCGGCACGGTGCAGCTCGTCGAGACGGTCCAGCTCGGCAAAGGAATCGACCACGATGCGGCCCACGCCTGCTTCGCGCGCCATCGTCAGCTCGGCGACCGATTTGTTGTTGCCGTGCAGCACGACGCGCTGCGCCACGTCGCCGTCAGCCGCGGCATCGTCGTCGCCCAAGGCTCGCAATACCGTCTGCAGCTCTCCGCCGCTGGCTACGTCGATGTCCATGCCCTCGGAGATCGCGAGCCGAGCCATGGCGGCGCAGAGGAACGCCTTGGCGGCATAGGCCGCTCCCCCGTCGAAGGCCCCCACGGCCTTGCGGCAGCCGGCGCGCAAGTGTGCTTCGTCGTACACGAACAGCGGCGTGCCGAATTCGGCGGCGAGGTCGACGAGGTCGCACCCACCGATGTGCAGGTGGCCATGCCCGGACACGCGAGCTGTGTCGGGGAGCAGGCGCAACGGGATCGGACCGCTGGGATCATCACCCGGCACCTCGCCTTCAGCGGCTGCCGCGCTGTGCGGCTCAGTAGTCATCGCCGGACCGTCGCTTCCCGCTCACATTGTCTCGGGCGCGTCCACGCCGAGCAAGTCGAGGCCGATCGCCAAGCCGATGCGCGTGCCCTCGGTGAGGCAGAGCCGGGCGTCTCGCACCTCAGGCGGGATCTGGCTATGCAGGATCGGGCAGTCGTGGTAGAAGCCGTGGAACGCAGCCGCCAAGTCGCGCACCCAGGTCGTCACCTTGTGCGGCGCGCGCTCTCGGAGCGCGATCTCCACAACCGACGGCAGCACTTCGAGCGCCCGCAAGAGCGCCAATTCCCGGTCGCCGCTGAGCGGGGAGAGATCGGTGCCTGGCGGTGGCACGGGGGCAACGCCGTCCGCTTCAGCGCGGCGAGCGACCGATGCGATGCGGGCGTGCGCGTATTGCACGTAGAAGACCGGGTTCTCCGCAGCCTGCGCCGACAACAGGTCGATGTCGATGGTCTGGCGTGAATCAATCGACTGCAGCAGGAACGCGAAACGCGCCACATCGGGACCCACCGCGTCGATGAGCTCGCGCACCTCGACCATCGTGCCGGTGCGCTTGGACAGCTCGATGACCTTGCCGTCACGCATCAGCGTCACGTTCTGGCCGACGATGGCCTCATAGGCCTCGGGCGCGTGCCCGAGCATCTGCATCGCCGCCGCGATGCGCGGCACGTAGCCGTGGTGATCGGCGCCCAGCACGTCGATGACGCGATCACCGCGGCCGAACTTGGCGTGGTGGTAGGCGATGTCGGGCACGAAGTACGTGGGCTCGCCGTCACTGCGACGCAAGACCCGGTCCTTGGCATCGTCGAACTCGCTGGTCGCGAGCCAGACGGCGCCGTCCTGTTCGTACACCCGCCCCGCATCGCGAAGCCGCTCGATCACATCGTCCATGGCGCCCGAATCCACGAGCGATGCCTCGCTCTGCCAACGGTCGAAGCCCACGTTCATGGCCGCCAGCGACTCTGCGACGTCGCGCAACGCCCGCTCGCGACCCCACGATGCCGCGAAGGCGGTGCCACCCCGGGCCTCAACTACGGCCAGAGGACCTGCATCGCCAACAACGGAGTTGGCCTCAAGCTCGACGGCCAACTCGTTCGCCCACTCAATGACGTACTCGCCGTGATAGCCGTCGTCGGGCACCGGTTCGCCGGCCAAGCGAGCCGCCAGCGACCGTCCGAACAGTTCCATCTGCGCGCCGCGGTCGTTGACGTAGTACTCGGTGACGGTGGCATAGCCGCAGCGGCGGAACAGGCGGGCGAGGCTGTCGCCGAATGCGCCCCAGCGGCCCCCGCCAGCGTGCAGCGGGCCGGTGGGATTGGCAGAAACGAACTCCAGATTGACGGTCTGTCCGCTGCCAATGTCGCTGCACGCGTACCCGTCGACTCCCTCGAGCAAGACCTCGGCCAGTACCTCGTGCAGCCACGACGGCGCCAGGTGCAGGTTCACGAATCCGGGACCGGCCACCTCGGTTCGTTCGAGATGCGGCAAGCCGGCACCGTCGAGCTCCGCGGCGAGTTGCTGGGCCAGCTCGCGAGGCGGCAACCCCGCTCCCTTCGCGCTCACCAACGCGGCGTTTGTGGACCAGTCGCCGTGATCGGTGCGAGCCGGACGTTCGAGGCCGATGCGCGACGGATCTGCGTCGACGCCGAGGCGCGTCAACGCTGTCGAGATAGCGCCAGCCAGCACTGCTTCCATCACCACAGCTCCGTCACCGAAGCGAACCTATCCCTGCCGGGTGCCGAACCTCGGGACAATTTTGGGCGCCAGCCTCGGCCTCGTCGCCGGAGTGGGGCGCGACGGCGGTCGGTAGCTTGACCGGGCGGTGGGCCTGGGCAACTGTCCGGGCGTTCAGCCCTCGTAGCTCAGGGGATAGAGCAGTGGCCTCCGGAGCCATGTGCGCAGGTTCGAATCCTGCCGAGGGCGCTGAGCCGGCACCATGCCGACGTGCTGGCGGCGCCGGCACCATGCCGGCCGGGGCGCTCAACCCGTGGCGGACCAGCCTGTGAGCTCGGTGCGCTGGATGACGATGGCGGCGCCGACGGGCGGCTCGGCGGCGTACTGCGGGTAGCGCTTGCACAGCAGCTCGATCGCATGCCGGTGCTGTGCACCCTCGGTGTGCACCGCAGCGCGCCCGCGCAGGCGCACCCACCACAGGCGCTCCCAGTCTGTGTCGTCGTAGTGCTCGATCAGCATCGTGACCTCGGGGAAGCGCCGAACGTTGTCGAGCCGCTTGAGGTCCATAGTCGTCTTGGGCTTGTGGTCGACCGCTGTCACCACCACGTCGTCCTCGAACGCATAGGTGCATGGCACCAGGTCGACGCGACCGTCGGACCGGATCGTCGCGAGGGTCGCCACCCGTCCCTGCTCAAGGAGCTCCAGCAGTTCAGCCTCTGTCACGGCGCGCCACCCTAGAGCCCTGAGCAGCGGTTTCAGCGCTCCGCGGGCCTAGGCCGGTCGTGTCGCCCTGCGAGGTCGTCGCTGTTCGTTCTCGAGACGCCTGCCGTAGTCTGGCGACATGGCAATGACCGGGGAAACGACCGAGGCCCCTCCCGCATCCAACGGGGCGCCGCAGCGATGGACCTTCCAGTGGAAAGAGCTGTACGACGAGGTCATCACCACCGGGCTGTGCACCGGATGTGCCGGCTGCGTGATCTCCTGCCCGCACGACGTCATCGGCTACGAGCACGTGCAGGGCGGGTTCACGCCATTCCACCTCGAAGAGGAACTCGGTCTCGAAGACTGCGGCCACGGCCAGAAGGGCTGTACGAGCTGCACCCGTGCCTGCCCTCGCTTCCGTACATGGGAAGACGAGGCCGACGACTTCATGTTCGGCCGCCACCGCACCGTCGACGAGCCATCGGGTGTATTCAAGGACATCATCCTGACCAGGGCGTCCGACGACTTCGTCCACGAGATCGGTCAGGACGGCGGGCTGGTGTCGGCGATCCTCATCTGGGCGCTCGACCATGGCTATATCGACGCCGCCCTCACGTCGTACGTCGGCGAGGGCGAAGGCAACCAGTGGACCGCCTCGCCGGGCGTGGCCTTCAACCGCGACGACGTGCTGCGCGGTGCGGGCAGCCGCTACACGTACTCAGCCAACACGCTCGCCTACGACGAGGCAATGGAGGCCGGCGCACAGAAGATCGCGCTGGTCGGCATGAGCTGCCAGAGCTCGATCGTGCCGGTCGCCAAGTCGCGCAAGGTCGGCAAGGTCGGCAACCGCTTCGTGCTGAACATCGGCTTGCTGTGCTCGAAGTCGTTCGACGAAGCCATCTTCGAGGAGTTGTTCGAGCAGAAGTACGGCCTCGACCGCCACCGGATCCGCAAGACCAACATCAAGGGCGTCTTCCAGATCTGGACCCACGACGGCGGCTACTACGAGATCAACCTCAAGGAGTGCCACGCCTGGACCCGCGAAGGCTGCAACCACTGCCCCGACTTCGCCGCCGAGCATGCCGACATCTCCACCGGCGGCATCGGCAAGTACAGCGACTGGACCCTCACGATCGTCCGCACCGACATCGGCCGCGAGATCATCATGAAGATGCTCGCCGACGGCTCGCTGATCGGGCGCCCCGGCGACGAGGACCCGGGTGCCATCGCGCTCATGCACAAGCTCAGCGAGAAGTCGCGTGTCCGCTGGCCGAAGTTCGCGTGGGAGAAGCCGGCGCTGCTGCCCGAGCCCACCAAGAAATAGGGGCTAGAGGCAGAGGTTCAGGAAGTCGACGATGCCGGGCTGAACCTCGTTGCTCGCGAGGAAGTCGTTCAGCCGATGGGCGGGGATGACCTCCTGAGCACGAGCCAGCGAGCAGGCGCACAAGCTCCTCATCCGGTCTGAACCGGCCGAGCACGCATCCAGGTACGTCTGCCGTTGGGCATCGGACCATTCGGGCGGCGGCCCGGCCTCACGGCAGTCCACCAAGGCGCCCGCCAGTTCAGGAGAGAACTCCAGCGCACCCGACATGCGGTCCTCGAACACCTCGAGATCGATGACGGTCAGGCTGCCCTCGATGCGGTCGGCCGCACAGTGGCAAGGCCCGACGAGACCTGCGTCTCCCACGCACGCATCCATGAAAGCGATAAGCGGTTCGATCGCGAGCAACCCCGGCGCGCCATCGACGGTGACGGTCGGCGGAACCAGCGTGCCGGGATTGCCAAGCAGCACATCAGCATCGGTATCGCCGGTTGCCGGCTCCACCTCGATCACGGTGGCCGAGCACGCCAACATTGCCGCCGATGCCAGCAGGGCAGCCAACAGACATGCACCCCGCTTCAGGTGGGGCCTCATCGATTCAGCCAGGCGACAGATTCGCCAGCCGGCGCGCATCGCGGAGCACCGTATCGGCCATGTCCGCAGTGAGACGGCCAGTGAAGGTGTTCTGCTGGCTGGGATGGAACGAGCAGATGATGCGGGAGATGCCGCCGAGCGGCGGGGGCTTGGCTGACCCGTCGGCGGCAGGCACGTCGGCGATCACACCGTGGCCGAAGCGGGGCCGGGGCCGCACGCCGCCGATCGTGCACAGCACGCCGTACGCGAATGCGCCCAGGGCGACTGCGACGCGAGCATTGACCAGCAGCGCCAGCTCGCGCTCGAGGAATGGCCGGCAGGCGTCCCGCTCGGTGGGAGTGGGCTTGTTGGCCGGCGGCGCGCAGCGAACCGCCGCCGTGATGTAGGCGTCGCGCAGCGCAAGCCCGTCGCCGGCGCGCACGGATGTCGGCTGGTTGGCGAAGCCACAGCGGTGCAGGGCCGCGTAGAGAAAGTCGCCCGAGCGATCGCCGGTGAACATCCGGCCCGTGCGGTTCGCGCCATGTGCAGCCGGCGCCAAGCCGACGAGCACGACCGCTGCTGCAGGGTCGCCGAAGCCGGGCACGCCGCGGCCCCAATACTCGTCCTCGGCGAACGCCGCCCGCTTGTCGGCGGCGGTCTGCTCGCGCCACGTGACGAGGCGGTCGCAACGCTTGCATGCCACGACCTCGTCGTTGAGCAAGCGCAAGGCCGCGGTGCTTGTGACATCGCCGGGCTGGCTCGGTGGAGCGCTCACCCTGCGAGTGTGCCAGGCAAGTAGCTTCGGCCCGGTGCCGAACCGAACTCGACCCACACTGCTGCTGTTCGTCCGGCACGGACTCACGCCGACCACCGGCGTCGAGCTCTACGGCCGGCGACCCGGCGTGCACCTGTCGGAGGCCGGAACGCAACAAGCGCAGCGCGCTGCGGAACGCATCGCCGCAGGCGGGCGCCGGGTGGCGGCTGTCTATGCCAGCCCACTGGAGCGTGCCCAGGAGACCGCCGCGCCGATTGCTGCCGCGCTCGGACGCCGCGTGCGCACCCATGACGGCCTCAACGAAGCAGATATGGGCCGCTGGACAGGCCGCAAGCTCAATCAGCTGCGCAAGCTGGCGGCGTGGTCGCAGGTGCAGCGCTACCCCAGCGGCTTTGGCTTCCCCGACGGCGAGACGTTCCGCCAGATGCAGGCGCGCATAGCGGCGACGGCGAGCGAGCTGGCGGCCCGCCATCGCGGCGCGACCGTTGTCGCCGTCAGCCACGCCGACCCCATACGGGCGCTGGTGGCAGACGCCATGGGCACCCATCTGGATCTCTTCCAGCGGATCGTGGTGTCGCCGTGCTCGGTGACTGCGATCCTGTACACCGCTGACGGCCCCGTCGTGCTGGCCACCAACAGCACGTCTGACCTCGCAGCGTTGGCTCCGGCATGAGTGACGATTTCGACCTCCGCAATCCCGACACGTTCGTGGCGGGCACCGTCGGGCCGCCCGGCCAGCGGATCTTCTTCCTGCAGGCAACCGAGGCCGGTCATGTGGTCTCGCTGAAGCTGGAGAAGGGGCAGGTCTGGGCGCTGGCGAACCTGCTCAGCGAGCTGCTTGAGGGCGAGAGCTACGAGGGACCCGCGGCGGCCTTCGGCGAGCTGGTCGAACCGGTTACCGCCGCGTGGACTGTCGGCCGCCTCGCCACCGGCATGGACACCGAGGGCAAGGTGATCGTGGTCATCGCCGACGAGATCGATGACGATGACGACGACGATGCCGACGCCGACACGGGCGCTGCAGGAGAGATGTCGCCCGAGGACGACGAACGCACCGGCGGTCGAGCCCGCATCCATCTCGACTACGCGACGGCACTCGGATTCGCTCAGCAAGCACTGCTGCTCGTCGAAGAGGGCCGAGACTTCGGCATGCGCAACGGGCACCGTCCGCCCCGCACCTGATGGCTCCACGACCCAATGGTTCGGCGTGAACGAACCGGCCCCGCACCATGTGCTGCCCCGCAGCGAAGACGGTGAGCAACTCGAGCTGCCGGTCGTCTGGGACGCGCCCACCACCGTTGCCTTGGAGGTGCTGCAGCAGGGCGACATCTCGATCCTGGGACGGATGCCCTACAGCAGCAACGCCACCTTCTTGGTGCGGATCGATCACGCCACCACTCCGACGGCCGCGATCTACAAGCCGGAGCGGGGAGAGCGACCGCTGTGGGATTTTCCGTCTGGCCTGTACCGGCGCGAGATCGCTGCGTTCGAGCTGTCGGAGGCCTTGGGTTGGCAGGTTATCCCGCCCACAGTCGAGCGCGACGGCCCGCTCGGGGTGGGGTCGGTCCAGCTCTTCATCGACGCGGACTTCACAGAGCACTACTTCACGCTGGTTGCCGAGGACCGGCACCATGACGACCTGCGGCGGATCTGCGCGTTCGATTTCATCGCCAATAACACCGACCGCAAGTCGGGTCACTGCTTGGCGTCGCGCTGGGGGCCGATCTATGGCATCGACCAGGGCCTGTGCTTCGCCAGCGACTTCAAGCTGCGGACGGTCATCTGGGATTTCGGGGGCGAACCGTTCGACGACGAGCTTGGCGCCGCCATCGGATCGGCAGCCGATCCGCCTGCCGAGCTCGCGACATGGCTGCGGCCTGACGAACTCGGCGCGCTCGCTGAACGCGCCGAATGGCTCGCCAGCTTCGGCAAGTTCCCCGATGACGACGGCGGCCGCCGCTGGCCCTGGCCGCTGGTCTAACCAGCGGGAAATGCTGCGGCCGCTGGTCTAACCAGCGGGAAATGCCGCGGCCGCTGGTCTAACTAGCGCGATTTGAGGGCTTCGATCAGCGCTGGCATCACCTTGTGAACATCGCCGACGATGCCCAGGTCGGCGACGCCGAAGATCGGCGCTTCTGGATCCTTGTTGATGGCCACGATGTTCTTGGAGCCCTTCATGCCCACCAGATGCTGGGTGGCGCCTGAGATGCCGCAGGCGATGTAGACACTGGGCTTCACCACCTTGCCGGTCTGGCCCACCTGCTTGGCATAGGGAACCCAGCCGGCATCCACGATGGCGCGCGACGCGCCGGACGCGGCCCCCAGCAAGCCCGCCAGCTCGTCGACCATCGAATACGCCTCGGGCTGGCCCAGCCCCCGACCGCCCGACACCACCACAGCGGCGTCATCGAGCTGCGGGCCCGAGCGCTCCTCGGCATGGCGACCAGTCACGGTCGCACGTCCTGCCTCGCCGGGGTCGACTGCTGCCACGCTCTCGACCGCAGCAGCCCCGCCGCCGCTTGGCTCGGCCTCGAAGCTCTTCGGGCGGAACATCGCAAGCGCCGGTGCCGATGCCCGGTACGCAGTGAAGATGTTCTGCGTGCCGCCGAAGATGGGCTCCTCGGTGACGAGGCCTCCATCGACGACCTCGGCGCCCACGTTGTTGGTGGACACGGGACGATCCGCCAGCACTGCCAACCGGGCGGCGGTGTCGCGCCCGTCGGTGGTCTGGCCGAAGAACACGGCATCGGGCGAGGTGGCTTCGATGTGCCCGGCCAACGCCGCGGCGGCGTGAACGCCGACCAGCCCGTCACCGAGCCCTTCGAGTGCGTACACGGTCGACACGCCGTGCGCGCCCAGCTCGGCAGCCATGGCTTCGCCGTGTGCCGGTGCGAATGCGGTGACGGTGTCGGCCAGCGTGCGGGCCTTGGTGGCCAGTTCCAGCGTGAGGCCGGAGGCACCGTCGGCATCGCCTTCAGCAAAGAGCAGAATCTGTGCAAGCGTCATTGCGGGTGGTTCCAGTCGGTTTCGTGGGTGAGTGGATCAGGAGGCTCAGTCAGCCGGCAGCTGGCGGGCGGGTCAGATGACCTTGAGCTCGGTCAGGAACTCGACGATGTTGGCGTGCGCATCGCCCTCGTCGGTGATGATCTCGCCGGCCTCGCGCTCGGGCGCATCGGTCACCTCGACCGTCTCCTGGCGTGCCCCGGCCACGCCGACCGCGGCCGCATCGATGCCGAGGGCTGCGAGGTCCTTCGAGTCGACCGGTTTCTTCTTGGCCGCCATGATCCCCTTGAATGAGGGGTAGCGAGGCTCGACCACACCCGCGGTCACCGATACAACGGCCGGAAGCGCGCACTCCACCTGGTCGTAGCCAGCCTCGGTCTGCCGCTGGACGCTGGCGACACCGTCGGATATCTCGATCTGCTTCGCGAATGTGATCGACGGCAGCCCCATCACGCCAGCGATCATCTCGGGGACGGTGCCGGTGTACCCGTCGCTGGACTCGACACCCGCGAGCACGAGGTCGGCTTCGAGCTCGGAGATCGCGGCGCCCAGCACCTTGGCCGTGCCGAGCGCGTCGCTGCCGGCGAGCGCATCGTCGCTGATGAGCACCGCATCGTCGGCGCCCATGGCGAGCGCGGTCCGCAGACCGCTCGTCTCCGAACGGGGTGCCATCGACACCAGCGACACCTGGCCGCCGCCGGCCGCCTCGGCAAGCTGCAGCGCCATCTCGACGCCGTACGAGTCGGATTCGTCCAGGATCAGCTTGTCGTCCCGGTTCAGCGTCCCGGTCTCGGGGACCAGCTCGCCCGGGATAGCCGGGTCTGGGATCTGCTTGACGCACACAACGACCTTCATGGCTCGGCAGTCTGCCGACTCACGGCTTCGATGCCACACCCGTTGTCTGATGGCGCTCGCAGGCTCGCGCCGGGGCGAGACTTGCGCAGTGCGTGTCTTGCTGCTGGTCAACGATTCGGCATCGTCGACAACGGCCCGTACGCGCGTGCTCATCCACACGGCGCTCTCGGAGCGGCACGACACCGAGGTGGCCTTTACCAACCGGCGAGGCCACGCGGCTCGCCTAGCACGCGGGGCGGCGGCGACTGGCACCGACGCGGTGGTCGTGCTCGGCGGCGACGGCACGCTCAACGAAGCCGCCAACGGGGTCGCCGGCACCGACTGCGTGCTCGCCGCATTGCCGGGCGGTTCCACCAACGTGTTCGCACGGACGATCGGCACGCCCGACGACCCGCTGGCGGCGACTCAAGCCGTCCTCGACGCACTCGAGATCGGCAGCATCACCTCAGCGGGACTCGGACGCACCTCCAGTCGTTATTTCCTGTTCCACTGCGGCATGGGACTCGACGCCGCGATCGTGGAGCAGGTCGAGCGCCACCCGACGTTCAAGCGGTATCTCGGCCACCCGCTGTTCCTCCTCGCGGGCATCGACACATTGCTGCGCCGTTACGACCGCCGGACCGGCGCGCTGAGCGTCCGCACGACGGCTCCGGCAGCAGCAACCATCGACGGCTGCTTCGTCGTCGTCGCGGCGAACACTGATCCCTACACCTTCCTTGGCAGCCGTCCGGTGCGGATCGCTCCCGCGGCGACGCTGCACACCGGACTGTCGGTGGTCGGGTTGAGGTCGCTCCGATTCGCCGATTCGCTGGACGTGCTCTCCGCGGTGTTCCGAGCCAACGGCAGCCTGAGCGACACCGATCCGAGGGTCGTGCAGCGCATCGACGACGTGCGCGACGTCACCGTGACCGGGATGTACCCGTTCGGTCACCAGCTCGACGGTGACCACCTCGGTGCCGTCGACGAGCTCCAGCTCGAGTGGGTGCCCGACGTGCTGCGACTCGCCATTCCCACGACATCTCGTTGAGTCTGGCGGCATTCCGGTACCAGACAACCGAGCGGAGCTCCGACTCCTTGTGACCTGAAACCGCTGGTCAGAGGCTGTTTCTGACCGGCCGGTAAACGTTCGTATAGTAACCGGCCCCAACAAGCCCCGCAACCCAGCCCCACCGCCGCTGCCCGCCGACCCGGCGCCATCGGCTCGACAGGCCGCAAACCCTTGCAGCCGCTGGGCATCGGCTCCAAAACGCCCTGCCGGCCGTAGTGCACAGCCGACGGCCTCCAGGCGCGCGCTGCGGCCCGTCTTGCGCGCTCGCAAAACGAACGATTCACGGCCGCGTCGGCCGCACGGACGGCACAGATGCATGGGTCCCTCCGTATCGGGCGACGCGGCCGTGGATCACACACAACCGCCCGCTCGGCAACGGAGGACTCCCGCCATGACCAAACGACCCCTCGCAGCGCTGTGCGCGCTGCTGGCCTTCATGGCCGTGCTCGTCGCGGTGCCGCTTGCCACCTCGGAGACTGCCGAGGCGCACACCAAGACCGCCAAGCGCTGCGCCTATGACCCGTTCACGAACGTTCAGCAATGCTGGAACGAGAACGTCGCGCACACGCACTCTTGCGGCGCGGGGCTGACGGGCACCTATCCGAACTGCTACCCGATACCGCCCGACAACGACGGCGATGACGGCCGCAACGACGACGAACGCGAGAAGGAAGCCGAGCGCAAGCGCAAAGAGGCCGAGGCCAAACGCAAGGCCGAGGAAGAACGCAAGCGCGAAGAGGCTGAGGCTGAGGCCGAGCGGAAACGCAAGGCAGCCGAGGCAGAGGCAGAGCGGAAACGCAAAGAGGCTGAGGCCGAGCGCAAGCGCAAAGCAGACGAGGCAGAGGCAGAGCGCAAGCGAAAAGCGGCAGAGGCCGAGCGCAAGCGCAAAGCAGCCGAGGCAGAGGCAGAGCGGAAACGCAAAGAGGCTGAGGCCGAGCGCAAGCGCAAAGCAGCCGAGGCAGAGGCAGAGCGCAAGCGAAAAGCGGCAGAGGAAGCCGCTAAGAAGGAGTGCCCCTCGGGCGAGCATCGCCACGGCAGCGGCGGCTGCGGCCCTGACCATGTGCCGCCGTGCGGGGTGGGCAAATGGGACCCCGGCCACGGCCACGCGAGCGTCGACCGGCCAGCCTGCACCTACGCCGACGCGAGCCACGCAACGGGGCCGATCACCTACTGCGGGAACCAATCGCACACGCATATGACCCGCCACTTTCACTACGGCGGCGACGGCTGCCACGCCGTCGCGGACGCACACCCCACCGATCCGCCCCGCTACACCGGAGCGAACGCGTGCGACAACTGGAAAGCCGACGTGAACAAGGCGATACAGAGCGCCAGCAGCACCTACCCGCTGCCGCCGAGGGGTACGGACTGCGGCACTCTCGGAACGCTGCTGAAGGAAACCGTCGGGGCAGTCAAGGGAGGCATCGACGCCCTCATCGACGCGGTTAAGGAAGGGCAGGAGATGAAGGCTGAGAGCTACGAGAGGCTTGGCGACACCGCGATTCAGGCCAATATCGAGGCGCAAGAGCTGTGGAACAAACTGCCGCGCGACGCCCGAACCGCCGGCGGCGTGCTCGTATGCGCCCCGGCGGGCTATCTAGGTGCTGTCGGGGGCGCTGCGGCGGGCACCGCTGTGAGCGGCCCAGGCGTCGGCACCACTGTTGGCGGCGTTACCGGCATGCTCGCCTTAGAGGCGGCGTGTGCCATCGCAGTAAACAGGTGGGCCAATGCCGACTTTGAGAGCCTGCTGTCAGAGAACAGGCAGAAAAGCGACAACGACGACGACTCGGGCACCGATGACGACAGCGGCGATGGCACCGACAGCTCCGACGGCACCGACGACGACTCGGGCGACGGCACCGACGACAGCGGCGACGGCTCCGAACAGGACGCGGACCCTGAGCCGGAGGCCGATCCGAAGCCGACCGCCGCGGAGATCAAGCAGAATGACGACGAGCTGAGCGAGGCAGCCCGCCGTTACCGGGACGAGGAGATCACCTTGGCGGAATATCAGGCGGCGTTTCGGCGCTGGATGCGCTGGCGCTGCGAGGAAATGGGCCAAACGAAGTGGTGCAACCGATGAACGCCCCAAACTAGACTGACACCATGACCGACGAGGCGCACACCGGCACGACAGACCCCGTCGGCATGACTTACTGGCAGGCGATTCGGTGGAGCATCGGGCTGGCGCCGTTCCTGGTCGGCCCTACCTTCCTGCTGATCTGGCTCTACGGGACGGCGTGGCTGGAACCGTTCGGCGACAACCGGATCACCGCGGTGCCGACCAGTGCAACTCAGCTAGCCGTGTTCGCGAGCGCTGGCGCTGCTGCTGCGGGCATGAGTTGGCTGAGCTTCGTGTGGCGGAAGCGGAGGCATCCCGAACGCTACGCAGCCTGCATGGCCACGCTCACCGCGGCGAGGAAGCTCGGGTCGCGTGGCTGAGGCGGGGCGGCCGGTCTAGCTGAGGCTCAGCGCCCCGGTTGTTCGCTAGGAGCGCGCTGACAGACCCGGTGGCCGCGTGGCAGAAGCGGCGCTCGCGGACATCAAGCCGCCGCGCTGAGCACAAACGCTGTCAGTGCCTCATCTCTGAGCGCGCTTGGGCCACCTCAGTCTCGGTGAACTTCCCGTGCACGGCTTCCCAATCTGCGACGACGTCGCTGAGGTCCCGGGTGACGAGCCGACTGCGTGCTGCGTCGGCCAGCCATAGGGACACGCTCGGATCCTTGGCTGCAGCGGCTTCGCGAACCATTGCCGCGAGTTCTGACTCGAGCGAGAGGGTGAAGCGTTCGATGGCCACGGTCAGAATCGTACGCTTTCGTGA
Source organism: Acidimicrobiia bacterium (assembly GCA_022821985.1). Taxonomy (GTDB): domain Bacteria; phylum Actinomycetota; class Acidimicrobiia; order Acidimicrobiales; family Poriferisodalaceae; genus Poriferisodalis. Next base: position 243,627 of record JAJECP010000035.1, read on the forward strand.
CTGCAGGTGATCTCAGACGTCACGGCTCAGCGCAACGAGCCTGGTGTCTCGGCAGGCCAAGCCATCGCCCAAGCGGCTGTCAGGCGATCGTGCGCAGGGGGATCTGCACCACGGCTTCGGATCCCGGCAGGGGCGTTCGGCGCCGAACCTCGAAGGTGCCGCCGAGATCGGACCCGCACAGCGCCCGGACGATCGAGGTGCCGAGCCCGCCTGATCGCTGCGAGTCGTAGTCGGCCGGGATGCCGACACCGTCATCACGCACAACCATCGACAGCAGATCCGGCGACGGCCGGGAGATCTCCACCTCGACGTGGCCAATGGGGCTCTCGTCGAGCGCCGGCGCCGCCTCAAGCGCCTGGTCCTCGATCTCCCACAACTGGGGAAAGGCGTGGTCCACAGCATTCTGGAGCAGCTCGTTGAGCACCACGGCCAGCGAAGTGGCCGTCTGCGATCGCAGCATCCCCGCTTCGCAGGAGACGGTGAAGTCGATGGGTCGCTCCGGGAACGTGATGCTCTGGCGCATCGTCTCGGTCAGCGTCTCGGCCACATCGCAGAAGTCGACATCGTCGGTGGTCTCGGTCGACAGCGTCTGGTGCACGAGCGCGATGGCGCGGATGCGTCGCACTGCCTCGTCGAGCGCCCGGTTCGCCTCGCGCGACTCCAAGCGGCGGGCCTGGATGCGCAGCAGCGACGAGACCGTTTGCAGGTTGTTGGTGACCCGGTGGTGAATCTCTCGGATCGTGGCGTCCTTCGAGATGAGCAGCCGGTCGCGGCGGCGCAGTTCGGTCACGTCGCGCAGAAGCACCAGAGCGTTGCGCACGGGCGTGTCGGTGAGCGGCAGCGCCTGCAGCTGCACCGTCACCGACTGGTGCTCCACCTCGTCCACTACGGGAATACCGCCACTCATCGCCCGCCCCACGACGTCTGGTCCGAGATCCAGGTCTCGCACGCGGCGCCCTTGCACATTGCCGCCGACCCCGATGCGGTGCAGGGCGCTGACCGCATTGGGCGTGGCGAATCCGATGCGTGTCGTCTCGTCGGTGAGGAACAGGCCGTCGCCTACCCGCGGGGCTTCTTCGTGGGTGACATCGGCCCCCCGATACGGAAATGAGCCGGCTGCGACCATGCGGGCGAGGCGCCCGAACGTCGCGATGTAGGTCCGCTCGAGTTCGCCGGGATCACGGATGTCGGTGAAGCGCGGCGTCACCTCGCTGCTCATCACGGCAATCGTCACGCCGTCGAACGTCACCGGCACCGCAGTGATGCGTGCGCGCCGGTCGCCTGGCACGCGCAGGCCCTCGCCGGTCACGATGACGCCGCGGGCGAAGGCCTCTGACACCAGTGGCCGTTCGCCGGCGGCGACGCAGAGCCCGATGTGATCGTCGCGGTACAGCGTGCGGCCGGTCGTCGGCCGGATCTGGCCGATCACCGTCAGCGGAGTCTCGGGACCGAGGCGGCGCCACGGACGGGGCGGGCCGTCGGGATGGTTCGAGTCGGCGTCTGCGATTTCGTCGGGCAGTTCGTCGAGCGCGGTCACCTGTCCAGGCACGAAGAGCAGCAGGTCGGAGAACGACAGGTCGGCCAGCAGCGACCACCATGCGAGCAGGCGGCGCAGGTGCTCGCGCGGGCCGTCGCCGGAGTTGTCGCGCACGCTGTCTGCGGGCAGCGGCCGGTCGGCGGGCGCCCGCATCCGAATCTCAGTCGGCTGCGAAGCCGATGCGCCGATCGCCGGCCGGACCCAGCTCCAGGTAGGCGAGCTTGTCGATGGGCACGCCGACGCGGCGCCCGCTGCGATCGTTCAGCCAGAGCACCGTGTCGTCGCCGCTGAGCGCGCCTTCGAGCGATGCCGCCGCGTCTTCAGCAGCCTCGTCGTCGATCTCGACGCTGAGCTCCCGACCGCCGTGCGTGATGCCGATCCGGATGTCCATGCCCGCAGGCTACCGGTGGGGTTCGGCGCGAACGCCGAGTCGCACCGAGTGCGCCTGGCTCCGTCGCCCGTTTTCGGCAGCTTGTGCGACAAGGGTGAGAGGCCTGCAACATGCCCGCGTCTTCACCCCTACGTGGACGTAACGGTATAACTCTCTATATAGTGAGCCAGTGATCACGAAATCTGTCGCCTCAGAGCGATTGTCCGCAGCGGGTTCCCAGCCGTTCGAGGCGGTTGCCTTGGGTTATGCGCGTGTCTCGACGGCCGAGCAGTCGCGTAGCGGGCTGGGTATTGCTGCGCAGCGATCTGCCATCGATGGCTGGGCCGCCAGTCGCCTGGGCCAGTTCGCTGTGGAGCACCACGAAGAGAATGGCACCAGTGGGATGGTGGCCCCTGAGAAGCGGCGCGTGCTCAGCAAGCTGCTGAACCGACTGGCCGATCCCGCCGATCCTGCCGAGGTGCTCGTTGTTTCACGGCTCGACCGGCTCGGGCGCAACGTCATCGACGTGCTCGATTTGATGGACCGCGCAGAGCGGGAGGAATGGTCGGTGGTGATGCTCGACTTGGGCGTCGATGCCACCACACCTGGCGGGCGCACGGTTGCGACCGTCATTGCCGCCATGGCGCGCATGGAACGAGACATGACGTCTGAGCGCACCCGATTGGCGCTTGCAGAACGCGTCGCTGCCGGGGTGCGGCTGGGTCGTCCGGTCAGCGACGAGACACGGGCGGCTGCTCGGCGTGCAGAGGCGCTGGCAGCCGATGGGTTGACGCTGCGGGCAATCGCCGACGCACTCACCGCCGAACGCTTTCCTCGTGCCACGGGCGACCGGCAGCGTCCATGGAATTCCATGGCCGTCAATCGCGCGCTGCACACGCTGCATCTCGACCGCGAAGCCGAAGCCAAGGCAGCAGACGCCTCCAGTTCGGCACCCGCCGCAGGCGCTCGCTGACGCGTCAGCCCGACGAACCCTCAACATGAACCGGCGAAGGCCGCGGGAACTCACGCCGACGGCGGCGGGTCGTGTCGCCCATAGAACGAATGACCCTCGGCCTCGGGGTGCGTCGCCGCATCCACGCGAACAGCGGCGGCCAGAGAACGAGAAGCAGAAAGAGAGACACGAGCGTGAATGACAGCAAGTATCCAAAGGGCAACACCTCTGCGTCTGTTAACCAATGTGCGGGTAGAAACGCCAAGCAGATCGTTCCGCTGCGTGCCAGCGTTTCGCGCCAGTCGCGGGGACGCATCGTGAGACACTGCCGCCACAGCGCACCTAGCAGGCTGCTGAAAGAGTCGGTCTTCGTCAACCGCCCAACTCTCTGACCTGCGGTTTTGCATTCGCGATATCGCGAATGCGGCACCTTTTCAGCAGCCTGCTAGGTGCTCACAGCGCCCGCCTAGGGTGTCCGCCCATCGAGGGGCAGCCGACGCGCTCCGATGAGGATTCAGCCAACAATCCGCGTCGGCTGCCCCGGCCAACAGGCAAACAAGCCGAACCAACAACAGCGCTGGTGGCCGCCGTCAATGGCGAGGGTCGTACGGCTGTCCGCCTTCGATTGGCTCTGTCACGTCCGGCGTTCGCCGACGCTGCCATGCCTCGAATGCCGCTACGGTCGCGACGCCGACGGCTAGCGCCAAGAGCACGCCGAGCCAGACGCGCTCCGGGAACAGCACGCGCCACAGCGCGATGGTCGCGAACATCGGCAGCAATGCGAGCGAACCGGTTGCTTTCTCGGTTTTGTCCCGGAACGAATCGCCGAGCCATTTTCGGCCGGGCTTTTCGGCGGGGCGTCGCGCTCGGCGCACGTCGGCGCTCATGGCGTCAGGGTAGCTCGGGGCGCTCATCGTCGTTCCCGCCTCACTCGTTGCAGTAGTCGGTGTCGCCGCGGTCGCACCAGAACCCTTTGAGAATCCGGATGTACGCCGCGTCGGTGATCTCGTTGGCTTGGTGTTTGATGGCTGCCTCGGTTGCTTCCTGGGCCGTGGTCTTGCCGTCGCCGTCGTAGTCGCCGTCGGGATCGTTCGGATCAGGCGTCGGCACAGGGTCCGCGTCCTCGGTGCCGCTGTCGTCGTCATCGTCGGGGGTTGTGGTCCCGGTCGGCGGCGGCTGCGCGTCGCTGCCGCTGTCGTCGGTCTTGTCGGGGTCGGGCGGCTGAATCTTGCCGCGATCCGCTCCGAGGTTTGAGAGCCTTTTGATGGCGTCCGTCAGAGGGTCCACGACGATGGTGATGCCGACGCAAGTGACCTTCACACGCACATTGCCGCCCACCTTGTAGCAAACTGCCCAAGCGCCGGCGTCGCGCAGAACCTCGGCCTCGTTGGTGTTCCCTCCGACGCCGCTGATTAAGACCGGCGTGGCGAAGGTGACGGCATCGCAGGCAAGGCCGAGCTTGTCGTTGGCCTCGGCGATCCATTCGCAGGTGAGAACCGAGCCGAACTCGTTGATGATCTCCTGAACGGTCATGCTGCTGCCGTTCTTGGGCTTGTCGTCATCGTCGCCGGCGTTCTGGTTCCCCTGTTGGTGCGGCCGACAGTTCGCCGGCCGCGGGCTGACCGCGCAACGCTCTCGCTCTGCCTTCTCCCTGGCTTCGCGCTCGGCCTTCTCCCGGGCCTCTCGCTCTCTGGTCTCGCGTTCGGCCTTCTCTCTGGCCTCCCGCTCAGCTTGCTCTCTGGCTGCCTTCTCCCTGGCCTCTCGCTCGGCTCGCTGTCTGGCTTCGCGTTCGGCTGCGGCTTGCTGGCGCTGACGCTCGGCTTCGGCTCGCTGTTCCGGCGTTGCTGACTGGCCGCCGTTGCGCGGCCCGTCGCTGTCGCCGTTGCGGCCCGAAGGCGTGTTGTCGGAGTGAGTGTGGCTCACGCTTTCGTTCCAGCATTGCTGGCCTGCGAATGGGTCATAGGCGCACAGGCGCACCGTTTGAGTGTGCGCCCCAGCGGGCGACACAGCGACGATGGCGAGCGTGGAAGCGGCCACAAGCAGCGCCATGAGCGCTGCGGGGGTTCGTTTGGTCATGGCGGGAGTACTCCGTTGTCAAGCAGGTGGATATGCGTTATCCACGGCCGCGTCGCCCGATACGGAGGGACCCATGCATCTGTGCCGCCCGCGCGGCCGACGCGGCCGTGAATCGTTCGTTTTGCGAGCGCGCAAAACAGGCCGCAACGCATGCCTGGGGGCCGTCGGCTGTGCGCTACGGCCGGCAGGGCGTTTTGGAGCCGATGCCCAGCAGCCACACGGGCTTGGGGCCTGTCGAGCCGATGGCGCCGGGTCGGCGGGCAGCGGCGGTGGGGCTGGGTTGCAGGGCCTGTCGGGATCGGTTACTATACGAACGTTTAGCAACCGGCCAGAAACAACCTCTGACCAGCGGTTATGAATCGCCGCAGAGCGTCAGAGACGGCCTCTCGGAGGCCTTGAATTCGATATCTCGACTCTGAGGGCCGCTCGGATCGCCGGGTTTGCTTGGCAGTGACTCCCTAGGAGCTGCAGGAGAGCTGGCTGCAGCCGACTCGGGTGCGGGCCCAGTCGGGGCGCAGTGCCGCGTAGGACTCCCGGTCGGGCTGTTCGTCGTAAGGGCGACGCATCAGGTCGAGCAACTCACCGATGGCCTCGGGGCGGCCGCCGGTGGCGGCGTCGATGGCCAGCTGGGCCAGGTAGTTACGCAGGACGTACTTGGGATTGACCCGGTTCATCGCCTCGGCCCGTGCGGCGTCCGCGATGCCCAGCGCTCGCAACCGTGCCGCATAGCGCTCGACGAACTCAGCGGTGGCTGAGCGCTGCTCGTCGGTGACCTCCGAAGGCTGGTAGTACGCGTCGGCGAGCGGGGCGATACGCGCAGCAGGCTCGACGCTCTCCGCGGTGTCCACGGTGGCGAGCCGTCGCCAGAAGACCGTCATGTCGGTCTCCACCAGCCGCAGCACTTCCAGCACGCCGTTCGCCAGCTCGCGGTCGGCTTCGGTCTCCAGCTCCGGCAGCCCGAGCTTGGCGGCCATCATCACCGACCATTGCGCCTCGAAGTAGGGCACGTAGCCGTCGAGGGCTGCCTGCAGCGGCTCGGCTTCGCCCACGAGCGGGTACAGCGCATTGGCGAGCTGCATGAGATTCCACTGGGCGACGGCCGGCTGGGTGCCGAAGCGGTAGCGGCGGTGCGCCGCATCGGTGGTGTTCGGGGTCCAATCGGGGTCGTAGTTGTCGAGCCAGCCGTAGGGGCCGTAATCGATCGTGAGGCCCAGGATCGACATGTTGTCGGTGTTCATGACCCCGTGGACGAAGCCGACCCGCAGCCACTCGCACACCATGTCCGCCGTGCGCCGCACCACCTCGTCGAAGAAGCGCGCATACCGCTCCGGCGACGAGCTGCCGGACTCGGTGTGGGCAGCCAGGTCAGGAAAGTCGGCGCTGATGACGAAGTCGGTGAGCGTGCGCAACGTGTCGATGTCGCCGCGGGAAGCGAAGATCTCGAAGTTCCCGAACCGCACGAACGAGGGCGCCACCCGGCAGACCACGGCCCCAGGTTCGAGCTCGGGATGGCCGTCGTAGAGCATGTCGCGCATCACCATGCCGCCCGTCGCCACCAGGCTGAGCGCACGGGTTGTCGGCACGCCGAGGTGCGCCATGGCCTCGCTGCACAGGAACTCGCGCACCGAGCTGCGTAGCACTGCCAGGCCGTCGGCGGTGCGGGAATACGGCGTGGGACCGGCGCCCTTGAGCTGCAGCGTCTGGTGCTGGCCGTTGCGGTCCACCACTTCGCCCAGCGCGATCGCCCGGCCGTCACCGAGCTGACCCGCCCAGTTGCCGAACTGGTGGCCGCCGTAGCAGTGAGCATGCGGGTCCATGCCATCGAGCAGCGTGCTGCCGCCGAACACCGCGGCGAACTCCGGATCGCTCGCCAGTTCGGCGTCGAAGCCGAGCAGGTCGAACATCTCTGCGCTGTGCGCCAGCAGGTGCGGTGCCGGCACCGGCGTCGGCTCGACCCTCGAATAGCACGCGCCCACAACCTGTCGGCGGTTGTTACCGGCGTCGGGGTCGGCGGGGAGCGCGGCAGTGAAGCGGTTGTCGAAACTGACCTCGTCCAACGAGGAGATCGGCATCGTCGCAGTGCTCACAGCAGCTTCAACCCCTCGTTGTAGCGACGGGTGGGCAGATGTTCCTCGCAGAGCAGGCGCGCCATGTCCTGGAACACACCGGCCGTCTCGCTGCTGGGATCTGCCGCAGCGATCGGCATGCCCTCGTCGCCGCCCGCGCGCAATTGGGGCACGAGGGGCACCTGGCCCAGCAACGGCACCTCCAGCTCGTCAGCGAGCGCCTGGCCGCCTCCGGAGCCGAACAGCTCGTAGCGCTTGCCGTCGTCGCCCGTGAACCAGCTCATGTTCTCGATCACTGCCCGCACCTGCAGGTTGACCCGCCCCGCCATCTGGGCTGCGCGCTGGGCAACCTTCTGAGCTGCTGGCTGCGGTGTGGTCACCACCAGCATCTCTGAGCGGGGCAGGAACTGCGCCAGCGACAGCGAGATGTCGCCGGTGCCGGGCGGCAGATCGATGAGCAGATGGTCTGGCTCGTCCCAGAAGACATCGGTGAGGAATTGCTCGAGCGCCTTGTGCAGCATCGGGCCACGCCAGATCACCGGCTGGTCCTCGCGTGCGAAGAAGCCCATCGACATGCACCGCACGCCGTGCGCCTCGGTGGGCACCACCATCTGGTCGATCACCGTGGGCGGGCGCTGCACGCCGAGCATCCGGGGAATGGAGAAGCCCCACACATCGGCATCGATGACAGCGGTGCGCGTGCCGCGCTGGGCGAGCGCTATCGCAAGGTTGACGGTCACGCTGGACTTGCCGACGCCGCCCTTGCCGCTGGCCACGAGCAGCACGCGGGTCTTGTTGCCTGCCTGGGCGAATGGCACCTCGCGGCCTTCGGCGTGTCCGTGGCCAGCCTGGGTACCGGCGGTGGCCGCCGGGTCGCCGATGAGCTGGGCCCGCAGCGCCGACTGCTCGGCCTCGTCCATCACGGTGAACTCCACGACCACGTCGTCGATGCCGTCGAGAGCGCACCCCGCCTCGCTCACGGCGTGCGAAACGTGGCCGGCAGCCGGCCAGTCGTTCGACGGCAAGGCCACGAGCACCTGCGCAGCACGCCCGGCGACTGCGGCGGCCCGCAGCATGCCCATCTGGCCGATGGGCCGGCGCAGCTCGGGGTCGATCACGTCAGCCACCGCAGCGGCCAACTGCTGATCAGTGACGCTGACTGGGCCGCCGTTGGCGGATGACCCTCGACGCTTGCCCTTCACTGGTGCCCCTGACCGGTTGCGATCGCTTGCCGCGTGGTGACTGCACCGGCATTGCAGCCGCACCTGCCGTTCGCCAAGCACGCTACTGCCGCCCTCCGTGATCCGGTGGCTGATCGGTGCCATCGGATGTGGACGAAGTACTATCGCCAAGCTTCGGCACGAGAATGGATGCATGACCCACGGAGTCCCAGTGAAACAACGAACGCGATATTGCGCCTTGATCACCACCCTGACCTTGGCGGGCAGCTTCTTGGTGCCAGTGCCTGCCGCAGCCGAGGTCTCGATGGGCATCGACCCCGGCAACGAACTGCACGAGGACCTATTCCGCGACCAGCCCGCTACTGGCGAAGAAACCGACCCCGGTACCGACGGCGAGGAGTCCGCGCCCGGCGACAAAGGGGACAGCTCCGGCGCCGAGATTCAGCCCGCTAACAACGAGGCGATTGGGGATCTGCTGCCCGAGACGACGATCGGGCCCGACGACTTCACCGAGGTAGCCACATACGAGACCAACTGGGCACGCGGTGACGTGATCCCCACCGCAATCCAGCTTCTCTCCGACGGCTCCGATGTCGAAGGCGTTGAGCTGTTCACGCACGAACCTGACGATCGAACGCTGTTCGCTGCGCTGCTCTTGATCGACAGCCACGAGGCACCCACCGAGTACCGGTTCGAGAATGCGGTACCTGACGGCCACACCGCTGAATTGCAGCCGGATGGTTCAGTGAGGTTCTTCGATTCCAATGGCAACGAATCGGGCGGTATCGCTTCGCCATGGGCCCTCGACTCCAACGGCGGTGCAGTGCCCACCCGCTACGTCCTCGACGGCACAACCCTCATCCAAATCGTCGAGCACAAGAGCGCTGCGTACCCCGTGGTAGCTGACCCCGCGTGGTTTCTGGCCGCCGTCGTGCTGGCACGGCTCGCGGCTCCCACGGCTGCGGCCGTGCTGTCGACTTGTGGCCGATCGCAGTGCATGGCGATCGTCAGGACCACTGGCAGCGCCGTCTACAATCACGTCAGGCCCCGCGGCGGCTCATCTGGCGGTGGCCGTCCAACCAATACCCCGACATGCAGTGCAAGAAACCCGAGTGGATGCTGAATGGGGCGACGAGCATCGCTGTGCATCAGAGTTGTCCGTTGTGGCACCTTGAATTCGGGAGTCGGCTGAGGCGATGGCATGGGTAGCGGAAACGTTCCGCAGGGTCCGCTGGTCTGACGGAGGTCTCGTCAGTTATCGGCAAGACCGTGTCGCGCTTGGCCTCCACCTGTGGTCCCAGGCATCGGGCGTCACCGTGACCATCCTGTGTATTATCTCTTCGAGTTGGGCGGCGTGGTGGGTGCTGATACCGCTGAGTATTGCGCACAGCGTCGGGTTGGAACTCGTCGCAAGGAACCGCTTGCGGCGCGTCGCGCTGCGGGTCGATGCCCTCGGCAGTGCAGGGCAAGCACTGGTCAAGATGGGTCCCGGTCACTGGATCAATCAGCAGTTCAGCCGCTTCGACGACTACGGGATTCGGCTTTGCGATCGGAAGGCAGAGGAGTTCCAGGCTCGAGGCGAGGCGGCGCTGGCCAAGGGAAACCAACGTTCTGCCGCGAGGTACCTACGACGTGCTGAGCGCGAACGCAAGTACAGCAAGTGGGCTAGGCACCTCGCCGAGCGCCATCCCCATCCATTCTGAAGTCGTCCAATAGTCGTCAAAGCAGCTAACTGTGAGCTCTCGCAGGCGCTTCGCGGTCGGCTATTCGAGTTCGGCTTGCATTTCGGTGATTGCGTTTTCGAGCGCGGCGGCCATTGCGGGGGGCGGGTTGCGTTGCAGCGCTGCGCCGTAGTAGCCGATGGCAGCTTCGAGGTCGCGCTCGATGAAGCGGGCTGTGTAGCCGCGGAATACCCACGGATCGAATTCGCCGGGGTCGAGTGCTACGGCAGCGTCGAGCGACGCAATGCCGGCGACGATGAGCTCGCGGTCGGGGATGCGCACCAGCAGCCAGCCGCGCAACGCCAGTGCCTCGGTGTCGCTTGGGTCGTCCGCGAGGACGCGGTCCAGATCCACGAGGGCCGACTGCAGATCGCATTCGGCTGAGGGAGCATCGGTCGCCTCGCCAGCACCGGACGGCTCCTGCGAAGACACCGACTCGCAGTGACGCAGGTGCAGGCGGGCTGACAGCACCAGAGCGCCGCGCAGGTCGGGATCGAGCCGGAAGATCTCCTCCAGCGTGGCGCGGGACTCATCGAGTTGATTTGCAGCGAACTGGCGCTGTGCATCAAGGAGCAATGAACGGGCTGATCGGTCGATGTCGCCTGTCAAGGTCTCGCCCGACAGGCGCAGCCCTGCCGAGCGCGCCACCAACACGCCCGCTACCGCCCCGACGAGCACCAGTGCACTGACCGTGACCACCGTCGCGCTGCGCCAGCCGGTTCCGCGGCCACGCTTGCCCGGCAGATCGAGGTTGCCGGCTGCGGTGGATGCGTCCCCGACTGTGCCGCCTTCGGCCTCGGCGCCGTCGCCATCAGACCGATCCCCGTCAGCATCGGGTGCGCCGGCGCGGGCTTTCCAGCGGCGGGTCGCAGCCCACAACCCTGCTGCGGCCGCGGCGAAGGCGGCCACCGGCAGCGCCCACACGAGCGTGCCCACCCCCTCCCCCGGCGGCAGCGCGTTCACGTCGTCGCCGTAGGCGGCGGCAAGGTCGGCCCTGATCTCGGTATCGCTGCGGCCGGCATCCACCCACATGTCGATCTGCCGGCGCATGGCTGCCGCCGCTGGCGCATTCGATTCGAGCACGCTCTGGCCGTCGCAGACCGGGCAGAGCGTCGCCTTCTTCAGCTCATACGCACGCTCGGCCTCTGTCGCCGGCGGGCGCGTCGCCGTCGCGGCGAGCACCGCAGCGACGATGGCCACAGCGGTCACGGCCAGCCAGCCAATGCGCCGCATTCCTGAACCGCCTCGGCTCGGTGCAATCGGCTGCGTTTGCGATGTTGCTCCTAAGTCGCTCATGGTGGGCCCAGAGGCTGAGCGCCGGGCCCGAGCGGCCCGTGAGCCCGTGTCCAATCAGAACTGGAGACAAGAGCGGGAGATGATGGGGCTGCTGCATCACCATTCGCGGCGCCCAGCAACAGTTCGATGACCGCGTCGGGATCGTCGGCGCTGATCTGTCCTTGCCAGCGAGCTGCCACGATGCCGTCGGGTGTGATCAGGAACGACTCGGGCGGCCGCAGCACGCCGAACTCCACCGCCCAGCGGGAATCGGGATCGTCGACGACCGACCAGTCGCCGCCGAGGCGCTTGTAGAACGCAATCGCGTCGGATGTCCGGTCGCCGAACGGCACGGACACCAAGACGCCATCGTGGGAATGGCGAGCTGCCCACGTCGCAAGCGCAGGGTGTTCGCGGTCGCACGGCACGCACCACGACGCAAAGAAGTTGACCAGCACCCACCGCGGATTCGACGACAGCGGGCCCACGGCGTCGATGTCGAAACGCGCCACGTCATCGGGGCCGATCCGCACCCCCGGCAAGGCCTGCGCGCCGCCGGCATCGAAGAACGACTCGGGCGGCCAGATGAGCTCGCCGCGCAATGGCGGGACCAACTCGCCGATGAGCGGGCTCGCGGCACGGATGCTGCCGCCGTCAGAATCACGTGTCGCCAGCAGTGCAATCAGGCCGACGGCCACCAGACCCACGAGCACCGCCGCAACCCGCACCCACGAGCGGCTCCGTCGCCTTCCCGAGTCGCTGCTGTTGCCGGATGGAGCCTGCGGCTCAACGCGCGACGCATCGTTGGATGGCGGAATCACGACTCGCGCGCCCCGACGGAATCCGCGGTTGAGCCAGTGCGGCGCGGGACGCGGTCGCGTGCGCCGATGCGAGTCGGCACAAGCGCAGCGGCAATGCCGAGCACGAGCACGGCACCGCCCAGCCACATCCACGCCACGAGCGGTTTGATGAGCACGCGAAGCGCTACGTCGCTGTCTCCCTCTTCGGGGATGGTGGCCAGCGACAGGTACACATCGTCGATCAGGCTCGTGGCCACAGACGGCGTCGAGATCGGCTGGCCGAATTCGGCGAATCGCGTCACGGCCGGCTCGAAGATGCCCCGGTCTTCGACGTCCACGCGCACGCGCACAACCCGGTTGCCGCTCTCGATCTCATCGGTGAGCCCCAAGTAGGTCACCTGGTGGCCCGCGACCACGCCGGACTCCCCCGGCGACAGCGTGAACTCGCCTTCAGACCCGTACGCGCTCGACGCGATGAACCCGAAGGCGATCACGGCGACCCCGATATGGGCGATCATGCCGCCGCCGGTGCGTCCGAGCAGTCCGCGCCAGCCATTGCGCCGCACGCCCAGCCACAGCAGCCGCGCAGCGCTGCCGATGACGAAACCGCCCATGCCCAGCGCCAACACTTGCCACAGACCGTGCGCTCCGGCCCACACCGACAGCACCATGGTCAGCGCCCCTGCCGCTGAAGGCCACACGAGCCGCTTCGAGCGAAGCTCCGCCGGGGTGTCGCGCCAGTTCAGCGCCGGCGACAGCGCCATGAGGCCGAGCAACGCGATGCCGACCGGCGCAAGCATCCGGTCGAAGTACGGCCGCCCGACCGCCAGGCGCTCGGACGCGACCGCCTCGGCCAGGAGCGGGAACACCGTGCCGAGCATCACCACGAATGCTGCGACGGCGAAGAGCAGGTTGTTCCCGAGGAACGACCCTTCCCGGGACCAGATCGACCGCAGGCTGGCCGGGTTTCGCAGCGCCTCGCCGCGCCACGCCACCAGCACCACCCCGCTCACCACGATCACCGCAAAGAACGCCAGCAGGATCGGCCCCAGCGATGACTCGCTGAACTCGTGCACCGATTCGAGCACGCCCGAGCGCGTGAGGAATGTGCCGAAGATGGTCAACGCGAACGTCATGATGAGCAGCGAGAGATTCCACACCCGCAGCATCTGACGGCGCTGCTGGGTGATCAGCGAATGCACGAAGGCAGTGGCGGTCAGCCACGGCAGCAACGAGGCGTTCTCGACGGGATCCCACGCCCAGTAGCCGCCCCAGCCCAACACCTCGTAGGACCACCAGGCGCCCAGCATGATCCCTGCGCCCAGGCTGCCCCAGGCCACCAGCGTCCAACGGCGGGTATCGGCCAGCCAGCGGCTGTCGAACTGGCCGGTGATGAGCGCAGCCACCGCGAACCCGAACGGCACGGTGAACCCGACGTACCCCAGGTACAGCATCACGGGATGAATCGCCATCAGCGGGTGGTTGCGCAGCAGCGGATTCAAGCCGCCGCCGTCCGCTGGCGGGTCGGCAAGCGTGCCGAACGGGTTTGCCGGACCGGCGAGCAGTGCGAAGAAGAAGATGCACACGCCCAGCATCACCGCGAGCGCCCAGGCAACCGTCGGTTCTGATGTGCGGTCACGGAAGCGCCATGCCGCGGCCCCCACATAGCCGCACAGCACCAGCGCCCACAGCAGGATCGACCCTTCGAGCGCTCCCCAGAGCGTGGCGATCTTGTAGATGAGCGGCGTGGCGATGGTGGAATTGCGTGCCACGTACGCGAGCGAGAAGTCGTCGGTGAGCAAGGCGATCTCCATCGCTCCCACGGCCAGCACGCAGCCGCCGGCCATGGCCGCGATCCACGCCAGCGCCTGGCGACACCGCTCGGGCTCCCGGAGCGCTCGGGCTGCAACCAGCGCCCCGGCACCGCCGAGCGCGCTGACGAGGCCGACGGCCACGCCGAGCGTGCCCAGCACGGCGATCACAGCCGGGGCACCTCGAATGGGCAGTCGTCGAGGAAGCCCTCGGGCGGCTCGTCGGGGTCACCGATGCGATCCGCGTTGGCTGCCGCGTACTCGTTGGTGTGCTTCACCAGCATGTTGTCGCTCAAGAAGAAGTGCGTATCGCGGCCGGCGACCGTCACGACGTCTCCTGGCACCCAGCGCCCTTCCAGCACCACCGGTATCCACGGCGACTCGAACAGATCCGGAGGATCGACCGAGTGGCGCACCGCAACCGATGCGCAGTTGTGAATCACTTCGAACGTGGTCACGCCGCCGTCGACGGCCACCGACGCGGGGACTACCCGTCCCTGCAGGCGAAAACGACGGTCGCCCAGCTCGACCCGCTCTGCGATCGCCTCGTCGGCATTGCGGAAGAACAGCGTGGCGTTGCGCAGGCCGGCGATCGTGGCCGCCCCGCCAGCGATGAGCAGCAACAGCACGAATGCGCCGATCACCGCCTTGCGCCGGCGTCCCATCTGCCGGCGCACCGCCGCGCGATCACCCGGCGCCTCCAGCGGGTGCCGGGGGCTGAGGTCAGTCATGGGGACGCGACTCGTCGGCGGTGTCGGGCACGGGGCCTCGCGCGCCGATTCCCAAGTCCCGACCGAGCGTGCGTCCACGGCGAATGACCCAGCCGACATAGGCGGCGGTCGCCGCGGCTGCCAGCACGTAGCCCGAGAACACGCTTGCCGCGTGGGTCATCGGCCCGCCGCCTGCTCATCACGGCGCTGGGCGAGGAGTTCTTCCAGCGACGCCTCCTCGGCGAGTTCCTCGAGGCGCAACACCCGGTAGCGGTGAATGCCGATCCACAGCGCCACCACCGTGAAAGTGGCCCAGGAGTACAGCAGCGTCCAGTACATCTCGCCGGTGATGTTGCGGTCGCCGCCTGGTTCGAGGTTCAGGCTGGCCTCTTGATGCAGCGTGCGCCACCAGTCCACCGAGTAGTGGACGATGGGCAGGTTGACGACCGCAATGAGCGCCATTACTGCCGACCTGCGGGCCCGGGCACGTGACTCGGCCGGGAGCCGGCGCAGCGCCAAGTACCCCAGGTAGGTCACGAACAGCAGCACGGTCGTGGTGAGCCTGGCGTCCCACTGCCAGTAGGTGCCCCAAGTCACCTTGCCCCAGAGCGAACCGGTCACCAGCGTGAGAGCCGTGAACAGCACGCCGAGCTCGGCCGCCGCGCCAGCCACGCGGTCCCACCGCCGGGCCTGCCGATCGGCGATGACACCGTAGGTGCCGCCGACGCCGCTGCGGGTTCGCCACAGCACCCTGGCGCTGGCGAAAGCGGTCAGCACGAAGCCCCCATAGGCGACCCAGATGGAGGGCACGTGGACGTACATGAGTCGCACCGAGTCACCTTGGACCGCATCGGGGGGCGAGATCCACAGCGCCAGCAGCGCCATCACGCCGACAGCGGCGATCGCAACCACGCCGAGCACCCGTGTGGCGACGCTGCCAGTCATCGACAGCGAGCCGGCTCGCTGCGCCTGCTGGCGAAGGTCGGGCTCAGGCGTCTCGATCATCGGGTGACTCAGGCGTCTTCCAGCAGCGGACCGGCTGCCGCCCAGCCCACTGCGATGTAGGTGACGAGCACCACTGCGAGCAGTGCTGTCCAGCTCCAGCCTTGGTCGGCGCTGGTCCCGAGCGCCACGTCGAACGCACGGGTTCCGGCCAAGAGCACCGGTGCTGCCACCGGGATCAGCAGCAGCGGGAGCAGGGTATCCGCCGACCGCAGACCTACCGTCATCGCCCCGTACAGCGTCCCGCAGATGGCGAACGCAGCCATGCCGCACAGACCCGCGACCACGATCAGGAGCCAGTCGTGGACGGTCACCGAGTAGAGCACCAGCAGGCCCGCGGCAGCGAAAACGCCGACGAGCACAAGCTGCAGGGCCAGCGCCGCCGCCTTGCCCCAGAGGATGGCCGCAGGCACGAGCCCTGCGAGACGCAGCGCATCGAGGTTCCCGCCTTCGGCTTCGATGTCGAAGCTTCGCTTCGCCCCGAGCACTGCCCCGAAGAGCACGGCCACCCAGAACAGACCACCCGCTCCCGCACCCAGCAACGACGGGTTCGCGTCGAGAGCGAACGCGAAGACGACCAGCACCAGCAGCACGGTCGGGACGATCTGGATCAGGGTGACGCGAGCCCGCCGCTCGATGATCAGGTCCTTGCGGCAGATGAGCCAGATCTCACGCCACATCGGTCGGGCCTTTGGCATGTCGCTCGGGTGCAGCCGGCTCGACGCGGCCGCCGGCCAGCATCACCTGGCGAGCGGCCGCAACGCGGGAGCGACCCGTCTCGTGCGTCGCGAACATCACGGTGGCGCCTGCGGTGACGGCCTCGGCCAGCAGCTCGTCGAGCGCATCCCGGCTCGAGGTGTCAAGCCCAGCGTGCGGCTCATCCAGCAGCCACAGCCGCGGGCGCGCAATGGTCAGGCACGCCAGAGCCACGCGCCGTTGCTGGCCTTCCGACAGCCGTCGAATGGCGACCTCACCAAGACGGCCGCCGAGCGCAAAACGCTCGATCGCGGCGGACACTTCAGGCGTCCCGGCACGGTGGATGTCGGCGCAGTGGCGCAACTGGTCGTCGACCCGCAGATCGCCGTACAGGGGCGACCGATGCCCCAGCAGTCCCACGTGCGGCCGGACCGAGCGACGCTGCGCTCTCAGGTCAAAGCCGAGCACCTCGGCGCGCTCGCCCCGCACGGGCACGAGTCCCGCGCAGGCCCGCAGCAACGTGCTCTTGCCTGCTCCGTTGGGTCCTCTCAGACACACCATCTCGCCGGCTTGCACGCTCAGATCCACGCCCGCCAATGCGGGAAAGCGGTCCAGCAGGGCGACGACGCCCTCGAAGGCAACGGCAGCGCCCACGGAAGGTCAAGGCTACGGCCGCGCGTCTGTTCAGGACGTGGCGACCACCGCAAGCACATCGCCTTCGGCAACGGAGTCGCCTTCGGCCACATGCATCTCCGCGAGCGTGCCGCCTTCGGGAGCAGTCACCGGGATCTCCATCTTCATGGACTCGAGGATGAGCAATTCGTCGCCGGCGGCTACGGCGGAGCCCACCTCGGCGACCACCTTCCACACGGTCGCAGTCAACTCAGCTCGAACGTCCAGCACGTCGTCTCTCCTCCACAGGCCCGGGGCGAAGGGCCGGCGCAAAGCTACAGGGCCGCCTGCCGCCGCATCCCCGAACGCTCGCGCGCTACTCGGTATCTTCAGAACGCGGTGTCCTTCATCGCGCTCCTGACCCTCATCGGACTCGGCGTCGGCTTTGCTGTCGCTCTGATCACCGGCGGCACGCCGTCCGGAATTCTCAGCAGGATCCGAGGGGTGCGAATCAACCACTGGCCCGTGCTGGTGCTCGGAGCAGTCCTGTCGCTCGCCGTCGGGCTGGACACCAACATGCTCGCCGGCCGGTTCGCCCTCGGCATCTCGCTGGCGCTGCTGCTCGCGGGGTGCCTGCTCAACCGGCACATCGCCGGCGCAACCATCGCCGCTATCGGCATGGCTGCGAACCTCGGCGTGCTCCTGGTGAACGGTTACGTCCCGGTGAGCGAAGGTGCCGTCGTAGCCGCTGGCATCATCGATTTCGACGGGATCGACCGGGTGCTGCTCGGCGCGGCACGCCGGTGGTCGGACGGCGCGACAATCGCCGCCTGGCTGGGCGCTGCGATCCCGCTCGCCCCGCTGAAAGACGTCATCACGCTCGGCGACCTGGTGACCGCCGCCGGCTTGGCGAATGTCGGATTTCGGCTGATGTGGCCGGGTGCCCGGGATCGAGTGGCCGCAGCGGCGGTGCCGAGCGACTTCGACCTCTTTGACGACTTCGACGACACTTCGGTGGTGCTGAAGCCAGCAGCACAGCGCACCACTCTGGAGCATCCCCCGTTTGTCGGCTCAGCACCGCCAGCAGCTCCCGCAACGACCGCTCCTGCGGCTGCTCCGGCCGAACCCGGCGCGGTGCCCATACCCAGCGAGCCGGCCTGGGCCTCGAGGGTCGAACCGGCACCGTGGCCGGCCCCCGCTCCCTGGCCCCATGATCCACAGGTCACCGAACCAAGCACCCATCAGACCGGCACACCCGACCGGGTCTCGGGCGATGAGCCGACAGGGAGCCACGATCCCCAGCTCTTCGGAGCCTGAACGCCACAGCGTGCCGAGATAATGGGACCGTGGACGATGTTCTCGCTCGGCGAGCCCGGCTGAAGCGGATCACCAGCCTGGGGCAGCGGACCGGGTACGGCCTGTACGCCGCGTCGCTGATCTGCGGGGCCATCGGCATCCGCTGGGGATACACGCCACTGCTCAGCACGCTGATCGCCGTTGCGCTCGTGGTCGGCTCGATGCTGCTCGCGCCCACGATCATCATGAGCCACGGCATCAAAGCCGCCGAGCGCGAGGAGCGCCAAGCCGCGGCAGCCGGATCGACCGAGTAGCGAGGCTGTCATGCCAGACACTGCAGGCATCGCCGCCGCGGCCGGCAACGAAACGGCCGGAGCCCTCGATGGCATACGCGTGGTCGATCTCACCACCGTGCTCATGGGGCCCATGGCGTGCCGCATGCTGGGAGATCACGGCGCCGATGTGATCAGGGTGGAATCGCTCGACGGAGACTCCACCCGCAACGGTCTGCCTGCCCGGTCCGCCGGCATGTCCGGCTTCAGCCTCAACATCCAGCGCAACAAGCGCTCGCTGGCGCTGGACCTCAAGTCCGATGCCGGTCGTGCAGCCATGC
The DNA here is from genome assembly GCA_022821985.1 of Acidimicrobiia bacterium. Lineage (GTDB taxonomy): Bacteria > Actinomycetota > Acidimicrobiia > Acidimicrobiales > Poriferisodalaceae > Poriferisodalis. The sequence continues at coordinate 262,345 of JAJECP010000035.1, forward strand.
AGCGGCTGCTCGCGAGCGCCGACGTGCTGATCACCAACATGCGGGCCGCCGCACTCGAGCGTCTCGGCCTCGACGCCGAGTCCCTGCGAACTCAGCATCCGCAGCTCATCTGCTGCCGTGCGAACGGCTACGGCAGCGGCGGCCCGTACCGCCACAAGGCGGCCTACGACGACGCCATCCAAGCTGCGTCTGGCCTGTCGAACCTGATCGGCCGCATCGCAGGCGAACCTGGCTTCGTTCCCTCGGTGATTGCAGACAAGGTGACCGGGCTGCACGTGGTCGAGGCCGTGCTCGCGGCCCTGTTCCATCGAGAACGGACCGGCGCAGCCCAGGCCATCGAAGTTCCCATGTTCGAAACGATGGTGGCCTTCAACTTGGTGGAGCATTACCGCGGCGCCGTGTTCGAGCCACCCGAGGGGCCGTTCGGTTATGACCGGCTGCTCACGCCGCACCGGCGGCCCTATCCCACGGCCGACGGCTGGGTGTGCCTGCTGCCCTACAACGACGCGCAGTACCGAGCCTTCTTCGCGTTCGTGGAACAACCCGAGCTGGCCGACGATCCGCGCTTTGCCGACCACAACTCGCGGATCGCGCACATTGACGAGCTGTACGCACTGTTCGGGGAGCTCTCGGTGCGCCGCACCACCGACGAGTGGATCGCCTACTGCGACACCCACTCGATCCCGGCCGCGAGAGTCATGGACTTGGCAGACCTCGACGCAGATCCTCAGCTCGCCGCCGTGGGCCTCGTGAGCATCTCGGAGCACCCCACCGAAGGGGCGTACCGCTATGTAGCCGATCCAGTGGTCTACTCAGCGACGCCCACGCGGCTGCGGCGCCACGCCCCGCTGCTGGGCCAGCACGCGGTCGAGATCCTCAGCGAGCTGGGCTACAGCGACGACGAGATTGACGCGCTGCACGACCAGGGTGTCATCGTGCTGCCGGATTGATCAGTCGCCCCGACCGCCGATGCCCTTCTTCAAGGCGCTGATTGCCGCATCTCGAACCGGGATGAATGCAACGAGAACGATGGCCGTCGCTACGTCCATGCCAAAGCGGCCCAGCGACAGCAGTTCCATGTTCGTTCCGAATCCCAGATTGAGCACATCGTTCGCGCCGTTGATCTGAGAAATCAGCACGAACAGGTACGCCCAGATCAGGTACAGATTGCTGCCGATCATCGGAATGGACTTCAGCGTGTCATTCACTTTGATCGTGTCAAGGACGCTGTCTACGACCACCATCGCACCCTGGAACACCATTCCCAGGATGATCAGCGTCAGAATTGTCGCCATCATGCCAATCGACCCCCTTTTGGTCGGCAATACGGCTGAAGTTGCCGACTGCCCCCGCAGGCGGCAACCAACGCACACACTAGTCAGTCTCATTGCTTTTTTGTGACAATTTCATGACAGCTTTTGACGCATCTGCGAAACATCGCGCAACTGGCTGGTGCCCTAGAGCGGCCTGCGGTGGGGCGCGCCGGTAGCTTTGCGGCGCATGACGCAGGTGCCCGACAGGCCCACCGTCGACGGGCTCGAAGCGAAGTGGTCGCAGCGCTGGGAAGCCGACGGCGTGTACCGCTTTGATCGCACCGCCACCCGCGATCAGGTATTCAGCATCGACACCCCGCCGCCGACCGTGAGCGGCTCGCTGCACATGGGGCACGTGTTCAGCTACACCCACACCGACAACATCGCCCGCTACCGGCGCATGGCGGGTTACAAGGTCTTCTATCCGATGGGCTGGGACGACAACGGCCTGCCCACCGAACGGCGCGTCCAGAACTACTTCGGGGTGCGGTGCGACCCCTCGCTGCCCTACGACGAGAACTTCGAGCCGCCTGCTGACGGCGGCGACGCCAAGGCGGTGGAAGCCCGCGGCGAGCTGGCGATCTCGCGGCGGAACTTCATCGAGCTGTGCCACGTGCTCACCGCCGAAGACGAGCACGCCTTCGAGGCCTTGTGGCGCCAGCTCGGACTGAGCGTGGACTGGTCGATGACCTACGCCACCATCGACGAGCGCTGCCAACGGATCGCGCAGCGCTCATTTCTCGGAAACCTCGAACGCGGCGAGGCGTACCAGATCGAAGCGCCCTCGCTGTGGGATGTCACCTTCGGCACTGCTGTGGCCCAGGCTGAGCTCGAAGACCGCGAGCGGCCCGGCGCCTACCACCGCATTGCGTTCGGGCGCACCGGCCCGCCCGGGTCGCGCAACGGCACCGTCGAGATCGAGACCACCCGGCCGGAATTGCTGGCCGCATGCGTGGCGCTCGTGGCCCACCCCGACGACGAGCGCTACCAGCCGTTGTTCGGCTCCACCGTGCTGACCCCGCTGTTCGGCGTGGAAGTGCCGGTGGTGGCACACAAACTGGCCGAGCCCGACAAGGGCACCGGCATCGCCATGATCTGCACATTCGGCGACACCACCGACGTGACGTGGTGGCGCGAGCTGGACTTGCCTGTGCGGGCGATCGTGGACCGCCGGGGCCGCATCACCCCCGATCCGCCGCACGGCATCGACGGTGCCGCGGGCCGCGAGGCGTATGAGCACCTGGCCGGCCGGACGGTGGGAGGCGCTCGCACCGCAACAGTCGAGCTGCTGCGAAGCTCGGGCGATCTCATCGGCGAGCCCCGCCCGATCACCCATGCCGTGAAGTTCTTCGAGAAGGGCGACCGGCCGCTGGAGATCGTGTCGAGCCGCCAGTGGTACATCCGCAACGGCGGGCGCGACGCCGAGCTGCGCGACGCGCTGATCGCACGCGGCTCGGAGATGACCTGGCACCCGCCGTACATGCAGGGCCGCTACACGAATTGGATCGAGGGCCTGAGCGGCGACTGGCTGATCAGCCGTCAGCGCTACTTCGGGGTGCCGATCCCGCTGTGGTACCCGCTCGACGGCGCCGGCGAGCCGATCTGGGAACAGCCGCTGGTGCCGGACGGCAGCGTGCTGCCGGTCGACCCGAGCAGCGACGTGCCGGCCGGTTACGACGAATCACAACGGGGCCAGCCGGGCGGTTTCATCGGCGATCACGACGTGATGGACACCTGGGCCACGTCATCGCTGACGCCGCAGATCGCCTGCGGCTGGAGCGAGGACCCGGACCTGTGGGAGCGCACCTACCCGATGGACATGCGCCCCCAAGGGCACGACATCATCCGCACCTGGCTGTTCTCGACGGCGGTGCGCAGCCATTTCGGGCATGACTGTGCCCCCTGGCACCACTGCGCCCTGTCGGGCTGGATCCTCGACCCGGACCGCAAGAAGATGTCCAAGTCCAAGGGCAACGTGGTGACGCCGGTCGACCTGCTCGACACCTACGGCGCCGACGCCGTGCGCTACTGGGCCGCCAACGGCCGCCCCGGCACCGACACGGCCTTCGACGAAGGACAGATGAAGATCGGCCGCCGGCTGGCGATCAAGCTGCTGAACGCAGCGAAGTTCGCTCTGAGCATGGCCGCTTCGGCGCCCGCCGACGACGAAGCCGCACGGTTGACCGCAACGGTGCTCACGATGCTCAACGGTCGCGACGAGCCCGACTCCGGTGCGGTGTTGTTGGTGGCTCAGTTGCACAACAGTTTGGACGCGGCACTGTTGGGCGAGCTCGCCGAGTTGGTGCGTGTGGCGACTGACGCTTTCGAAGACTTCGACTATGCACGCGCTCTCGAACGCGCCGAGCAGTTCTTCTGGCAGTTCACCGACGACTACATCGAACTGGCGAAGGGTCGGGCCTACGGCGGGCAGGGCGCAGAGGCAGCGGCTGATGCTCACCGCACGTTGCTCGTCACGCTCGACGTGCTGCTGCGGTTGTTCGCGCCGTTCCTGCCCTTCGTCACCGAGGAAATCTGGTCGTGGTGGCGGGACGGTTCAGTGCACCGGGCGAAATGGCCAGTTGCCGGGGAGATCGCTTCGTTGGCGGGCAAGGCACCGAGCGAAACGCCAGGTGAGGCATTCGAGCTCACTGCATCGGTGCTCAGCGAGGTTCGCCGGGCCAAGACCGAGGCCAGGCGCAGCCTTCGCGTGCCCGCAGAGCAGGTGACGGTGGGTGCTGCGGATGCCCACATCGCCACACTGGAGCAGACACGGGCCGACTTGATCGATGCCGGGCGCATTGAGAGCCTGACGTTCGTGGCGGATGAGTCGCTCGCACATCCCGAGGTCAGCGTGACGCTCGCGCCACCAGACGCCTAGATCGTTCTCACGCTTGGTTGGAGCCCGGGCCCGCCGACCACAGCCGAGGCTGCGCTGCCGGTTGTCATGGTGTGGGGCGGTCGGGTCGGAGTCGTGAGACGGCGCTGTGATGTGCGAGTTCGGATTTGGCGTAGCGGTGAACCATGGTGGGGCTGGTCCAGCGGCCGGCGAGCATGGCTTCGGGCATTTGGGCGCCGGCTCGGATGAGGGACTGGGCCGATCCGATGCGCAGGGAGTGGCCTGAGGCGCCGTCGATGCCGATCTGGGCTGCGGCGGCGGTGATGATGGCGCGGATGGCGCGCACTGACAGCCGCTCGTCGGTGACGCGGTTGCCTTTGCGGACGCGTCGGAACAGCGGCCCGCCGTCGATGGCGGCTGCGGTGAGCCAAGCGTCGATGCGCATGATGGCTGCGCGGCGCAAGAACAGCGACGCGCCGTCGCCGTTCTGGTCGGTCTTGGATCGACGGACGTGAACATGGCCGGTTCCGTCGTCGGCTCGGCCGATGTCGGCCGCGTCGAGCGCTGCGGTCTCGCCGACGCGCAGCAGAGCGTCGCTCATCACCGCGATGACGGCTGCATCGCGCAGTCCGATGGCGTCGCCGCGCGCGGCGGCTGTGTCGGCTGCGGCGTCGGCCGCGGCCCAGTCGACCGCCGCGACTTGACGTGCTGGCGGGGCCGCTCTGCGGTGGGTGCGCAGCGCGATCTCGCATAAGGGTCCGACGGGGTCGGGCTCTCCGAGACGGCGGGCGGCGGTTCGCACTGCTGCGACGGTCAGCGACAGCGTCGACGGCGACTGTCCTTGGGCTGCCATACCGGAAAGCACCCTGCTGAGCGCAGAGTCGGTGAGCAGCTCGCTGCCGAGCACGGCTTGCACCGCGCGCAGCCGCCCGGTGTAAGCGCGTCGCGTCGCGGGGGCGAAGTCCGCTGACGCGGCGCTGAACGCGTCGGCGGTGATGCGGCAGGCCTGATGGGAGTGCTGTGACGGCTGCGGCGCCATAGGACACCGAATCTACCGCCGCTAATGCCACTAGCCGGACAGATTCGAGCGGAGCCGGCCGCGCAGGCGGCAACAAATCGCATGGATTCCCCCGCGCGGCCGGCACCGCTCTTGGCCCCTTACGCGGCCTGCCACGCCAAGGAGACACACGCCCAATGACCAAGCGAACCCTCGCCGCGCTCGTCGCGCTGCTCGCGTTCATGGCCGTGCTCGTCGCGGTTCCGCTCGCCACCAGCGAGACAGCCGAGGCGCACACCAAGACTGTCAAGCGCTGCTCCTATGACCCGTTCACGAACGTTCAGCAGTGCTGGACCGAGACGGTCGCCCACACGCACCGGGTGATTCCCGACAACCCGCCGCCGGACACGTCGCCCACCACCACGACAGCGCCGCCGCCGAAGTCATGCCCGCCCGGCCAGCACTCCAACGGCGGCGCAGGCAAGAACTGCCACAGCCACAGCTTCACACCGCCATGCGGAACCGGAACATGGTCTCCCGGCCACGGCCACACGCCCATTCAGAAACCGCCCTGCCCCACCACCCCGCCGATCACCACGACCACGACCGAGCCTCCCAAGTGCCCTGTCGGGCAGGTCGGCACGCCGCCCAACTGTCAGCCGGAGAAATGCCCCGCAGGCCAGACCGGCACTCCGCCGAACTGCCAGACCCCGCCGCCTCCGCAGTGCTCGGCGGGCGAACATCGCCACGGCAACGGCGGCTGCGACCCCGACCACGAGCCGCCGTGCGGGGTAGGCAAATGGAACCCCGGCCACGGCCACGCGCTCGTCGAACGGCCGGCGTGCACCTATGTCGATGCGAGCCACGCAACAGGGCCGATCACCTACTGCGGAACCCAATCGCACACGCACAAGACGCGCCACTTCCACTACGGCGGCAACGGCTGCCACCCCACAGCGGACGCGCACCCCACGGGCACAACCAGCACCGACCCTTGCGAGTCGTGGGTCAGCAGCACAAGCGCCGCGCTCAAAACGGCCAACTCGGACGGCAGCTACAACATCCCCAACGCGCCGACCGGGTGCAAGACCTCGACGCGCCAGATGCTCGGCAGGCTGAGAGTCAGCGGCGTCAACATCACAAAGGCCATCACGGAGCACGTCGAGAAAGCGCTGAACCAACAATGGGAGGCGATAGAAGCCAACCACGAACGAGACGAGCTTCTCGCGGGCTATATCGAGGATGGCTGGAACGCCACGCCGAAGCCCATACAAGACACCATCAAGGCGGGAGTGTGCATCGGCCTGGTCGCCACCGTCGTGGTGGCTGTCATCAAGAGCAAAGGCAAGATCGCCAAGGCTGGCCCGTTCGCCGAGAAAGCGTACGTAGTGGCGGATGCGGCCGGGTGCACGGCTTTGGTCTTGATTCTGAACGCCATCACGGTGACCGAAGTGCCCGATGACGACAGCGGCGACTCGGGCGATGGCCATCCCGGCGGCACCGACGACGACAGCGGCGATGACGGCTCGAGCACCGACAGCGACGATGGCGGCAGTTCCGAAGAGGACGCGGACCCTGAGCCGACGCCGGGTATCTGCGACCGCAACTCGGCTCCGACGAACCCCTACAAGATCGGCCCCAGCAACACGACGCCCCAGCAGTGGGCCGACTGGTACGCATGGTTCGACTGCCCCTAACCGACACAGCGACAGCGCGAACGACGATGAACGCCCCGAACTACCCTGACCCCATGAGCGCCGACGACGAAGCATCAGCCGAGCCTCAACCGCAGAAATCGTCGCGGCGCTATCTGTTTTGGTATCTGCCGACGTTATTCGTGGTGTTCACCATCGTGAACTACGCGCTTCCCTCCGACTACTTGGCCGCAGCGTTTTGGCTGAGCGTGCTGGGCCTGATCGTGCTGGGGCACCTTGCCATATTGGTGTATCGCCGCAAAAGGTCACGCCGCGAGACGTCGGCGGCTGTTGGGGTTTTGTCGAACAGCGACGCCCCAGCGCCGCGGATGTCGGAGTTGAGCGACCTGCTTAGGTACCTGCCGGTGATGGTCCTGGTTCTGTGGGCGGTAGCCGTCAGCTTTTGGATTTCGCCCGGCAGTGAAGCGATGTTTTGGCTGGGCGCTCCAGTTCTTCTAGCGATGCTCGGGCTCTGCGTGAACGTGATTAGTCGGAGAAATACCAACCACATCGATCAGCCGCAAGGCTGAGGCGGCTGTTGGGTTTCGCCTGGCTGACATTCGGCGCCGCTCGATGGCGTCGCCGGGGCAGGACTGTCAGACGTTCACTTGTCGAGAGATGTGCTCAGGCGGCCTGACGCGGGCGCAGGCTGGCGTCGCCCACCAGTGCGAAGCTTCGTTACCTTGACGCCGAATTTTTAACTCTGACAAGTGGCATTGTCAGAATCATATAGCCCCGGATACGCGTTCGCAAGCGGCAGCGCTTCGCCGTAATGACAATCGGGCAGCCGCCACGCGACTCCTCGCCGGGCGAGCTGCCGATCGATGCACATCTGCGGCTCACGAGCGACTCGCTGGCGGCTGCGGCGACCGCTTGCTTCAGGACGCGTCGGGAGGCCGCTGCAGCTACAGGTCGCTGTCGGCGCCGTCGGTGTCGGGGTCTTCGGCCTCCATCGGCGACGCCGAGGTCTCGAAAGCGCCGACACGCCGCTCGCCGCTTTCGCCATCGGGCTCGCCGCTGCGCACCCAGACCGTCCGCTGCGGGAACGGGATCTCGATGCCGGCCTCGTCGAATGCGACCTTGATGCGCCTGCGCATCAAGCGTGCCGTCGCCCACTGCTCCGACGGCTCGGTCTTGAGCATGACCCGGATGGTGACGGCATCGGCACCGAAGGCTTGCACTCCCGAGAGGGTGGGTTCTTCAAGCACCGTGGTGCTCTCACCTTGCTCCTGCCATACCTCGTCCGCGACTCGCTTGATGATCGCCATGGCCTCGTCGAGGTCGGTGTCGTAGGCCACGTCGAGGTCAAGCGGCACCCGGGCCCACAGCTGCGACATGTTGCCCACCCGGGCGATGGCGCCGTTGGGCACATGCCAGACCGTGCCGGCGATGTCGCGCAGGCGTGTGGTGCGCAGCCCGACCGACTCGACTGTGCCGACGGCATCGCCGAGGTCGACCACATCGCCGACGCCGTACTGATCCTCGATCAGCATGAACACGCCGGTCAGCAAGTCGCGCACGATCGACTGCGCGCCGAAGCCGACGGCTACGCCGATGATGCCGGCGCCTGCGATGAGCGGCCCCAGATTCACGTCGAACTCGCCGAGCAGCATCATGAGCGCGACCGCCCAGATGATGGTGGTGGCGATGCTCTTGAACAGCGTGCCCAGCGTCTGGGCCCGCTGGCTGGCGCGCTCGGTGCGCTCGCGCAGCTGCTTCATTTTCTCGGCGAGTCGCTCGGGATCCCAGGTTCGGCCCTCTTCGGCGGTGCGGGCGGCCTCGTCCTCCTCGGCGTGCTGCTTGTCCGACGCAATGCGCTCCACCATGTGATCGATGGCGCGGCGCACGACCCGGCGAGCGATGACGGCCAGCAGCAGGATGATCAGCACCGTGAGCGGCTTGTCCACGATCCACACCGAGGCCGACGCGAAGCCCTCGCTGCCGGTCCAGTCGTAGATGCGCTCGCAGACCCAGCTCGGCTCGGGGCCGCACACTTCGTTGACGCGGCTGACCTCCAGCAGCGCGTTGACCGCGTCGGTCGCCGATTCGGCCTGTGCAAGAAGTCCGGTCATCCGCGGGAGCCTAAACCCGGAGGTGCCGACACGACTGTCAGAATCTGGCAGTTCAGACTTCACGCACCGATGTGGCGGCTACGGAACTTACAATCCAAGCTGTCAATGATCTCTAATTCGATACATAAATAACTTGCAAAACGCTATATTTTGATATTCCTGTCCCAGTGCGATTCCGCATGAGTCACGGGCAGCGACGAAAGCGGGAGCGCCTGCGATGAATGACGCTGAGTCCCTCGCCACCAACGGTCCACCGTCTGATCGGCTGACCATGCCCGGCTATCGGCCGCGGGTCGTCGAGACGCAGATTGCCGAAGCGCTGGCGCGGGTGGGCGCCGTGCTCATCGACGGGGCGCGAGCATGCGGCAAGACGTGGACCGCCCGCCACTTTGCGCGCAGCGAAGCCCGTATCGACGACCCGGCGTCACAGCTGCTTATCGAGACTGCGCCCGAGTCGCTGCTGGCGGGCGCCTCGCCTCGCCTGCTTGACGAATGGCAGATGGCGCCGTCGCTGTGGAACCGGGTGCGCCGGGCCTGCGACGACCGCAGCCAGCCCGGCCAGTTCATCCTGACAGGATCGGCATCGCCGAGCGACGAGATCACCCGCCACTCGGGCATGGGTCGCATTGCCCGCATCCGCATGCGCCCGATGTCGCTGTACGAATCGGGACTCTCCGACGGCAGCGCATCGCTGCGGTCGATGTTCGACGGCGACGCTGCTGCAGCGGTGCCCCGAGATGATGTCTCGCTCGTCGATGTCGTTGAAGCCATCTGCCTCGGAGGCTGGCCCGCCAACGTGGACGACAGCGCTGATGCCCCAGGCGAAGCATCTGGCGCCAGCGGCGCAATCGGCGAGTACATCAACGAGGCAGCGCGGGTGGAGGTCGCCGAAGCTGTCGGCGTGCGGCATCAGCCCGAGGCGCTGCTGCGACTGATGCGTTCGGTGGCTCGCAATGTGGCAACCGAAGCGAGGCTCACCGGCTTGGCCGCAGACGCTGGCGGCGACTCGGCACTGGCGAGCGCCACGGTGCGCTCGTACCTGGCTGCCTTGGAGCGCATCTTCGTCGTCGAGCGGCAGCCGGCATGGTCCGTGGAACTGCGCTCCCGGGCCTCGTTGCGCAAATCGCCCAAACTGCACTTCGTCGATCCTTCGCTGGCGGCATCGTTGCTGCGGGCCACGCCGACGCGCCTCATGGCCGATACGGCTGCGCTGGGATCGCTGTTCGAGTCGCTGGTAGTGCGAGACCTGCGGATACTGAGCCAGGGCATCGGTGCCGACGTGTACCACTACCGCGACAACGTCGGCCTCGAAGCAGATGCGGTGATCGAACGGCGCGACGGAGCATGGATCGGTATGCAGGCAAAGTTGAGCCCGGTCCGCTCTGCGGTGGATGCGGCGGCTGCATCGCTGCTTCGTCTGCGAGACAAGGTGGCTCGCCGACGCGACGCCGACCTGGCAGCACTGCTGGTGGTGACCTCGACCGGCGCGGCCTACCGCCGCACCGACGGCGTCATCGTCACGCCCGTGACCTCGCTCGGCCCCTGACCGACAGGCGCGCGTTCACTTCGATGTCCTTGTCTCAGGGCAATGCCGGATGAGGCGAGAGCAGCGGCAGTGCCATTCAGCGACTGCTCATGGCATGGGGAGTACCGCAGCGCCAGCCGCCTCGGCGAGTTCGGCGGTGTTGCGGTGGCAGGTCAGCAAGATGGTCTGATGCTGCTTGGAGAAGACCCTCAGCAGGCCAATGCATCGCTCGGCACGATCATCGTCGAGGCCGACGAGCACATCGTCGAGAATCACCGGCAACCGCACGCCCGTGGCCTCGCCCTGTTCGATCACCGTCGCCAGTCGCAGCATGAGATACAACAGCGAGCGCGCTCCGAAGGACTGTCGCCGCGCCGGATGATCGCCGTGGGGGCCGGTCACTCGGAGCAGCTCGTCGATACCAGGCTGCCTTTTGGCCTGCTTCTTATCGTCCGGGCGCGGTAAGACAATGTGAAGGTCTGTCCAGTCGGCCACATCCGAGGCCCACAGCCGGGACCGCCTCAACAACTCTGGTTGCCGTTCCGTCTGATACGACTCCGCAGTGTTGAGCAGCAGCTCCGCTGCGAAGCCATGCCCAAGGCCTTGCACCAGCTGGGCGCGAATCCTCGTGATCAGCTGGCCGCGTTGCAGCCGGTTAGCTGCGGCCTCGTTCGATGACCGCTTCAGGTCTTCTGCGTTCTGTTCCAGTTCCTCGATCTTGTCGTCAACGCTGGGGGCCCCTTCGGCGAGTTCATCCAGCCCCTCCTCCAAGACAAGAATCTGTTGGCGCAACGAGCCGGGATCGTCCTCGGCGACGTGTTCAAGGGCAGCACCATCGTCGTCTAGCGCCTTGCGCAGGCGAGTACGTGCCTCGCTTACCTCCCGCACAGCCTCGCCGTAACCATCGACTATGTCCTTGATCGCTTGAAGCGCTCCGCGAGCGTCATCGGCGTCGTTGATCTCGGGTGGTGTCGGGACGTCATTGCACGCAGACAGCGTCGATGCTGGTACCTCCGCTCCCGACGGGGCTGGACCGTCACCCCGAACTGTGGGCGATAGGCGTATGTGTTCGGTACCCGCGAAGCGTCGACGCACCGTCTCAAGCAGCTCCTGTCGGTGTTCTTCGGCATTCTCGAATTCCCGGACGCCATTCCGATGTCGCTGCAGCGGCATCGCAGCGGCCAAGTAGGCACCCGCAACCAAGAGCGCACCCGCAACCAAGAGCCATGATGATCGCCGGTCGACGAACGACGCCAACACGACAACCAGCAGCGCAGCGAAGCCGACGGCGATGCGGGCCCGCACCGGTCGGCGGCCGCTCGGTAATCTGTCAGACGGCTGTTTTGCCGCATCACTCAGTGACTGGCAGGATGCCTCGGCAGCTATGAGGTTGCCAATCGACTCACCTACGCTCTCGCGCTCGTCATACAGTTTCCGTTCGACACGCGACGGCGAAGGCAGTTGCTCAAGTTTGCTCGTCCAACACTTCACGTTGTCAACGTGTCCATCGTGGAACGCCGCCTGGGCAAGCCGTAGGGACCTCAATTGCCCCTTGATGCTGTCGCGGCGAAGGCGCTTCTCCCGCAAGATGCCATTTGTGCAGTCCCACGCGGCCCGGGCGCTGGCAATCGTCTCAAATCGCTTGTCGAGCGCAACGACTTCGTCGCACATCTCACGCGCCGAGCCCGCCTTCGGCTGATGACCGCTCTTCATACCTAACGCGGTCTCTGCGACGGCCTTGAGTTTGCTGCGTTGCTTGTAAGGATCGATCCCTCCAAACACGGCCTTTGCTGAGAGCCGGTCGGTGAGATCTGGTCCATCGGCGACTTCGAGCGATTCGACCCAGTAGAAGCTCCGGTAGCTGTCGAATTCACCCACCTTCAGCCGATCCGTGAGGTCGGAGAGCGTGTGTTCCTTATCCCCGACGGCTGCGCTAAAGCGCTTGTGACCTGCTTGACCGCTTGCCCTGGCCTTCGGCACTCGTGCCGCTGCGCTGATGCTGAGTCGTTCGGTGCCACATCTGCCGGTCAGGCTCGCCTCCAGTTCCTCATCCTCCTCGCCGAATCGACGCAAGAGCTGCTGGGGTCCGGGTCCGGCGAGCAACCACGCCAGCGCAGTTGCGAAGCTCGTCTTGCCGGATTCGTTCGCACCGAACAGCAGCACGAAGTTGTTGTCGGCGAATAGCGGCTCGAAGCCCGAAAGTGGACCCCAGCGCTTGATCTTGGCCGATTCAACCCGGAGAAGTTCGCTCACGGCACATCAGACGATCTGCCGTCAAGGGCTTCCAGCAGCAGTTGCTCGGCCAAGTAGACGACCTCGTCCAATACCTCGGGACGCTCTTCGAGCGCTCGCCGCCACTCTCGCTTGACGGCATCCGTCGGGAGCAGGTTGAGCAGAGTCTCACCTACGTCAAGCGTGGCTGTGTCGCCCGAGTCAGATGTAGCCCGAAGCCTGTCGAGTTTTGTCAGTACCTCGGCGCGCAGGTCGCCAGCAGTCCGAATTGCCTCTCGGGGGACGGGCGAACGCACCGAGGACTTGATGTCACACAGGCCGCCGTTGTTGAGGCTGGTGGACAGCTCACTCTCCAGATGACCGATCAGTGCCCTGTTCAAGGTCGCCTCACGCAACCGCGCTGCCCTTCCATTAGTTCCGGTCAGCTGTAACTCCCAGGCCACCGGCCGCGGAGCGTGCTCCATTCCCAGCGTGCGCGCGGCTTCCTTGATCTTGGCTCGAATTTCCTCGAAGGTGTCGTCGGAACGCACCGCAAGATCGCTGCGCTCGAACCTGACTTGATCGCATGCCACGAATCGTGGCTCGCCAATGCGCCTGTTCTCGATCGGCACGACAAGGGCACCCTTCGGTTCACATTCGGAGCGCTTGAAGCTGCGACCCTGCAGATTGCCGCAGAACGCAGCCCGCGCACCGCCCGGCAATGGCTCAACGGCGCGCTTGTGAATGTGCCCCAGTGCCCAGTAATCGACAGGTGCCCCGGCGAGATCGTCGTACGAGCACGGCGAGTAGAGGCCGTGTCCCGAGTCGCGCCCAACGTTCGCATGCAGAACCGCAATGTGCAGGGCGGTTTCCGGCAGTCGTTCGATCTTGTGAAAGCGCAGCGCCAGATTCTCGCGTTCGTGTCGCTCTCCGAAGCTGACTCCACTGACTTGCACCGAATCACCGCTGTTGCGCAATTCGACTGGGTGCGATTGCGGCTCGCCGGGCTCAAAGCGCACGACGCGGCGTGGCAACTCGTCGACCGGTTGGAAGTCACTGCTCAGAGGATCGTGGTTGCCGTGACAGATGAACACGTGCACGCCTGCCTCGTCGAGCCGGCGGAGCCCTTCTTGAAAGTGCTGTTCCGCAGCGACGCCAGCTACCTCACGGTGGAAGATGTCGCCTGCCAGCACGAGGAACGAAGCGTTCTCGTCGATGCAGAGTTGCACGAGCGAATCCCATGCCTGTTCGGCACGGTCGGACAGTTCCTTTCGACGCTCCTCGTCCAGCAATCCCAAGTTGCCGAGCGGCGCATCCAAGTGGAGGTCGGACGCGTGTACGAAGCAATCCGCCATGAGCGGGATGCTATGCGGCGCGCTGCTGGGCAGCGGCCGGATGGCGGTTCCTGCCCAGACTCGAGGCTGGTTGCCTAGCATCGCTGCGATGTCAACCGATCTTGCTGGCGACGGCACCGACAATCGCACGCCGATAGACGACCCCGATGCGGCCGTGCTCTATGAGGTCGCGGGCGGCGTGGCAACGATCACGTTGAACCGGCCCGACTACCGCAACGCGCTCAGCGTCGAGATCGTGAACGGCGTCGGCGATCACTTCGAAGCGGCACTGGCCGACCCAGGGGTGCGAGCGATCCTGTTCACGCACGTCGGCAACACGTTCTGCGCTGGCGCGGACCTGCGCGCCGCCCAACCCGGTGTGCCCCAGCCGACGCTCCGCCACAACTTCGTGGAGATCCTCGAGAAGATCATGACCTGCGACAAGCCCGTAGTGGGCCGGCTGGCAGGTCATGTCACTGCCGGCGGTGTGGGACTGGCTGCAGCGATGGACATCTCGATCGCCGCCGACGACGCCATCATCGGCTTCACCGAGGTTCGCATCGGTGTGGCACCCGCCGTGATCTCGGTGGTCTGCCTGCCGAAGCTGCGCCGTGCCGATGCCAGCGAGCTGTTCCTCGAGGGCGAGCGGGTGCCTGCACCCCGAGCAGCAGCGGCCGGGCTGATCAATCGAGCAGTGCCGCGCGACGAGCTCGACGACGAGGTGGCAACGACACTGCGTCGCCTGGTGCGGGGCGGCCCCAACGCGCTGGCCAACACCAAGCAGCTCGTCACGAGGGTGCCGCAGATGCCCCGGCACGAGGCATGGGAGTGGACGGCCGAATTGAGCCAGCGGCTGTTCCAGAGCGACGAGGCGGCCGAGGGCATCGCCGCATTCCGCGAGCGCCGTGACGCCAGCTGGGTCCCGCCCGAATCCTGAGTTCGGCTGATCCGCGCCGGATCGACTCCGGGCGGTAACGTCGGCCGGCGTGAGCGGGCAGGTGCATCTCGAACGCGACGGCCACGTGGGCCGCATCATCCTGGACCATCCGGAGCGGCACAACGCCATCAGCGCGCAGATGTGGAACGGCATCACCGATGCCGCGACCGAGCTGGAGAACGACCACGAGATTTGGGTGGTGGTGATCCGCGGCGCCGGCGAGCGCGCCTTCGCGGCCGGGGCCGATATCAGCCAATTCGGCGAGCAGCGGTCTGACGCGAGCGGCAACCGTGACTACGACGACACGACGTCGAGAGCCCATGCCTCGCTGCTGGGACTGTCCAAACCGCTCATTGCTGCCATCCACGGCTACTGCATCGGCGGCGGCCTGGCGGTGGCACTGACGGCTGATTTGCGCGTCGCGGCGGAGGATGCGCAGTTCACAATCCCCGCTGCTCGCTTGGGGCTTGGCTACGGCGCCGCAGGGATCGGAACGCTGATGCGGCTGGTGGGACCCTCAGCCGCGAAGCGCATCTTCTTCTTGGCCGATCGCTTCGGAGCGCAGGAGGCCCTGCAGATGGGTCTCGTCAACCGGGTGGTGCCCAAGGCGCACCTCGAAGCGTCGGTCACCGAGTGGACCGACCTCATCGGCCAGAACGCCCCGCTGACCATCGCTGCCGCCAAGGCGGCGCTGACCCAATGGCAGAAGCCGGAGTCCCAGCGTGACTTCACCGATGTGGAGGCAATGATCCGGGCGTGCTTCGACAGCGAGGATTATCAAGAGGGCGTCGACGCGTTCATGAACAAGCGCCGCCCCGAGTTCAAGGGCCGCTGAGCCCGGAGCTCGGCGCCGCGTAGGGGTCGCACCTCAGCGCGGGCTGCTCCGTTCGCCGAATCGATCACCCGCCATGTCTGAGACGAGTTCGAGATACGTGCTCAGACGCTGCGCTGCCAGCTCCCCGGCCGCCACTGCAGCAGTCACGGCACAATCCGGCTCGACCGTGTGCGTGCAGTCGGCAAAACGGCAATGACGGGCTCGTTCGGTAATTTCCGGAAATGCCTGGGCGAGCCCACTGGCTGCACCTAGTCGCCCAGCCTGGTTGCCCACTCCCGGATCGCCGCTCCAAGGGATCAGATCCTGCAAGCCCGGGGTGTCGACGAATGTCCCCCCGTCGGGCCCGCCGACCGGTACAAGCTGGCGCCGCACCGTCGTGTGCCGTCCGCGGCCGTCAGTACTCAGCGGGGCGACAGGCATCACCTCGGCTCCGGCGAGCCGGTTGACCAGCGACGACTTGCCGACCCCGGACGGGCCGCTGAGCGCGACCGTTGCGCCGTCGCCGGCCAAGGCGCCGAGGCTGTCGAGCCCGCGGCCGTCGAGCGCACTGGTAGCCAGGATCGGCACGTCGGCCGCGGCAGAGCCGAGTCGACGTCGCAGGGCATCGACGGTCGCCTCGTGCTCGACATTCGACACCGTGTCGATCTTGTTCACGACGATCACGGGTCGAGCGCCACCGCTGAATGCCGCCGTGAGGTACCACTCGATCCGGTGGCCTGCGGGGTCTGACGCCGCCGAGTCCGCAGCAGATCCACTGCCGGCGGGTGTGGGGGTGGTGACGACGGCGAGCGTGTCGGCATTGGCTGCCACCAGTTGAGGTCGTGTCCGCGGGCCGGCTGCGCGACGGCACAGCAACGATGTTCGGTCGAGCACTTCGGTGATTGCCACGCGACGATCGCTTCGGGGTTCGGTTGAGCGGACGACCCAGTCGCCCACGGTCGGATAGTCGATCGGCGAGCGGGCTGCGCGACGCCCGGCGGCATCGAGCGCTCCGGTGACGTCGCCGGTGACGTCGACGAGTTCGTAGGCGCCGCGATGCTCGACGGCGACACGGCTCACGCAGTGACCCGCCGGGACCTGGGGCGCCGGGCCTGGGCGCCGGAGCCAGCCGAGCTGCCCGCGCGTTGGCGGGACCGGTGATTTACCTGCTTGCGGATCGGTGCTGTCACTCACGGCGCAGCCACACCTCGTCGTAGCGACCGACGCCGAGTCGTTGCCCTTCGATCACCCTGCCGTCGGGAAGCGACATCCGCCCCAGCCCTTCGACATCCGCCGTCGCCGCCACCGCGCTCGACGAGTAGGCCAGGAACACGTAGGGGGCTTCGTTGGCGAGTTCGGCCATGAACTGTGCAACGGCGTCGCGCCGGTCATCTCCGGCGTCGGTCGACTTGATCAGGCTCACCAAGGCGCTCAAGTGCTCACCGCTGAGATTGGACGCGTTCAGCGGCGTGGTTCGCACCGGGCCGACTGCGGCCGATGCCAGCACCGCCGGATCGGACTCGCCGCCGACACGCCAGCACGTTGCGCCGAAGTCGCCGGCAAAGGAGGGGCTCTGGACCACCGAGCCCATGACCCGGCTGATGAGTCCCGTGCGCGCCAGCGTCTCGACGTCGACATCGACGAGACCGGTGCTCTCCCACTGGCGCTCCAGTTCGGCGGTCATCCGGCCGAGGACGAGGTCGTTGGTGCACAACACTCTGATGCGCACAGGTTCGCCGGGATCCCGGTCGTCGGATCGTTCGGGATCCTCCGTGTACTCACGCAGCAGCGAATGGGCGCGCTCGGCGTCATGTGTCGGCCAGGCCGCCGCGACCTCCTCCGAATACCAGATGCTTGCGGGCGACCACCACTGCGTCGCGGCCAGCCAGTTGACATCTGGGCCGAGTGCAGAAACAAGTCGGGACTGGTCGGCAGCAGCCACCAGCGCTCGCCGTACCCGAATGTCGTCGAGCGGGGCGCGCAGCAGGTTGAACAGCACCACTCCGGCGTTGTCGTCATATCGCTGGACGGCGGTGAGCTGGCGGCCGGCGCCGTCGGTCGCCGCAGCCACCGCCGTGGACAGCTCGGCCGATCTCGACATCAGGATGTCGCCGCGGCCGTCGAGCAGTGCTTCGAGCCGCTGGCGCTCGTCGGGAATCTCGGCGAAGACGATGTCGTCGGCCCATGGCAGCGCCGCGCCGTCTGCCGCGGTGCGCCAGTAGTCGGGGTTTGCCTCCAAGACCGCCGGCTCCCCGACAGACCAGCGCCGGAACACGAAGGGCCCCGTGCCCACCGGTGCTCTGGCGAAGGTCTCCGGCTCGGCCTCGGCGGCGACGATCGAGAAGACCCGCCCGACGGGGCCTGCCAGTGCAGCGGGAAGACCCGCGTTGGGCTCGCCCACTTCGATGACCAGCGTGAGCTCGTCGACGACGATGACCGAGGTGATGCGAGCGTCGCGCAGGTGGCTGCTGCTGGCTCGACCTGAGCGCAAGTAGTCGTCGATGCCGGTCTTGACCGTGAGCGCATCCAGCGGCTCGCCGTCGGTGAAGGTGATGCCCGGCCGCAGCGTGACCGTCCATCGCTGCAACGAAGGGTCCGCGGACACCGACTCCGCCAGCCAGGGTTCCACCGATCCGTCGGGCGCCACGACGGTGAGCGTCTCGAGCACATGGTCGAGCACATTGCGGCATGACCATGCGCAGACGTCATCCCACGGTGTCCAGCCGGTGATGGGCGTGGGATCGGCAGCCAGCAGCACGCGCAGCGTGCCCCCCCGGCGTGGGGACGCGTCGGTACCTGACGGATCCTCCGGTGCGGTTCTGCGGATTGACTGCGTGGTAGCTGGCGGAGTCTCTCCCGTCGCGTCGGATGCGCCGCCGATCGTCGCGGGAGCAGCAGGGACTTCAGGTGCCTCGTCGACTGCCGGATTGCACGAGGTCACCAGCAGCAGAGCCGTCGCAAGGGCGGCCGCGCCGGATCGCCAGCGTCTCAGGAGCCCGGGCCCTTGCCGCTGGAGGCCCATGAACGCGTCCTGGCGTTTGTGCCGTGCACCGTTGCTGACGCTAGTGGCGCGATGATCACGGTCTATTGCGGCCGGCTGCAGTGGCGCCGTCGTGTTGCAGCCCCTCGCTAGACATTGAGCAGCGCAACCTGGTTCGGCGCGATTACAGGATGCTCTCGCCAGCCACCTTCGAGGAGTGAGCCCTATGTCCACCGGTCTTGCCGTCGTACTCGGTCTCCTGGCAGGTCTCGCCATCGGGGCGGTCATCGTGTGGGCCGCGCTCTCCCGTCGGCTGGCACAGGTTGTGCTCGAACGCGACACGGCTCGCGACGAGTCGGCGGGGCAACGCGACGCTGTCGCTGAGTTGCGGGCCGAACTGGCCTCGGTGGAGGCCGACCGCACTGCCCGCGTCGAAGAAATGCAACGGCAACAGGCAGAACTCGAAACAAGGTTCAAGCAGATTGCTGCTGACATTAGCGAGACAACCCGGGCGACTTTCATGAAGGAGTTCCGCGACCTCACCAATGTGCAAACGTCCAACGCCGGCAAGACGGTGCAGGCACTGGTCGATCCAATGCGCGAGCGGCTTGCCGAGCTGCATGAATTCGTGAGCAAGGCAGACACTGCCCGTGCCGAGGACTCCGCCAAGGTGTCGGACAGCGTGAACAAGCTGATGTCAGAGACGAGCGGTTTGCGACAGATACTGAGCGACTCGAAAGCCAGGGGCGACTGGGGCGAGCAGCATCTACGCAATGTGCTCGAGCATGTCGGCATGAGCGCACACATCGACTTCGTCGAGCAGCCTTCGGTTGGCGCTGATAGTGCCAGCAGTCGTCAGCGGCCCGACGTGATTGTCAATATCCCGGGCGGAGCAAAAGTGGTCATCGACGCCAAGACGCCGTTCGAGTCATACCTCAGCGCAATGAACACCGACGATCCCGAGCAGAAGAGGGCGCTGCTGAAGAAGCACTCCCAGAGTCTTCGTGATCACGCGAAGGTGCTCGCGCGGCGCAACTACCAAGAGTTCGTCGACGGATCTCCAGACGCGGTTGTGATGTATCTCCCGAGCGAGCCCATGGTCGACGCAGCGCTCGATGACGACCCGGCGATTTTCGACAGTCTCCTTAGGGAGCACAACGTGTTGCTGGCCACGCCAGGGCTCTTAGTGATGTACCTCCGAACCGTGGCGTTGGCTTGGCAGCGCCAGATGGTTGAGGAGAATGCAGAGAGGGTTGCCGAACTCGGCAACGAGATCTATTCCCGGTTGAGCAGATTTGCCGCACTCTTCGCCAGGTCTGGTCGGGGCCTCAGCCAGGCCGTCGATGCCTACAACGCCGCGGTCGGATCGTTTGAGGGTCGCGTGATGGTGACGGGTCGCCGCTTCAAAGAACTGGGTGTCGTCGAGTCTCAAACTGATGCCGAGCTTCCCGAGGCTGTCGAAACTTCTGTCAGGCCGATCGACATTCAAGAGCTAGACGCAGGTAGTTGAGCAGCGTCCCTTCGTGCCGGAGCGCATCGGCACCGGGACGCGATCCTAAGCAACGACTGGATTGACGAGCCCAAGGCCGTCACAGCCGAACTCCGCGGAGTCTCCGCCCTGAGTGGCGTCAGGAGACTGCAGTGGCGTCGTTGATGGCTTGCCAGACGCGCTGGGGGGTGAGCGGCATGTCGATGTGGCGGATCCCCAGGTGGGCGACGGCGTCGACGACGGCGTTCTGGACTGCGGGAGTGGCGCCGACGGTGCCCGACTCGCCGATGCCCTTGGCGCCGAGCGGGTTGATGTGCGTGGGCGTCTCGAGCACTACGCGATCGAAGAACGGCAGCTCTGCCGCAGAGATGATCGGGTAGTCGGCGAAGTTCCCGGTGAGCGGGTTGCCGTCGGGGTCGTAGACGAACTCCTCGTACAGCGCCTGGGCCGCACCTTGTGCGAGTCCCCCGTGCACCTGCCCGGCTGCGAGCAGCGGGTTGAGGATGGTGCCGGCATCGTCGCAGGCCACGAGCCGGCGAAGCTCCACCTCGCCGGTGTGGCGGTCGACCTCCACCACGGCGACATGGGTGCCGAAGGGGAACGTGGGTGCTTCGGAGTCGAACACCTCCTCGGCATGCAGCAGGCGCGGCCCCGCAGCCCTGTCGCCGTCCGAAGTGCCGTCGCTCTCTGACGCCTCGGCGGCCGACGCGAGGTGTTCGGCGATCGCCGTCCAGCCCACCGACACCGCCGGCGTGCCCACGACGTGGAAAGCGCCGGCCCCGGTGTCGAGCGTGATATCCGCCGGGTCGGCTTCCAGCAGGGTCGCCGCCACCGAGCGGGCCTGATCGACCAGCGTGCCGGAGGCTTCCCAGATGGCCGTACCTGCCAGCTGCACCGAACGTGAGCCGCCGGTCACCTCGCCGCGGGGTACCTCGTCGGTGTCGCCATGGACGATGTCGATGCTCTCCATCGGCACGCCGGTGCGGTCGGAGATGAGCATGGCCCACGAGGTGTGGTGGCCCTGCCCGTACGGCGATGAGCCGGTGCGAGCCACGATGCGACCTCCCGCAAGCAGTTCGACTGCCCCGTACTCCGAGCGTCCGATGCCTGCGGTGCGCTCGACGTAGGTCGCCAATCCGATGCCGAGCAGCTTGTCGTCGCCGTCCGCACGGCGGCGGGCCTGCTCTGCACGCAACTCGCCGTACCCGGCCGCGTCGAGCGCAGCATCCAGGCTGGCTTCGTAGGCGCCGGTGTCGTATGGCATGCCGGTGCGGGTCGTGAGCGGGAAGACCTCCGGCTGCAAGAAGTTCTTCCGGCGCACCTCGGCAGGGTCCATGCCGATCTCGGCGGCGAAGACGTCGACGGCACGTTCGATGGCCGCCGCCGCTTCGGGCCGGCCGGCGCCGCGGTAGGGACCGGTCGGCGTGGTGTTGGTGAGCACCGAGACCGAGGTGAAGCCCAGCGTGGCGATGTCGTAGCAGCCCGCGAGCATCGCCCGACCGTTGTTCGGCAATGCCGCGCCCATGTTCCCGTAGGCACCGGCCTGCTGGACTACGTGCACCGCAAATGCCGTGATGCGCCCCTCGCGGGTGCCGCCGATGCGGCAGTACTGGATCTGCCCGCGGCCGTGCACGAGACCGACCATGTCGTCTGTGCGCGAGGGCACCCACATGACTGGCCTGCCGGTGCGTGCTGCCAGCCAACCCAGCAGCGCTTCCTCGGGATGCGGCCGGGCCTTGGCCCCGAAGCTCCCTCCCACGTCGCGCGAGAGCACACGCATCTGGGACCGGTCGAGTTCGAGCATCTTGGCGAGACCGGCGCGTACCGGGTGGGGTCCCTGGCCGGCGTTGACATGGTGCAGGCGTCCGTCGTCGGCCCAGCGGCTCGCCGCAACGCGCGGTTCCAGCGGGCACGGTGCGATGCGGTTGTTGATCGTGCGCACCTCGGCGACCGCCTCGCATGAGTCGAAATCGGCCTGCTCGTCATCGAGCGACATGCGGATCACGACGTTCGGTTCCGCCATGCCGTCGAACAGTGCCGGGCCCTCCAGCGCTTCTTCGGGATCGACGAGCGCCGGCAGCGGCTCGTAGTCGACGATGACCAGCTCCGCTGCGTCGATCGCCGCAGACGGGCTGTCCGCCACCACGACGGCGACGGGCTCGCCTACGAACCTCACCCGGCCCGCAGCCAGCATCGGGCGCACGATGGCGGCGTCGAACGCCGGGTTCGGCGACGGGTAGGGCTCCAGATTGACATCGGCTGCCGTGACGACATCGACCACGCCGGGCGCGTTGCGTGCCGCGCCCACATCGATGCTGCTGATCTCGGCGTGGGGAACCGTCGATGTCACGTAGCAGGCGTGCGCCATGGGTTCCCAGTCGGCATCGACTGCGAGGTTGGCGACGAACTGTCCCTGGCCGCGCAATAGCGACTCGTCCTCGCGCCGGACGACAGATGTTCCTCGCAATGACATGAATCAGCTCCGATTGCCCGTCTGAGATCCCAAACCCCGGCGATTGTGGCAGAGGAGCTACCAGCGCGCCGTCGGATCCAGCGAGAGCACTTCGACCATTTCGGCGTGCAGAGCCGCAAAGTGCGCTGAGCGCTGACCTGCGCGGCCGCTCGCCGATGCTGTGGTGGCGCCGTCAGCGGGCCACTGCGGTTGGTACCCCGCGCTCGCCACAGCATCGTCGACCGCTGACTGCCATTCGGCGCGCTGATCGCTCAGGCTGCGGTCCATCACGCCGTCGGCGAGGAGTGCCTCGTGCGAGCAACCAGGCGGGAGCTCGAACAGCTCACACGCCAACGGCGTGAATTGATCGAAGAGCGGGAGCAGCTGCGAACGACCTGCCTCGGTGCGCAGCAGCCGTGACAGCAAACCCGACGCGTGGCGCAGGTGCGACCGTTCCTCGGCCAGGGCTCGGCGCGCAACGGCACCGAGCGCTTCCCACGACGAGTCCGCGAGCGCCGCCCAGCGGACAGTCTCCGCGGTGTCGTACAGGAAGTGCCGGACCAGGGTTTCGCCCCAGTCGCGGCACGGCAACTCGGTGAGGTGCGCGCTGCGGTACTCGTGCGCCTGGCGTCCATAGGCCAGCGCGTCGACGTCGTCGCCAAGCAGCCCGTACAGCGCCCGAGCATGACCCAACTCGTCCTGGCTGATCGACGTGAGGGCAAGGTCCTCCTCGAGGAACGGGCCGACAGCGATCCACCACGCCAGGTTCTGGCCGATGCACAGCTCGTCATCGGCGAGCGCCAGCACCATCTCGCGCGCGCCTTCCATGACTTCCGGAACCGAGTCGGTCATGAGGCTGACTGGTCTCCGGCCTGCCGCAGATCTCGCAACAGCGCTCCGTCATTGTGGCGGTGAGGGCGGTCTGCCATCTCGAGCTCGACAGGGTCGGCGACCAGCAGGTCCTCGCGGGCCACCACCCACATCTGGTCTCCCTCAGAGCGCCGGGTGTAGCAGTCGCGGGCAAAGCTGAGGGCCAGATCGTCGTCGGGCGCTTCGAGCGCGCCGACATGGATGAACGGATCCTTGCCAGGACGCTTGAGGAACACCTCGTAGGTCTTCATGCCAAAGCCGGGCTAGCTTGCGCCGCCCCCATGGCGGCCGGGCTAGCTGGCGCCGCCCCCATGGCGGCCGGAAGGTCAACCCTGCCGACGACCTCGATCGGGTTGCGGCAGCTCGGGCACCATTCCACGCTGCGGCAGGGCGTCGGCCCAAAGTCCGATCGGTGCTCCAGGGCATCGTTGCCACAGATAGGGCAGCTCGCAGCCGCGGACCGGCTTCGCACTGCCACTGAATACTCTCGAGCCAGGAAACCCACTGCGGAAGGCGCGATCCGATCCGGCGTCCACACGGGGTCGTCGACGAAGGTCACTTCGATCGAGACGTCGGCACCTGCACACGCCCTTCGCGCGGCATCGGTGACATCCCGGGCGATGACATCAAGCGCAGGGCAGCCGAGCATGGTCGGCACGAGCTCGATCCGCACGGTCGAACCGCAGTCACTGCTGCTGACACCTTCGAGGATCCCCAACTCCGCGATGGTCACCTCTGGATATTCCGGGTCGCACACCTGCGACACGGATCGGCGGACAGCCGCGACGACGCCAGCGGGAACCGCTCGGCTCATGCAGGCACCGCCGCGGCCTCGTCCAGCGCGGAACGCACCCACGCTGCCCCGTCCCAAGCAAGGCGCGCGTCGTTCAAGCGGCGAGCGCTGTCGGGACCACGTCCCGCAATGGCCGCTTTCAGCGCATCCCAGTCGATCTCCCCACTGACCCAACGGCCAGTCTCCGGGTCCTGGTGCAAGTCCGGGTCGGGAATGGTGAAGCCGGCGGCGGTCAGCTGCGGCACCATCTTCTGCACGAACCGATCCCGCAGATCCTCGTTGCGCTCAGACTTGATGTGCCAGCGCAGCAGCACGTCGTCGGGCCTCGTGTCGGGGCCGAATAGCTGCACCGACGGCCACCACCACCGGTCGATGCCTTCCTGCATCAGCTCGTGCTGCTGGGTGGTGCCCTTGGCCATCTTCAGCAACAGCTCCTCGCCGTTGCGCATGTGGAAGCCCTCCTCGGCGATGATCCGCCGCAGGATGCGCTTGTAGGGCCCATAGCTGCAGTTCTTGAAGACGGCCTGCTGGCTGGCGAGCGCCGCCGCATCGACCAGGTACGCAATGGCGATCTGATCGCCCCACGAGTACGCCCGGTAATGGAAGACGTTGTGAAACGTGGTGCGCCCCGCCAGCAGGTCGGCGGTCATCTCGTCACGGGTCTTCACGCCCATGTCGGCCGCCACCATGTACAGCAGGTGCGCGTGGCCGATCTCGTCCTGAGTCTTGGCCAACGCGGTCAGCTTGTTCGTCAGTCCCGGTGCCTTGGCGATCCAGTCCCGCTCGGTCAGCCCGCCCATGTACTCGCTGTTGGCGTGCAGCTCGATGAACCGGAACACCGCCTCGCGGTACGCGTCTGGCATGTCGTCGTCGGGCTCCACCAGCCCGCCGTCATCCAGAAAGGCCTCGAAGTCCTCCATCGAATCCCAGCTGCGCATGCACGCCTCCCTGCCGAGGTGAACAACCCGAATGCTACGCCCGCGCTGTGCGGGGCTGACCGCGCCATGACACCGCGTCACACCTAGCGCGCTGTGTCACAGCGACGGCGCGTGCGTGTGATGATCGGTGACCCGCTGGAAGGCCTCGCCCACCGCGGCAAGAGTCCGCTCGGCGAACGGACGGCCGATGAGCTGGAACCCGATGGGCAGGCCGTCGGGAGCGAAACCGCCCGGCAGGGCGATGGCGGGCAGCCCGGCCCCGTTGACCGGGAAGGTGAACTGGGTCGTCGCGGGAATGAGCGGCACCCCGTTGAGCTCGACCGCGCCGTGGGGCAGTACCTGATTGGGGTTGACCGGGGCGATGATCAGGTCGACGCCCTGATCGTCGAACACGTCCACACACGACCGCTCGAACGCCACCCGCTGCGCCTGGGCCGACGCAAACTCGGTCCCGGAAATCGCAGCACCCGCCTCGAGAATGCCCCTGACCTCCTCGCCGAGCAGGTCGGGGTGGTCGGTGCGCAGCTCCTCAAGCAGCGCCGCCGACTCGGCGAACACGATCGTGACACCCGCCGGGGTGTGCTCGGCGCTGTTGGGCACCTGCACTGGGCTGGTGTCGGCCACGATCGTGCGCAGCACATCGACGGCTGCGTCCATCACCGCAATCACGTGCGAGTCGACATCGATCCCCTCGAAGAAGCTGTCGCCTGGCACGCCGAGGGTGAGTTCGCCCGGGTCCGCGGCCTCGCTCAGCGGGGTCCGAGACGAGAACGGGTCGTCGGGCGAATAGCCCGCGATGACCTCCAGCAGGATCCGGCAATCCTCGGCCGTGCGCGCCATGGGCCCGACCGTGTCGTAGGTCCACGAGAGCAGGTGCACACCGTGCCGGGGCACCGCGCCGCGCGTCGTCTTGATCCCGGTCGTGCCGCAGCAATTGGACGGGATGCGAACCGAACCGCCCGTATCGGTGCCGAGCGCTCCGAACACCTGCCGGGCGGCCAAGCTCGCCGCACTGCCGCCCGATGAACCTCCGGTCGAGCGCTCCGGGTTCCACGGATTATGCGACGCCGGGCAGGAAACGCCGAACGCCAACTCGTGCGTGTTCGTCTTGCCGACGATTACGGCACCGGCCTGGCGCAACCGGTGCACGACCGTTGCGTCGTAATCGGGCACAAATCCCCGCAGCGCCTCGCAATTGGCTTCGGTCGGGACGCCCTGGGTGAAGAAGAGGTCCTTGAGGGCGATGGGCACGCCGTGCAGCGGTCCGGCGATCCCTCCGCCGTCGAGCTGTTGAGCTACCGCACGCGCAGCATCAGCCCCGATCGAGGCGAATGCGTTGACCGCGGGTTCTGTCTGAGAAATGCTCGCGAGGCAGGCGTCGAGTAACTCGACCGCGCTGAGATCTCGGGCTCTGATGGCTTGAGCTGCCGCGGCGAGGCTCATCTGCGTCGGTTCGGTCATGGTTGCCGTCCTTTGTACTTGCTCGTCTGCTGTTGCCTGACTGGTGCGGCTGGGCTGATCTGGCTGGGCTGACCTCGCTGGGTTGACATCACAAGGCGAGGCGCCCCGACAGCCGGTTCGCGAGGCCCGTCTCGCCGGCGGCGCCCGCGTCGACGATCTCGCCCTTCTCGAGCACGATGAACCTGTCGGCCAGCCGCAGCGCCAGCGCCAGGTGCTGCTCCACCAGCAGCACGCCGCGGCCCTCCTGTCTCGCCGCCGCAAGGGCGTCCCCGAGCAGCTCGACATTCGAAGGCTGCAAGCCCTCCGTCGGCTCGTCCATCAGCAGGATGGGCGCGGTCGACGCAAGCGCCGATGCAGCAGCGAGCATCTTCTGCTCACCGCCCGAAAGCGTGCCCGCTCGCTGAGCTTCGCGCCCCGCCAACGACTCGCCGAACGTGGCCAGCACGCGGCCGTGCTCGGCCACCGTGTGCCCGCTCAGGCGCAGGTTGTCGCCCACCGAGAGCTGGCTGAACAGCGAGCGCTCCTGGAAGGCTGCTCGCATCCCGGCCCGCACACGGCGAGACGGCGGTACCCGCGTGATGTCGGCGCCGTCGAGCCGGAGCTGCCCACCTGTGGCCCTGAGCAGACCGATCATCGTCTTGACCAATGTGGTTTTGCCGGCGCCGTTGCGCCCGACCAATGCCACGATCTCGCCTTCGGAGACGCAGAAGCTAACGCCGTGCAGCACCGGCACGCTGCCGTATCCCGAGCGCAGCCCGTGCGCTTCGAACCGCATCAGCTGTCGACCCCGGCATAGATCGCCCGCACATCGGGGTCGTTCTCGACCTCCGCGACGGTGCCGTCCGCAAGGACCTCACCGCGCGCAAGCACCGTGACGCGATCGGCCACAGCCCGGATGAACGCCATGTCGTGCTCGACGATCACGATCGGCAACCGATGAGAACGGTGAAGCTCACGCAGCAGCGCGGCCGCTTCGAGGCTTTCCGCGACCGTCATGCCCGCGGTCGGCTCGTCGAGCAGCAGCAGCCGGCAGTCGCCGGCCACCGCCATCGCAATCTCGAGCCACTGCTCGTCGCCGTGGGAGAGGTCCCCCGCCCGCATGCCGAGCCGCTCGCTGAGCTGCGTGCGCTCGAGGATCTCCAGCGCCGGCCGCGGCACCGCCGTGTTCCAGGGACGTCGGATGAGGGCCCACGGCGACGAACGAGTTCCCCAAGCTGCGATGGCCACGTTCGTAGCCACCGACAGGTCGTCGATGAGCTGCGGCGACTGGAACTTGCGACTCACGCCATGTCTCGCGAATTCCCAGGCTTGGCGGCCCGTGTGCTCGGTGCCGAGCACCAGCACTCGCCCAGACTGGCAGCCCTGCTGACCCGACAGGATGTCGAGCAGCGTGGACTTGCCAGCGCCGTTCGGCCCGATGAGGCACCGAAGCTCAGCGTCATCCATGGTGAGCGTGACGCCGTCGAGCAACCGGAAGAAGCCGAAGCTCTTGTGCACGTCTTGGGCTTCGAAGATCGCCGCAGTGGCGGCCGATGATGCGCCGTCGCCCGCGCCTGGACCCGAAGTCGCGTCAGCGCCGGTGGCGGCGGGCCGCAGCACCGGCTGCTGGCGTCGCCGTGCGGGCCGGCCTGCCAACCGCTGGGCGCTGGGGACCAGCCCGTGGGGCATCACCACTACGACGGCCACGAAGATCAGGCCAGTGGCAAGCGTCCAGTACTGCAGCCAGACGTCGGCCAGCGTCGCGGAAGCGAAGTTGATGGCCATCGCACCGATGACCGGGCCCACGATGGTTCCGCGCCCGCCAACCAGGGTCCACAGCACCACGCTGGTGGCCAGCGAGAACCCGAAGATCTGCGGCGACACGAAGCTCGTGCGATGCACGTACAGCGCACCGGCGAAGCCAGCGAGCGCGCCGCCCACGGTGAACGCCCAGACCTTGATCTGCACGGTCTTGTAGCCCAGCGCCTCCATGCGGCGCTCGTTGGAGCGGATGCCGATCAGCACCGCGCCGATCGGGCGCGTGACCAGGGTGCCGACCACGGTGATCGCGGCGATGGCCAGCACGCTGACGGCGACATCCTGCGCGGTATCGGAGAGCTGCGCGCCGAATGTCCCGAGGCGCGGGACGCCGGTCAGCCCGTTGAAGCCTCCCGTGACGTCGCGCCACTGCTCGGCGAGCTGTTCGAGCGTGAGCGACAGCACCAGCGTCAGCAGCCCCACCACGACTGCGGACGGCCGGCGTCGCAACATCGCTGCGCCGAGGGCCGCAGCGACGCCGGCGCCCACCGCGGCGGAGCCGACAAGCATCGGCACGCTCAACGACGGCGCCGCAATGGCGATCTTGGCCGAGGCGTAGGCAGCGATGCCGAAAGGCAGCAGCTGGCCCAGCGAGAGGATGCCGGAATATCCCCACACGAAATCGAGGCTGACGGCAAGCGCGGCGAACACTAGGAACAGCGAGAGCTGTCCCGAGCGATAGCCGCCGAACGCGCCGCTGAACACCGCCGCCGCGACTGCGCAGGCCGCACCGGTGGCGAGGGCGCGCCTCATGCCGTGGCTCCCTCGACGGGCACCCGACGCAGTTGCAGCATCAGCACCGCAAGCGCCAGCGCTGCGATCTGCGCCCAGACAGCGTCGTAGAAGTGGATGACGCCGGTCTGCACTGCCGCCACCACCAACGCTCCTGCGATCACGCCCCACAGCCGGTTGAAGCCGCCGACGATCACCACCAGGAACGCCCCGGGCAGGTACGCGAGCCCGGCTTGGGGTTCGATCGCTCCGAGCGGCGCGACGAGCGCACCCGCGATACCGGCGGTGGCCGCGCCGATACCGAACGCACAGAAGTAGGCGATGCCGGTCCGCACGCCGCTCGCGTCTGCGAGGTCACGGTCGGCAACGATCGCCCGGACGGTCAACCCGAAGCGTGAACGGGTGAAAGCGAGCAATGTCACCACCACCACCACGACGGCGATGCCGATCAGCACATAGCGATACGTGGGGAACAAGACGCCGAATGCCCGCGTCGCACCCGGCACTGGGTTGGGAACGCCGCGGAAGTCCTTGGTGAAGATCAGCTCGACGGCCTGCCGCAGGCAGATCGACAGGCCGAAGGTGGCCAGGATCGTCACCTCCGGCCGGCGATGGATGCGACGGATCAACCCAACCTCGATGCAGGCGCCCAGCACGAACAGCACGACTGCGGCCAGCGGCAGCGACAGCCAGTGGCTGAGCCCGTTGGCGTGAGTGACGTAGGCGACGTACGCCCCGATCATCACGAACTCGCCGTGGGCGAGGTTGATGATCCCCATCAGCCCGAACACGATGCCGAGGCCGAGCGCGACGATCGCAAGCGTCGCGAACAGACTCAGCCCGTTGAGCAGTTCGAGCGTCAGCGCATCCAAGGGACTGGGCTACGAGACTGAGTCGTTAGGGACTGCAGGTCTCGTCGGGCTCCACTGCTGGGAACGACTGGACGATGAGCTGTGAGCCGTCGGACTGGATCTCCGCCACGTAGATCGGCTGCGCCAGGTGACGGCTGCCGGTGATGGAGATGTCCCCGGTCGGCGTCGAGAGCGACAGGCCTTCGAGAGCCGCTGCCACAGCCGCCGTGTCGGTAGTGCCGGCTGCGTTCGCCGCTGCGGCGTAGAGCAACGCGGCGTCGTAGATGTGCGAGCTGAACGTCATGTGCGGCGGCGCGTCAGCCCCGAACTGCTCGAAGTAGCGAGCCACGAACGCGTTGTTGGCGGGGTTGTCGACTTCCTTGAAGTAGCCCAGCGTGACCCGCATGCCGGCGGTGACAGCGGGTCCCATCACGCCGAGCACGTTCTCCTCATAGATGTTCGCCAGCCTCGGGATGGCGTCCTGACCGATGCCGAAGTCCACCGCCTGGGTCTCGAATGCGATGGCGTCGCCGCCGACGAGCGCCGGGAAGATCAGATCGGCCCCCGAGCCCGCGATCTGCTGGGCGACAGAGGAGAAGTCCTGGGTGCCGAGGGGGACGTATTCCTCGCCCACCACTTCGCCCCCTGCGGCCTCGATGTACTGCCGAGCGAGCTCGAAGCTCCGCCGCGGCCACACGTAGTCGTTGCCGAGCAAGAACCACTTGCTGCCGCCGGTCTCGTCCATCATCCACGGGATGACCGGTGCGAGCTGCTGGCTGGGCACCTCTCCCGTGTTGAACATCACCGGCGAGCACTCGCCGCCCTCATAGAGGGCCGCGTAGATGTACAGCACGCCGGCATCCTCGGCGAGCGGCTTGGCGGCTTCACGAGTCGCGCTGGAATGGGTGCCGAGCACCACGTCGACCCCGTCCGATTCGATGAGCTGCTCCATGGCCTGGCGCCCGACGGCGGGATCGGTGGCGTCGTCGGCGAGGAACGTCTCGACCGGTCGGCCGTTGATGCCGCCAGCGGCATTGATGTCCTCTTCGATGAACTCTGCGATGTTGGCCGTGGGCTGGCCGAAGATGCCGGCGGGACCGCTGTTGGAGAACAGGATCCCGATGCGCACCGGCTCCCCCGACGGCTCGGCGGGCTCGTCCGGCGCGGTGGTCGCAGGTGCTTCGGTGGGTTCGGGCGCTGCGTCGCTGTCGTCGGCTGGCTCGTCGGCAGGGGCAGGCGCCGCCTCGGCCTCGGTCGCCGCCGGTTCAGCGACTGCGGGCTCATCGTCGCTCGTCGCGCACGCCGCTGCCATCCCCAGCAGCAGCGCCATCATGATTGCTGCGGTTCGAAAACGGGACCGCGTCCGTGGTTTCAGTGTGCTCCCCACGGCGTCAACCTCCCCCAATATGTGAGTAGATATTGACATATTGTCCCGTCAAACGGCCCGGGTCAAGCGCGGAGATACACGAGCGGACGGCCCCGGCGCCGACGCGGCGGGTTCAGCCAGAAGCCTGAGAATCAGGCGGGTGCTGCGACGGGAAGCTCGTCGATTACCTGGACACCGGCCGGTGTAGCTTCCCCCAGCAGCAGCGACTCCAGCGATCCGCCCCTGCCGCAACGGCGCGGCCCGCGATACGTGCTCGTTCGCAAGCCCCTCAGCAGCGACGGCGGATCGGTTCCCCCGCCCGACCTGCAGGCTGTCGCCCAGGTGTGCACTGCTTCGTACACCCCTTCCGCGGCGGCCGACACCGGAGGGGCGCACTCGCCGAACCGGTCGGCATAGCGCCGCAGGAATTCACGGTTCTCTGCGGAATCCATGCCGACGAAGTAGCCGAGCGCGTTCCAGATGCCCGCAGCCGAATCGCCGAGATGCTCCACCACGGCGTCATCCATGAGCGGCGCGAACGTACGGGTGGTCGAGCGGAGGCCCGACGACGAGAACTCGCTCTCGAAGCGGACGTGATCCTGCCCGACGAAGCTCGACACGACGTGGTCGGTGCCGTGTTCGCCAATGGCCGAGATCACCGGCGTGAAGTCCTCGGTTCCCAGCGGTACGTAACCCTCGCCGCTGACCGTGCCGCCCATGCGCTCGATGACCTCCCGCGCGGCCATGCCGATCGCCCGGGGCCACGAGTAGTCGTTGCCGGCCAGAAACCAGCGGCTCCCGCCGGTCGCCTCGGCCAGCAGCGGGAGGGCTCGGTGCAACTGGTCCAGCGGCCGCTCGCCGAAATGGATCAGCAGCGGATGCGTGGGGACTACCTCGCTGGTCGGCGTGTAGAGGTACGGGATGCCCAAGGCAACAGCGATCGGCGAAGTGGCGGAGTAGGTGGCCGAGGAGTGCATGCCCACCACCGCGGCGATTCCCGACACCCCGCAGAGACGGCGCATCGCGACGACTCCCGTGCCGGGATCGGTGGCGTCATCGGCAACCATCAGGCGAACGTCGCGACCTGCCACGCCGCCGTCGGCATTGATCTCCTCGACGGCGAGCTGCGCACAGTTGACCGTCGAGCGTCCGAGGATCCCCGCACTCCCCGACAGCGACGTGAGCAGTCCGAGCGGAACCTCCCAGCCCTCGGCGTCGCTGCCGCAGAGCAGCCCCAGGTCGGCCCCGAGGCGCGTGAACTCGCGATCGTCGATGCTGACGCGGATGCGCAGCCGGGTGCCGCCGCTGCGCAGCGGATCGAGGTGGCATGCCACATGGCCGAACCAGGGCGACTCGTGCACCAAGTCGATCCGCCGGACCGGTTTGCAGCTCAGCACCCGTGCCGTTCCGTGCACCCGTGACCCCTCGCCGATGGGAAGGGCCAGCCGCACCAGCGCGCCGGGCGCCAGCGCCTCGGCCTCGGAGCCGAACAGCCAACCCAGCGATGGGTCGCCGGATCCGAACAGCGCGAACAACTCGCTCGGGTCTGCTGCCAGCCGCACCTCGCTGCTCAGAACGAGTTCAGCCATCGCAAGCCCCTAGGCGCTCAGCCCGTCGTCCCGCTGGCCGGCGTCGCCGCTTGCGGCGCCGGCGACCGCTTCGTTCATCGCGTCCGCGAGCTGCTCGAGAGAGTTCTGGTACACGGAGGCGAGAAAGGCAACCACCGTGTCAGCGGGCGTCGAGGTCAGCGAGTAGTGCCGATAACGGCCGTCCCGCCGCTCGGTGATCAGCCCTGCAAGACGCAGGATCCGCAGATGCGACGACACCGCCGTGCGGCCGACGCCGTCGAACCGGGAGGCGATCTCCCCCACCGTCAGCTCGCCGTGCTCGCCGATCAAGCCCAAGATGGCCCGGCGCGTCTGGTCCGCCAGGGCGGAGAACGTGGCATCGCTAGTGGGATCGGTCATGCGCGCTCTTGCATCGGCTTGTCAACACTTGTTCACATATCCTGCCACATTGAGGGCACACAGCCGTCGGCCGCCGAGCAGTTAGATCGCCGACACCGTCCGGCCGAGCAGGGCGAACAGCGGTTCCTTGGTGGCTTCGAGCGCTGCCGAGACTTCTTCATGCGAGATCTCGCCGTCGAACATGCCTGCCGCCATGTTCGCCACAATGGCGATGCCGGCGTAAGGAATGCCGGCCTCGCGGGCCAGTGCCACCTCCGGATAGCCGGTCATGCCGACGACGCTGCCGCCCATCTGCGCATACATGCGGATCTCTGCGGGCGTCTCGAAGCGGGGCCCGTTCGTGCAGACGTAGGTGGCTGTGGGGGCCACGTCGATGCCCTCGGTCTCTGCCGCTGCGGCCAGCGCAGCGCGCAGCGACGGGTCGTAGGGCGTCGTCATGTCGGTGTGGGTGACCTGACCCGGCTGATCGAAGAAGGTGGCAGCGCGGCCGGTGGTGAATTCCAAGTAGTCGTCGAGCAGCAGGAACGAGCCCGTCCCCCGCTCAGGCACCATCGAGCCCACGACGCTCACGGCCAGGATGGCGGTGGCTCCTAGATCCCCGATGGCCGCGATGTTGGCCCGGTAGTTGATGGCCGACGGCGGGATCGAGTGGTCGCCTCCGTGGCGCGGCACGAAGACGATCCGGCGCTCGTGCCAGCGGCCGGTCATGGCATGGGCCTCGCCCCAGTCGGTCTGCACCTCATGGTGCTCTGCCTCGCTCAGGCCCGGCAGTTCATAGAAGCCCGTTCCGGCGATGATCCCCACCGGGGGGCGCTCGTGGCCCGCGCCGCCGTTCCCGCCGGTCTCGTTCGCATCGCTCATCTCACTCACGTCCCAGATTCCTGCGCCAGTCGCTGCGCTCGATGCTGCACTTCATAGCGAGCCCGTGACTCGTCGACCGTGAGGCACACGCGGTCGGCAATCACTCGCTCGCCGCCTACCCAGACATCGGTGACGTGCCGGCTTCCCCCGGCCCAGGCCACATGCGCGATCAGCTCCTGGGGCGAGGTGACCGGCACGAACGCAGGGTCGTCGAGGTCGAGCCGGATCATGTCGGCCCAGCGGCCGGGCTCCAGCACGCCGGTGTGCAGGTCCAGCGCCTCCGCACCGCCGCGGGTCGCCATGGAGATCACCTGCTGAGCGCTCATCACGGTGGGATCGAGCGAGGTCACCCGTGCCAGCAGCGAGGCGATCTTGATCTCCTCCCACAGATCCAGGTCGTCGTTGGACGCAGGTCCGTCGGTAGCGAGCGACACCGTGATGCCCCGCTCGATCATCTCGGGCACCCGGGCCACACCCGAGCCCAGCTTCATATTGCTGACGGGGCAGTGAGCCACGGCAACGCCGGACGAGGCGTAGATGTCGAGGTCGGCATCATCCAGCCAGACACTGTGTGCTGCGAGCACGCGCCCGTCGAGCGCGCCGGCGTCGGCCAGCAAGCGCGGCACGCTGGCCCCGCCGTGTTGCTTGGCGAGCGCATCACCCTCATCGGCGGTCTCCGCCACATGGATGTGCAGCAGGGCGTCCCGCTCGCGGGCCGCGGCCGCGATCTCCGCGCAGGCTCCGACGCCGAGGTCGTACGCCGAATGCGGAGCGAACCCGATCGTGACGAGTCCCGATGAGTCGTCCACCGCGTCGTGCACGGCAGCGATCTCGCCGACTCGATCGGCGACGCTTCCGGTGTCGTCCAAGTGCGCCACCGACAGCACCCCCGGGCACATGACCAGCCGGATGCCGGCCTCACTGCCCGCATCGATCACGTCGTGTTCGAAGGCGTACATCTCGCAGGTGGTGGTGACGCCCGAGCGCAGCATCTCGACCGAGCCCAGCGTCATCCCCCACCACACGTCGGTGGGGTGCAGGCGGCCCTCCCGTGGCCACATCACCTCCTCGAGCCAGGCCATCAACGGCAGGCCGTCGCCCGCACCGCGCACCAAGGTCATCGGCGTATGCGCATGGGTGTTGACGAGACCCGGCATCAGCAGCCCGCCCAGGTTGATCACCGGTGCATCAGTGGCCGATGCGTCGGCGGCGGCGCCGACCCATGCGATGCGCCCGTCCGCACGAACGTCCACCGCCCCCCGCTCGATCATCGCGAAGTGCTCGTCGCAGGTCAGCACGACATCGGCGAGATAGCGGATGTCGATCGAGGGGGCGTCTGATCCGTTCGGCACGGCCTCATCTTCGCACCGGCGGGCGGCGAGGGGTCAACGCGCCCGCCCGTGACACAATCTGCGGCCGTGACCCTGTTCCTGCAGCGGGTCTTCGACTCGTTTGCCAACGGCTCCGCGTACGCAGCCTTGGCGGTGGCGATCTCGATGGTGTTCCGCTCGACCGGGGTGCTGAACCTGGCGCAGGGCCAGATGGCGATGCTCTCCGCGTACATCGCCGTGGTGTTCGCTGCGGGCGCCGACCCTGGCGTGGCGTTCTCGGGCTGGCTGACGCCGTTCGCCACGCCGTGGCCGATCTGGGCGGCGGTTGCCGGCGCGGTCGTCGTGTCTGCCGCGGTGGGCGCCTTGCTGGAATACACGGTCATCCGGCCGATGCGCGGCGATCCCGTGCCGACCATCGGGGCGACGCTCGGGCTGTACCTGCTCATCGGCACCTTCGTGGTGAAGCACTTCAGCGGTCGCCAGAGGTTCCTGGGCTCTCCATTCCCGCAGGAGCACACCGACCGGTTCATCATCGGCGGTGCTCGGCTGTGGTTCGACACCATCGGGCTGACACTCACGATGCTGGCGGCCATCGGCCTGCTCGCGCTGATACAGCGCACGACCAAGGTCGGGCTCGCCTTCCGGGCCATCACCTCCAATCGCGACAGCTCTGCGCTCGTGGGCATCAGGGTGGAGTGGGTGGTGATGGGCGGATGGGCGGTCGCAGCAGCCTTGGGAGGGCTGGCCGGCGGTCTCATTGCAGGCGAGTTGAACGTGCGCCCCGACATGATGGAGCGTCTCCTGATCTTCGGCCTTGCAGCCGCCACGCTCGGCGGCCTGCGCAGCCCCGCCCTGGCACTCGCCGGGGGCTATCTGTTCGCCTTCGCCGAGACGATGATGGCTGGCTACGTCGGCTTCATCGACAGCCAAGTGACGCTGGTGTGGGCGCTCGGCGTGCTCATCGTGGTGCTGTCGGTGCGGCCGTCCGGACTGCTGTCGCGCAAGGCAGCGCGCCAGGGGCTGCGGACGTGACCGATTCGCACGAGCCGCCGACTCCCGGATCCGAATCACCGGTGTTCCGCCTGGGTCTTCGCGAAGCCCCCGTCCCGCACGGCAGTCCCGCTGTGAGCGTTCCCATCCCCCGGGCCGGCGCAGCACGCGAAGTCGCTGAATCGGACACGCCGGCCACGCCCGCTCGCGATCAAGCACCCGACGGCCCAGCGCCACTCGCCGTCATACCGTCCGACTCGACCCAGCCGGCCGCGGCGCGGTGGCCATCCCGGCTGACCGTTGCGGCACTGGTCGCGATCGCTGCGTTGGTGGTCGTGGTACCGCTGCGAGCCTCGTCCACCTTCCTCACCGATGTCACCCAGCTCGCAGCGTTCTGCCTCGTCTTCGCCGGGCTCTGGCTGCTGACGCACCGGATGGGCCTGCTGTCGGTCGGCCACGGAGCACTGACTGGCGTCGGCGCTTATGCCGCCCTGCACGCCGTGAACGACTTCGGCTTGCCGCCGATGCTGATGCCGCTGGCCGGCTTTGCCGCGGGCTGCGCGGTCGGTGCGCTGCTCGGCATCCCGGCGCTGCGCTTGCCGAAGGCGTACCTGGCGCTGCTGACCCTGTCGGCGGCAGTGGCGTTCCCGATCGTGCTGCGCCAGCTCGACGGCCCGCTGCCGGTCACCCTCGACAGCGAGTTCATCGCGCCGACCTGGACCGGCATCGCACCCAACGACGAGCACATCTGGGAGTTCTGGATTGTGGTGGCGTGGGTGGCGGTTGCCTTCTGGCTGCTGCATGGCCTGCTGACGGGGCCGATCGGGCGCGCACTGGTCGCTACCAGGGATGAGCCCACCGCGGCCGCGACCTTCGGCGTGTCGGTGTACCGGCTGCGCTTGGCTGGGGTGAGCCTCAGCAGCGGTCTCGCTGGCCTGGCCGGCGGCCTCATGCTGATCCCGGTGAACTTCAACGACCAGTTTCAGTATCCCGAGGAACTGTCGATCAAGCTGTTCGCCCTGACGATCGCCTTCGGCAGCACGGCGATCGGGGGCAGCCGGCTCATCATGACCGTTCCGGCGGCAACCGTTCTGGTGCTCTTGCCGGTCTGGCTCGTCGACCGGCCCGGTTGGGTCAACCAAGGCGGCTGGATCGGCTTCTTGAAGTCTGAGTTCTTCCTGTATGCGGCGCTGCTGCTGGTGGCCGCCTACGCACGCAGCCGCCGGGCGCGCGCCGTGCGGCTGTACGACGCATGAGCGCCGCCGAGCGCTGGAACGCGAAGTACGCCGACTGGCATGAGCCAGGCCTGCCGTCAGGATTCGTGATGGACCAGGCCGGGCTGCTGGCCGACTGCCCGACGGCGGTTGATCTGGCGGGCGGCGCAGGCGGCACAGCACTTTGGCTCGCCGAGCAGGGCATCGAGACCACGCTCGTCGATGTCTCCGAGCGCGCGCTGCAGGTTGCCGAGAACACTGCTGCCGAGCGGGGTGTGCCGCTGCAAACGATCTGCACCGACCTAGAAGCCGATCCCGTGCCGACCCCGGGGCAGTTGAGTCGGCTTGCAGGCGCGGCGGTCCCAGATGGCGGCTGGCACGCGGCGGTGTGCACCAACTTCCTGCACCGACCTCTGCTGGGCGCGCTTCGCGAATTCCTCGTGCCCGGCGGTATCGCCCTGGTGCTGATCGCTACCGTCGAGAACCTGCTCGTCAACGCGCGCCCGAGCCGCCCGTTCCTGGTGGAGCTGGGCGAGCTGCCCGAGCTGTGCTGGGGCCTCGAGACGATCAGCTTCGACGAGGAGTGGTTCGGTCAGCGCCACGAGGCGCGCCTCGTCGCTAGGTACCCGAGCTGAAGCGTGCCCTTGCGCGTGCTGGGCAGACAGAAATCTGGCCCGGCAGCGCTCAGCCGAGCAGCCAATCCGCAGGGGTGATGTCCGCGTCGGCGTAGAGCCGCGACTGGAAGCGACGCATGCCCGACAGCCAGCGGTCGATGTCGGACGCTTTGCGCTCGCGGTAGGTCTGCACCTCGGGGTGGGGCAGCACCAGGAAGCGCTCCTCGGCCATGGCCTCGATGACCGTGTCGGCCAGTTGGGCGGGCTGCAGGATGCCGTCGCCCGCAGCGGCGCCCGGCGTGCCTCGCTCCTGGTCGCCATCGCCGGTGCGGTCAGGGCTGTTGGCCAAAATGTTGGTCTCGACCGCCTGCGGGCACAGCATCGACACCACGATGCCCTTATCGCCGTAGGTGATCGCGAGGAATTCGCCCAGCGACACCGCGGCGGCCTTGGTGACCGCATATTGCATTGAGCCGAGCTGGGTCAGCAGGCCTGCCGCTGAGGCCGTATTGAGCAGGTAGCCGCCGCCGCGTTCGACCATGACGGGAACCGCCGCGCGTGCCGCATACACGTGGGACATCACGTGCACTTCCCACATGCGCTGGATCTCGTCGTTCGCCGCTTCCAAGCCGCCCTGGGTCACATAGCCGGCGTTGGAGACGAACACGTCGAGCGCACCGTGCGCTGCGACGGTGTCGGCGACTACCGCCTTGATGGCGTCCTCGTCGGTGACGTCGAGCCCGACGGCTGTGCCGCCCACCCGATCAGCCACCGCCTGCGCGCCGGCCTCGTCACGGTCGACGACCACCAGTGCCCGCGCCCCTTCTGCCTTGAATCGCTCGATGAGCGCTTCCCCGATTCCGCTCGCACCGCCGGTGACGACAGCGACCTTTCCAGCAAGTTCCATGGCCCGGCAGCGTAATCTCGCGGCTCGGACTCGACGCTGGCTTGGAGGTCCGATGGCGGCACCGTTGGACGATGTGAAGGTGATCGAGGTGGACAGCTGGATGGCCACCCCCTCGGCTGGCGCGATCCTCGCCGACCTCGGCGCCGATGTCATCAAGGTGGAACCGCTCGACGGCGACCCGATGCGGGGTTACAGCCGTCCGGCGAAGCTGCCGCCGGAGATCAAGGACTACGACTTCCAGTTCGACGTCGACAACCGCGGCAAGCGCTCGATCGCGGTGGACTTGGGCTCGCCGCAGGGTCAGCAGGTGGTCCACCGGCTCATCGCCGGCGCAGACGTGTTCATGTGCAACCTGCTCGTCCACCGCCAGGAGCGATTCGGCCTCGACTCGGCCACGGTGACGGCGGTCAACCCGCGCATCGTGCACGCCACGCTGACGGGCTACGGCACCTCCGGTCCCGAGGCATGGCGCCCTGGCTACGACGTCACCGCATTCTTCGGCCGATCGGGCATCTACGACGCCATGAGGGAAGGACCCGACGGCGCAGTGCCGATGGCGCGCCCCGCACAAGGCGACCACACCACGGGCCTGGCGCTGGTGGGTGCTGTGCTGGCGGCCCTGCGGCTGGCCGAACGCACCGGCGAGGCTCAGGTCGTCGAGACATCGCTCTACGAGACCGCGGTGTGGACCCAGGCGTCCGACTACGCCATCACCGCCGTCGACAGGGCGCCGCTGCGCCAGCGTGCCCGGGAGAACATGATCGTCCCCACCGCCAACCGCTACCCCTGCGGCGACGGCAAGTGGGTGGTGCTCAATATGCCCGCCGAGAGCGCCTGGCCATTGCTGTGCCGGGTCATCGAGCGACTCGACTGGATCGACGACGAGCGCTTTGCCGATATCCGCGGCCGGTTCGCCCACATGCCCGAGATCGTGGCCGGCATCGACGAGGCGCTCGCGCACCGCACCCGCGACGAGTGGGGCGAGATCTTCGATGCCGAGGGAATCATCTGGGGCCCGGTGCTGGGCTTGCACGAGGTAGCCGACGATCCCCAAGCCGAGGCGCTCGGCCTCTTCCCCACGCTGGACAGTCCCGACATCGGCCCCTACCGCAGCGTCGGCATCCCGATGCGATTCGCCAACGCCGACGTCGGTCCGCGCGGCCCCTCACCAAGACTGGGCGAGGGCACCCGCGACATCTTGGCTGCCGCCGGCATGTCCGATGACGAGATCGACGGACTGATCGCCGATGATGCCGTGCGCGAGGCACAAGAGCGCCGCGTCTAAGTTCGCTTCCATAGACCCACCACCGAGGAGGTGCCCGGAATGCGACACGTCTTGATCGTGGCCAACCAAACCCTCGTCGGCGGCCACCTGCACGAGCGCGTGGAGCACATCCTCGCCGTCGATCCCGAGACCCGGTTTCACATCGTCGTGCCCGCGACAGGTGCGAACGGTCCTGATCCCGCGCGGGCGCTCGCCGGTGCACGCCGCAGGCTCAGCCAAGCGTTCGAGGCACTCGACGACATTGGTGCCCGGGTCACCGGCGAGGTCGGCCCCGCACATCCCGTCGTGGCGGTCAACTTGGCCATTGACCGGCTGAATCCCGACCTCATCATCTTGAGCACATTGCCCGCCGGCGCCAGCAGGTGGCTGCATCTCGACCTGCCCCATCGGCTGCAGCGGCGCTTCGGCGTTCCCGTCGAGCACGTCTCGGCGGAGACGCAGACCGTCGATCGCGCAGGCACGTTCGAGCCGCCGGTCATCCACGCTCCTGACGACACGGTTCATGTGCTGCTGGCCGAGGAGAACCAGCACGACGTCGACGTGATCACCATGGCCCTCGCCGAGGCCGGCACCCGCAACCAGCTCCGTGTGGCCCATGACGGTGCGAATGCCCTGGCGTTCATGCGTGCAGTAGGTCCGTCAGAGATCGATCTCGTCCTGTTCGACCTGAAACTGCCGGTGGTCAGCGGGTTCGATCTGCTCGCCGAGACACGCGCCGCCGACGAATTCAACAAGGTGATGATGGTTGCGCTCACCACCGACGAGGCCGCCGACGACCGTGCCCGCGCGTATGACCTCGGCGCGGATGCGTTCGTGATGAAGCGGCCCGACTACAGCCAGATGGCCCACGTCATCGACGACCTGCTGGCCGAGGTCGCCGGCTAACCGGCGGCACGGGCGGCGTTCATGCCGCCTGGGAAGCCGATCTCGGCGGGGGCCTCGACCTGGCTCTGCAACACCCAGCCGAGCAGGCCGTGCCGGTCGCAGATGGCCGTGTGCGTGCCGGCCAGCCCCTGGGGTGCCACCACCGTGGCCGCGTCGAAGTAGAACCACTCCCCCGCTGGCACGCGCAGCAGCTGCAACGTCACGTCGGTGTTGATGTAGGCGCCACCGGACGGGGAGAAATCCCACCCCACAGCCGCGCCGAGATCGGCCAGTGTGGCAACCCGCACCAGCGAAGACGTCTCCTCGCCGGCCATGAGCGGATGGTCCAATCGCAGCCACGTGCGGCCGGGGCCCGGCTCCTCCGTCGAGCCGCCGACGAAGCGAAAATCCACCGCGTCGGCGTTGAAGCCGGGACGCGGGTAGTCGATGTCGGGATTGGCTCCGGGGTCGGCGCGCTCGGCCGGGATCGGCGGCAGCGACTGCCCGTCACCCCCAGGCTCGCCGTCCGAGAGCGCAGTGGGCGTCAGCCATTGTGAAGCTGCCCGCGCCACCAAGCGCCCGCCTCCACCAGCACCCGATGCCTCGCGCACTTCGGCGTCAACGAGCGCCGTCCGCTTGCCGCCCTTCACGATGGTCGCAGCGACCTCATAGGTCGCCATCGGCATGCCGGAGAGGATCTCCACGGTCAACCGGCTGCACACCTGCGAGATGCCGAGCCGCCGCTGCTCGCGCTCGACTGCCCAGCCCAGCAGGCCGCCGATCGCGCCGCCGTGCATCACCTGGTGCGCCCACGGACCGCGCGTCAACTCGGTCGCGCGCACGCCGCCGGCCCCCAGCACGAAGAGCGCAGGCGGCATACACCCCGGGGGCGATGTTTGAGCGGGGTAGGAGTTCGCGCTACTCGGCTCAGATCCGATGTTCTCCACGGCGACAAGCTAGGTGGCAGGATGTTGGATCGCCTGTTTTCGTGTTCAAGCGATGCAGGCGAGCAACAGGGGAAGGGGCGCCGTGACAGACACCGCTGCGGTGGCTCGGGATGCGCCGCCGGTCGCCACGGCGAGGCCATGGTGGGCGCGCCTGCACCCGATCGGCTGGATGGCGGGGTCCACGATTGTCCTCGCATTCGCGGCCCGGCTGTTCTGGGACACCGAGTACTGGATCGGCAACCTGGTGTGGTGGAACTGGTTGGTCCTCGCGGGAGCGCTCGCGATGGGGCTGTGGCACGACGGGCTGGACCGGATTCGCCGGGGCGTGGAGTCGATCGCCACGTTCGGCCTGACCGCGGCGTGGATCCTGGCGTGGGTGGTTTTCCTGCTGCAGTTGTTCAACGTCATCACCCGCTACGGCAATGACCTCGTCGAGACCGACATCCTCTTCGGCGAAACCACCAGCCTGGCGTGGCAGTCGTTCGCGCTGATGTTCCTGCTCGCCATCAACTTCGGCGTGCGCGAAGGCGTGAACCCGCGCATCGATTTCTGGTGGGCCAACTTCAGCGCCAAGCGCAAGGCCTGGCTCGACTTCGTCATTCACTCGGCCCTGCTGCTGCCCTTCATCGTCATGGCCATTCGGATCCTCAGGGGTTACGCGGCCACCTCGCTGGGCCGCCGGCACAACGGCGAATGGCCCAGCAGCTGGCGGGTCTGGGAGACGTGGGAAGAGGGCGTTGATGCAGGCAGCCTCCCGGTAGGACCGATCAAGGTGATGCTCCTCGTTGCGTTCATCCTGTTCGGCCTGCAGATCCTTGCGGAGATGATCAAGACCGGCTTCGTGATGATCGGCGACGACGAGAAGGGCGACCTCGTCGAACACGAGTCGCCGCTGCGCGTCGAGTAATCCCTCATGAGCGACCTCCTGGCCATCTTCGGCATGGATACGGGCGTGTTCTTGGCCCTGACGATGTTCGTCGTCTTCATGGGCATGATCCTCACCGGCTACAACGTCGCGTTCTCGTTCGCCGCGACAGCCTTGGCGTTCGCATTCATCGGCGATCTCACCGGGTCGTTCAACACCGCCACGCTGAACACGCTGCCGGCGCGCTGGTTCGTGAACATCAGCGACCCAGTGCTGCTGGCGGTGCCGCTGTTCGTGCTGATGGGCGCCATCCTGGAGCGATCCGGCATGGCCGAGCGGCTGCTGAACGCCGTCGGCATGCTGATGGGCGCGCTGCGCGGCGGCGTGGCCGCTGCGGTGGTGCTGGTGGGCACCTTGCTGGCTGCCGCGACCGGCGTGGTGGCGGCCACCGTCATCGTGATGGGCCTGCTGTCGCTGCCGGCAATGGTGCGGCTCGGCTACGACAACAAGCTCTCGACAGGTGCCATCACCGCCTCGGGCACGCTCGCGCAGTTGCTGCCGCCCAGCATCGTGCTGATCCTGCTGGCCCAGCAGATGGGCGTGGGCATCCTGGGCCTGTTCGCCGGTGCCCTGCTGCCCGGCCTGATGCTCAGCGGCCTCTACGTGGCCTACGTGCTGATCGTGTCGTGGTGGAAGCCCGACATGGGCCCGGCCATGCCGCTTGAAGAGCGCAAGCTGGAAGGCAACCCGTCGATCCAGACCAAACTGCTCATCGCAGCCCTGCTGGGCTTCATGGTCGGGTGCGTGATGCTGCTCGCGAATCTGCGGGTGGCAGCCATGGCGGCGGTGCTGGTGCTCATCGTCAGCTTCGCGATCATGGCGTTCACCCGGATGCTGGCGTGCGAGGTGCTCATCGCGATCGTGCCGATCGTGGTGCTCATCCTCGGCGTGCTGGTGTCGATCTTCCAGGGGATCGCCACGCCTTCCGAATCGGGCGCAGTCGGCGTGTTCGGAGCGCTGGCGCTGACGGGCTTGAACTGGCTGTTCGACCGCCTGCTCATGCGCGAGGGCGCCACCCACATCACGCCCCAGTGGCGGCTCAGCCGTGCTGCTG
Organism: Acidimicrobiia bacterium; assembly: GCA_022821985.1. Lineage (GTDB taxonomy): Bacteria > Actinomycetota > Acidimicrobiia > Acidimicrobiales > Poriferisodalaceae > Poriferisodalis. The sequence goes on from JAJECP010000035.1 coordinate 306,766, forward strand.
CCGTGCAGGCGGGCAAGTCGACCGCCAGCGTCGTGGTGCTGGTGATGACGCTGCTGTTCAGCTCCACCTTCTTCAGCGCCATGTTCTTCCAGCTCGGCGGCTCCGATCAGACCTCCGAATGGCTCACCTCGATCGGCGGCGGGAAGCTGGGCTTCGTCATCGTCGCGATGATCGCTGTGTTCCTGCTGGGCATCAACCTGGAGTTCCTCGAGATCACCTTCATCGTGGTGCCCATCTTCGTTCCGGCCATGGAAATTCTGGGTTTCACCCAGGACGAGAAGATCTGGTTCGCCGTGATGATGGCGGTGAACCTGAACATGGCGTTCATCTCGCCGCCGGTGGGATTCTCGCTGTTCTACTTGCAGAGCGTGGCGCCGCCCGAAGTGCGCACCGCCGACATCCACAAGGGCGCCATCCCGTTCATGGGATTGCAATCCATCGCCCTGATCATCCTCGGCGTGTTTCCGGGAATCGTGTACACGTCGCTCGAACTGTTCAGTTAGCTGCGCAGCCTGTCCGGCGCAATTTCGGTGCGTGCTAATTTCGCGCGACGTAGTTGGCGCGACTTGCGCGCCTGCGGGGAGGCACTACCTATGACTATGCACGACGAGGCCAGTCCGGAGACTGCTCTCGATGAAGGCATCGAAGACGCTGGCTTCGACCGGCGATCGTTCCTCAAGGCCGGTCTCGGCGTAGCAGGATTCGCGGCGGCCGCAACGGTGCTCAACGCCTGCACCTCCGACGACGGAGACACCGCAGCAACGACCGAAGGTCCCGCCGCCACCGACGCCCCAGCCACATCGGTGGCGCTCACCCAGGACGGCCCCGAGATCGAATGGGAAATGGCGACGAGCTGGCCGGCGGCGCTGGTGACCCTGTTCGGCTCGGCGAACTTCTTCGCCGAGCAGGTGAGCCGGCTCACCGGCGGCAGGTTCAAGATCAATCCTCGACCCGCTGGCGAGATCGTGGGCGGCCTCGAGGTGCTGCCTACCGTGCGTGACGTCGGCGTGCAGGCGGGCCACACGGCGTCGTACTACTACGTCGGGCTCAGCCCCGTGCAGCAGTTCGGCACCGCTGTGCCGTTCGGGCTGACGCAGCGCCAGCAGAACGCCTGGCTGTACAAGGGCGGCGGCCTCGACATGCTCAACGAGTTCTACGCCGAAGAGCATGGCGTCATCGCCTTCCCGGCCGGCGGCACTGGCTGCCAGATGGGCGGCTGGTTCACCAAGGAGCTCAATTCGGTCAGCGACCTGCAGGGCCTGAAGATGCGCATCCCCGGTCTTGCGGGGCGTGTGCTCGAGAGCCTCGGCGGCGAGCAGGTCACCCTGGCGGGCGGCGAGATCCTGCCCGCGATCCAGCAGGGTGCGATCGACGGTGCCGAGTTCGTGGGACCCACCGACGACTTGATCCTCGGCCTCGACCAGTTCGCCGGCGATCTGTTCTACTACCACCCCGGCTGGTGGGAGCCCGGCACGGCGGTGGAGGTGCAATTCCCGCTGTCGCTGTGGAACGACCTGCCGGCGGAATACCAGGCAGCCATCGAGATTGCGGCGGCATCGGCGAACATCAACACGATCGCCGACTACGACGTGCGCAACCAGGCCGACCTGCAGCGGGTGAAGGAGTTCGCCAGCATCCGCCAGTTCCCCGACGAGCTGATGGCGGCGTTCAAGGAAGAGACCGAGAACGTGCTGGACGCGGTGGCGGCCGACGATGCGCGCTTTGCCGCCATCTTGGCGCCGTGGCGGGAGTTCCGTGACGGCATCGCCGAGTGGCACGGCCTGGCAGAGCGTTCCTTCCTCGACCAGCAGACGCAGATCTAGCGCCCAAACCCGCTCTGCCGGCCGACGGCGGCGCGTAGGGTGCCGCCGTGCATCCGTTCAGATTTGGTGTCCAGTACGGCAAGCCAGAGAGTCCAGCGGCGTTCCGCGAGATGGCACGCAAGGTGGAGGATCTCGGCTACTCGACCTTGTTCTGCCACGACCATTTCTGGGACAGCTGGTCGCCCATCGTGCATCCCGCTGTTGCGGCGGAGATCACCACGACGCTGCGCGTCGGGACGCTGGTGTACGCAGCCGATTACCGGCACCCCGCAGTGCTGGCGAAGGACTTCGCCACGCTCGACCTGCTGGCAGAAGGCCGCACCGAGTTCGGCATCGGCGCCGGCTGGCTGACCGAGGACTATGAGCAGTCGGGCATTGCGCTCGACCGGCCCGGAGTGCGCATCGACCGCATGATCGAGGCGTTGGAGGTCATCAAGGGGCTGTGGACCGGCGAGCCCTTCGACTACGACGGCGAGCACTACCAGATCTCCGGCATGGTGGGTCGCCCGCTGCCCCACACGCCGGGCGGGCCGCCCGTCATCATCGGCGGCGGCGGCAAGCGGGTGCTGAGCGCAGCTGCCCGCCTTGCCGACATCATCAGCCTGAATCCCAATCTGCGGTCTGGCACCGTGGGCCCCGATGCTGCCCGCAGCTCGGTAGCGGACAAGTTCGTCGAGCGCCGCCAGTGGATTGCCGATGCCGCCGGCGACCGATTCGCCGACATCGAGATCCAGCTCAACACGTTCATGGCGTTGGTGTCCGACGACGCCGACAGCGTGCTCGCGCAGTTCGCGCCCGGCTTCGGGCTGACGTTGGAGGAAGCCCGCGAGGTTCCGTTGGTGCTGGCCGGCACGGTCGACGACATCTGCGGGCAGCTGCATCACCATCGCGAGACCTACGGCGCCAGCTACATCATCATTCACGACCCCGAGGTCGACGCGATGGCCCCAGTGGTGGCCCGGCTCGCCGGCACCTGAGCCCTGTCGCCCGCCGTGTCGCGAATGACGCGGTTGCACTGCGACAATGAATCCATGACATCAACGCAGGAAGACTCAACGCCCGAAAATGATGGTGACGCGTCTCACGGCGCGCGCGAGGCTCAGCGACGCAGCCGTCGGCTGCCGTCTATCCGCCCTGTTCGACAGAGGAGGCCTCCTGTGGGCACCACGCACGTCACCGTCACCGTCAAGAACCCAGCAGCACGCGATCGCGCCTGGCAAGGCGAGTTCCTGGTGGACACCGGCGCCATCGAGTCGCTGGTACCGCGTCAACACCTCGAAGCCATCGGCATCGAGCCGTTCGGATCTCGCACATACGAGATGGCCGACGGCCGTCGGCTGCAATTCGACATCGGAGGTGCCGAGCTCGAGTTCATGGACGAGATGGTCATGGGCACCGTGGTGTTCGTCGACGACGACGTCGAGCCGTTGCTCGGCCTCACCGCGCTGGAGTCAGCCGGCATCGAGGTCGACCCGCGCAACCAGCAGCTCAAACGCCTGTCCGCCGTGAGACTCAAGGCGCTCGCTGCCCACTGACCTCAACAACATGACTGTCACACCGCTGACGTAAGTTCGCCGGGGTGCAGCAGCTCTCGATTCGACGTGTCGGCTATGGACGCCCGGCCTGCGATGAGCTTGAGGCGTTCGTGCGGGCCGCCAAGGCCGATGATCCGTTCGCGCCGGTCACGGTGGTGGTGCGCAGCAACTACGAGGGCGTTGCACTTCGCCGGCAGCTCACGCGACAGCGTGCCGAATCGGCAGGTCCCGAGCAGGCTCACCGCGGGCTTGTCGCCATCGAGTTCTGGACCTTGCAGCGAGTGGCCGACGAGCTGGGATCTGCCGACTTGCGCTCCCAGGGGCGTCAGCCGGTCAACGACCTCGTCATCGCGGCGGCGATTCGCCAGGAGCTGGCCGAAGCCCCCGGCATGTTCGCCGACATCGCCGATCATGCAGCCACCGAGGTCTCACTGGCGCGGGCATTCGCCGAAGTGCGCTCGCTGCGCGGCGACCAGCGAGAACGGCTCGGCACATCCGACTCCGCACGGGTACGCGAGGTGGCCCGCTTCATCCAGCGGGTCTGGGGGCGACTGGAAGCACAGAACTACTACGACCCGAACGGCCTGCTCGAACACGTCGTCGGCCTCCTGAGCGGTCTCACGGAAAGCGAAGCGGAGCGCCGGCGGCAGCGGCTCGGTCGCATCGTGCTGCACCTGCCGCGAGATCTCTCACCGAACGAGTTCCGACTGGTGCAAGCGCTGGCAGACACCACCGACATCGTCGTGCACCTCGGCGTCACCGGCAATCCAGTGGCGGATCGCCCGGCGCACGATCTTCACGCGGCCTTGAGCGCGACCGGCAGCGATTCGGCGGCCTCGCAGCTCGTCGCCGAGGCCGGACTCGACGAGGTCACCGCCGACCGCATCATCAGCGTCACCGATCCCGACGAGGAAGTGCGTACCGCTGTGCGATCGGTGCTCGAAGATCTGGGCGACGGCGTACCGGCCAACGAGATCGCCGTCCTCATTCCTGCCCGTGACCCGTATGCGCGTTCGCTCGCCGATCAACTCGAGGCGGCGGGAATCGCGTGGAACGGCGACGCTGCCCAATCGCTGTCGGAGTCTGTCGTCGGGCGCTTCGTACTGAGCCTGATGCGGCTGGTCGTCGATCAACGGCTGCGACGTGTCGATGTCATGGCGATGCTGGCCGAAGCTCCCGTGTGGAGGCCCATGCTCACGGCGGACGGCACGCGCAGCCGTGCACCCGTTCCGGCAGCCGCCTGGGAACGGCTGGCACGAGCCGCCAACGTCGTCGAGGGATCCGACTGGATCCCCTCCGAGAGCCAGAGCGCTCGATCCGGCGACCCGGCCACCCGGCTCGGCCGCTACACGCGCTTGCTCGATGCCCAGATCGCCACCGAGGAATCCGACCCCGAAGCCAGCGATGCCCGGCTGGCCCGCCTCCGGGCGGACCGGGAGCGCTGCGGCGACCTGGCCGAGTTCATCTCCGACTTGTCCCAGCACATCAGCCGGGCCGTATCGCTGCGCAGCTGGAACGACCTCTCCGCGTGGTTGCGCAGGCAGGTGACCGCCTTACTTGGTCGCACGACCGACGACGACTGGGCGCCAGGCCTGCCCGCTGGCACGACCGGTGCCCACCGTCCCGACGACATCAGCGATGGAGGCCCCTCCCAGCCCAGGGGCGCCGGACTCAGCGACGCCCAAACGCGCTGGGATGTCGAACGGGCCGCTGCTCAGCGAATCGATCACATCGTCGAAGGGCTCAGCACCCTCGGCACCATCGAGCCAGCTGCCGATGCATCGCTGCTCCTGCGCACGCTGCAGTCGCAGTTGGCCAGTCCGCATGGGCTGAGCGGCCGGGTCGGCGCCGGTGTCTTCGTCGGCAGGATCGGCAGCCACCCCGCCATTCCCCGACAACGGCTGTACATCTTGGGCTTGGCCGAGGGCATCTATCCCAACCGTCAGCTTCCAGACAGCCTCATCGGCGATGGCGATCGGCATCGAGGAGCGCTGCGGACCCGTTCGGAGCGCACCGATGCGCAGCACCGCGATCTGCTGGCGGCGCTGGCGTGCTGCATCGGGCGCAGCACCGTCACCATCCCGCGCGGCGACCTGCGCCGGACGGCCGAGAATGTGCCCTCGCGCTGGCTGCTGCCGACGGTGCAGAAGCTTGCCGCTGCGGCCGAGCAGCCCAGCGACGACTTCTCCGGCGGCTATCTCGACGCCGACAACCTGACATCGGCGGCAGCTTCAGGGTCCATCGGCGGCCTCAGCGTCAGCCATTCGTTCCTGAGCGGCTTGCTGCATGCGCGATTCCCTGCGACCGAGGCCGAGTTCGACAGCCGCGACCTGCTCAACGCAGCCGCCGGCGGCGACAGGGGCAGCCATTGGCTGTTCGCCGACGAGGCCGAGCCTGCATTCGCACGCGGCGTTGCGCTGTGGCGCGGGCGCCAGAGCCACCGCTTCACCCGTTTCGACGGCAACCTCGGCGATGTCGTTATCGCAGGCGACGGCATTACCCAGGTCGTCTCAGCCAGCCGCTTGGAGACGTGGGCCACATGTCCGCGCAAGTACTTGTTCTCGTACCTGCTGGACATCGACGAAGTCGTCGAGCCGGAGTCCGTCGTTCGTCTCAGTCCCATCGACCGGGGACGGCTCATCCACGAATCACTCGACGAACTGCTGCGCGAGCTGATCGACAAGGCCCCGACGCCTGATGATCTGCCCGGCGCGAAACGCAGCTACAGCAGCGCCGACCGCGATCGCCTCCTCGAGATCGGCGCCGCCAAGGCAGCAGAGTTCGAAGCGGCTGGCGCCACCGGCTTTCCGTTGCTGTGGAGCTTCGACCGCGAAACCGTGCTCGCCGACCTCGTCGAGGTGCTGGTGCGTGACGAGCAGCGCGCGGTCACGCCTCACGCCGCAGCACGCGGCACGGTCGTCGCTTCGGAGCACCGCTTCGGGCTCGGGCCGTCGTCCCTTGGCGAGGGAACGAACGCCGCCGTGCCCTACGACCTTGAGCCAGGACGCGTCCTGCACTTCCGCGGCGCGATCGACCGGGTCGAGCTCATCGATGACAGCGCGGCAGACAGCTCCCCAGGCGAGCACGGCCGCCTGGTGGTCATCGATTACAAGTCCGGCTCGGAAAGGCCCTACGTGGGCATCCGCGTGCCGACGACACGCGCCAGCCGGGGAGACGACCCCACGCTGCGCGGCACCAAGCTGCAGCTCGGCGTCTACGCGCTCGCAGCCGCCCACCACTACGCACCCGACACCGCGGTGACCGAAGCGGTGCGCGAAGCGGCCTATTGGTTCGTCTCGGCGCGCGCGGGCTGGGCGTGGGTGTCGCGCCCCATGGACCAGCAGTACTTCGAACGCTTCGACGAGGTGGTGAAGTCCGTCACCGACGGCATCGACTCGGGCGTCTTCGTGGGATATGTGCGCGCGGGCGACGATCGCGCAGGCTTCACGCCCTGCCCGTACTGCGATCCCGACGGGATCGGCACCGCCGACATCGCGCGGCAGTGGAAACGCAAGCGTGCCGACAGCGGGTTGGCCGGCTTTGTCGGATTGGCCGAGGCCCCTTTGGGCGAAGGCAACTGATGCTGACCGACCACACCGAGCGCGATCTGATCGCCACCGAGTCGCGCCGGCTGCTCTTTGTCGAGGCGGGCGCCGGCACCGGTAAGACCACCGTGCTCGTGAATCGGATCGTGTCGATGGTGACCGGCGCAGGCAGCTTCGATCCGGTGCCGATGTCATCGGTCGCCGCCATCACGTTCACCGACAAGGCAGCCGCCGAACTCCGGAACCGTGTGCGGGCCGAGCTGAACAAGGCGCTGCAGGCCGCGTCGGGTACCGAACGCGATCTGGTGGTCGCCGCCTTGGGCGAGCTGGACGGCGCCGCAGTGGGCACCCTGCACAGCTTCGCTCGCCGCATTCTGGCTGAGCACCCGGTGGAGGCCGGCTTGCCTCCGTCGTTCGAGACGCTCGACGAGATCGCATCGGAAGTCGCGTTCGACGAGCGTTGGGACACGTTTCTGTCAGAGCTGCTCTCCAACGAATCGATGCGTTGGCCGGTCGGCATGCTCGACGCGGTCGGCGTAACTCCAGCGCACCTGCGCGATCTCGCCCGAGCGCTCAACGCCAACTCTGACCGGCTCCATTGGCCCGCCCATCCGCCCAACAGCGCGCCGATCGGCGTGGCGCACATCAGTCAGCTCGCGACGCACCTGCTGGAGCGTCGCAGCGAGTGCACCAATGCCGGCACCTGCAAGCTGTACAACTCGTTCGGCGCCATCAGCGACTTGGTCGAACGCCTCGCGGATACCCGCAATGACCGCGAGATCCTCCGGGTGCTGATGCGCGCAGACGTCCCCAAGGTCGGCAACAAGGGGAACAAACGCGACTGGCCCGACATCGCGGACGTGCGAGCTGAGTTCGCCCGGCTGTCCGACGAGATCGCCAGCACGGTGGCATCGGTGGTGGCAGAAGCCCTGGCCCAGGTCACCGAACGCCTCCGCGTATTCACGATTGAAGGCGTCGAGTACCGTCGGCGCGTCGGCAGCTTGGAGTTCCATGATCTGCTCACCCAAGCCAGGTGGCTGCTGCGGGACAGTCCCGCCGCCGCCCAGGTGCGCGCAGCACTGGCAAACCAGTACCAGCGGCTGCTGCTCGACGAATTCCAAGACACCGACCCGATTCAAATCGAGCTAGCACAGCTCATTGCATTTCCCGACGGCGTCAACGCGGATTCGGCGCGGCCTGAGCGGCTCTTCTTCGTCGGCGATCCGAAGCAGTCCATCTACCGCTTTCGCCGAGCCGACATCGCGCAGTACCGGTCCGCCCAAGCGAGCCTCGGCGAAGAACTCGGATCGGTGCTCACGTTGAGCACCAACTTCCGCACCCTGCCGGGGATCATCGATTGGGTCAACGAAGTCTTCGACAACCTGATCAACGAGGTGGCTGCGCTGCAACCTCCGTACCGAGCGCTGAAAGCGGGACGGCAGCTGCCTGACACCGTTCGGGCAGCGACCGACGAAGGCATCGACATGGGCTTGCGGCGTGTCAGCGGACCTCGGGTCAGTGTCTTGGGACTCGACCCGCGTGACCGCAGGACGCCGATCAGCGAGGTGCGTGAGGCCGAGTCCGAAGACGTTGCGGGCGCGATCGCAGCAATCATGAATGAGCGGTGGATGGTCATCGACCCGGACACCGGCGAAGCGCGGCCAGCCCGCCCCAGCGACATCGCCGTGCTCATTCCCAAGCGGACGGGCCTGCCGCAGCTCGAAGACGCCCTGTCCGACGCCGACATCTCCTACCGGCTCGAGGCCGCGTCGTTCATCTGGCGAACGCAGATGGTGCGCGACCTCATGATGTGCCTGCGAGCGGTGTCGGATCCCACCGATGCATTGGCGATCGCCAGTGCGTTGCGGACGCCTGTCTACGGCTGCGGAGACGACGACCTGTACGTCCACCGGGTGAGACAACAGGGCTCGTGGAACTACACCGATCCACGGTTGAGCGACGCGGAGCCCACACCGGCAGTCGAAGCGCTCAAGCACCTGCTCTCATTGCACCAGCGCAGCGCCACCTTGGGTCCGGCCGCGGTCATCGATGCTCTCGTGCGCGAGCGGCGACTGTACGAGCAGGTGGCGACTCGGGCGCGGCCGCGTGACGGCTGGCGTCAGATCCGGTACCTCGTCGACCAGGCGCGGGCATGGTCCGACAGCCAGCACGGCGGCATGCGCGGCTTCCTGGCCTGGGCCAAGGGACAGGCAGCAGAGAACGCGCGTGCGACCGAATCGATCCTGCCCGAGTCCGACGACGAGGCGGTACGGGTGATGACGATTCACGCCGCCAAGGGACTCGAGTTCCCGATCGTCATTGTCGCGGGTCTGCAGGACAGGCCCCGCAGGCGAGCTGGCGTGCAGGTGATCATCTCACGAGACGGCTTGCCGCCTGAGATCCGCCTGCGCGGCGAAGTGAGCTCGCTTCGCTTCGAGGAACGCAATGAAGACGAAGTCGTGGCGCTTCACTACGAACGACTACGCCTGCTGTATGTGGCCTGCACCAGGGCGCGCGACCACCTCATTGTCTCGGTGCACCGCAACGAACCGCCTCTTCGCTCCAGCGGTGACCACAATCTTGAGAGCGGGGAGTTGCTGAGCGCCGCGTTGAGCCTGTGGGGCAGCGCTGCCGCGGACGAGCCGCTGAGCGGGGTCACCTGGCGCCAAGACGACTTCCGGCCCGACCGCGAAGATCTCGACGTACACACGCACGACCAATCCAACGGTTCAGGCCGTGGGCTCGCAACCGTCGATGTCGTTGCGGATCCATCTGTGATCTTCGCTAGCCGCGAGGAATGGTTGCAGCGGCACGCGGCAGCCGTGGAGGCGAGCAAGACGCTGTCGCATCTCAGCGCCTCTGCGCTCGCCAAGCATCACGCCGCAGCCATCGTCACCAACGGCAGCGCAAGAGGTGCAGATCCCGATACAGAGCTGGACGCAGCGGGGTTGTACAAGGACGATGTGGTCACCGACACCGGCGCTGCTGTGGCCGATGCTGGCAGCGAGGGCGGATACGCCACCGCAGGGGAACCGATGGTGCGCCAGGGTCGTTACGGCACAGCTCTGGGCAGCGCGGTGCATGCAGTACTGCAGAGCATCGACATCTCCGACAGCTCCTCACACGACTCCGAGGCGCTGCGAAGGCTCGCTGCGGTCTGTGCGCGCGACCACGGTTTGACCGGGCAGACGAGTGAGATCACACGTCGGGTGGAAGCTGCGCTTGCGAGCCGCACGGTGGCAGAGGCTGCCCGCGGGCGCTACTGGCAGGAAGTGTTCGTTACCGCTCCGCTCGACGACGGGCTCGTGCTCGAAGGCTTCATCGACCTGTTGTACGAGACACCCGACGGGCGCCTGGTGGTGGTCGACTTCAAGACTGACGCCATCGCCGACAGCAGTGTTGTCGAGCAGAAGACCGGCTACTACCGCCTTCAGGGCGCCACCTACGCCTGGTGCGCACAGCAGGCCACCGGCATGGAGGTAGAGCGCATCGTGTTTCAGTTCTTGGCTCGTGACGATGTCGCCGAAGGTGTGATCGAGGGCGAAGAACTCGCCCGGGCGCTCGAAGAAGTGGCTGCTGCCGCTCAGAGCGCGCGGGGTGGGGGCTGATAGCCGCCGGTGAGCTCGCCGATGCGGCGGGCCAGCGCCATCGTGGTGCGGTCGCCGCCATAGGAGCCGACCACCTGGAACCCCACGGGCAGGCCCTGGGTGGTGAGGCCCAGCGGCGGCACAGTGGCGGGCAGGTACGACATGCCGGTCAGGATCGTCCAGCGGGTCATCTCGATGTACGGCCGCTCGACGCCGTTCGCGGGGATGCGGCGCTCGGCGAAGGTTCCCTCCTGCATGTGGTCGAAGGGCGGGTGAAAGCTCACCGGCATGAGGATCGCGTCGTAGCCGGTGAAGAAGTCCGCCCACTTGCGGCGGCACGCCTCGCGCGCCATGTGACGCTCGAGCCATTCACGATGGCCAGGGCCTTCGCCGCGGCCCGCAAGCGTCATCGCGGCCCGCACCAACCACAGCCCCGTCTCCCACGCCGGCATCGGATCGATGTCCGGACGGGCCGCGTGGTCGACGCTCACGCCGCTGGCCTCGAGGGCCGCGACAGCCGCATTCATGACCTCGAGCACGTCCCCGTCGACCGGGCAGTAGTCGTCGTCGAGCCATGCGGCGACATGCAAGCCGCCGATGTCATCCGGCGCAGGCGGCAGCTGCGGCACCCACGGCTCCTCGGTGCGCAGCAGCACGTCGAACAGCAACTCCAGGTCGTCGCAGCTGCGCGTCAGCGGGCCGAAAACGTTGATGTCCGGCTCGGTGGTGCCGCCGCGCAGGTGATCGAGGTAACCCGTGGTCGGGATCACCCCGAAGCTCGGCTTGTGGCCCCAGATGCCGTTGTACGAAGCCGGGAATCGGATCGAACCGCCGATGTCGGTGCCGATCTCGAAGCTTGTGAAGCCCATGGCGGTCGCCGCTGCCGCACCGCCCGAGGAGCCGCCGGGCACCTTCGTCAGGTCCCACGGGTTGTTGGTGGTGCCGAACAGGTCATTGAACGATTGGTTGTCGGCCGACCAGCGCGGCAGGTTGGTCTTGCCGATCACGATCGCTCCCGCAGCACGGCAGGCCGCCACCACGGCCGCATCGGTGTCGGGAATGTTGTCGGTCAGCTCCCGCGCCCCGCCGGTCGAGCGGATGCCCTCGGTCATCAGGGCGTCCTTGGCGGTGAACGGAACGCCGTGCAGCGGCCCGAGTGTGCCACCGCCCGCCTGCGCAGCATCGGCAGCAGCGGCGCGCTCGAGCGCCGCTTCGAAGTCGCGGGTGACCACTGCGTTGATGTCGCCGTCGAGCCGCTCGATGCGGTCGATGACATGGGCAGTCAGCTCGCGGCTCGACAGCTCCCCCGCGGCGATGGCTCTCGCCTGCGCGCTCGCACTCCACAGTCCCGGGTCATCGCTCGCCATCTTGTCCCCTGATCCCCACGCGCCGATCTCGCCCCGGCGCTGCGCCGACGTTAGTTCTGACGTCGCAGGCAGGTTCTGGGTGCAGTGCCGTCGCGGCTGAGGCAGCCGCCGCGTTCACGCGCCGATCTGCCGGTAGGCGTCGATCACCGTTGCCAGCTCGGCAGGCGTTGCGCCGTGCATGAGCACAGCATCGCAGCCGAGGTCGATCTGGCGTCTTACCGCCGCGGCGCATTCGGCCGGCGTACCCGCTGCCATCGGGGCCAGCCATTCATCCGGCAAGAGCGTGCCGATGTGCTCGAGCTCCGAAACCGTGGCCGTGCCGTCGATGGGAGCGAGGAACTTGGCCACGACTTCGTCTGCGCGGAACTGCGCCAGCACATCGGGATCCCAGCGGTTCACCCGCACCAGCACATCGCCGTAGTACTGCAGGTAGGTGGCCAAGCGTCCGACGGTCTTGCGCAGCCGCAGCTCAGGCGGGACCTCGTTGCTGACCACCACGAAGCACGACCACACATTCACCTCGGCCGGATCGCGCCCCGCCTGCTCGGCCGCCACCGTGACTGCGTCCACTGAGCGCACCACGGTCTCGTCGGAATAGAACGGATGCAGGATCACGTCGTCGAAACAGCGCCCGCCGAGGGCCAGCGTGTTCGGCCCCATCGCCCCGAGGGCCAGGGGCAAGTGCTCGTCGAGCGTCTGGTCGAGCAGCAGGATCGGAACGCGGCCGGTCGGACCGTCGTAGTCGCCGACGATCTCGCCCCGGAACAACCGGCGCATCACCACAGCGAAGTCCTCCAGCTCGGCCGTGGTGACGGGCTCCAGGCCCATGATCTGCTGCGCAACGGCGACGCCGCGGCCGAAGCCCATCGTGAATCGGCCGCCGGCCAGGCTCTGCACCGTGAGCGCGAGGCCCGCCGTCAGTGTCGGGTGTCGGGTGTTGATGTTCGTGACTCCCAGCGTGATGCCGATGGAGTTCGTGACCGCGGCGGCAGCGCCGCAGATGGCACCGGCCTCCTTGCGATTGGGCCGCTCTCCGAGAAATGCCCTGCCAAGACCCATCGCTTCGGCAGCTCGAACCTCGGTTAAGGCATCCGCTGAATCGAGCGCATCGCCAGGCAGCATGTAGAAGCCCAACTCGGGAAACTCTTGCGGTGCCACTGCTCTGTCTGACATCCGCGAGACACTAGGACACCCCCTGCGCATGACATCGACTCATCGGCTGCATGCGGCACGCCGTAGGTGCGCGGCCGCCGGCCCGCTCGCCGCTACTCGGCGCGCTCGACGATGAATAGCGTCTGTTCGGGCTTGCCGACGACGACCGCGAGATGTTCACCTGCCCTGCCGACTTCCCCGTTGACGTGGTCGAGCTCCTCATCGGCGATCGGGCAGACCTCCCACGTCTGTCCGCCCCGCAGCAGCATCGCCATGCCATGGCTGACATGCACCGCCGTGGCGACATCCATAACGGTGGTTTCGTGCAGGGCCACGGTTGCGGCGCCCCCGCCTGCCGATCGACTGGGAGTCAGCTGCAGCGCGGGCACTGTGTACTTCGGCGGACTCATGGTCGTCCATTCCAAGTCGGCGCCGGATGCTGCAGCGGCATGTGCATCGGTGCGAGCTAGGTGCGGCCAGCGATCCGCGAAGCCCCCGTCCAACCGTGCCTGCGGCCAACTGTCACGCCGCATCTCGCCGAGCTCCTCCAGTTCGGCGACGAGTTCCGCCGCCGCACCCGTTGGTGCTTCGTACTCAGCGGGGCCTGGGCACTGCTCATCCAGCCACAGGCGCTCTATTCGCTCGAGTTCGATGGCGCTGTCGGTGACGCGAATCCGGGCGTCGAGCAGCTCCCACCCCACCGTGGGCGGTGTGTCGTCGTCGACGCGGACGTAGCTCCACTGCTCGCCTGTGCTCACCGCCACCACCTGCTCACGGGCGCAATCGAGCGGTCGAACCACACCGAACACGGCGATGCGCCCCGATCCCGACAGATCGACGGCCACGACCTCCATGTCGCCGGGCAGGCCCACCAACTGCCAGTCCGCGCCGTCGTAGGCGTACCAGTTGCCGGCTGCGCGGGCGACGGCGTGCGCTCCGCTGAATGAGTAGTACATATCTGCACCCTCGGCGTCCGACGGCGGCTGCACGATCGACACGGTGGTGGCGAACACAGCGGCTTCCGCGTCGCTGCTGGCAGGCGGCCTGCTGTCCCAGTTCTCCGACTCACCAGCGATTGCTGGTTCGAGCGTCTCGCCGACGGGCGGCGTGGCGGGGCCAGCCGCTGCATCCTCCGATTGCTCCGGTACGACTTGCTGCGATTCGTCATCACTCGCCGCTGCCGTGGTCAGAATTTCGGCGGCAGCCTCATCGGCCATTTCCTCGTCCGCCACTTCTTCCTCGGCCATTCCTTCCGCGGCCATACCTTCCGCAGTCGTTTCCTCCTCAGCGGCGCTGGATGCGACCGCAGCAGTCGTCGCAGATGCTGGTGCGGCCTCCTCCTGCTGTTCTGCGGCCACTACGGAGTCGGTGAGTTCATCAATCCCGCCGTCTCGCAGAGTCACCACGCCCACCGCCGCAACGGCCACGAGCGCGAAGGCGCCCATGCCACCGCGCACCGCGTTGCGACGGCGCTGCAGTTGAGCTGCGCGCGCCTGGACTCCCGCGAGCGAACCCGAGCCCACCGGCATCTCCGAGGCTGCGCTGCGCAGCCGCCCGCGGAGGAGGTCCTCCTCAGTCACGACCCATCCTCTTCGTCAGCTGCTGTTTCCAGTACGTCGCGCAACTGTTCGAGTCCGCGGCTGAGACGGCTCTTGACGGTGCCCGTCGCGATGCCAAGCGCATCGGCGGTCTCGGCCACCGACCAGTCCAAGTAGAAGCGGGCCACGATCACCGCTCGGTGCGCATCATTGAGTGTGGCCATCGCCCGCTCGAGGTCGAGGTCTCGCGCCCGGTCCTCGGTGGCGTGCGGCTGGGCCAGCAGGGGTCGCCGTTCTCGTTCCCGGCGAACCCGTCGCAGCCACGACCGCGCCCAATTCAGCCCGACGCGGAAGACCCAACCCTGCGGATTCGCGTAGGCGCTGACCTGTCCCCAGCGCTGGCATGCGCGTGCAAATGCCTCGTCGGCTGCTTCGGCGCCGAGCGCGCTGTCGCGCAGTGCCATCCCGAGCGCCCGCGCCAACTCGTCGCGATGGGCCGCATAGAAGTCCTCGAAGCGGACCGCCACCGCATCGATGGGGCCGGCCCCGGTCGACGGCCCGCCCTCAGCCGCGCTCACCGTCAGTCCTGGGCGGATGGCGGCCGAGCCGATCGTGCTCGATTCCGCCAGCGGGGCAGCCATCAGCGAAGCATCGAGACGCAGGCCCCAGCTCATCACTGCCGGAATCGTCAATGCAACGGGCGCGCCAGCCATGCCAAGTCCCCACGAAGACTGCCTGCCCCTTCAGACTCCTGCCGGACTGTTTCGGTTCCATGAAGATCGTTGCATGAACGTCATGGTCAATGGTCACGGTCGTCCGTGCGCGCGCCCCTCGGCCGCGAACTCGTCCTCGACGAGCACGCCTGCTTCGCGCAACGTGTCGATTTCCGTGCGGCCGGCGCCCAGCCACTCTGCCAGCACCTCGCCGTTGTGCTCGCCGAGGTACGGCGCCAGTGAGTCCGATGTCACCCCCGAGACCGCCGCCGAATCCGCAGTAGCACCAGCAAATCTGTACGGCGTCTGGGTCACGCGGCGCGTGCCGCCGTCGCGAGCACTGATCTCCACCGAGGAACCCCGATGGGTCGCAGTACGCGATTCGTGCGCCTCCGCCGTCGTGCGGATGTCGCCCCATGCCAAGTTGGCTTCGTCGAGGGCCGACAGCATCTCCGCACGGGTCGTGAACGAGCTCAGGAACGCGTTGATCGCATCGGTGCGGTGCGCCCGCTTAGTCGGGATGTCGGCATCGGGGGGCGATGGGTCCGCGAGCGCATGGGTTTCGCTCAGCTGCCGCCAGATCCATCGGAAATCGCCTGCAGTCAGAACTGGCCCGTCCACACCGTCCCATACGAGCCCGCCTTGGGATGTGTAGTTCCCGCCGTCGAGTCCGGCCTGGCTCCCCTCATCGGTCGCCAAGAAAGACTCAAGCATCGCGATGTCGATGTGCTGGCCGTGCCCGGTCGTCTCGGCGACGCGCAGCGCGGCGAGGACGCCGATGGATCCATGGAGCGCCGCGTTGGTATCGGCGACGGCCAGGTACGGCTCTTGGAGCGGCTGCTGGTGGATCTTGGCGGCGCGAGCCATCCAGCCCGACTCGCCGTGCAGCACCGCCGCATAGGCCGCTCGCTGCGAATCGGGACCTTCCTGCCCGAAACCGCTGATCGACAGCATCACCAGTGCCGGATTGACCTGGCACAGCTCGGCAAACGACAGGCCATGGCGCGCCATGACGCCCGGTCGGAAGTTCTCGACGAGCACATGGGCCTCCGCCACAAGCCGCTTCACCGTCTCGGCTCCGCCCTCGGCACGCAGGTCGATGCAGACGTTTCGCTTGCCCACGTTCTGCTGGGTATAGAAGCCGGCGAGCCCCGCTCGATTGACGCCCCACAGGCGCGAGATGTCGCCCTCGGGGGGTTCCACCTTCACGACGTCTGCTCCGAGGTCGCTGAGAATCCGTCCGGCGAAGGGCCCGGCCAGAACGCGGCTCATGTCGACCACGCGGATGCCTGCCAGCGGTCTCATCGACTCAGCCTCCCGCGCAGTGACTCAGCGAGGCCGGTCGCCGGCGATCGTCACCCGGAGCATGTGCCGGCGTTGCCCGTGGTAATCGTTCAGCGCGTAGTGCTGGACGCTGCGGTTGTCCCACATGGTCAACGTTCCCGGTTCCCACCGCACCCGGCACGTGAACTGCTCGCCGACCGCATGGCTCCACAGCATGTCGAGCAGCGCCTTCGACTCGTGCCGGCGCATGCCCGAGATGGCCTCGGTGAACGCCCGATTCACATACAGCGCCTTCGCGCCGGTCTCAGGATGGGTCCGCACGACCGGATGTGTCAGCTGTGCGTGCGCCTCGTCGGACACCTCTACCTTCATCGAGCTGCGCTGGCCGGCGTACCGGTCTGAATCGCCTCGCCGCCCGTACTGGCGGGCTGCGGAGTGCACCGCGCTGAGGCTCTCGGCGAAGCGCTTCATCGTGTCGGACAGCCCCGTATAGGCCGCCTGCTGGTTCGCGAACAGCGTGTCACCGCCGAAGCTCGGCACCTCCACCGCATACAGCGCTGTCGCCATCGGGGGGCATTCCAGGAACGACATCTCCGAATGCCACCCGCCGCCGAAGTTGACCGTCTCGTGGGGCTCTTTGATGACCGGCACCACCTCGGGTTCGTCCGAGGTGCCGCCGAGATACGGGTGACGCTCCAGCTCACCGAAGCGACGGCCGAAACGTGCGAGCGCTGCTGCATCCATCTGCTGGTCTCGGATCACCACGACGTGGTGCGTGCACAGTGCCTCCCGGATCGCTGCGCACCCGGGGTCGTCAATCGTGGTGACATCGAGCGGCTCGCCGTCGGGTGCCCAGAGCTCGGCACCGAGTGCGCCGGCGAGGGGCTTGGCCGTGATGCTCATGACGGCCCTGTCGCGTTCGTTGCTGTCGCGTTCATTGCGGCGTCCTTGCCTCGACCAGCTCACTTCGGCGTCATGACGGCATCGACAGATCGGGCGCTGACGCCGAACGGGTCTGCCTGCTTCAGCCGCCGTGCCACTTCCCCCGCTGCAAGTATCGCCTCATCGGGGTCCCCTCCACACAGCGTCATGTTGATATGGCGGCAGCCGGCGTCGAGGTACGGCATGAAGAACTCGACGATGTCGTCCACCGTGCCGCAGGGCGTGTACTTCTCGAACGCTTTGAACGGCACCCGGTAGAAGCGTTCCAGCTCGGGGCCGACCCAGCCAGCCGCTTCTTCACGGCTGTCGCCCAGGCCGATCCACAGCTGGATGCCGTGATCAGGTGCTTGGGGCGCCGGAGCGTCGATCGCCCGCTCGGCGGCAGCCGTCTCGGCGTACAGGCGCAGCGCCGCGCGGTAGTGCTCGACCGTGCACCAGATGCCCAGCCAGCCGTCCGCGAAACGACCGGCCCTGCGGATGGCGGCGTCGGAGCGGCCGCCGACATAGGTCGGGATGGGCGGGTCGGGCCGCGGGACGATGCGGGCCTGCTCGAACGAGAAGAAACCGCCTGCGTGATCGACGGTCTCGCCGGCCAGCAACCGCAGCACAATGCCGAGCGATTCGTCGGTTCGGCGCCCCCGGGTTCGTGGATCGACGCCGCACACTTCGACTTCGTGGCGGTCGTCGCCGCCGATGCCCACGCCGAAGCTGATCCGTCCCGGTGCCATCTCGGCCAGGTTCGCGAGCTGGCGGGCGACGGGAATCGGGTGGCGCAGCGGCAGCAGGTACACGCCGAGATAGACGCCCAAGGTGGGATGCAGGTTGGCCAGCGCAGCCGCGGTGACCATGCCGTCATTGCCGTGCCCGATCCGGAAGCTGACGTGATCGGCAAAGAACACATGGTCGATGCCCGCGTCCGCGACGAGTTCGAGCATGCGACGGCGCTCGGCCCATGGTCGTGACCAGAGCTTGACGTCGGGTGTGACGCCGACCCGGATGGGCGGCGCAGCGAGGCGCACGGTCACGGCGCAGTCGCCTCGCTGCGGGCTGCCGCTTCGTCGCCGGCAGGCACATCCCAGAGCACTGGCAGGTGCTTGAAGCCGTGCTGGAAGTTGGACAGCAGACGCTCGGGCCTGCGGGCCGGGTCGAGGCGCAGGTTCGGCATTCTCCACAACGACTCAGCGAACATCGCGGACATCTGGCGACGTGCCAGGTGAGCGCCCAAGCAGAAGTGCGGACCTGCCCCAAACGTGAGGTGGTCGTTCGGGCTGCGCTCGATGTCGAACAGGTCGGGCTCAGCAAACACGGCCGGGTCGCGATTGGCCGCCACATGGAAGACCACCACCTTGTCGCCCGAACGCACGAAGCGGCCGCCGAGTTCGACATCGCGCGAGGCCGTGCGGCGGAAGTGCACCACCGGCGGTATGAACCGCAGCATCTCCTCGATGGCACTGGGCAATAGCCCAGGGTCGGCGAGCAGCTTGTCGAGCTGTTCGGGATGCTGCAGCAGCGCCCAGAGCCCGCCGGGTATGCCGTTTCGCAGTGTCTCGTTGCCGGCTACGGCAAACAGGAAGAACATGGTCTCGAACTCTTCGTTGGTGATGCCGCCCTCGGCGTCGTCGGCAGCCAGCAAAATCGACACCACGTCAGAGCCCGGATTCGCCCGCTTGTAGGTCGCAAGGTCGTGCGCGTACCCATACATGTCTGCGAGGCCCTCGCGCGAGCGCGGGTCGGGCATGCGACCGTCAGGACCGGGGCGGATCTGGGCTCGCACCTCGCAGGCGCGGCGTGCCATCTCGGTTCCTGTCGCCGGATCGAATGCGTCGGACACGGAGTACTCGGAGTCCTGGTAGCCGATGACCCGGTTGGACCAGTCGAACAGCAGCATCCGGTCCTCGGACGGCACGCCCATGATGTCGGCGAGCGTCAGCAGCGGCAGCTCGGCTGAGACCTCCTTGGCGAAGTCGGCGTGCCCGCGTTGGGCCACCGCGCTCACCAGCCGCTCGGCCCGAGCAGAGATGGTGGCCTCGAGCTCAGCCACGGCGCTCGGCGTGAACGAGCGCATGAGCAGGCGCCGCAGCCGCGTGTGCTGTGGCGGATCCTGGTTGAGCATCATCCGCTGGACGAATTCAAGCATCGCAGCGGCCTGAGGGTCGCGGATCTGCGTGCCGCCGAGGTGGGACGAGAACGTCCCCGGATCGCGCAGCACCCGGTTCATGAGCTCGTGTGTGAGCACCGCCCAGAAGCCAGGTCCGGCCTCCCAGCCCATGAGCTCCGGCTCGGCCACCCAGTGAACCGGGGCGCACGAACGCAGCTCGGCAATCAGATCGTGCGGCACACCGTCCAGATACGAACGCGGGTCGAACAACTTCGTCGGATCCGGTCCAGTGCTGTTCGAGCCGCTCGCGGCACAAACTGTGCTCACGCCGCTCAGCCTGCCACTTGACGCTGCAAGGAACCCACGTCCGAGCCGTCGCTCGGACCCTCTGCGACGCCGGGAGCATCGACATCTTCGCTGTGCGGCTTGGCCGCAGGCCTGCGAGGGCTGCTGCCGCCTCGCTCCGGCGGCGCTGGCGGTTTCGTTACGACGAAAAACAGCATGCCCAACGCCGTGAGCACCGCAAGCGCCACAAAGCCAGTCACGTAGCTGCCGGTGGTGTCAGCCAGCCACCCTGCGACGAGCGGGCCGACGATCGGCCCGATCATCACGATGAGCGAGCTCACGCCCATGATCGCAGCGAACGCTGAGGAACCGAAGTAATCGGCTCGCAAGGCTTGCATGAGCGGGCCACGCGCTCCCCACGCGAGCCCGTGGAAGATCACGAACAGCACCACCACGAACGCGTTGGGCGCCCACGCCAGCAACAAGATGCCGCCGGCGTGCCCGAACATGGCGACCGATGCAATGAGCCGCTTGTTGATTCGATCGCCGAGCCAACCGCCCACGGCCATGCCGGCGAGCTGCATGAGCGGCAGCGCTGCAGCGAACAGGCTGGCCTGCTGCAGCGAGTAGCCCCGTTCTGATGTCAGATAGAGCTGCAGGTGCGCCATCACTGCGCCGACCACGAACAGGGCACTCAGGTGACCGAACGAGATGGTCCAGAACGCTCTCGTGCGCATCGCCTCCTTCGCCGTGAAGTGGACGTCGGTCAGGCCTTCGGCTCGGACCGTCCTCCCGTTGGCAACGATCTTGGCCCCGCCGTCGACCTCTTCGCCGAATTCAGCAGGGCTGCCGTCGAGGTACTTGGCCAGCCACCATGCGACAGCAGCGCCCCCGACGCCGGTGACCGCAGCGGTGGTGCGCCAGCCGAACCACGTGAACGACAGCACCACGAGCGGGACACACACGCCGCCCGCAGCGAGTCCCATGCCGCCGAACGCCAGCGCGCGGGCGCGCAGCCGTTCGAACCATCGCACGATCGCAACGGTGACAGTCAGAAAGCCGCAGAATGCGCTGCCGACGGCCATAACGAAGAAGGCGCCGTAGAACTGCCACAACGAGTGCAGCTGGCTGAACCACACGAATCCGATCGCCATGCCCACAGCGCCTGCCCGGGTAACGGCTTTGGGTCCGAACCGGTCGATCAGCCAGCCCTGCGCCGGTCCCAGCAGCGCCGTCTCGGCACGATTCACCGCAAACGCGCCCGACAGGGCCGTCTTGCTCCAGCCGTACTCCCGCTCGATCTCCACCAGGTAGGCACCCAGCGCATGCATCACGAATGCGCTCTGGAGCCCCTGGACCACTGCCCCCGCACCCACCACCTTCCAGCCGCGGAAGGTGGTGGTGCGTTTGGACATCGTTACATCCTGCCTGATGAGGCGGCTGCTGCGTCGGTTCAGGACCCCTCTTTGGGCTGATCTAGACTCGTTTTTTTCCTCCAGCCACGCACCAAGGACTCCCAACGGAGCGAGGAGGGCACAACATGGCACGCAAGGTGACGGCAGCAATCGTGCAGACCGCCTGGACCGGCGACAAGGAGTCGATGATCGAGCTCCACGAGAAGTACGTGGCCGAGGCGGCCGCAGCCGGTGCCCGGGTGATGTGTTTTCAGGAGCTGTTCTACGGGCCCTACTTCTGCCAGGTACAAGACGCCGAGTACTACTCCTACGCAGAAGCGATCCCCGACGGCCCGACCACCAAGCGCTTCTGCGAGCTTGCGGAACAGCACGAGATGGTGCTCGTGGTGCCCATGTACGAGCGGGAGCAGGCCGGGCTCCTCTACAACACTGCAGCCGTCATCGACGCCGACGGGACCTATCTCGGCAAGTACCGCAAGAACCACATCCCGCAGGTCAAGGGGTTCTGGGAGAAGTTCTACTTCCGGCCGGGCAATCTCGGCTATCCCGTCTTCGAGACCGCCGTGGGGACGGTCGGCGTCTACATCTGCTACGACCGCCACTTCCCCGAGGGCTGGCGTGCGCTCGGACTGGCCGGCGCGGAGATCGTGTTCAACCCCTCAGCCACGAGCCGAGGGCTGTCCGCATATCTGTGGCAACTCGAACAGACATCTTCCGCGGCGGCGAACATGTACTTCGTCGGGGCCATCAACCGGGTCGGCGTCGAACCGCTGGGCGACAACGACTTCTACGGCACGTCGTACTTTGCCAACCCCCGGGGGCAGATCGTTGACGGCGCCGCATCGGACCACGCCGAGGAGTTGGTCGTGCGTGAGCTGGACCTCGAGATGCTCGATGAGGTCCGCAACCAGTGGGCCTTCTACCGAGACCGTCGGCCCGAGTCGTACGAATCGCTCGTAGCGCCCTGAGGCGGAGGGCCGAGACTGGCTGGGGCTTCACAGATCGCGACCTAGGGGGAACACCAAGATGACGACGCTGATCAAGGGGGGCACCGTTGTCAGCTCGACCGGGGCGGATCCGGCCGAGGTGCTGATCGACGGTGAGCAGATCGCAGCGGTGCTGCAACCCGGCAGCGATATCGCCGTCGCCGCCGAGCAGAGCGCTGAAGTCATCGATGCTTCCGGACGGCTCGTCGTGCCTGGCGGCGTGGACGTGCATACGCACATGGAGCTGCCCTTCGGCGGCACGTATGCCTCGGACACGTTCGAGACGGGAACGAGAGCCGCAGCGTGGGGCGGCACCACCACGATCGTGGATTTCGCCGTGCAGCGCTACGGCGAGAACGTGCGCGAGTGCCTCGATGAATGGATGGCCAAAGCCGAGGGCAACTGCGCCGTCGACTTCGGCTTCCACATGATCGTCGGCGGCGTCGACAATGACTCGCTGAAGGAGTTGGACCTGCTGGTCAATGAGGGCATCACCAGCTTCAAGCTGTTCATGGCGTACCCGGGAGTCTTCTACTCCGATGACGGGCAGATCCTGCGAGCAATGCAACAAGCGGCCGGCAACGGCGGGCTGATCATGATGCACGCCGAGAATGGCCTGGCCATCGATGTGCTGGCCGACCAGGCGTTCGAGCGCGGCGAGACCTCGCCGGTCACCCATGGCTACGTGCGCCGCCCCGAGCTCGAATCCGAAGCCACTCACCGTGCGATCCAGCTGGCCAAGGTGGGCGCGGCTCCGCTGTACATCGTGCACCTCTCGGCCGCTGAGGCCCTCGAGCAAGTGGCGCTGGCACGCAACGCAGGCATGAACGTGTTCGCGGAGACCTGCCCGCAGTACCTGCACTTCAGTCTGGAGGACCACCTCGACCGGCCTGGTTTCGGGGGGGCCGCCTACGTGTGCTCGACGCCGCTTCGCTCCCGTGCAGACGGCCACCAGGACACCCTGTGGAAGGGGCTGCGGACCAACGATCTGGCCGTCGTGTCGACCGACCATTGCCCGTTCTGCATGAAGGAGCAGAAGGAGCTCGGGCTCAACGACTTCCGGGCCATCCCCAATGGCATCGGCGGCGTCGAACACCGCATGGACATGATCTACCAGGGCGTGGTGACCGGTGAGATCGGCCTGGCTCGCTGGATTGAGCTGTGCGCCACGACCCCTGCTCGCATGATGGGCATGTACCCGCGCAAGGGGATCATCGCCGCAGGTTCCGATGCCGACGTCGTCATCTACGACCCCAACAAGCAGTGGACGATCAGCGTCGACAACCACCACATGAACATCGACCACTCGGCCTATGAAGGGGTCGATGTGACAGGACATGTCGACACGGTGTTCTCTCGGGGTCGCAAGATCATCGACGACAACCAGTACCTGGGCCGCGCCGGCGACGGCCAGTACCTGCGCCGGGGTCTCTGCCAGTACCTGCAGTAGGGGGCATCACCATGGCCCGACGCAACGGAGCGTTCGGGCAGCGGAACGGATCGGGGGACTGAAAACATGGATTTTGGCGTTGTTCTTCAGACCGATCCGCCCGCGTGGCGAGTGGTGGATCTCGCCCAGCGAGCAGAGACGCTGGGGTTCGACTACGGGTGGACCTTCGACAGCCACGTGCTGTGGCAAGAGCCCTACGTGATCTACAGCCAGATGCTGTCGGCCACGAACCGAATGATTGTCGGCCCGATGGTCACCAATCCGGGAACCCGGAACTGGACGGTCACCGCGTCGCTGTTCGCCACGCTCAACGACATGTTCGGCAACCGGACGGTGTGCGGCATCGGCCGGGGCGACTCGGCCATGCGAGTGCTGGGACACCGTCCCACCAGCCTGGCCACGCTGTCGGAGTCGATGACGGTCATCAAGGGGTTGGCCGAAGGCTGCGAGGTGACCTACAACGGCACCCGCCAGCAGATCCCGTGGTCGTCGGGCAGCCAGCTCGACATCTGGATGGCGGCGTACGGACCGAAGGCGCTGCAACTCTGCGGCGAGCAGGCCGACGGGTTCATCCTGCAGCTTGCCGATCCCCAGATCACCGAGTGGACCGTCGCCGCCGTCCGCCGGGCTGCGGCCGACGCCGGACGGAACCCCGACGACCTGTACATCTGTGTGGCGGCGCCCGCCTATGTCGGTGACAACCTTGCCCACCAACGCGACCAGTGCCGGTGGTTCGGCGGCATGGTCGGCAATCACGTGGCCGATCTCGTCGAGCGGTACGGCGACACCGGGGGCGCGGTGCCCCAAGCCCTCACCGACTACATCGCTGGGCGCGAGGGCTACGACTACGCCGAGCATGGCAAGGCCGGCAACGTCCACACCGACTTCGTGCCCGATGAGGTGATCGACCGGTTCTGCATTCTCGGCGACGCCAGCAGCCATGTCTCGCGCCTGCGCGAACTGCGAGATCTCGGCGTGGACCAGTTCGCCATCTACCTGATGCACGATGCCAAGGACGAAACCCTGAACGCCTACGGCCAGCGGATCATTCCGGCGCTCGCGACCTGACTGGCGAGCCGTGCAAGCAGAGACCGCTCCCGTATCGCCCTCACCAGCGCAATCACCGGCACATTCGCCCGGGTCAAGCCCGTCGGAGATAGACGACCCGATCGTCCGCGACCAGTTCATTCGCCTGCAAGCTGCGCGCGAGCGTCGCCGAGCACGCACCCGCCGCATCGTTCGCCAGGTCGTCGTGCTGGCAGTCTTCGTGTGCCTGCTGGGCCTGGCGTACACCGCCTACAAGGCATTCGGTACCGCCATTGACGACGCCCAGTCAGGATGGCTGGTGATCGGGTCGTTCCTCCCGGAGACCACCGACCTCAAGATGCCGCCGGTGCTCGACATACTCACCGGGATCTTCGAGGAGCCGCGAGGCACAGGCGATCCCTTCTGGACGATCGTCGCCTCCGAGGCAGCGTTCACACTGCGGGAGGCAGCGGTCGGTTTCGCGATCGGGGTCGTGGTGGGTCTGGGCATCGCGATCGCGCTGACGACCTCAGGGCGCTTGGAGCGAGCCCTTGTGCCCCACGTCATCGCCAGCCAAACGATCCCGCTGATCGCGATCGCTCCCATCATCGTGATCTGGGGACGCAAGAGCTTCGATTTCCTGCCATTCGAATGGCAGGACTGGATGTCGGTGTCGATCATCGCCACGTACCTGACGTTCTTTCCAGTGACGATCAACGGCCTGCGGGGCCTGCAATCGCCCCGGCCAGAGAATCTCGAGCTGATGGATTCCTACGC
This sequence comes from Acidimicrobiia bacterium, assembly GCA_022821985.1. GTDB lineage: Bacteria > Actinomycetota > Acidimicrobiia > Acidimicrobiales > Poriferisodalaceae > Poriferisodalis. The sequence goes on from JAJECP010000035.1 coordinate 332,289, forward strand.
CGCGCCTTGGGGACAGACCCTGTGGCGGCTGCGCCTGCCGGCATCGCTGCCATACCTGTTTGCCGCGTTCAAGATCGCGGCGACCGCAAGCGTGGTCGGTGCCATCGTCGGCGAGATCTCCGCTGGCGTGAAGGGCGGGCTCGGCCGCCGGGTGCTGCTCGAAGCCCAGCGCTACACGACCGGACCCGAGCGCCTCTATGTCGCTGTGCTCGGCGCGGCCGCATTGGGAATCTTCGTATTCGTAGTGATCTCGACGGTGGAGTATGCGCTGGTGGGACGCAAGGGCCGCGAGGCTGTGAGATGAACGGTGCGCCCGGCGCGAATGGCCCCGACAGCGACATCGCGCCCGATGTCGCAGCCGTCGAATTGGACGGCGTGGGCAAGGTGTTCAACCCGGGGCGGTCCAACGAGGTGAATGCGCTGACCGGCATCGATCTGCGCATCGCCCCGGGAGAGTTCGTGACGTTGATCGGCCCGTCGGGCTGCGGCAAGAGCACCTTGCTGCGGCTGATCGCCGCGCTGACCGACGTGACCGACGGATCTGTCAGCGTCAACGGCAAGACGGCAGACCGGGCCCGGCTCGATCGCGATTACTCGATGGTGTTCCAGCGGGCCGGTCTGTTCGACTGGCGCAACGTGTCGCGCAACATCGAGCTGCCGCTCGAGCTGATGGGCTGGAAAGCGGCCGATCGGCGGCAGCGATCAGCCGAGATGCTGGACCTGGTGAAGCTGAGCGAATTCGCTCGGCACCATCCCGCGGAGCTGTCGGGTGGCATGCAGCAACGCGTCGCCATCGCCCGAGCGATGTCGTTCGATCCGAAGCTGCTGCTGATGGACGAACCGTTCGGCGCACTCGACGAAATGACCCGCGAGCACATGCAGAACGAGCTGCTGCGGATCTGGAACGAGACACAGACCACGGTGATCTTCGTGACGCATTCCATCAGCGAGGCGGTGTTCCTGTCCACGAGGGTCGTAGTGATGTCGCCCCGGCCGGGCAGGATCTCAGCGGTCATCGACACCGATCTAGGCGAGCGCAGCGAGGCCACCCGCGACCATCCGGAGTACTTCGCCAACGTGACCGCAGTGCGCAACGCGCTGCGAGGAGACCACGCCTCATGACCGCCGCGAAGGCTGTGCTGCGCGCATGGCTGCCCCCGGTGGTGGCAGCGGCGATCATGTTCGGCTGCTGGGAAGCCCTACTGGCCGTGCTGAACCCCGACGGCTTCGTGCTGCCGCCGCCTTCACGCATCGTCAGCGCCCTGTTCGGCGACTTCGACACGATCTCGACTGCGACGGGCATCACGGGATTCATCATCGTCACCGGCTTGATCGCCGGCGTGGTGGTGGGTGCATTGGCGGCAGTGCTCGTGACTGCGTTCCGCTCGGCCCACGAGACCCTGACGCCGCTGGCCGTGGCAGTCAATGCGGTGCCGATCATCGCCCTGGCGCCCATCTTCAACGCCTGGTTCGGAATCCTGTCGCCCCGATCCAACCAAGCGGTCGTGGTGGTGCTGGTTTTCTTCCCGGTCTTCATCAACACGACCAGGGGGCTGGGGCAGGTCGAGCCCAGCCAGATCGAGCTCATGGAGTCCTACGGCGCAGGCAAGTGGCGGATCATGCGCGACGTGCGCATCCCGAACGCGATGCCGTACTTCTTCACCGCGCTCAAGTTGGCGACCTCGCTGGCGGTAATCGCCGCCATCGTGGCCGAGTACTTCGGCGGCCGCCAGGACGCTTTGGGCAACATCATCACCAACTCGGCCGGCCTGACCCGCTACGACGACGCCTGGGCGGCCGTTCTGGCCGGCTCGCTGGTGGGCATTGGCCTCTACGCGATCGCTGTCGTGCTCGAACGGCTCGTCATGCCGTGGTACTTCGCAGCAAGGAGGGCGACATGACCTTGACCTTGGGCGTGAGCGCCCATTGGGTATCCCAACACGGGGGGAAAATATGAAGATAAGAAAAACACTGATCCGGACGCTGGCGCCGCTGCTGGCGCTCGGCTTGCTAGCCGCGGCGTGCACCGGCGGCGACGACGCAGATGAGCCCGAATTCGAGCCCATCTCCGAAGTGTCGCTGCAGTTGCAGTGGTTCACGCAGGCACAGTTCGCCGGGTACTACGCGGCGCAGGCGCTCGGCTTCTACGAAGACGTCGGGCTCGACGTGACCATCCTCGAGGGCGGCGTCGACATCGTGCCGGCCTCGGTGCTCGACTCGGGTGCCGCGGAATTCGCAGTCTCGTGGGTGCCGAGGGGCCTTGTGCCACGGGAAGAGGGTGCCAACATCACCAACATTGCCCAGGTGTTCCAGCGAAGCGCCACCTTGCAGGTGTCTTTCGTGGACTCAGGCATCAACTCGGTGGCGGACCTCGAAGGCCGCACCGTGGGCAACTGGGGATTCGGCAACGAATTCGAGCTGCTGGCCGGGCTGCGCCGCAGCGGGCTGGATCCGGATTCTGACATCCAGCTGGTGCAGCAGAACTTCGACATGCTGGCCCTGATCTCCGGCGAGATCGATGCGGCGCAGGCGATGATCTACAACGAGTACGCGCAAGTGCTCGAGACGGTCAACCCGGCCACCGGCGAGCTTTACCAGCCGTCCGATCTCAACATCATCGACTGGAACGACGAGGGCACGGCGATGCTGCAGGACGCCCTGTGGGCTGATGCCGACCGCCTCGATGACGATCCTGCGTACTACGACGCGGCGGTCCGGTTCGTGGAGGCGTCGCTGCGCGGCTGGATCCACTGCAGGGACAACACCGAAGAGTGCGTGCAGATCGTGCTCGACAATGTCCCGACGCTGGGTCAGTCGCACCAGACGTGGCAGATGAACGAGATCAGCGCGCTGATCTGGCCGTCGCCGTTGGGTGCGGGCATCATGGATGCTGACCTGTGGGCGCAGACGGTTGATGTGGCCACGAGCGAGGGCATCTTGGCCTCGGAGCCCGATGAGGGCGCCTACCGCACCGACATCGCCGAAGCGGCGGTGGCGAACCTGCGGGACGCAGGCATCGATGTCGTGGGCAACGACTGGGAGCGGATCCCCGTCGTGCTGCTCGAGGGCGGCGAGTAGCCACTCGCACGCTCACCAGACCGATTCGGGGTGGCGGCGGTCTCGCTGCCGCCACCCCGGTCGGCTAGCTCCAGCGCCGGACCGATGCGAGCCACATGATGGAGGCATCTGCTCACCGGGAACCTCGAGCGCTCTGCGCGTGGGCCGCATCGGCCTCGCCGACGGACATGATGGAGCCATCAGTTCGCCGAGACCATCAAGCGCGCGGCGGCCGAGCGAGATCGGCATGACATGAGCCGTGGTGCGTGGCTCACTGCTCGGCAGGTCGATGTGCTCTTGGCTGCTGCGGCGATCGTTGCGGTCGGGACTGGTCTGGGATCTTGGGCGGTGGGTTCCGGCTGGTCGCGCTGGCTCACCGTTGCTCATGCCCTCGCCGGCCTGAGCCTGCTGGCGCTGGCCCCGGCAAAACTCCGGGGCTCGGTGCGCACCGGGCTGAAGCGACGCCGCGCCACCCGATGGCTGTCGATGCTGCTCGGAGCTCTCATCGTCGCGACCGTTGTGCTCGGCGCGTTGCACGCCACCGGTTTGTGGCACGGCGTGGGCTACTGGTCGGCGTTGTGGACCCATGTCCTGCTGGTCGCATTCGTGGCCCCGCTGCTGGTATGGCACATCGTCAGCCGGCCGGGCCGCCCCGGCATCGCCGACCTCAACCGCCGGGCATTCCTGGGCGGGGGCATCGCGCTGGCGGCGGCGGGCGCTGCCTATTGGATCCAGCAACTGGTGGTGGGCGACAACCGGCGATTCACCGGCTCGCACGAGATCGCTTCGTTCAACCCCGCCGAGATGCCGACGACCATGTGGCTCAACGACAGATCTCCGAGGGTGGCCGCTTCGGACTGGGAGCTCACGGTCGCTGGCAAGCCGGTGCGGCTGGAGACCCTCCACAACCGAGCCGCACCGTTGACCGCCGACCTCGACTGCACCGGAGGATGGTGGAGCCGTCAGTCGTGGGACGCAGTGCCGTTGGCCGAGCTGCTGTCCGAAGACGACGTACCAACGCTGGAAGTCACATCGCTGACCGGATACAGCCGCCTGTTTCCTGCCCGCGACGCGAACAATCTGTACTTGGCCGTCGGCTACGGCGGTGAACCCCTGCGCCGGGGCCACGGCGCCCCGGTGCGGCTGGTGGCCCCTGGCAGGCGGGGATTCTGGTGGGTGAAGTGGGTCAGCCGTATCGACGTCGTCAGCCGCCCGTGGTGGCTCCAGCTCCCCTTCCCCGCCGAATAGCCAGCCGCGATGCGGCGCGGCGCTTAGATGCCGACGCGGATCTGCAGGTTGCGGGGGCCTCGGATCTGCGAGCCGCCCCATTCGGCGCTGCGGCCGTCGGCGTCAGTGGCGAGCTCGAAGTTGGGGAATCGTGCGAGCCATTCCTCGAGCGCCACCTTGAGCTCCATGCGGGCGAGGTTCGAGCCCAGGCAGCGGTGGATGCCGATGCCGAAGGCGACGTGCCGGTTGTGGGCTCGGTCGATGAGGACCTCATCGGGACGGTCGAACATGGCGGGATCGCGATTGCTCGCACCGAAGGGCAGGTACACCTTGTCGCCCTTGGGAACCGGGCAACCGCTGATCTCGGCCTCGTCGGTGGCGCTGATCCGTGCCATGGTCACCGGTGCATAGGCCCGCAAGAACTCCTCGATGGCCGAATCGAGCAGTTCAGGCTCGGCCAGCAGACGCTCGCGGTCGTCGGGATGGGTCGCCAGGTGCAGCAGGCTGGCCGAGATCGAGCTCCACGTAGTGTCGATGCCGGCCAGCAGCAGCAGGAAACCGACACCGATGATGTGGCGATTGGTGAGCGGGTCGCCGTTCGGCAACGGTGTGTCGATCAGCTTCGAGGGAAGATCATCCGCACGTTCCTCACGGCGGGCGTCGACGAGGTCGCCGAAGTACTTCAGCACTTCACGGGTCGCAAGGGCTCGGTGGTCGTGCTCCTCGGGCGTGGCCTGCAGCACGGCGACCGCCCAGCGGGTGAACATCGGCTCGTCCGACTCGGGCAATCCCAAAATGCGGGCGATCACGCGCACCGGGATGTACTTGGAGAAGGCGTCGGCGGCATCGATCACCCCCGAGCCGCCCCGGTCTGCCCCCGTCTCGGCCGCGATGACGTCGAGGCGCTCACGGGCGATGCTGCGCGTCACCTCCACAAGCTCCTCCACTGCCTTGGGCGAGAAGAACGGCAACAGCATCCGGCGTGCGTCCGCATGGAACGGCGGATCTGACGTGATCGGCGGGGCCGAGATGAACGACGCTCCTTCGGGCGTCTGGGCCACCGAGCTGTCACGCGAGCTGAAATTGTCGGTGTCGTACGCCACCGCCGCGATGTCGTCCCAGGTGGTGGGCATCCACCCGCCGCCGTTCCGCTCGCTGTGCGCAACGGGGCATTCGGTGCGCAGTTCATCCCAGACCAGCGACGGGTCCGCTATGTACTCGTCGCTGAAGATGTCGAAATCTCGCTCGACATCACCACGCTCGGCGCCGGTTGTCGTGCTCACGGCAGCCTCCTCACCTGAGGTTCAGCAGTCCCGGATGGTGTCAGCGTAGGTCACGGGCTCACCAGAGGACGCATGCTCGAATTCAGCAAAGCGATGAATGACCGGCATTCATTGGTACCTGGGGCGAGTTATGTTCTGTCGTCATGTCGCTCTCTCGACCGTCGCAACCACGGCTAGAGCCCCTGGAGTGGGCGGCCGAACTCGCACGCGAGGCAATGAAATCATCGCCCGCGAACGTGGTGAACATGCGAGCGACCATGGCGCACAATCGCCTCGTCTCCAAGGCCATGGGCATGTTCTCCCAGACCATCCTGTTGCAGTTCGAAGACGAACTCACCCGGCGCGACGTGGAGATCGCTGTGCTGCGCACATGCTGGAACTGCGGCTCGGCGTACACGTTCGGCCAGCACGGACTCGTGGCGCTGGTTGACGGCGTGACCGAAGCGGAGCTCTACTACGCGACGCGCCCCATCTCCCAAGGTCACTGGACGCCCGCCGAGGCCGCCATGCTCCAGCTCGTCGACGATCTGTGCGCCGACGACTGCGTGTCCGACGCGGCTTGGGCCGAAGCATCGCAGCATTACAGCGCCGCCGATATGTGCCAGCTTCTCGCCGTGTCGGGCTGCTACCGCATGGTGTGCGGCTTCAACAACAGCGCCGGCGTGCAACTCGAAGAAGGCGTCCCCGGCTGGCCCACACCGCGGACAACGACCGAGTCCTAAGCCCGGATGGGACCGTCAGATTTGACCGCCCCTCTTGGGAATCAATCATCTCGCCTCCGCTTCATGCCGAGAGCGGGTCGACTGGCAGCAGCGATGGTCGCGGTCGTTGCGTGGGCGTGCAGCGACAACGGCGTCGGCCGTCAGAACGCGACCGCACCAGTCACACAGATCCCGGCTGCGAGCGTCACGGCCGAACCCACGACGACGCCAGGCAGCGGGTCACGAGTCGGCAATGCACCCGACAGAACTTCTGGCCCCGGCAGTGACGGCGAGGCGGCTGCCGCCTCCGACGACGCTCTCGCAGCACAGCCCCACGACATAGACGAGACCGTCTCACATGAACCAGCAACGGCCGAAGTTGTCGCAGAGGACGAGCGTGACGCGCAGCCGAAGGGTTCTGAGATGCAACACAAGGAGCCCACACCGGAGGAGTTGGCCGCGTTGCGAACTGCATTCAATCCTGCGATGACCGGCGGCGGTGTTCTGTCTGGGCAGGAGAGCTACTGGTGTGCGCTGACGAGCGCGGGACGCATCGTGTGTTGGGGCGGCTATTACGGGCTCTTGGGATTCGCTAGCGAGGTGGCAAAGCCGCCGAGCGGGGTCTTTGTCGCGATCGCGGTCGGACCCGCCTTTGCCTGCGCTATCCGCGCCGACAAGACACTCGTGTGCTGGCAGACAGAGCGCCGCCTCAGACGAGATTTCGCCGTTCCAGACGGCGAGTTCACGAGCATCACTGTGGGTGACATTGATGCTTGTGCCATCCGGACAGATTCCACCGTTGAATGTTGGAATTCATTCCGCGTTCACCAATTGCCGGCGGACAGCGATCGTGTGCCCCAAGGCGAATTCGTCTCTATTGCGGCGAGAGGCAAGCGCACATGCGGCGTGAGGACGAATGGCGAACTCGTTTGTTGGGGCCTCATCAGTCAGAACCAGCATCAACCTGCGGGCGGCAGATTCATCAGTGTTGCAGCATCATGCGCGATACGCACCGACCGCTCGCTTGCCTGCTGGGACCAAGCCCCGGGACCCAGTACTCCGTCGTGGCGCTTCAAACCCCAAGAACCGTACGGGGAGTTCATTTCGGTAGCAGCAACAGGAAACCATCAATGTGCAATCGCAATGGGCGGCGAACTGGCCTGCTGGGATTTCGAGGACTTCCTGAGCAAGAACCCCGAGTTGCAGTCTGATCGCTACATCACTGTTGCCGTCACGGCAATTGAGGCCTGCGCGCTCGCCGTTGACGGCGACATCAGGTGTTTTCCCCGCTCGGAGGTTCACGGCGATACGGTCGAATCGCCGGCTGGGGCACCATTCGGGCCGGGTCGGGAGAACATCCAGTTGCCCGGCCATGATGCAACCAGCTTCCCGAATGGGACAAATAGTCCGAGCGCCAGAGCGCGTCGCGTCGGCATCGGCGACGACTTCATGTGCATGCTGGAAACCGATTCGACAATGCACTGTCACGGCTCATTCTTGCAGTCGTATCACGACACCGAGGAAGTCATCGACGCGGTGGCACCACCAGGCCGGTTCATTTCCGTGGTGGCAGCATCGAACCATGCCTGCGCCTTGACGACGGAACGCACGGCGGTCTGTTGGGGGCCGGGTTCGCAGGAACGCGACCGGAGATGGGGTGACCCACTGGGCCCGGGTGCCGTACCGAGTGGCACCTTTGCAATACTCGCGGCTGGCGCCGGGCGGACATGCGGGTTGCGTGACGATCAAAGCGTGGAATGCTGGATCAACGGGGAGGGCCGCTTGCTTGAGGTGCCAGACGGAACGTTCGTGGATGTCGCCGCAGGAAGCGAGCACACCTGTGCCCTTCGCGACGACGGCGTGATCGTCTGCTGGCGAGCCTTCGGGGAGCACGAGACTTGGCAGCATTCCGCGCCAAGCGGCCACTACATCAAGCTGGCCTCCGGGGCGGAACACTACTGCGGCATACAGGATGATTACCAGCACACATGCTGGTGGGGCATCCGCACTCGCTACCTCGACAGCGGGGATGTGCGTCTCAAGCATGCATACGCCACATTCGCCGATATCTCTCCCGGCGACCCCGACACCTGCGGACTCCGACCCGACCGCACCATCGCCTGTTGGGATGACTACATCGCGAAACACCTGCAGGCACCTGGCGGCGAGTTCTCCGAGATCTATTCGCGGTCGGGGACTTCCTGCGCAGCAGATGCCCAAGGCGAAGTCACGTGCTGGGGACGCACGTTCGGGGACCCAGCCTCGATCACCGCGCAGCAATTCACGTCGGTCTCATCCGCCGGCTATTCATGCGGAGTCCGCATAGACAAGGCGATCTCATGCTGGGGGACGGAAGCGGATCGCCTGTCGGCTCTGCCCTCGGGGGAGTTCGTTCAGGTCGATGCGGGTGGTGCCTTTTCCTGCGCCGTGCGGGCCGATGGTTCGGCCCCGTGCTGGGGCGATGTGAGCTACTTGGGCGCCGACGCGCTGCCCGGCATCTACACATCGGTGTCGGTGGGAAGCCGCCATGCCTGCGGAATCGACACCATCGGGACGATCTCGTGCTGGGGATCCTTCGACGACGGGCAGCGCCAGTCTCCCGTGGGACGCTTCACCGCAGTTGCGAGCGCTGCAGATCACTCCTGTGCGCTCAGCCATGCGCACGAAGTGATCTGCTGGGGTTCGGACCGGGACGGCCAGTCGAGCCCGCCGCCAGGCAAGTTCACCCAAATAGCAACCGGACCCTTCCATTCCTGTGCAATCCGTGCGAGCGGCGAGGTTGCCTGTTGGGGCAGCGACGCCGAAGAAGCGCCGCCGAGCGGCAGATTCGTCAAGATCGCAGCCGGCCACGACGTGACGTGCGGCATTCGTTCGAACGCGAACATCAGTTGTTGGGGCGATAGCTGGTTCCCTTCCGATGTCCCGACCGGCGAGTTCGTGGACGTCTCTGTCGGATGGGAACACGCTTGCGGGCTCAGAAGCAACGGAACCATCACCTGCTGGGGCTACCTCGCAAATGTGCTGTGGAACCCGCCCGAGATCGGCGAGCTGCGACTGACCCGAACGAGCAGGCCCTAGACGACACGTACCTGGATTCCGGACCGCACGGCCGGGGAGACAAGTCGTCGGCTCAAGCCACGCGTGGTGCGCCCTACTCGGCGGGGGTGATGGTGATGGTGTGGGTGCTGCCTGAGGCGGCATCGAGGGTGACTGAGTAGCCGCGCACGGCGACCGACTCGCCGACTTCGAGGACCGGGTAGCCGTCGACTTGTCTATTGCCGCTGTCGCCGGCAAGCAGGAAAGGCAAGCCGCCTGATGGCGCAAGCATGTCCACGATGTATACCAGCACGCCCTCATCGAGGAGTGCCGGGAATGTGATGGTCTCGCCCCGCGGCCCGGTTAACGACAAGTCAACGTCGTAGCCGAGCCAGCGGCGGCTCTCGATCACGATCACCTCATGGTCGTTCAGGGGGATCGCGGCCATCGCGACACGACCGTCTGGCTGAGCGATGGGCGCGAGCGTCACGCCGGCCTCGTCGCCGCTGAGGCAGCGCACCTGGGACTCGTCGAGCCACCCGAGCTGCCAGCGGTGCCACGCCAGCATCTCGTTCGCACGCAATGCCGGCGTTGACAACTCGCCGAATTCGCCGTCGGCGAACTGGAAATCGCGACGCAACAGGTCTCTGGCTTTGTCCTCCAAGAAGTAACCGTAGAACTCCATCACACCGAAACGGGCGGCAATCCACTCCATGCCAGTCGGAGCGTCGGGCCGCGCATGGGCATCGCCGCCAAAGGGAAAGAGGTCGGGCAAACCGAATCCGTGCGCGAGCTGGTGCACAGCCTCTTCTCCCCATGCGAATCCGGCAGGCCGCAGCCACCGTGGGTAGTCCCGACGGTTGAAGTCCCGCCCGGTGTTCACCGAGGCCATGACCATCGAAGCGCCGTCAGCGGAAACTAGGCCGTTGGGACTCGATCGGCCGAAGAGCATGCTCGGGAACACCGTCAATACGACGTCGGTGTCTGAGAAATCGAACTCTGCATCGGCCAGTTCCACAGCTTGCCGACTGGCACGCCACCCTATGCGACTGCCAAAATGCGTGGTGCTGGTGTAGTGGCCGTATGGCTCGGGCGCTCGAAGCCATTTGTGAAGGGCCGTCACCTCGAGGTCAAGCTCTCCATAGCTGACGGATTCGAGGTACGCCTCCATGAACGGCAGGCCACGTTCGGCCTCTAGGCGGGTGCGATCCGTAGCCTCGGCGTTGGGGAAGTCCATGAACAGCACCGCCACCCGCAGCGTGCCGGTGGATGGAGCGAAAACGTCGGGCAGCGGGAATTCGGCCGTAACTGCCTCGGCCCTGCGCGGCCGGCACTCGGCCATGGCGTCCTCGCCGGCAAGATGACCTTCGATCGCAGCCTGCGAAATCGCCGTGCCGCCGCCGAACACCTGCAGCATGACTGTGTCGTTGGCGCTGCGGGCTGTGTCCAGAAACTCCGCAGCGCCCCGCGGGATGCGTTCGGGGTCGGCCAGCACCAGCGGAGCGCACTGCCTGCCCAACAGAGGCGCTGCACTGATCGCGTCGAACGGCACCCCGGCGCGCGCCACGCCGACGGTGTCCGTCGCGAAGCACGGCCGTCCCGCAGCATCGCTGTAGGTCTCCACGATCAGACTCGCTGTCTCGGCAGCGATGTCATAGAGCGTCCTGCCCGCCACACGAGTCACCGACGCACCGCCCGCAGCGATCGCGGATTCGGCTTCTGCGCTCAACGCAGCAGGACCGCCCATCACCACCACATGCTCGATCTCCGCATCCGCGAGATACGCGGCGACATCGGGATGCAGCCGCTCAGGCGGAGTCAGCAGCACCGGATGCACGCCGCGCGAAGCGAAGGGACCGGCCACCAGCGCCCCCTCGAACGCATCGCCGCTCGCCACAATCGCCGCGCGGCCGTGCGAACCCATCACCCCCGGCGTGACACGACGAGCCGCAGCAACGCCCGTCGCATAGCGATCCGAGCCCGCCAACCGCTCCACCGAGATACCCAGTCCCTCCACCGCGTCCACCACGGCAACGCCGACCCCGAGGCCAAGGCCGTCATCGTCACCACCCGCAGAGTCGCCGACCACCACTATCTCGGTCACCCCCACTCGTTGCAAGAACTCCACGGCGTCAGTACGAAGTCCGTCCGGAGGGGTCAACAGCACGGGCGCGCCCAACGCACCAGCCACCGGCACGGCCACGACGCCGTCGGTCCAACGCTCACCGGACGCTAAGACCACCAACGACAACGACCCACCCGCGTCCGCTGCAATTGCTTCTGCCACCATCAGCGATGTCCCGTACCGATCCGCGCCGCCGAACCGCACCACCTGCACGCCCGAACCGTCGCTGTCGGCCGCACCCGCCGGCCACGCCCCAGCTCCGCCGAGCGCAGCGGACACAGCGAGCGCCGCGACGCACAAGTTCCGCATCCACGCCACGCTAGGCCCAGGCCCGATGGTCCGGCAGTGCAAGGCGGTATGGCATCGCAGACGACGGCGACGGGCCGACCACCAACGACGGCATGCTGATCGAGGCATGGTTGCTGACCCGCAACCGCACGCACCGCCGAATTGCTGATCGGCTCGTCGACCGCGTCGTCAACGACGGACTTGCAGAAATCCTCGTCTCAACCAGCAGATTGAATCACTACCACTCCCTCCGCGCCGACGTCACAACCCGCACTTGACATCGACAGGAACGCTCCAGGGTGAATCGATCATCTAGCGTCCGCGCCATGAACTCCGATGTGGGTGACGTTGGAACAGCCGGGCGCGCCGAGGGAACCAGCGAGCCCGAGCCGGTGGTGCTCTATGACGAGGTCGACACGGTCGCGTTCATCACGCTGAACCGGCCCGAACGCATGAACACGCTGACCGAAGCCGTCATTGCCGGTGTGGCAGACGGCATCGACCGGGCGACGGCGTCCCGCAACGTTCGCTCGATCGTGCTCCGCGGCAACGGCCCCACGCTCACCGCCGGCTACGACCTGAATCCAGGCGGCGGCACCCCGACGGCGTCGGGACAGACCTCGAGCGGGGGCACGCACGACGAGCTGTACGACTCGCGGGGCAGCCCCTACAGCGCCCCTGGCCCTAAGCCGCGCGAGGGCGCCTGGGACCCAGTGCGCGACTGGCAGTTCATGGGCCACAACGTCAAGCGGTTCATGAAGATCTGGGAGTGTCCCAAGCCGGTGCTGGGCCAGATCCACGGCTGGGCGATCGGCGGCGCCACCGACATGATCCTGTGCTGCGACCTGCTGTTCATGGCCGAGGACGCGCACATCGGCTACGCCCCGTCGCGCATCTACGGCACGCCCACCACGATGATGTGGGTGTACCGGCTGGGCCTCGAGCACGCCAAGCAGTTCCTGCTGTCGGGCGATGCCATCGACGCTGAGACCGCCCGCCGCATCGGTCTCGTCGCCTACGTGCACCCGCCCGACGAACTCGGCGAGCGGGTCGAAGCGTTCGCGCGGCGGCTGGCGCACATCCCCGCCAACCAGCTCGCGCTCAACAAGCTGCTCGTGAACCAAGCCTTCGAGAACATGGGCCTCCGCACCAGCCAGCTTCTGGGCACGTTCTTCGACGGCGTGACCCGCCACACCGAAGAGGCCTATCGCTGGGTGGAAGACTTCGAGACCAAGGGTTTCCGCCAGGTGATAGCGGAGCGCGACGCGCCTCACAGCGACTACGGCGAGCGTCCCCGATGAATGTCGTCACTAGTAACGAGGCCGGCGGTGATCGCGGCCGGAACCGACTGCACGGGCAGCACGGAAGGCGCGCCCATGGCTGAGCAACCGGTCGTGGTGCTGCTGCACGGGCTGGGCGCCAACCGCCATGTGTGGGACGGCGTTGCCGGACTGCTGCGCGCAGACGGCGTCATGGTGTACGTGCCCGACATTCGCGGTCACGGCGAGGCGCCATGGCGCAAGCCCTACACCTTCGGCGCCATGGCAGCCGATGTGGCCGAGGCACTGCAGCGTAATCACAGGGGCACGCCGTACATCGTCGCCGGGCATTCGATGGGAGGTGTCGTAGGCCTAGCGCTCGCCAGCGGATGGTTCGGACCGCCGCCCCAACTCGCCGCCACCATCGGCGTCAAGCTGCGGTGGTCGGCAGAGGAGGTCGGCCGCATCGCCGAGCTCGCCAGCCGGCCGCCACGGGAGTTCGGTGAACACGCCGACGCCGTCGAGTGGTTCATGAAGCTGGCAGGCCTGCACCGAGTTGTCGAAACTGGTGACGAGCGCATCGGGATGGCAATCGAGACCGGGGTGATGCGCAGCGACAGCGAGCGCCGCCTCAGCGCCGACCACGAGCCGGCACACGAGAACTCGCCCGACTCGGCGGCCGGCTGGTGCGTCGCCCAAGACCCGGCGACCGTCGGCGTCGGGCCGCCCGACGTGACAGGCCTGCTCGCGGCGGCGAAGTGCCAAGTCGTCATGGCGCTCGGCCGACGCGATCCGGTGGTCACCCCGGAGCATCACCGTGATCTGGCAACGTCAGCCTCAGCGAACCCGTTGACCGTCGACGTCACGACACCGCATGTCTTCGATGGACTCGGTCACAACGCGATGGTCGAAGACCCGCAGGCGGTCGCCGACTGGCTCGCTGCGTTGAGCGCACCCTAACCCTCTTCGAGCGGCAGCTCTCCGGAGATCTTCACACACTCGCCGCCGTCGATGTCCATGACATGACCGGTCATCCACGAGCCGGCAGCCGACAAGAACAGCGCGGCTTCGCCTATGTCTGACGGCTCGCCGAGCCGCTTGAGCGGCAACTGGTCGGCGATCATCTTCCCGCGGGGTCCATCCCAGAGCACGCGAGCGAAATCGGTGCGGATCAGCCCCGGCGCAATGCAGTTCACGCGCACCTTCGGTCCCATCTCGGCCGCGAGCTGGCGGGTCATGTGCATGAGCGCGTCCTTGAACATGCAGTAGACGCCCAGCGCCTCAGAGGTGTGGTGCCCGCCCACCGACGCGATGTTGATGATCGAGCCGCCGTGGGTGCCCATCCACTTGTCCCACGCGACCTGCGACCACTGCAGCGGTGCGCGCAGGTTCACCTCGTAGGTCTTGTCGAGCCGAGGGATGTCGCAGTCCATCATGGGGCCAGCCCACGGATTCGTGGCCGCGTTGTTGACCAGGATGTCCAGCGATCCGTAGCGCTCGATCGTGCCGTCCATCACCCGCTCGGCTTCTTCAAGGTGCCCGATGTGCGACGCGATGTAGCTCACCTCGCCGCTCGCTGTCTCGGCCAGATCGGCCACTGCCGCTTCGCACTTGTCGGCCTTGCGGCTCGTGATCATCACGTTCGCGCCCGCATCGGCGAACGACTTCGCAATGCCCTTGCCGATGCCGGCGGAGCCGCCGGTCACCAGCGCCGTCTTGCCGTCCAGTCGCAGTTCCATGATCAGTCCTCTTCAGTCCTCTTCAGTCATAAGTGTGTGCGCGTGCGCGCCTCGCTCGTACAGGTCTCGTTCTGCCCGGATCAGGTCTTGCCGATCTCGTTCCACGGGCCGCCGTCGGCACGCGGTTCACGCGGCAGCCCGAGCACCCGGTCGCCGATGATGTTGCGCTGGATCTCCGACGTGCCGGCGTAGATCGTGCCGGGGCGTGCGCCCATGAAGGTCTGCACCCACGCCAGCGACGAGAACTCGACACCGACGGCATCGGTGCTGATGCCGTGCGCAGCGGGATGTCCGCTGGGCGCGGTCGCCTCCATGCCCAGCAGGTCCATCGACAGCTCGGTGACCCACTTGTGATACTCGCTCCACAGCAGCTTGTGCAGCGACGACTCGGGCCCTGGTGCGTTGCCCGCCAGCACGTTGGTGACGTTGCGCTGGCCCATCCACCGCATGATCTCCACCGTGGTGTGAGCCCGGGCCAGATCCTGCCGCATGAGCGGATCGTCAGTTGCGCCCCGGTCGACGGCTTCAGCCGTGATCCGGTCGAGCTCGTCACGGAATTGCAGCGCATCGGTGGTGGCGCCGTCGCCCCGCTCGAAGCCCAGCAGCACGTTCGCGACCCGCCAGCCGTCGTTCACGTCGCCGACCACGTTCTCCTTCGCCGTCTTGGCGTCGGTGAAGAACACCTCGTTGAAGTCGTGCCGGTTGTTGATGTTGATGATCGGGCGCATCTCCACGCCGGGCTGATCCACCGGCACTAGCAGGAACGAGATGCCGCGGTGCTTCGCCTCGGTGGGGTTGGTGCGGCACAGCACGAAGATCCAGTTGGCGGTGTGGCCGCTGGAGGTCCAGATCTTCTGGCCGTTGATCACCCACTCGTCGCCGTCGAGCACGGCGCGTGTGCCCAGGTTGGCGAGGTCGGAGCCGCTGTCGGGCTCGCTGTAGCCCTGGCACCAGCGATGCTCGCCCGAGATGATCTTGGGAAGGAAGTGGCGCTTCTGCTCCTCGGTGCCGCACTCGATGATGGCGTTGCCGACCATCGTGATGCTGAAGCCGTCGTTGTTGCCGCCGGTGGGGACGCCGGCCTTGGCAAATTCCTCGGCCAGCACGATCCGTTCGACCTCGCTGAGCCCCGCTCCGCCGTACTCGACCGGCCACGACACCGCGAGGAGCTGGTTCTCGGCCAGCAGCGCACGCCACTCCTCGACGAAGGTCTCGCTCGCCTCTTCGGAGAGCCGGCCCATGCCGCCCCAGTTCTCGGGCAGGTGCTCGGCCAGGAATGCCTGGATCTTCTCCCGGTAGTCCTCGGCCTCGTCGGTATAGGTGGGATCCATGGGCGCGCTCCCCTGCTTGTGTAACAGCTCAGCTCGCCGCTGAGTCTGCCACGCGACAGGATCGTTGGCTCAGGGCCGGTAGCCGCTGTGCTGGTCGCTTCGGCCCCGGCCTACGGCCGGTAGCCGAAGGTACTCGGCCCGGGCCGGAGCGAGCGGCGGGCCAGATCCACCCACTCGCACAGCACCGGACGGGTGTCGCGGGGGTCGATGATCTCCTCGATCTCGAAGAACTCCGCCGAGCGGTGCGGCGAGCGCACGCTGTTGAGCCGCTCACGGATCTCTTCGAGCAGCTCGTCGGGCGTGTCGCTGTCGGCCAGATCCTGCTTGTACGCCACCTCGAGGCCGCCCTCGATGGGCAGCGAGCCCCAGTCGCCCGAGGGCCATGCCACCCGGAAGCTGCGGGCACCCGGCTGGTTGTTGGCCGCACCCGCGACGCCGAATGCCTTGCGGATGACCACACAGGCGAACGGCGCGGTGAGCTGGCCCAGTGCGGCCAGCGCCGCCGAGCCGAACCGGATCGTGCCGCTCTCCTCGGATTCCTTGCCGATCAGGAAGCCCGGGCAGTCCGCGAGGTGCACCACCGGCAGGTGGAACGTGGAGGCGGTGTCGAGCAGGCGGATGAGCTTGCGGCAGCTGTCGGCTGTCCAGCCGCCGCCGTACACGTAGGAATCCTCACCGAAGATCGCCACCGGCCATCCGTCGAGGCGTGCCAGTCCGGTGATGATCGATCGCCCCCAGCGACTGCCGATCTCGAAGAAGCTGCCCTGGTCGCAGACCGATTCGATGATCGAGCGCATCTTGTAGACGCGTCGCGGCTCCCGGGGCACGATCGAGATCAGCTCGTCGTCGCGCCGCTGCGGGCTGTCGCCGCTCAGCACCCGCTCGGGCAGCTCGTCCACATTGGCAGGCAGGTACGACAGGAACCGGCGTGCGCGCTCGAACGCCTCGTCCTCGCTGTCGACCACATCGTCGATGGCGCCATTGGCCGTATGGATGTCGGCGTGGCCGAGTTCCTCCTTGCCGTGATCGCCCAGCGACGCCTGCTCGACCAGGGCCGGCCCGGCGATCATCATCTGCGCGGTGTCGCGCACGATGACCGAGTAGTGCGCGGTGGCCACCCGGGCGGCGCCGATACCCGCAACCGATCCCAGCGCCAGCGACACCGACGGTGCCACCGAGAGGTGGTTCACGATGACATCCCAGCCCGCCAGTTCGGGGATGTAGGTGCGGCCCGCCATCTCGATGGACTTGACCGAGCCGCCGCCGCCCATGCCGTCCACCAGGCGGATGTGCGGCAGCCGCATCTCATACGCCATGGACTCGGCGGCGTCGCGCTTCGCGGGGATGGTGGCGTCCGAAGAGCCGCCGCGCACGGTGAAGTCGTCACCGGAGAGGACAACGGGCCGATCGTCGATGCGGGCGAGGCCGAAGATGAAGTTGGACGGCGTCAGGTGGACGAGATTGCCGTGATCGTCGTACTCGGCGACGCCGGCGGTCTTGCCGATCTCGTGGAACGAGCCCTTGTCCGCCATGGCATCGATGCGCTCGCGCACCGTCATCTTGCCGAAGAAGTGCTGCCGCTCGACCTTGTCGGGCCCGCCCAGCGCCTCAGCGAACGCTTCGCGGCGCCGCAGCTCAGCGATCTCAGGCTCCCAGCTCATGCGACCCCCGTTCTGGCTGCTCGCTCCGATTCAGCAGACCCGCACAGAGCGTACGGCCGAGCTCGGGGTGCCTGCCGTTGAAGCCAGCAGAACATCCTGGTCCGTTCAGCCGGCAGTGGGATCGACGAGCAGCTTGATCGCCGCATTGCGCCGGGTCGCGAGATCGTCAATCGTCTGCGGCAGCTCATCGAGCGTGATCGTGCCCTGCACCAGCGGGGCGACGCTGATGCGGCCATCGGCGATGAAGCCGGCCGCGGCGCGCATCTCGTCGAGTGTGAATGCCAGCGACGTGTCCGCCGAGACTTCCTTGAACAGCCAGCGGTTCGGTCGGATCACCGCATCGCTGCCGGTCACGCCCACAATGCAGACCGAGCCGCCGTAGCGCACCATGTCCACCGACTGCTGGATCGTCTGCGGGATGCCGGCGCAGTCGAATGCGATATCGGCCCGCAAGCCGCCGGTGGCCTCATTCACCGCCTCGCGCATCTCTGCGCCGGGTTCCACAGCCATATCGGCCCCGACTTCGAGCGCGAGGCGTCGCCGGTCGGCGTCGGGTTCGATTGCAATCACCGTCCCCGCTCCCGCGAGGCGAGCGCACTGGGCGACCAGCAGGCCGATCGGTCCGCAGCCCACGACGCACGTCACGTCGCCCGCTCGCATTCGGCTACGACGCACCGCGTGCAACGCAACCGAGGCGGGCTCGATCACCGCAGCATCGTCGTCGGTGAGCTCGTCGGGCACGCGCACCAGTCGGTCTGCGCTCGCCGCCATGAACGGCGCGAAACCGCCCGAGGCCGGCGCCTTCGGACCCATGTAGTACGAGCGCGCCGTGGAGCAGTAGGCGGAGTGATCGGCGCGGCATTCCGGGCACTGGCCGCAGCCCGGTGCAAGCCCGCCCGTGACACGGTCGCCCATGGCCACTATCTGAACATCGGCATCCACGGCAACCACTTTGCCGACCCACTCGTGGCCGCAGATTCCCGGCGCATAGGGCCAGCCTTCGGCATAGGCATGCACGTCGCTGCCGCAGATCCCGCAGAGCGAGATCTCCACCAGCGCCTCGCCCGGCCCGGGCGTCGGCTCGTCGACCTCCCGTAGCTCGAACTGTTCCTTGCCGGTCACCAGTCCCGTGCGCATGCCACATGGTCGCGCACGACTGGCCCCAGCGCACCGGGCCCGGTGGTCGGCAGCGGCCAGATTGAGCGCGAGACAGCGCCCAGATTGAGCGCGGGACCCCGCCCAGAAATATGGTGCGCGTATGGAATTGAGACTTGACGGCCGCACAGCGCTGATCACCGGGGGCAGCCGAGGTCTGGGACGGGCGATGGCCGAGACCTTTGCGGCTGCAGGTGCCGCGGTGGCGGTAGTCGCCCGCGACCAGGCGGTGCTTGATGACACGCTCGGCGCACTCCGAGCTGCAAACCCTGGCGCGGCTCACGCAGCCATTTCGGCCGACGTCCGGCGGGCCGACGAGGTTGCGAGGGCTCACGCCGAGGCGGTGGAGGCCTGCGGCCCGATCGACATCCTCGTGAACAACTCCGGGACATCGAATGCAAAGCCATTTCTCGACATCGACGATGACGACTGGCAGGACGACCTCGATCTGAAGCTCTTCTCGGCAGTACGCCTCTGCCGACTTTGCATTCCCCACATGCGCGATCAGCGCTGGGGCCGCATCATCAACTCGCTGAACGTCGGTGCGAAGGCAGCGAGCGCGCAGACGTGCCCCACCTCAGCGAGTCGTGCCGCCGGCCTGGCGATGACCAAGGCGCTGGCGTCAGAATTTGCCCCTGACGGCGTGCTGGTGAATGCCCTCATCACCGGACTGCTGGTGACCCACCAGTGGCAGACACGCTGGGAACGCGAGGGTCACGACACCGCCTTCGAGGACTACACCGCGGCCATCGGGAATCGCATCCCCGTAGGGCGCATGGGCGACGCCCAAGAGTTCGCCAACCTGGCCCTGTTCCTCGCCAGCGACGCCGCCAGCTACGTCACCGGCACCGCAATCAACATCGACGGCGGATTGTCCCCGGTGGTCTGAGGCCAGTCCGCCGTCGCAACCAGCACGGGCGGCGGATTGTCCCCGGTCGTCTAGCCGGGGGTGAGGGCACCGAGCTTGTCCATCAGATCTGGGGGCGGTCGGCGGGGCTTGCCGCTGTTGTCGCAGATGGCTGCGGTCAGATGACCCTCCACCAGCACCGCGTCGTCAGACTCGCGAATGATTCGCTGCTGCCAGCGCGTGCTCGCACGGCGGCGCTCGACCAGCTCGGTTTCGACGCGCAGCGTGTCGCGGGCGGTCGCCGGCGCCCGGAAACGCACCTCCAAGTTCGTCACCACGATCTGGACGTTCTGATCTGACAGGTCCGGCAGTGCAAGATCGGCGGATTCCAGCGCCAGGCAGCGGGCTGCTTCGAAGTACGACACATAGACCGCATGGTTGACGTGGTTATACGGGTCCAGCTCGCCGAATCGGGGCACGATCTGGGTCGCGTGTGTCGCCATCGGCGGAACGCTAGTGGCGCGCCACGACGGGCCGGCCGCAACCATCGCTGAGCCGACATCATCTGGGCCGCGCACCGCTCCCTCTAGCGTTACGGTGCGTGAGCGTCATCGCGGCGATCGACGTCGGAACCAACTCGTTCCACCTCGTCGTCGCATCGATCGACGCAGACGGCCACTTCGAGGTGCTGACACGCGAACGCGAGCCGGTCCGGCTGGGCTCCGGCGGCGAGGACATGAAGCGCCTCACCACCGATGCCATGGACCGCGGAATCGCGGTGCTCGACCGCATGCGACGCATCGCCGATCACGCCGGTGCCGCCACCGTGACAGCCGTGGCCACCAGCGCGGTGCGGGAGGCCGACAACCGAGGCGAGTTTGTGGCACGGGCTCTCTCCGAGGCCGGTGTGGACATCGAAGTGGTCTCCGGAGTCGAGGAGGCCCGGCTGATCCACCTCGGCGTGTTGGCAGCGGTCCCGCTGCTCGACAAGCGGCACTTGGTCATCGACATCGGCGGCGGCTCCACCGAGTTCATCGTCGGTGACGGTGCCGAGCCGCTGCTGTCGCGCAGCCTCAAGCTCGGCTCGATCCGGCTCACCGATCGCTTCTTCCCGGAAGGCCGCACGCGTGAGCACTCCGTGCACGAGTGCCGCAACTACATCAGATCGTTCCTGGGCCACCTGCCGGCAGAAGTCGCGGAACTCGGCTTCGAGACCTCTGTGGGCTCGTCGGGAACGATCATCGCCTTGGCCCGCATGTGCGCCATCCGGCGCGGCGATCGCGACAGCCGCACCGGGAGGCTGTCATTCACGCGCAAAGAGCTCCGATCGCTAACGACCGACCTCACCGACGCCGCGACACCTGCTCGCCGGCTCTCGATTGAGGGATTGGAGGAACGCCGGGCAGACATCATCGTGGGCGGCGCGCTGCTGCTGGCGGAAACGTTCAAGCTGCTGGGCATCAAGCGCATGGAAGTCTCCGACTACGCGCTGCGTGAAGGCATTCTCTTCGAGCAGATGCGGCGGGCAGCAGCGCCCGGACTCGACCCGTTCCACCGCCTAGAGGACCTGCGGCGCTCGGGCGTGATGTATGTGGCGAACAGCTACCACGAGGATTTGCGGCACGCCGAGCACATCACCGACCTGGCGCTGGAGTTGTTCGACGGCCTATGCGAGCTGCACGGGCTCGACGAAGAGGACCGGGAGCTGTTCGAGGCGGCTTCGCTGCTGCACAACGTGGGCATCTTCATCTCCCACAGTGCCCACCACCGCCACAGCTACTACATCATCCGCAACAGCGAGCACCTCACCGGCTTCACCGAACGCGAGATCGAGATCATCGCCCAAGTCGCCCGCTACCACCGCAAGAGCGCGCCGAAGCTGAAGCATGCCGATTTCGCCTCGCTCAGCCGGATCGATCAGGACAAGGTGCGCTGGATGGCGGCCATGCTGCGCGTGGCGATCGGTTTGGATCGCTCCAATCGCCAGGTGGTGACCCGGGTACGAGCAGCGGGCGCGACGGCCGACGCTTCGCTGCCGCATGATGACGAGCTCCGCTTGATTGCCCGTGTCTCGCCCGGCGTCGACACGTCGGTGGAACTGTTCACTGCACAGATCCGCAGCGAGCTCCTCGAATCAGTCACGGGGCGCACGGTGGTGATCGAATCTGAAGTCGCCGCGACCGGCAAGCCGAGACACCCCACCAACGGGATGGGCTGTGGTGACACAACGGTGCCGCTCGAACGGGCCGGCAAGGCTCAAGCGAGCGCGCAGGCCACACCCTGAGCAGGCACCGCCGCGCTGGCGGCTCAGCAGCCGCAGGCCATATTCGAGAACTCCGGTGTCGGCAGGCGCAGCGTCCAGCCGACGAGAATCAGATCGGGATTGGTCAGCGTGCCGCCGTACGGCTGCGGCCTGCCCCGGTTGTCCTCGAAGATCTCCATCCATACGGTCCAGTCGCCGAGATACCACAGGGCGAGCAGGCCCAGCGTGTCACCGGGCTGCACCACATAGTCGAAATACGTCTCATGCTCCTGTGCCTCACGGACCCGGTTGCCGCCGTCGGTCGGGTAGCTCTCGGCGCTGATCATGCCGTTCAGGTCTTCGGCGATGTAGTCGGCCATGGCCTGCTGGTAGGTCACGCCCAGGCGCGTGAACGAGATGTCGCCGAGCGGGTAGCAGTCGCCGCCATTGCCCAAGAAGTCGACCGTGGCCAGCGGTACCGGGTCGCCGTCGATGACGCGCCCGTCCCGCACGATCTCTGTGCCGTCATCGAGCGTGACGTGCAGGAGGCGGCTGCCAGTGGGCTCGATGAGCGCGCAGTCGCCGTCGCGGTCGATCCCCTGACCTGCGCCGTCGGGGTCGTAGACGACGGTCATGCCCGAGACGTGCGGGAACTGGCCCGTCGCTCGCGGCAAGACACTCAGCGCCCGCTCGAGCAGCTCGGCCAGCGTGGCACGCGGCACTTCGGCGGTCACCAGCACGTTGTTGAACGGGGCAATGTCCCACGTGGTGCCCACGGTCACCGTGCCGGCGGCGATGACCGAGTCGTTGCGCAGCCCGCCGCCGTTGGTCACCGCCACCTGCGGCGCCGCCACGCCGAAGCCGGGGGCGAGATGCGCGCCGCGCACCCGCAACGCGTCGGCCATCAGGCTGCCGACATTCGTGGACTGGGTGCGCAAGACCGGCTTGCGGCCTTCGAGTTCGACGTCGGTCGTACCGAGGGCGGTGCTGCCGACCAGCGCGACCTCCGCAGTGAGCGGTTCGACCACGTCGGACTGCACCGTGGCATCGGGATCGCGGTCGAGCGCGACACCGACCGAAGCGCCAACCGCGACGGTGACGTTCCCGTCTGCGTCGAAGGTCACCTCCAGCTTGCCGATGCAGCGATAGCCGCCGGGAGCGGTCACCACCGGCACCCGGCTGCCCGCCGCATCGGTGACCCACGTCGGGTACGGACCCACCGGCTCCTCATCGGGCTGGCAGCTGTCGCCGGGGTTCGCCAGGAGGTCATCACCGCCGCCGGCAATGATCACGTCCACGCCGGAGAGCCCGACGACCAGCGCCTCGTCTTCTTTCACGTCTTGCAGGTGGCTGACGAGGATGATCTTGTTGACACCGTCAGCCGTCAAGCGATCGGCTTCGGCCTGCACCGCGGGCAGCACCGCGCCCACCACCACCTTGCGCGGGCTCGAGATGTTCGGCAGCCACGGCGTCACCGCGCCGATCACGCCGATGCGCTCGCCGCCGGTCTCGATCACCGTCGACGGCGCGACCAATCCCCGCTCAGCCAAGGCCGCCAGAGCCGGTTCGGCCGACACGTCGATGTTGGCGCTGAGGAACGGGATCGGCGGGTCGAAGCCCTCGATGAAGCGGGCTGTCACGTCGGGCCCGAAATCGAAATCATGGTTGCCGAGCGCCATCGCGTCATAGATGCCGCTGAGCGCGACCGAGTCGTACATCGGCCCCTCGCGGTCGAGCGACACGCCCAGCTCCAGCGAGGCCAGGAAGTTGTCGCCAGACGTCAGCGTCACCACGGGACCGGTTGCAACGGCCTGCAACTCGCGCATCGCCGCGACGAATCTCGCGACGCCGGGGAATCCCGACTCGACATCGGGCAGCAGCTTCGACTCGCCATCGTTGTTGTGCAGGATCGTGAGCGTCACCGGACCGGCAGAAATGAGCGTGGGCGTGGCGCCGCCATCGCTATTGCCGTCGGCTTGAGCGCCCAGCGGGGTCGCGGTCAGCGACATCGCTGCGAGCATCACTACGGCGAGCACGGCCGTTCGCAAGCGTCGTGCCCTGCGCCGCGACGCCGCAAACTCGGCCATCGTCGTTGTCACAGCCACTCGCTGCCTCCTGGATTCACCCGCCGCGAAGTGTTGCAGCGCGATGTGACGGCAATGCCACAGACGGGCAACGTATAGGGAAACGCTCATCACGCGCCGAGCGGGCCACCGGGGCGGCCACTTAGCGACTGGAACCGTGAAACACTCCGCGCGCCGCGCTGCGCGCTGCGGCGGTAGCTTGCCCGGCTGATCCCCGCGAGCTATCGGCTGCGGAATCGGGGTTGTGCCACCGTCCCACCCCATCGCTTGCTGTCAGAGAAGGACGCCGACCATGTACACCGCGCTCGGCCAGTGGTGCTTCCGGAACCCGTGGCGCGTCTTTGCTGCGTGGCTGGTGTTCGCAGTTACGGTCGGTGTGCTGGCGGGTCTCGTGGGACCGTCATGGGGCGCAGCACTGAGAACGCCGGATTCCGAGAGCGACCGCGCCGCCGATGTGCTGTCGTCACACTTCGGCGACATTGGCGCCAATATCGGCGGATCCATCGTGGTCAGGTCGAGCTCCGGAGTGGACGATCCGGCGGTGCGATCGACGCTCACCGAGTTGTTCGCCACCGTCGATGCCATCGACGAGATCACGGTCAACTCGCCGTACGCCCCCGGCGGCCGCCAGTTCGTCGCCCAGCAGGGTCCGCACGCAGGCCAGATCGCAGTCGCTGAGATCCAGATCAGCCGCTCATTCAATATCGACGAGGCCGGCGCGCTCGGCGAGCACATCACCGAGCTCATCGACAACAGCGGCGTGCGCGACATCGCAGGCGTCCAGGTGGAGTTGGGCGGCGCGTGGCTCGCCGGCCAGGAGCCCCCCGAAACAGAGGCCATCGGGCTCGCGTTCGCGGTCTTCGTGCTGATTGCCGCCGTGGGTTCGGTGGTGGCCATGGGCGTGACCGTCGGGACGGCGCTCGTGGGCGTCGGCATCGGCGCGCTCACCATCACGATCCTCAGCAACGTGGCAACCGTTCCCGACATCGCGCCGACGCTCGGCGTGATGATCGGTCTCGGCGTGGGCATCGACTACGCGCTGATCATCCTGAACCGCTATCGAGAATGGGTTCGCAGCGGCTTCGGACCGCTGGATGCCGTGGGCGCAGCGCTGGACTCCGCCGGCCGTTCGGTGGTCTTCGCCGGGGCCACCGTGGTGGTGTCGCTGCTGGGGCTGCTGCTCATGGGACTGCCCTTCGTGGCCGGGTTGGGGCTGTCCGCAGCCATCACCGTCGCGATCGTGATGGCGGGTTCGATGACGCTGCTGCCCGCCGTGCTGGGGCTGATGCGCAACCGGATGACGACCACCCGGGTCCGCGGCATGTTCGCCGCATCGCTGGTCGCAGTGGCCTTGCTGGGCTTCGGCCTCGGGATTCGCCCGCTGCTGGCCGGGCTGCCTGCGGCTGCCGCTGTCCTGCTCGCAGGGACGTTCGGTGGCCCGCGCAACCCGCTGAGGCGGATCCTGCACCATCGGCAACCCAAACCGCTGCGCGCCACTGCCTGGTACCGGCTCAGCCGGGTCGTGCAGCGCAGAGCCTGGCTCTTCGCGTTTGGTGGCACCGCCGTGCTGGTCCTGGCGGCCGCTCCCGTTTTCGCACTGCGACTGGGCTTCTCCGATGAGGGCAACTTCCCGCCCGACAGCACCACCCGCAAGGCGTATGACCTCATCGCAGACGGCTTCGGCCCCGGGGCGAACGGCCCGCTGCTGATCGTCGCTGAAACCTCTGGTCGTCAGGACATCCTCGCTCTGCTGGATCTCACAGACGCGCTAAACCGGACCGAAGGCGTCGTGGCCGCCTCCCCGCCGTTCCCGAGCCCCGACAGCCAGGCCGCAATGATCCGGGTGCTGCCCGCAGCCGGTCCCCAAGACGCCAGCACCGAAACGCTCGTCCACACGCTGCGTGATCAGGTCATCCCACGGGCGATGGACGGCACCGGCGTCGACCCGTTGGTCGGCGGCACCGTGGCCTTTCAGATCGACTTCAGCGACTACCTGGCTGGACGCATGTGGATCTTCTTCGGCGCGGTGCTCGGGGCGTCATTCCTGCTGTTGATGGCTGTTTTCCGCTCGCTGGTGGTGCCCCTCAAAGCAGTCATCATGAACATGCTGTCCATCGGGGCGTCCTACGGGGTGCTCGTGGCCATATTCCAGTGGGGCTGGTTCGGCAGTGTGCTCGGCATCCAGCCGGCGCCGATCGAGCCGTTCATCCCGATGATGCTCTTCGCTGTCTTGTTCGGACTGTCGATGGATTACGAGGTGTTCCTGCTCTCGCGCATGAAGGAGGAGTACGAGCGCACCGGCGATCCGGTCAACTCCGTCGCTGACGGGCTCGCCGCGACGGCCCGGGTCATCACCGCAGCGGCGGCGATCATGATCGTGGTGTTCGGCAGCTTCGTGCTGGAGGAGGAACGGGTCATCAAGCTGTTCGGCCTAGGCCTCGCCACGGCCATCGCCATCGACGCGACGCTCGTGCGCATGCTCATCGTGCCCTCGACCATGGAACTGCTCGGCGCTCGCAACTGGTGGCTGCCGGCTTGGCTCGACCGCATCATCCCCAACCTGCGGGTGGAAGGCGAATTGCCCGAGGTCGTCCGCGACGAGGCGTCCGACGACACGACCTGAGACCGACTGAAGGTCCGGTCCTCGGCCACCATCACGGCCGAGCGGGACTCGACGCTCAAGAGTAGCGGTTCTCGACATCGGTGCTCGGTCATCACATTCGATATGCTTATGCATATGAGAACGACCATCAATCTGCCAGATGGGCTGGCCGAGGAGGCGAAACAGAAGGCCAGGGAGTCGGGGCGAACGTTCACCAGCTTGGTGATTGAGGGTTTGCGCCAAGTGCTCAAGGCTGCCGACGGCACGGGTGCGGTCGAGCGTCTGCCGGCTCACGGAGATCCATCAAATCGGCCGCTCATCGACATCTCTGATCGTGATGCGCTGGCTTCTGCACTCGACGCTGACGGCCCTCGATGATCCTTCCCGACGTCAACGTCATTGTCTACGCCTACAAGCGCGAAGAAGACCTCCATGTTCTCTATGCCGATTGGCTCAACGAAGCTGCGGCCGGCACCGAGGCTCTTGGCCTTGTCGACGTGGTGTTGACCGGCTTTCTTCGCATTGTCACCAACAGTCGGATATACGCGCAGCCAGCACCGCTGAGTGATGCGCTGCCGTTTGTGACAGCGTTGCGAGCCGCGAACCCGGCCCGGGCTGTTCATGGCACCGCAGCGGCATGGGAGCATTTCACGGCACTCTCGAAGGCTGACCGGCTTCTGCGCGGCAATCTGGTGCCCGACGCATGGCTGGCCGCGATAGCAGTTACAGCCGGGGCGAGAATTGCGACCGCCGATGCCGGATTCTCCCGATTCGAAGGGCTCAGTTGGTTCGACCCTGCAAGCTGAGTCGACCCGCCCGTCTCACGCGTCACCCGGATCGGCCGCTGTCGGGTCATCTGCATCTTCGTCATCACGGACATCGTCATCGCTGTCGCCGCTCTCGCCATCGTCGTCGGCGGAGTCGTCGGCAGACACTGTTTCGGGCCATGGGCACAGCACTCCCAACAGCAGTTCATTGACGCCGATCTGCGGAGACTCATCGCCCACCCCGTCGCCGTCCCGGCCGCCAAGGAGCGTGCGGAACTGCTCACACGAGGCCCGCAGGTCCGACAGTTCTTGGGGACCGATACCGGGAAGCAGACCCAGCGCACCCGACGGGTCCGTGAACGGATCCGCGGTGCCGAACAGTCCGAACGGAGCAGCATCGCCGCTGAACTCAAGAGCCGGTCCTCCATTCCCGAACGGCCCAGACCAGCCCCGCGGCCACGGCTCGAACCACTCGGAGAACCCGGGTCCGCCCGACCACCATCGAGGCGCCGGTTCGAAACCAGATTGGCCGCTGGACGAGCCGTACAGGTCATCGAGACTGCCCCAGTCGCTGCCACCGCCGCAGCGTCCCGGCACTCCCGGGTACTGCTTCGCGACGGCATCGCGCTTGCCGTCGCTGAACGCCCACCCTCGGAAGCCGCATTGTCTCTGCGGACCCCGATGCTTCAGCCCGCGTTGCCGGCCGCAGGCGTCGCCGAAGCCGTGATCGTCACAGTGACGGCCGAAGCCCGCGTCGAACCTGTCATACACGTCATCGGGACCGCCGGGGCCGTTGTGATGCACGCCCTCGATGATGAGATCGCGGCCGTTGGGACCTGTGTTGGTCGAGTAGTCGAACCAGCCGTCGTCGTAGCCGTCATCGAATACGGCCTGCGCCGTTGCGATGACAGCGAGAACGAGCAGCGCTGTCAACGCAGCCGCAGATATGGCTGCCAGCAGCTTGAAGAAGGCCGGCAAGCGACGTGCCGACCTCGCCCACCTGCGAATCCGCCCGCTCTGCTTCTGCCCAGGCATCGCAACAGCACCGGGCGGCGGATCGGCGTCGTCATTGGCACCGGCGGGTTCCTGCTCGCGGGCGTCAGCGCCTTGGCCGGGTGCCTCAGCGTTGTCGGCACTGCCGTGCTCATCCGATGTGGCCGCCATGATGCCGAAGATACTGCTGTCCCCGCGTGCGGAGGTGCGCGAGCGGCCTGTCGCGGGTTCGGCTGCGCGGCGCCGCTGTCTCCTGACCCCGGCAAGTGCGCCGCTGCACCCTGCAAGCAAACTGCGGAAGTACCACGGGACACTGCGGACGCGACTTGTCAGCAGGTTCTCCGAACCGAGCGCTGCTGCGGATCACCCGCAGCGGAAGCGAGCGCTTCAGGGGCACCCTCGGGGAAGTGAGGTCGATCCAGTCAGTCGGCAGCGAAATCGGCTGCCTCGGCACCGCTCGCTTGAACCAGTTCATCTGGCGTCAATTCGAAGACCGTGTCGGGTGTGCCCGCGGCGGCCCACACTGTGTCGTAGGCCAGCAGCGCGCGGTCCACGACCGTTCGCAGCGGTCGAGCGTGGCCGAACGGTGGCGTCCCGCCGATCGCGTAGCCAGTGGCCTCCCGCACGCCATCGGCGTCAGCACGGCTGATCGCGCCTCCGAGCAGGTCGCCCAGTCGGGTGGCATCGACCCGGTTCGCACCGGAGGTCAATGCCAGCACCGGCTCACCGCCGCACAGGAACACCAGCGATTTCACGATCTGGCCGAGCTCGCAGCCCACAGCGGCAGCCGCCTGCTCGGCAGTACGCGTGCCCTCAGGAAAGCGCAGGATCTCCGGTGTCAAGCCCAGCGCCTCGGCCCCCGCACGGAATCGCTCCCGAGCACCCGCTTTGCGCCCGCTGTCACTCATCCACGGCAAGCTATCGAGCAGGGGCAAAGCTGCCTGCGTCAGCTCCGCAGGGTGCTGACGGGAATCGGGCGCGGCAGTATTGGTTGGCGTGCGGAACTCAGCCGATGACGCCGCCGGCGCCGATCACGCCCGCGACGCTGAGCCAGATCGGCACCATGATGGACACGCCGATGCCCACGAGCCAGTAGTGGCGCACCCGCTGCGCCTTGCTGTCCTCGTCGCGCTGTGCGGCGAGCCCATCGACCTTCGTGTCGAGCTTGGCCACTGCGGTTTCGAGGCCGGTCACCCTGGCGTCCAGGCCGTCGACCTTGCTGTCGATCTTGCTGTCGAGCCGGTCGACTTTGGCTTCGAGTTTGGCGAGGTCGTCCTTGGTGGCGAACCGTGACAGCTCGGCCGTGAGGAAGTCCTTGGTGACGAACCGTGACAGCTCGGCGGTGAGGAAGTCCTTGGTGACCAGATCGGACAGCGGGGCGGGGGCGAGGCACGACATCAGGTACTCGGCGCGCTGCTCGTCGGTCTGCTCACGCAGCCAAGCGTAGATGCCCGAGCGGATCTCTTCAGACACGGCAGTCCTTCCATGGCGCTGACAGCGACAGAATCGAACCGTAGACACAGAAGCTCGATGCTTCCAAATGATTTTCAGAGGCTTCTGCGAGCTTGGCGGCGGTCTCTCGGGCGCTTGATCCCTCGATCTGCTCCGCTGTCGCCGAGTGAGCGGCAAGCCCTGCGAGCAAGTCCGCAAATTACCGGCAGGCCGCTGCTCGCAGTGCCCGGACACGGTCCGCAGACTCGCGGTTTTCAACACGGGTGCCGAGGCGTGCCGGACAGGAAGCTGCACGAGGCTGCCATCATGGGGAATCGGCCCGTGACCGGCGTTCGCAACGAGAGAGGCTGGTGAGGTGACGACCGAGCGATTGCGCAGACTGCTGATCGAGCGCGACCTAGCTGGGCTGTTCGTCGGCGAGATGGGCTGGGACAACCCGCCGACGCTCAGTCTTCCTGCACCGGCAGACAGCGCGCTCACCACGACGCCCCTTGCCCACAAGAAGGGGGTGACGGCGTTTCGCATCGACTGTCCTGGCGGCCTGCCGCAGCGGGCTGAACAGCACCGGGTGGTGCGCATGCTGCGGCGGGCCAGCCGAGACCAGCTCATGGTGTTCACGGCCCCCGAGCGGCATCAATGGCTGTGGCCCGAGCAGCGCCCCAGCGGCGTCGGCTACCGCTTGGTGGATCACGTCTATCCCAGCGAATCGCCCAGCGAGGCTGTGCTGCAGCGGCTCGAGCGGGCGTCCTTCTCGATCAGCGAGGAAGCCTCGCTCACCTCCAGCGCCGTACTCGACCGGGTGCGGCGCTCGTTCAACGCCGAGAAGGTCACCCGAAGCTTCTACCGGGAGTTCGCCAAGCATCACCGCTCGTTTGCCGGGAGCATCGAAGGCATCGATGACGGCTCCGACCGCGACTGGTACGCCTCGGTGCTGCTGAACCGGCTGATGTTCATCTATTTCATCCAGCAACGGGGCTTTCTCGACGGCGATGCCGAGTACCTGCGGGGCCGGCTGCAGATCGCACGAGCTGAGTTCGCGCAGAGCGAGTGCCCCGAATACGCCTACTGGGAGCATTTCCTGCTGCCGCTGTTCCACGAAGGGCTGGGCGACCCGGCCCAGCCCCGGAACCCGACCACGGCACGGCTCATCGGCGCGGTGCCGTTCATCAACGGCGGCGTGTTCGAGATGCACGAGATCGAATCCCGTTACTGGGACGGCCTGTGGATTGCCGACAGCGCCTTCGAGCGCCTGTTCGAGTTCTTCGACGGGTGGCGCTGGCACCTCGATGAGCATCCCCATGGAGACGACAACGAGATCAACCCCGATGTGCTCGGCTACATCTTCGAGCAGTACGTGAATCAGAAGGACTACGGGGCCTACTACACGAAGCCCGACGTCACCGGTTACATGGCAGCCTCGGCGATCCTGCCTGCTGTAGCGGATCGACTGGTGGCCGCCGGGCTTGACGATCCGGCGCTGCTGCTCGCCGGCTCGGGCGACACCTACCTTCATGACGCCAACGGTCATGGCGTAGAATTCGACACTCGTCCAGCCAGCCAGCCAGCCAGCCAGCCAGCCAGCCAGCCAGCCAGCCAGCCAGCCAGCCGATCTGCCGCCTGTCGGCGAGGCATGGCCTTGGCAATGGCACAGCGGCGACCCAGACGAGTATGTGGATCTGCCGCCGCCGCCCGAGCACCTTGCGCTGCCCGGCGAGCGGTGGTGCGATGTGGTGCATCGGCGCGAGCGCTGGCGACGCCAAGTCGACCGGCTGTCCGACTCGCAGCAGGGATGGACCATCGATGACGCGGTCACCGAGAATCTCGACCTGCCGGAGCTGCTGCGCGACTACTTGAGCCAGCTCGCCGACGCGAGCGAGTGCGACGCAGCGTTCGAGGTGCTGCGCTCGCTGACGGTCTGCGACCCAACTGTCGGATCGGGGGCGTTCCTGTTCGCGGCACTCGACGTCCTCGAACCGCTGTACGGCGAAGTGCTGGCACGAGCCGAAGAACTCGAGGCACGCGGTGCGCAGACGCCGTCGTTCCTGTCTGAGGCACGGACTCACCCGAGCAGCCGGTACTGGCTGCTGAAGACCATCTGCCTGCACAACCTGTTCGGCGTCGACATCATGCACGAGGCGCCCGAGATCGCCAAGCTGCGGCTGTTCCTGAAGCTCGCGGCCCAAGTCGAGCGAGTCGAAGACCTCGAACCGCTGCCCGACCTGGATTTCAACATCAAGTGCGGCAACCTGCTGGTGGGCATCGCCGACGAGGGCGATGCAGCCGAGCGGCTCGGCGGCGGTCAGCTCGACCTCGGCGGCACGCTGGCGAACATTGCCGCAGTTGCTGCCGCGGTGGCCGACGAGTACGGCTCATTCGTGGCTCAGCAGACACAGGCCGGCACCCCCGACCACGCCGAGGCCAAGGCGCGGCTCGGGGCTCGCTTCGATGCCGCACGGACCGATTGCAACCGCCTGCTTCACCGTCTGCGCCACGAAGACGGCGATCTGGATGACTGGGTGACCTCGCACCAGCCGTTCCACTGGTTCGCGGAGTTCCCGAGCGTGTGGCGCCACGGCGGCTTCGACGTGATCATCGGCAATCCCCCCTATATCAAGACCTCCAAGGTCACGGCATACCGATGGCTCGGCTACCAAGCCCAGAAATGCCCCGATCTCTACGCCGTCTGCATGGAGCGAGCAGCCACCCTGCTCAACGACAACGGCCGCTTCGCCATGATCGTCATGCACTCGCTCTGCTTCAGCCGTCAGTTCGCATCTCTACGGGGTCAGATGCGCCGATCATTGCCAAAGATGTGGGTGTCTTCCTTCGCGAGAAGGCCCGACAGTCTGTTCGCTGGCGCAGCAGCGGTGCGGAATTCGATCGCCATCGGGTCCAAGGCCGATTCGAAATCGGTTGTCGGGTGGCACGGTTCGTGCATCCGACGATGGTCGCCCGAAATGAGGGCATCTCTGTTCTCACGGCTCGAGTTCCAAGCATCGTCACCTGTCCTCGAATCGGCCGTCGATCCTTCCCAGTGGCCCTTCGTCGAAGATCAGCGGCTGATCAGCGCAATGACACAACTGGTCATGAGAGAGGCTGAGTTCAGGAACTCAACAGTGGCGTCATCTGAGATGGTTAGTTCCAAGGGGTGGGGTCCGCCGTTGGTGGGGTGAGGGTGTCCAAGCTCGGGGTGTAGTCACGCTTCGATCTTGGAGGTTCTCGGCATGGGCCCGGACTTGGACACCCTCGCGACTGCACTGTATGTGAGGATCGACGATTTGTTGGCCGACGAGCCGTGGCTGGCGCCGCGGCGGCCCGAGGTGGGGTTCGCGCCGATGCTGTCGGACGCGGAGCTGGTCACCCTGGCGGTGATCTCGGCGCTGCTGGGGTTCGACAACGAGTCGCAGTTCGTGCGCTACGCGCACGCGCATCTGCGGCCGTGGTTCCCGTACCTGCCCGAGCGGGCGGGGTTCAACAAGCGGCTGCGGGCCGCAGCGGCGATGATCGCCGGGGTCATGGGGCGCCTCGCGCGCGAGTGCGACTCGTGGCACGACGACATCTGGCTGGCCGACTCCACGCCGGTCGAGTGCGGACGCAGCCGCGCCACCCAGCAGCGCTCCGGGCTGGCCGGGTGGGCGCAATACGGGTACTGCGCGTCGCATTCGCGCTGGTTCTGGGGCCTGCGGCTGCACCTGGTCGCCACCCCCGCAGGGCTGCCCGTCGCGTTCGCCCTGGCCGACGCGAAAGCCGACGAACGCGACGTCTGCGCCGACATGATCGCCGCGGCCGGCATCGCCCGAGCGGGCCAGACCCTCATCGCCGACAAGGGCTACCGCAGCACCGACTTCGAGACCGGCCTCAACAGCACAGGCATCACCCTCATCCGGCCCGCCACCCGATCCGAGACCCCACGGCCCGGCGCCGCCCTGCTGCGGCCCCTGCGCCAGATCATCGAATCGATCAACTGGACCCTCAAAGGCCAGCTCACCCTCGAACGCCACAACGCACGCACCCGCCCCGGCGTCGCCGCCCGCGTCGGCACCCGGCTCCTCGCCCTCACCGCCGCCATCTGGCACAACCAGACCACCCACCGGCCCGGCCCCCCACGCACGCTCACCCCATACGACCACTAGAACCTTGGAACTAACCATCTGAGCGGGGCTTGGGGTACAAGACGACTGCTCTCTATCAACTGGGTGTGTTCGTCGACGAGCCGCCGACAGTTGACCCTGTGACGCGCGAGCCTGCATCGACGACAAGCGCGCGAACTGGTTGGCTTCATTTCTCGACAGCTGCCGAGCGCGACTTGGCACTGGTCGCTCTGGCGGGCCGATGGGGCTACTTGTGGTGGTTGACGTACTCGGACGAGTTCCATGTCACCCGCGGCACGCTTGCAGCGTTTCCAGGTGACATCGAACGGCTGGCCAGTCGCCTTGAATCGGCAGGCAACCCCGCCGCGGGTGACATGGAACTCGAGATGCTATTGGCGCTGTCAAGGACGCTTCAAGATGAGATGCCCAAGCACATCGCCTGGACGAAAAAGGCCGGCGTTGACGTTGGGCGCTACAACATGGCGAAGCTGCGGCACCTCACCGACCGGGCCGATTGGCTTCTGGCCAGGGCTTGGGGCATCGAAGATTCGTTCGAGGCCGCTGGGTTGCTGCGCGACCGCATGATCTTCGGCAACAAGGACTAATCGGCGTGCCGCTGATTCTCGACAACATCGAGGCGACGCTCGAAGCCGAGCTGCTACGCACCCTGGCGTCGTCGCGTCGGCTCGACGCTGCCGTCGGCTACTTCGACCTGCGCGGGTGGCGGCTGATCGCCGATGCCGTCGACGCCATGCCCGATCCCGCGGCCACGCACAGCCCCAAGGCGCGGATCCTCATCGGCATCGCCGAGGCGCCGCGCGACGAGATGCGGCGCGCCGCATCTGGGCGTGAACCGGCGCGCACCGACAACCAGACCGCAGCACGGCTCACTGACGCCGCGGTCGCCGAATGGAGAGCACAGCTCGAGGTGGGCGTGCCGACCGCCGACGACGAGGCGGCATTGCGGCGACTGCGGCAACAGATCGCATCCGGCGCGGTGCAGCTGCGGCTGCACACGGCCCACCGGCTGCACGCCAAGCTCTACCTCTGCCATCGCAGCGACACCGCGGCGCCCCGAGTCGGCTACGTGGGCTCGTCGAATCTGACTGCGGCCGGGCTGCGCTCCCAGGGGGAGCTCAACACCGACGTGCTCGACACCGACGCCACAGCGAAGCTCGCCGCATGGTTCGAGCACCGCTGGGACGACCGCTTCACTGTGCCGGTCGAACCGCAGATCGCCGAGATCATCGAGCGCTCGTGGGCAGCACCCGATCCGCTCGACCCGTACCTCGTGTACCTCAAGATGGCCTATCACCTGTCCAAAGAGGCGCGGGATGGCTTGGTGCAGTTCGGCCTGCCGGCCTCCATGGAGGCCGAACTGCTGGCATTCCAGACCGCAGCCACCAAGATCGCTGCGCGGATCGTGATGGCCAAGGGCGGGGCGATGATCGGCGACGTAGTCGGCCTCGGCAAGACCCTCGTCGGCACGGCCGTCGCCCGACTGCTCCAAGAAGAACACGGGTTCGAGACGCTCGTGGCCTGCCCGAAGAACCTCGTACCGATGTGGCGCGACTACCTGCACCGCTACGAAGTCCGCGGCAGAGCGGTATCGCTGTCGATGGTGCACCGCGAGCTGCCCGACGCCCGGCGCCACCGGCTGGTGATCATCGACGAGGCCCACAACCTGCGCAACGAGCGCCGACGCGACCATCAGGCGCTGCGCGCCTACATCGCCGACAACGACTCGCGGGCGCTGCTGCTCAGCGCCACGCCCTACAACAAGGGCTTCGACGACCTCGCGGCACAGCTGGCGCTGTTCATCAAGCCCGACGACGACGTGGGCCTGCGGCCCGAGCGGGCCATCGCCGAGCATCGCGAAGGCGCCGCCGACTTCGAGTATCGCCTCGGCGGGCGGCGCCTGACGAGCCTCGCAGCATTCAGGAAGTCTGATCATCTTGACGACTGGCAGGCGCTGCTGTCGCAGTACTTGGTGCGGCGGACCCGGGCGTTCGTGGAAGAGAACTATGCCCGAGCCGACGAAGACGGGCGCCGCTGCCTCACCTTCGGCAACGGCGAGCGCTTCTATTTCCCGCGCCGGACGCCGGTGCCCGTCGACCGCGACCTCGCCGGCGACGATGCCGCTGCGCCGATGGCCGACGACGATACGTTGGACGCCATCAGGAGCCTCAGCCTGCCGCGCTACCGGCTGGGCGACTACCTGCGCCACCGCTACCAGCCAGCCGACGACGCCGAGCAGCAGCTTGTCGACGATCTGCGAAACGCAGGCCGCGGGAACCTCTCGGGCTTCACCCGGATCATGATGTACAAGCGGCTGTCGTCTTCGGGGCCGGCGTACCTGGCGACACTTCGCCGGCACCGTCTGCGCAACTTGGTCGCGCTGCACGCCCTCGACACCGGCCAGCCAGTGCCCGTCGGGCCGGTCGGCAATCACATCTGGGAAGCCGACGCACGGTGGGACAGCGACCGTCTCGACGCCGACGAGGACTACTACGAGCCGGCCGAAGGGCCCAGCGACAGGAAGCGCGGCGCCGGGCCGGGTGCTGCTGGTGCGCTCGTCGCCGACCCGAGCCTGCCAGCGCGGCGTGCCTACGACGAGCTGCGTGCCGCGAACCCGGCACGGGTGCGCTGGGTGCTCGCACAAGCGTTCCTGCCGGATCTGCGTGACGACCTGCTCGCCGACACCGAGGCGATCGCTGGAATGCTCGGGCGCTACGGCACCTGGGACCCTGCCCGCGATGGCAAGCTGGCCGCGCTCGCACGCATCGTCAGCGACCTCCATCCCAACGAGAAGGTGCTGGTGTTCACCGAGTCTGCCGACACGGCCGGCTACGTCGCTGCCGAACTGGAGCGCCGGGGCATCGGCGCAGCAGGCGCAGTCACCGGTGACTCGCCCGACCCGAGTCTGCAGGCCCGCAGGTTCTCACCGCGTTCGAGCCGGGCGCCAAGCGTGGAAGCCGGCGAGGAGCTGCGAGTGCTCGTGTCCACCGATGTGCTGTCGGAAGGGCAGAACCTGCAGGATGCACGCATCGTGGTCAACTACGACCTTCCTTGGGCCGTGGTGAGGCTGGTGCAGCGAGCCGGTCGGGTGGATCGCATCGGGCAGGCGGCATCGGAGGTGCTGGTGTATTCGCTGCTGCCCGCAGGAAGAATCGAAGACGAGATCCGGCTCAGGGAGCGGATCCGAGACCGGTTGGCGGAGTCGGCCGCCTTGCTCGGGTCAGACGAGCAGTTCTTCGGCGATGCATCCGAACGTCGCACCATCGCTGCCCTCTACGACGAACACTCCGATTTCCGCATCGACGGTAACGGCGAGGATGTGGATCCGGTGTCGATGGCCTATGAGATCTGGCGTCATGCCACCCAGGAGCATCCCGATCTGGCGGACACGGCCGCCAAGCTGCCGAACGTCGTCTATGCGACCAAGGAAGCGGATTCATCCGGGCAAAATGCGGGTACGGTCATCGTGCATTCGCGCACCGTCACTGGCAGCGACGCCTTCGCGGCGGTGGAGGCCAGCACAGCGCAGGCACGCCGCGTCACCCCCCAAGAGGCATTGCGGCGCGTCCGGTGCGAACCCACGACCCCGTCGGCACCGCGCCTTCACAACCACCACGAGCTGGTGACGGCAGCGCTCGGAGGCCCGCTGCACGCGGCATCAGGACGCACCATCACCTCCCTGCAAGGTGTGCGGGCCAAGGTGTGGAACACGCTGCACAGCCACATGCGATCATTCGACGACAACCTGCTGTTCAGCGCCGAAGAGCTGTCGCAGGCGCACGACTTGATCAACGAGAGCCCGCTGCTGGAGTCGGCCACACAACGGCTTGCGAACGCCGTGCGCGACCGATCGCCAATCGACCTCGCTGCGCTGGTAGTGGACCTCTGGCGCGACGGCAGGCTGTGCGAACCGCCGCCGCGCAACGACGACGATGCCGCGCCGTCGATCATCTGCTCCATGGGTCTGCACTGAGCCTCCGACACCGCTGGCGATGAGAGGCTGGAGCAGCTCGGAGCACGGACGGCTCTGCGACCGTGTCAGCGGGCTCGCACCGCCACCCGGCAGCTTCCCGCTGCACGGGCCACACCCCCGATCTGGTCGGGGCGCGGCTTGGGATCGTCGAACAGCGGCACCAGTTCGTACGCGTCGAACAGTTGCTCTATCACTCGCGACATCGCCGTCAGGGAATAGGGCCGGGCTGGACAGGCGTGGGGGCCGACACCGAAGGTGACCACCGACTCGGGGGGCAGCCCCGACGGCGCCACCAGCCGGGACCCCTGCCACCGGTCTGGGTCGTAACGATCCAGCCCGGGCCCGGCGAACATGTTCGTCAGCGGCAGGAACGTCGCCAGCGAAGCGCCGGGAGAAACCTCGTAGATCCGAGAGCCGTCATCGACGGTCACGGGTTCGAGCACCATGCGCAGCATGATGGATCGCTGACCGATGCGAGTCGACTCCAGCGCGCAACGCGACGCGAGGTCGTGATCGTCGCCTCGGCGGACCCGTACGCGGTCGATCACGTCGGGATGCTGCACCAGGTGGACAAGCGACCAACCGAGCGCTGCGAACAGGTTGGACATCGATGCGATGTGGATCAGTATCACGTCGCGGGCCACGCCGACTCGTCTCTCCGCATCGGGGGCGTCTGCCCATCGTTCGAGGATCATGTCCAGCACATCGCCGACAGGTCGGCGGCGGGAGGCCACGGACTCGGCCAGGATCTGCTCGGCCTTGGCCATGGCGGCGTACTCGGCGGCCTTGCCCGACTGTGCGACATCGCGCATGCGGGCAGGAGCCACGAAGGCCTCGGACCCATCGAGCGCATCCAGCGCTGCGGTCAGTTCCTCGAATCTGCCCGAGCGCAGCGTCTTGCGGCCGCCCCAGCTGGCCAGACCCATGCAGTGGCCGAGCCGTCGGGCGAAATCGAACAGATCGATCTCGTCGCCGTGACTCAGTTCTGCCAGTTGGGCCGAGATGGCTGCTTCCAGCGACGCTCGGTAGCCGGACGCGTGGGGTCGGGTGAACAGCTCGTGGGGCAGGGTCCGCCGACCGTCGAAGAGTTCGTCGGGAAGCTTGCGGCTGAGCATCTTCCAGTCGGCGAGGGCTTTGCTGGCCTGCTGCTCGGGAACTGCGTAGAAATGCTTGAGGCCGACCGGTGAGAACAGGAACAGGTAGCGATCGTCGCCGCTGTCGACCACGAAGGTATCGCCGCACGCCGACCGGGCGGCACCGATAGCCGCCACAGTGTCGCTGACCGGCCCGTCCCACGGGAGCACGCAATCGGCGACGGCGGGCATCGGGGTGATCAGCGGCAACTCGACCATCGTTTGCCTTCTAGCCGATGGGTTGACGAATTACGCCACAGCGCCAGAGGGACCAGCGCCCGTCAGCGCCAGATGGGCGGGCAATGGGTCGCCCGTTACTCGGCCCAGGCCTTGACTTGGGAGATCACTTCGAGGGGGTTCTCGGTCTCGGGCGGGATGGTGATGTCGAGGTACGACACGCCCACCGAGCGGTACACCTCGATGCGCTCCTTCACCCGCTCGGGGTCGCCGGTGAGGCTGGCCCGGTCGACGTAGTCGTCGGGCACCGCAGCGAACGCCTCGTCGCGCTTGCCGGTCAGGAACAGGTCCTGGATCTTCTCTGCCTCGTCCACGTAGCCGTAGCGCTTGAACAGGTCGTTGTAGAAGTTCTTGTCGCGGGCGCCCATGCCGCCGACATAGAAGCCCACGTTGTCACGCACGCCCTTGCGGACCCCCTCGACCATCGGGCCCGAGCCCATTGCCACCGTGCCGCCCGCCACTATCTGCAGGTCGGCCAGGTCGTCGGAGCGCTTCGCACCGCCAGCGTCCAGCGCATCGCCCCACACGTCGTTGAACTTCTCAGGAAGGAAGTGGATGGGCTGCCAGACCTCGGCGAACTCGGCGGTCATCTCCACATTGCGCGGGCCGATCGATGCGACAGCGATCGGGATGTCGCGGCGGTGCGGCTTGGCCATGAGCTTGAGCGGCTTGCCCAGGCCCGTGCCCCCGTCATAGGGCAGGCTGACGGCGCTGCCCTCGTGGACCACCTTGTCGCCCGACCAGACCTTGCGGCAGATCTCGATCACGTCGCGGGTCCGTCCCATCGGCTTGGAGAACGGCACGCCGTGCCAGCCCTCGATCACCTGCGGTCCCGAAGTCCCCAAGCCCAGGATGAACCGCCCTTCGGACAGCGTGTCGATGGTCATCGCGGTCTGGGCGATGATGGCGGGGCTGCGCGAGTAGATGGGCAGGATGCCGGTCATGAGCTGGATGCGCTCGGTCTTGGCGGCCACATAGGCCAGCGTCGACACGAGATCGAAGCCGTATATCTCGCCGCCCCAGATCATGTCGACACCGGCGGCTTCGAGGTCTGTCACGTGCTGGGTGAGGCGCTTGGGGTCGAGGCTCGCGCCCGCTCCGATCGCCATGGATATCTTCATCGTCGTGCTCCGTCGTGCTCGCTGCTGCGTTCGGTCGGCGCGAATGCTAGGAGCAATGTCGCGTCGATGACGGGGCAAGCATCGGCAGGAACCATGTTGGGAGGATCGGTGCACGACAACGACGAAGCCGCTGACGAGGTAGCCGACGAGATCATCGACACGCTGAGGCGCTGGGTGGACGAGGTGGTGGTGCCCGAGTCGTCTGCCCTGGAGCTGGCCGACGAGTACCCCACCGCGATGGCCGAACAGATGGAGGAGTTCGGCCTGTTCGGCGCCACCATTCCCGAATCGCACGGCGGTCTCGACCTCGACCACGTGACCTACGCCCGGGTGATCGAGGAGCTCTCGCGAGGGTGGATGTCGCTGGCGGGGATCGTCAACAGCCACCTCATCTGCGCCAAGCTGATCGACCGGTTCGGCACCGATGAACAGCGCGACCGGTCGCTGCCCGGCATGGCCACCGGCAAGCTGCGCGGCTGCTTCTCGCTGTCGGAACCCGACAGCGGCTCCGACGCTGGCGCACTGCGCTGCCGTGCGGTGCGCGACGGCGACGAGTTCGTCATCAACGGTACGAAGATGTGGGTCACCAACGGCGAGCGTGCGGGCATCGTGGCGCTGCTCGCACGGGTTCCCGAAGGCGACCCTTCGGGCAGCTCGGGCATCACCTGCTTCCTGGTCGACAAGACGCCGGGCAAGCACTCGGGCGGCATCACGGTCAGCCGCAAGATCGACAAGATCGGCTACCGCGGGCTGGAGACCGTCGAGATGTCCTACGCGGACCACCGGGTGCCGGCGGATCGGGTGCTGGGCGGACCCGACGGGATCGGCAATGGCCTTCGCTGGGCGCTCGCCGCGCTCGAACTTGGCCGCATCAACGTGGCGGCTCGCGGTGTCGGCGTGGCGCAGGCCGCCTATGACGCCGCGGTGGCCTACGCCAAGCAGCGTGAAGCCTTCGGCAAGCCCATCGCCAAGCACCAGGCCATCGCCTTCAAGATCGCCGAGATGGCCACCAAGCTGCACGCCGCCCGGCTGATGACCTATGACGCCGCGCGCAAGGCGGATGCCGGCGAGCGGGTCGACCTGGCCGCGGGCATGGCCAAGCTGTTCGCGTCGGAGACGGCTGCCGAGCTGTCACTGGACGCGATGCGCATCCACGGCGGCAACGGCTTCTCCACCGAGTACCCCGTGG
Organism: Acidimicrobiia bacterium; assembly: GCA_022821985.1. GTDB lineage: Bacteria > Actinomycetota > Acidimicrobiia > Acidimicrobiales > Poriferisodalaceae > Poriferisodalis. The sequence continues at coordinate 373,900 of JAJECP010000035.1, forward strand.
AGCGCTACTACCGCGACGCGCCGCTGATGATCATCGGCGAAGGAACGAGCGAGATCCAGAAGCTGGTCATCAGCCGGGCGCTGCTCGCGGAAGACTGAGACGTCGCGGCGGCGACGGGGGCGAAGGCGTCTGGTGCTGGGAGAAATGTGACACGGCGCGCCTAGGTTGGCGGGGGCGCACCTGGAGGTACGAGTCATGGCAGACCGCAAGTCGTTCTGGGCGTGGTGCCTGGAGTCCGAGGAACCCACCGACGCCGAGCGGGCTGAGCTGGCCAAAAAGCTCTCAGCCCAGTACGGCACCGAGATCACAGCGAAGCCCGTGCCGTCGGTGGACGATGCCGACCTGCGCCCGCCTCGCATATCGATTCCCGACTCGGTGGCCGGCTGGTGCTCCGTCAGCACCTACGACCGAGCCCGCTACGCCTACGGCGCCCACTTCACCGAGCGCGTCCGGGCCTTCAACCTCGACTTCCCGAACCCGCCCGACGTGGTGGCCCACCCCCGCAACGACACCGAGGTCGAGGCCACGCTCGACTGGTGCGATGCCAACGGCTACATCGCGGTGCCCTACGGCGGCGGCTCGTCGGTGGTCTGGGGCTTGACACCGCCCGAAGACCGTGGCCCCACCGTGGTCATCTCGCTGGACCAGCTCGACCAGGTGCTCGAGATCGACGACGTGTCCCGGGCCGCGCGCATCCAGGCGGGCGTGTTCGGGCCGCACCTCGAGGACCAACTGCGTCCCAGCGGGCACACGCTGCGCCATTTCCCCCAGTCGTTCCGCTTCTCGACCCTCGGCGGATGGATCGCCACACGCTCGGGCGGTCACTACGCCACCAACCACACCCACATCGACGACTTCGTCGAGTCGACCCGGATGATCACGCCGTCGGGCTGGTGGGAGTCGCGGCGACTGCCCGGCTCGGGCGCGGGGCCCAGCCCCGACCGCATGGTCATCGGCTCCGAAGGCATCTACGGGATCATCACCGAAGCGTGGATGCGCATCCAGAAGCGCCCCACGTTCCGGGCCACCGCAGGCATCACGTTCCCCACATGGGAAGCCGGCTACGACGCTGTGCGGCACTTGGTGCAGGCCAAGCTGTGGCCCGCAAACCTGCGGATCCTCGACCCGGCCGAAGCCGGACGCGCCGCTGGGATGGACGGCGAGCACGCGCTGGTCATCGTGTCGTTCGAATCGGCCGAGCTGACCCAGCGCCACAACATCGCCCAGGCGGTCGAGATCGCACGCGAGTGCGACGGGCACGTGCCCGACGACGAGATCCAGATCGACGATGGCACCGGCACGCCTACGGGCCGGGGCGGCGCGGTCGGCGCGTGGCGCAACGCGTTCATCGGCGTGGGCAACGGCGTGGAGACCTCGCTGGGCCTCATCAACGACACCTTCGAGACCGCCATCACCTGGGACCAGTGGCCCGAGTTCGATGCCGTGGTGCGCGAGAAGGTCGGCGCAGTGCTGGCCGAGGTCTTCGGCGATCATCACTCGCTGTCGTGCCGCTTCACCCACGTGTACACCGACGGCCCCGCGCCGTACTACACGTGGTCGGGCATGGGCACCCAGGGCGGCGAGATCGAGCAGTGGCAAACCGTCAAGGACGCCGCCAACGAGGCACTCGAGGCAGCCGGCGGCACCTGCACGCACCATCACGCGGTGGGCCGCATGCACCGTCCCAACGCCTACGACCGCCAGCGCCCCGAGCTCTTCGCCGAAGCGATCCGGGCCTCCAAGAAGCGGCTCGACCCCAACGGCATCCTCAACCCCGGCGTGCTGATCGATCCCTGAGGCTGAGCCGCATGGCGAAGCCGTGGCCCGAGCGGCCCGTGAGCGCAGCGAACAAGAGCGGGAGACAACAGGTGACGCAACGGGAAGTTCCGCTCATCCGCGTCCGCCCCTAGACGCGACGGGCGGCCGCCGCTGCCGAGATTGCTCCCGGCGGCGACGACCGCCCGTATCGCTCAGTAGGGAAGGATCAGCGGCAGCCGCCGTTGTCCTTGTCCCAGGCGCAGTTCGGCGAGCCGCCGTTCACATCGACGATGTCGCCGACGATGTTCCACGTCTGCTCTGTGGCGTCGTACTGGCTGAAGTCCGAACCCTCGACGTAGTAGCCGTCCACCGCGCCGTCGGCAGCGAAGCTGATGCCGTCCAGCAGCAGCGGGTGGTAGATGTCGAGCGACCGCGCAGCCAGGATGAAGTTCGTCCTGCTCAGCCCACCCGGCAGCTCAGCGGCCACCCGGATCGCCTCCGTGTGCGGGTACGCGAAGTAGTAGCCCGTGCCCAGCAGCGAGATCTCGGGATCGAGCCCGCGATCGGCCAGCTCGTTGCGCAGGAACGAGATGAACGGCTCGTCCACGTGCTTCGGGTCGGTGGTGTCCTTGACGCCGCCGCCCACGATCCACCAGTCGTCGGACGAGTCGCCCGCCGGTGCCATGTAGGCAGCCACGGCCTTGCAGACCGACGGCGTGAACGCCACCGACAGCTCGTCGAGCAGACCAGACGCATCGACCTCCTGGATGGCCAGCAGGCACGGATTGCCCGCCGTCATCGAGATGAACACGTTCGGGCTCGCCGCCGCGATCGTCGTGACCTCGTTGGTCAGCGTCGGTGCGGCCGGGTCATGGCGCACCGGGATGAACTCGCTGACCACGTCGGGGTTGGCGTGGGCATAGGCATGGAAGCCCAGCTCGTAGGCCAGGCCGAAGTCGTTGTCCATCACCAGGCCCGCCACCTTCACCGGCAGCTCATCGGCCAGGTTCTCCTTGATCCAGTTGCCCCACAGGATCGCCTCGGTCGAGTACGACATCTGCAGGCCCGTGGTCCACGGGTGGTTCACCGGGTCGCCCCAGGCCGGGTGGCCCGTCGCGACCATCACCTGCGGGATGCACTCGTCGTTGATCTGGTCGTACACGGCCAGCGTGTTCGGCGAGCCCAGCGTGTGCAGCGCAAAGACGTTCTCAGACTCGATCAGCTCGTCGATGAACTCGATGGTCTGTGCGGCCACATAGCCGTCGTCACGGGAGATCAGCACCATGTCCTTGCCGGCTACGCCGCCGGTGGCGTTCACGTACTCGTAGTAGTTCTCCCAGCCCACGGTGATGTCGCCGTAAGCAGCCAGGTTGCCGGACTTCACCGTGGTCTGGCCGACGCGAATCGTGTCCTCGGTGATACCGGTGGTGTCGGACCAGTCAGCCGGGCATTCGTTCATGTCGATCTCGAAGCCTGACGGGCCCCGCAGGATGCGGTCGTCTCCGACGCCCCACTCGCCGGCTTCGATGCCTGCGGTGAGCTTGCCGACAATGGCCGCGCGCTGTGCCGCGGCCAGCTCCCAGATGCCGTCGATGGTGGACAAGTCGAAGTCGGCCGGGTCGACGGCCATCATGCCGTCGTCGGCCATGTCCTCATCGGCCATGTCCTCATCGGCCATGTCACCGTCGTCTTCGGCGTCTTCCTCCAACGCCTCCTGAGTGATGCCGCCGCCGATGGAGCCCTCGTCCTCCGGCTCAGCCTCGTCGGCCATGTCCTCATCGGCCATGTCCTCATCGGCCATGTCCTCATCGGCCGTTTGCGTGCCTGCGTCGGTGGTGCCGTCGCCGGCATCGTCGTCGTCACCGCCGCCGCACGCAGCAGCGATCAGCGAGAACGCGAACAGCAGCGCTAGCAAACGCCACAGCCGTCGGTGTGATCCGGTCATGGGTACTCCCTCTTGATGTGTCCCCGCACCAGCGGCCGAACGGTCCCCTGGCGCCCAACAGTTCCGCCGAAGCTAATCGCTGACCGCAGGCCGCGTTGTCCCGCCAGGCGACAACCGGGCGCGACAAGCGGCCGCCGCTGCCGGGATCGCCCCGGCCGCGACGGCCGCTTGCTCGTGTTCAGTCAGGAAGGACTAGCGACAGCCCTGGTCCTGACGCGGCGCCTGCCTAGCGGCAGCCGCCGTTGTCCTTGTCCCAGACGCAGTTGCCTGAAGCGCCGTTCACGTCGATGACGTTCGAGACGATCCAGGAGTGCGTGGACGAGTCGTACTGGCTGATATCCGTGCCCTCAATCGGGAAGGCATCTGCGTTGCCGTTCATGGCGAACGTGATGCCGTCCAGGAAGATCGGGTGGTGGATGTCGATCGCCCGCACGGCCAGGATGAAGTTGGCCCGGTTCAGGCCTGCCGGGTTGTTCGCACTCGCAGGCAGCTCTGCGGCGATGCGCAGCGCCTCCACGTACGGGTAGCCCAGCATGTAGCCGTTGCCGAACATCGAGATGGTCGGATCGAGGTCATTGGCCTCGAGGCTCTCGATGATGAAGTCGATGAACGCATCGCTGCCGATCAGCGCCGGGTCGGTGGTGTCCTTGACACCGCCGCCCACGATGTACCAGCCGTCGCCGTCATCGCCTGCCGGGGAGACCCAGCTCGCCGGCGCCTTGCACACCGACGGCGTGAACGCTGCCGAGATCTCATCCTTCAAACCTGACGCTGCGACCTCCTGGATGGCCAGCAGGCATGCGTTGCCTGCGGTCATCGAGATGTAGACGTCCGGATCGCTTGCGGCGATGGTCGTGATCTCGTTGGTGATCGTCGGCGAAGCAGGGTCATGGCGCACCGGCACGAACTCCGACACCACGTCGGGGTTGTTCTCGGCGTACTCGTGGAAGCCCAGCTCGTAGGCCAAGCCGAAGTCGTTGTCCATCACCAGGCCGGCCACAACGACCGGCAGCTCATCGGCGAGGTTGTCCTTGATCCAGTTGCCCCACAGCACGGACTCAGTGGAGTAGGAAAGGATGCTGCCCGTGGTCCACGGGTGCACCTCGGGATCGCCCCAGGCCGGGTGGCCCGTCCACACGAACGGCTGCGGGATGCACTCGGCATTGAGCGTGTCGTACACGGCCAGCGTGTTCGGCGAGCCCAACGTGTGGATCGCGAAGACGTTGTCGTTCTCGATCAGCTCGTCGACGAACTCGATGGTCTGTGCAGCCACGTACGCGTCGTCGTAGGACTTCATGACCACATCGCGGCCGGCGATGCCGCCTTCGGCATTCACATGCAGGAGGTAGGTCTGCCAGCCCAGACGGGCGTTGCCGTAGAGCGCCAAGGTGCCCGACTGCGGGCCGGTCTGGCCGAGACGGATCTCGGTGTCGGTGATGCCCTCCGTGTTCGACCAGTCATCGGGACACTCGTTGAGGTCGATCGTGAACCCTTCGGGGCCGCGGAGGATGTTGTCGTCGCCGACGCCCCACTCACCGGACTCGATGTGGGCGCTGATGCGCTCGACAACCTTGGCCCGCCGGAATTCGGCCTCTTCGAAGATGCCCTCCATGGTGGAGCGGTCAAACTCCATCATCTCCTCGTCGTCCATCATCTCGTCGTCGGCCATCTCCTCTTCGGCCGCCTGCTCGATGACTTCCTGACTCAAACCGCCGGCCTCTTCTTCGGGCTCGTCGGCGGCCATCTCCTCTTCTTCGGCCATCTCCTCTTCTTCGGCCATGGCCTCAGTGGTCTGGGTTTCGCCGGCGTCATCGTCGCCATCGTCGCCACCGCAGGCGGCCGCGACGAGCGAGAACGCGAAGAGCAACGCTAGCAAGCGCAATAGGCGGTTCTTGGATAGTTGCATGGGTCCCCTCCTCGGTGGAACAGCAGCCACCGCGGCGTCGCAAGCCGACAATCGGCAGGCGTGGCCCGCGACTGTCCCCCATGACCGCTGCGGCGGTGCGCGCGAGAGTAATCGCGCCGCACCGGGCCGTTCTTGGCTCGGCTGCGACGATCGCGTGACAATCCCCCAAAGAAGGTCCTGCCGCCTGCGCAGCGGGCGCGGGAGGCATAGCGTGTCGGCCCATGGAATGGGGAGTCACTCTGCCGCACTTGGGCCGCATCGGATCTCGCGATGGGCTCATCACGTTCGCATCGGAAGTCGACCAGCTCGGATTCGCTTCGGGCTGGGCGTCCGACCATGTCTGCTGGCCCGCCGAGCTGGTGTCGAAGTACCCGTACTCCGACGACGGCTCGTTCCCGGCGCCGCCGAAGACGGGATGGCTCGACCCCATCGGCACACTGCTCTTCGTCGCCGCCGTCACCGAGAACCTGCGCCTGGGCTTCAGCGTGCTGATCCTGCCATACCGGCCGCCGGTGGAAACGGCGAAGCGTCTCGCAACCATCGATGTGCTCTCGAACGGCCGGCTGATCCTGGGCGTGGGCGTGGGCTGGATGCGCGAGGAAGCCGAAGTACTGGGCATGCCGTGGGATCGCCGTGGCAAGCGCTCTGACGAGCAGCTTGAGGTGTTCCGCACGCTGTTCACCGAGAACGACCCGAGTTTCGACGGCGAGTTCTATTCGTTCCCCGCCGTCGGCTTCGAGCCCAAGCCGGTGCAAGACCCGGTACCGGTGTGGGTCGGCGGCAATACGGCTGCCGCATACCGGCGGGTGGCGCAGTATGGGCACGGCTTCCATGCGGCGTTCGAGACAGTCGACGAGGTTGCTGCGGGCTGGAGCGGGGTGGGCGCAGCGTGCGACGCCGCCGGCCGGGACCGCAGCGAGATCACGCTGTCGCTGCGGTACTACCTCGACCCGGCATCGGCCATGAAGCCTGAAGTGTCGATCGCCGGCAGCACCGAGCAGATGATCGACAGCGTGGGGCGAGTTGCCGAGGCCGGCGTGACGCATTTCGTGCTCGATCCGGTGGCACGTGGCGGCATCGAGGGCCGTCTCGACGCGCTGCGTGCCTTCATGGCCGACGTCGCTCCCCACTTCGCATAACGCCTGACCCCATATTCAGCCGCTCGATCGGGCGGCCCTGCGGCAGACTCGCTGCGTGCTGTGGGGTTCCTCGCTCGGCAAGTCGTATCCGCCGCGGCGGCTGTTCGCTGACGTCAGCGTGCAGCTGGCGCCTGGCCGGCGCGTGGCGCTGGTGGGCGGCAACGGGATCGGCAAGACGACCTTGCTGGAGATCCTGGCCGGCATCAACGATCCGGACGAGGGCGAGGTACACCGCCAGAGCGGGCTGACGATCGGCTACCTGCCCCAGGAGCTCGCCGAGATCGCCGACGGCACGGTGCTCGAAGCGACGCTGGCCGGGGCGGGCGACGTCACCGCCATGACAGCCGAGCTTCGATCGCTGGAGGCGAGGCTGGCCGATGTCGACGCTGCCGACCATCACGACGTGCTCGCCCGCTACGGAGAGCTGGAGGCCCACTTTCGCCAGATCGGCGGCTACGGCTTCGAAGCGGAGGCTCACCGGGTGCTCGCCGGCCTGGGCTTTGCAGCCGACGATGCGCAGCGGCCGGTGGCGCAGCTGTCGGGCGGCTGGCGGATGCGGGTCGCGCTCGCTCAACTGCTGCTGGCGAAGCCCGATGTGCTGCTGGCCGACGAGCCCACCAACCACCTCGATGTCGACTCGGTGGCCTGGTTGGAAGACCAGCTCGCTGCCTGGGAGGGCGGGCTGCTGTTCGTCAGCCACGACCGCGACTTCATTGACGCCGTCGCCAACCGCGTCATCGAGATGGACGGCACGACCGCGTACGAGCACGTCGGCGGCTTCGCCGAGTTCGTTGTGGCCCGCGAGGAGCGGATAGCGGCAGCCGAGGCGGCTGCGGCCCAACAAGCTCGCCGGCGGGCCCACACCGAGCGCTTCATCGAGCGGTTCCGTTACAAGGCCACGAAGGCCCGCCAGGTGCAGAGCCGGATCAAGGCACTGGCGAAGATCGAGCCGGTGGAGGTGCCGAGCCGCAAGGAACTGGCGGCCCGCTTCGGCTTCGGCACGCCGCGGCGCTCATCGCGAGTCGTCCTGGAGATGATCGGCGCTTCGGTGGGATACGCCGACGGTGACGCTCCGGTGCTCGAAGGCGTGGACCTCGTCATCGAACGAGGCACCAAGGTGGGCGTGGTCGGCCCGAATGGCGCCGGCAAGACGACACTGCTGCGGGTGCTGCAGGGCGAATTGGGCGTTCTCGACGGCGAGCTGCACCACGGTCGCAACGTGGACATGGCCACGTTCGCTCAGCACCTCGCCGAGGTCATGGATCCTCGACGGTCGGTGGTGGAGGAGTTCACCGCCTCGGCGGGTGATCAGCCCGGGCGGAATGTGCGCACGATGCTCGGCGGTTTCGGTTTTCCGGGCGACGCTGCAGACCGCAAGGTGGCGGATCTCTCGGGCGGCGAACGCACCCGGCTGGCGCTTGGCATCACGATGGCGAACCCGGTGAACCTGCTCGTGCTCGACGAGCCCACCAACCACCTCGATCTGCCCAGCTGCGATCTGCTGGAGGATGCGTTGTCGGTGTATCCGGGCACGGTGCTGCTGGTGACCCACGACCGCCACCTCATCCGAAGCGTGGCCGACTCGCTGATCGTGGTGCGTGACGGCACCGCCACCCTGCACCCGGGCGTCGACGAGGATCTGCTGCGACCGCCGGGGCTGAGCACGAGGCGGACCGCTGGCGGCAGCACCGCGGGAAGCACTGGCACCGTGAGCGGTCGGGGCACTGACACCGATGCGCCGACATCGCGAGCGGCAGCAGCCGAGCGGCGCCGCGCAGGGGCCAGCAAGCGTCAAGCCGCGCATGACGCAACAGCCGACCTGCGCCGGGAACTCGCTGCGGCCGAGCGGTTGTGGGAGGCCGCCGAGCACCGCGTCGCGGAGCTGCAGGCACTGCTCGGTGAGCCCGCCACCTACGACGACCCCGAACGTGCGCGCCAAGTCGCCGAGGACTACGGCACCGCCAAGTCGGATGCGATGCGCCACATGTCCGCATGCGAGGCCCTGCAGCGCCGCATCGAACGCGCCGCCGCGGAACTCTGAGCAGCCGCCGCTAGGCGCAGCCGTCGGCAGGCGCGGCCACGGGCACATGCGACACCGCGACGGAGCGGTCGGCGCCATCGGCACCCTGCGAGAACGTGACGAGAGATGCAGTGCCATTCGACGGGACGCCCATGGGTGCGCCCGGGTACCAAGCCACGACATCGCCGACGGAGACATCAGTGGTCACATGCCAGTGGCCGAGCGCCACGTAGTCGGCGCCGGTGGCTTCGATCTCTTCGGCGGCGATCGGCGATGACCGGTGTGCATCGTCGGCCGTGCGCTGGAAATGACCGTGCCCGGCGGCGATGAACCAACCGTCGTCAGGGCGTGCCGGTACGCCTGCGAGGGGTCGGTACTCGGAGTGGTGCAGGTCCATCGCCCGACCCCACAGCGTCAGGTCGTGCTCGCCGAAGTGCAGGCTCGCACCCTCGGGATCGTCCAGGAAGATCACGCCGGCGCCGGTGACCTCGAGCCGGTGCTCGTGGTCGGCATGGGTGCCCCACAGCGACTGTTCGTCATGGACATCGTGGTTGCCGGGGATGATGACGACCGAGGCGTCGACGCGGCCGAGGAGCTCCATCGTGTGTGCGACATCGGATCGTTTCAGCCGAGCGTGGTCGAACAGGTCACCCGCGATCAGCAAGATGTCGGCCGCATGGGCGACTGCGGTTGCGGCGAGGGCATGGATAGGGCACTGGCACACGTCGCGGTGACTGCCGTGCGGCCCGCGTACATGCCCGATGTGCACATCGGATGTGTGCAGGACGCGCAACTGGCGCTCGCTGCCCGCTTCAGCCCACTCCTTCACAGCGAGACAGCTTGCCACGGAGCTGACACTTCCCGTTCGGGAGCCATACGTCGATGCGTCACCTGCGGGCGGTACCTTCGACACGGTGCGGATCCTGGTGACCAACGATGACGGAATCGAGTCCGAAGGACTGCACGTACTTGCGAGCGCCATGACCGCTCATGGCGATGTGGTTGTGGTGGCGCCAGATTCCGAATACTCAGGCGCAGGCGCCGCGATCGGTCCGCTGCATCTCATGGATCCCCAAGTGCACAAGGTGCGTTTCGAAGGCGTCACCGATGCCTGGGCAGTCTCGGGAGCACCGGCGTTGTGCGTGATGTTCGCCCGTTTGGGCGCCTTCGGCCCGGTGGACTTGGTGGTGTCGGGGATCAACCCGGGCGCGAACGTCGGCCGATCCGTGTACCACTCCGGCACCGTCGGCGCGGTGCTGACAGGCCGCAATGGCAATATCCCGGGCTTGGCGGTCAGCCAGACCGTCGAGGGATTCGGGGTTGAGGGCCAAGGCTGGGAAGACGCCATCGCGGATCAGAAATGGCACGCAGCGGCCGAAGTCGCCAGCGTCGTGCTCAGCGGCCTGCTCGCGGACGAACACGATTCGGCGTGGGCAGTCAACCTCAACGTGCCGAATCGTGAAGTCGCCGACATGAAGGGCTGGCGGTTCACCGAGGTGGGCACCCTGCCGCCGCGTTCGATCACCTCGGTGAGCCTTGAACCGCATCCCGACAACGCTGACGCGTTCCGGGTCGCCATGGAGTGGGGCGACGCCGTCGACATGCCAGCCGAGGTCGACACCGGCGCGGTAATGGACGACTTCGTCTCGGTGTCGTTCCTGTCGCGTCTCACTGCGCAAACGCCGACGGCCGACGCCAAGCTGACTGCCTGCCTCAACGGCTTGTTCTGACGAGGCACCGCTCCCGCTCAGAGCAGACCGCGGCCGCTCGACGCAGTTCGTCTGAGCGGTCGGGCGCGGGCGTGGCGGGGCGCCTCAGGCTGTGAGGCGGCGGGTCATTCTGAAGTTCCGCACCAGCATCACCGTAGCCGCAATGCCCAGCGCCACTGCCACCCACGCTCCCCAGCTCGCCAGATCGGCGTAGGACCGATGCTCGACTGCCAGTCCTGAACTCACGCCGGCGGCAGCACCGAGTGCGGTCATCAGCACGTCCGCGGTGGCTTGCACGCTGACCCGCCGTTCAACCGAGAACGAGGCGGTGAGGATCGAGCTGGCGGCCACCACGCAGCAGCTCCAGCCGATGCCCACAAGAAACAGCCCCAGCAGCAGGCCGGTGGCGTGCTCGGGGTCGGTGTTCGCAGCTGTCGAGGAGCCGACCGCAAGCACGAGCGCGCCGACGATGATGACGAGCTGCCCGCCGATGCGGTCCACCAGCCAGCCCACATACGGCGAGAAGGCGAACATGCCGGCGATGTGCAGCGACAGCATGAAGCCGATGATCAGCGGATTCTGATCGCCGGCCTGCATGTGGATCGGCGACACGGTCATGACGCCCACCATCACGGCCTGGGACAGCATCATGGCGATGAGCGCGATCGAGGCCACCGGGTGGGCAAGGACTCGTCCGGCCTCGGCGAGGCTGGGCAGCTTGACGCCGTTCGACCCCGACTCGGCCGCAACGACGTGCAGCGGATCGGGCCGCAGCCGGCGTGAGAGGTTGATCGCCGCGGCCAGGAAGAGCCCGAGCGCCAGCGCGTACGGCAGCGCGAACCCGCTCAGCCCCTCGGTGTCGGCGAAGAAGCTCTTCAGCCCGAGCGCGACGGTGGGGCCCAGCACGGATCCGACGGTGCTTGCCCACAGCACGAGGCTGATCGAGCGGGCCCGGTTCTCGTCGGTTGCCAGGTCGGCTCCGGCGTAGCGCGACGCCAGGTTGGCCGCTTGACCGGTGCCGATCAGCACCATGCCCACGACGAGCAGCGAATAGCTGCCGGCGAACGCGGACAGCATTGCGAGCGTGGCACCGATTGCTCCGATGAAGTAGCCGGCCGACAGTCCGGCGCGGCGGCCGCGGCGGGCCATCAGCGCGGCCAGCGGGATGCCGGCGAGCGTGCCGCCGATGCTGAGGCAGACCGCGGCCAGCGAGGCCTTGGTCTCGCTGCCGGTCATCTGATCGGCCAGCAGTGTCGATGCCGAGAATGACGCCGTCATGGCTAGCCCGCCAGGGATCACGCCGAGCTGCAACACCCCGATGGTGCGGCGCGCCAGTTCTTCGCGCTCGGGCGTGCCGGGCAGGTAGGCGGCTTCGCCGTCGCCCGCCGACAAACTCTGCACCATCGACCTAGCCTCCGGATCGGCCTGCCAGCTTGGCGGTGAGGCCGGATGCGAACGCTACTGCGGGTCACGAGTGTGCGTCGGGATGAGCCGACCGCGGGGCAGGAGGAGTGCGAGATGCGAGACATCACCGGTTGCGTGGCGATGATCAGCGGTGCGAATCGCGGCATCGGCGAGTCCATCGCCGCCGCCCTGCATGCCGACGGCTGGGCGCTGTCGCTCGGCGCTCGCGATATGGCCGCGCTCGAAGCCTCAGCGGCCTCGTACCGCACCGACGGCGGCGACGGCCCGGCCGTCACCCTGCACCGCTACGACGCGACCGACCTCGATGCGGCCGAGCGCTGGACTGCCGAGACGATTGCGGCGCACGGTCGGATCGACTGCCTCGTGAACAACGCGGGCGTCGCCTATCCCGATGTGTTCGAAGAGCTGACCGAGGACACCCTCGACGAGATGTGGGAGGTCAATGCGAAGGGGCCGTTCCGCATGCTCCGCGCCACGCTCGACCACCTGCGCCACAGTGGCGAGGGCCGCATCGTGAACGTGATCTCGATGTCAGGCAAGCGAGTGCGCGGCACCTTCGCACCCGGTTATGCCATGAGCAAGCACGCCGCGATGGCGCTGCATCACTCGGTCCGGCACCTCAGCTTTCCTGATGGGATCCGGTGCACGGCCGTGTGTCCGGGCTATGTGCAGACCGACATGACCTCGGGCTTCGGGGTGGACCCGTCGATCATGATCCAAGCCGATGATCTGGCCCAGGCGCTGGCCACGGTCCTGCGACTGCCGAATACCGCATCTGTCGCCGAACTGCTCGTCACCACCGAACCCGAGACCATCGCCTAGCGGGCTGCCAAACGGCGGCGCCGTTCGACTATGCGGTCGGTGGCGTCATCGCTGCCGTCGTGATAGGTGCTGAACCACTTGTCGAGTGGCACGATCGCGGTTCCGTAGTTGCAGTCGAAATAGCGGTGGTGGAGCGTGTGGAATCGGTCGCCGCCGGCCACGGTGCGACCGCCAGCTACCACAAAGCGGTCGAAACCCGAATGCGATGCTGCCGGTGACAGCAGGAAATACGTGGTTGTCAGCGTGATCAGGTACGGGTTCGCCGGGATCACCAGGAAGACCAGCGGCACCGAGAGGTACAGCACGTGCTCGAGCGGATGCATCGACACGCCCGACCACGGGCCGATGTTGACGTTGCGATGGTGCAGCGAGTGAGCCCAGCGGTACAGGTGCTTAGTGTGGAGCAGCCGGTGGTTGGCGTAGAAGTGCACCGAGCCCAGCGGGAAGATCAGCAGCGTCAGCGCCGCTGTGTATCCGAAGCTGGCGAGGCTGCCGCTTGCCGGAACGGTCCAGATGAGGTCGTTGGCATACAGCCACAGCATCAGCGCCTCGTACAGCGCTGCGATGGAACACGCGCTGGCCAGCGACCAGAACACGTTGTCGCGGGTCTGGTTGCGGAACAGGAACGGCCTGCGCCCAGCCGACAGCCAGCGCTCGTCGTACTTGTGCTGGGTTCCCTGGCTGCGCCGGATGAACAGCCACCAGTGCAAGCCGCCGGCCACAGCAATCATGAGCGCCACATTGCGCAGGTACACCGCTGCGACGGCCCACGCCGCTGGGGTCGCGAAGCTCTCGATCGACGGCGTGAGCCAGTTCCATGCCGCGATGCCGACAGCGATCCACAGGCCGCCCTGCCACCAGAGGAACTTGGTGATCGTCCAGCGCGCCATCGCGAGCGGTCGAGGCGGCCGGTCGTACAGCGGCGGGAGGGTCACCTCCCCAATCCCCACGACGCGAATTGTATGGCTGCGGGCGCCAGACACCTAGCGTCGTTGAGATGAGCGACGAGCCTGGACCGGGGTCTTCGAAGGACGCTTGGCGCCGGTGGATCCGAGAACACCGCCAGCCGGTTTCAGCAGCGTCGACAGTCGCCGTCGTAGCGAGCCTGCGGGCGTTCATCGGGGCGTTCGACGAAGGCTCGACTGCCGTCGCCGTCGCGCCGGTGCCCTCGGGGGCCAACCTGATCCTCTTCTACCGGGCAATGGCGAATGAGCTGTCGCTCGACAGGCTCGCCGACGCCGTCGGCTGGCAACGCTTTGCCGTGACGCGCACTCCCCCGGACGGCCCGCTCACGCTGCACCCGGCGATCGGTGCCATGGAACAGCACCGCTACGGCTTCCCCCAGCCCACCGCGGATGCGTTCGAGTTGCAGCCCCGCCACATCTCGCTGGCGCTGGTGCCCGGCGTGGCCTTCGACCGCCACGGCACCCGGCTCGGCCACGGCGTGGGCTATTTCGACGAACTGCTGGCCCGGCTGCCCGAGGACTGCCTGTGCGTCGGCGTCGCCTGCCGCGGCATCGTCTTCGACCAGCTTCCGTCCGAACCCCATGACGTACCGATGACCCACCTCGCCACCGAAGACGGCGTCATCGCCATCGGCGCTTGATTCCTCGTCGGCTGACGCGGTTCAGGGTCGGATCAGCTCTGCGCGGGCGGCTTCGATGATTGGCCGGCGGTGGCAGCCTTCGAGGTGGTCGTTGACAATGCCTGAGGCCTGCATGAGGGCGTAGCAGGTGGTGGGGCCGACAAAGCGCCAGCCCAGCTTGCGCAGTGCCTTGCTGAGGGCGGTCGATTCGGGCGTTGAGGGCATCGAGGCGAGCGTGCGGTAGTCGATGACTGCCGGCCGATCCTCTGGCTGTGGCTCGAACGACCAGAAGAAGGCCGCCAGGCTGTCGTGTGCATCGATGGTGCCGAGGGCGGCGCGGGCGTTGTTGATGGTGGCTTCGATCTTGCCGCGATGGCGCACGATGCCTGCGTCGCCGAGGAGTCGCTCGACATCGGCGGTCCCAAAGCCCGCCACAACCTCGAAGTCAAACCCGCAGAACGCGGCCCGAAAGTTCTCGCGCTTGCGCAGGATCGTCAACCACGACAGCCCCGACTGGAAGCCTTCCAAGCACATCTTCTCGTACAGGCGCACGTCGTCGGTGACCGGCAGGCCCCATTCGGTGTCGTGATACGCCTCGTAGTCGTCGTGGCCCTCGCCCCACCAGCACGCCAGCGTTCCGTCAGCCCGCCGCCTCAGCCCCTCAGGCACAGCGGCCGGCCGGCTCATGCGCCGTTGGCGGCTGCTACGGCTTCGGCGATGGCGTCGTTGGTGGGTGTCGGTCCGTAGAACATCATCGTCGTGCGGTCGGCGAAGGTGTTGCGTTCGGCGACTTGCGCACCCACCTCCGACGGTGTGCCTGACACCACGACGAGATCCAGCAGATCATCGTCGATGAGGTCGCTCATCTCGCGCCAGTCGCCCTGCTTGGACAGCGTGTTCAGGCGTGGCTGCAGCTCGCCGTAGCCGTGGTGGTCGAGCGCACCCGCGTAGGCAGGCGTCGACCCGTAGAACGCGAGCTGGCCCGCGGCGGAGCGGCGGGCCTTGTCGATCTGCTCGTCGTTCTCGCCCATGGCGACGATGGTCAGGCAGGCAACGGTGACCTCGCCGACGTCGCGTCCTGCCGATTCGGCGCCGGCCGCCATGGCCGGGAGCGTGACATCGGTCATGAACTGCGCGGTGTGGAACGGATGCACGAAGAATCCGTCCGCCGCCGCACCGATCACCTCGACCATGCGCGGGCCGACGCCGGCCACGTAGATCGCCGGTGGCGCCATGCCGATCGGGCCCGGATTGAAGAACGGCGTCATCAGGGTGTGGGTGTAGAACTCGCCCCGGTGGTTGAGCCGCTCGCCGGTCTCGAAGGTGTGCCAGATGGCCCGCACCGCCACGATGTACTCGCGCATCCGCTCGGCAGGGCGCGACCACTGCTCGCTGTACCGCTTGGTGATGTGGGGCTTGATTTGCGTGCCGAGCCCCAGGATGAAGCGTCCGCCGCTGTGGCGCTGCAGGTCCCACGCGGTGACGGCGCACGTCATCGGGTTGCGGGCGAAGGCAACGGCAATGGCCGTGCCGAGCTCGATGCTCTCAGTGCGCTCTGCTGCCAGCGCCAACGGCAGGAACGGGTCGTGGGACGCCTCGAACGACCACGCCGCCGACAGTCCCATCTCCTCGAACTGCGCTGCTTCGTCTGCGCAGCCCCCCGGTGTCGACGCGGTCGTCGCCCCGTCAATCCGATGTTGCGCTGTTTCGGTCGTGTTCATTGGACAGGCCTCCTGATCGCTCTCAGTTCGTGACTCGCAGGCAAATGCCTGTTGTCGAACCGGGTGAATCTTGCCCCATCGGGCCTCCATAGGCTGCGGCGTTGTGCGGCATCGGCCTGATCGGCTCTTTCTGCTGACGGGAGGCGTGCAGGGCCTGGCCTTCTCGTGGGGCCTGCCGGCGATGGTGTGGTGGGTGGTCGATCTGCGGCTGTCCCCATTCCGGCTTGCGGTGCTGGGCACTGCGCTGGTGCTGTCGATTCTGGTCACCGAGACGCCGACCGGCGTGGTCGCCGACCTGTACAGCCGCAAGTACTCGGTGGTGGCCGCGTACGTCGTGATGGGCTCGGCGATGGCGTTGACCCCGGTGACAGAGCTGTTCGGCGTGCTCGTCATCTGGCAGGTGCTGTGGGGCGTCGGCTGGACGCTGCAGAGCGGCGCTGCCACGGCGTGGATGACCGACGAGATTGCCCATCACGCATCGCATTCGCATCGCAGTGCCGCGGTGATGCCGGTCGAGCCTTCGACCGCGGGCGACGGCTCCGGTGCTGAAGCCGGCGGCGCGGCCGGCAGCGATCCCAGCCGTCAAGTGGACGGGCTCATCGTGCGCCATGCCGTCTTCCGGTCGGTGGGCGTCATGGTGGGCCTGGTCGCCGCCACCGCAATGGGTGCGTGGTCGGTTCGGGGGTCGATGGCCGTGATGGGCCTGCTTGCGATCGCGGCGGCCGGATACCTGGCCGTCACGATGCCCGAAGCCGGCTTCGAGTCACCCCGCCGCCGGGCCAGCGGCGCACCCCGGCCAGCGCGCACGAGCGCGTGGAAGGACGCGATCGCCCTCTGGAAGCGAGGCGCACGGCTCGTCCGCCGCAATCCATCCCTACTGGCGGTGACCCTCTCGGCCACAGTCGCCGCCGGAGCGTGGGAAGCCAACGATCGACTTTCGGTCTTGCGGCTGTTCGAACTCGGTCTCACCGAGCTGGACGGGCGGGAGGCCGTGCTCTTCTTCGGCGCAACGTGGTTCGTGATGTCCGCCCTGGCGATCCCGATGATGACGTGGCTGCGCCGTCACCTCGAGCGCTCCCAGGCTGACCAGCGAAGCGCTCGGCGGGATGCCTTCCTGCTGGCGCGATTCCTGACGGTCGCCGCAGCAGGCGCTCTGGCGTTGGCGTTGAGTCCCTGGTTCACGGTGGCGCTCATCGGCTGGGCGGTCCTCGACGTGGCGGGCGAGACGGCGTATTCGCTCACCGAAGCGATGGCGAATCGGCATGCCGACTCGTCAGTTCGCGCCACCGTGGTTTCGTTCGTCGGACAATCCCAAGCGGTGGGAGAAGTGTCAATCGGTCTGGCGCTGGGAACGGTGGCGCAGTTTGTCTCGGTGCCGTTCGCGCTCGCCATAGCCGCGGCGCTGTTCGCCGTCTCCGCGGCGCCCGCGGCAGTCGTCGGGTGGCGCACAGGCGGCGCCGTGCAGTGATCCGCGGCGCCGGACTCAGCCGAGAATCAGTATTCGCGGGGTTCTGTCAGCCGTCGGCCACCTCGGCCATGGCGGCCTCTGAGCGGCGGGCCATCTCTTCGGGATCAACGTCCTCGATATGGGTGGTGAGGTTCCAGCGGTGGCCCCACGGGTCCTCGATCATGCCCGAGCGGTCGCCGTAGAACTGATCCACGACGGGCCGCACCTCGGTGGCTCCCGCTGCGAGCGCCGCCGCGAACGTGGCGTCGACATCTTCCACGTACACGCTCATCTGCACCGGTGACCCGCCGTAGTGCTTGGGCGAATGGAACTCCATCTCGGGGAACTCGTCGGCCACCATGATGAGCGAATCGCCCAGTTCCAGCTCGGAATGGCCGATCCTGCCGCCCATGTCGATGCGCATCCGCTCGGTCATCCCGAGAATCTCGGTGTAGAACGCGATGGCGTCTGCCGCGCCGTCGATGCTCATCGAGGCCGAGATGCGCGGGTAGTCGTCGGGAATGGGATTCACCATCGCGATGTGCTCCTGAGTTGAGAATGCGCGTAGTCCGAGCGTTCGTCGGTGCGATCCGCCGTTCCGCGGGCGCAGCCAGAAGCTAGTGCGCCGCCAGCACCCTGACGGCCTGCTCTACCGCCGTTTCGGCTCGGGCTTCGAGCCCTGCTGCATCAGCGCTGGCGATGGGGTGCTCGATCACGGTGAACGGATGGTCGGGCACGCCCTGCACCCGGGCCATCAGCTCGGCGGCATCGATGAACGCGCTGGTCATCACGCTGATCGCGGGCACGCCGACCCGTTCGGCGGCGACGGCGTCGTGCAGACTGCACGACGAGCAGCTGCCTCAATCGCCGACGCCGGCGAGCACCGCGTCCCAGCCCATCGCCTCGGCGAGCAACTCGTGCTGTGCGGGCGCGCTGTAGTTGGCCTTGATCCGCCGGATCACCTTGGCAACGCCATGGCGATCACGCAGCAGGCGCTCGACATGGTCGAAGAACGGCTTGGTGTTCTCCTTGCCGTTGGAGATCACGCCGATCGTGGCGCCCTTCAGGGTGGTGAGACGCGCCGGGGCTGCGAACCCGGCGGGATCCTGCTCGTGTGTCGGGTCCAGCAGTTCCACGCTGTCCTCCTTGGCGGTTCTCAGCGGCGTGACCATCGGCACGCTGGCGTGGGCGGGCAGAGGGTCAGCTACATGCTGCCACGAACGCTGCGCCGAGCCTCGGGCGTGCCATTGATCGCTCAGCCGTTGATGCTGTCGAAGCCTGCATACAGAAACTCGAATAGCGCTCCGGCGGGGTCTGCCGCTGCGATGATCTCCGCATAGGGCAGCGACGCCCCGCCGAAGACATCGTCGTTCCAGTACGGATCGCTGCGATCCACCTCGTCCCACGGCCCCACGTAGGCATACGGGAACGGGTGAGCAGCGTCGCCGGGTGACAGGCCGTAGGTGGCTCGCGTGCCGGCCTCGGCGACGCCGATGGCCGTTGCGATGTCGAAATGGCCGGGCCACAGCTGGATCTCGTCGGGTTCCGCTGCACCGGGCAGGTCGTGCAACTGTCCGAGCGCACGCTTGCCGAGCCGGAACCATGTCGCCAGATGCGCACCCATCTCGGCGCTCACTCGCAGCCGGCGTTCGACATCGCCGAGTTCTGGACTGTCGTGTTCGCGTGCCTCGGCGCCGGGCGACACCCCGACGAACTTCGCTGCGGCGGACAGCGTCGTGATGTGGACGCTGCGCAGAGTGCCGCCTTCGGTGGCACACAGCTCCTCGCCGTCGACCCACACTTGGCACTCCATCTCGCCAGCGCGGCCCATCGTCACCTCAAACACCGGCGTGCCGAAGCCCGCGTCCAGGCTGCGCAGCCCGAACCTGCCGGTCGCCACGCGGCGCGCCTCAGCCACCACCGAGTACACCAGCCGGTGATAGTCCTCGACCGACGCGAGGTATCCGTCAGGCAGCTCGGCCAGCAAGCCGCCACCGGTGGTCGCCTCGCCTCGCACGAGCGAATTGTCTTCCATCCGCCGAGTCTTGCGCGGCTCTCAGTTCATGTGGTCGCGACCTGGAAGCCCCTCTAGCGCGCCAGGCAAACCTCGCCGGGTCGTGCGCTGCCGGCAGTGCAGTTGCGAGTACCAGCGGTTGGGCGCGACACAGGGCCTCGGGGCGACGCGAGCGCGGCTCGAATACCGAGAGAGCGGTCGGCGTCAGGCGGCTGGTTGCGCTAGCTGATCTCGCAGTCCACGCAGGCGCCGACGGCCACCGTGGCCGCGTGACTGCGTGTGCCGAGCCACGGCGCAATGACTGCTGCAAAACCGCCCGCTGGCCCGCCTGCAGCAACGATCAGCAGGTCGTCGGGCGATTCCAATGCGGGGTACTGACGCTCGGCCCGGTCCTTGACGATTGCTCCCTTGCCGACGCTCGCCCAGTCGCCCCGCCGCACACGTGCCCGTTCGAACACGCAGTCGGCGATGTCGGCCTTCGACCAGCCGGCCGCATCGAAGTGCTGCCGCAGCTGCGGCGGCAGCACCACCACGTAGTTGCCCGGCCAGATGGAGTAGTTGAGCTGGCTTGCCCGGATCTCCGCGGCGAGCGTCTCGCACAGCTCGGTGGGGTCGGTCGTCCACTCGTTCATGACCTGCCGGGGCGCCATCGAGGCCACCGCTGTCACCGATGACACATGGCCCCGCTCGGCGGGCGCGGTGCCGAGTCGCTGATCGCCGATCGAGATCCAGTCCGTCGCCTCCTCGTCCTCGGCGATGCAGTAGCCGAGCTTGCCGGGGTGGCCGAGCGTGGAGCGATCGATGCCGCCGGGCTTGACGTCGAGCACGTTGGCGAGCACCAGTCGTACCGCCCGTGCGATGACGGCGCGCGACCGGTCGGCGCCCCCGAGCACGCTGAAGGTGGCGTCCATGGCCAGCTCGTGCCGGATGGGGCCGTTCACGATCAGCAGCAGCGCGCAGCCGCCGGTGGATGCCGTGGGGCCGTGCAGGCCGAATTGGGGCTGCAGCAGCGCGGTGAGCGCGGTCACGACGACCGGGAAGTGCGGCGGCAGGCACCCCGCCATGACGGCATTGACGGCCGCCTTCTCCGCGGTGATGGCGCGTGCCCGCACCGGTTCGATGCCGATGAGGTGATCGGGCGGCAGCATCGCCCATTCGAGGCACGCGCCCACTGCGTCGTCGGTGGGCGGCACCACCGGCAGGCCGTCGGTCCACCCGCGGGCGTGGCAGGCCTCCTGGGCCTCGGCGAGATCGTCGACGCTGATGCGACTCGAAGTCAGCTGCATGGTTGTCAGCTGCGTTCGAACATTCCCGAGAGCATGCCCCGCGAATCGTCTGCCTGCGGGCCCACTGCGTTGGCCAGCACCCGGGACGCGAGACGCGAGAACGGCAGCGACTGCAGCCAGACCCAGCCGGTGCCCGACACGGTGGCCAAGAACAGGCCCTCGCCGCCGAAGAACATCGACTTGAGGTTGCCCGCCCGCTCGATGGAGTACTGCAGCGACGGCTGCATGGCGACGAGACAGCCGGTGTCGAGTCGCACGGTCTGGTTGTTGAGCTGGATGGCCTGGATGGAACCGCCGGCATGCAGGAAGGCCATCCCGTCGCCCGAGATGCGCTGCAGGATGAAGCCCTCGCCGCCGAATATGCCGGTGCCGATGCCTCGTTGGAAGGCGATATCGAGCTTGGTGCCCATGGCTGCGCACAGGAACGCGTCGCGCTGGGCGATGATCTCGCCGCCGTACTGTGCCAAGTCGACCGGGATGATCTTGCCGGGATACCCCGCGGCGAACGCGGCCTTGGCCTTGCCGGGCGCACCGCTGTTGGTGAAGTGCGTCAGAAACAGGCCCTCGCCCGACAGCGCCCGCTTGCCGGCCGACTTGAGCTTGCCCCACAGGCCGGCGTCGGGCTCGGAGCCGTCGCCCATCACCGATTCGAAGGTGATGCCGTCCTCCATGAACATCATCGTGCCGGCTTCGCCGACGACGACCTCGCCCGGGTCCAGCTCCACTTCGACGAACTGCATGTCGCCGCCGAAGATCTGGTAGTCGACTTCGTGGCTCTGCATGGGCGGTGGCTCCTCGCCGTTTCGGCCGCATGCGGGTGCGCGCGGCTTTCCTCGTCCACGGTACCCCTCGGCATCGCATGGCCTGCGACGCGGACGACTCGGCGCTCGCCTCGGCCGAGATCCGCGGCGAGGCACCGATCGCATCGCCTTCGGGGCTGCGTTGGCGCCGGTCGATCACCGACGAGGCGCTGGCTGGGCTGTCTTCAGGCCGCGCTGGCTGCCAGGCGGTCGCCGCCGACGGGCAGCTTCGACAGGTCGATGTCGTACAGCTCGGCCGAGTTGTTGCAGAGGATGTCCTGCTGCTGCTCGGGCGTCAGATTGGCCGAGTGCTCGTCGAGCAGCTCCTGACTCCACGGCCAGGTGCTGTCGGAGTGCGGGAAATCGTTGGCCCACAGCAGTCGCTTATGGTTGACGTCGTTCACCATCTTGAACGCAACCCAGTCGTCCTGGAACGTCGTGTAGATGTGCTCGCTGAAGTACTCGCTGGGCAGCTTGGACAGCTCCTGGCCGGGCGGCAGCCAGTACCGGTGGCGCTTGTAGGCATGGTCCATCCGGTACATGTAGTGCGGCACCCAGCCGGCGTCGGCCTCGACGCAGACCACCCGCAGCCCGGGATTGCGCTCGAAAACACCGCCGAACACCAGCGTGCCCATGATGTCCTGGTTCGCCCGGATGATGGTCATGAAGGCGTTCGCCTTCGGCCCGCGGGGCCGGCCTTGGCCGCGGCTGGTGAGGATGTGCCACGACACGGGCAGGTTGAGGTCGACGGCGGCCTGCCAGAACGGGTCCCAGCGGGGGTCGTCGAAGTCGAACTCGGTGTGAGGGTTGCCCGACATCATCACGCCCCGCATGCCCGCCTCGGCCATGGCCTCGATGTCGCTGATGGCCTCTTCCACCGAGCGGAGGGCCGTCTGGCCCACCGCCAGCAGCCGGTCGGTGTCCACCGAGCAGTAGTCGGCAATCCACCGGTTGTAGGCGTCCATGGTCGCCTTCTTGTAGTCGGGATCGGAGTGATTGCACAGCACCATGCCCACCGACGGGTAGATCACTTCGGCTGAGACGCCGTCTCGGTCCTGGTCGGCGGTCCGCGTGGCCGGGTCGTAGCTGCTGATCGGCAGTTCCTCGTACGCCGCGCTGCGCTTGAGCTCCTCAGGCTTCTGTCCTGCGGCAGCGATGAGACCCATGTCGATCGTGCGCTTCATGCCGTCGATGACGTACACGTCGCCGCGCTCTTCGGTCCACTCGACCCGTGGCGCCACATCGCGCCACTTGGGGTCGATGTAGTCGACGTAGGTGTTGCGTGCCTCCGCAATGTGCGAGTCGGCCGAGATGATCGGATAGTCGACGTCCACGTTCCCCTCCAGGTCGGTCCCCGCAGCGGATCGTACTGTCCGGGCTCCAAGCACCGCCCGGTTCACACGGAGCACCGCCAGGATCACACGGTCGCCGCTGCCTCAGCCGCAAGCACCGGGGCCTGGCTCACTGCGCGCGGCGCCGCATCCCCTCCTCGGCTTCGCGTACACCGCCGAAGAAGTCGTCGTTGTCGGGCGTGAGGCCCGTCCGGGCCCGCGTCCTCCGCCGCTCGCTGTATGCCCGGCTCACTGACGCGAACGCCTCGCCGACACCCTCCTCGGACGCCTCATAGTTCTGCACGCTGCGCTGATCGAGACCCAGGCGGGCGCCTTCCGCGTACGAGTCCTGATTGGCACCCATGAAAGCGAACGCCCAGCCTTCCTCTCGCCGCAGGGTGATGAGGTTGTGGATGTCGGCCAACGAATAGTCGGTGCTGGCGTTCTCGTATCCGTCAGTCACGATGACGACGGTCTGGTCTTCGGGTTTCTTGCCCGCCTTGCGCCGTTGTTTGACCCGCCGGTCGGCGCATCCGATCAGCCGGGCTACAGCGTCGTACAGCGGCGTCAGCCCGCGCGGCTCGTACCCCTCAAGCGCATGTGGATCGACCTTGTGCACTGAGACATCGTCGACGAGTACCTCGAACGGTTCGTCGGAGTCGAATTGGACGATCGTCATTCGGCACGCGCCGGACTCGGCCGTCTGCTCAGCGATCAGCCGGTTCGCTCCGTTGACGACGGCAGCTTCCAGACCCGACATGGAACCGGACCGGTCGAGCAGCATCCACACCTTCGACCGGCCAGATGACGACCCTTGGCCGCTCCCCTTGCGACTCTGCTCGTGGCTCGTCTTGCCACCCTGGGCCTTCTTGGGGCTCTTCGCATGCTGCGCGCCTGCCGCCGAGGCTGCATCGCCGCCACGCTCCCACGGTGCTGTGCCACTTCGCCTGAGCTGCCCATTCGATGTCCCATTGGATGTCTTTGATCCCACTGTTTTCCCTTTCTGCGGACCCCGACCCACCCGAAGCAATTGCCGGATGCGCCGGTTGCGGAGCCGCTCATCGGCCACCGCCTCACTGATGTCCAAGGTAAGGAGGGGGTGTCACATCAACGGGTCCGGTGGCCCGGACCGAGACATGACGGTGACGGAACGGATGAATGCTTCGACGGCAACCTTCGGGACCGGTTGCAAGCGGCCACCCAGGCATCGCCGTCTGCTTCGGCACAGCACAAGGGTCGAGCCTCTTCCTCATCGAGATAGCCTTGGGGTGCGTTCAGGTGACGCTGCGGACAGAGCCGTCGTGAGAGGCGATCAGATGAGCAGCACAGGTTCCGCGAAAGCCAGCCAAGACACCGTGCAGGACTCACCGACTCTCGCTGAACTCGATGCGAGCGTCGGCCTCTACGACTCGGGGCCCGATGACGCTGTCGCTGCGCACTACCGCAGCGACGGCGAATTGCTCGCAGCGATGCAGCGCCGTCGCGCTGAACTGTCCGCCGACTGAGCACAGTTCACGGGCGTGCCCACGCACGATGAGACAGCCGCGTTCTGGCGTGACTTCAGACTGCTGACACTCGCAGACCAAGTCCGCTTCGACGCGAAGCGGCGGGAGTTCATTCTTGATCTCTTGGCGATGGAGCGCGACGCGACGCACAGGTTTCGGCCGGGCCTGCGGGTCAAGGCGGTCCGGGGTGCACGCGGGCTGTTCGAGATGACGTGGGCGCCGGATGGACGCGCCCTGTTCTCGATGGGGCACCCGGTCGTTGAGGGCAAGCGCCACATCATCTGGCATCGGGTAGGCGATCACGGAATCCTGCCCTGAGATCAGCCGAAGTCTCCATGCCAAGGGGCCCGTCGGATCGCCGTGTTGGCACCTAGGTACCTATTGGACTATAGTTATACCTATCGTATTGAGCATCAAGAACGCACAGGCCGATCAGCTCGCTCGGGAGCTTGCGGCATTGACCGGCGAGTCCATCACCGAGGCGGTCGTGGCATCGCTTGAGACACGGCTCGCGCTCGAGCGGCGCCGCCTGCGTGAACGAAGCCTCCGTGGCATCGTCGAGCGATTCAGGGAGTTGCCGGTGCTCGACGACCGAAGTACCTTCGAGCTCATGGGGTACGACGAACACGGATTGCCCACATGACCGTGGTGGACACCTCCGCAATCCTCGCGGTGCTGCTTGACGAACCTGGCAGCGATGCCATCGAGCGCGAGTTGCTGCAGGGGCCATGCATCATGTCCGCCGCCTCCCGCGTCGAGCTGGGGATCGTGATCGAGGCGCGAACTGGTGCTGCCGGCACCCAATTGCTCGAAGAACTGCTCGCACGCATCGATGTTCGAATAGCCCCTGTCGACGAAGATCAAGCGAGAGAGGCGCTGGCGTGCTGGCGACGGTTCGGCAAGGGGGGACCCGAAGCTGCCCTCGACTTCGGCGACACGTTCGCCTACGCGCTCGCGCAGCAGACGGGTCAACCGCTTCTGTACGCCGACGGTGTTGCCCAAATCGACGATGAGCCTGGACGCTTCAGTCGCCTCGTCGACACTGCACTCTCCGCGGGCAAGCAGGTGGCTGACGCGACAGTCTCCGGAAGTCGCAGGGCAGCCGCGGCCAGCGCATCGGCCGGGCAGGTCATCGGCAGCGGGGCCGCCAAGGTGGGAGCTATCAGCGGACGAGCCGTTGCCACTGGCGCTCGATGGTTGTTCGACTCGACAACCGCACAGACGGCTCGGGTCTTCGCGGCCGCCCAAGGCTTGGTGGCGAGCGATCTCTCGCCTCAGTTGAACAAACTGGTGCAAGAAGCCGTGAAGGGCAAGGCCACCGTCTTCGACAAGGCGATGGACGCCGTATTCATCGATACCGGCATCGGCGGCAGCTACCACCGACTCTTCGATGGCGGTCACACGATCTACGGGGCATTCAGGGCAGCCCACGGCGCGTCCCCGGACGACTCCCTCATCCAGGAGACGCTCGGCGCGATCCAGGGCCTGCTGCGAGACGTGTCGACGCCAAGGGGTTTGCCTCTCGCCACCTGGGACAAGGAAACCTTTGACGCCGTTGCAGCCTCGCTGGACTCAAACTTCGGCATTCCCAAGAGCTGGCTCTATGACCTGAACACCTACGACGTCGGCGAACTGGTGGGCGGCACCGTCGGCATGATTTCGCTGATCTTCGGTTGGAACAAGGCCGAGACCGAATCGTTCGGCAGCCTCGCAGCAGGCATGAGCATGTCAGCGGCCGTGAGCGCGAATCCGCTGTTGCTGGCGGTGTCGGTCGTTGCCTTCGGGCGGGCCTTCCACAAGGCGAATCATGCAGACGAGTACGTCGAACTGGCCGAGGGCGCGCTCAAGGGTGCGATAGGCACGGGGTCCAGCTTGGGCGCAATCGCGCTGGTCGGCGTCGCAGGCGGTCCGGCCGGCGTGGCACTGCTCGCAGGCGTCGCTGCTGGAGTGCTCGTGCACACCGCCACCAAGGATGTGACGCTGGAGGCAATCAGCGCGTTCGTCAAAGAGGATGCGGCAACGGTGATGCGCCAAGTCACCCATCACGCCCTCGCCGCCGGCGATGCAATCGGGGGCATCGCTGCCGATGCCGGTCGCGCCACGGCGCGCGGAGCCGCGAGCGCAGGCAAGTCCGTCGCAAGCTCGGCGGCGACTGTCGGGCGCTTCTCAGCCGACCAGGCATCAGCGGTCGGGCAAGGGGCGGTCGACGCAGCTCAGGCTGCAGGACGCTTCGCAACAGGCGCCGCCGCGGCGACTGCGTCCGCCGTCGGTTCGGCGGCCAAGCGAACCAAGGCACTCATTGACCGCGACGAGCCGGAAAACGTCGAAGCCGACCAGCCGGACGCGCCTGACGGCTGAGACCAATTAGCAGCGAGGGATCCGTTCTCGGCTGAGGCGGTGCTCCTGCACGTCAGTAGATCTTGGAGTCGGCTCCTGTGGTGGCTTCGGCTGTGCCGGATTCGCGGGCGGTGCGCAGGTCGCGGGCCATGCCTCGGCCGAGTGCCATGGCGTCGCCCGCCACTGTTTGCATGCGGAAGCCTTTGCCGCGGCGGTCGGCCGACAGCCCAGCCGTGGAATGGATGCCCGCTACCACGCCGTGTGCGGCGCATCGCTCGGCGATGTGCTCGAGTGCCGCCTTGTAGTCGGCGTGATCGTCGGTGTAGCCGGGGCCGTAGCCGTAGCTGATCGACAGATCGGCTGGGCCGACATAGATCGCGTCGACACCTTCGATCGCCAGGATCTCGTCCAGCGCTTCGACGGCCTGACGAGTCTCGATCATGGGAATGCAGGCCGTAGTGTCATTCGCCACCTCGAAGTAGTTCTCCCCCGCCGCAGCCCGAGCAGCCACCAGTATCGGGCCGAAGCTGCGAGCACCCAGCGGCGGGTACTTGCACGCCGACACGGCCGCCTGGGCTTCGGTGACTGAGTTCACCATCGGCACCACGACGCCCCGCGCCCCTGCATCGAGCACCCGACCGATGATGCCGGGCTCGTTCCACGGCACCCGCACGATGGGTATGCCGCCGCCCATCTCGATGGCCTGCATCATGGTCACGGCGACCTGGTAGTCGGCCACGCCGTGCTGCATGTCGACGCAGACGTAGTCGAAGCCGACTCGCCCGGCGATCTCGGCGGAATGGCTGGATGCCATCGACAGCCAGGTGCCCAGCGTCTCGTCGCCAGCGGCCCAAGTGTCCATCATCGTGTTCGGCATTGGTGTGCCCTCCTCTGGTGGGTTATTGCATCAGAACAGGCTCGGCTTCCGAGCCGGAGGCCGAACCCCGCAAGCCCTAGCCCGCGACCTGAAAACCGGAGGCTCGAGGCCGGCTGGCAGCTCAAGTCTCGAAAATGTCGCGCAGGATGGCGTTCTCCTGCGTCTCGACCAGCGGTGCGATCTCCTTGACGAATTCCAGCCACTGGGCGTCTTCGAACAGCGCCTTGCGCTTTTCGGCCCGCTCCTCGAGCGTGTCGTAGCGCCACATATGGATGATCTCGTTGATGCCGCCGAACTCGGTGGTGTAGTAGCCGACGGGCTCGCCCAGGTACTTGCGCTGGGCCTCGTAGCCCTTCTCGAAGTAGGTCTTCACCCAGCGTTCCGGCGCCCCCACCTTCAGCCGGTACCGTCGCATCTCCACAAAGCTCATGGCTGCCTCCCTCGACTGCGCTGCGGCCCATCGTGGCCGCGCTGTGCGTGCCGCGCCCAAGCAGCTGCGCGGCAGCCGCACCGTAGCGCCCGCATCGCACACGCGCCGCCAGCAGGTCGGTACGCGATGGCGACCCGACCGCGGGCAGCACCGTTGTTTTGGTTTCGCTCCGAATCTGGAATAGCCGGATCGCTTATTTCACGCCGCCGAAATAGCGGCAGCACGTAAGCAGTTTTAGCTCCGAAAACTGTCTGGACATGGTGCTTAGGAAGCTCTGCTTACTATGGCAGGGCAGAACGAGTTTGTAGATGTACTTAGCTTATAATATTTACTTGAGCGACCTGATCTTCTGTCCAAATAAGCCAAAAGGCACTTTGACTTATCTGTGGAAATATATGGTAATACTCTGTGAAATACTCAATAACACTGATTTGAGGTCGACGCAACGAATCCGAACGACCGCCACCCAGCCGAGCTGCGCCACATCCGAGCCACTGTGCCTCTACGACCACCGCAAAGCACCGACATCGACACCGAGGAGCGACCGCCGATGACGCCGCAATCGCAAGACAGCCCGACCGGTCGCTACGTCGTGACCGTCGTCGGCGGAGAGGAAGTTCGAGCATTCGTGCCGGCGCCGCTGCCGCCAAACCCGCCGCTGGGCATGGACGGCCCGCTCGTGATGGCACTCGACAAGGCAAGCCGCTCGCTCGGTCGATTCGACGGCGCCGTGCGTCGCCTCCCCGACCCCGCGCTGCTCATCTATTCCTACGTCCGCAAGGAAGCTGTACTGTCGTCACAGATCGAGGGCACGCAGTCGTCGTTGACCGATCTGATGCGCCACGAACTCGGTGCCGCGCCCGGAGTGCCACTCGACGACGTGCTCGAGGTGTCGCGGTACGTCGCCGCGCTGGATCACGCCCTCGCCCGGATGGCTGATCCTGCCGGACTGCCGTTGTGCAACCGGCTGCTGCGGGAAGCTCACCGCATCCTGCTGACAGGCGCCCGCGGCGGCGACAAGCGCCCCGGCGAGTTCCGAACCTCCCAGAACTGGATCGGCGGTCGGCGTCCCGGCGCCGCAGTGTTCGTGCCCCCACCAGCACCAGAGGCGCATGAAGCCATCTCGGAGCTGGAGAAGTTCTTGCACGTCGACGACGACCATCTGCCACCGCTGGTGCGAGCGGGTCTCGCTCATGTCCAGTTCGAGACCATCCACCCCTTTCTCGACGGCAACGGCCGCATCGGAAGAATGCTCATCACGCTGATGCTCATGGCGCGTGGCGTGCTGGCGACGCCCGCTCTGTACCTCAGCCTGTACTTCAAGCAGCACCGATCTCGCTACTACGACCTCCTCGGGCGCGTGCGCACCGAAGGCGACTGGACCGCATGGCTGCTGTTCTTCCTCGAAGGCATTCATGCCACCGCTGTTGCCGCGCTGAGCACCACCGAGCGCTTGGAGGATTTGGTGGAACGTGATCGCGCGACGATTCGAGCGCGCGCAGGGCGGGCCACCGGGTCGGCGCTCCTCGTGCATGGGGCACTCGCCCGCACGCCCATCTTGAACGTGCGAGAGGGCATGAAGCGGACCGATCTGTCGAAGCCCGCTGTTCAAGATGCCCTGCGGCGCCTGGGCGAGTTCAGGATCGCGCGCGAAGTGACCGGGCAGCGGCGCAACCGGCTCTTTGCGTACACCGAGTACCTGGACATTCTCAGCGAAGGCACCGAGCCGCTGTAGGTCAGGCGATCGGGGAAGCACTCCCCTGGCCGGGCTCAGCCCCGGAGGTCGCGGACGCGCTGCGCCTTTCCTTCTGAGCGCGGGATGCCCTCAGGTTCGACGGTGCGGACGTCGACAGCGATGCCGATGCGCTGGCGCACCGTGCTGGTGAAGTCTGCGGCGATCGCATCGTGGTCGCCGCCGTCGGGCTTGGGTTCCAGCACGGCGGTGATGCCCTCCATGCGGCCCCGCGAATGCACTTCGAGAAAGAAATGACCGGTCAGCCTCGGATCGGCCGACACCAGCTCCTCGAACTGGCTCGGGAACACGTTGACGCCACGGATGATGAGCATGTCGTCGCTGCGCGCCGCAACCCGTCCCATGCGACGCATCGAGCGAGCCGTGCCGGGCTGCAGTGAGCAGATGTCGCGGGTGCGGTACCGGATCACCGGCATCGCCACCTTGGTCAGCGAGGTGAACACCAGCTCGCCCGTCTCGCCTTCGGGAAGCACCTCGCCCGAATCGGGGTCGATGACCTCGGGATAGAAGTGGTCCTCCCAGATCGTCGGCCCGTCCTTGGTCTCGATGCACTCGTTGGCGACACCCCCGCCGATGACCTCAGAGAGGCCGTAGATGTCGACGGCGTCGATGCCGAAGGCCTCCTCGAGCTCGGCCCGCATCGCCTCCGACCACGGTTCCGCGCCGAAGATCCCCACCCGCAGCGACGTCGACGCCGGGTCGATGCCCTGGTTGCGGAACTCGTCGGCGACGACGAGCGCGTACGACGGCGTGGCGCACAGCACATCGGCGTCGAAGTCCACCAGCAGCTGCACCTGCCGGGCCGTCTGGCCCACCGACGCCGGCACCACAGTGCAGCCGTACTGCTCGGCCCCGTAGTGCGCCCCCAGCCCGCCGGTGAACAGCCCGTAGCCGTAGGAGACGTGGACCACATCGCCCGGTCGCACTCCCGCGGCCATCAGCGAACGCCCGAAGACATGCGCCCACATGTCCAGATCGGACTGCGTGTAGCCGACCACGGTCGGCTTGCCCGTGGTGCCCGAGGAGGCGTGCACTCGCAGCACCTGCTCCCGCGGCACGGCGAACATGCCGAAGGGGTAGTTCTCGCGCAGCTCGGTCTTGGACGTGAACGGGAAGCGCGCCAAATCATCGAGGGTGTGCAGATCGGACGGGTGAACCCCCGCCTCGTCGAACAGCTGCTGGTAGGCGGGCACGTGTGCGTACGCGTGCGCCAGGCTCCACTTCAGCCGCTCCAGCTGGAGCGCTCGGATCTCCGGGATCGGGGCATTCTCGATGGGATGCAATCCCCGCCCGGCGGTGGGCTCGAACTTGGGCATCTGGCGGTTCCTCCCCGCTCGGATGACGCTGGGTTGGCCGGTTCGGAAGCCGGCCGGTTTCCTAGTGTTGCAGTCTGTGCGGCCGCTGCCGCAAGGTGCGGTGAGCCGAAAGGACCTCAGTCTCCATGACCGACTTCCGCTTCACGATCCTCGTGGTGCCGTACATGCGCCGTCGTGACGAGCAGATCGGCCTCGCCGGGTCGATGCCCGAGCGTTGGCAGACCCTCATGGATCACGTGCGGACCCAGATGCAGTTCGCCGAGTCGGTGGGGTACGACGGGTTCGCCATGACCGAGCAGCACATGCAGGTGGAGGGCATCGAAACCACCACCAACCCGCTGTTCTGGGATTACTTCGTGGCCCAACACACCGAGCGGATGCGGGTGGGCCAGCTCGGCATGAACCTCACCGCCGTGAATCCGATCCAGCTCGCCGAGAACATCGCCATCCTCGACCACTTCACCGGCGGCCGCACCTTCGTGGGCTTCACGCGTGGCAACACGCCGCGCTGGACCGGCACATTCGGCCAGCACCTGGGCATCACCTCCACCGAGTCCGACAAATCCGATGCCGACCAGCGCAGCCGCCGGGCCCTGTACGAGAACTGGCACCTGGTGAAGTCGCTGTGGACGCAGGACAAGGTGTCGATCCAAGGCGAGTTCTGGGAGGCCCCGCCCGAGATGGAGTGGCACTTCCCGCCGACCGACGACTTCGACCCGACGGCGGTCGACGAGAACAAGACGCTGCGCGAGATCGGCATCGTGCCCCGGCCGCTGCAGCAGCCGCACCCGCCGGTGTACGCGCCGTTCAGCTACAGCATGGAGACCTCGAAGTTCTGGGCCCGCGAGGGCGGCAAGATGGTCAGCTTCGTGGCACCCGAGCGGCAGAGCTTCATTGGCACAGCGCTGGACATCTACCTCGAGGAGGCTCACAACTCGGGGCGTGACACCACGGCGGCTGATGCACTGGCGATCGGCGGCCACCTCACGATGGGCCGCACGCCGGCCGAGGGCGCCGACCTGTACGCCGGCTTCGAGGAGCTGTTCAACTGGGCCTACAACGCGCCGCCCTACGTAGTGCCGATGGGTCGCGTCTGGCGCGGCAGCCGGGAGGAGGAGCTCGACCACGTCGCCTCGCTGCACGAGGAGTTCGGCGTTACCGAGTTTTTCCTGTGGCACCACGTCGGCTATTTCACGCAAGACCAAGAGCTGGCCATGCTCAACGAATTCGCCGAAGGCGTGATCGCTCCCCTGCGAGCAAGCTCCTGAGCCCAGCAACCAGACAACGCCCGGCGCAGCGGGGATCGCTGCCCTAGCCCGAGCGATCAGCCAGCTTGCGGGCTACAGGGTGCGGAGGCGCTCTATGGCTGCGTCGAGAACGTCGTGCTGCTTGCAGAAGGCGAAGCGGACGAGGTGGTGGCCCTCGTGGACGTTGTCGTACATGACCACATTTGGCACCGCTGCGACGCCGATGCGTTCGGGCAGGCCCCAGCAGAACTCGACGCCGTCGTCGTGGCCGATCGAGCGAATGTCGGCAGTGATGAAATATGTGCCAGACGGCTCGAAGACCTCGAGGCCGGTCGAGCGCAGACCCTCCGAGAGCCGGTCCCGCTTGGCGCGCAGATCCTCGGCCTGGGCTGTGAAGTAGTCGTCGCCGAGATCCAGCCCGGCGGCGATGGCGTGCTGGAACGGTCCGCCGCTGACGTAGGTCAGCCATTGCTTGGCCGTGCGCACTGCCGCCACCAGTTCCGGGCGGGCGCAGACCCAGCCGATCTTCCAGCCGGTGACGGCGAATGTCTTGCCGCCGCTGGAGATCGTCACCGTGCGGTCGGCCATGCCGGGCAGCGTCGCGATGGGGATGTGCTCGCCGTCGAACACCAGGTGCTCGTACACCTCGTCGGTGACCACGATGAGATCTCGCTCGATGGCCACGGCAGCAATGGCTTCCAGCTCGGCCCGGCTGAACACCTTGCCGGTCGGGTTGTGCGGGCTGTTGAGCACCAGCATTCGCGTGCGCGGCGTGACTGCCGCTGCCAACTCGTCGGGATCGAAGCCGTAGTCGGGCGGCCGCAGGGTGACCACCTTGCGCACAGCGCCTGACATGGAGATCACAGCGCCGTAGAGGTCGTACCACGGCTCGAACGTGAGCACGTCGTCGCCCACTTCGGTCAGCGCCAGGATGCTCGCGGCCAAAGCCTCGCTCGCACCAGCGGTGATGAGCACTTCGCTGTCGGGGTCGACCTCCATGCCCCAGAACCGCTTCTGGTGGCGGGCCACCGAATGGCGCAGCTCAGCGATGCCGATGCCCGGCGGGTACTGGTTTGCGGTGCCGCTGCGTATCGCTGCGACCGCTGCCTCGAGCACCTCCGCCGGCCCGTCGGTGTCGGGGAAGCCCTGGCCCAGGTTGATGGCACCAGTGCGAACCGCCAGCGCCGACATCTCGGCGAAGATCGTCGACTGGTAGCCCTGCAGGCGCGAGCTCAAGTACGGCAGCCGTGCCATGTCGCGGAGGCTAGAGGCTGAGCCCCAGGCCTATTGGTAGGAGACGAACAGCGGCGACGGTGTCTGAGCCAGCACTTGTTCTGCGGTAGGCGTGGGGAAGTCCTCGTCGTAGAAGTTCTTCCAGCCCCAGTAGAAGCGATGGGCGTCTGGCTCGCCGGTCAACGCATTCCATGTGCTGTATTTCGTGTTGATCGGACCCTGCCCGTCCATGTGGATCATCACTGCGAGTTCCGCTGGGGTCTCGATGAGCTCGCGGTTGGTGATCATCGAGAAGCGGAATTGGTGCAGGATCAACAGCTTCTGAGGCAGAGCCTCCTCACGCACGAGGCCGGCCAGCCACCCGACGACCTCGTTGATCTCGGCAGCATCGACCGTTCCGATCTGCTGCAGATGCACCTCGCCGGGCCGCAACCGCCATTCGGGGTCGAGCGCCAGCCCGACGTACGGAAGCCGCAGGAATTCCTCATAGTGCTTCGCCTGCGTGAGGAAGTCGGTTCGGCCCGACTGCAGGTCCAGCACCACGTACATGTCATTGGCAGCCGCCGCCTCGACCCATGGCCTGATGTCGTCGAGAGCGGTCTCGTTGGAGTAATCGCCGTCACGGCCGGCCCTGGCTGACGCAACGGTGGCGATGATCTCGAAGGCGAGCACCACATCGGATCCGTCAGCGTCGTAGCCCTCCGCGATGGACGCGAGGCGGGCCACGCCCTCGGTTGGGTTCTGCTCGCCCAGCACACCGAGCTGCGATGTCGCCGGGTGGCCGTACATGGCTACGAGGCGGCGGGCGCGGCCCGGCTCGAACAGAAGCAGGCCGCCTCCGGGTACTTCGTGGCCGCCGCGGACCACCTCCAGCTGCCACGCTGCGTCTGGGCCGAGGTCCGAGCGCAACTCGACGTGCGCAGCGTCGCGGAGCATGGCGCGATCGGCCACGGGCAGCGCTCGCAAGTCGTCGCCCGCGCTCACCGTCAGCGCCGCTGCGTCGATCTGGTTTCCGAGAGCCCCGAACACCGCAGCTTGTTCGGCATTGCCGACGATCCACACCCGCTCGGGGGGAGCGTCTCGATGCGGCAGCGTTGCCGATGGATTGACGGGCACCCACTCGATATCGAAGCCGGGGAGCTGCTGGGAGAGTCGCTGCTCGTTGAAGCCTGCCGCCACGATGCGCTCTGGCGCGAGCCGCTGAATCTCGGTCATCGGCTCGGCTGCCGACCACGACTCGATCAGCAGCAGCGGTCCGCCAATCCCGCGTGCGGCCAGCGTGAGGATCGCCTCCGGATCATCGGCGAACGCCAAGCCGATCTCGTCGGTGCAGTCGTAGAGCGCACGCGACATCTGGACGCTTGCGAGCACAGCAGCAGCGATGTCGATTGGCAGGTCGTCGGCTGCGTCCCGCGGCGAGCAGTCGCGAACAGTCGTAGCGGGCGCAGGCAGTTCGGATGGCTCCGGCGCTCGGGAAGCCGTCGTCTCGGCAACCGCGCCAGCATCCTCCCCGGCAGCAGCCGCAGGCTCGTGCGTCTCCACACGACCCGGCAGGCACGCGGCGGCGAGCACAGCGAGAGCAGTCAGAGCCAGTTGCTTTCCGATCCTGCTCCCCGTCCCCATTCGAAACAGGCCCACAAACTGCTCGGGCCATGGCTTGGCCATGCGGCTCGGCAGCGAGCCGGCCGGCGGGGGTCTCATCACGCTCGGAGAAACTATTGAGTGAGACGGCAATACTGGCGGCATGCCGACACCAGAGCTGAACCCCCACGTGCCCGCCCGCTACGACACGGCCGCTGTCGACCTCGCGTCGGTCGACGGCGTGCTGTCGACCACCCGCTCGGTGCGGCTGCGCCTCGACCTGGAACGTGAGGTCCCCCACGAAGTCGTGCTCGACTGCATCGACGTGGCCGAGCAGGGTCCCGGCGGCGGCAACCAGGCCAGCCGGCGATGGCTGCTGATCCGTGACCCACAGCAGCGTCAGGCCATCGGCGACATGTACAACTCGGTCGTCGGCGCGTTCATGAAGCGGGGGCGCGACGCGACCGCGGGAACCGGGCACCCGATGGAACAGGTGATGAAGTCGGCGTTCCACCTCGCGGAACATCTCGCCGAGGTGCCGGTCATCGTCATTCCCTGCGTGTGGGGAGTCCACGATGACAGCGGCAAGCCGGGCCTGTTCGACTCAGTCCTGCAGTCGGCATGGAGCTTCTGCCTCGCGGCCCGCGCCCGGGGCCTCGCTACGGCGTGGACGACGGCAATTCTGAACAAGGAAGACGAATTGCGCGACGTGCTCGGCATCCCTGAGGGAGTCACGCCAGTCGCACTGCTTCCGCTGGCCTATGCGAAGGGCACCGAGTTCGGCTCGGTGCCACGCCGACGCGCCAATGAGATCGCGTACGTGGACGGCTGGGGTCGGACCTGGGAGGCACGCGGTGACGAGTCAGCAGCCCGCTCGCTGAGCGAGGGTCCCGGCGCCACAGTCGAAGTCGACATCGACGCGCCTGCCGAACGCGTTTGGGAGATCGTCAGCGACATCAACGCCGGAGCCGATTTCTCCGAGGAGTTTGTGCGCGCCGAGTGGGCCCCGGGCTACGACGGGCCGGCCGCTGGTGCCAAGTTCATTGGCCACAACCAGCATCCCGCCATCGGCGAGTGGAACATCGATCTCACGGTCACCGAGTACGAGCCCAACGTGCTGTTCGGCTGGGCAACCGGCGAGACCGAAGAGGTAGCCGGCGCCCGGTGGCGCTACGAAATCGACGTGTTGCACGGTCAGCGCTGCCGCCTGCGTCATACCGTGCGGATCGGTCCGGGCGAATCGGGCCTCTCGGTGGCGATCACGGCGATGCCCGACAAGGAGCCTCGCATCCTGTCCCGCCGCCAGGACGAGCATCTGGCGAACATGGCGCGCTGCGTCGAGGGCATCAAGGCGCTCGCCGAGGGCAGCGCTTGACCCCACGCCCGACAATCGGTCGCTGGGCCCCGAGCCCCACAGGCGACCTGCACCTCGGCAACCTCCGCACAGCGCTGCTCGCATGGCTGTTCGCCCGCTCTGCCGGCGGGCGGTTCCTGTGGCGGTTCGAAGACCTCGACGGGGCCGTGCGGCCGCAGTTCTACGACTCGCAGCTGCGCGACGTGGCCGCGCTCGGCCTCGATTGGGACGGCGAGCCAGTCCGCCAGAGCGAGCGCCTGGACCGCTACCGCGACGCCATCGCCGACCTGCGCCGGCGCGACCTCACCTACGAGTGCTTCTGCACCCGGCGCGAGATAGCCGAAGCCGCGGCGGCCCCGCACGGACCGTCACCCGAAGGCGCCTACCCCGGAACCTGCCGGCACCTGACACCGGCTGAGCGAGAACAGCGTCGCGGCAGCGGCCGACCACCAGCCCTCAGGCTGCGCGTTGGCTCGGACGGTCCCGAGCCCACCGAGGTGACTGTCGTCGACCGCCAGCTCGGCGCCTACACCGGCACCGTCGACGACTTCGTGATCCAGCGAGGCGACGGCACCCCCGCCTACAACCTCGCGGTAGTCGTGGACGACGCCGCACAAGGCATCACCGAGATCGTGCGAGGAGACGACCTCCTGCCGTCCTCGCCCCGCCAGGCCCACCTCGCTCAACTGCTCGGCATCGAACCGCCCTCATATGCCCACGTCCCACTCGTTCTGGGCCCCGTAGGCCGCCGCCTAGCCAAACGAGACGGCGCCGTGACACTCCAAGACCGTCTAGCACTCGGCGAGACACCGCTCGACGTGGTGAATCTCCTGCTCACCAGCCTCGAACTCGACCCCGTGATGAGCCTCGAAGGTCTCGCCGAGACAGCGCAGCAATTCGACCCTGCAGTGCTGCCACGACAGCCGTGGGTGTACGAACCCCCCGCGCTTAAAGGTGAGGCACAGACGCAATAGCTGTGGAGCCTTACTCCATAACCCGGAGCTGGCCCGGAATGAACATCTTCTTCAGCTTGCGACCAGGGAACAAAGGCGCCAGCGCGATAGCGGCCAATGCCACGACGAACGACGCCGCCATCTCCCACCAGCGCACCGACACGATCATGCCGACATCAGGCACAGCCGTCGGCATCAGGAACAGCGCCATCCACAGCAACAGGGCGTACCCGAACAGACCGCCGAGCACCACGGCGACCACGCCCAGCAGCAACCCCTCCACCGAGAGATTCGCGATCACCCGCCGCACGGGTATGCCGTAGGCGAACATCGTGGCGTGATCCCGGGAGCGCTCGTCGACATTGATGTTGGCTGTGTTGAACGCGATCAGCATCACCA
This sequence comes from Acidimicrobiia bacterium, assembly GCA_022821985.1. Taxonomy (GTDB): domain Bacteria; phylum Actinomycetota; class Acidimicrobiia; order Acidimicrobiales; family Poriferisodalaceae; genus Poriferisodalis. The sequence goes on from JAJECP010000035.1 coordinate 411,793, forward strand.
GGAAGATGACGAAGATCCGCGTGATGACAAACACGCTGCTGGACTGCTCCAGCGAGTCCTCCAAGGACTGGAACGTCTCGTTCAACCCCTGCACCAGTGCCACGCCCGTGCCGCTGCCGAAGAGCGCTCGCTTCACGTCGTTCAGGCTGCTGCCGTCTGCGGGCACGCCGGTCACGATGTTGGCGAGACCGCCGAAGCCCCAGGCGGACGCCTGCGAGAGATCCATGTATGCGTTGAGCCGCAGCGGATGCGGATGGATTGCCGCGACCCCCACGGTGCGCGTGCTGTAGGTGAACACCCCGTCGACGAGCGCCGGATGCGTGACGATGACATCGTCGCCGACCCCCACGCCGAAGTCACGAGCGGCCTTGTCGGCGAGCACGATGCCCGGCGACCGGGGCGACAGCGCTCCCTCCGTCGCGGTCGGCGTCCACACGGCGCTGCCGAAATCGACGAAGCGGACCGCGAGATCCAGCCGGATCGGATCGTCGGCGGCTTCTGACGTGGCAGCGGTGACATTGGCCCCGAGCACCATCGCCGGCTCGCCGAGTTGCACCGTCGGATCGGTGAGCACGTCCTGCACCTGCGGCGAGTTGACCGGGTAGAAGGAATCCAGCTGCACCGTGAAGCGGTCAGGCTCGCCGCCGAGCAGTTCCTCGTTGCCGTCGTCCAGCGTGGCCGTAAAGGTGCTGCCCAGCCCCAGCATGGCGAACATGATCGCCAAGCTCATGGTGAAGGTCAGCAGCGTCAGGAACGTCCGGCGGGGCGCCCTCATCAGGTTCCGGAACGGCATCCGCTCGAGGCTGCGGCCCGGCAGGGGGATGCGGCTGATGATGGGCCCCAGACTGCCGCCCCTCGATGCCAGATGACTTGAGCGAATCGCGTCGACCGGCCGCACCCTGACGGCGCGCAGGACAGGCCAGAGCACGGCAAGCACCGGCACTGCGAATCCGAGCGCCATGGCCTGCGCGTAGATGTCTGCCTGGAAGGGCTGCTCGAAGATCGGCAGCCACGCCACCTCCTGCACGACGCTCACCGTCTGGAAGGCGATCGCGTAGCCCACGGCGACGCCCAGGATCATGCCGATGATGCCGATCTGCAGGCCGATCAGCAGCGGCCGGATGACGATCGTCCGGGGATGCTCCCCGATCGCCATGGAGTTGCCGATCTCGCGCCGCTGCGCTTCGACCATGCGGGCCGAGAAGTTGAGCGCGGCGAACGCAGCCCCGACAAAGAGCAGGAGCGAGATGGCGTTGTAGATGCCCTGGTCGATCTCCGGCGAGCCGGTCAAGCCGATGTACGAGGGCGTCGCCTCTCGGGTGAGGACGTCCAGCAGTACACCGCCTTGCGACGCGGCGGCTTCGGTGAGCTGCTGGGTCACCGCCGCAGCGTCGGCACCGGGCTCCAGGGTGAGCACTAGGTCGTTGACCACGCCAGACCGACCCGAGATGTCCTGCGCGGCGGCCAGCGGAGCGAAGAGCACCGCCAGGTTGGACCTGCCGAGCGATCCGTTCCCCTCAATGATGAGGAAGAACTCCGGTGACACGGCAGAGCCGACGTAGTCCACGCCGACGTCGCCGCCCACAGTCAGCGCGCCGCTCGTCGGCAAGTCCCAGAAGGTCGAGAAGCCCCGATTGACCAGCACCTGCGGTGTTGCGCTGTTCGAGACCGGCCGCGCAGCATCGTCGATCAGGAAGACGTCATTGACGACGGGCTCGCTCCCCGACAGGTCCATGCCGACAATGCGCCCATGCACCAGCAGTTCTTCGCCGTCGACGACGGTCTCGACCTGGGTGTCGAACAGGAGGCGTTCGTTGTAGCGGTCGATGCCGTCGATCTCGCTGGCGATGCGAGCAAGCGAGCCGGCCGGTACATCCCCGCCCTCGCCAACCGTCGCCCGCAGGTCGTACATGCTGGTGGCCTCGAGGCTCTTGTCAATGGAGGTGAGCCTCCACTGCGTCACGCTCGAGAGGCCCGCGTACAGCCCGATGCCGATCGCCAGCGTGAAGCCGATGGCGACGATCTGGATCCAGCGTTTGCGCGCGTCCCGCAGGGACCACCGCAGCCGGAACAACCACATGGCTGCGGGCCTACCAGTGCAGTTCGGACAGCGGGGTTTTGCCGCCCTCGGGTGGACCGTCGCTGATGATCTGCCCGCTGCTCATCTCCACGACGCGGTCGGCCATCCGGGAGATCTCGCGGTTGTGGGTCACCACGAGCACTGCCCGGTCCTGGTTGGCTTGCTCGGCGAGCAATTCGAGAATCTGGGCACCGGTCTTGAAGTCCAGCTCGCCCGTGGGCTCGTCAGCGAGCAGCACCGGGTTGCCGGTGGCGAGTGCTCGCGCAATGGCGACGCGCTGCTGCTCACCGCCCGACAGCTCATGGGGGAAGTGACCGAGCCGGTGGCCGAGCCCGACGGAGTCGAGTATGTCGGCAGGATCGGCCGATCCGCTCTTGCCGGAGACGTCCATGCCGAACTCGACGTTCTCGGTTGCGGTCAAACCCGGGAAGAGGTTGAAGCTCTGGAAGATGAAACTGACCGTCTCGCGCCGCAGCGCAAAGAGCTCGCTGCGGCTTGACGTGGTGAGATCGCGTCCCCCGACGGTCACCTTGCCAGACGACGGCACGTCCAGGGCACCGATGATGTTGAGCGTCGTGGTCTTGCCGCTGCCGGATGCACCAAGCACGACCACGAACTCTCCGGTATCGACGTGCAGGTCGATACCGGCCAGCGCCGTGACCAGCACGGGACCCACCTCGTAGTGCTTCGTGACGCCTTCGAGATCGATCACCTCAGAGATCTCCCCAGTCGCTGCCGACGTCGGCAATGGTACGAACTACTGAAACGCTCGACCGTCATCATGGTCGCTCGGCATTGCTCCAAGACGCTACTGCTCGCTGGCTCGTCCGTGGGCTACTCAGCCTCCGAGCCTCAGCAGCTCGGCCAGTAGCTGAGCGGTCGCTGCTCGGGTGGCGGCACCGGCCGATTGGCCAGCATCCGAATGTCCGAGATGAGCACACTGCGGGTGTCGGCCGGGTCGATCATCTCGTCGATGCGCATGGTGCCGGCTGCTTCGAAGGGGTTCGTCGCCTCAGCCACCTCGGCCACGAGCTTCAGCCGCTCGGCCTCGCGCTCGTCGGGATCGGCGATGCGCGAGAGCTTCGAGCCGAACGCCACGTTCACGCCGACTTCAGGATCCATGAAGCCGACCTCCGCACCAGGCCAGCAGTAGATGCCATGGCTCGGCATCCGGGAGCCGTTCATGGCCTGCCAAGCCATGCCGAATGCCTTGCGCAGGCACACCGTGAGCGTGGGCGTGGACGCATTCTGCAGCGCATGCATCATGCGAATGCCCCAGTGGAGCATCAGGTCGTGCTCGACGCGTTTGCCAACCATGAAACCCGGCACGTCCACCAGGAAGATCATGGGGATGTTGTATGAGTCGCACACGGTCGCGAGGCGAATGACCTTGTGGCAGGCCTGCGGGTCGAGGGTTCCCGCCTGGAACATCGGGTTGTTGGCAATGACGCCCACCGCGTACCCGTCCAGCCGGGCGAGCGCGCACACCACATTGCGGGCGTAGTTCGGCTGCATCTCAAAGACGGACCCCGGGTCACAGATGCGGGCGACGACGCGTCGCATGTCGTAGCCGCGGGTGCGCCGGGCCGGCACCATCTTGGCAAGCTGGGGGTCGGGTCCGTCATCTCCTGTCGGCTCGGCCCGTGGCGCTGGCTGCCACGCATTCGACGGCATGTACGACAGCCACCGCCGGACTGCCTCGTACCCCTCCTCGTCGGTGTCGACGCCGAGATCGATCTGCCCAGTGATGCGAGCGTGCACGTCCACACCGCCCACGTCCTCGAATGAGATGACCTCGCCGGTGGCGATCTCGAACACTTTCGGCGAGGTGACTGCCAAGCACGAGCCGCGCACCATGACCACGTAGTCGCTCATGGCCGACACGAACGACGAGCCGCCGAACGACTGGCCGCAGATCATGGTGGCCATCGGCACCCGGTGACGCCGCTGGGCCATCTCGAACATGGCGCCAGGCTCGGAGATGCCCTCCGAACCCATGAGATCGGGAATGCGGCCGCCGCCGGTCTCACCGAAATGCACGACAGGAATGCCCATGGTGAGCGCGCGGTCGTAGAGGCGGGACTCCTTGCGGGTTCCCACGATGGAGCTCGAGCCGCGCAGCACGGTGATGTCGTCACCGAACACCGCCACCGGCCGGCCGTCCACATTGCCGTGCCCGCCGATCTTGCCGTCACCGGGCGTGACGTCGCGCATCTCAGGACGAAGCGACCGGCTGAACGTGCCGATCTCACGGAACGAGCCGTCATCGAGGAATGCATCGATGTGCTGGCGGATCGTCCGGTCGCCTTCGGCCTCCATGGCACGGACCTTCGAAGCGCCGCCCATATCCCGCCGGATCACCTCGGCTCGGGCCTGCATCTCGGCAACCCGCTGCTCGTGGCTGATCGCGTCGCCGTCGCCGTATTCAGCCATTGCTTGCCTCCTGCACTAGAGCCTCCTCGCCATTATTTCCGCTCTTGTTCGCTGCGCTCACGGGCCGCTCGGGCCACGGCTTCGCCGTTCGGCTCAGCCTCAGGCATCCGCATAATCAGCGAGGATCTGCCCGTATGTCTCGCCGAGCTGGGGCGGCCTGCGCCCCGGCACCATCACTTGGCTGACGCCGAGCTCCACCAGCTGATCGAGGTGGGCGCGGTCGGTCCCGCCGGTAGTCCACATCTCGATCTCACTTGGGTCGCGTCCAGCGGCCTCGGCATAGCGGCGCGTCGATTCGAAGAGTCCCGCGAGCACCTCAGCAGGTCGTTCAGCCGGGAAGAACACGTCGCCGAGCTCACCGGCGCGCCGGGCGGCGCGGTCGCTGTGGCCGCCTACCAGGATCGGCACCGGCTGCTGGATGGGCTTGGGCTGCGAGTACACCGGGTCGAAGTCCACGAACTCGCCGTGGAACTCGGCTTCCTCCTCGGTCCACAGCACGCGCAGCGCTGCGATGTACTCGTCGGTGCGTGCGCCCCGGCGGTCGAAGGGCACGCCGAGTGCATCGAACTCCTCGCGCAGCCAGCCCACGCCGATGCCGAAATCGAAACGACCGCCGCACAGGCGGTCGAGCGAAGCGATTTCCTTCGCCAGGATCAGAGGGTTGCGCTGGGGCAGGATGAGAATGCCGGTCGCCAGGCGGATGCGGGTGGTGACTGCGGCGGCGTACGCCAGCCAGATGAGCGGGTCTGAGTGATCGAGCTGGCTGGCACCCTTGAACAGGCGCCCCCCGTCGTCGTAGGGATAGGTGGACCTGTACGACTTCGGCACCACCACATGCTCGATCGCCCACAGCGAATCGAAGCCGACTTCCTCAGCGGTCTGGGCGGTCTCCTGAGCAGCAACGCCGTCGACGTTGCCCATCAAGTTCGCGGAGATCAGGCCGAATCTCATCTGGAAGCCCCTGTCCGCCGCGCTCGGTCGGCGCGGCGGCGAACATCATGGCCGATCAGCGCCGCGGATTCCCGCGGTGCCTGCTACGCCGCTGCGGCAGCGGTCTCGGTAGCGGCGAGGCCCACGGGCGGGGCGTCCCACTCCTTGATCACGGGCAGCACCTCGGTGGCGAACAGATCGCGGTTGCGGCGGGCCTCGGTCCAGGTCATGCCGGCGTAGGCCAGATTGGGGAAGAACGCGGCCATGCCGATCTTGTCCTTGATGACCTGCAGCTTCTCGAGCACCTGGTCGGGCGTGCCGTAGGGCATGAGACGGGTGAAATCTTCGGCGGCGCCGCGGGCGCCGTGGCGGTCGATGTACTTCGAGATGCCCTCGTAGAACTCGTAGCCCTTGACGCCCTCGTGCGGACGCTTGGGTCCGAACTCGTAGTGCTTCATCACGGTGCCGTAGTAGTTGCCGATGTGCTCCATCGCCTTCTCCTCGGCACGCTCGGCGTTGGTGTCCACCCAGCAGAACCCGCCTGACAGCGGCGGGGGCGGCGGCGCGGTGTGATGCTTGGCCCACTCGCCGTGGTACGCCGCGAAGTCTGACTCGACTATCTCCCAGGGCTTCTGCGGGATCACCAGCAGACCGATGCCGAGCTGCGCCATGAACGGCATGCCCTCCGGCGACACCGCGGCGGCATAGGTGCGACCCTTGAACGAATGCTCCGGCGCGGGGCGGATGTCTCGCCGGGGCTGCTGCACAAACTCGCCGTCGTGCTCCACGTAGCCCTGCTCAAGCCCTTCGATGAGCATCTTGGCGTACTCCAAGAAGCGCTCCCTGCTGGAGTTCATGTCCACCCGGAAGCCCTCGTATTCGATCCGCGCCAAGCCACGGCCAATTCCGAGGATGAGCCGGCCGTCGGAGAGGTTGTCGAGCATGGTCACCTGCTCGGCCACCCGCATCGGGTCGTGCCACGGAAGCACAATGACGGCGGTGCCGAGCTGCAGGTTCGTGCGGCCGGCGACCCATGTCAGGAACTGCACAGGATCGGGGCACATCGTGTAGTCGGTGAAGTGGTGCTCCACGGTCCAGATCGAGTCGAAGCCGAGGTCCTCGGCTTCCTCGACCATGCGGATCTCCTGCTCCCAGACCTCACGGTCTGAAAGTGCGTTCTCGGGATTCTGGAAGACGGCCGAGTAACCGACGTGCATGACGTGCCCCCTGGGTCTGGCCGCTGATATTGCGGCCAAAATCTAATGTTAGGCAGATTCCCGACCTGGCGCGGTCAGGCCGCCGCGGCCGTGTGGTCGTGCCTGCTGCGGGGGCGTCCAATGCATGATCAGGGGCCGCGCGGTTAACGTCACCGTCGAGTCGAACCAGGAGGGCTCGGTCATGGAGACAACGGCGGTAGCGCGCAGCATGCGCGGCTCGGTGGGAATGCTGGCGATGGACTGGCTGATGGACCCGGCCACGCTGGAGAAGGCGGCGCAACGCGGCATGGCTGAGGGGCTGGGGGCATACGCAACCGGCCGACTGGGCGTGCTCGGCGAATGCCCGGTCGACAACGTGATCGGAGCGGCGTTCTTCTGGAATCCCGACACCATGCGTTCGGCCGTCGAAGCGGGCCGCGCGGTTATGAACCCGTCGCAGGGGGCGCTGATCTGGGCCGACATCTGCACGGAGTACGGCGAGAAGCGGCTCGCCGGGATGGAGGGCGCGGAGCGCTTGGGCGAGTTGCTCGAGCGGGTCGTCGACACGGCGGTCCCCCAGGGTGCGCCGACCTTTGTCGGCTGGCGAGACGTGCCCCGGCCCGGCGAACCCGGCCCGGCCCATGCCTTCTTCATGGCCCAGATCATGCGCGAGCTGCGCTTCGGCCGGCATGCCGTTGCCGTGCAGGCACTGGGCATGGGACCGCTCGAAGCGATCCTGTCGGGTCCTGCCGGCGAATGGAATGCCGAGTTCTTCGGGTGGCCCAAGCCCTACCCCGACGTCAGCGATCTCGGCGATGCCCGCGAGGAGATCGAGTCGCTCACCGACAAGCTGCATGCGCCCGACTTCGAGTGCCTGACGCCCGATGAGCGGGCCGAAGTGCGCGAGCTGGCGAAGGCGGCGCGCTTCCACAATCCCGACGAGTAGCCCCCACCGCGCCTGGCGGCGGCCCCAGTTCAGAAAGATCAGTCGGCGAGCAGATCCTGGTGCTCGCCGAGACGTGGCGCCCGTGTGGCGCGCCACGGCGTGGCTGAGAACCTGTAAGGCGCGCCTGGGTAGGTGACCGGGGTGCCGTCGTGATCGATCTCGACGGGAAAGCCTCGGGCCACGAAGTGCTCGTCGGCCAGCATCTCCTCGGGCGAATAGACGATGCCGCAGGCGAGGCCGATCGACTGCAGGCCCACGAAGAGCTCATGAGCGCCGAGCCGCTCGGCCAAGAAGTTGATGGTGTCGCGGCCGGCTCCGAACACTTCCGCGCTGAGCGGATCGGCGTCGAGGTGCAGGATGTCGATCTGCTCATAGCTCTCGCCCAGCTTCAGCAGCTCGGTATAGGGGCACTCGCCGGCCAGTCCCAGCTCGGCCAGCCACCCTGAGAGGGCTGCGAACTCGGGTCCGCGCCGGGGCGGCACCCCGGTGTTGAGCCAGCGATCGTCCGCACAACGCACCTGGGTGGGCTCGGAGATCTGCGGAAGGGCGTGGCGGCCGGTCTGGCGCTGCACATCGACCTGCTGGTTCAGCCAGAAGTAGGTCGCGAACTCACAGGTCAGATTGGCGGCAGCGAGCATGGAGACGTCGATGAGCTGCCCGCGGCCTGAATCCTCCCGCCACATCAGCGCTGCCATCAGCGTGGCGACGGCGTAGTGGCAGGCCATCTGCAGGCCTTGGTTGCCGCCGCCCCGGACCGGAGGAATGGTGTGATCGTCGTAGCCGCACGACCACACGGGACCGCCTTCAGCCAGCACGGTGAGATCGGTGGCCGGAGGGTCGGGGCGTTCTCGCCCGTTGTGCGTTATCGACACCCAGATGAGCCGTTCGTTGCGCCCGCCGGCATCGGGCGAGGGCTGGGCTGCGCCGGTCGCCGCGTGCGAAGCCGCGCCGAGCTGGCGCCAGTCGAGCCCCGCTGCGTCGAGACGGCCGAGCGGCTCGGCTTCAATCACCACGTCGGCGGTGCTCACCAGGCGGCGGAACTCATCAGCGCCGCCGGTCTCGTCGAGATCGAGCACGACCGAGCGCTTGGACGTGTTGTAGTGCCACCACCACAGCGCTTGTTCCCGATCATGCTCATCGCCGGCGAACGGCTCGTAGGCGCGCATCGGCGACCCGCCGGGCGGCTCGACCACGATGACATCGGCGCCCATGTCGGCGAGCAGCTTGCCTGCGAGCGCGCATCGTTCTGAGGTCAGCTCGATGACCCGGATACCGTCGAGGGGGCGGGGGCTTGCCGGGGACGAGACACCGAACGCAGACATCAGATGACCCCGTCGGCTTCGAGCTCGGCGATCTCGTCGGCGCTGCGGCCGAGCACCTCGCCGAACACGTACTGGTTGTCCTCGCCCAGGCATGCAGCGCCGCGGCCGATCTTCCAGTCGGTCTCCGACAGGCGCACCGGCAGGCCCTCGACCCGGGTGTCACCCACGGCGCTGTGCGGAACGGTGACCCACAGACCCCAGTCCCGGGTGCGGGGATCGCCGTCGATGCGCTCGCTCGGGCGCAGCACGGGCGCAGCTGGCACACCCGCCGCGACGAGCGATCCCGCAACCTCGTGCTTGGGGCGGCCGGCCGTCCAGCTGCCGACTAGGCGCTCGAGCTCGTCCTCGTGCGCCAGGCGCCCGGCGAGGCGCTCCCATCGCTCGTCGCCCGTCCACGGCTCGCCGACCGCTCCGGCGAAGCGCTGCCAGTCCTCGTCGTGGCGCACCGCAATCGCGACCCATTCGTCGTCGCCCTCGCAGGCAAAGATGCCGTGCGGCGCCATCGCCGGAGACTGGGACCGATTGCTGTTGGGCATCCCGCTCCGCCGGGCCGGGCGACCGTTCACCGTGAAGTCCAGCGACGCGGTGCCGTGGAGCGTTCCCGCTGCCTCGATGCAGGCCAAGTCCACCCACTGGCCCTCGCCCGTTCGCCGCCGGTGGAACAGCGCCATCAGGATCGCCGTGGCCATGTAGTAGGCGCCGGTGTGGTCCATGAACGAGTAGCCCCAGCCGGCGGGCGGCAAGTCGGGCAGCCCCGACTGGAACGTGAGACCTGACACGGCCTGCACGATCGGTCCCCACGACCGGAAGCTGCCATAGGGCCCATCGGCACCGAAGCCGCAGTTCGACACATAGACGATGTCGGGCTTGATCCGCCGCAGCGCTTCGTAGCCGAAGCCGAGCCGCTCGAGCACGCCGGCCGCGAAGTTCTCGGTGACGGCGTCGCTGACCGCCACCAGGTCGCGGAGGAGTTCTTTGGCCCGGTCGTCACGCAGGTTGAGTGTGATGCCGAACTTGCCGGCGTTGTGGTTGTTGAACGAGCCTCCGGCTTCGATGCCGCGGTGCTCGCCCACGAACGGCTGGGTGCCTCGCAGGATGTCCCACTTCCCCTGCCGCACCGGGTCTTCGATGCGGATCACGTCGGCACCGAGGGCCGCCAGGATCTTGGTGCCGCCGGCACCCGCAAGCTGCCCGGTGAAATCGCAGATGCGGATGCCGGCCAGCGCTCCCGGTTCTGCGCCGGGCCGCACCGACGAACGGTGCCCCGGCTGCAACCTCCGAGCGTCGCCATCGCATGGCGATTCGGTCGGTCCGCCTGCTGTTGGCATAGTCGTCATCACCGCACGAGATCGCGCACCGACATGCGGGCACGGCCGGGCTCGTTCGCCAGAGCTCGTGCGCGTTGCTGACACTGGTCGAGGGCGTCTCGCAGCGTCGCCGTCCACGCAGTCATGTCCGGTCGCCTGGCACGGCCGCCGGCGGCCCCGCTGGGCGGAGCGAGAGGCTCCCCCACCACGATCGCTACCTGCGTGCGCTTGGGGAGCTTCGCCCCGCTGGGCATTGCCTCGCGTGTGCCTGCGATGCCCACCGGCAGCACCGGCGCCCCCGATTTGGCCGCCAGCCAGGCAGTGCCGTCGAAGATGTGGCCGATGTCGTCGGAGGGCTGGCGTGTGCCCTCCGGGAACACCAGCATCGCCTGGCCGTCGTTCAGCAGGTTGAGTGCTGCACGCATGGCGTCAAGGTCGGCTTCGCCTCGCCGCACCGGGAAGGTGCCGATCGCACGCATGAGCCATCCGAGCGGACGGGGATGGAACAGCTCCTCCTTGCCGAGGTAGCGGACGCGGTGATGGGTGAGGCTTCCCACCAACGGGCCGTCGAGGTGGCTGCGGTGGACCGGCGCGTAGATCAGCGGGCCGCTCTCGCGGAGGCGCTGCTGGCCGGTGGCGCGCAGCCGGTAGATGCGAAAGAGCAGGATGCGAATGAGCCCCCGAGCAGCTCGCCACGTCAACAAGCCCGCCGGGCCGTCGGATGCCAGCGGTCCCCCAGGGCCTGTCAGTTGCCGCAGTCGCTTGCCGATGTCCACACGGTGATTCTGGCGTCGTCGCCAAGCGTTCGCTCTCGCACAACTCCCAAGAGGTGCACGTTCGCTGTCAGTCGTTGTCGGTGATGGTGCCCTGTGCCTGGTCGTCGGCGAGTGTGGCGTGGGTGGTGTCGGACAGGATCAGCTTGAGCACGAAGGTCTCGTCTGCTTCGCCGGGGGTGCGGTCGTCGATGAGGGAGACCTGCACCGTTTTTGAGGTGTCGCCCGCAGCGAAGGTGATCCGGCCCCAGTCGGGCAGGTAGTCGGCGTAGGGCATCGCGGTGCCGGGGTTGGCGGCGTAGTACACGGTCACAGCGGCGCTGCTGGCCGCGCTGAGTCTCACGGTGAACTCGACCGCGCCGTCGCCCTCGCCCGCGGTCGCGTCGCCCACAGAGATCGACGGCTTCGACGACGGAGGCGACGGCGGATTGTCGTCGTCGGCCACCGCGACAGAGGCCGTGTCGGCGGTCGCAGAGACGGTGTAGCCGGAACCGGCGCCGATGGTGACCGTCACCGACCCGTCGGTTTCGTCTGCGGTGTCGTTGGTCGTGGCGACGATCAGGGTGACAGTGCCCGACGTGGGGACAGTGACGGTCCGCGAACCGGTGACGGCACCGTAGTCGCCGGTCTGAGCGATCGTCACGTCGACCGTCAGCGGCGCTGCGGGCGCGGGATCAGCCGTGACAGTGAACGTCGCATCGCCGCCCTCGGTGATCCCGCTGCCGGCGATGATGCTGATCACGGGATCAGCCGACGGCGGCGGAGGCGCCGGGTCGTCGTCATCGGCCACCGCCACCGTCGCAGCAGCCGCTGTCTGGGACACGGTGTAGCCCGTCCCGACGTCGAGCGTGACCGTCACCGACCCGTCCGCCTCATCCGTCGAATCGTTCGCCGTCGCCACCGTGACCGCGACGCTGCCGGTAGTGGGAATCGTCACTTGACGCGCCCCCGCGGCGACACCGAAATCGCCGGACTGCGCCACGGTCACATCCACTGTCAACGGCGCCGACGGTGCGGGGTCGGCGGTGAGGGTGAAGGCCGCGTTGGCGCCCTCGTCGATGTCGGCGCCTGCTGTGACGCTGACCTCAGGCGTCGCGGCCGGCGGGGGCGGGGCGAGATCGTCGTCTTGGACCGCGACCGTGGCTGCGGCGGCGCTCGCGGACACCGTGTAGCCGCTGCCCACGCCGACGGTGACCGTCACCGACCCGTCAGCCTCGTCCGTCGAGTCGTTCGCCGTCGCCACGGTGAACGTGGCTGTGCCAGACGCGGGGACCGTGACCGTCCGCGAACCCGGCGACACGCCGAAATCGCCCGCCTGAACCACCGTCACATCCACTGTCAACGGCGCGGACGGCGCCGGAACCGCCGTGACCGTGAACGTCGCGTCGCCGCCCTCTGTCACACCAGCCCCGGCCGTGATGCTGACCTCGGGCGTCGCGGCCGGCGGGTCGCCGCATTGTTCGAGAGCCTCCAGAGTGCGGGTGACGCGGTCCCAGCGGCTGAACATGAACACGCTCTCATTCGCGCGGGACTGCTCCACGGTCA
>JAJECP010000012.1 GCA_022821985.1 Acidimicrobiia bacterium
GCCGCTGAGCTGGCCGCGGGCCGCTACAGCAGCGCTGCGGGCAGGGACTGCTTCGCGACCGGCACGGTCGGCCTGGCGCGGGCGCGGGTGCCGTTCGACTCGTTCAGCGCCGCGCCGCTGCTGGGCCGGCTGTGCGCCCCGTTGCTGCTCGCGGACCCACACCAGATCCCCGCCGACACCGCCGCATTCCTCGACACCGCACGAGCAGCCAACACAACCGTGGACCTGAGAGTGTTCGGCGGCGACGCCGCGGTGTCCCAGACCGCGATCGACACCTACCTCGCCGATGGCGACGACGCGGTGCCCGTCGGGCTGCCCGCTGGCACCTGCGGCGGCTCGGTCGACGACGAGCCTCGAGCGCTGCTGGACTCCAGCGACGCAGAGGATCCTGCATGGTCGCCTGACTGCAGCAAAATCGTGTACTCGGACCGGGGCTCGTTGTGGTCCATGGACAATGACGGGACGAACCGGCAGCGCCTCACGGCTTATGACGGATCGCACTCCGACGAGCCCGAGTGGTCGCCTGACGGCTCCCAGATCGCATACACGCGCACGCATCGCGACGACAACGGCAACTGGCTCTCGCATATCTACATCGTCAACGCCGACGGCGCCGGCAAGACCCAGTTCACCACAGGCGACGTTCAAGACCGCCAGCCGTCGTGGTCGCCAGACGGGACCAGCATCGCTTTCCAGCGGCAAAGCGGAGACGCCCGTAGAGATGACGGCAACTTCGCCAACCCCAGCCAGCACATCACAATTCTGAAGGCCGACCGCACGGGCCTCACCACGCTGACGGTCGGCAACAGATGGCACAGCTCACCCGCTTGGTCACCTGCCGGGGACCGCGTTGCCTACATCGCAGATGGGATTGTCTGGTTGATTGATCCTGATGGCGCGAACGCGGAGCGCGTCATCGGTGGCGCCTTCTGGGGCGGTGGTTTGTCGTGGTCGCCCGACGGTCGGAGTCTTGTGTTCGCCCGCGGCGACTGGACCAAGGCATCGATTGTTATCGCCGACCTCGACCGACCCGGCGAAGAAGCCGTTACAGAGCTTGGCGGCTTGAACGTCATGCCGCAGTGGTCGCCCGACGGCGACCGCATCGCCTTCACCCACTACCCCGACGGCAACAACCGCCGAGTTCGATCTGCGTATGTTGCAGGCGCCAGCGGCACACCCACCGGCATCGGCTCCGGCTGCCGGCCTGGTGGCGTCGACCACACCACGGCCGGATTCCCGCTGCCGACGTGGGCCGCGCCGCCGACGGGAAAGCTGCGGGTCGCAGCATTGTTCATGGACTTCCCCGACGCGCAGGCAAGCCACACGACCCACCAGGAAGCAGCGCTGGGCCTGCCATATCTCGAGGAGTTTCTGGAGTCCTCCAGCTACGGCCTGCTTGATGTCGAAATCAATCCACACCACACCTGGCTCCGAGCCGAGAAGCCGTACGCCGAATACGTCTCCGAAGTCCGCTCGGACAACTACGCCTTCACATTGCTCAACCAAGAAGCCACTGAGCATGCTGTGCGACTTGCCGACGACGAGTTTGATTTCTCGACCGCGGACCTTGTCTTGCTGGCGTTTCCAGGTTCCCATTTCTTGTCCGGCTCCGGCCAGTTGGGCGGCACCGTGCAGGGGGACGGCGTCGAGATCCCCACCGTGCGAGTGAATTCAGAACCGCTCGCAGCGCCCGCCGGGCTTGCTGGGCTTCAGTCGTGGGGTTTCGCTGGCGCGCACGAGATCATCCACGCCTTGGGTCTGCCCGACTTGCGGCCAGACTTTGTTCCCGGCGCATATCAGCGGTCGAGGCGCTTCGACAACAAGCGATGGATCAACGCGAATTTCGGCCCGATGAACCTCCTGAGCTGGTTCCCGGCGCACCACAACGACAGCCGCTTGCAATACGACCGGTTGCGCTCGGACGGCTCGACGCAAAAGGACTACGCCGGGCACGTACACGCCTTGGAGATGCTGGCGTGGAGTCGGTGGCAGCTCGGCTGGCTACAGGGCTCCCAGGTGCGCTGCGTCGAAGACGATGACAGCGCGGCAACCGTGACGTTGGCCCCAATCGCGAAGCCCGGCGACGGTGTTGCGATGGCCGCGATCCAGCTCAGCTCGCATGACGTCATCGTCGTCGAGAGCCGTCGCAAGCTCGGCTACGACCGCCTAGGCCAGCATCCCATTCACCACCTGTGGCGCGGAACGGCCCAGAAGTTGGCTGCCGAGGGCGTGCTGGTCTATACGATCGACACTCTTCGCGGCTCCGGTTGGCTGCCCACGCGTGTCGCTGGCGACAACGGCAACTTCGAGCACGACGACTTCCCGGTGCTGCAGGCGGGCGAGTCAGTGAACGTGGGCGGCTACACCATCACCGTGACCGCCGACAACGGAGACACCCACACCGTGTCCATCACCAAGAGCAACTGACCCACGGCACCAGCTCGCTCCGCCGTGAGAGTACGTATTCTCACGCGATGAGAAGATTATGCAATCTTCTCTCCATAGGATCAGAAATACTCTATCTAAAGAGAATATTTTATAATCTTCTCTAATAAATCCTGTGTAATGTAGTTATGAGTACAAGATTACAGAATCTTCTGTTCATTAGCTAGAGTGACAAACATGGCGCGGCCGCAACCTCAGCTCGCAGACATCGCTGACGATCTCGCGACCGACCAGTTTTGGGACCTCTTCGGCGACGTCGAACACGAAACCCTTGACTTCAAGGGCGGGCCCGCCGACAGCTTCAAGGAGTTGCTGCCTGCCATGGCCATGACCGACGGCGGGTTGGTGATCCTCGGCGTCAGCGATACCGACGACGTGCGCGAGATCACCGGTTGCTCGCTGAGTCAGCGTGTGCAGGACAGGATCACTCGATACGCCAACCAATGCGATGTCCCCGTCGAGCTCAAGCCGTTCCGGGTCGACGGTGTGGAGCTCATCGCTGTGGAAGTCCCCCAGATCAGCGACCGCATCGTCACCACACCCGATGGGCGGCTGCTCCGCCGCGTCGGTGGCGACTCGCAACCGCTGGTGGGCGACGCGCTCGCTTCGTTCGTCCGAGACCGATCTCGCCGATCGGCAGAAGAAGAGCCCTTGAACCGCCCATTCGATCCGGCCGACTTTGACATCGAGCTCGTCAACTCGGCGCTGGCGAGCAACCAGCGTCCTCCTGTGATCGGGACAGATCTCGACAGCGCACTCGTTGACCTGCACCTTGCCGAGCGAGCCTCCGGCGCTGCAGCCGGCGGCGATATCGAGGTGACGACCGCGGCGGCGATTCTCTTCGCACGCGACCCACGCCAATTTGTCCCGAGTGCGGCGGTGCAACTCGTACGCCGAACAGGGATCGGCCCGATTGCCGGCCCCACCTCAGACCGTCACGAGTGCTGGGGGCCGTTGCAAGTCACCTTCGGCTGCTGTGTCGAGTTCATCGACAGGCACACTCGCACCTACGAAGCGGTGTCCGGCCTGTTTCGCGAGCCCATCCCGGAGTACCCGCGTGCTGTAGTGCGCGAGGCACTGTTGAACGCGCTCGCGCACCGCGACTACGGCCGGATAGGAACCACGATCGACGTCACCGTGTGGGACGACCGAATCGAGATTCGCAGCCCTGGCCCGCTCGCCGGCCACATCACGGTCGACAACATGCGTCTCGAGCACTTCAGCCGCAATCGCCGTTTGATGAGGACGCTACGCAGCCTGGGCCTGGTGGAGGAGTACGGAGAGGGGGTCGACCGCATGTTCCGCGAGATGGAATCACGCTTGATGCGTCCTCCCGAATTCGCCGCTACATCCGATTCCTTCACCGTGACATTGCGCAACCAATTCCTGATCGATCTTGACGAGCAGGCATGGCTGCTCGCACTGGATCCGTGGGCGGGTTCGGCTGCGGAGCGCCGCGTGCTCGTCGAGCTTCGACGACGCGGTGACGCTGCCAAGCGGCACTTCGCTGAAGTGCTCCCAAGCATCGACTTGGACGCCCTGCTTGACGAGATGCGCCTACGGGGGCTCATCGAGCGTGTGGGCCGCGCTGGTGGTACGCAGTACCGGTTGTCGAACGACCTCATCAGGCGCGCCGGGTTACCGGCCGGCGACAAGGCGCACGAACGCACTACCAGGCTGCTTCGAGAGATCGAACGCCACGGCAGCATCTCCACGGCAGAGGCGGCGGGCCTGCTCGGTGTCGATCGGGCAGTGGCTCGCAAAATGCTCAACGACCTCACCGCGGCGGGCAAGGCTCAAGCGGTCGGCAAGACGCGTGCACGTCGCTACGTTCCGGTTGCGAATACGCAGAGCTGACCGCCGACGGTGCCAGCGGAACGCCCGAATTAGGGTCCCCCGGATGCGTAGGGCCGGGGACTGTCCGGTTTTTTGTGTAAGCGGCCGTGATGGTTTTCATCGGATGTGGTCGGCGATCCGGTCGCCGTAGTGGACGGTCAGTGTGTTCAGGATGGTCTTCCAGCCGTTGGTCTTGCCGGTCAGGTTGGACCGGTT
>JAJECP010000034.1 GCA_022821985.1 Acidimicrobiia bacterium
CGCCCGCCCGGCCACGGCGCCAAGCCCGCCACGGCGCCGCTGGGGCTGCGCTGGAAGGTGGAGCGCACCAACTCGTGGCTGTCCAACTACGGCCAGCTCCGACGAAACACCGACCGCGAACCCCGCCACCGGCTCGCCCAGGTCGCCCTCGCCGTCGCCTTGATCATCACCATCAAACTCATCGACCACCGAGACCGCTGGCAACCCCGATAACCCACCTATCGGCGCATCCTCTTAAATTCGCCAACTCCCATAGGCCATCCACCGCGTCGCGCTCGGCGATCTCAAGCGCCCACATGAAATCAAGGTCGTCCAGGAACTCAAGGCTGGTAGCAAACCACTCGATGCCGCCGGTTTGGAGTCCCATCGAGGCTCTGCATGGGCCAGCTTGGCCAGCCGCATCAAGCAGCTGGTGGCACTTACGCTCAATCTCGCGGACATCGTCGGCTTCGTCTCCGGACAGGCACAGGCGCAGAACCAGCAGAGATCGACGCTGTTCCACTTACCGGGATGGCGACCGCATCTACAAGGGCTGGTCTCGGGGACTTCCCAGTTGCCGCCGTTATCCGTTTGCTTGTTGACAATGCGAGTCGGCGTGGAGCTTCCGCCGCCCTGTCGATAGCGCCCCGACCAGCAGCAACTGGTCGAGGCGCATTTTTCCATGAAGCAGCCGAGAGTAGGGTTCCCGTCGCTACGACAAAGCGCACCACCAAGCAAGTAGTCGGAAACCAGCACATGGCTCCCTCCGCTCAATTGGCTCCTGTTGTCGCAGCGAACTCAACTGACTCCCGACCGGAGGCAACCACTCATGACACGAATCAAGGTTCTGATGCCTGTGCTGGCCGCGCTGCTGCTGTTGGCTGTGCCTAGCGCTGTCGGCGCTCATCCGTCGAATGCTCCCGATTGCGGTGGGGACAACAAAGCAGTCCTGGGCGACCGCGCGGATTGGGCGGCAGTCGAACTCGTGGGCTGGGTGCTGAGAACCGACTGCCTGTTGGATTCCGGCAACCGCGACCAACCCAGCCTTCCGGCGAGCACGATGGCGGCGTACGACGATCAGAGCACCATCGTCGTCGGCGGCACCGCAGCGGTTCCTGCGAGCAAACTGTCAGAGCTGAGAGTCGATAGGCGGCTGGCCGGAGGGGATCGCTTGGAGACCATGCGCGAAGTTGTCGAATGGGCAGACGAGCAGCTGGGCAGGGGCAGTTCGCCTGTTGCCGCTCCGACGGTCATCACCGAGTCAGGATCCGGTGACGCGGCTATTCCGGTGACACTCAGGGTCGGTGTCTACGCCGTCAGTTTTGAATCGCCGTGGGAATACTCGAACGTGAGGCTGACGCATGAGGACGGCGACGATTGCTTCCGCTACGTCCGGGCGGGTGAACGCGAGGTCTTCGTTGTCCACGCGAATGAGGATTGCCCCTCGGGCAAGATGACCCTCAGAGTTGACGCATCGGACTTTCGCGGCACCAAAGCGGATTGGACCGTGAACATCGAGCCTGATCTCGACGACTGACATCGGATGCCCCATTGGGGCAGGCACCAGCTGCAACCAGGTGGTGGAGATCTTCGAGTCACGCTGGGACCGTGGCTAGCCATGGTGATCCTCGTGCACAGGCGTCGTCGCTGGATCGCCCGCAGGGTTGTCGAACGCAAGCCCGCGTCCGTTCCGGGATCGCTGTCGGTCACTCCGGAACACTTGGCGACGGTCGTCGCCAGTTCACCAACGAAGCACGACTCGGGACTCCCAACAGCTTGCCGGCTGATGCGCGAGCCGACGCCTACGAACACCGCAATTCGCTAAGTCGGCGAGTTCGCCGAGTCGTGACCCGGCGCTCGCTGCGTCCAGCGGTCCGCTGCTTGAGGCTGTCCTACTGAATCAATGTCGGCTTGCGACCAATCCCGGGAACAGTGCGCGCAGCCGGTTCGCTTGCGTCCGCCTGTGGGTCACCGACTTTCGGAGCATGCGCAGTCATTCCGTAAATCTCGCTCTCTCAGCCGCCGGTTGCGCCGGCGATTGTTGATTCGGGTACGCCGGCGGCTCGGGCGCCGCCGCAGATGCTCTCCCAGGTCTCGGCGGGCGGCGTGATGCCGTTGGCCATGCGGTACTGGCGTCGTTCGATCACAACGTCGCTTCGCAACCTCACATGCCCGCCGCAGCGGCGTCAGTCCCTCGGTTCGACTCGGCAGTGGCGATTCTCGTTATGTGCCCATCCACATGGGATTCGCCATCGAGCTTCGTGATCCGCAAGCTAGGGGTCGACGGCTGCGCCATCGTGGCTCGTCCATCCTCGTGGAGCGGCTGCCCTAGAAAACTCTGACTTTGAGGCGCATAGCTACACTGCGCGCCTGCATCGGGTGCCCATCGATGTCGGCGCCAGCCGCGACGCATCTCGGTTGCCACTCGATCACACCGGTGACTACGGGGATGTGTGACCATGCAGGAACCTAACGACGTTGGCGAACGTCCGATCATGGCCGAACTGATCGAGAGTGCCGCTGGCACCGATAGCGGCCCCTGGCGCTCTCGTGCTAGTCACGTCGGGGCGATCTACACAATGTCGTACAGCAGCGCGGTCGTGGCGTTGTTCGACTACGACCGCGAACAGGCCGGAGGGTTGCCGAAGAACTCTTTCCTGATGGCCGCGAAACCCGTCGGCGATGGTTCGTTCACTCTGTTGCGAGTGCTCAGGGAGGCGCGTTTGCCCTCTGCGGCGACCAACGACCAAACCCGACAGGAGAGTATCGAGGACACGGGCAACGAGACTCCATGGTCCGCGAACATGCCAGCTTGGGTCCGAGACAAGATGTCGCTGCACGCTCTCGAGTGCTCCGTGCTGGGCACGTTCATTGAAGAGGAAGAAGGCAGTTTTCGATTTGCGGAGGACATCGCGAACTACTACGCCGTGAATGAACTCATGGCGTGGAAACCCGATGCCGCATCACTGGAACTCATCGTCAACCATCAGCATCGAACGAACGACATCGGCTTGGGGCACAATGCCGTGCCGGTCGGGCGTACACGATTCGCCGCTGCGGAAACCAGTGCCGCTGTAAACGTGGATTTCCGCATCGACCCGACCGACATACTGAAGCGCAGAACTGCATACTTCGGAATGTCGAGATCGGGCAAGTCCAACGGCATCAAGATCCTGGCCGAGAGCATTTACCGTTTGCGGGGCCCGAATCCGCAGCATCGGATCGGCCAGCTGATATTTGACTTGAGCGGCGAGTACGCCCAAGACAATTTTCAGGACGGTAAGGGTCTGCACCGTGTTCACGAGGCGTTGGAATTTCCACGTGGCGAAGAGGTGGCCACCTACGGGCTAATCCGAGTGGACTGGGACCCTGACCGAGTTGTCATGAAGCTCAACTTCTACGGGGACCCTCTACCGCGCACATGGACGAATCCGAGTGACACCGTCGAGGCAGAACGCGCGCTCGAGCAGCTGCTCGCTGGCAAGGTCATTGTCAAGGAGCTCATGGCCGGCACGTCATCGCTCTACACGACGGCCTTTCGTGATGTCGACCTCACCCCGGAGCCGTCCGCCGCGGGCGACTACGGCGCACAGACGCGTTACCACCGCGCCATCCTCGCCTATAGAACTGCTCTATACGCAACAGGCCTCACGAAGCTGACATGGGAGCCGAGCATTCGAGCCCCAGGTCAAGGCTCGCTGTTTTCCAAGGAACTCATCGCTGCGCTAGGACCCGCCCAGAACGCGGGGAACAACAACCTCCACCGCTATCACCAAGCTGCGACCATTCTCGAAGCATCGAAGAATGACCAACATCGGATCACCTGGGACCAACTGGTGTCGGTGTTCGAGGCGCTCGCGCTCTTCGTCGATGATCGCCAAAGCGGATTCGTACAATTCGAGCGGAACTACATTTCCGACCGAAAGGGCGAGGCTTGGGCAGACCCCAGATTCCGATCGGTTCTTCGCATCTTTGAGTCTCGCAACGGTCCCCGTTCGTTCCAGTCAGCCCAAGACCAGCATGACCCCAGCACCACCAGCGACTTCGCAGAAGCCATCGTCGACGATCTCCGAGCGGGCAAACTCGTCGTGGTCGACCAATCTGCGGGCGATCCGGAATACAACAAGGCTGCTGCAGAGCGCGTCATGTGGCAGCTATTCAATTCGCAGCAGGCGCGTTTCCGCGAAGCCGCTGCGACGCAGGACCCGACCAAGCCACCGAACCCCGACCGCGCTACCGACGGGCATGTCATCGTGTACATCGAGGAAGCCCACAATCTGCTACCGAGGGCCAACGCGCAGGACAATCTGACGTCAGTGTGGGCTCGGTCAGCCAAGGAAGGCAGCAAGCTGAACATGGGGATGGTGCTCGCAACTCAGGCACCTAGCTCCGTGATGCCCGAGATCCTCAGCGAAACCGACAACTAGGTGCTGTCGTACCTGAACTCCGAAAGCGAGCGCCGCGTTATTGCGGGCTATATGGACTTCGGAGACTTCACGGAACAGATAGGCAAGGTCAGCGAGCAGGGCTACGTACGCATCAGGACGCTGTCGCAGGCATACACGGTGCCAGTTCAACTCAACAAATTCAGGCTCCCCGATAGGGCAGAGTCCGGGGAAGTCTCGAATGGTTCCGGCCTAGGTTCGAACGGCACCCAGGGCTGACGGTATGCCCTATCCAGATGAGCGAGCTGGACTCGCAGCTATTCGGGAAATCGTCGATAGCTCGGAATTCGACCAGTTCCGAGCGCAACTACAACCGCCTAGCGCCGAGGCCACGCTTCCGCTCCCGCTGTTCCGGCCCTGCCCGGATGGCACGAGTCGCACGCACCTTGTTGCGATCGACGGTTCGCGGGTGTATGACCGATTTCCAGGCCGATTGCCGGACACTCACGTTGGTGCCGTGTCTCTAGGCGTCGTTGTCATCAAGCTCAGCGAACTCTCTCAACTCGAGCGTCTCCCGAACAGCGGCGCTGTCGACCCGCGACTGTTGCGCGACACGGAAATCGGCCGCACCCGCGCAGTACTACTGCCCGGCATGAACGCTCGCACTGTGGACGGTTCCGATGCGCGAGAGTGGTTTCGCGAACGGTTCAACCATGTGCTCGCCGAAATCTCTTTGGGGGGTGAGAGCTTCGCTGAGACCCTGTACGGCCTGCTGGGCCCCTATCACGCGATCCACCGATGCCCTAACCCTGACTGCAACGCGACCGATCTCGCAACACCTCCGCCCACAACCACCGGGATGTGCGACCAGTGCGGGATAACGCTCCACACAAGTGATGTTCTCCGCATTCACGAGCAATTCGTCGAACAACAATCGTCTGAGGAGTGCCACGCCCGAGTTATGGAAACGCTTGAGATCCTGGCTCTCGCAAATAGCTTGCGGCATCTAGCCGAGACCGATTCTGGGCTCGACGCCCTGCGGAACACAGCATTCGTTATGGACGGCCAACTGGCAGCAATGGGCACCATTGCCGTCCTCGCCCGCGCTATGCGTGACGAGCTCAGGAGGATCCAGTGCCTCCTTGCCGACGCCCATCCTGGTGCCCAGATCGTCGTGTTGTCCGGCGTCAAGTCCGGACCGTTCGTGCGGCACGCCGAGGAAATTGACCGCGACCCAACGCCGAACCGGAGAATCCCCCCAAATCGCTATTGGATGCCCGACAACACCTACATCCGAGAGAACATTGTCCCTGGCCAATCGAGCGTCTCGAAGCCGTGGGGCCACGTAACCCATTTCGGACGACCTTTGGTGCTCAAGACACCAAACGGTCAACGCTTGGTGCTGAACATCGCCCAGCCTGAAGTTGATCCCCCGCTGACGGATCATCCACCTCCCCTCTCACTTGGCGATGCCATTGCGACTGCGGCGCCGCTCGGTGTCGGCACTGACCAGTTCCTCGCGTTGCGTCGGGCGCATCGATGGGCATCGATTCCTCTCAAGGCTGGTGAGGATCTGATCCAGAGCTTGCTGAGATGATCACATGAGTCCCTTGGCGCTCGGCGAAGCAGAGATCTGGCGCCGTAACACCGCGGCAGGCCGCTGGTACGGGTTCGGCCGCTACTACGCCATGTTTCCCCGCGGCTTTCTCCACGACGCCGTCTCAAGCCTGACAGACGAGGATGACGTCGTAGTCGACCCGTTCTGCGGTCGAGGCAACGCCACCTTTGTGGCGACCGTTCTACGCCGCCGTGCACTTGCCGTTGACATCAACCCGATCGCTTGGCTGTTCGCCGCGGCCAAGCAACAACCCGCCAAGAATCTCAACCAGGTTCTGTCCCGGCTAAAGGAGATTGATCGCAGTTGTCGCCCCGCCGATAGGCGCAGCAGCACCCGCTTTGAAACGATGGCGTGGGCGCCTTCCGTGCGTGCATTCCTGAAAGCTGCTCGCCGCGAACTGCGATGGGAAGCCTCCATCGTCGACCGGACTCTGATGGCATTCATCGCCCTGCACATGCAGGACAAGCTCGGAGCTGGACTCTCAAACGCTTTATCTCCCACCATCGCCCACTCGCCCCAATACGCCGTCAGGTGGTGGACTCGCAATGGCATGCACAATCCGCCCGACGTCGACCCCGTGGCATTGCTCGAAGACAAGATCCGTCGCCGTTACCGGTTCGGCGTCCCTGAGCAAGCAGCGAGCCGTGTCGTGCTGGGCGATGCGCAGGATGTACTGCCCAAGCGGCGCAACGCCCGCGCTCAGCTACTGATCACGTCGCCGCCGTACCGCGGAGTGACCGACTACTGGAACGACCACTGGATACGCCTATGGCTGCTTGGCCACAACTTTGGCAAGGATTGGCAACGGACATCGAAGTTCACTGCACAGTCGGGATACCGCGAACTCATCACCGCCGTTCTCCAAGAGGCCAAGAAGCACCTCCAGCCGGATGCCACGATTCTCGTGCGCAGTGACCGGCGGCGTCGTACCGCCGACCTGTGCCTAGCTGCCATCGCTGACGTCTGGCCCGAGCAGCCATTACTGCAACGACCCACCGCCGCGATACACGCTGGAATCTCCAACGGCCATGGGCGCGGCGGAAATACAGCCCGAGAAATCGATCTTCTCATCCCCGGCGCGACTGGCTCGGCTTGGGCACGCAGCCGAGGCTTTACTTCGGTCGAATTGCGGGCATAGCAACCCACGAGCTCTACGACTATCGCTCGAGGTCACGCCCGTCACGTCTCGTCGGGCACGTCGCTGACGACTGGGGGCTAGCAGCTGACTCACACGGTGGCCGCTAGGTGCGCTGTGCCGCTATAGGCCCTCGACGGCGTCGAAAACGATGATCTCAAGCGCGAGAGTCGCAGCCACAGAGTCGAGGAAGTCGAGACTCGTAGTGAACCACTCGGTTCCGCCCGTTTGACGCTGGACGGAGGCTCGACGGGGACCGGCATGGCCAGCAGCATCAAGCAGTCGGTGAAACTTGTACTCAAGTTCCCTCACGTCCGCGTCCGGGTCGCTGGACAGGTACAAGCGCAGGATGCGGCGCGGCTCAGGCGCTGCGGTCTGGTTGGCGATTTGGTCGATGCGCTGGCCGAGATTGCTCGCCGAACCGATTTTCATCAGCGTCCGATCCGGTAACCGGTCAGTGCGCTCTGAAGGAATCGTGGGGTGGCGGTGGTAGTGGGGATAGGTGAACACATAGACGCCAGCTTTGGCTAGGTGCTCGGAGTGCTCTGCCTCGGCCTGGGCCGCTTCGTCATCCTCGGCCTCCTGCGCAGCTTCGTCAGCCAGCATGTCACCGAGTCGCTGTTCGTTGTCACCGAGGTACGCCAAGGAATCGGGTGCCAGAGACTCTTCGAACCGAGTTCGAAAGGTCCGAATTCTGCGCTGCGCACGTCTCGCTGGCGCCGGAGATGTGGGCAACACACCGAAGCGAAGTGCGTCGATCAGTTGTCGCAGCTGGTACGCGCCACCGGGTCTCTCATGTCCCAGTAGTTCTTGTAAAGCAGTAACGGCAGCGGTGTCGTCGTTGCCCAATTGGCCCAGGATGCTCAACGCCAACGCCAGGTTCTCGCCGTCCATCCGTCGAATGTGACCCTCGATGTCGGCGAGCGTCTCGGGTGTTGGGCCGCGGCCAAGCACCCGCTTTGCCCACCGGTCCCCGGCGATGCGCTGCCTCTCTGCCTCGATGGCCTCCTGGGTCCAAACCGGATCGGCATTAGCCAAGGACTCATCCGAGCTGACCGGGCCGCCTACCTCTTCCGAAATGTCAAGACTCATTGCTGCCGTGTCTCCTCAGAGCGCAGTTCGACTAGCCCAGAAGTTAGGCACGCCGTCGGCACCTCTGCCTGACGTGCTGCATCTGAAGGGCGCACACCCGGGAGCGCTCTTCCACGTCGGCGGCCACCTACCTGGGCCTACGTCGGCCCTCGCAATCACCCGCCCATCACGGCCGCCGGCGAACACAGGCTGCAGATCTGGGCCAGCAAAAAAATGGTGCGCTGGAGGCTTCCCGGAAGCCTTGGCCCAACAGGGCGCTACATGCTTCCTCATCACAGCGAGCCAACGCACCCGGGCCACAATTCCGGCCCAGTCCACTTAACTCACGAATTGCAACTCAGGCCGCCACTCCGATGAGCGGGAAGTGAGCGCGCATCAGATGAGGCGTCAGCCAGCGGCGGCGGCGATTGTTGCTTCGGGCACGCCGGCGGCTCGGGCGCCGCCGCAGATGCTCTCCCAGGTTTCGGCGGGCAGCGTGATGCCGTTGGCCATGCGGTGCTGGCGCCGTTCGTGCTCCACGTCGCCGGGCAGCTTCACGGGCTCGGAGGGATCGATGGCGTCGGCGTCGTAGAACCAGTCGAGATAGTCCGCCGCGATGCCGTTGTAGCCGTCGTCGGTCTCGCCCACTGCGGCGTCTACCTGGGCCGGGTCGACGTAGACCGAGAGCATGCCGTTGGCGAAGCGAACCCTGCGCGGTCCTGCAGTGCCGGTACCGGTGAGCGCTCCGGCCAGCAGTTCGCACATCACCGAAATGCCCGAGCCCTTGTGCTCGCCCATTGCCCGCAGCGCGCCGGGACCGTCCATCGAGTTGGGGCGCTCACCCTCTTGGAACGTGTACAGCACGCGCGGGTCGCCGGTGATCTCTCCGTCGCCGGAAACGAGGGCGTTGTCTGGGACGGCCGGGCCGCCGTGCAAGGCGACCATGGCCTTGCCCTCAGCAACCACCGATGTGGCGAAATCGTGGATGACGGGACGCCGACCGGCCACAGGAGCGCCATACGCGCACGGGTTGGTGCCCATGCGGCGGGCCTTGGCCCCGAACGGGGCCACCAGCCGGCTGTTCGCCACGTTCACGAAATGCACCGAGACCAGGCCTTCGGCTGCGGCCATCTCGGCGTACTCGCCGATGCGGCCGAGGTGGCCCGCGTTGCGCAGCCCCGCCACCGCAACGCCCAGTTCTTTGCAGCGCTCGATGCCCAGCTCGACCGCAGCAGGCCCGACGGTCTGGCCCATGCCGTACTGCCCGTCCACCAGCAGCAACGCGCCCGAGTCGATCAGCACCTTGATCTCCTGGTCGGGAAGCTGAACGCCATTGGCCAGCAGCTCCACGTACAGCGCCGACCGGATCACGCCGTGGCTGTCATGTCCTGCCAGGTTGGCTCCGACGAGGCTGCGACCGATGCGCTGCGCTTCGGCATCCGAGCACGCGGTGTGGCGGAAGATCTCGGCGATGAACTCCGCAAGGCGTTCGTGGTCGATCACCACATCGCCATTCGCAGCGTCGCTGGTTGTGCTGGATTCGCTCATCGCCGCAGCGTACGCGGCTCCCCCGGTTCGTTTCCGCACCGGGGCACAGTGACTCGGCCGGCCGGCCTCGCTCCCGCATCGTCGGGACGCTCCACATAGGCTCGCTCGGCGTGAATGCGCCTGATCGATCGGCGGCGGCAGGCTCCACGGAGCACTACGACGTGGTGGTGGTGGGCGCGGGCAATGCGGCGATGTGCGCGGCGCTCGCGGCCCACGAGGGCGGTGCCAGGGTGCTCGTGCTGGAACGGGCGCCCGAGGCCGAGGCCGGCGGCAACAGCCGATTCACTGCCGGCGCGATCCGCTTCGCCTACGACGGCGTCGACGACCTGCGGGCGCTGATGCCCGATCTCACCGACGCCGAAGTGGAGATGACCGACTTCGGCACCTACACCGAAGAGCAGTTCTACGCTGATCTGGGTCGCATCACCGACTACCGGTGCGATCCCGAGCTGGCCGACACGCTCGTCACCCGCAGCAAGGACACGCTGATGTGGATGGCGAGCCACGGGGTGCGGTTCGCGCCGATCTGGGGACGCCAGGCCTTCAAGGTGGACGGGCGCTTCACGTTCTGGGGCGGCCTCACGGTGGAATCGGTGGGCGGCGGCGAAGGTCTCGTGGAGTCGCTGCGGGCGGCGCTCGGCCGGAACCGGATCGACCTGTGGCACGAGGCCGCCGGGCGCTCGCTGCTGACCGACGACGGCGGCGCGGTGCGGGGCGTTCGCGTGCGGCGCAGCGGCCGTGTGATCGACGTTGCATGCAGCGCTGTCGTGCTGGCGGCTGGCGGTTTCCAGGCCAACGCCGAATGGCGCACCCGCTACCTCGGTCCCGGATGGGACCTGGCCAAGGTGCGCGGCACCCGCTTCAACACCGGCGACGGAATCGCCATGGCGCTCGACATCGGCGCGATGCCGTATGGCAACTGGAGCGGCGCTCACGCTGTGGCGTGGGACTACAACGCCCCGGAGTTCGGCGATCTCGCCGTCGGCGACGGATTCCAGAAGCACAGTTACCCGTTCGCGATAGTGCTGAACCAGGACGGTCGGCGCTTCGTGGACGAGGGCGCCGACTTCCGCAACTACACCTACGCCCGATACGGACGCGAGATCCTTGCCCAACCGGGGCACTCGGCCTGGCAGGTCTTCGACGCCAGCACCGAGCACCTGCAGCGCGACGAGTACCGCATCCGCCAAGTCACCAAAGTGACCGCCGACAGCATCGAAGAGCTCTGCGCACGCATGGAGGACGTGCACACCGAGCAGGCCTTGGCGACCATCAGCGAGTTCAACGCAGCGGTCGACCGCAGCGTCCCGTTCGACCCCAACGTGCTCGACGGTCGCCGCACCAAGGGCCTCAGCCCCGACAAGACGAACTGGGCGATGCCGATCGAAACGCCACCTTTCTCAGCGTTCCGCGTGACATGCGGCCTGACTTTCACGTTCGGCGGGCTGCGCATCGACGAAACCGGCTGTGTGATCGACACCGACCTGCGGCCGATCACGGGCTTGTATGCCGCAGGCGAGCTGGTGGGCGGCCTGTTCTACGGCAACTATCCCGGCGGCTCGGGCCTCTCGGCTGGTGCCGTGTTCGGCCGCCTGGCGGGAAGCTCCGCCGCCGCGCACGCTTCTGGCTGAGCCGCCTCTGCCGAATGGGCGGCGGCTCCCCGGCGGGCGGTAGCGTCCAATCGCTATGTCTTCCTCGCCCAACGACTCTGGTTCGAAGATCGTCTACACCCACACCGACGAAGCACCAGCGCTGGCCACCTATT
Source organism: Acidimicrobiia bacterium (assembly GCA_022821985.1). Classification (GTDB taxonomy): domain Bacteria; phylum Actinomycetota; class Acidimicrobiia; order Acidimicrobiales; family Poriferisodalaceae; genus Poriferisodalis. Next base: position 11,502 of record JAJECP010000034.1, read on the forward strand.
CGCTGCTGCCGATCATCACGGCGTTCACCGATGCTGCAGGTGTCGATGTAGAGACACGTGACATCTCGCTGGCAGGGCGGATCATCGCGGCATTCGGCGACATGCTCGAGCCGCACCAGCGAATCGGCGATGCGCTGAGCGAACTCGGCGAGTGGACCCAGGACCGCGGCGCCAACATCATCAAGCTGCCGAACATCTCTGCCTCGGTCCCCCAGCTCAAGGACGCCGTCGCCGAGCTGCAATCGAAGGGCTACGCAGTCCCCGATTATCCCGACGATCCGGCCAACGCATCCGAGCGCGAGATTCGCGGGCGCTTCGATCGGGTGAAGGGATCGGCGGTGAACCCGGTGCTGCGCGAGGGCAACTCCGACCGCCGCGCACCGCGCGCCGTGAAGGAATACGCGCGCCAGTATCCCCACTCGATGGGCGCCTGGTCACAGCAGAGCCAGAGCCACGTGTCGACGATGTCCGGCGGCGACTTCCGCTCGAATGAGCAGTCGGTCACGGCGGGCGGCGCCAGCTCGCTGAGCATCGAGCATGTTGACAACGACGGGAACGTTCGCCTGATGCGCAAGGTCCCCGTGGGCGCCGGCGATGTCGTCGACTCCACGTTCATGTCGGTCACCGCGCTGCGCGAGTTCCTCGATGATCAGATCGCCGACGCCCGCTCGGGTGGCGTGCTGTTCTCGCTGCACCTCAAGGCCACCATGATGAAGGTCGCCGATCCGATTGTCTTCGGACATGCAGTGCGGGCGTTCTTCGCACCGGTGTTCGACCGGCACGCCGAAGCACTCGCGGCAGCCGGTGCAGACCCCAATGACGGCTGGGCCAACGTGCTGGCCGCCGTCGAATCGCTGCCGGCAGCACAGCGCAAGGCCATCGAGGCCGACATCGCCGCCACGCTTGCCGAGCGCCCCGGCTTGGCCATGGTCGACTCCGATCGCGGCATCACCAACCTGCACGTGCCCAGCGATGTCATCGTGGACGCCTCCATGCCGGCCATGATCCGGTCGTCGGGCCAGATGTGGAACGCCGAGGGCAACCAGCACGACACCAAGGCCGTCATCCCCGACTCCAGCTATGCCGGCATCTACCAAGCAGTGATCGACGACTGCCGGGCCTACGGCGCCTACGACCCGACGACCATGGGCTCGGTGCCCAACGTGGGCCTCATGGCCCAGAAGGCCGAGGAATACGGCAGTCACGACAAGACCTACGAGGTGGACGCCGCCGGGACCATGCGCGTGGTCACTGAGTCCGGCGAGGTGCTGATGAGCCACCGGGTCGCCGAGGGCGACATCTGGCGCATGTGCACCACGAACGACGCAGCCATCGCCAACTGGGTCGACCTGGCCATCGAGCGCGGTCAGCTCACCGGTGCTGCGGTGGTGTTCTGGCTCGATGCCGAACGGCCCCATGATGCGCAGCTCATCGCCAAGGTCGATGCGCGACTGGCGCTACGGCAGGCCGATGACGCCTCGATCGGCAAGCTCGACATCAGGACCTTGGCCCCGGCCGATGCCTGCCGCTTCTCGCTGGAGCGCATCCGGCGGGGGGAAGACACCATCTCGGTCACGGGCAACGTATTGCGCGACTACAACACCGACTTGTTCCCGATCCTCGAGCTGGGAACGTCGGCCAAGATGCTTTCGGTCGTGCCGCTCATGGCCGGCGGCGGGCTCTTCGAGACCGGCGCCGGCGGCTCAGCGCCCAAGCATGTCCAGCAGATGGTGGCCGAGAACCACCTCCGCTGGGACAGCCTGGGCGAGTTCTTGGCCCTGGCGGTGTCGCTCGAACATCTGGCCCGTGTGGCCGGCAACCCCGTCGCGCAGCTGCTCGCTGACACCCTCGACGCTGCGATCGGCACATGGCTCGCCGAGGGCCGCGCTCCCAGCCGCCGGGTGAACGAGCCCGACAACCGCGCCAGCCACTTCCATCTAGCGAAGCATTGGGCCGACGAGATGGCCCGCCAAGGCACAGACGCCGACCTCGCCGAGCGATTCGCCCCGCTGGCGGCAGCGTTGGCCGTCAATGAGAACCAGATCGTTGCCGAGCTGGTGGAGTGCCAGGGAGTGCCGGTCGACCTGGGCGGCTACTACCTGCCCGACCCCGCACTCGCCGAAGCCGCGATGCGGCCAAGCGCCACCTTCAACGACATCCTCAACGGCTTCCGCAGCGGCCAGAGGCTGAGCCGATAGGCGAAGCCGTGGCCCGAGCGGCCCGTGAGCGAAGCGAACAAGAGCGGGAAACGACAGGTGCGACCAGAAGACTCAACTGTCCGCCCAGCTGTCTAGGTGTCGAGCTCGGCCAGGCCGCCGGGGCCGAGCCGGCCGGTGTCGCGATAAGCCGCAAGCTTGTCTCTGCTGTCGGCGATGTCCAGGTTCGCCATGGTGAGCTGCCCGATGCGGTCTCCTGGGCCGAATGCTGCGTCTTCGACTCGTTCCATCGACAGACGATCGGATGCGTAGGTGAGCGCTGGGCCGGTGGTGTCGAGCACTGAGTAGTCGTCGCCACGGCGCAGCCGCAGCGTGACTTCGCCCGAAACCGACGAGCCGAGCCAGCGCAGCAGCGAGTCGCGCAGCATCAGCGCCTGGGGGTCGAACCAGCGGCCCTCGTACAGCAGCCGGCCCAGACGGCGGCCCATCGTGCGGTAGTTGTCGAGCGTGGCCTCGTTGTGGATCGCTGACAGCAGCCGCTCGTACGCGATGTGCAGCAGCGCCATTCCCGGCGCTTCGTAGATGCCACGTGATTTGGCCTCGATGACGCGGTTCTCGATCTGGTCGCTCATGCCGAGGCCATGGCGCCCGCCGACGGCGTTGGCTTCCAGCACCAGCGCAACGTGATCGCTGCCCTCTGCGTCTGATGCCGAGAACTCCCGCCCGCCGATGGCGACCGGCCAGCCAGCCTCGAAGCGGATCGTGACGTCCTCGGTGTCGATGTCGACCGCTGGGTCCCAGTGGGCGACGCCCATGATGGGCTCCACGATCTCCATCGACGTGCCGAGATCCTCCAGTTGCTTGGCCTCGTGGGTGGCACCCCAGATGTTCGCGTCGGTGGAATAGGCCTTCTCGGTGGGGTCCCGGTACGGCAGCCCGCGCGAGACCAAGAACTCGCTCATGCCGGCACGACCGCCCAGTTCGTCCACGAATGTCGAGTCCAGCCAGGGCTTGTAGATGCGCAGCCCGGCGTTGACCAGCAGGCCGTAGCGGTAGAAGCGCTCGATGTCGTTGCCTTTGTACGTCGAGCCATCGCCCCAGATGTCCACGCCGTCTTCGGCCATGGCCGCCACCAGCATCGTGCCGGTCACCGCTCGGCCCAGCGGCGTGGTGTTGAAGTACGTGCGGCCGGCTGTCGAGATGTGGAACGCGCCGCACTGCAGCGCCATCAAACCCTCTCGCACCAGTTCGGCTCGGCAGTCCACCAAGCGTGCTACGTGGGCGCCGTAGTCGAGCGCCCGCTGTGGCACCCCTGACAGGTCAGGTTCGTCGTACTGGCCCAGATCGGCCGTGTAGGCGCACACCAGCGCGCCGCGCTCGTTCATCCACGCAACCGCTGCAGAGGTGTCGAGCCCACCGGAGAACGCAATGCCCACCCGCTCCCCCACGGGAAGCTCGGCCAGCACACGCGAACCGCCAGCAGGCGCAGGTCCAGTCGACATAGGCCACAACGGTACGGCTTCGGGCTCCCGGATCGGCTGTGCTTTTTCGCCAACCCCACGCTGCCGTTCACTGCGTTCTGATCGCGCTGCGCGTACGCTCCGCCACGAAGAGGTGACTCATGAGCGACGGCGAGGCGACAGGCACGATGAACGGCACTGCCACCGGCCAATCCATAGCCGAGCTGCTGAGCGACATGGTGCGCATTCCCAGCGTCAACCCGATGCACCACGGGCCGCGCTCGGGCACCGTTGCCGAGGCCGATATGGCCAACTGGGTGGCCGAACGGGCCGCAGCGCTGGGCGCCGAAGTTGAGCTCGACGAGATCGAACCCGGGCGTCCCAACGTGTATGCCCGCTTCACCGGCCGCACCGAGCGCATGCTGGCCATCGACGTGCACCTCGACACCGTCGGCGTCGAGCACATGGAGGGCGATCCCTTCGAGGGCCGGATCAGCGAAGGTCGGGTCTGGGGCCGAGGATCGGTCGACACCAAAGCGACGATGGCCGTCGTGCTCGCCGTGCTGGCCGAGATGGCTGCCGCCGATCAGCAGCCGATGTGCACCGTCGAGCTAGTCGGCACAATCTCCGAGGAAGGCGGCGGCCTGGCCGGCGCAGGCGCCTACCGGGACCGGTTGCTGGAGCGCAACGAGCGCCGCGAGCAGATCGTCGTCGCCGAGCCGACAATGTGCGTGCCGGTGTACGGCCACAAGGGCGGGCTCGGCCTCGAAGTCGAGGTGGAGGGGCGTGCAGCGCACTCCTCCAAACCCCACCTGGGCATCAATGCGCTGTCCGCCGGCGCCCGCATCATCGCCGCCATTGATGCCGAGCAAGAGCGCTTGGCGAACCAGCGGGAAGTCGGTGTGCTCGGGGCCGGCACGGTGTCGGTCAACGAGATGGAAGGCGGGCGGGCTCGCAACATCATTCCCGACCATTGCGAGTTGTACATCGGCAGGCGCATCGCCGACGGCGAGGACTACCGAACTGAACTCACTCGCCTCACCGACTTGGTGCGCGCCGCAGCGCTGCCCGCGCGGGTGAAGGTAGAGCTGGCGAACGGTCTGGGTGAGAACGCCTTCTTCCAAGCCCCCGGAAGCGATCTGGTCACCGCTCTGGCGGAGATATCAGGCCACAGCCCCGCCGTGGCCGACTTCGGCACGAACGCGCTGCGCTACAGCGAAGTGGCCGACCAGATCGTGGTGTTCGGCCCGGGTTCTATCGATCAGGCTCACCAAGCGATCGAATGGGTCGAGATCGCAGAGCTCGAACGAGCGGCCGACGTCTACCGCCAGCTGCTCGCCCGCTGACCGGCCCAGCGAGCCAGCCTGATCAGGCGCGTGGGGCAGAGATGAAGACCGGGATCTCGCGATCTGTCTTGGCCTGATACTCCGCGTAGGGCGGGAAGGCTTCCACGCACCGTTCCCACCACGCCTCACGCTCGGCACCGCTGACGAGGCGCACCGTGGTCTCGAACGGCTCAGGCCCGTCCTGGATGAGCACGGTCGAATCGGCCATCAAGTTGTGGTACCAGCCCGGATGCGCCGGGGCGCCGCCCTTGGAGCCGACGATCGCGTACTCACCCTCATGCTCAACTCGCATCAGCGGCACCTTGCGCACGAGACCGGTGCGGTGCCCAACCGTTGTCATCACGATGATCGGCAAGCCGGTGTCGCGCAGCGTGTTGGCTTCGCTGCCGTCCGACGCCTCGTACGCGTCCGCCTGCTCCCTCACCCAGCCCCATGTGCTGGGACCGTATTCGCCGTCAAATCTCTCGTTAGGTGCCATGCCAGGCAATCTAGGAGGCTGAGCCGAAATGCGTTCGCCTGTCGGGGGTGCAGCACGCCTACGATCCACAGCGTGCAGATCATGTCCGCGCTGTTCATCGAGCACTTCGACATGCGCCAGGCCGCGGGCGGCGCGGCCCGCATCGATCTGGGCGGCGTTCACTTCTCGACGGCGGCCCCGGGACCGTTCCCGGTGACGATCACGCCGCACATGCTCGTGCTCGTGCGCTGTCCCGCCTCGCACACCGGATTGGCGGCGCTGGAAGTGAGATTCATGCGCGGCGATGAGCAGGTGGCGCGCAATGTGCAGCCGCTCAGCGTCGAGCCCGGGAAGTTCGGCTACAACCTCGTCCAAGCCGAGCTGACCTTCGACGAGCCGTCGACGATCGAGGCCCACTGTCGCGTCGACCAGGGCGACGTGCTGATCGTTCCCCTCACCATGAACCCGCCCGCCGACGAGCCCGCGCCGCCAGCTGCAGAGCCGGCCACGGGCGGCTGGACCGGCACGCCAGCGCAGCAGGACAGCTAGGCGGGCGGGGTACTCATGCCGTTCACCGTCGGACTGTCACAGCACGCCGATCCGGGCATCGCGACCGGCGAGATCGTCGGACGGGTGCTCGAAACGCTGGGGGTGCAGCCCGACGTGGCCGTGTTGTTCACCTCGGGCGAGCACATGGGCAATACCGACGAGATCGCAGCGGCGGTGGTCGAGCTGCTGAATCCCGGTGCATTCATCGGCACGACGGCGGTCTCGGTGGCCGCAGGCGAGCGTGAGATCGAGGAAGAAACCGCAGCGGTGCTGTGGGTGGGAAGCCTGGGCGGCGGCAACGCGCCGAGGGCGCGCGCTGTCCGGCTGGGCGGGGTGCCCGATCCGGCTGCCGACGACCCGGCGCTCGCGGCCGCGCTCGACGAAGTGCACGCCGCCGGCGATCTCTCGATGATTGTGCTGGCCGACCCGTACTCCTACCCCGTCGATGCCGCCCTCGGGCACTGGGCCGAGCGCTGGCCCGACGTGAGCGTGCTGGGCGGGTTGTCGTCTGGAGCACCCATGCCGGGCGGCAACCGCATCGTCGTGGACGGCAGCGTGCACCGCGACGGCGCTGCGGCCCTGATCGTGGGCGGCAGCGCGAACGTGACGCACCTGGTCTCGCAGGGATGCCGACCCATCGGCCAGCCCTACATCATCACCGAGGCCGAGGGCAACGTGGTGAAGTCGCTCGGGGGCATGCCGCCGTTCGAGCGGCTGCAGCAGGTGTTCTCCAAGCTCGACCCCGCCGACCAGCGCCTGGTGCAGCGAGGGCTGCACGTCGGCCGGGTGACTGACGAGCGCAAGATCGACTTCGAGCGCGGCGATTTCCTGATCCGCGGCGTGCTCGGCGCAGACCGTGACAGCGGCGCCATTGCCATCGGCGACGAGGCGCCGATCGGCGCGACCGTGCAGTTTCATGTGCGTGACGCCGAAACCGCAGACGAAGACCTGCGCGCTGCGCTCGCGCACTCGCTGCAGACCGAGGGCGCCCTGCTGTTCACGTGCAACGGCCGGGGCACCCACCTGTTCGACGCTCCCCATCACGACGCGTCGGCGCTCGTGAACCAGACGTCGGCCGAGGTGGCCGGCATGTTCTGCGCTGGCGAAATCGGCCCGGTCGGAGCGCGCTCGTACGTGCACGGTTTCACCGCCTCGATGGCGCTGTTCTCTGACGCCGATGGGCAATGATGAACCGGGCGTCATGAACACCACTCTCGAAGCACGGCAGATCAACACCATCCGGGCACTGGCGATGGATGCCGTGATGCGTGCCCGCAGCGGCCACACCGGCACGGCGATGGCACTGGCGCCCCTAGCGCATGTGCTGTTCACCCGCATCCTGCGCTACGACGCCGCAGCGCCAGATTGGCCCGACCGCGACCGCTTCATCCTGTCGGCCGGCCACGCCTCGATGCTCGTCTACGCCATGGCGCACCTGGTGGGCTACGGCGTCACGCTCGACGACATCCGAGACTTCCGCCAGCTTGGATCGATCACGCCCGGCCACCCCGAGTACGGCCTCACGCCCGGCGTGGAGGTCACCACGGGTCCATTGGGACAGGGCCTTGCCAACGCCGTCGGCATGGCGATGGCCGAGCGCGGCTTGCGTTCCCGCCTGGGCGCCGACTTGGTGGACCATCGCACGTTCGTGATCGTCAGCGACGGCGACCTGATGGAGGGCATCAGCCACGAGGCAGCATCGCTCGCCGGCCACCAGCAGCTCGGCCGCCTGGTTGCCGTGTACGACGACAACCACATCACGATCGACGGCAGCACCGAACTGGCGCTCAGCGACGACGCCGCTCGTCGCTTCGAGGCGTACGGCTGGCACGTTGCCGACCTCGGCGAGGCCGCCGAAGACACCGACGCTCTCGAGCGCGCGATCCGCGAGGCCACGCTGGTCAGCGATCGTCCCTCGATGATCATCGTCCGCAGCCACATCGGCTACCCGATGCCCTCGGCGGCCGACACGTCGGCAGCGCATGGCGCGATCACCGACGCCGAGGAGATCGCTGCAGCCAAGCGGGCCATGGGCATGGACCCCGAAGCGACGTTCGTGGTCGACGACGACGTGGTGCAGGCCTACAGGTCAGCCGGCGCACATGGCGCAACCGAGCGTGTCGAATGGGAGGCTCGGCTCGCGGCCAGCGGCCACGATCGCGGCTGGCTCGAAGCGCTCTGGTCGGCCGGCGCAGTGAACGGCGAACTGTCCGATCTTCCGACCTTCGAGGCCGGTACCCAGATGGCCACCCGGGTCGCCGCCAATCGCGTGCTCGACGCATCGCTCGACACCGTGCCCGCCCTCATCAGCGGCGGCGCCGACCTCACCGGCAACACCGGCACCAACGTGACCGCCGAGGTGCTGTCGGCCGCCAATCCGAGCGGGCGCAAGCTCTACTTCGGTGTCCGCGAGCACGCCATGGGCGCGGTCGCCAACGGCATGGCGTTGCACGGCGGCGTGCTGCCGGTGGTCGGTACCTTCCTGGTCTTCAGCGACTACATGCGGCCCGCTGTGCGGCTGGCGGCCCTGAGCGGTGCCAAGACCGTTTTCGTGTGGACGCATGACTCGATCGGCGTGGGCGAGGACGGGCCCACGCACCAGCCGGTTGAGCACGTCGCATCGCTGCGCGCTATCCCGGGCCTGTGCGTGATCAGGCCGGCCGACGCCAACGAGACGTCTCAGGCGTGGCAGATCGCAGTCGAGCGAGACGGCCCTACCGCGCTGGTGCTGACACGCCAGAACGTCCCCGTGCTCGACGGCACCGACCGCCCATCGCAGGTCGGCTCGGGCGCCTACGTGCTGATCGACACACCGGCACCCGCGGTGATCCTGGCGGGCACCGGCAGCGAGGTGCAGTGCTGCACAGCTGCGGCCGCGCTGCTCGCCGCGGACGGCATCGCCAGCTCGGTGGTGTCGATGCCGAGCTGGGATCTCTTCGAGTCCCAAGACGCTGGGTACCGAGCCGCGGTATTCCCCCCGGGGGTGCCCGTGCTGGGCGTCGAGGCGGGCTCGGCGATGGGCTGGGACCGCTATGCAGATGCCACCGTCACGATGAACCGGTTCGGCGCGAGCGCGCCGGGTGACCACCTCATGGACCATTTCGGTTTCACCGCACCGGCCATCGCCGACGCAGCCCGCGCACTGCTGTAGGCCCGTGCTCACGGCACCACCGCCACGCGATGGCCGGCAAGCTGACACTGCATCGCCGACGCAGCCCGCGCGCTGCTGTAGAACCTGAGCAGGGACGCGCACAGGAAGGTTTCCATGACCGACGGTGGCAACGGCAGCAGGACAAACGGGCGCCTGCAAGGGCTGTATTCCCGGTGCGGGCAGAGCCCGTGGCTCGACAATCTTCGCCGAGGCTGGATCACCGGCGGCGAGCTCGACGCCTGGGTCGAACAAGGCATCCGCGGCCTCACGTCGAACCCGTCGATCTTCCAGAAAGCCATCGAGTCGTCCCCCGACTACGACGAGCAGTTCGGCGACCTCGTGTGCGGCGGCACTTCGGTCGACGACGCGTACTGGCAACTGGTCACCAGCGACATCCGGGGCGCGCTGGGGGCGCTCGAAGGGGTCCACGAGGCGTCGGGTGGCACCGACGGGTTCGTGTCGGTCGAGGTGGACCCATCGCTTGCGCACGACGAGGCGGCCACCACCAAGGCTGCCCGTGAGCTGCACGAAGCCATCGCACGACCGAACCTGATGGTGAAGATCCCCGGCACCCTCGAGGGTCTCGGCGCCATTCGCCAAATGATCGCCGAGGGTCGCAGCATCAACGTGACGCTCATCTTCTCGGTGGCCCGCTACGAACAGGTGGCCGAGGCATACCTGTGCGGGCTCGAGGATCGGGTCGCCTCCGGCGTCGCCGATCTGTCGGGCGTGGCCAGCGTGGCGTCGTTCTTCGTGAGCCGCACGGACACCGAGGTCGACCGTCAGCTCGACGCCGTGGGCACCCCCAGCGCGCTGGGCTTGCGGGGACGCACCGCGGTGGCGCAGGCGCAGGCCGCCTACGGTCGCTTCGGCGAGATCTTCAGCGGGCCCCGCTGGGAGCGACTTGCTGCGCTCGGGGCCCAGGTGCAGCGTCCGCTGTGGGCGTCGACCAGCACCAAGAATCCGGCCTACCCCGACACGCTGTACGTCGACGAGCTCATCGGCCCGCACACCGTCAACACCATGCCCGATGACACCCTGGCGGCCTTCTGCGATCACGGCAAACTGCGTCGCACCGTCGATGCCGATCAGTCCGCAGCCAACTACGTGCTCGGTGCCGTCCAGGCGCACGGCATCGACCTCGACGGCGTCGCCGACACGCTCGAGGCGCAAGGCGTCGCCGCCTTCACGAAGAGCTTCGACGAGCTGCTGGTGTCGCTGCAGACGAAGGCTGATTCGCTCGCCTGACGGCTCGCCAGGCAGACGCACGCGCCTGAATCTCGCAAGCTGAGCGGGTCGGTTGCAAACCGAAACTGACTGCCGTAGTGTGCGCGGCCGTGAAGACCGCCACAACGGGCCAGCCGAGCTGTTCCATCCAGGCAACCCTCGACATTGTTGGCGACCGCTGGACGCTGCTCATCCTGCGTGATCTGTTCCGCGGGGTGCGCCGCTTCAGCGCCATGCAGCACGACCTCGGCATCGCTCGCAACATGCTGGCCGACCGGCTCGGCCGTCTCGTAGACGCAGGCGTTGTCGCCAAGGAGCCCTACCAGCACCGACCGGTCCGGTACGACTACGTCCTGACGGCCAAGGGCCTCGACCTGTCGAACAGCCTGCTCGCTCTGATGGCCTGGGGCGACCGCTGGTGCCACGACGGCGATGCGCCCACGGTGCTGGTGCATGCCGACTGCGGGACACCGCTCGAGATCGCAACGCGATGCCCCGCCTGCGACGAGCCGGTCGGCCCCACTCGCATCCGCAGCCGGTCCAGCCGCAGCGGCGCATCCCCTCGCGGCCTAGTGCCCAGGGAGGAGCTGCGCGGCCGAGAGCTCGCCGCAGCCGCCACCGCCTTTCAACAGCAGCCCACGAACGGAGGGGCCCTGTGACCATCATCGAACCGTCGCACAGCGTGGACGATCCGGCAGCCAACGGCGCTTCATCCAATGGCGCTGCCGTAGCCCCGCAGCCCTCGGCGGCGTCGCTGGCACTCGCAGCGCTGCCGCTCACTGAGCTTGCCCAGCGGGCAGCAGCCGTGCGCGACCAGGCGTTCGGCACACGGGTGACCTACAGCCCGAAGGTGTTCATCCCGCTGACCATGCTGTGCCGCGACAAGTGCGGCTACTGCACGTTCGCTCAGCCCCCGGCGCGGCTCGACACGCCATACCTCACGCCCGAGCAGGTGCTGGAGATCGCCGCCAGCGGCGCCCGGGCGGGCTGCCACGAGGCGCTGTTCACCCTCGGCGAGCGCCCCGAGCTGCGCTACCCCGCAGCGGCGGACTGGCTTGCCGAGCACGGTTGGGACTCCACCGTCCACTACCTGGTCGAGATGTGCCGCCTCGTGCGCGACGAGACCGGGTTGCTCCCCCATGCAAACCCGGGCGCCATGACCGCGAGCGAGCTGGCGGCGCTGCGCGAGGTGTCGCCCAGCCAGGGGATGATGCTGGAATCGCTGAACCCCCACCTCGACTGCCACCGAGGATCGCCCGACAAGGAGCCGGCTCGGCGCCTCGCCACGCTCGAAGCCGCCGGTGAGGGGGCCATTCCGTACACCACCGGGATCCTCGTGGGCATGGGCGAGTCGCTCGCCGACCGGCTGGCGGCACTGGAGGCCATCGCGGCGAGCCACGCTCGCTGGGGCCACATCCAGGAAGTGATCGTGCAGAACTTCCTGCCCAAGGCGGGCACGTCGATGCACAACATGCCCGCCTGCCCGCCCGACGAGTACGCGCAGGCCATCGCTCTGGCACGGCTGATCCTGCCCGCCGACATCCACCTGCAGGCCCCGCCCAATCTCTCCGACGACTTCGGCGGGCTGCTCGACGTCGGCATCGATGACTGGGGCGGCGTTTCACCGATCACCGCCGACCACGTCAACCCCGAGCGCCCGTGGCCGGCGCTCGATCGCCTGCGGGAGGTCACCGAAGCACGCGAATTCACGCTCGCTCCCCGGCTCACCATCTACCCAGAGTTCGCGCTGCAGCCCGAGCGCTGGCTGGCCGAGACGAACCGGTTCCCGGTGATGGACCGCTCCGACGCCGAAGGCCTCGGCCGTGACGACCCCGGCGGCCAGATGCCCGAACGCACCATGGAGAACCTCAACGCCGGCTCCGGCGCAGACGTGCTGGTGGCCGACGAGAACTCCACCCAGTGGTACTCAGGCGGCGCCGGTCACCTGCCCACGAACATCATGGGAGGCCCCTCGCATGCCCGCGGGGCTGTGCGCGAGGTGCTCGACGGGGTGATGGCCGGTCAGCAAGTCGGGCACGAAGAGATTGTCACCCTGTTCTCCGCGCGCGGACCCGAGGTGGTCGCCATCGGCGAGGTGGCCGACGAGCTGCGTCGCGAAGCAGTGGGCGACATCGTGACCTGGGTGCACAACCGCAACATCAACTACACGAACGTCTGCACGTTCAAGTGCAAGTTCTGCGGCTTCTCCAAGGGACCCCTGTCGTTGAACCTGCGGGGCACGCCGTACATGCTGACGCTGGCCGACATTCAGGAACGGGTGATCGAGGCCGCCGAGCTGGGCGCCACCGAGGTGACCCTGCAGGGCGGCATCCACCCCAGCTTCGACGGCGACTACTACATCGACGTCTGCCGGGCAATCCACGATGTGGTGCCCGACATGCACCTGCACGGGTTCACGGCCCTCGAGGTCATCGAGGGGGCCAAGCGGCTCGGAGAGTCGCTCGTCGATTACCTGATGCGGCTCAAGGAGGCGGGGCTGAAGTCGCTGCCGGGCACTGCTGCAGAGATCCTCGACGATTCGGTGCGGGCGGTGCTGTGCCCCGACAAGATCAACACCGCCGAGTGGCTCGAATGCCATGAGGCGGCTCACGCCGTGGGTCTGCACTCGAACATCACGATCATGTTCGGATCGATCGAGCATCCCGAGAGCTGGGCGAACCACATCGTGGCCACCCGCGAGCTGCAGAAGCGCACGGGCGGGTTCACCGAGTGGGTGCCGCTGCCGTTCGTGCACATGGCCAGCCCGATCTACCTTCGCAAGGGCGCCCGCCGGGGCCCCACCTTCCGTGAGACGCTGCTGATGCATGCCGTGCCGCGGATCGCCTACCGGGGTCTCATCGACAACATCCAGGTGTCGTGGGTGAAGATCGGCCCACCCGGGGCCCAGCAGATCCTGCGGGCGGGTGCCAACGACATGGGCGGAACGCTCATGGATGAGAACATCTCGCGTGCTGCGGGAGCGCAGCATGGCCAGGGGCTGACCGAGCAGGACTTCCGCGATATCGCAGAACCCCTCGGGCGTCGCACCCGCCAGCGCCTCACCGGGTACCAGAACGCCGACGGTGCCCCCGAGGTGCGCAGCCGCATCCTGCGGCCCACCGACAACGCCACCGACCGCAAGCTCATCCCGCTCGAATCGCTCGGCAGTCGCGTCTAGCGACTGATGGGGCCCGCTGCGCAGGCGGCAGGGCCCTCTGCTCCCAGGATCCAGCAGGTCCAACGTCGCAGAGTTCCCTGCCGCCTCCGCAGCTATGGCATCGGTTTCTCGCCGCGGTCGTGGCGAGTGGGGTGGGGCGTACGCTGCGCCTGAGATGAAGTCTTCTGTCTCGCGCTCTGTCGCAGCGGGTGTTCTGCTCGTCGGCGTTGCGCTCATCGTGTGGACTGCCGTCGACGAACCCGACGATGGCCTCGGCGTCACTGAGGCTGCCAACGCGCCGACCACGACGCCGCAGGCGGAACCGATCGAGGCATCGCCGACGACGGCTGCAGTTGAAGCCACGACGCTAGAGACGGCAACCACGACGACTTCTGCACCGGTGCCGACGACAACGACGGAGGCACCCGAGCCGATTCCGGCGCTTGGCACCGCACTCACACTCAGCAAGCTCGACGGCTGGCTCAACACCGACGCCACGTCTCTTGAGGAGATCCGGGCAGACAACGAGATCACGGTGGTGCAGTTCTGGACCTTCGGCTGCCGGAACTGCAAGAAGACGCTCGACGCGTTGGCCCAGCTTCATGCTGATTTCCGGAATCGAGGTGTGGAGGTCGTAGGGGTCCACTCCCCCGAGTTCGGCTACGAGGCCAACGTCGACAACATCATCGAAGCCGCTGCCGAACTCGGCGTGGTCTGGCCGATCGCTCTCGACACCACCAAGTACAACTTCCACGTCTGGCAGGAAGGCCCCACCGGTTACTGGCCGCGCGTCTATGTCATCGACAGCGACAACCAGATCCGCTTCGATCGCCGCGGCGACGGCACGCACACCTACCGGGAGCTCTACGCAACCGTCGAGCGACTCCTCGCCGAGGACAGCACCTAGGCAGGCCGATCCGTCGTGGAAACCATCTTCGACACCCTCACCGAGGGCATCGGGGTGATCACGTGGGCCTGCACACTCACGGCGCTGGTGCCGGGGCTGGCACTGGTGCTGGTGGCTCGCAGGGCGCGGCTGACGGTGGCGCTGTACTACATCGCAGGTGCTGCGTTCCTGGCCTGGGCGCAGGCAGCCGGGCATTGGTGGGTCGCGGCGCGAGGTACAGCCGTGTTGATCGCCGGATTCGTCGCGGCTGGCACCTACGCGGCGGCATGGCGGGCGCCTGGACACTCGTCGCCGCTCGCCACCGGCGCAGGCCTCGTGGGCGGCGCGTTGGCGGGCTGGCTGTGGCGGCCCTGCGTGGGCGAACTCCTCGGCGACATCCTCAATGACGCCTCCACTGCCGGCCCACGCACGCTCGGGCTCATGTTCATCTACATGGTCGGTGTCTTGCTGCCGCTGCTGCTCATTGCCACCGCTCCCTACGCGGTGCCGGCTGTCGGCAGGGTGCTGGACCGGTTGCCATTCGCCATCGCCGGCGCCGCGGTCGGCGCGATCTACGCCGTGGCCTTGGCTATAGGCCAGTACGACGATCTCATCGGCGAGCTCTACCGCATCTCGGCTGGCTACTGAGCAGCCAGCCCGGCCGGGGCCGCTCGTGGACGTCTAATCGTCGAACGGCTCTGACGCTCCCATCGACTCCCGCAGGATCGAGGCTGCCTTGTGCGTGGCACGACGAGCCCGCGTGACGCTGCGCTCGAGCCGGGCGCGCTGGTCGCTGGTGTCAGCATCGGCGAGAGCGCCCTGCAGCAGCTCGATGCTGAGCTCGGCGAGTCGCTCGGCCGTGTCGTCGAGGCGGTCTGCCAGCTCAGCGATCTCGTCATTCATGCCGGCGCGCCGCCATCCAGGTGCTCGGCCACGATCTCCAGCGGGTAGCGAACGTCGAGGCCCGCGGCTTGCAGGTGCAGC
This sequence comes from Acidimicrobiia bacterium, assembly GCA_022821985.1. Lineage (GTDB taxonomy): Bacteria > Actinomycetota > Acidimicrobiia > Acidimicrobiales > Poriferisodalaceae > Poriferisodalis. The sequence goes on from JAJECP010000034.1 coordinate 26,875, forward strand.
GTGCATCCGGGGTTCGCGCTGGCGATAACGCTCGCACCTGTGCGCTCGATGGCGGCCACCTTGCGCTCCCGTACTGCTCCGGCAACCTCAGGGTGCTGCTGGGAATAGGCGCCGCCTGCGCCGCAGCACAGACCGTCGTCGTCCAGCTCGACGACATCGAAGAACCGGCTGAGCACCGTGCGTACCGGCAGGTGCGCCTGCTGGACGTGGCGCAGATGGCACGGGTCTTGCACTGCGATCCGCGGACGTTGTGCCCGGCTGCCCGCGCCCTCCGGCAGGTCGTCGACCCGTGCAGCCAGCCATTCGTGCACATCCTGCACGCGTCCTGCGAACTGGCGGGCCTCTTCGGTGCCCAGCAGGTGACCGTATTCCTTCATGGTGGCGCCGCAGCCTGCCGAGTCGATCAGGATCGGAGCTTCACCGGGCAGCGCCGCCATCACCTTTTGCGCGAGGCGCCGGGTGTCGGAGGCCAAGCCCGCGTGGAGGTGCAGCGAGCCGCAGCAGGCGGCCCCCGCCGGCGGCAGAGCGACACCGGCACCGGTTGCCTCGATCACGGCCTGCACGGCCCGGTGGGTGTCGCGCATCCACGCGTCCATGACGCATCCGGTGAACAGCCAGACATCGTCGCCGCTGGCAGTGAGCGGTGCCTGGCGCACCGGCACACGCGGCAGCGAGGCGGTCATGGCACCGAGTTGGCGAAATGGACGCACACGACCCAAGAGGCTCAACAGGCGTACCAGGCCGAGCCGCTGAGACAGCCCCAGCAAGCGTGACCCGAAGCCAAGCAAGCGGGGCATGCCGAGTGCGCGGTAGGCGAGCCGCCGCAGGCGCGGCTGATAGTTGGTCTGGGATGCCAGCGCCTCGCGGGTGGCTTCCATCATGTGGCCGTAGTGCACGCCGGCCGGGCAGGCCGTCTCGCAGCCACGGCACTGGATGCAGGCGTCCATGAACTCCACGAACGCGGCATCGGCCTCGCCCCGCTCGGCGGCATCGCGCATCATGGCAATGCGTCCCCGCGGCGATGCCGATTCCTCACCGGTCACGCGGTAGGTCGGGCAGTGCGGCAAGCACATGCCGCACGCCACACACGAAGCGAGCGTGTCGCTGTCGATATCGAGCTGCAGCGGAAACGTACTCGCTGTGCTCAACGGTTCACCCACGGGGCTCACCATGGCCTCCGGCCGGGGTTGAGCCGGTTGTCGGGATCCAACCGTTGTTTGAGCTGGTCCATCAGCACAGCATTGGCCGGCGCGACCGGTGCAGCCGGCACTGGTTCGTGCCGATGCACCAGACCGATGCCGATCTCGGCCAGCCACTCGCCTCCGGAGCCGGCGAGCGCTCGCAGGTCCGAGGGCCGCATCGACTCGCGCCCGGCTGCGGGGATCGGCGGCCCGCCATTGGCGACACAGAAGCCCAGCGGCTCGACCTTGGCAGCCTCTGCAGCCACGTCGGCCGGATCGCCCTCCAGCAGGATCCAAGTGTGCGATCCGTTCCACAGGATGCTGCTGGGCCGGTACAGCAGGTCCAACGCCGCGAAGGGGTCGCCGTCGCCCTCCAGCCATTGAGCGGCAGGCGGCACCGGCAAGGTCCGCAGTATCACCTCGGCCAGCAGACCGAGCGTTCCCAGCGAGCCCACCAGCAGGCGGGCCAAGTCGTACCCGGAGACGTTCTTCACCGTGGGACCGCCCGCAGTGACGACCTTGCCGGTTGCGTCAACGTGGCGGGTTTGCAGCACGAGATCGCGCACATGCCCGTAGCGAAGCCTCCGGTGTCCGCTGAAGCCGCACGCCAGTACCCCGCCCACGGTCGCCGCGTCGTCAGCCGGGTCGAGCGGCACCATCTGGCCGGTTTGAGCGAGATGCGCCGCCAGCTCGGTCACCGTCGTGCCGGCGCCGCAGCGAACCGTCATCTCCGACGGCTCGTGTTCCCACACGCCTGCAGGTGCACGGACCTTGCGCGTCCCCGCAAGCGGGGCGCCGCCGACGTCCCAATGAGTCTGTGCGCCCACCACCGTGACCGGATCGCTGATGCCGACTTCGCCGGCAAACGCAGTCACCTCCGCTGCAATGTTCGCAGCCAGGCTGGCCCCGGCATCGGCCGATCCGGTGCTCGCTGCTGCCGGCGTCGCGCCGGCGCTGTTGGGCTGCGAACTCACACCCAGGCACCTTCGGGCACATGCTGGTGGAACGAGTCGCTGCAGCGCGAGCCGGTCGGGATGATCTTGAGCGGGTTGGCGAGACCGTCGGGATCGAACGTCTCACGCACCACGTCCTGGGTGTACATGTCGTGGGCGCTGAACAGCATCCCCATGTAGTCGCGCTTCTCCAGGCCGATGCCGTGCTCGCCGCTGAGCACACCGCCGGCTTCGATGGAGGCAGCAACGATGTCACGGCCCGCTGCCTTGACCCGCTCGTCCACGCCGGGTTCACGCCGGTCGAACGCCAGGATCGGATGCAGGTTCCCGTCGCCGGCGTGGAAGACGTTGACTGCGATCAAGCCGTAGGCATCGGCGATGCGGTACACCTTCTCGAGCACCTCGGTGAGCTTCGAGCGGGGCACGACCGTGTCGTGGAGGTAGTAGTCGGGCTTGATCCGCGCGACGGCGCCGAAGGCGTTCTTACGGCCCTTCCACAGGAGCGCCCGTTCCTCGTCGTCGGCCGCAACACGCACATTGCCGACGTGGTGCTTGTGCGCCACATCGCGCACGATCTCCACGCCCGCTTCCACCCCACCCGGCAAGCCGTCCAGTTCCACCAGCAGCACCGCAGCGGCCCCGGTTGGGTAGCCAGCGTGGGCAAACGCCTCCACGATCTCGATGGCGCGCTGGTCCATCATTTCCAGCGCCGAGGGCACCAGCCCTGCGGCGATGATGGCGCTGACGGCCGCCGAGCCTTCGCTGACATCGTCGAAGTCGAGCAGCAAAGTCCGCACCGCTGGCGCGTTCGGCGTCAGCCGCACTGCGGCCTTGGTGGCGATGCCCATGGTGCCTTCAGAACCCACGAACAGACCGCGCAGGTCGAATCCCGCCGGCTCCGCCTCCACACCGCCCAAGATGGTGGTGTCGCCGGAGGGAAGCACCACCTCGAGCGCCGCGATGTGCGCCGTGGTCACGCCGTACGCGAGGCAGTGCGGCCCGCCGGAGTTGTTGGCGATGTTCCCGCCGATCGAGCAGACCTGCTGGCTCGAAGGGTCGGGGGCAAAGTGGAAGCCCTGGGGCGTCAATGCTCGCGACAAATCCAGGTTGAGCACGCCGGGCTCCACCCACGCCACTCGGTTGTCGATGTCAACCTCGATAATGCGGTCCATCTTCGCCGTGGCGATCACCACGGGCCTGCCGACGGGCACTGCGCCCCCGGCTAGGCCGGTGCCTGAGCCCCGCGCCAGGAACGGCCGGCTGTGGCGACGGCAGACACGCACGATCTGGGCTACTTCGGCAGCAGACTCGGGCAGGCACACGATCGCCGGCGGGCTGCCCTCGATCGAGCCGTCCCGGCTGTACAGGCCTCGTTCGAAGTCATTGTCGCGAGCCCGGTCGCCGAGCACGCCGCGCAGGTCAGCAAGCAGGGCCGCATCGGCCGCGTCGTCCCCAGAAGCCACGCCCCGACCGTACCCCACAAGCACCGCAGATCGACTTGGCAAAAGTCGGCTCGGCCAATGTCCCCGCTCTCGTGAGCTCCGCTCACGGGCCGCTCAGGCCCCGGCCTCCCAAGCTCGGCCTCGTAGGCTCGGCGCGGATGGCTTCTGATATCGGTGCGGGCCCCGATGGCTGGAGCCTGGGCCACGACACCCGGGAGTGGCTGTCGCTGGAAGATCCGCTTGAACACCGCACGTGGCTGTTCGATGTGACGTTCCTTGCCAGCGCCTGGACGTGTGTCTACGGCGCCGGCTGCCCCGGCATCGACATCGAACCAGCCCCCGAGCTGGCATTGGGCTGCTGCAGCCACGGTGCTTATCTCAACGGCGATGACGACCTCGCACACGTGCGGGAGATGATCGCCGAGCTGGACGCCGAGCTCTGGCAGCACCACCGCGATCCCGCCGAGGCACTCTGGCAGGACGGCGATGGCTGGTGGCGCACCCGAGTCGTCGACGGTGCGTGCGTGTTCGCGAACCGGGCCGATCACCCCGCAGGCGCCGGCTGCGCGTTCCACCTGCTGGCTGAGCGCACCGGCCGGCGGCCCATGGACACCAAGCCCGAGATCTGCTGGCAGGCGCCGCTGCGCCGCGAAGACCATGAGACCGTCACCGGCCACATCTACACGATGGTGCGGGAATGGGAACTGCGCGACTGGGGCGGCCCTGACACCGATGTCGACTGGTGGTGCACCTCGGCGGCTCAGGCCCACGTCGGCAGCCAGCCCGTGTTCAGGGCGCTCTGCGACGAGCTGACAGCGATCTGCGGACCGGCGATCTACGCCGAGCTGCGCACGCAACTCGACCAGCGCGTCGCCTCAGCCCAGCTGCTCCCCCACCCAGCAGTCCGCCGCCGCGACGGCTAGTCAGGCGCTCTCGCGCTGCGGTGCCTCTTCGTCGGCTTCGGAATCGAAATCGGCGTACTTGGCCTCGAGATCCGAATAGTCGTCGTACTTGTCGGCAAGATGGCCGTACTGGTCGTCGGGAGCCGATTCCTCGTCGGCCATGTCACGGTCTCCGGGCTCCACCCCGAAACGGTCCGAGTTGTCGAAGTCGTAGTCCTCGATGGTGAAACGCTCCGCCGTGGCCCGCTGGAACTTGCGAGCCTCCTCATAGCGGCGATGTCGACCCTTCTTCACCGGCTGGCTCCTCGTGCTCGACTGCGAGGCCTCGCTTGCCTGCGTCCGGACATGCCCCCATCCGCGCCGGATAGGGCAGCTGTGTTCTACGAAGTGCCCTGCCACCCTACCGTTTGAGGCACGGCGCTGCGTGTCATTCGCACTGTTCAGGCGCCCCGCCGGGCCGCGGCTCGAGCTGCAGGCCAGCCGACGGATCGAACGCGAGTGCAGCCTCCCCCGCCAGCAGCGACCTGATCCCATCGCCCACCACTTCGGCTCTCCAGCCCGAGCTCAGCTTCGAGGCCGGATCGCCCGCGAGCAGCGCGGCGATGTCCGAACGGGTCGCCAGCAGGCTGCGATCGATGCCCTCGGTGCGTGCCACCTCGTCCACCCAGGCGCCCACGAGCGGGACGGCCGGCTGCAGTGCCGCATCCACGTTGGGCCCCGCCGGCAGCGCGCTCGCTGGGATGTCGCCCGGCGCCATGTCGAGACCGCGCCGCACCTCAGCCATGATCCGGTCGCCGGCCGCGCCGCGGAACTGGCCGCCGTCCACCCCCCGCAAGCCGCCGAGGTCATCGATGCTGCGGGGGCGACGCTGAGCGATCGACAGCAGCGCCATGTCCGACAGCACGAAGCGCACCGGGATGTCCCGCTCGCTGGCCGTTCGCTCGCGCCAGGCAGCCAGCCGGTACGCGACCGCTCGCTGGGGCCCGCGCAACTGGCGCGCCCCCTTGATCCGGGTCCACGCTTGGGCAGGATCCGGCGGCGGACCGGGAGGTCGGCGCCACTGCTCGCACTCGTCGAGCGCCCATTGCCAGCGACCCCGCGCCGTCAGGCGGGAGCGCAACTCGTCAAGCAGGGGGATCAAGTACGCCACATCGTCGGCTGCGTAGCGCTGCTGGGCCGGTCGCAGCGGCCGCTCGAACCAGTCGGTCAGGCGGTTGCCCTTGGCCAGCCGCACGCCGAGCAGCCGGTCAGTCAGCGCCGACAGCGACGGTGTGCTCATGCCCAGAAAACCGGCGGCCACCTGTGTGTCGAAGAGCTGCGACGGGATGGCGTCGCACTCCTGGGACAGCACCTCGATGTCCTGCGCGCACGCGTGCATGACCATCAGGACATCAGCCGCCAGCACGGCGCCCAGCACTGCAACCTCGGTGGTGGTGGGATCGATGAGCGCGATCCGCTCGCCGAACGCAATCTGCACCAGCGCCAACTGCGGTCTGTAGCTGCGCTCACGGTGAAACTCGGTGTCCACGGCCACGCAGCCGGCGGTCAGCAGATCGGCGACCAGAGCGTCGAGATCCGCTTGCGTGTCCACCCACTCGTACGGTGATGCATCCCGGCGAGACGAGTCGCTGCGGCGCCGATCGCTGCGAGACGAATCATGGCGAGACGAGCTGCGGCGAGGTCGGTCACGCGGGGGTGCCATGCGGGTCAGCTCGCTCCCGGCTGGGCCGCTTCGCGAGCCGCCAAGATCGACTCGGCTGCGGCCAGATCGGCGGGCGTATTCACGTTCAGCACATCAGACGCTGCCACCGGCACAGTCGGAACGCTCTCGATGTCGAAAGCCTCCTTCGGTCCGCGCGCACCAGCCTGCATGCCCGCCTGCAACATCGAGAGCGATCCGCGGGCGTAATGGCCGATAAGCGGCTCCGGGCGGTCGCTGCGAGCCAGCACCACTGGCGCACCGGTACTGCGGGCGCGCTCGACCAGGGCGGCAAGCAGCTCGGCTGGCACCGTCGGCACGTCGGTCGGGCACACGAGCACATCGCCATGGCGCTCCAGCGCATCGATCAGGGCCGAGAGCGGTCCGGCATGTGGCGAGCTGTCGGGATCAGCCGCAAGCGGCAACGGCGGACTGCCGCCCTGCGCCACGACAGGGTTTGCTCCCGCGGCCGAAAGCGCATCGGCGACCCACAAGGCCAGCGGTCGGCCCGCCAGTTCCAGGCCGGCCTTGTCGATGCCCATACGCGTGGATGCGCCGCCGCACAGCACGACGCCGGCGGGCTTCACGCCTGCGGCCACTCACCCGTGGACGGCTCGCCTCCGGGGTCGAGCTGCATCAGGAAACCGGCGCACCGGTCGGCCTCATCGTGCTCGCCGATGGCGGCTGCGCACCGACCCAGGCCCAGCAGCGACCACAGGAAGCCAGTGTTGGTGTGCTCCGCCCAGCGGACGTAGCCGCTCCCCCGCCAGCCGGCGGCGCGAAGCGCGTCAAGTCCCCGGTGGTAGCCCACTCTGCAGTAGGCGTACGCCTCGATGTGGCGGCCCTCGCTCGCCGCCCAGCGCCCCAGTTCCGCCCAGGCCTCCAGCAGCCGCGGCCAGCGGGCGGCCACCGCCGATAGCGCAGCACCCCGTTCAGCCATTCGTAGAGCCATCGCCGCTTCCCATGCCGCGACGGCGGCGGGAGGGGCCGGATCCAGCACCGTCTCGGGCAGGCCGCCCGGGCGCAGGTCTATGGGTGTGGCCGCCATGCGTGGAACCTCATGAAGTGTCGTTCGAGCCACTTCGACTCTAGTGAGCGCCTTGGCGCCGGCCCGGGAGCGGTCCACGGGCGCTGCCAGCACGCTGCGTACTCTCTGTTGGAGTGCTGCCCGAATGGCTCGATGCCGACCGCCTCAGCATCGCTCTGGTCGGCGGGATCGCCGCATTGGCCGTGGCGGCCTTCGTTGCGCTCCGGCTGATACGCCGGCTAGTACTGGCCGTACTCATCGCGGTGGTGCTGATCGGCGGGGCAGCGGTGCTGGCCGTGCAATGGACCGGGCTGCGCGACTGCCAGGACACCTGCTCGTGCGAGGCCTTCGGCCGGACCGTGCAGGTACCCCAGAACCCGTTGTGCGGGCCTGACCGCATCGACCCCTCCCGAATCGACGTCGATATCGACATCGACACCGGTTAGCTGGGCTCAGCCTCTCAGGGCACGCGCATGGCGCGCAGGTTGTCGGTGGCGTGCGACTCAGGGCTCGAGCCCGACACCACCACCACCATGTCGCCGCTTCGCACCACGCCGGTGCGTGCGGCCGCGTGCACCGCCTCGAGTGCCGACTCGGCCGGGGTGAGGCGTTCGCCGAAGACCAGCGGGCGCGTCCCCCACGAAAGCGAGAGCTGCATCGCGGTGCGAGGCTCGGGCGTCAGGCCCAGCAGCGGCATCGACGGGCGGAACCGGGCCATGCTGCGGGCGGTGAACCCCGAGCGGCTCAGGCAGATGATGGCTTGAGCGCCCAGCTCGGTCGCCAGTCTCGACGCCGACTGGGTGATGCCGTCGGTCACCCGCAGGTAGTCGGCAGCACGTTCGTCCAGCCTGCGCACCGACAGCAGCCGGTTCCACCACGCCTCGTAGTCGAAGCGCTCGTCGGCTCGCTCGGTGATGCGGGCCATGGTGCGCACAGCGTTCACGGGATCGTGGCCGATGGCCGTCTCGCCGCTCAGCATCACAGCGGACGTGCCGTCGAACACTGCGTTGGCGATATCGGAGGCCTCCGCTCGTGTCGGCACCGGCGAGTGCAGCAGCGATTCCAGCATCTGTGTCGCGGTGATGGCCGGTCGGCCGTGTGCGACACAGGCCTCGATAATCCGCTTCTGCAAGTGCGGCAATTCCTCGATGTCGCACTCCGCGCCCAGGTCGCCGCGCGCCACCATGACTGCCGAGGACGACTCGATGATCCCGTCAAGGTTCTCCACGGCGGCGTTGGTCTCGATCTTGGCCACCAGCAGCGGGCCGCGGGGGTGAGGCTCGACGCCCAAGCGCCGCATGTCATGTGCGGAGCGGACGAACGACAGCGCAACCATGTCGGTGCCCAAGTCGATGAACGTGTCGGCCAGCTTCAGGTCCTGCGGCGTCGGCGTGCTGATGCGCAGTTTGGACGAGTCGACATGCAGGCCCGGCCGGCCTTCGAGATGACCCCCGTGCAGGACGCGGGTCTTGAGGGCATTGGAGGCACGGTCCTCCACCACCAGCACCACGTTGCCGTCGCCGAACGACAGCTGGTCGCCAGGTCCCACGTCGGTCAGCAGTCCCTCGTAGTCGACCACGATCCGATCCGCCGTGCTGGCGTCTCCGTCGATGGCGAGCGAAAGCACGGCCTCCTCAGTGACGTCGCAGCCGCCTTCGGGGAACGGCTTGCAGCGCACCTTGGGGCCCGGCAGGTCCACGAGGATCCCGATGTGCCGCCCGGATTCTGCCGATACGGCACGCAGCCGCCGGAACGTCTCGACCTGCTCGTCGAGCGTGCCGTGGGCCAGCCCGAGACGCCAGACGTCGACGCCCGCTTCGATCATGGCCGTCATGGTCGCCTCGTCGTTGCAGGCTGGCCCGACGCTGGCGATGATCTTGGTCCGTCTTGCCATGTGCTACCACGGTACCGCTCCCGCCAGGGCAGTCAGCCATGGATTTTGCCCTCTAGGGTCACCCGCCGTGGAACTCGTCTTCGTCCGCCACGGCCAGCCCGAACGAGTCGTGCGACACGACGGTCAGCCAGCAGACCCGCCCCTGTCGGAGATCGGCCGTCAGCAGGCCGTTGCGGTCGCGGGGTGGCTCGCCGAGATGAACATCGATGCCCTGTACAGCAGCCCGATGCAGCGGGCGCTGCAGACGGCCCAAGCGATCGGTGACGCAACCGGCCTGCGACCCACGGTTCGCGACGGGCTGAGCGAATTCGACCGTGACTCCCCCGCCTATGTGCCGATGGAGCTGTTGAAGGAAACCGACCGGGAGCGATGGGACGAGCTGGCAACCGGCTCCTTCGGCGACGCAGAGCGCACCTCGCAGTTCATCGCCGCGGTCAACCATGCGGTCGACGCGATCGTCGCTGATCATCGCAGCCACCGCGTCGCCTTGGCCTGCCATGGAGGGGTCGTGAATGCATACCTGGCGCGCTGCCTCGGCTTCGACGCCGACTCCTTCCTGAAGTTTGACGTGGACTACACGTCGATAACACGAGTCTTTGCGTCCAGCCACGGCCACCGCAGCGTGCTGTCCGTCAACGAGCGCACCCACCTGCGAGGCCGCCCAGACCTGGCTATCGGCTTGTAGCCCGCGCTGGCGACCGTGGCCCCACGGCTGCTCGCTGGCCTAGTTGAGCTGGGCCCACAGGCGTGTTGCTGCTCGGCGAAGCTGGTCGCCGTCGTTGCCGCCGAACCGGTCTGCGGCGCCTTCCAGCGCTCGCGCACCTTCGTCCGGCCGTCCCAGCGTTGCGAGCGCCTGGCCCAGTCGCATGTATTCGTCGATCGGGCACCCGGGCAGCCGGGTCAGCAGTTCCAGCACGGCCAACATTGAGGGCGCATCGGGCTGGCGCAGGTGCAGCGTGCGCAGATTGTTCAGCATGCGCAGCAGAATCGCCTCGGGCGGTGTCGGCTGCAGGAACGAATCATCGAGCGCCTGACGTGACTCGAAGCGGGCAAAAATCGCTGCAGCACCCGCCCGGTCGATGACGCAGCCGTCGAAGGCATCGATGAACACCTCAGGATCGGGTGTGCCGACCAGGAAATGACCCGGCATGCCGACCCCGTGCAGCACGACACCAGCACGGCGAGCCACCTCGATGGTGACCACCGCCAGCGTGATTGGAATACCGAGCCGCCGCGAGACCACCAAGTCCAAGTAGCTGTTGGCCGGATCGGCGAAGCGACCCCGGTTGGGGCCGAAGCCCTCCTGGCTGAAGAGCAGATCGACGACTGCGTCCGGCGTGGGTTCGCGCACCGCTGCGCCGAGGCGATCCAGCTCGGCCAGCGCGGCAGCTTCGTCGACCGGGTCCGCCCGGCAGTGGGAGGCGATGGCCAACGCCGCCCGGTCGAGCGGTACCGGCTCACTGGCCGCCCACCTGGCGAAGGCATCCACCGGCGACCGGTGACCGTCTGGGGGGTCAGGTACTCCCGCGTCGCCGTCTGACATCGACGTGACGGTACCGGTGGCAGCACCCGGCGCCATCTCGGCGGCTGCACCGTTGCTGCGCCTCGCCGGCCGATGTATCAAGCAGGCGAGCGGCGATACTTGCGCTGTGACGTCGCAGCATCCGTACCTGGATGAGCCGGGTCCGGTGCCGATAGCCCACCGCGGCGGCAGCGCGGTCTGGCCGCAGAACACCATGGCGGCCTTCGAAGGCGCCGTCGGCCTGGGCTACCGCCACCTCGAGACCGACGTGCAGGCAACCTCCGACGGGGTGCTGGCCGTGTTCCACGACGACATGCTCTCCCCCACCTCGGACCTCGACGGGCGCATCTCGGAGATGACCTGGAGCGAGGTGTCGGGGGCACGTGTCGGCGGCGAGCCGATTCCCCGGCTCGAGGAACTGCTCGACGCCTTCGACGACGTGCGCATCAGCATCGATCCCAAGACCGATGCCGCCGTCGAGCCGCTCATCGAGGCACTGCGGCGGCCCGGCGTGCTGGAACGCGTGTGCATCGGCTCGTTCTCCGACGAACGGCTGGAGCGAGTAGATCAGGCCTTCGGCGACGCGGTGTGCCTCAGCTTCAGTCCCCAAGAAATCGCTCGCCTGCGGATGCTGAGTCTCACGGGACTGCTTGCGCGGCCCCGTCGCTCGGCCCGATCAGGCCCGCCAGGCCGCACGCGGCGCGAGCGACCTTTTCGAGGGCGGATCGCGTCCATCCCGCTACGTCAGGGACCGGTCCCGCTCGCAACCCGCCGGCTGGTCGACTATGCGCACCGGAACGGAGTGGCTGTGCACGTGTGGACCATCGACGACCCGGCCGAGATGCACCGCCTGCTCGACATCGACGTCGACGGCATCATGACCGACGAGCCCACGGTCCTGCTTGACGTCATGGCGAAGCGGGGCGCCTGGCCCGCAGGCGACGAGGCCGGCACATGAGTACCGGCGTCATCGATGCCGGGCTGATCGACGAGCTGACGGGAATCGTCGGGGCAGTACACGTACTGCGCGCCCCGGAGATGACCGCCGGCTACAGCATCGACTGGACACGTCGTTTCGCCGGCGCGACGCCGCTGGTGATCCGACCCGGCGACACCGCAGAGACCGCTGCCGTCATGAGTGCACTGGCGGCTGCTCGGGTGCCGGTGGTGCCCCAGGGCGGCAACACCGGCCTCGTCGGCGGCAGCGTGCCTCTCGCCGGCGAAGCGGTGCTGTCGATGCGGCGGTTGAACATCTGCGAACCGGTGGATGAGCTCGCATCACAGGTGACGCTGGGTGCAGGCGTGACACTGGCCGATGCCCAAGCACACGCGGCCGCGTCGGGACTCAGCGTCGGTGTCGACCTTGCGGCTCGCGACTCGGCCACGATCGGCGGCATGGTCGCCACCAATGCGGGCGGCATCAACGTGCTCCGCTACGGCGCCATGCGAGCCCAGGTCGTCGGCATCGAGGCGGTGCTGGCCGACGGAACGGTGGTGAGCCACCTGGCAGGCCTCGAGAAGGACAACACCGGCTACGACCTCGGGAGCCTGCTGGCGGGCAGCGAGGGCACGCTCGGCATCATCACGCGGGTGCGGCTGCGACTGCACCCCACCCAGCCCGAGCGCGCCACCGCGCTGCTGGCATTCGAGACGGCAGCCGATGCCGTCAGCGCAGCCGCGGCACTGCGCCGCGGTGTCGCCTCACTGCACGCGCTGGAAGCTGTCTTCGAGGGGGCCATGGCGCTCGTGTCGCGCCACCTTGGCGTCGCCCCACCAGTCGGCCGCCTCGGCGGCGATTCGCATCGCAACCCGCCCATCGAAGACGGCGGCGGAGCGTGGCTGATCGCCGAAGCCGCGGCACGCACCGATCCCAGCGATGAGCTCGGTGCTGCAGTCGAAGAACTGGCGGATCTCGTCGTCGATGCAGCGGTAGCGCTCGATCCCGCAGCCCGCCAGCGGCTGTGGGCGTTCCGCGACAACGTCACCGAGGCGATCTCAGCAGCCGGCATCCCCCACAAGCTGGACGTGACCTTGCCGGCGGCCCGCCTCGCCGAGTTCGTCGACGGCGTGCCCGATGTGGTCCGAGCGACCGACCCCGACGCCCAGCCGCTGCTGTTCGGCCACCTCGGCGACGGCAACGTGCACGTCAACGTGCTGGGTCCCGGCGGCGCCGAACCGGCCGACGAGGTGGATGACGCTGTGCTGCGCTACGTCGCCGAGCTCGGCGGCAGCATCTCGGCTGAGCACGGCATCGGCACCGCCAAGCTCTCCCAGCTGCATCTCAACCGCAGCGAGGCCGAATTGGCTGCCTTCAGCGCCATCAAGCGGGCGCTCGACCCGGTCGGCCTGCTCAACCCGAACGTCCTGCTGCCCTGAGAGCCGCCCTTTCCGCTCGTGCTCCCATGCTGATGAGATTGGGCTCACGGGCCGCTCGGGCCTCGGGGCTCAGCCTCTAGCGTTCGAGGGGTGAGCCGATCCCGACCGCAGGTCCCGTTCGCCACCCGCTATGCCCGCAACGGCATGGTCTGCAGCGTCGACCATCTCGCGAGCGAGGCCGGCGTGTCGCTGCTGCGTGCCGGCGGCTCGGCAGCAGATGCAGCGGTGGCGGCTTCCGCGGTGCTCGCCGTGACCACCCAGCACATGTGCGGCATGGGCGGCGACCTGTGGGCGCTGGTGCACCACGCCGACGGTACGGCCCCCGCAGCGCTCAATGCGAGCGGCCGGGCCGGCAGCGGCGCCGACCCCGACACGCTGCGCGCCGAGGGCCGCACACGGATGCGCTTCCGCAACGACATCCGCAGCGTGCCGGTGCCGGGATGTGTCGACGGATGGCTGAGCCTGCACCAACAGTACGGGCGCGCCCCGCTGGCGGAGGTGTTCGCCTCAGCGATCGACCTCGCAAGCCACGGCTTTCCGCTCTCGCCCCACGGCGCAGTGGCTGCGGCACTGCTCGACGGCGTCGCCAACACCGGCGACTACTCGCCCCAGAACCGGCCGGGCGATCTCATCACCCGACCCGGCATCTCAACGGCCCTGCACGAGATCGTCGACGGCGGCCGGGAGGCCTACTACGAAGGCGATTTCGGCCGAGACCTCATCGAGCTGGGCGGCGGCGAGTACGCCCCGGCGGACCTGGCTCGTTCCCAGGCCGACTGGGTGACGCCGCTGCAGACCGGCGCTTGGGGGCACCGCCTGTGGACCGTGCCGCCGAACTCGCAGGGCTATCTCACGCTCGCTGGCGCCTGGATCGCCGCCGGGTTGGACCTGCCCGCAGACCCCGACGATCCGCTGTTCGCCCACCTGCTGGCCGAGGCTGCCAAGCAGGCGGGATGGGATCGGCCCGCGGTGCTGTCGGAAGACGCTGACGGCGCGGCGCTGGTCGCGCCCGAGCGCCTCGCACCCCGCCGCGCCGCCATCTCGCCGGATACGGCGGCGGCGCTCGGCGCCGGTACCGGTACCGGCGACACCATGTACCTCGCGGCGGTGGATGCCGACCGCATGGGCGTGTCGCTGATCCAGTCCAATGCGGGGGGCTGGGGCATCGGGCTGTGGACCCCGACACACCGGATCAGCCTGCACAACCGAGGCATCGGCTTCAGCTTGGCGGAGGGCCATGCTGCGGAGTACCGACCCGGCCGGCGCCCCCCTCACACGCTCGCCCCGGCCATCGTGCAGCGCGCCGACGGGTCGCTGCGTTCGGTGGTGGGCACGATGGGCGGCGACGCCCAGCCTCAAGTGCTGCTGCAGGTGCTGGCCCGGTCGCTGTGCGCGGGCGAGGAGCCGGCGACGGCCATCGGATCGGGCCGCTGGCGCTGGGGCGCTGCGGAGGGAACCGGCTTCGACACGTGGGCCGATCCCGGCAATCTGCAGCTGTACGTCGAGGGTCATGCGGCGTGGGCGGGCCCCGACGGCCTCGCCGATCTCACCGGGCGGGGTCACCGGGTCGGCACCGACGGTCCGCATGACAATTCGTACGGCCATGCGCATCTCATCGAGGTGTTCGACAGCGTGCTCGCCGGGGCTTCGGACCCCCGGGCGCTCACCGGCGGCGTCGCCGGCTACTGAGAGGTACAGCTCAGCGTCCGTGCGATACCTCTTGTTTCCCGCTCTTGTTGCCCGTCTCAATTCAATACGGGCTCACGGGCCGCTCGGGCCACGGCTTCGCCTGCCGGCTCAGCCTCAGTGCGGCAGCGGTTCGGCCACCTCCAGCCGGGAGGGGCCGAGCGACCGGGCGACGAAGAGGGCCGCGTACGCACGGTCGCGCAGATCGGCCGCTTCCAAGGCGTGAGTGGGATAGCTGGCCACCCCCATCGAGAGCGTGACGCCGGTGTGATATGAGCGGGCGGCCACCTCTCGCCGCACCCGATCAGCGGCCCACACCGCCCCCCCATGAGGTGTGTCGTCGAGGACAGCGGCCAGGATCCCGTCGGTGCAATGGCAGACGGTGTCTGACTCGCGCAGCGTGCCGCGCACCAGGCGCGCCGAAAGCCGCTGAGCTACCCGGGCCTGCGTACTGCTCAGCCCCTCGAAGCCGTCCACCTCGAAGAACACCACCGACAGCGGTTGGAGCGCCCGCCGGGCCAATGCCAGCTTGCGGTCGAGCAGGACCGCGAAGACGCGCACATCGGGAAGTCCCGTGACGGGATCCAGCACAGAGTCGAATACGCCGGGGGTCGAGCCCCCGGCGCCATGGCGAGCCATGGAGCGCCAGAGTGCCACTGTCGAGCGATTCGCACAATGCCGAACCGCCAGACGGCGATTGCCCACGGAGCTCACCGCCCCTCGCATCCGCACGCGGCCAGCGTCGCCACCGCGTCCAATGTGCAGCTCCGCACTAGCGTCGGCGCATGCGCATTACACGACATCTTGTGGACGGTCAACCCGCTCTGGCCGTGGTGACAGACCAGGGAATAGCAACGCTGGAGAGCGACCACACAGACCTGCCGTCGCTGCTCGAAGCGTGCGACGGCGACCTGAGGGCCGCAGTCGAAGCCATGTCGACGGGCCCCACCACGCCGCTCGACGAAGCAAGCCTGCTGTCGCCGGTGGGCCGCCCGCCGACCATCCTCGCCGTGGGGCTCAACTACCGGGCACACGCAGCCGAGGGCGGCCGTGAGCCCCCGAAGGTGCCGATCATCTTCAACAAGCACCACCACTGCATCATCGGACCGAGCGAGCCCATTCACCTTCCGGCGGCCGCGCCCGACATGGTCGACTACGAGGGCGAGCTGGCCATCGTGATCGGGCGGGCTGCACGAGCAGTGTCTGCCGCTGACGCCGCCGACTACATCGCCGGCTACACGATCATGAACGACGTCAGCGTGCGCGATTGGCAGCGCGCAAGCCCCACGATGATGATGGGCAAGTCGTGGGACACCCATGGCCCGTGCGGACCGTGGATGGTCACCGGCGACTCCATCGACCCGCACAACTGCCGCCTGGTCACGGAAGTGAGCGGCGAAGTCCGCCAAGACGCCAAGACCGACGACCTCATCTTCGACTGCTACGAGATTGTCGAGCATCTGTCGACCGCGTTCACGCTGGAGCCGGGGACGGTCATCGCCACGGGCACTCCCGAAGGAGTGGGAGCGTTCACCAAGCCACCCGCGTTCTTGAGCGCCGGCGACGACGTGTCCATCACCATCGAGGGCATCGGGACGCTCACCAACCCGGTGATTGCCGAGCCCGTCTAGAGCTGCTGGCTTGGGGCAGTCGTGATGCGGCCTACGACAGCACCGGCGGTGCTGTCGGGAACGCCCGACATCAGGCAGCAGTTCGAATTCGACTACTCGCTGGACGTCGGCAGATCGCTCGGGCGCGTCGGCGGCAAAGGTGCCGTGGGCCCCGTGCTCTACGACGGTCCCGACATCTGGCGCACCCTGGACACCCCGGCGGGCGAAGCCACGCTGCGCATCACGCGCGCAGGGCACATCGCAGATGTGGCCGGGTGGGGACCAGGCGCCGAGGTCGCCGCGGCAGCTGTGCCGGCGCTGCTCGGCGCCCATGACGATCCCTCAGCCCTCGTGCCCCACGATGCCGTCGTGGCCCGCTGGGTGCGCCGCTGGCCTGCACGCCGGCTAACGGCCACCGGCACGATCTGGGAGCACGTAGTGCCCACTGTCTGCGGCCAGAAGGTGCCGGGGCTGAACGCCAAGAACTCGTGGCAGGGAATCCTGCGGCGCTGGGGCAGGCAACCGCCGGGCCCCGCCCCGAGCGCGCTGCGGCTGCCGCCGACGGCGGAGCTGATGGCCTCGCTCGCCTACCACGAGTTCCACCGATTCGACATCGAACGCCGTCGTGCCGAGGCGATCATCGCCTTCGCCCGTCGCGCCGAAAGGCTGGAGCGGTTGGCCCAGTGCCCGCCGCAGCAGGCTCGCGAGCGCCTGCAGAGCATCAAAGGAATCGGCCCATGGACCGCGTCGATCGTGGTGCTGCTCTGCCACGGCGATCCCGACTCGGTGATCGTCGGCGACTACCAGATCCCCAGCTACGTCACCTGGCACCTCGCCGGCGAACGACGCGGCGACGACGACCGCATGCTCGAACTCCTCGAGCCCTACCAAGGCCAGCGCGCCAGAGTTCAGGCACTGGCCAAGTCAGCCGGCCCACCCCCACGCCACGGCCCCCGCATGCCCTTACAAGACCTGCAGAACCGCTAGCACCACGCGTTCGCTACAGCAGCAGTGCCTCGGGAACTTCGACGATCTTGGCCCGCAGGTACTCCCCCAGCGCCTTGGCCTGCGGATCCTGCCGCGTCGACGCTGCCACGCCCTCTTCCAGCAACCCATGGAAGATGAAGTTGAGGCTCCAGATGTTGGGCAGGTCGTAGCGGTCCACCCGGTGCTCGGCGGCCTCGGGCATCAGCTCGGCAAGCCGCTCGACGGTCAGATAGTCCGACAGCCACCAGAAAGCCCCTGACGAGCGGGCGAAGACGCCCAGGTTCGCATTCGGCCCCTTGTCTCCGGACCGGGTGCCGTACAGCGTGCCGAGCGGCACCGCCCGCGTCGGCCCACCGGGCGGCTCGACCCGTTCAGCCGGCCCCACCTCGACGTTCTCGAAGTCGAAGTCGGGTGGCGTGCTGTCGACCACCGTGCGACGACCGTCCACCACCACCTGCATGGGAACCAGCGATGCGTCCACGAGCGCTGGCCAGTACACACCGAATGGCTGGCCGGGCCCGGGCCCTCCGCCGGTACCGAACATCCCGGGAATGGAGCACAAGCCGATCTCGGTGCCTGCATTCGAGAACGCTCGGCCCACCTTGCGCTCGTCGGGGTCCTTCACGATGATCTTGTAGACGGCGACCGCTTCCTCGTTGGTGCCCGGATCGGCCTTGTGGGTCGGCAGGAACTTGCGCACCACGGTCTCGTAGTCGTCGGGGCCGTAGGGGCAGGCATGCCAGAACTGGCGCTCGATGAGTTCTGCCTTTGCCTCGATGTCCAGCCCCGTCAGCCCGATCGAGATCTGGTTGCGGAAGCCGCCCTGGTAGTTCATGGCCACCTTCAGCGTGGGCGGCGCCGGCTCGCCCCGGGTGCCGCTGATGCGCACCCGGTCTCGCCCGATCTGGTCCAGCTCGATGGTGTCGAAGCGGCTCACAACATCGGGGTTCATGTAGCGCTCGCTCTGGATCTCATACAGCAGCTGGGAGGTGATCGTGCCGACCGAGACCTCCCCGCCGGTGCTCGCGTGCTTGCCGATCACACTGGAGCCGTCAGCTGCGACCTCCGCCCACGGGAAGCCCGGGTAGGTCATGTCGGCGATCTCGGTGAAGAAGCTGTAGTTGCCGCCGGTGGCCTGCCCGCCGCATTCGATCACATGCCCGGCCACGATGGCGCCGGCAAGCGCATCCCAGTCGTCACGGGTCCAGCCGTGATGCCACGCAGCAGGGCCGGCCACCACGGCTGCATCGGTGGCTCGCCCAGTGATGACGATGTCTGCGCCCTGGTTCAGCGCCTCGACGATCCCCCAGCAGCCGATGTAGGCGTTGGCGGTCACGATTCGATCGGCCAGTTCGCCGAGGGGCTGGCCGGTGTCGAGATGGGAGAAGTCGTTGCCGGCCGCGATCAGGTCGCTCAGCCGGTCCGTGAGGTCGTCACCATCGACGTAGGCGATCGACGGGTTCAGGCCCAGCCGGTCCGCCACCTCGGCCACCGCGTCAGCGCAGCCCGACGGATTGAGACCGCCCGCGTTGGACACCACCTTGATGCCCCGGTCCAGGCAGGTGCCCATGACTTCCTCCATCTGCGTGACGAAGGTGCGGGCATAGCCGGCGCCGGGTCGCTTGGCGGCGATGCGCGACAGGATCAGCATGGTCAGCTCGGCCAGCCAGTCGCCCGTGAGGGCATCGATCGGCCCGCCCGACACCATCTCCCGGGCGGCAGACAGCCGGTCTCCGAAGAAGCCGCTGCAGTTGGCGATCCGGATGGGCGGTGCGGTCGTCGTGCTCATATTCACTGCTCGTCCTGTCGGGAGGCTCCGATGCAGGGTAGGTCACCGCTCTGCGAGACTTCCGGCCATGGCGAATCCTGTGCTCCTGCTTCACGGCTTCACCGGCTCGGTAGCGAGCACTTGGCAGCCGACCGGCATCATCGATCTGCTGTCCGACGGCGGCCGTGAGGTCATCGCGTGGGATCTGCCCGGCCACGGCTCGGCCGAAAAGCACCATGATCCGGCCGGCTACGCCGACATGGAGGCCAAGCTGGTCGAGCGGTTGGCAACCGAAGTCGGCGAGCAGACCGTCGATGGTGTCGGCTTCTCCATGGGATCACGCACACTGCTGGCCATGGCGGCCATGGCACCCCAGCGCTTCGGCCGCCTGGTGGTCTCGGGCGTCGGGCGGAATCTGTTCGAGCGCGACGACGAGCAGGCCGAGCGCATCGCACGCGGTGTTTCCGGGGAGGCCGAGGCCGACGACGTACACGCCCAGACCTTCGCTCGCTATGCCGCCGAGCCGGACCAGGACGGCCAGGCGCTGGCGGCATTCATGCGCCGCACGCACGCACCGCTCGGCGACGCCGAATTCGCACTCATCACCCATCCGGTACGGGTGGTGCTGGGCACTGAGGACTTTGCCGGCCCTGCCGACCCGCTGCTCGACGCCCTGGCGGACGCTTCGTTCACCGAGCTGCGTGGCTGCGACCACTTCGCCACGCCGAAGAACTTCGGCTTCATCGACGCGGTGATGGAACACCTCGAGGTTTTCTGAGCCCTGACGCCCGCAGCCGCGCCACCAGTTCGCGGCTGTTCACCGCCACAGCTCCCGCTCGCAGCGCCAGCTCTCGCTCCATCTCGTCGACGTCGTAATGGTCACCCTGGAACGCAGCCCGCCGCTTGCCGATAAGCGCCGCGAACTGGTGCAACTCGTCGTAGCTCTCGTCTGAGACGAGATGAGCCCAGCGGCGACCGCGCCATGGCCAGCGGGCCTCGTCTACCAGGATTGCCATCAGTCCAGCTTGGTATATGGCCCTCCGACCGCGCGGGACGGCGTCGCGAAATAAGCTGATTCGGCGCCTAGCGGGGGAGGCGCGACGTGATTGGGCAGCTGCAACGCGTACGACGGTCAGTCCGACCGTTGATGCGCGCAACAGCAGCCGCCCTGCTCGGGTGCGCCGGCATCACAGTCGGGCACAGCCAAGCTGCACATGCGACCGAGTTGCCAGTGGACCTGGCACCAATCAGCCAGCACCTCAACGCGTGCTTTCCTGAGCCAGCGCTGGAGCGGCTTCCCTATATGGGTCCCGCCATCGAAGGCGCTCTCGTCTACGACGACTGGATCGCCTCGATCGTTGCCGCAAAGCAGGCCTGTGAACCGTTGCGCGTACCGCTCTTCGGCGAACTCCGCATGCCCCTCGCCGATCCGGTCATGACCTCAGAATTCGGCCCCCGCTTCCACCCGGTGCGCAAACGGTGGCTGCCGCACACCGGCGTCGACCTCGTCGACCGTGAGCGGCGCTGGCGTGTGCCCGTCTTCGCTTCCGGCATGGGGACCGTCATGGCAACCGGGAGTTTCGCCGCGTATGGCCGGTCGGTCATCATCGACCACGGATGGCGCGTTGCGACGGTCTACACACACCTCAGCAACGTGAGTGTGCGTGAGGGTGACCATGTGGAAGCTGGCGATCGGATCGGGCGGCTGGGTTCGACCGGGGCGGTCACCGGTCCGCACCTGCATTTCGAGCTGCGCCTGGGCGGTGCTGCCGTGGATCCATTGGACTACGTCGCTCCCTGGCCCCAGCCGCCCCCGGGTCACGCCTGATCGTCACCTGCTTCGACCGGGTCGTCAGCTTCGGCTTCATCTTCGTCGTCATCGTCCTCGTGGGTCTCGAACAACTCGGATTCGATGAGCTCGTGCCGCTTGATGTACGTCGACACGAACGCCTGAACAGTCGCGGCTGCCGGCACTGCGAGCAGTGCGCCAGCCGAGCCCAGCAGAGCCGCCCCTACCAACACTGCCCCGAAGGCCACCGCGGGATGGATGTTCATGGTGTGGGCGGTCACACGCGGTGCCAGCAGGTAGTTCTCGATCTGCTGGTACGCGAGCACCACCACGGCGACCCAGAGGGCTGAGATCGGTTCGTCGAGCAAAGCGATGAGCAACGGCAGCAGTCCTGCCAGGTACGTGCCGACGACCGGCACGAACTGCGAGAGCACGCCCACCCACATCGCCAGCGGAATCGGGAACGGCACACCGATGATGGCGAATGCCGCCCAGTGCGCCAGGAACGCCGCCATGGCGAGCAAGGTCCTCGAGTAGATGTAGCCGCCGGTCTTGTCGATCGCCAGTTCCCAGCCGCGCATCACAGCAGCCTGACGAGCGGGCGCCAGCGCCGAGCAGACCAGGCGCCGCAACCGCGGTCCGTCCGCAACCAGGTAGAACGTGAACAGCGCAACGGTGAGCATCTGTATTGCCACGTTCACCACGGTCGAGCCGACCGACACCAAGTTGCCCGCGACATCGCCAAGCAGCGATGCTGCACTCCCGCCTTCGGTGAACTGGGCTCTCAGGTCGTCGGTGCTGAGCTGAATGCCGAATTGCTCGTCTGCCCACCGCTCGATGTCGGACAGATAGCCGGGAGCAGCGTCGATCAGCTTGGTGATCTGGTCGGCCAGCACCGATGCCATCGCCGCAAGGAATCCCGCAGCCGCCAGGGCGAAGGCCGAGAAGACGACGGCCGTGCCCAGCCCCCGTCTCCAGCCCCGGCGCGCCAGCCAGTTGACCGCTGGCTCCATCGCGAACGACAGGAAGAGCGACACGAGCAGCACCACCAGGAGGTCGCGCAGCTTGTCGAGCAGCCACGCCGCGGTCGCGAGGCCGACCACCGCCGCCATGAGCAGGCCGATAGCGCGCGGCACCCAGCGCGGCATCCGGTCTCGCTCGGGCAACCGGAGCTCCGCCCTGCGCCGAGCCTCACTTGCCATGGTCGCTCCCATGCCCGGCACCCATTGCGTCGAGTACCGACGCGTGCAGCAGCCCGTTGGTGGCGACGCCGTTGCGGTTGCGGTACTCGGGCCGGCCAGCGACGTCGGTGAAGGTCCCACCTGCTTCGGCCATGATCACCGGCATCGGCGCCAGATCCCAGGTCTCGCACACCGGGTCGATCATGGCCTCAGCCTGCCCGGTCGCCACCAGGAAGTAGCCATAGGCGTCGCCCCATGTGCGCATCATCGCGCCACGAGAGCGCAATGCCTCGAATTGGGCTGGCTCGAAGGTGTTGTAGTCGGACGTGTTGACGAGCGCCCCGTTGAGGTCAGGGTGATCGCTCACACAACAGCGGTGATCGCCGAGCCAGCAGCCGGTGCCCCTCCCGGCCGCGAGCGTCTGCCCGAGAACCGGCAGGTCGATGACTCCCACCAGCGGACCGTGAGGATCCACCAGCGCCACGAGCGTCGCGTACAGGGGGACACCCCGCACAAAACCCCTCGTGCCATCGATGGGATCCACGATCCAAGTCCGGCCGTCGGGCCGGATCGAGCCGCCCTCTTCCTCGCCGAAGATCGCGTCGTCGGGAAACAGCTCGGCGATCCGGTCGCGGACGAGGCGCTCTGCCGCCCGGTCGGCTTCGGTCACCTCGGTGCCGTCGCGCTTCCAAGTGACGCCGAGGTCGCGCCGGCCGAACCATCGCAGCGTGAGCGCGCCGGCTTCGGTTGCGATGTCGCGGACAGCCGCAACCAGCGACTCACCTGCCGGACCGCCACCTGCCTGCGGTGCACTCACTCGCCGCGGCCTGTGCCTTGCCAGGGCAGCCGTCGCTGCCGCGGTGCCTCATCGGCATCGTCAACGACATCCGGGTTCAGCGGGAAATTCAACACCGGCACCGGGAGCTGCCGGGCAATCCGTTCCGAAGGCAGCAGCACCAAGCGTGAGGCGCCCGTGGGCGGGCGCTGGGAGAACAGCACCACCAAGTCGGCGTGATGCTGGCTGCGCGAGCGCACCACCGCACCAGTGAAGCTCTCGTTGCGCAGCGAGCGGAACTCGAAGTCGACATCGCGGCTGCCGCAGAGCTCGCCGATCTTGACAGCGTGCGGCTCGTCACGCTCCCCCGGCATCAGCACGACCAGCGACGACCGCCACCGCGCCGCTTGGTCGATGAGCCATTCCGGCAGCTCCACCGGCACCGGCGCCGCCACCAGCACACGATGGGGCAGCTCGAACTCCTCGGGGGCGGCACCGTCGTCGTCCTCGGCGGACGTCCAGCCGCGCAGATCCCGGGCAACGAGCAGCGGCCCGACCAACTCGAACAGCACCACGGCGCCCAGCACCACCGTGGCGGCCTCGGCGCCCGGGTCGCCGAGCCGCTCCGATGCGATGACCGCCAGGCCCACGGCAACGCCGGCCTGCGGCGTCAGATTGACCCCCAGTCGCAATGACCTCCGCCAGCCCAGGCCCCCCACCAATCCGCCGCCGAGACCTCCGACGATCTTGGCGGCAACGCGCACCACGATGTAAGCCACACCCACCAAGCCCACCTTGGGCACGTCGGAGAGGTGGATCGAGGCACCGGCCAGCGCGAAGAACAGCAGGTACAACGGCTGCTCGATGGTCTTGATCGTGCGGAACAGCCGCACCGAGAATGCCTGCGGCGACACCGTTGCCGCAGTGGCACCGGCAACCAGCGCGGCCAGCGGCAGCGAGATGTCCAAGAAGCCGGCGACGGTCCACCCGATCACGATGTGCACCAGCACGAACAGCAGGAGCTCGCCAGAGGTTTCGATCTGGAACCCGAGGCGCGAAATGAACCAGCCCCCGAGCAGTCCCAGCACCGCGCCGCCGATGCCGAGCTGCACGAAGTCGAGCACCGCACCGCCGACATCGGCTGCCTCGTCGGAGAGCAGCACGGCAATGGGCAGGACTGCCGCGAAGGTGGTGGTGGCCAGCGCATCGGACACCGCGTGGGTGCCCACGATGCCGGTGGGATAGCTGCCGCGGGCGCGCACCGAGCTCACGATGTGCGCGATCGTCATCGGGGCACCCGCCCCCGCCAGCGCTCCCAGCACCAGCGCCACGGGGCGGTCAGCCCCCAGCCTGCTGGTCACCCAGAAGACCGCGACGGCGCTCAAGGCGAACTGGACGACACCGGTGGTCAGCGTCCAGCGGGCGGCGCGCAGCGCCCGCACCGAGACGCGCTCGCCGATCACGAACATGAGCACGGCCAGCGCCACCTCGGTGACCGGGCGCAGCGCGATCAGCGAGGGCTCGTCGATCAGGTTGATGACAGGCGGCCCCGAGGGGCCGAGCAAGGCGCCGACGATGAGGAACGCGACCAGCTCGGGCAGGTGGTGGCGTGCCAGCAGCCGGCTGGCGAGGTACGCCAACCAGGCGAGGACCGCGAACGCGACGAGTGTGTCGTTCACTGTTGTGTCACCGCCCCGGCAGGCGCCAGAACCATGTGCTCAGGGAGTCGATCAGCTCCCAGGTGACTCAGATCCAGGTCAATCAGAGGCAGCCGAGACCGGCTCGAAGTTGGGGTCGCGCTGCTCCACGAAACTCTGGACGCCTTCCTTGAAGTCCGGTCGCGTGAGCGATTCCCGCATGAGCGCGTTGGACTCTTCCAGGGCGTCGCTCCGTGCCTCATCGAGCTGTCCCCATACCTGGCGCTTGATCTGGGCCATCGACCACGGAGCGCTGAAACGTCCCAGATCACGCGCGTAGCTGATTGCCTCGTCGAGCAGCTCGTCGGGCGAGAAGACCCTGCTGACCACACCCATCTCCTTGGCCTCCTCGGCCAGGAAGACGCGGCCCGACATGAGAATGTCGAGCGCATTCGACGGACCGACCACGCGGGGCAGCATCCACGAGACGCCGTGCTCGGCAATGAGGCCGCGTCGCACGAATGCACTCGTGAACTTGGCCCCCTGAGCTGCGAACCGGACATCGCACATCATGGCGTGCACAAAGCCCAGCCCGGCGCATGCTCCGTTGATCGCTGCCACCACCGGCTTGGGGATGGACAGGGCGTAGTCGTGACGCTCGTTGCGCAGGCGGGGCGGGGCCTCGTCGGAACCTTCGCCCTGCCCGCTGCTGATTCCCTGCAGGTTGTCCATGTCGGCCCCGGCGCAGAAGCCTCGGCCTGCCCCGGTCACGACGATGGCTC
This sequence comes from Acidimicrobiia bacterium, assembly GCA_022821985.1. GTDB lineage: Bacteria > Actinomycetota > Acidimicrobiia > Acidimicrobiales > Poriferisodalaceae > Poriferisodalis. The sequence continues at coordinate 52,086 of JAJECP010000034.1, forward strand.
GAACGTCAGGGTCGGCAGCGGCCTGGTCCAAGGCGTCGAAGTAGCCGGTACCCAGCTCGCCGGTCCAAGCGTTCAAGCGTTCGGGACGGTTGAGCGTGATGACCGCTACGCCGTCGTCAGCCTCATACAGCACTGTGTCGTTCATCCGGCTTCTCCTTGCTGGTGCCGCCGCGGCCACGCTACTCGCGCTAGTTGGGAGGCATCTCTTCGACAGTGACGGTGTCCATCGTGTCGCCGACCGCGATGGCAAGCGCCACGTCCATCCCCTCGGTCACGTAGCCGAACAGGTTGTAGGCGGGCTGTAGCTTGGCGCGGCAGTCGTCGATGCAGATGAAGAATTGGCTGCCGTTGGTGTCCGGCCCTGCATTGGCCATGGCTACGGCACCGAGCGTGTAGTCGCCCTTCACGGGCTCGTCAGCGAATCGGTACCCCGGGCCGCCACGGCCAGATCCCTCCGGGCAGCCGCCCTGGATGACGAAGTCGGGCACGACTCGATGGAAGGTCAGCCCCGTGTAATAGCCGTCCTGTGCCAGGTTGACGAAGTTGTTCACCGTCACCGGCGCGAGTTGGGGGTCGAGGTCCATGACGATGCGGCCTTTGGACGTGTCGAGGGTGACACGCCAGATCGCATCGGTGTTGATGTTCATTGCAGGTGCAGAAGCCATGAAGCAGCGACGCTACCTGTAATGGCCTCCGGGTGAACGCCGGCGGAGCCTTGGCGTTCGCAAGAGTCAGCCGGCGAAGCTTCGGCGTTCGCAAGAGTCAGTCGGTGGAGCGCAGGGTCTTTCCGGTGAGGGAACCGGTGTGCCCGCCGTCGCGCATGAACACCTGCCCGTTCACCAGCGTGGCGTCGTAGCCGGTGCCGCGCTGGATGTAGCGGCCCGCGCCGCCCGGGAAGTCGTAGACGTACTCAGGTCCCGACAGCGAGAGGCCATCGACGTCGATGACATTGATGTCGGCGAACCGGCCGGCCTCGAGCCGGCCCCGGTCGACCAGCCCGAACAGGTCGGCCGTATCGGAGGTGATCCTGCGGATGCCCTCGGGCAGCGAGAAGAACCCGTTATCCCGCACCCAGTGACTGAGGAAGAATGTGGGCTGGCTGGAGTCCATGATCTGGCCGACGTGGGCGCCCGCATCGGCGAGGCCCATCACGATGGAGTCGTGGCTGAGCATCCGCTCGATCGCGTCGAAGTCCTGATTCAACACCGGCAGGCTCAGCATCACGGTTCCATCGGAGCGATCAGTCGCATCCAGGAACAGTTCCACCGGCGACATGCCGGCTGCCGCCGCCTGTGCCTCGAGCGTGCCGTCGGGTCCGATCCGGTAGTTCGGGTTGACCGCATCGAGCAGATACAGGCGGCTCAGGTCGACAAGCGAGTTCGCCATGCCAGTGGAGTTCTTGTCCGACGAGTTGGCCTCCTCCACCAGGGCCGCACGGGTCGCTGGGTCGCGGATCGCCTCAAGGCGCCCAACGACATCGAGTTCGCGCAGCGATCGCCAGGTCTCGCCCGCTCGATCCCACGGTGTGCGGTGCTGGATTCCGAGCACGACGCCGATGGCACGACAGGTGGTTTGCGGTCGCAGGTTCGCGCCGGTGGCGTTCTGCTCGCTGACGTAGCCGAGCACCAGATCGCTCATCTCGGGCTTGCGGGCCGAATACACCAGGCCGAAGGTGCTGGGCCGGCCGCTGCGCCGCGTGATCTCGCCGAGCACCTCGATCTCGTGACGGCCTCCGGCGAAGTCCGGCCCGGCGGCTTCGAAGCGAGGCGCCGACTCGAAAACGCCCCGGCCGTGGCGGCCCAGCACGTCGCCGAAGGCGTACAGCTCGTTGTCATCGGCGAAGGTGCCCGGGATCGGGCGTCCGTCGGGCGTGCGATGAAGCAAGGTGCGCGAGGTCGAGAAGCCCAGCGCGCCGGACCCCATCGCCTCGTCCACCAGCTCGCACATCGCTGCGATCTGGGATTCCGATGCAGGACGCTCGTCGAGGCTGTCGGGGCCCATGGTGTGCCAGCGGACGGCCACATGGCCAACCATGCCGCCGACGTTGAGACCCTTGGGCATGCCGTCCAAGAAGGCCAGGTACTCGCCGTAGGAACGCCAGTCCCACGGGAGGCCCTGCATCATCGACTGCTTCGGGATGTCCTCTACAGACTCCATGACCTCGGCGATGTACTCGATGTCCTCGGTCTTCACCGGAGCGAATGTGACCCCGCAGTTGCCCATCACCACTGAGGTCACGCCGTGCCAGCACGAACTCGAGCCGATGGGGTCCCAGGCCAACTGCGCGTCGAGGTGCGTGTGGATGTCGACGAATCCGGGCGTGACGACCTTGCCGGCAGCGTCGATCTCTTCGCGACCTGGCGTCTCCACCGTGCCGACCTCGGTGATCCTCTCGCCGTCGATGGCAACGTCGGCAACCCTGGCATCGCTGCCGGTGCCGTCGACCACCAAGCCGCCTCGAATGACTGTGTCGTGGGACATCGCGCGCTCCCGTTCGTGTGAGGTTCCCGACCAGTGAGCTTATGCCCGCAGCGGGTCGGCCCGCCGTGTCTCCGCGCCCCGCTGCTGGCTTCGGTACTCTCGAATGGATGCCGACTCCCCAGAGGGCTGTGACTGGAAGGGCGACTGCCGTGCACCAACTCGACTCCCGCCAAGACGCTGAGCCGCGAGGCAACACCGCACGCTGGCGTGTGCTCGCAGCAGCGCTGGCCGCTGCGATGCTGGTCAGCGCCTGCGGCCTGCTGAGCGACGACGACACCGACGCGACCACAACCACCGCCGCTGACGACGCGATGATGTCGGACACCGAAGACGAGCCCACCACGGTCGTGACGGCCGCGCCCACGACGACAGCGGCCGGCGATGACATGTCCGAGGACGAGGCCGGTCCCGACGTGACCGTCGAATCGAAACTGTCGACCGCTGGCTTGGGGCCGGTGCAGATCGGGCACTCGCTCGAGGACGCTCGGACGGCCGCCGGCTCGCTGATGATCGCCGTCCCAGGAGGCTCTGACGCCTGCCGGTACTACACGGTCCAAAACGGTCCGGAAGGCGTCCGGTTCCTGGCCGTCAACGCCGAGATCGTGCGCGTCGACATCGAATCCGGGCCGATCACGACGATCTCGGGCTACGGCATCGGCTCCACCCGGAGCGAGATCATCGAAGCATTCGGCGACAGGATCGAAGACGGACCCGGACTCTCCGCAATCCAGTACGTGCCGGTCGACGACCCCGACATCGACAAGCGCGTGGTGTGGGAAGTCGACGAGGCGGGCGCGGTGATCTCACTGCGAGCCGGCCGGCTCCCCCACATCGAGCCCCGGGTGGCCTGCGCCGGCTAGCCGGCTCAACTGCTGACGGCGTCGCCCAGGTTCTTGACGACGTCGATCCATAGCTGCGTGGTGAGCGCCAGCGAATCGACATCGACGCGCTCGTCGTTGCCGTGGAACCGCAGCATGAAATCGTTGGAGTTCACCCGGTTGCTGAACAGCCCCGCGCCGTAGGCCACGGTGCCTTTCAGGCGAAAGAAGCGGGCGTCGGTGGCACCGACGATCAACTGGGGGATCACCGGCGCACCTGGGTGAGCCTTGGCCATCAGCTCGCTCAGCAGCTGCCACATCGGCGTGTTCGTCGGCGAGAAGCTGGCGGGATCGTCGTGGAGGTGCTCGATCTCGACCTCGTCGAACATCTCGCCGAGCGCTGCCTGCAGGTGCTCATTCACGGCGACGGGATCGCCCGGGGCAGTGCGGATGTCAACCTCGATCTCGACCTTGTCGGGGATGATGTTGGTCTTGTTGCCGCCGCCTACGACATTCGGGCTGAACGTGGTGTGGCTGCACGCGTGCAGGTGGCGCGCCAGGCCCGGCGAGTCGATGCCTGCGACAGCGTCGTAGACGCGGCCCGGGTCGAGCAGCGCTTCGCGGGTCTCGTCGTCGACCCTCAGCGTCGAGACGTGGTGCTGCCACATCTCGGTGAGCTGAGGCGCCGGCCGGTACTCGGCGATGCGGCGCACGATCTCGGCCGCCTTGATGAGGGCGTTGTCGGTGCCGAACGGCATCGAGCCATGGCCGGGTGTGCCGCGCACGGTGAGCCGGCGCCAGCCGATCCCCTTCTCGCCCGCCGCCAGCGTGATCTTGGTGCCTTGGGGCGTGTGGTTGGGCATCCCGCCGAACTCGGTGAGCACGTAGTCGCACTCGATGGCGTCCCAGTGGTGCTCGGCCATCCACTTGGCGCCGTAGGTGCCGCCGGCTTCCTCATCGGCGACGCCGAAGTAGATGACATCGCCTTTCGGCCGGTAGCCGCTTTGCACGATGTGGCGGAACGCCACCGCCATCGACGAGGTCAGGTTGAGCATGTCGACCGCCCCGCGTCCCCACACCTCGCCGTCCACCAGCTCGCCGCCGAACGGATCGCGGCTCCAGCCGTCGGCGTTCACCGGCACCACGTCGGTGTGACCCATCAGGCACAGCTTGGGCGCCGATGGATCCGTGCCGTTGATGCGGGCCACCAGTGATCGGCGTCCAGGCTCCGACTCGAAGCTCTGCATGTCGACGCCAGGGCCTTCCAGATACGTCTCCAGCAGGTCGCTGTTGCGGACCTCCTCGCCCGATTCAACGGTCCCGTCGTTGACGCAGGCATTGCGGATCATCTGCTGCAGCAGCTCGATGGTCTCGTTGGTCAGCGCCGGATCGGTGTGGTCGAGATCGCCCATATGGCGATGTTACGACTGCGCTTGCACCCCGGATGGCGAGCCAGCGATCTTGGTCGCAGCTGCACAGCCACGGCTACGGTGAGCGTCATGATTGCGGCAACTGACACATCCGCCGGTCCATCGACGGCCGTCGATCTTGAGACGTTCCGCGAGACGACGGCTGCATTCCTGCGGGACGCCGTCGAAACCGGCGTGGCGTGCCCCGCGTATGGAGCGATCTTGGTGCCCGCGCTGCATGATCAGGCGCGTGTCTGGCAGCGATACTGCTACGACCACGGCTGGGCCGGGCTGCATTGGCCGACGGAGCACGGCGGTCGCGGGCTCTCCCGTGCGCACACCGGCGTGTGGATGGAGGAATGCGAACGCTCAGGCGTTGCCCCCTACCTGAACCTGCAGGGGATCGTGCTGGCGGGCGAGGCCATCATGCGCACCGGCACCGAGCGCCAGCGTGAGCAGTTCCTGCGTCCGATTCTGACGGGCGAGGTGCTGTGGTGCCAGCTGTTCAGCGAGCCGGGCAACGGCTCGGACTTGGGCGGGCTCACCTCGGCTGCGGTGCCCGACGGCAGTCACTACGTGCTGAACGGCCAGAAGGTGTGGTCGTCGAACGCGCAGTTCGCCGAGTACGGCATCTTGATGGCCCGCACCGAACCCGATGCCCCCAAGCACCGCGGCATCAGCTTCTTCCTGCTGGACATGACGCTGCCCGGCATCGAAGTGCGTCCGATCAAGCAGATGACCGGCGACAGCGAATTCTGCGAGGTCTTCTTCGACGACGTCGCTATGCCCGCGGATTCGCTGCTCGGCGAGCGCGGCGGCGGCTGGGGCGTCGCGATGGCGGTGCTGGAAGACGAGCGGGGCGGGGCTGGTTCCTCCGGGGTCATCAGCCTCCGCAAACGCCTCACCAAGATGATCGAAGCGGCAGGCGATGCCGAGCCGCTGGGTCGGCAGTCGCTCGCTGAGCTGCACGCCCGGGGCAACGCTCTGGCGGCGCTGATGGAGCTGCACGGCGCTGATCCGCTTATGGCGCCAGTGGCCAAGCTGGCCAACAGCGAACTCGGCTACGACGAGGTCGCCATCGGTGCCAGCCTGCGCGGCGCCGATGCGATGCTGGCTTCAGACGAGACCGAGGCATTCCTGTACGCGCCGGGAATGCGCATCGCCGGGGGCACCAGCGAGATCCAGCGCAACATCATCGGCGAGCGGGTGCTCGGCCTGCCTCGCGAGCCCTCGCCCTGAGAGGCTGAGCCGTTAGGCGAAGCCGTGGCCCGAGCGGCCCGTGAGCGCAGCGAACAAGAGCGGGAAACAACACGTGCAACAACGAGAAGGCTCACCTATTCGCGCTGCCTCTAAAGTTGGCGGGCCGGTCGGCGTCACGCGGCCGGAACACAGCCCTGCGCAGAGCACAGAGTGGCGAGGGAGCCGACATGGCGGTTGCAACCGAGGCTGAACGGGAGGAATGGCGGGCCGGCGGCGCGGTGAATCCCGATCGTGAGCAAGCGCATTTCGGCGCGGACGTCCCGCCCGCCGCCGATCTCGCCATCGAGGAGATCAACCCGCTGAATCCTCATCTGTTCCGCGAGGATCGCTGGCACGATCACTTCGCACGCCTGCGTCGGGAGGATCCTGTCCACTTCAACGAGCTGGGTTCCGCAGGACGCTATTGGTCGGTCACGAAATGGGCCGACGTCCGCGAGGTGGAGAGCGACGACGAGACGTTCTGCTCGGCTCACGGCATCACCGTCGGACCGCCCCCAGACACCGATCTGCCTCCGACGACACCGCTGGACTCGTTCATCACCATGGACGCGCCCGAGCACCGCCCCCAGCGCCGCACTGTCCAGCCGATGATGGCCCCGACCAACCTGCGAGACCTCGAGTCGCTCATCCGCGAACGCGCGGCCAAGGTGCTCGACTCCCTGCCGGAGGGCGAGACGTTCGACTGGGTCGACACGGTGTCGGTCGAACTCACCACGCTGATGCTGGCGACCCTGTTCGACTTCCCGCTGGAAGACCGCCGCAAGCTCACCCGCTGGTCCGACCTGGTCACCACCATCCCCGGTCCGGACGGGATCGTCGAGACCAGCGCCCAGCGGCGCGAGGAGTTCGCCGACTGCCTCCCGTACTTCGAGCGGCTCTGGGAAGAGCGGCGGACCAACCCCGGCAACGACATGATCTCGATGCTGGTCCACGGCGATGCCACCAGCCACCTTCCCGCTGCAGCCCACCTCGGCAATCTGATCCTGCTGATCGTGGGCGGCAACGACACGACACGCAACACCATGTCGGGCAGCGTGTATGCGCTCAACAAGTACCCCGATCAGTACGACCAGCTCATGGCCAATCCCGATCTCATCGCCGGCTTCGTGCCGGAGATCATCCGCTGGCAGACACCGCTGTCGTACATGCGGCGGACTGCCACGAAGGACTGCGAGATCGGGGGCAAGCAGATCCGCAAGGACGATCAGGTCCTGATGTGGTACGTGTCGGCCAATCGAGACGAGGACGTCTTCGGCGACAATGCCGACGACCTCGACATCGAGCGTCACAACGCCGCCAGTCATCTCTCGTTCGGCTACGGCTTTCACTACTGCCTCGGCAGCCGGCTGGCCGAGCTGCAGCTGCGGGTGCTGTGGGAGGAGATCCTGCCGCGCTTCGAGCGCATCGAAGTCCAAGCCGAGCCCGAGCGCTCGCTCTCGTCGTTCATTCACGGCTACACCCACCTGCCGGTCCAAGTCACCCGCCGGTAGCCGTCACCGTTGTCTCGCCCGAGCCCAGACCCCGAAGGAGTCCTCACATGACCGTGAAGTTCTGCTGGTTCAACCTGATGCCGTGGCCCGATCTGCCCGACGACTTCAAGACCGAGCACCGGTCGGTCTGGGTCGACATCGACGGCTCGCTGTTCGACCCCGAGCGCGCCAACGGCGTCTACCACGAGTACATGGACCAGCTCGAGTTCGCTGACGAGCTCGGCTTCGACGGCATCGGCGTCAACGAGCATCACCAGAACGGCTACGGCATCATGCCGAGCCCCAACATCATCGCTGCGGGCCTGGCCCGGCGGACCTCACAGGCGGCGATCTGCGTGATCGGCAATTCGATCGCCCTGTACAACCCGCCGCACCGGGTGGCCGAGGAGTTCGCCATGCTCGACTGCCTGAGCGGCGGCCGGCTGGTGGCGGGCTTCCCGGTGGGCACCCCGATGGACACCAACTTCACCTACGGGCAGATCCCCGCGCTGACCCGCGAGAAGTACTACGAGGCCCACGACCTGATCATGGAGGCGTGGACCAACCCTGACGTGTTCGCCTTCGACGGCAAGTACACCCAGCTGCGCTACGTGAACTGCTGGCCCAAGCCGATCCAGCAGCCGCACCCGCCGATCTACATCCCCGGCGGCGGCTCGATCGAGACGTGGGATTTCTGCTTGGAGAACGATTACAACTACTCCTACCTCAGCTTCAACGGCTACCTCGCAGGCCAGACGCTGATGGACGGGTACTGGAACCGTGTCGGCGAGCTCGACAAGTCCATGACGCCGGGGCGTGCAGGGTTCGCGCAGATCATCTGCACGGCGGCCACCGACGCCGAGGCCGAGGAGCTGTACAGCGAGCACATGCTGTATTTCTTCAACCGCTGCCTGCATGTGTTCCCCGGCTTCGCCGACCCGCCGGGCTACCGGACGGTCAAGACCATCCAGGCAGGCAAGCTCGACCAGTTCCGCAAGGAGAACCAGGCGCTGTTCAAGCGGCTGACCTGGAAGGACCTGGTGGAGGGCGGCTACGTCATCGCGGGCTCACCCGACACCGTGCGCGAGCGCATGGAGGACATGATCAAGCGGCTGCGGGTCGGCACGGTGTTCTGCCTGCTGCACATGGGCAACATGCCCGACTGGAAGACCCGCTACTCGAGCCAGCTCTTCGCAGAGAAGGTGATGCCCGGGCTGCGCGGCATCTGGGGCGACGAGTTCGCCGATGCCGAGGACTGGTGGTGCAAGCCGATGGATGACCGGGTGCGTCCCGAGGACACCATGGCCGACGCCCGCCGCTACCCCGAGGCGCCCAAGGGTCCGGTGGCATGAGCGCCACCGAGACGGCTCCTGCGCCGGCGTTCGAAGAGGTTGTCATCACGACTCGGCGGAGCGTGACGGCGCCGGTGCGCGTCTACGAGCCCGCGGGCGGCGCTTCGGCTGGCGCGGCGACCGTGCTGGCGCTGCACGGCGCAGGCGGCTGGCTGCCGGGCGAGCCCGTGCTCGACGGTCTGGCCGCCGCCGGGCTGCGCGTTGTGGCACCGGTGTGGCCCGCCTGGAGCGAGCACACCGACGAGGATCGCCTGTCGGACATGCAGGATTTCGCGCTGCACGGCTGGGACGTGGCTACCGAGATGGGCCTGCTGCGCGCCGACGGCGCTGCCGAGCTTCATCTGATGGGCCACTCGATGGGCGGCATGATCGCTGCGGAGATGGCGGCGCTGGCGCCCCAGTCGGTGGCTCGCATGGCCCTGCTGTGCCCTGCGGGGATGTGGCTGGACGACCACCCGATTCCCGACATCTTCGCGATGCTCCCCTACCAGCTCGCCGAGGTGCTCTTCGCCGATCCCAACGTGGGCGAGGAGGTGCTGACCGGCGGTGCCGACTTCTCCGACAATGCCACGCTGACGCGGTTCATGGTGGCGCGGGCTCGCCAGCAGGGCATGGCCGGCAAGATCCTGTTCCCGATCCCCAACCGGCGCTTCTCCGAGCGGGCCTACCGGGTGACGGTGCCCACGCTGCTGGTGTGGGGCCGCCAAGACCGGCTGATCCCACCTGCATATGCCGACGCCTGGCAAGCGGCACTGCCCGACGCGACCGTCGAGTTGGTCGACGGTGCCGGCCACATGCTCCCCTACGAGCAGTCAGCAGCCGTCGTCGCGGCCGTTACGTCCCACCTGACGAGCTGAACGGCGCGGCCAGAAAGGCGGCGGCTTCGGCGAGCGCCAGGTCGGCCTCGGGCAGGTCGTGGTAGTGCCACGTGTGCCACATGTGTTCCCAGAGGTCGAGCGTGACCTCGACGCCGGCGGCTGCCGCCCGGCGTTGCAGTTCAACGGCTTGGGCCGCCAGCGGCTCGTCGGCAGCTGCATGGACGAGGACGGGGCACAATCCGCTGAGCTCAGCGCGTAGCGGCGACAGGCGAGGGTCGGCAGGGTCGGCGTCGCCCGTGTAGCAGTCGATGAGGCGGCGCTCGTCATCACCCGGGGACGGACGACCGGGCACAGAGACATGGTCCAGCACCGGGCTAAACAGCACTGCAGCGACCGGCGCCACGCCCTCAGCCGCAGCCATCACCGCAGCGCTCAGCGCGAGCGCTCCACCGGATGAATCGCCGGCGAGCGCCACAGGCGTGCCCTCGGCGGCGAGCGCGAGACACACGGCCAAGACATCGTCCAGCGCTGCCGGGAACGGATGCTCGGGCGGTCGGCGATAGTCCACCGAGACCACACGCAAGGTCCGGGCCAAGCGGGCGGTGATCGGGATCGCCACCGCTGCGCTGCCCAGCACGTAGCCGCCTCCGTGCACATAGACCACGGTCGGCGATCCGGCGTCGGGTGGCGGGCCAGCCACTCGGCACGCAACGCCGCCAACCATCTCCTGCCGGTGAGGCACTGCTGGATCGTCGTCCTCACCCCACAGTGCATTGGTCGCAGCCCTCCAGCGAGCGACCGCCGCCAAGTCCTTCAGGTCCGGAATCTGGATCGGCACCGACGGCTTGCGGCGGGCCCGGTATGCGGCAGCTTCGGGCGACAGCCGGTGCCAACGGAGGAATCGCGCGGCGGCTGGGTCTGCGCTCAAGGTGACCTCGTTGCGGTCGGGTCGAAGCAGCTGCGGTGCAGCGGCGGCGCCTGGCTAAATCTCGTGCTCATGGGTGGTGACCGAGGCCACTGATTGCGGGCTGTACGCCATCGGTATGAGCTCGCAGTCGAGCCAGGCCTGGCGCTGGTCGAGATCGTGGCCGCTGTTGCGCACGCCCGACACGCCGTGTGGGACTACCCAGCCGGAGCTGTCCCAGTCGCCGAGGTCGAATGCGTACCGGGCAACCGAGCCGTGGATGGCCCGCTCGCCCGTCTCGGGTGCGGTGCCGCCCTGGCGGACCGTGTCGCCGTCGCCGGCGCAGCCGTCGACCGGCGGGTGCAGATCTCTCGCCGCAGCGAGCGCTGACGCCAGCGGGTGCGGCGAGGCCATCCGATGCACCTTCCCCCATGTCCACTCATGCGGATCGGCGCCGAGCCGCTGGGTCAGCTCGGCGGCGGTCTCGTCGACACAGGCGCTGGCGGCCATGCGCCGGCCGATGGGGTTGTCCAGCCCCGGAACCACGTCGAGGTTGCGCTCGCAGAGCATGCGCGTGGCGGCGCCCGCCGCCATCCGGCTGGCCTCTGCCGCAGGCGGCCATCCCGCGGCGCCCAGCTGAGCTCCGGCAATGCCGAGACGCTCGATGATCGCCTCGATGAGCCGCCGCTTGACGACCGCGTAGATAGTTGCCGGGGCCGAATCGGCGGTCATGCGCTGGTCCCAGTCGGCCAGCATGTCGAGCAGCGTGTGCGAGAGCTCGTGGCCGCACTCAACCGCATACTCGATGATCAGACCCAGCACATTCGCGGCCACGAGCGACGTCACATCGCCGTGGACCGCGCTCATGTCGTCCACCGTGGCGCCCGACATCGGCGTCAGCAGCTCGCAGATGCGGTCGTGGCGGCTCGGGCCGGCGAAGTCCAGCGAGATGTACGGGCCGCCGTCGGCGGTGCGGTTGTTGGCCGTCACCAGGTAGCCGCGTTCGGGATCGGTCCATTCCGGCAGGCTCTCGAATGGAACCGGCTCGAGGCCGTCCCAAGCGAACTCATCGGTCCCCGGCACAGGCGTCCAGCGACTCGCCGGCGAGCGTTCGACCACACGTCCCCGGATCTTGAACGCGATCGAGCCATCCCGGTCGGCCGCCAGCAGATTGTTGACCGGCAGCACCCACGGCCGCACCGCCTCGACCAGTTCGGCCGTCGATCCCGCCACCAGCATCGGCCAGAGGGCGTCCAGCGTCGTGTCGGGGCCGAACATGCCAGTCCACTGCATCGACAGCGCGACACCGTCGGCGGGATCGCCCAACACCACTGGTCCTCTCGGCGTGGAGCCGCACAACACCTCGACCGTGCCCTCGCCCCGGATGTCGAGCTCTTCGGTACGCCACGGCTCACCCAGTGTCGAGCCAGGCTGGAAGCGCTCCACGAACACGTCGGTGTCGTCGCACATGCCGTGCGTGATGCCCCAGGCCACCTCGGCGTTGTGGCCGAAGTGCGGGAAGCCGGGCACGCCGGGGAAGCCCATGCCGATCGCGTCGAACTCGTCGCAGCGCAGGTGGCACTGGTGGTACACGTTCGGGAACTCGATGCCGCGGTGCGGATCGCCCGCCAGCAGCGGCTTGCCGCTGGCAGTGCGCTGCCCGCTGAGCGCCCACGAGTTGGACGCCCCGTCGGAGTCCATCGCCGCTGCCAGCGCCGCCATGTCGGCCGCGCACGCATCGAGCACACTCGCCGCGTCGGCCAGCAGATCGGGGCGAGGCCCCTCGCCCGGCACCATCGCGGCGTCACTCTCGGTGTCGCCGATCGTGGCCATCACAGCTTCGGGGCCAGCTTGAGCCATGATCCGCCCCCGCCACAGCTTGCGGGTGAGCGTTCCCATGAAGATGTGGCGCAGCTTGTAGACCGCCACGCAGTGCCATGGCTCCCAGGGCTCCGGCGGTGCCGGATGATGCTCGAATTCGGCCGGCAAAGCGTCGCCATGGTCATCAAGCCAGCGGTTCACGCCCCGTGCATAGGCCTCGCACATCGCCCGGGTGCGCCCATCCAGCGCTGCGTAGTCGGCCTGGGAAATCGCCGCAAGCCCGAGCCGGCGGAAGAAGGCGTCCTCGCGGGCGCCGGCCATCCCGACCACCTCAGCCCAGCGACCCATGGCTCGGCGCCTGTCCCACTCCATCTGCCAGATGCGGTCGTCGGCCGCCACCCAGCCCTGCGCCGCGAACGCAGCCTCGGCCGACGGCGCCTCGACATGGGCGATGCCCCACCGGTCGCGCCGCACCGTCACGCCCAGCGCGCCCACGGCGCCGCTGCCAGGACCATCGCTCTGTGCCATGCCGGTCACGCTAGAAGCCAGAACGCCATGCGTGGCAAGCGAAGCGTTCTGTCAGACGGCGGTAGCGAGAGCCGTTGCGAGGTCGGGGTGGCTGAACTCGAAGCCGTCCTCGGTGAGGGCGTCAGGCATGACCCGGGTCGAGTCGAGCAACAGCGCTTGCCCCATTTCGCCGAGCGCTGCGCGGATGGCGAACCCGGGCGCCGGCACGAATGACGGGCGTCCTAGCGCCGCGCTCAGCGCGCGCTGGAAGTCGCGCTGGCGCACCGGCTGAGGAGCCGTCAGATTGAACGCCCCGCTGGCGTCGCTGTCGATGAGATGCCTGATGGCCCGCACCTCGTCGTCGAGGCTGATCCAGCTCCACCATTGACGGCCGGTTCCCAGCGGACCGCCGGCACCGAGCCGCGTGATCTTTGCCATCCGCTCGATGGCCTCGGCCCCGGGGCCCACGACGAGACCGGTGCGGATGCGCACCAGCCTCACGCCGGCGTCGGGAATCGGTACCGCAGCGCGCTCCCAGCGCATGCACACCTCGGCCAGGAAACCGTCGCCTGGCAGCGACCGCTCGGTCAGCTCCTCGTCGCCCCGGTTGCCGTAGAAGCCGATCGCCGAGCCGCAGACGAACACCGATGGCTTGGCATCGAGCTCGCGGACCACCCCGGCAAGCAGCCGGGTGGAGTCGACGCGGCTCGACATGATCGCCGCCTTGCGCGCAGCGGTCCACCGCCCGCCGATGCTCTCCCCCGCCAAGTGGACGATGGCATCGAGACCCTCGAGCGCAGATGCGTCGATGGTCCCAGCAGCTACGTCCCACGCATTGGTTCGGGTGCTTGCGGTGTCGGGATCCTCATTGCCAGCCGGAGCGTCGGGTCGCCGGGAGACGCCCAAAACCTCATGACCATCGGCGCGCAGGCTCGCCGCGAGCGCTCCGCCGATCAACCCTCGAATGCCGGTGATCGCAACTCGCATGCGGTCCATGGCTTCCATGATGTCGCGCCCGCACGTCCCCGCATGGACGCGGGGTCGGCAGCGCGACTGCTCGCGGCCCAGGGCTTGATGCTCGGCCTAGCGGCCCAGGGTTGATCGCTCGGCCTAACGGCCGACGAAGTTGCCGGGGCGGCGCTCGCTGACGGCCTTCATGCCTTCGCGGGCGTCTTCGGTGCCCGACAGGCGCAACTGCTCGGCTGCCTCGCGCTGGGTGATCTCGCGCACCTTGTCGCCGAGACCGAGCCGCAGCGTGGCCTTGATGGCCCGCACCGCCAGCGGCGCGTTGGTCGCGATCTCACGTGCGACCTCAATGGCGCGATCTCGCACCTGATCGGCGGGCACGCACTCGTCAGCGAGCCCAAGCTCCACCGCCTCATCGCCCTTGTATCGCTTGGCGCCGAGCAGCACCTTCGCGGCGCGCTCCGGTCCCAGCAGCAGCGGCATCGTCACGCTCATGCCGAAGCCCTGGTGGATGCCCAGCGAGGCGAAGTTGGCGCAGAAGCGAGCCTCGGGGCACGTGATGCGGATGTCGGGCACCATCGCCAGGCCCAGGCCGCCGCCGATAGCAGGGCCATGAATCGCCCCGACGATGGGCAGCGTCACATCGAAGAGCCGGCCCGACCCCTGGTAGAGCTGCAGCGTGGCGCTGCCGCCGACCTTCTCTTCGGCACCGCCGCCGACACCCTCGCCGCCCAGGTCGGCGCCGGCACAGAACGAGCGACCCTCGGCAGCCAGCACGGCACAGCCGATGCTCATGTCCTCTTCCAGCTCGACCATGGCGTCGGCGATGTCGTGCACCTGGCGGTAGCTCAGGAAGTTGTGCGGCGGGCGATCCATGATCACCAGCCCGACGCGCCCGTCCCGCTCGACCCTCAGTCCGTCTGCCATTGCCCCGTCTCCGATCACCCGGTCTGCCGACCCGGACTCTGCTCGCTCGGCGGCTCACGCTAGTGGTCGCCGAACTAGCGTGACCGATCGTGGACGGCCGCCGCCCGAGTGGCGGCAATCCAGCCAAATCGACCGGGGACGAGGGGGAAGCCGTGACTCAGACCGACGCCGCCGACGCAACGACCGAGACCGCAGCGCACGTGCGCACAGCGTCCATCGATTGGGACGAGCTGCTGGCGCGGCTGCAGGCCGTGCTGCGCATCCGCACGACGCCGATCGGCATGAAGCTCTTCGAGACCAAGGAAGATATGGAGGCGGTCCCGCGGATCCGGCGCCCGAGGGACATCCACACCACCGATCAGATCGTGGGGATGGCGTGCCGGCTGAATTGGACTGTCGGCATCACCATGGACGACCTGGTCGGCGCCCAGTGCGGCGCCGTCATCGGGCTGCATCCACAGGACGACAAGTGGCTGTCGGGCGACCGCATGGCCGGGGTCTGGTACGAGACCCTGGAAGACGCCTCCGCGCACCAGCACGCCATGGACTTCGTGCCCTACGGCACCTATGAGGCGATGGTGGTGTCGCCGCTGTCGTCGAAGCGGCTGGACCCGCCCGATGTCTGCATGATCTACGCCACCCCGGCGCAGATGATCATCTTCATCAACGGACTGCAGTGGCGGGAGTACAAGAAGCTGGAATGGGGCTGCGTCGGCGAATCGGCCTGCGCCGATTCGTGGGGCCGGGCGCTGCACACCGGCGAGCCCAGCGTGTCGCTGCCCTGCTTCGCCGAGCGGCGCTATGGCGGCGTGATGGAAGACGAGCTGCTGATAGCGCTCACGCCCGAGGACCTGGTGGTGGCAGTCGAGGGCATGGAGGCACTGGCGCGAAACGGCTTGCGCTACCCGATCCCGCCGTACGGCATCCAGACCGACGCCCGCGCCGGCCTCGGCGCCAGCTACGACTGAGCACACCGGCCGACCAACCTGAACAAACACAGACAGGGGACAACGTGGCACTGCAACCGACCAAGGAAGGCTTCGACCTGGGCATCGTCACCAGCAACGGTGACGAGATGCTCGCGTTCTACCGCGACGTGCTCGGACTGGAGTTCGAGGCGACGCTCAACATGGAGCAGGTGGGCATCGCCCAGATGCACCGGCTGTGGGCTAACAAGAGCTTGCTCAAGCTCGTGGTGCCTGTGGCCGACGTACCGACGGGGCCCACAGGCGGGATCACCGGTGCCACCGGGCTGCGCTACTTCACCTTCAACGTCGGCAACTTCGAGGAAGTCATGACGGCCTGCGAGGACGCCGGTGCCAACGTCATCTGGCGACGGCTCGAAGCGCGGCCCGGCGTGGTCGTCGGGATGGTGGAGGATCCCGACGGCAACTGGGTGGAGTTCATCGACAATCCCGGCTGATTATCGGAGGCACCGCAGTGCCTGAGCCTCAGCGCAAGACGATCAACCAACTGCTGGACGAAGCGCGCTCGGGGTTGGACCGAGTTGCTCCCGCTGAGCTAGCCGAGCTGATGGGCTCCAGGAGCGACGACGGCGGGCCGCAGCTGCGTGTCATCGACATCCGGCCACGAGATGACCGGGAGAGGACCGGCGTCATCGAGGGTTCTGAGCACATCGGGCAACTGGTGCTGGAGTGGCGTCTCGACCCGGACTCGGGCGCTTCGGAAGGAACCGCAGCGGACCTCGACGACCACCTAGTCATCGTGTGCAACCAGGGGTACAGCTCGAGCCTTGCTGCGGCCCAGTTGCAGGAGTTGGGCTTCGCACGGGCCACCGATCTCGACGGCGGCATCGAAGGCTGGATCGGGCACGGCTTGCCCGTGGTGGCGCCGCCTGAAACCGCCAACACCTAGCCGGTGGGCGGTGCAGGCCGCTCGCGCAGCCGACTGATGACGTCTGCCATGAAGTCGTCGTCTTGCGCTCCCGGAATTACGAGGCGACCGTCGAACAGCCAGCTCGGCGTGGCGCTGATTCCCCACTCGTTTGCCCGGGTCATCGATGCCCGCAGCGCTGGCAGCAGTTCGTCGTTGGCAACGACGCGCCGCAACACGTCTGGGTCGATGGCCACGTCTGCCGCCAGGCTGACCAGCACGTCAGGATCGGCGACGTCGAGCTCGTCTTCCCAGTAGGCCGCATAGAGCCGGTCGTGGTAGCGCTCGGCGGCGTCGGGGTCGGCATGCTCGACCGCCAGCGCAGCCTGGTGCGCCTTGGCGCTGTTGCGCAGGCGCTTGGGCACCACGAACGTGATGCCCTCAGCCTCAGCCATCTCGGCGATCCGCTCGAAGCTCATGCGAACCTCGACGCCCTCGGGTGGCACCTCGGGATGGATCTCGTACGCCAGCCAGGTGATGTCGAGATTGTGCCGTTCAGCCAGGCGGACCGCCCGGGCTCGTGCCAGATGGCACCACGGTCACAGGTAGTCCGACCACACCAGCACGGACATCGCCTCAGCAGTCGTCATCGCCGCCACCCCCGTGTGCTCATCCTCGCACACAGGCTCGTGCGGCTCGGCGGGGGCCGCGGGCAGCCGGGTAGGTTGCCGCGCATGGACTTCACCATCCCCGCCGACATCGCCGGGCTGCTCGACGACCTGGACACGTTCATCGACGACGTCATCAAGCCCATCGAGAACGAAGACGACAACATCCGCTTCTTCGACCACCGGCGGGAGGACTCGCGCACCGACTGGGAACGCGAGGGCTTGCCCAATGCCGAATGGGAAGCGCTGCTGGTTCGGATGCGCAAGGAGGCCGACAAGGCGGGCTTCCTGCGCTGGCACCTGCCCGAGCGCTTCGGCGGCAGCAACGGCACGAACCTGGGCATGGCGATCATCCGCGAGCACCTGGCCCGCCGCGGCCTCGGGCTGCACAACGACCTACAGAACGAGAACTCGATCATCGGCAACTTCCCGACCGTGCTGATGATGGAGCGCTACGGCTCACCGGCCCAGCAGGAGTACTGGATCCCCAAGATGCTGGAGGGCCAGGCCCGCATCGGCTTCGGCCTCACCGAGCCGCTGCACGGCTCCGACGCCACCTGGATGGAAACCACCGCCGTACGCGACGGCGACGAGTGGGTGATCAACGGCGAGAAGTACTGGAACACCGGGCTCCACCACGCCACCCACGACTACATCTTCGCCCGCACCTCGGGGAACCCCGGCGAGGGGCACGGCATCACCTGCTTCATCGTGCCCGTCGACACGCCCGGCTTCGCAGTCGAGAAGTTCATGTGGACCTTCAACATGCCCACCGACCACGCCCATGTGCGGCTGACCGACGTGCGGGTGAGCAACGACGACATCCTCGGCACCGAGGGCCGGGGCCTGCAGACAGCGCAGCTCTTCGTGCACGAGAACCGGATCCGCCAAGCCGCGTCATCGGTCGGCGCCGGCCTGCACTGCATTGATGTGGCGGTCGACTATGTGAAGAACCGCACCACGTTCGGCAAGCCCCTGGCGCAGAACCAAGCTATCCAGTTCCCGCTGGCGGAGCTGTACACCGAGGCGGAGATGGTGCGGGCTCTCATCTGGAAGACCGCCTGGGAGATGGACGAGGGCGTCGACCACATGGAGATCACCGACAAGGTGGCCATGTGCAACTACCGGGGCAACCGGTTCTGCTGCGACGCCGCCGACCGGGCCATGCAGAGCTGTGGCGGCAACGGCTATGGCCGCCACATGCCCTTCGAGCACATCTACCGGCACCACCGCCGGTACCGGATCACCGAGGGATCAGAGGAGATCCAGATCCGCAAGGTGGCCGGCAAGCTGTTCGGCTTCGCCGGAAGGGCGAAGGGCTAGCACAGCGCCGGACGCGCCAAGGGCTAACGCCGCTCAGTCGTCGAGGCGGGCGGTGGCTTGGCCGGTGAGGACTGGCCGGTCGTCCTGGTTGGTGGTGGTGATGGTCAGATCGACCAGCTTCTGGCCGTCTTCGTCACGGATGTCGGCAACCTCGGCCTTGGCGGTGAGCGTGTCGCCGGGCCACACCTGGCTGGTGAACCGCACGCCGTAGTAGGTGAGGCGGCCGTCGCCGACGTAGTTGGTGACCATGCGACCGGTCATGCCCATGGTGAGCATGCCGTGCGCGAACACCGTCGGGTAGCCGGCCACCTCGGTGACGAACTTCTCGTCGGTGTGGACCGGGTTGTAGTCGCCCGACGCTCCGGCGTACTGGACGATCTGGGTGCGGGTGAGGTCGTCGACGATCTGCTCGGAGTAGCTGTCGCCGACGTTGAGCTGCGATGCGCTGAGTGCCATGTCTGCGTTCCTTTCTGGGTGGTGAGTGCTGCGTTCGAAGTCCTGGCGACCCGCTAGTTGTCGATGACCTTCTCGGTGACGACGCCGACGCCCTTGGCCGTGATGACCAGCTCGTCGTCCTCGTCGCGGTACTCGGTGACGGCCTCGGAGAACTTGAGGATGCCCGCTCGCTTGGACTGCTTCTCCCAGCGCTCGCCGTCGTAGGTGACCGTGTGCAGCACGTCGCCGGGCTTCAGGTGCCGGTGATAGGTGAAGTGCTGCTCAGCGTGCAGCCCGCCAGCCGCAGCGCCGGACTGCTTGTCGTCCTCACGCTCGTCGGCGACATCGTCGCCGTCTGCTTCGGAGAGGTCGCGCACCAGGGTGCCCGAGGCGGTGCGTCCGCTGCCGAACCACTTCTTGTCGGGCTTGGGGCGCAGGAAGTAGTCGGGGTCGAATTGCGCACTCGACTGCGCGAAGGTCGGCGGCGCAATGATCGAACCGACCTCGGTGCCAGCGGCGTACTCCGGGTCGCTGTAGATCGGGTTCGTGTCGCCGATCGACCTCGCGAACATCAGGATGTGCGAGGCCTCGACGGGAAATCGCTCGACTGTCATGTCCGGCTCCTTCTGCGGCAGGTTGCGTCACATTGCCGCCGGCACATGATGGCAGCCGCGCAACAAGCGCGCACAACCGGCGGGCTAGGCGAGTGCTGTGGCGAGTGCAGTCCGGACGGCGGCCGGGTCCTCGTTCATCATCATGTGGCCGGCGCCGGCGAGATGGATCACGTCGCAGTCGGCGAAGTCGGCGATCAGTGGTGCTGCGGCCCGCGGCGGGGTCATCTTGTCCTCGCTGCCGACGATGACGGTCACTGGGCACTGGACCCGGGCGGCCACGTCACCGGCCTCGTAGGCCGCGCAGGCGGACAGGTCGGCGTGGATCACGCCGTTGTCGGCTCGTTCCAGCAGGGCCACGCTGCCGCCGAGCATCCAGAGTCCCGGCGTGGGGTTGGTGGAGACATGCGCCCGGTTGCCGTGTCCCCATGCGGTCATGAGCTCCGGTGCCAGCAGTTCGTTCTTCTCGGCGGCGTCAAGCAGGGCCGGATGGACGGGCATTCCGGCGGCAGTGCCCATCAGCACCAGCCGGGCGATGCGATCGCCGTCGGCAGCCGCCGCCTCGGTGCACACCAACGACCCCATCGAATGGCCGACGAGACGTACTTGGGTGCAGTCCAGCCGCTCCCCCACGGCGGTGATGGCGTCGCCGAGCCAGCCCGCCATCTCGGCCACCGAGCCGAGGGGCTCACCCTCGCTGTTGCCGTGGCCCGGCAGATCGATCGCCAGCGGCGTGTAGCCGTGGTGCGCCAGCCAGCGTGTCTGCAGCTGCCAGACCGTGCGGTTCATACCTGCGCCGTGCACGAGCAGCACCACAGGCGCCTCGGCCGCCGACGCCGCATCGGGCACCACTCCCCCTGCGGCCACACCGACACCGTGGCCGCGGACGTCAAGCGAAAACGTCTCGGTCGCTGTCATCGGTTCAGCCCTTCTGCGATGCCCGCAGGGCGCGGGACAGGTCCGAGATGATGTCGCCCGGGTGCTCGAGGCCCACCGACAGCCGCACCAGGTCTTCGCCGACGCCGGCGGCAACCAGGTCCTCAGCGCTCATCTGCTGATGGGTGGTGCTGGCGGGATGGATCACGAGCGTCTTGGCGTCGCCCACGTTGGCCAGATGCGACGCCAGCCGCACCGCCTCGATGAACCGCCGTCCGGCCTCGCGGCCGCCTTCGACGCCGAAGCTCAGGATCGCGCCGGCGCCTCGCGGCAGCAGCTGCTTGGCCAGTTCGTGGTCGGGATGCGTCGGCACCGACGGGTGGCTCACCCAGCTCACGGCGTCGTGGGAGGTGAGAAACTCGATCACCGCTTCGGTGTTGGCGACATGACGATCCATGCGCAGCGGGAGGGTCTCGACGCCCTGCAGCAAATGGAACGCCACCGCTGGGCTCATGGCGGCGCCGAAGTCGCGCAAACCCTCCGCTCGGGCCCGCATCGACAGCGCCTGGGGTCCGTACTCGTCGGTGAAGGCAATGCCGTGGTAGCCCGCATAGGGCTCGCTGAGCGTCGGGAACTTGCCCGATGCGGCCCAGTCGAAACGCCCGCCGTCCACCACAACCCCGCCGATCGCAACGCCGTGACCGCCGAGGAACTTGGTGGCGCTGTGCATCACGATGTCGGCACCCAGCTCGATGGGCCGCATCAGATGCGGCGTGGTGAATGTGGCGTCGAGCATCAGGGGCAGGTCGGCCTCGTGGGCGACGGCCGCGACGGCCGGCACATCGAGCACCTCGATGTTGGGATTGCCGAGCGTCTCGGCGAACAGCACCTTGGTGTTGGGCTGGATGGCGCTGCGCCACGCGTCGAGGTCGCGGGGGTCGACGAATGTCGTGGTGATGCCGAAGCGGGGCAGCGTGAGGCTCAGGATGTTGTGGGTGCCGCCGTAGATGTTGCGGCTGGCCACGATGTGGTCGCCCGCTGAGGCGATCGTGGCGCACGCCAGGTGGAACGCCGCCATGCCGCTCGCTGTGCAGACCGCGCCGACGCCGCCCTCGAGCGCGGCGATCCGCTCCTCGAGCACGGCAACGGTGGGATTGGAGATGCGGCTGTAGATATGGCCGGGAATCTCGAGGTTGAACAGGCTGGCCGCCTGCTCGGTGTCGGTGAAGCTGAATGACGTGGTCTGGTAGATCGGCACGGCCCGCGCCCCGGTGGTCGGGTCGGGCCGCTGGCCGGCGTGCAGCGCCAGCGTGTCGAAGTGCAGGAAATCCGGCTCGACCATGGGTGCCTCCGGGGTCGCTTGCCTGCATTCAAGCACTGCTTTGCTATTGCGCGGCTCGAATCGCTTCCCAGACGCGCTGGGGTGTGAGGGGGATGTCGATGTGGGTCACGCCGAGGTGGGCAAGCGCGTCGATGACGGCGTTCTGCACTGCCGGCGGCGCAGCGATGGCTCCGTTCTCGCCGATGCCGCGGGTGCCGAGCTCGTTGCGCTCGGTCGGCGTGCCGAGCCGGGCAGTGTCGATGGAGGGCACATCGGCTGCGGCAGGGATCAGATAGTCGACGAGCGTGGTGGTGCGGGGGGTGCCGTCGGCGTCCCACTGCCCTGCCTCCATCAGCGCTTGGGAAATGCCGGCCACCGCGCCGCCGTGCTGCTGGCCCTCGACCGATGCCTCCGACAGCATCCGCCCGCAGTCGTCCACCGCGGCGAACGCCAGCAGCTCGACACGGCCTGTCTCCGCGTCGACCTCCACGACCGCGGCGTGGGTGCCGTAGGGATGGGTCACCTCGGCGCTGCGCTCGGTGACGGTGGCGCTGATTCCCTCCGGTGCGGCTGCGGCAATGTCGGTCCAGCTCGTCAGCCGGGACGGCACGCCGGCTACGTGCGCACCGTCGGGGGTGAGGCTGATGTCGTCGGGGCTGGCTTCGAGCAGCTCTCCGGCCACTTCGCAGATGCGGGCACGCAGCTCGGTCGCGGCTTCGGCGATCTGGCTGCCCAGCACCGTCGCGGTGCGAGAACCGCCGGTCACCCCGCCGTACGACGACGTCACCGAATCGGCGTCGTTCACCCGCACGGCGCCTTCGGCGATCCCGACCCGGGCCCTGGTGATCTGGGCCCACAGGCTGTGATGACCCTGGCCGTGGCCGTGGCTGCCGCAGGTCACCAGCACGCTCCCGTCCGAGCCCAGCTCCAGCGAGGCGTAGTCGGGGTCGTCGCCGCTGCCTGCGCTCTGGCTGTAGCAGCCATAGCCGATCCCGATCAGTGCCGATCTGCTGCCGGCTGCCCGGCGTTCGGCGGCCAGCACCTGCCAGCGCTCGGCATCGATCAGTTCTTGGGCAGTATCGAGCGCGCGGTGCGGGTCGCCGCTGTCGAGCACAATGCCGGTGCCCGTGTCGAACGGCAGCTCGTCGGCACGCAGCAGGTTCCGGCGGCGGACGGCGGCGGGATCGAGACCCAGCTCGCGGGCACCGGCGTCGATGGCCCGCTCGAGCGCGGCGTTCACCTCGGGCTGACCGGCGCCGCGGTAGGCACCGGTGGGCGGGGCGTTCGTGACCGCGGAGCCGATGCGGTAGCGCAGCCGCGGCACGCGGTACAGGCCGGTGCTCTGGCGGTAGCTGGCCGCAGTGAGCATCGGCGCCATGTGCGGGTACGCACCGGCGTCGCACCACATGACCACGTCGATCCCGACGATGCGGCCGTCGGGGTCGAAACCCATTCGGATGCGGTGCCGCTGGCCCCGCCCGTAGGGCATGGAGACGAACTGCTCCTGGCGGCTCTGCACCCAGCGAACCGGGCGTTCGAGCAGCTGGGCGGCCCGGGCCACCACGAAGAACTCCGGCATGGGGTCGCCCCGGCCGCCGAAGCCGCCGCCGACCTGCGGTTCGCGGACTCGCACCGCCGTAACCGGGATGCCCAGCAAACGCCGGTACAGGTACGGCGCGCTGTGCACGCCCTGGCCGGTGCTCCAGATGTCCAGCTCGCAGTCAAGCGAAGCGCCCTGCGCCAGGGGCGTGCCCCGGAGCAGCTCGAAGGGCGTCGCGACGATGGCGCACGGCTCGATCGGCAGCGAGGTGAGCCGGTCGTTCTCGCAGACCAGCTCCACGACACACCGCGCGCCGTCGCAGGGATCCTCACCGGGTTCGGCAGGAGGTGCAGCTGCATCGTCAAGTTCGGTGGGCGGTGACAGGAAGCCGCCGCCGTCGGGGGGATCCAGCGGCCGCACCACGTTGGTTCCTGCATCGGGAAACAGCAGCACGTCGCCGGCTGCGGCCTGCTCGGCGTCGATGACCGCCGGCAGCTCGTCTGTCTCGACGGCGACCAGCTCGGCGGCGTCGAGCGCGTGGCTGGGCGAGTCGGCCAGCACGACGGCAATCGGCTCACCGACGAACCGGACGCGCTCGGTGGCCAGCAGCGGCCGGGCCATCTGGCCGCCGAGCGTGGTGGCCCGGTAGTACTCCAGCGGCTCCAACCCCAGCCCAGCCGCTTCGAAGACGGCGACGACGCCTGGCGCCTGCTCGGCCTCGCGCAGATCGACGCTGCGCAGGTCGCCGTGGGCCACCGTCGAGCGCACGAACGCTGCGTGCAAGCAGCCCTCGGGCAACGGCAGATCGGCGGTGAAGGCTGCCGTGCCGCGCAGCATCGGCAGATCCTCGGAGGCAAGTCGCGCCATGGCCATGGGCTCACCGTAGTGACGCAGATTCCGCTGTTCGAGCCGAGTCGGAACCTTCAGTCGGCTGCCGCAGGCTGCGTGCCGGAGTCCCCGGGCGTGGCGAGCTCGGCGGTGATCTCTGCTCGGTGCTCGTCCAGGTAGGGGGCTCGGCGCATTGTCACGTCGATGCCGCCGACGAGGGAGCCGAGCTGGATCATCGGGCCCCACTCGGTCTCGGGCAGGTCGACGACGTGGCTGTTATCGACGGCGACTGCGGACCCCACGAAGCCGCGCCGCTCGACCGGCAGGTCGCTGGTGCCCTCGGGTGTCGTCTGGCGCCAGACCCACTCGGGACCGTCGGCATCGGGCACCTCGAGGTAGGTGCGCTCGGGGCCGGCGCCCCGGTAGTCCATGCCGCCCATCTCGGCAGGCGGCCGCCCTTCGTACTGCACGGACTCGGCTGCCTGTGCTGCCATGACCGTCTGGGTGAGAGACGTGCGCACCGTCCTTCCGTGGCCGTCGGCCTGCCGCCGGTACAGCGAGCACAGCACGCCGAACGCGGCGATCATCGGCGTGGCGGCGTCGTGCACCGGCACCGTCAGGAACACCGGCTCGTCATCGCCGCCCTGCGCCGCCATGATCCCGCCCAGAGCCTGCAGCAGCGGATCGAAGGCCGGCACGTCCGCCATTGACGAGTCGCGGCCGTAACCGGGGCTCTTCACCAGCACCGCTTCGGGGCGGATGCGCCGCAGATCCTCATCGGCGACGCCGAGGCGTGCCGCGACGCCGGGGCGGAAGTTCTCCACGATGACGTCGGCGCCGGCCACGAGCTGCGCCATGACGACGTGATCGGCAGCGTCTTTGAGGTTGAGGCAGATCGAGTGCTTCGATTGGTTCCAGCCGTTGAAATACGGGCCGAGCACGCGGAACGGATCGCCGCCGGGCTGCTCGATCTTGATGACCTCGGCACCGAGCATCGCCAGATGGCGGGTGATGACCGGTCCGGCGATGAACGAGCTGAGGTCGACAGCGTTGACGCCGCGCAACGGTGCGGTACCCGGCACCCAGGGGTCCGATACCGCTTGGGCCGGCCATGCACCGGCTTCCAGCTCGGCTTCGACTGCGGCGGTGTGCTCGCCGAGGCGCGGTGCTGGCTGCAACGCAACCTCGTCGGTGCCGTCGATCCACATCGGCTGGGGCGGGGTGCGCACTGTCCCGAGTTCGGGGTGCTCAACCACAGTGTCGAGCCCGTTGACCTGCGCGAGCGCCGAGCCCACGAACTCGTCGCGGGTCTGGGTCGGCTGGCAGGGCACATCGTGCACTGCGAAGACCTCGAGCCACTCGGCAAGCGTGCGCTGGGCGAACGCCTCTTCGAGGATCGGCGTGATCTCCGCCAGCGGCTCGAGATCGAGCAGGCCCCACGGCGGGTCCGGGAACCGCTCATCGCCCAGCAGGTCTTCGCGGCCGAGGGCTCGCAGCATCGCCACGTAGAAGGGATAGGTGCCGCAGGCCACGAACATCCAGCGGTCGTCGGCGGCCCGGAACAGCCGGTACACGGGAAGCCGGCCGGCCGAGCCGAGCGGGCAGGAGCCGTCGCGGTCGAGGTCGGCCATCTCGGGCACTTCGAAGTCGCCGATCTGCATGGCACCCGAGCCGGACACCTCCGAAACGGTGTAGGTCGGTGCCGACCCGTGGGCTCGCCGTGCGTACAGGCCCGCTGCGGCTGCCATCGCCCCGAGCATTCCGGCCCCGTATGAGGCCAGCGGCACCACCAACTCGACGGGGCCTTCGGAGTAGCTGATCTGGTTCCAGCCGATGCCGGTCACGGCGGCCACCTGCGACGGGGTGCCTGCACGGGTCGCGTACGGTCCCCGGTCGCCCCAGGTCGGGCACGAGATGATCACCGCGCTCGGAGCATGTCTTCGAACGGCCGCAGCGGTGGGACCGTCGGGCACGAACACGACATCGGCGCCAGCGAGCAGTCCACCCAGCAGCGGCGTGGCCATCGACGACGACGCCGGCCGCAGGATGCCGGGCAGAGACGCCGGCGGTCCGTCGACATCGGCCGGGAGCGGGGCTCGTTCCCATTCGACGCCGTCGGGCACCGCCGAGCGCTTGTTGCGGCAGACCGCCTGGAAGCCCGGGTCGGACCGGTACGGGTCGCCGCCGGGCGGCTCCACCTTGACCACTTCCGCGCCCTGATCGGCCAGGAAGCGCGCCGCGTACGGCCCGGCGATGCCTGTGGTCAGCTCCACCACCCGCACGCCGCCAAGGCACCGCACGGGCGCGCCGCTCGCTGCACCAGCGTCGTCCCTGCTCACCGGGTGGACACTACGCGGGTGCAGTCGCAGTAGCCGAATCACGGCCGAAGTCACGACCGCGATGCCCGGCGTCCTTTGCGAAGACGCGGCACAGCTCCTCGGTCACGGCGGCCCGAGCGTCGTACGATGGCCCTCGTGACGACGACTACTGACTCCGCCGCCGACCCCTTCACCGAGATCCCGATGCCGCAGGCGCCGACGTTCGACACGATCGAGGCCGAGCGGCAGCACCGTAAGGAGCGCTTGGCGTCGGTGTACCGGGCGTTCTCGCTCTTCGGCTTCGAGGAGGGCGTGGCCGGCCACGTCACGGCGCGCGACCCCGAATGGACCGACCATTTCTGGGTCAACCCGTTCGGCGTGGGCTTCGGTCAGATCAAGGTGTCCGACCTGCTGCTGGTGGATCACGACGGCAACATCGTGGAGGGGCGCTACCCGCTGAACCAGGCGGCCTTCGCCATTCACAGCGAGGTGCACAAGGCCCGACCCGACGTGATCGCCGCCGCGCACACCCACTCGCTGTACGGCAAGACGTGGTCGAGCCTGGGCCGCCTGCTCGACCCGCTCACCCAGGATGCGTGCGCCTTCTACGAAGACCACGCCCTGTTCGACGACTTCACCGGTGTAGTGCTCGACACGTCCGAAGGCAAGCGCATCGGCCAGGCGCTCGGCAGCTGCAAGGCGGTGATCCTGCAGAACCACGGGCTGCTCACCGTCGGCCAGACCGTGGACGAGGCTGCGTGGTGGTTTATCACCATGGAGCGCACCTGCCAGAGCCAGCTGCTGGCTGACGCCGCCGGCACGCCGATCCCGATCCGCCACGAGTCCGCCAAGCTCACGGCGTCGCAGACCGGCAGCCCGCTGGCTGGCTGGTTCAGCTACCAGCCGATCTACGACAAGGTCGTCGAGCGAGATCCCAGCTTCCTCGACTGAGCGCCTGCGCCGGGCCGCTTACCACTCGGCGGCGATGTACTGGGTTTCGCAGAATTCGTAGATGCCTTCGCTGGCGCCCTCGCGACCGAGGCCCGACTGCTTCATGCCACCGAAGGGCGCGGCGGGGTCCGACACAGCGCCACGGTTCAGGCCGATCATGCCGGCCTCGATGCGCTCGCTGACCGCCAGGCCCTTGGCCAGGTCCTGGGTGTAGACGTAGCCGATGAGGCCCATCTCGGTGTCGTTGGCGGCGGCGATCATGGCGTCGGTGTCGGTGAAGCTGGAGATCGGTGCGACGGGGCCGAAGATCTCCTCGCGGGTGATGGGCGCGCCGGGCTCCACCCCGCCGAGCACGGTCGGCTCGTAGAAGAAGCCCGGGCCGTCGATGGCCGCGCCGCCGGTGACAGCGGTGGCGCCCCCGTCGACCGCCGAGCGCACCAGCCGGTCGATGTTCTGCACCGAGGCGGCGTTGATCATGGGGCCGCACGTGACGTCGGGGTCGCTGCCGTTGCCGACCTTCATCGCGCCCATTGCCGTGGCCAGCCGTTCGACGAACTCGTCGTGAACCGGCGCCTCCACGAAGAACCGGTTGGCTGCAGTGCAGGTCTCGGCCGAGTGGCGCATCTTGGCGACCATGGCGCCGGCCGTGGCGGCTTCGAGGTCGGCGTCGGCGAATACGACGAACGGTGCGTTGCCGCCGAGCTCCATCACCACCTTGAGCACACGGTCGGCGCAGCGCTTCAGCAGCACCCGGCCGACTTCGGTGGAGCCGGTGAACGACAGCATCCGCACGGCCCGGTGATCCACGACGGCGTCGAGCCACGCGCCCGAGTTGGCCGTGGGCACCAGGTTGACCACGCCCGGCGGCACCCCCGCCTCAGCCAGCAGCTCGGCGACCCGCAGCGAGGTCAGTGGGGCTTCCCGAGGCGGCTTGATGACCACCGTGTTGCCGGCGGCCAGTGCCGGGGCGAGCTTGCGGGTGATCATGGCGGCCGGGAAGTTCCAGGGCGTGATCATGGCCACGACGCCGACGGGCGGGTGGCGGGTGATGATGCGGTTGGCGCCCGAGGGCGCGACGCTGATCGAGCCGTGGATACGCACGGCTTCCTCGGCGTTCCAGCGGAAGAACTCAGCGGCGTAGGCCACCTCGCCGATGGCGTCGGCGCGGGGCTTGCCGTTCTCCAGCGTGATGAGGTCGGCCAGCTCGTCGGAGTGCTCGATCAGGATGCGGTGGGCGTCGCGCAAGATCTCCGAGCGGACGCGGGGCGCAGTGGCTGCCCAGCCGGGCTGCGTTGCGGCAGCTGCGTCGCACGCGGCTGCGGCGTCGGCCGGTGTTCCTGCCGCGACGCCGGCGGCAACGTCGCCGGTCGCCGGGTCGAGCACGTCGATCAGCTCGCCGCCTGCGGCGCCTTGCCAGCGTCCTCCAATGAGCATCTGCGTTTGCATCGCGCCAGCATCGCAAATCGGCCAGTCGCTGCGCGCCATCGCAACCGGACCGCGACGCGACGACCATTCACGCTTCGGTACTGCCGTGGGGTTGCCGCTCAGCCGAAGGGTCGCTCGCAGTGCCGCAACAGCCCGCGCTGCTGCGAGTCCGGCCGCTCAGTCGCCGTAGTGCAGCAGGCTCTTTTCGCCGGCACGCATCTCTTCGACGGCACGCTGAGCGTCACCGATCGCGGTTTCGAGCTGGGCGATGACGGCGTCGCGGTCGGAAGTGAACTCCAGCTCATCGATCAGATGCGCCAAGCGATCCTTGCTCCGCCATGCCGCGAACTTGGCCCACTCGGTCCACAGCGTCTCTGGGTCGTCGATGCCGATCAGGTCGGATGTGCGGCTCTGCTCGTCGACCGCGGCGCCGGTTGCCACGTAGCCGTTCACCATCGAGATGCGTTCGCACATCTCGTCGAGCGGTCCGGCGCGGTGCACCACCATGTCGCCGTGCAGCGCGATGGCATAGCCGGGGCCGGGAAACTGGGGAGCGACCGTCCGCTCAGCCGGGACCTGGTCGCCGGCCTCGGCCAGCTCGGCGGCTTCGTGCTTGGTGCCCTCGAACCACTCGAAGCGCCCTCCGGCAACGTGCGCAGGGTCGGTCACCGCCAGCACGTAGTCGAGCGGCAGCGTGTCGTGATGCCACTTGTCGATGCCCACATCGATCTGGGACGGCTCGTAGTTGATGTGGCCGAGGTGCACCGGCATCGGGTGCGGGGCGATCTCGATGCCGTAGACGGCTTCGAGATGTGCTGTCACCTCGACGCTGAGGCAGAGGTCACGCAGCCAGCGTGAGCGGTAGCAGCCGCCACGCACGGTCCGCTCGATGCGCTCCCCCGCCGGTCGGGTGAAACAGCGCAAGCGCCGGGCGGTCTCCAGCATGATCGCCGAACCCTCGTCGCTCAGCATCCGAAACGGCGAGGACAGCGCCACCGGCGTGGCCTTCGTGGCAATCTCGGCGGCGTCATAGCCGAGGTCGGCCAGTATCAGCACCTCGGCCGGTTCCTCGAGCTGCAGGTGCCGCTCGGCGTCGAACGCCGGCTCGCCCTCCAGCCACTCGTAGCCCCGCGGCTGCGTTGCCGGAAACGGAACTGCTTCGCCCATCGGCAACGACTCTAGGAGCGACCATCTTCACGAGCGCGCCCAGTCATCCGGAGCGCTGACCCGCTGCGAACCGGCTACCTCGCTCCGCGCACCTCCGACATACCCGGATTCGGACGGGTCGGCTCGGGCACCGCGGCCGGCGCACCGGCAGGAATAGTGATGCGCTCATCGTCAAAGACAGCGACCATTTCGAGCCGTCCGCCCATCGCTTCGACCGCCGCCCGCCATGTCGAGAGCAGGTTGTCCTGCGAGGTCTCCATGGCCGAAATCGACGCTTGGGCCCGCTCAAGGCGCCGTGCGAGCTCAACTTGGGTCATCTGCCGGTGCTTGCGGAGCTGCGCGAGATTGAACGCAACAGCTTCCGCTTGAGCTGCATGCTTGATCGCGTCAATGCGGGCACGCCGCTCCGGTCCGATGTCGCCGACGATCTGGCTGAATTTCTTTGGTCCCATGCCGCGGTCTCCCGTCCTCGTCATCCGCCGACGTTCGAATCGCCGCTGCCGTCGATCTCCGCGAGATAGCGCTCGTAGAGCCGTTCGGCTTCGGGAACAGCGCTCGCGTACCAGCGGTCCCACTGCCCCTGCTTGTCGCCGCCGAGCAACAAGACGGCTTCACGTCTCGGATCGAACACGTAGAGAATCCTGAGGTGCTTGGCCTCGCTGCGAGGCCTGAGTTCCTTCATGTTGTGATGCTTCGAGCTCGCGATGCGGTCGGCGTGAGGTCGACCGAGCGTCGGCCCATCACGCGCGAGCAGCTCCACCACGGCGATCACCTCGTCTTGCTCGGGCTCGTCGAGTCGGCCAAACCACTCAGCGAACTCGTCGGTGCCGTTGACTTCCCAAGCCACGGGATGAACATAGACAACAGTCTATATTGATCCAAGTGAATATTCGGCGCAGGGGCGTCGCTTGTCAGTCGGTCGCAACAGCGTTGATCTTGGCGGCAATGGCAGCCAAGTGATCGTCATCAGCCCGGCTGGCCGCGATCTCAGTGGTCACATAGCCGGGATACGCCTCAAAGTACTGGTCACTGCGGGCCGTCGTTCCCGACTCAGGGCTGGGCTGCACGCCAGCGGTCCGGTGCAACGGGATGACCTTGGCGTGCAGGTGATCGATCATCATTCCCTCGAACACGATCGCGCAGCGGTCCACGTCGTCATACGCAGCGGCGATCTTGGCCGCAACCCGGCGCGCAGCCTCCAGCAACGCCGCAGCAACATGAGCCTCCACTCGTGCGATGTCGCTAGGCAGACACTCCTTCGTGATCACCACGCTGAACGCCTCGGTGTTCGGAAAGATGTCCAAGAAACCAAGATGGCGTTCGTCCTCATAGACGAGATGGCACGGTTCGGCCCCTGAGGCGATCCGACAGAAGACGCAGTCACCCACGACCAGCATTCTGCCCGTCAGGGACCCGCAGTGATCTCGCTATTCGAATTCGGCGGCTTGGGCGTTGAGGCTTTGGGCGTTCTCGCTGACTGTCCGGCGTGTGCCGTCGTCGAAGCCGTCGGCGTTCCTAGCGCGTAGCTCTAGCTCGAGCTCGACGTCAGGCCCGAGGTGGGCTGCGATGTGCTCGAGGATGTCGCTGAGCTGCTGGATTCCTCGAACACTGTCGAGATGGAACTGGGCGTAGAACTGGGTGGGGCTGGGACGATCGTCGCCGCCAGGGTCCGGCTCTCCCCCACCGCCCGGTCTCTCCCGGCCGCCAAGTGGCGCGACGCCGCCGGGGTCGGCCGGCTTGTCCTCACCGGACTCCGGGGTCCGAGCTGGCTCAGGAGCAAAGTCGGGGTGAACGAGCAAGCCGCTCGCGGACGGCACGATGTGCTGTGCGGTGCGAACGCCAACCCAGCTGTCGCCGTCATGGGCCTCGGCATAAGCGAAGGTCTCTTGCTGCCAGTTCAGCTCTGACACGCCCTTGCTGACGGCCTGTTCGAGCACGCCGCGCGACGTGAGGCGGGGCATGTACGGATAGCGGGCGTAGGCCTCCCACAGCGCTCCGAGAGAGACATCGCCCCGCTCGGTCCACAGGCCGTGCTTATCGAGGTCCATGCGGACCCTCACACCGGCGTAGCGGCCGATCAGCTTCTCCTCCGTACCGAGCTTTCGGCTGATGCGCTCGCCGATGTCGCCTGTCGTGGACGCCCGTGTGAACTGCCAATCAATGTCGGCAGTACCGGGGGCCCGCGACGGCACCAGCACCTGAGTGAACGTCTCGGCGATCAGGCTGTCGACCTGCTTGGACGCATCTGCCAGCTTGGTGTCGGCCTGCTGCTTCTGCTGGGCGGTGAGATCCAACGGCACGTGTTCCGCCACGATGGATTTCCAAGCGAGGAACGACCGGACTGCGCCGCGCAACTCTGCGAGTCGGTTCGCGGCCGCAGCCACGAAGACAAGCAGGTTCTGGTTCAACCTGGGGCCGGCGTCTCTCTGAGTGACGATGCGCTCGGCCAGCTTGACTGCCGGCGAGTTCTGATCGCCAGCCGAGTGTGTGGCCTCGGGTTCGAGCACCACCAAGTGGGCCCCGTCGTCGTTGTCGGGCACGTCACCTGGCCCGGCAGCGAACGGGTGCACAGCCACGAAGTTGCCTCGGTCTCGTTGCGCTGCGATGCGTTCGCGCACCACATCATCGGCGTCGCGATCGCTGTAGTTCGACGCAGCCCTGTCTGCCGCGATCCGCGTGACGTTCGGAATCAGCGAATACCAGTACTGCGAACCGTCTACGTAGAGGTGCGTGGCCTGGTCTGACAGACGACGCAGTGCGTCAGCGAACTGTCCGGTGGGCTCGCCGGGCTGAACGCAGCCGAGCACCACAGACTTCACGTCGACGCCACGCTTGCCGTCAGGCCGTGGTGCCGAGCCCATGTACACGGTGCGGGCCGCCCGCCTCGTTGCCGACAGCCGGCCGAAATGCGAGAACGTCTTGTCAATGCTCAGCGGCAGCGCGTTAGGCCCGTCAACGTCCGACTTGATGACCGGGTCCCAGCCTTCTTCCAGGTACTTCTTCATCTCGCTCGCAACCCCGGCGGAATCCATCGGCAAGTTGCCCGGCATGATCAGCAGAGACTGGTCGCCTCGCTGCCACAGTTGCGAGATGGCGATCGCCATCAACCGCAGCACCCCGCGGGTCCGCTGGAACTTGTCGAGCGCCGACCAGTCCTCGAAGAGACGGTCGAAGAGCTCCGGGTGGATCGGGTACGAGAGCTCCATGCGCCGCCGGTAGTCGGCCTCGCCCTTACCCAGCGGGAACTCGTCGGCGGCGCCGTGGTACATCTCGCTGAAGGCTCGGATGACGCCGTCTCGCACCCGCGCCTGGGTCGGCGTGATGGGGTCGAACAGCCGTCGTCGCACGATCTCGAACGACTCGTCGGCTGAAGCCGGCTGCCACGGCGTCGCCGTGCGGTCGACGACGTTCTTCAGCCGCTCCATCGCCGTGTGGCCACGCGGTCCGCCGGTCTCGATGTCCGAGGCGGGAATCGTCACCAGCACTACGACGTTGTCGGACGCTGCCGCCGCCTCGGTGAGCGCCTGGGCGAACGTGAACTGAGTGTCGAAGTCGCCAGCGGCCACGCGCCGGCCGTCGGCACCTGCGTCGGGCAATTGCCGGGCATACGCCACCCATTCGTCGATCAGCACCACCGCAGGGCCGTAACGCCCGAACAGCTCGCGCAGCTTCTCGCCCGGGTTTGTTCCGGCTTCGTCGTCGGTGCGTACCAGTTCGTAGCCGTCCTGCCCGCCGAGCTGGTAGGCGAGATGCCCCCACATCGTGTGCAGTGCCGTGTCGGCGCCGACCCGCTTGGGATCGGACACCGACAGAACGTGCCCCACAAGCACGGCCCGGTTGACCTTCGGCGGCAGCTCCACCTCGGCCTCAGCCAGCATCTCCGAGACGCCTGACAGCCTGGCCGTCGGCACACCGGACGCCAGATGGTGCAGCGCAATCATGCTGTGGGTCTTGCCGCCGCCGAAGTTGGTCTGCAGCTCGATTACCGGTGCGCCGCCGTTTCCCGACAGGCGCTGGGTCGCTCCGACCAGCAGTTCCCGCAACCCGACCGTGAGATACGTGCGAGCGAAGAATGCCTCCGGGTCCTGATATTCGTGATCGGCGGTGCCCTGGGATACCTCGTACAGGTCCGCAGCGAATTCGGCCTGGTCGAACCGGCCTGTCTGCACGTCGCTGTGGGGCGTGATGACCTCCCGCCACGGCGTCAGCCCTGCTTGGGGCTGTCCCTCAGTGGGCTTGGCGGCGGTGCGGCGCCGCTCAGAGCGCGCCTCCTCGTCGAACATCTGCCGCATGAGGTCTCGGCGCGAGTTGCGAATCTGCTGACGCTGCTCGGTGTCGCCGAATGCCTCAAGCAGACGCTCCATCGAGTCGAGCGCCCGGACGGTGTCGTCGGAGGAGAACTGCTGCTTGTGCGCCCAGTTGTTGCGCGTGTCTGCCACTTCGAACACGAGCGACCGGATCGAAGGCGAGAAACCGTGGCCGAAGATCTCATTCCATGTGGCCTTCATGCCGCTCAGCAGGAAGGCGATGTCGCTCACGTCGCCGGAACTCTGGGAGCCCCGGAGCTGGCGCCGCAGCGCGGCCGGCCAGTCGTCGCCGTAGAAGCCCTGCCAGGTCTGCTCGCACTTGGGTCGCAGACCGTCGCTCAACAGGTCAAGCGCCTTCGACACACGCTCAGCATTCGCCATCACCATGCGCCCCACTCCCCTCGCCTACCGCGCGCGGTGACGCCCCGACTGGTGTCAACCAAGGAGCTAAGCCAAACCAGGCGCGCCGGGCGGTGCAGATCCCACCAAAGCGTCCACCCGGTCGACGATCGCCCGAAGATCCACGCGCATTTCGTCGATCCGGCCATCGATGCCGTCAACGCGCTTGTCGAGCCCCGCGAACCTGTGATCCATGACGTCGAAGCGGGCATCGATCCGCCCGTTCTGCTCCTTGAAGCGCTGATCCACAGCATCGAACCGGGTGCTTACGGCGTCGAAGCGGGAGTCCATGGCGTCGAAGCGGTGGCCCACGGCATCGAACCGGGCATCGATCCGCCCGTTCTGCTCCTTGAAGCGCTGATCCACAGCATCGAAGCGCGCGTTGACGAGCCGAATGATCCCTTCGAAGCCCCATTTCAGCAGCGCCCATACGCCGGCCCCCAACGCGACCACGATGGGCGTGACCACCGTCAGCGTCGGCACCACGTTCGACCACTCCATGCAGACAACCCTATGCCACGCTGAGCCGACCGCAGGCGCGTTTTCCCGCCCCGCAGATCAGGCCCACCGCACCTGCGACCCAGCCTGCGGGATCGGCGAACCGGTCACTTTCACGCGCAGCTTCCGCAGCGACGACCGAGCCGCAGCGAGATTCGCTTCGAGCGTCTCCGCGCTGTCGCCGCGGCGCTCGGCGGCATGCCGCAGCCATCGCGGGAACGCCGAATCGACGGTCGACAGCCGCGCCTCGTCGAACTCGAAGGCGTCGCCCGGCTCGCCGAACTCGTCGAAGGGGTCGTAGTCGTCAAGATCGTCGCCTTCCTGCCACAAGGGCAGGAACTGCTCGATGAATGCCTCGATTCTCGGCGGCGTCCAGCGCAGCACGTCGGGGTCACGGCAGGCCTGCGAGAACATCACTGCCGCCATCACCATCTCCCCCATGTCGCCCGGCTGCTCGCCCAGCGGGACCGGCTGTTCCACGAATGAACGCACGATGTCGGCAATGTGCTCCGCGTCTGCACCGCCGTCGTCGGTTTCGAACCCGCTGGAGCGCTCGATGCTCGGAAGCGTCTCGATGCGCTGCCCCACGAGCATGCGCAAGTCGACATCGGCGTCGAGGTCAAGGTCGTTGTCCCACCAGTCCTTCAGTGCCTCATCCAGGAGCTCGAGACCCTTGGTGAGCAGTTCCCGTGCCTCCGCCAGGCCGATCTCCTCGGCGACGAACCCGGCGTCGGCGAGCCGCCCAGTGCACACGCCTGCCGGCGTGACGGCCAAGTCGTGCGCCATGCCCCAGCCGAATGGATGCATCCCGACGCAGACTTCGTGAATCGACCCGTCCGACCGCGCATATTCGACCACCAATTCGCAGTACTCGTCCCATTCGTCACGAAACTTGGTGGCGCCCACCGGCTCCACGGTGCCCAGCCACCCGACCCATTCAGGAACGGCGACATCGGCTGCTCGGATGCGATCCAGCACCTGACGGGCACGTCCGCGGGCGAGAGCCGGGCCGTAAGCGCTCATGCCCGCAGCTATCACCGCACCTGCAGGACTGCCGATGGCCTCGGCATGGGCCAGCGCCACCGCAGCGCGGACCCCGTACGGATTCCAGTTGGAGGTGAGGTGCAGGCCGATCGTGCACGACACTGCTTTCTCCGTCGCGATCAGGTCGGCGCCATCGTGTGTCTCGATGCAGTCCTCGATATCGACCTCCAGCATCTTGAGCTCACGTATGGTTGCCTCATCGAGCTGAGGCCGATGTCGTCCGGGAGCGCTGCGCCGGCCGGATCGGCCGTGAGAACGGGTGCCCTTGGGCGTCACACGCCCGCCGTTGCGGGCCTTGGGTCGTGCCATCGGCGCAGCGTAAGCCCGCCGCCCTTGCCGCTCGCGGACCCTCAACTCACCCCAGTCCCAGCTCCGATGTGAAGAGCCAGAAATCCTCCACATGACAACCAACGAGATGATCGCCGACTGCGACGAGGTCGCCGACTATTTCGAGTCCGCACGAGCAGGGAGACCCTGCAATCGGCCAGCTGCTTGGGATCTTTCTCGCAGTCGGCAAGTGCGACATGTGCGTCTACTCTGCTGCGCCGCGCCTGAGCCACTCCGACCCGTCGGCGCCGACGCGCGATGCCGTCGAGGTGAGCTCGTGCAGGGCCTGCACCGCGAACTCGTGCCGCAGGCGGGCGATGGCTGTATACGTGCCGCCTTCCGCATCCGTGAAATGCCAGCCCGATGCGTCGCCTTCGGCCAGCACCGCTCCGTCTGTCGGCTCGAACTCGACCAAGCACAAGTTGTGAGGCCTGCGGTCAAACCCGGCAGCCAGCGCTTCGCCTTCCGGTGAGCGGATCATCATCGTTGGCTCGTTTGGCCCAGTGTCGATGCGCATCATCGGGAAGGCACGCACTGCGCTCAGGCGGACGCTGTCGCACAGCGGTTGGATGCACAGCCAATAGCGCTGTTGCACGTCACGCAACACGACGCCCAGTTCGAGCCGGGGCGGGGTGTTGCCGAGACTGCTCGAATCCAAGAGCGCGGCGAGGCGCTCGCTCGACGGCACAGCATCGGCCATCGCCGCCGCCAAGTCGCCGGCCGCCCTTGTGATGGCCGAATCGCCGAGGCCCACCCGAGCGAGCCCTCCGGAAACCGCTCGCCGCACCAAGGTGTCGTCATCCAGAGCCTTGAGGTCGCTGGCGAGACTCGGCGAGCGCCGCAGCTTGCCTGCCAGGCGGGATATGTCGCCATCCGCCATCGACCGCCCAAGCGCCTCGTTCGACGCGTCAATGTCCCAGATATCTGCGATCTGAGCATCGCGCAGTGCAAGTTCCATGTCGCTGCAGAGCAGACGTGTGAACTGCGCAGCTGCCTCATCAGGGTCTGGCAGCAGCGCACGGTGAACCAGAGCACCGGCATCGAGTTCCGCGCTGAAGGTCGCTAGAATCCGCGGTGCCGATCCCCGCAGAGCATTGATGCCGCTGAATGCGAATTCGGGCATCAATCCGCGGTAGATCAATTCGAGATCATCACGGATCATTCCCGGCAATTCGCCGTAAGTGTCCGCTTGCCGTTGACTCTCATCGCCAGTCAACCGCACTCCATTCCCAGGCTTGCCAAACACCAGCACGATCGTGTTGTCACGGCGGACGACGAAGTCGTCCACAGTCTGGAAGTGGGCATCATCGATGAGCCGTTGCACGACATCGCCGAGGCTGTACGCACCGGTGAAGACCACGATGACAGTGAGTCGCTCGGGGTCCTGCGCCGCAACCGCGTCGATTGCTCGCATGGTCGCCGAGTGGTCCCCGTACATGAGCCAGTCGAGGAGCAGCAGATCCGCGATCGACGATCCTCGCAGCGCCTGCTGCACCAAGCCCGCAGCGTCCGCCGAGTCTTCGGAGGCTTCCAGCACGCTGCACACCACACCCTCGTCGAGGAACGCACGCACCAACTCCGACGGATGCACTGGTGTCTCATCTTCCGCTTCCTGGCGCGGCTTCTCAAGTCCAGGTTCCGGTTCATCACCGAGATGCTCGGTAGTCCCAGCCTGCTGCGGCTCCAGTGGGCGGTAGTCAGCAGCCACACGGTCATCGATCAGGAGCGCAGTCTGGAAGTAGTCGCTTACGGCGCTCATGACTCTCGACCTTGGGGGCTGATCAAGAACTCGGCGCCCTCTCGGGAGTCACCGAGAGAGATCGACCACCCTGCTCGTTCGAGCACTTGGCTGGCGATCGCCAAGCCGAGACCGCTGCCGCCCGGTCGAGTCGTGAAGCCGAAGTCGAATACCCGGTCAGCGATGTCATCGGCAATGCCTGGGCCGTTGTCTCGGTACACGATTGTCTGACCTTGGCACTCAAGGCCAATCACCCCGGACACCCCGGGCTTGCTCTGGCTGAGCCAATAGAGGCTGTTGTCGGTGAGGTTGACGAAGACCGGATAGAACGTCGAGGCGTACCCCTCGATCTTCAGGGCTCGGAATTCGCGGCTGGATTCCAACGTGACACTTGCAGCGCGCATGCGCTCATAGAACAGTTCATCGACAAACCGAGCGATATCGCTGCCTTTGATGGTGGTCTTGACGCGCCGAATCCTTCGCTGCATCGGTGTCAGCAGCGTGAGGTAGCTGTCGAGATGGTCGAAGTCGCGTCGCAAGTCCTCGTACAAGCCGACCAGCTGCGGGTTCTTCTTGGCCCACGAGCCGACGCGCCGCACATCGCTGCGGATGCTCGAAACCGTCTGGCCGAATTCGTGGTCCACCACAGCCAGCGCCATGCCCAACTGCACGAACTCCAGTTGGGCATCGGCTTGTGCTCGCAGCTCGACGATCTCGGCGTCGGCAGCCGCAGCGACTTCACTCGGCGTCGGTGCGCCCACCTCGAAAGCTGCGGTGTTCGACCGGACCAAGTTGGCGACTCGCATGAATGCCCTGCGCGAATCCGCCGCCAAGGAGTCCAGCGCCCGCTCGAATTCGGCCTGCTCCTCGATCCACCCGTGACCACTCGGCGAACTCGGCTGGGTGACCGCTCCCAGTCCCTGCTCGAAGTCCGCGCGAAGCCCTTCGAGCACGCTCTGCACGCGGGCACTCATGGCGGTGAGCGCTTGTGTTCCGCTGCTCTCTGCGTCGCGCACTCGGCTTCGTACCGAACCGATTCGTTCCTCAATGAACTCCCTGCGCTCACGTTCGTCCGACTCTTGGGCGACGAGCCGCGCTTCGGCTGCTGCGGCCAGTTCGTCGATTTCACTCAGCGCAGGCCCGATGTGTGACTGCTCGACGTCAGCGGCTGCACGCTCCATGTGGGCCATGTCCCGACGCATCGGCTCGGTTGGGGCGAAGCCCTCGGGCTCGTCAAATTCCAGAGGTTCGGCAAGCCGCTGAAGCGCCCGCTTAGCCTCGGCAACCTGTCGCGTGGCCGGTTGCAGTCGGTCAGCAGTAGCCAGATCTTCACGAAGCGCACCCACGACGCTCGAAGCCTCTTGCGCGATGTCGGTGGCGTTCAGGTGCCGTTCCGCCGCGTCAAGCTGACTCCTGAGCCTTCGCCGTCCGGCAGTGGCCTGCCTGTCCCGCTCTCTGCGCAACTGATCTTCTCTCGCGAGGCGTTCTCGGCCATGCACGTAAGAACGGGCCTCAGGCCCGTCGGATCGGAAGAACCGAGCGGCTAGCTCCACCAGGAGATTCATGAGCAGCCGACGGAAGTCGGAATAGGCCCGCCCCCCAGTGAAGCCCTCTCTGCCTGCCTTCTCACGCAGTCCAGAGTTCCGTTCACTGGAGAGGCAGATGGCGCCGAACATGCGCCGGTAGGAAAAGAAGTAGTAGCCGGCCCCGAGGGTTCGCCGCTCCTCGATCTCGAGGTAGTCCACATCTGGGCGGCCGTATGGCTGCACGCGAATGCCGTCCTTGTAGACGTAGAGGCCGCCGAGCCTTCGCAGCTTCATGCTCATCGCCTGGAACGCTTCGGGGTCGAGCGTCGATTCACTTGCCATGCCCTGCACGACTCCGACTTCGAAGGTGAACGGACCACAACGCGGCGGCGACGAGTCTGGACACGGGATATCGAAGTCAACGGCGTCTTCGGCGAAGACCCTGATGGTGCCCGCGAAGTTGCCGGCATCGTCGAACTCGCCCCGAATGTGGTGATCGGCCTGATCGAAGTCGGCTGCGACAAAGAACTCATTGGGACCGAGACGGCTCTCGCTGTCGCCGCCGCCTCGGTGATCCATGAAGTCAACAGAGAACTCGGGCGTCGTAGGGTCTCGGAGCCATACATCGGTGAACCCGTGCAGGGTCCGATCAAACAGCGATGCTTCGTTGGTCCCTTGGGACTCAAGGTCGGAAGGGAGCTCCCTCGATGCCGGCGAGATCAGGAAGGTTGTGCCGGTCGCGCCAAGCGCTCTCAGGTCAGGCAAGTCCCAATAGGGATCGTCGGGCAGCGCATCAATCGTCGCCCGTATGGCGTCGAGCCGCTCTTGCCACTCCGTCGAGCTGTCCTTCGTCCTGTAGCGCTCCACGGCCTCGCAGAGCGGGGTCTTGAGACGGCGAACATCCGCGTCGCGCAGTTCATCCGCATCCAGTTCGATCAGGCCGACGGGTACCTCGTCGAGATCGATGCCCGCCAATTCGAACATCTGCCAGTTGACGAGAGCAGCGATCATCGGGCTACCGGTCAGCTTCGACGTCACCAAGACCTGATTGCCGAGCGCCCCGATGGCGAAGCGGCCGATGCCCTTCTCGCCGAGTTGCACTCTCGGCTGCATGCCGGGTGGGCTCTCCACGGGCGAGCGCCCCAGCTTGGACTCCGTGGCAATGGTGAGCCATGACCCCTGGAACGTGTCAAGGTCCATGCCCACGCCATCGTCCCTCACGACGAGCACGTTGAGCTTGCGGTAATAGTCAGCGATGGCGTAGGTGGCATATGCATCGTGAGCGTTCTTGAAGAGCTCGCTCAGCGCCGTCGGCAGATTGGCGATCTGCTGCCTCCCAAGCATGTC
Organism: Acidimicrobiia bacterium; assembly: GCA_022821985.1. Lineage (GTDB taxonomy): Bacteria > Actinomycetota > Acidimicrobiia > Acidimicrobiales > Poriferisodalaceae > Poriferisodalis. The sequence continues at coordinate 93,300 of JAJECP010000034.1, forward strand.
GACTGCTCGTGCTCTGGCACGGAAACCTGTCATGTCGCCATCCCTGTTGCGACGGCGCAGTCAACCTCCGAGGTTGCAGGCGTTTCAACAGAGGCGTCGATCGCTGCACCGTCTGCTTCAGCTACATGCCTGACGAAATGCTCGCCGAACTGCTGTGCCAGCAACACCGGCACCGCGTTGCCGATCTGTCGGGCCTGTGAGGTCAGCCCGCCAGCGAACTCGAATTCGTCGGGAAACGTCTGTAGGCGTGCCGCTTCTCGTGCGCTGATCGCCCGGTGCTCGCTCGGGTGGCCGAATCTGCCGTTGCTGTAGCTGATGCACTTCGTGGTCAGTGTCGGCGCGGGCTTGTCCCAGCTCAGCCGACCGTAGACGTCGGTATGGCCGCTGAAGCCAGCGCGGTGGCAGTCGGGCCACAGCTGCTTCGGCCAGTTCCGCCGATCGCCTCCCTCGGGCGTGGCCTTGATCCGATCGCCATTCAGGGGCGTGAGACGCATCGCCCTGTGGCTGCTGATCTTGGCCGCGTCGGGCCCATCGACATCGTGGGGCAACGAGTGGATGGCGTCTCGGACGGTCATGTACGGCTGCTCGGTCGTCGGACCATGCGTCGGCACCGGAAACTCGATCTCACCAAGATCAAAGCTGCTGGCGATGAGCACCAACCTGCTCCGAGTTTGCGGTACGCCGTAGTCCGCACAGGAGATCGTGTCGAGAGCGACGTGATGAGTCTTCTCCAGCACTCCGATGAACTCAGTGAGCGGGTCGTTCGACTTGGAAGCCCGCCGCATCCCCGGCACGTTCTCGACAAAGACGAGCTGCGGGCACAGGGCCTCGACAAAGCGAAGAAGCTCAAGGACCAGGTCGGAGCGGTCGTCCTCTCCTGTCGCGGCATTGCGGTGACCGGCGAAGGGCTGGCACGGCGCGCACCCCGCCAGCAGGCGGACGGCCTCATCAGCAGGCGGCACGACCGACACAACCTCGTCGGCCTTGAGCTCCCGGATGTCGCACTGGAAGGCCTTCACGGTCGGAAAATTCAGCCTGAACGTCTGCACAGCCTCTTCGTCCCAGTCCGTGGCGAAGACTGGTCGCACCCCGGCATCAGAGAAGCCTCGCGCTGTCCCGCCGCAGCCCGAGAAGAAGTCGGCGAGGACGATCTCGCGGGTCATGAGACCTGTTCCATCACGCTCATCGCGGCCACGACTCGGACTCGGCGGCACAAGTCCCCATGCGTGCAGTCAACCAAGGCCGTGTGACGACCGGGAACCGGGGCCGGGACCGGACGAAACGGGGCCTGGTGCTCATTGCGCGAACATCTGGGCTTCGACGGGCGCTGCCGCTCGGGCTGCCACTGCCATGGCACCCTCGCGCAGGCTGGGCCAGGCTGTGATGAGGCTGTTGTAAGCGTTGGCCTCGGCGGCCCAGCCCCTGTCGTTGGCCTTCTGGTACAGCAGGTAGGCGAGTTGGCGCGCCCGGTCGCCGTTGCCGCCGAGGGTGTGCAGCAGATCGGCGGCTTCGCTCTCGGACTGCTCCAAGGCGTCCACGAGGTACTGCAACGCTTCCCAGACCGTGAACCGATCGTCTTCGGCGGGAGACCAGTGCGGGTCGAGTTCCGAGCGCCGGTAGAGCCGGAACTTGCCAACCCGGGCCTCGCCGATGCCCGACTCCGTGAGACCTTCAAGCGAGGTGTTCTTGGCTTTGGCCACGCTCTCGGCATCGCCGGACGGCCCCGGGTTGTATTGGTGCTCAGCGAACCAGGTCAGCGCGAACCGCGTGTCCCGGTCCAGCTCGGCCTCTTCGCCATCAAGCACTTCGCCCAGCACGTCATTGATGATCGACAGCGCAGCCGACACCCGCATCGCCGAACCGTCGGCCTCCACGACCTTGGCGTACCGCGAGAACACCTTGATCCCGGGTCCGATGGTGGACTGCGCCATGTCAACCGGGGCGATGTTGCCCGACTGCAAGATGCGCACAGCCTCGGGCAGTTCCGCTCGCAGCGCAGCGATGAATTCGCCGCGCGTGGCCAAGACGGCCGAATCTGGTCGCGGCCGACAAGCCAAGACAATTGACGAAGCCAGCGCGTTTGTACCAACCGAAACCATTCGGCCAGGCTTCTCCGTGCGCAAGGGCCATGTCGCTGCTACCTGCAATCCGGCATCGATAACTGCCGACAGGAAGGTGTCCCACCCAGTGCTGCGTGCCTCACCCTCGACTGATTCGGTGGCCCTGTAGGCGTAGTACACGGTCGCAGGCACCTCACTCTTCATTCCAGCTGCGAGCTCTGCCATGAAGGCTGCAACGCCCGATTCAAAGTCCTTTGCGGCTTGCTCCCTCGATCCTGACCGGTGGCGGTTCGCTATCAACTCCTCGGCCTTCGGAGTGAGCAACGTCGAGCATTCGTCGGGCCATACTTCGACAAGGTTTCCGCGGAGCCACATATAGAAGAAATCAGACAAGTTGGCGTAGCCAACGTTGTCGTAGTAGGGAGGATCGGTGGAGACCGCAACGCCCGCCAGCTCTCCGACACGAGTGCGGGCATCCCGCTGTACCACGACCTCCTGCCACACCTCTGGAGCGACCAGATCGGCTGTGCTCGCGCCACGCGACCTCACTTTGGCCCACCCGTTTGCTCCACAGTTCTCTGCGGGGAGGTGTGAGATCGCCTTGGTCACCCAAGTGACCATCCCCGTCCAGTTTCCCGTGGAGGACGAGAACGGATTGCACTCAGCGAAATCCCAGGTCATCGGAATGGCTTGGCGACTGAAAGTGTTGCGCATCTTCTCGCCGGGGACATTCCAAGTGCCGATCGTTGACCAGTAGTCAGCACACTTGTCGATCACGAAGGCCAGATAGGTCACAACGGCGTCGGCGTAGGCAGTCGATCCACTGCCGCCGTCTCGGAGCCGAACACCATCCTCCGTCCTACCCGCTGAGACGGCATCGCCCGCTGCCTTGACTGCTACCTCGGCCAGCAAGTCGGAAAACAACGTCAAGGCCGTGAGCTGGCGGGGCGTGAACAGCTTCCACCACTCATCGAGGCCGTACAGATCGATAGAAATGCTGCGTGGATACGGGTCCAACCCGCTCTTGGGCACCGCGTCGGGCACCGGGAGTAGCGCAGCCGCAGATTGCGTCTCCGAGATAGGGCGATACGCCCTTCCGGCCGGGCCTTCCGCGACCACTGCCATCAGCTGGGCATCCAGCAATTCATCGCGACCCGCTGACCGAACCTGCTCCGCAGGTATCGCAGCCCCAGTGGCGAGGCATGTTCCGTTGCCCCGGTCCACAGTGCGCTCGTAGCTCGGCTCGCCACCTTCGCGGATTTCATAGCTGATCGTCTGCGAGTCCCGGTCGATGATCGGCTCGATCCAGACGGTCGGCTTGCCCTTCTTCTTCGAGAGCGTCCACGACGCCACGAGCGGCACATGGCCTGACCAACTCGGATCGGGCGACTCCACCGTCCGCGCCCATATCCAAGCGATCGGCGTCAGCTTCTCGCCGTCGGGACCGGTGGCATCGGGGTAGAGGTGGCCGATGCGTCGCTCGGCCTCTTCGCGCATCCAGCGCCCGTACGCCTCCACGTCCGCTGCCAGTCCTTGCGCCCGCTCCCAGCGGCGGCCGTCGTCGATGCCCAGGCCGTCGCCATTGCCCTTCACCGCCGCGCCGCCTGCCGTGGCTGGGGCCGTCAGTTCCCGAAGGTCAGGATGCACCGGCGGCAGGCCGGCGAACCGGGGCGGTATCTCGATCATTGCCTTGTTGATCAGCACGGCGACCGGGTTCAGATCGCCCGCGAGCGCTTCGAGGCCCAGCCGCTGCGCCTCCAGCGGTATTGCGCCTCCGTCGGCGAACGGGTCCAGGATCGGCGGCGGGCCGTCCGGGAAGGCCCGGTCGATCTCCGCCCGAGCCTCCGCCAGAACCGCAACGTTGTTGGAGTTCTCCCACTTGACCAGCCGCTCCAAGATGCCGAACAGCCGCTGCCGTTCGGCCTCCTGCGCCTCGACCGTCTCCAGCAGGTTGCCACCGGGGTCTCGATATCCCTCAGCCGACGGATCATCCACCAGCGACGACCAGATCACCGCCCGAGCCGCCGCCAAGGGCCGCCGCGCCCACCACAGGTGCAGCGTCGACGGATGCCCGTGCCGAATCGACTTCTCCCGCGCCGCCTCAGCATTGATCGCCGCCAACGGCAGCGCCACCTCAATCAGCTTCGGCCCTTGCTGCCCCGCCGCCACGCCTGCCGACCCTACTGCCGCTTATGCCGACGCCTCGCCGGCCATGATGCACGGCGCAGCGAACCGGAGCGGGGGACGGGGCGCCGATCGAGTTGGCAACCTCATGCGATGAGGAGAGACATGAAGTTCGCATCATCCACGCAATGCCCGCACGGCCCAGCTGCATGCGCAGACTGACATGGCAGCAGAACGTCCCGATTTCGCCAACTGGACCGACGAGGATTTCGAGACGCGCGCCGACGAGATCTGCGAGTACTTCCACTCCATCGACTGGCTGGGCAAGCTGGGCGGCCTCCGGCATGAGACCTACTTGGACATCGTCGTGCGCTGCGAGGCATTCATCGCGGCACCGACGGAGGTCAGCCGTCAACAGATCGTCAGGCGCGGCGGTACGCATCGCGCCGGTGCGCGACGCGCACGACGAGGATGACCAGAACGTCGTGCTGCACCTCGTACAGCACTCGGTAGCCGCCTACCCGAATTCTGCGCAGGCCCCGCATGCCGCCCTTCAGCGATTCCCCCTGCAGCGGATGTTCACGGAGCCGATCGATTGCGTCGGTGATGCGCTCGCGGTCGGCGCGTTCGATGCGCGACAGATCCTTCGACGCGCTCGCCTTAATCCGCAGCGAGTAGCTCACGCTTGACGTCGTCCCAGTCGAGCACGGGGTCGGTCGGGTCGCGCAGGCGTTCGAGCGCGATGCCGACGTCGAGATAGTCCTCCACGTAGCGCTCGAGTGCCTGCCGGATGACATCGGCGCGGCTGCGCTTGAGCTCGGCCGCTGCTGCATCCAGCGTCTCGATGACGCTGTCGGGCACCCTGGCAGTGACTTGCATCATGGCAAACTCCTATGATGTCAGTTGCCTCACTCTAATGCACATCACATTGCTGTCGGCCGTCTCGGCTGCGCGCCCGGTTTGAACTCGCATGCAGCAGCACATCGAGTGCGGAGCGGCTGATTCAGGCTGAGCGCGGGAGCCACAGATCGGGCAGGGCGATCTGAGCCTCGCCGTGCTCGAGGGCTGCGACTCGCCAGTACGCGAACCCTTCAGCGGCTGCTGCCAAGTTCTCGTCCAAGCGGTCGTTGCTCTGCCCGGAGCATTCAGCCGCGAAGCGCAGCCATCTCGGGAACGCCGACTCGACAGCGGACATGAAGGCCTCGTCGAACGGGTCAGGATGCGACTCGCCGCATTCGAGGCACTCTGGGCCGTCGGTCGGGCTCTGATCGGGAATGAAGTCATCTACGAAGGCGTCCACCCGCCAGGGCGTCCAGTGCAGAGCATCGCCGTCACGGCACATCAGCCCGAACAAGCGCAGCCCCGAGACCATGGCCGAGAACTCGGCATCGCCCTCGCCCGCCGGACGGGCTGCTCGCTTGAACTCGTCCAACTCGGCGCTGCGATCCGGAGGCGCCGCGGGGAACAGCGCAGCGTCGCTGCCCCCTGCGGGCAGCAGACCGAGCCGCTGCTCGGCCAGAAAGCCCAGGTCCATGCCATCAAAATCGGGGATCTCGTCAGCTGCGACTGCCTCGTCGGCCACCACCGTGGCCGTGAAGAGATCGAGGGAACGCAGGCACAGGGCTCGGGCGTCGGCCAAGCTCAGCGGCTCGGCGCCCGGGCTGTCCGCCCCGGGCGCTCTCCACCTGTCACGTTCGCGCACTAGGTCGAATCCGCACGCCGCTCCGAGCCTGAACCAGCCGATGTCGACCGTCAGGCCGTGACGACTGCCGCCGGGGCGTTCGTAGTTGATGGTGATCGCGCAGTCCTCGCCCCATTCGTCTCTCCACATGAATGCATCGACTGGGACCGCCTGCCCTATGGCTGCCGCCCACGGCGGCGCGTCACCCGAGGCCACAAGCTGATCGAGCTGCCGTCGGGCCGAGCGGCGGTCCCGCGTGGGACCGTACGCAGCAAGCGCAGCGGCCATGGCAGCACCCGCCGCGCCGCCGAGCTCATGGGCGCGGGCGAGCACCTGCGCCGGCTGGAGACCCCCGGGCGCGTTGGGGAACGCGACGAGATCCTGCACGCCCGATGCCCAACGATCGGCCACGTCTGCATCGGGACCGCTCGCTGCAAGCTCGGCCGCACTCGCCTCCAACAGTTCGAGCCAATGGCGGGCCTGCGGATCGAGCTGGGGCTTGACGCCGCGTGCGCTCGGACGGGTGCCTTTGGGCGTCACACGTCCGCCATGCCTGGATTTGGGTCGAGCCATCGACGCAGCGTAAGCCCGCCGGCGCTGCCGCTCGCGAGTACCCCTGCGGCTCGTCGACGCGCCCGACGGTCTTGGATGCAGCCCGGCGCAGATCGGCTAGAGGATGATCGAGACCTTGGCGTCGCCGACTCGCTCTCTCCACTCAAGGGCTGCCTTCTCGGCCTCGCCGAGGGTGGCGTGCCGCGAGTCAGGGTTGTGAGCGCCAGGCGCACGCACATCCCAGCCGCCCTCTCGGTTCTTGACGATCAGTCGCTTGTCGCCCATGTCAAGGCCTCTCCTTAATATTTTGTTGCTTCAGTGCATTTCAGTGTATATTGCACTCGTGCGTGTCGGGGCGTATGTCGATGGCCTCAATGTGTACTACGGCGGCAGACGGCTCTGTGGCCGGAACAGCGCGGGCTGGCGCTGGCTCGACCTGCGAGCTCTTGTCGAGCGTCTGACCAACAGAAATCGTCGCTGGATGCGGGCCGGAGCACATGTCTCGCGCGTCGTGTATTGCACCGCCTTGGTGAGTGGTCAGCGCGACCCAGGTGACCGTCATCGTCAGCAGGCCTATCTCGATGCGCTCCAAGCCACCGGCACCGTCGACATCGAACTCGGCGCCTTCATCACGCGGACAGCGCGAGGGATGGACACGACGGCGGGGCATGTCGCTGAGATCGAAGTCCAAGAAGAAAAGGGATCGGATGTCAACATCGCTTCGCGTCTGCTCATCGACCTGCATACCGGCCAGATCGACGCTGCGATCCTGATCACCAACGACAGCGACCTCCGGCTGCCAGCAGTGCATGCACGATCGCTCATCCCGCTCGGAACGGTAAACCCTCGCGGAACGCCCACCGCTGGACACCTGAGAGGTGACCGAGACGAGGGTCCCGGCGGTCACTGGTGGTACCGGCTCGCGGCGAGTGACTTCCGTGCGTGCCAGTTGCCCGAGTCGGTGGCCGGCATCCGGCGGCCTGCTGGCTGGTGACTCGCTCCCCGCCCGTGGCGGTCTTGGTGCTTGGAACATTGCGTTCCGCCGCCTATAGTGGTCGGTACCCACCCGGTGCCAACCGCTTCGGCGGCGGTGCCGGGTCTTTCTTTGTACGGGCATGCAGATCAGCTGGGAAGGCGGCTTCGGCGAGGAGCCGAGTAGCCGGTGGTTAGGCCAGACGCCGACCGACGGCTTCGATCGGCATCCAGCGTCCACAGCGAGTGCGGCAGTCCAAGGTCGGGATGCGCAGAACTGGCAGAACTGTCAGTCGTCGGTCCGGTCCGTGGGCGCAGCGTGAATCGTCAGCATCAGCTCGGCGTCGTCGAGGACACGGAACTCGGGTTCTCGCCCTGCGAGCGCTGTGCTGTTGTCGAGGATGATCGGCACGCCTTCGCCGCGTTTCTCCATGAAGTGAGCACGGCCCTCGGTGAGCCAGTGCTCATCGGGCGCCGGGCATCGCGTCTGCAAGCTGCAGATTGTCTCGTTGCGCGCCGTCTGGCGGTACCGCAGGGAGTCGACAGTCAACGAGTTCGCGAGAGTACCGGGCGAGAACAGCTCCAGTCTGTCCTCAAATAGGCGCAGGCGAATTTTCGCTCCGTGCATCGCGTAGTCCCGGTGTGCGACGGCGTTCACCAGTGCTTCGAATACATCTGCCATGTCGAATTGTGGTTCGTCAACCCGCCCGACGGTCTTGGATGCTCCCCGACGCATGTTCTTGAGGACGAATCGACCGGCATCGATGATCTGCTGGTCCAAGGACCCCGTGATGTCAGCAGCGTCCAACTGGTAATTCGCGGCAACTGCATCAGCCGTGACCGAGCTGCCCCGATATGCCACGACCTGCACATACGCATTCGGCAGCCAGCGCTCGGGCGTCTCGCTGCCCATCAGCACTCCGGCGACTGTCGGCCGGACCTTGCCATCGCCGGCTCGGGCAGCCATGCCGAGCTTGACCAGAAACGTCTCTTGCTCGTCGTCCGAGCGCAATGTTCGGAACCTCATCCACAGATGCTCGGAGAGGTCATCAAGGCGTGCGCTGACCACAGGCTGCTCGTCGAACCGGATCAGGCGTGTCTGGCTGCGCTGTTGGAAGAGGCGAGCGAGGAACTCCGGCGTCATGACCCGCTTCGAGTCACCGACGCGATGCCAATAGCCGCCCGGGCTGCGATGAACGAAGAGGCTGCGGGGAACCTCGAGCTTCACGATGCTCACTGTGCGCCCACTGCCCGAAGGCACAGAGAGCCTGTCCAGCACCAACTGCTCGATCGGAGGCGTGACCGAATCGTTGCAGACCTCCCTCACGAAGTCAGCGACGTCGTCAAGCCTGTCGTGAGGAATGCCGACGATGTCGCGAGACTTGTCCTCCACGCCCAGCACGAGCACCCCGCCTTGGCTGTTCGCGAACGCCGCCAGCTCGTCCGCCAGTTCATCCAGTGTCGGCCCTGTCACTCTCGACCCCGAGAAGCGGACCTCCTTGAGCTCAAGGAAGCTCGTCTCTCGCCGCCAGATGGCGTGGAGCAACTCCTGCCTGCTCTCAAGCATCAGGCAGCCCGGCTTCCGTCCGCGGCCGACGTCGCATCAACGCTGTCCACGGCGGCGCTCTGCCCTGTCGGGCCGCAGCACCTGCCTCGACCTCTCTGTGTGCCTCGTCATCGCGAATTCGCGTCCGACCGAAGAGTCAGCTGGAGCGCCGAGTGGCTTCGGCCGCTCGGATAGCGAGTGCCAAGGCAGCCGTCCCGAGCCCGAGCATGCATGCGGCTAGGAACGCTGCCTGCTTCGCACAACCGGTTTGAGCCTTCGCAGTGGCCGGCTTGTGGCGTCGCTGGCCGCTGCGGGCGGTACGGCGGTGCGGTCGCTCGGTCGCTGGCGGAGCGTCGGGACCCGCGATTCGCTCTTCAAGTTGGCCCTTGGCGTCCCAAGCCTTGTCCAAGAGGGCTTCGAGGACGCTGCACAGATAGTCATGCTCGGAACTGTCGGAGACGGCCATCAACTCGACGTTCTCGGCGAGACCGGCAGTTGTGAGGTTGGCCGAACCTACGAGACAGGCATACGGCACTCCACCCTCATCACATGCGGCCCACACCTTGAGATGGGCCTCGGAGCGGCCTGCGGCGTTGCGCGCGGTGCGGTACCAGCTGCGCACCTCCACGTCGCTTCGCTGCACGAACACCAAGGCCGCACGGCGGTCGGCGTCGGTCGCGTGCTGGAAGTTCCGGCCTTGCAGATCGCCGATCAGCAATGTCACCGGACGCTGAGGCGTGCGTTCGGCCAACCACGCCACGCCCGACACGCTCGCCGAGCCGACGCACACAACGAGCCGCCCCGTGGCGTGCGAACGCAAGAAGCGCTCGACCCGATCCCCCGCGCCGATTCCGATTTGCATGCGGCACCGGAGGCTAACTGCGACACGCCGTCAGCCCGTCCGATCTCTTGCAGCGTCCGGGAATGCCGCCGCTGGCCCCACCCACCGGGACGCTGCCCCGACCTGTCATATTGAAATTGACTGAAAATAACTTTTGCACAAGATATCCGGCCGCTACCTTCCGGCGACGGTGCCTCATGAACTGCCAACCCTTCGCATTGTCGCGTCAGCGCACCGACACGGCGTGCCAGATCAAGACATCATGCATGCCTACCGGAACCCACGAGCAGTGACTTTCGTGGATGATGCAGTGCATCTACTCATCGGGCCACGACGAGATGGCAATTGGCTCGAAGTGATGTTCGAATACGATTGGCGACGACATGAACATCGGATCTTTCACGCCATGGCGGCGCGGCCGCGCTACTTGAGGATGCTGCAATGAGCTTCGCGCGGCCCGATTTCGAGAACTGGTCCGACGAGGACTTTGAGACACGCTCTGATGAGGTGTGCGCCTACGCCCACTCGCTTGACCTCAGCGATGCCGACTGGATGTCCGGCGCGGAGTACCGACTGTGGCTCGGCGTACAACGCACACTGCGTGCCGAGGACGCGGCCGATGAGGACTTGCTCCCCCTCGTCGCGGAAGCGCGAGAGGGCGGCAGCACTTGGGATCGTGTCGGGAAGATGCTCGGCACCTCCGCCGCGGATGTGCAGCGGCGCTTTGGCACCGTCGACCAACCCGCTGGTGCCGCGGCATCGTCCGATTAGCAGGCTGCAAACAGTTCGCCAGAACTTACGCGACCGCTCACAACCGGACATCTAGCGGGGCGGGCCGGCGTCGGCGAGAAGTTTGGCCACGTTCAGCGGGACGTTCGTCTGCGCCGAGTGCATCGTCATGCCGACGAAGGGCTTGACCAGGTAGCGAACCTGGGGTTCAGTATCGGGGTCATCGGGTACTGACACCACGGCGAGGCGCCAGCGGTCGGGATCGTTCTGTGCTTGGCGTACCTGGCGGGCGCTGACATGAATCTCGTCGGTGCGGGGCAGGTGGCCCTTCACCTCGATGAAGTAGTGGTTGCCAGTCGCAGGGTCGACCGACATGATGTCGAAGCCGGGATTGGCGTGCTCTTGTTCTGTCGGTTGACGGCCCAAGGCGTGTTCGGCCGCCATCACCGCTGCCACGGCCCGCCGATCGGTTTCTGCCTTGTCGGCTGCAGCCTCCGGGTCGGGTGCTGCGCCGGCCAATTCTTCCAGCAGACCCTGGGGCACGATCACCGCGGCGGCGACCACCGTCGGCGGGCTGCTGTGCAAATCGGCCTCCGAATCAAGCTCGGCACGACGGCGCAGCAGCCGCGCCGCTAGCTCGTCGGCTCGCCTCCGGGCGAGGCCTGAATTCAGCTTGGGCTTGCCGCCTGCAATCTCCTGCGTCTTGATCTCGTTCGTGCGTCGATCCCAGTAGCGGATCTCGGACTCGAGCCGAACCCGAACGGCGTCGCTCACTCGCTCGACGCGGTCCTGCACGACGGCGGAGACAGATTCAAGGTGCGGCCCTGCCAAGTGCTCAATGGCCCAGTCACGGGCAACCGACTCGGCCGCAGGACCAGCCCATGCGGTGTCCAGCTGTCCGGCCAGCAGCGCCTCCTGCTCGGCAGTCAGCGACGCATATTCCAGGTACGGCTCGGCGCCGGGGTCGCTGGCGGTGCCTTGCTGGTCGACCTCCACGTACTGGAATCGGCGTGACACCACTTGGCGGGCACCGTTCACCAATCGGCCGTCGGTCACCACGTGGTCCAGGTTCACGAGCAGTCGTGGTTCCGTCGAAGGGTCACTGGCATCCACCAGCACGGCGCCGTTGTGCAGCGTGTCGCCGTGATCATCGAGCACCTTGCCGGCCACCGCCGACAGCAACGCACTGCCGGGTGAGATCAGCTCGGCCCTGTCGCCGGCTGGACCCGGCGTGCGAGCTGCTCCGCCGTCGGGCTGCATGTGGCTCTTGTCGAAGGTCACCCGTGCGTAGCGATCATGCACAGGGCCGAGGGCGGGATCGGCGGTGGCTCTCACTGTCGCAGGCACTCGGGTGATCTCGTAGCGGCCTCGCTCCCGGCCCGAGATTCGTCCGCCGTACAGCTGCAGCGCCTGGGTGAAGAAGTCGTGCACGAACCAGGGCTGCAGCCTGCGAGCCCGGGCCTCCTCCATCCGGCGACGCACTTCGTCGTTGGCCGCGGGATCAGCCAGCCCTGCCACCAGCGCTCGTTCCTCGAGCACTTCGCGCAGCTGCTCGCCGATCTCGCCGTCGATGACGGTGTCCATCCACTCGGCATGCGCAGGGTCGGTGCCGGCCCGGATTGCCCGCATCAGCAGATCGCGCAGCGACACGTTGATCTGCGCGTCGCCGAGCACGTCGTACACCTGGTCGCCGTACACCTCACGCTGCTGCTCGATCTTGGCGAACAGCCGCTCGAACACTTGGCCTTCACGTGTCTCGTGCGCAACGAGGTTCCACAGGTGGCACGGCCTGCGCTGGCCGATCCGGTGGATGCGTCCGAAGCGCTGCTCGATGCGGTTCGGGTTCCACGGCAGGTCGTAGTTGACCATCATGTTGGCGACCTGGAGATTCACGCCCTCGCCGGCCGCGTCCGTGGCGACCAGCACGGACACTGTGGGATCGACACGGAACCGGTCTTGGGTATCTCGGCGATCCTGTCGCCTCATGCCGCCGTGGATGGTGACGACGGCATCTGGCCGGCCGAGCTCGGCGGCGATGCGGCCCGCGACGTAGTCGAGGGTGTCTCGATGCTCGGAGAACACGATCAGTTTGCGGGCGCTGCCTCCGTCATCAGGGTCGGCGCCGAATTGCTCTGAGCCGAACTGCTCAGCACGCAGCAGGTCTCGCAATCGGGTCCACTTGGCGTCCACGCCGCTGTTGCGAACGCCGTCGGCCAGTTCCACCAACCGATCCAGGATTCGCACCTCGGCGTCAAGTTCGTCGGCGGTGGCGGCCGCTGTAGCGGCATCGACCGTCAGGCTCTCCAGCTCGGCAAGCTCCGATTCGTCGAAGTCGTCGAAGTCGAAGTCCTCCAAATCGGCGATGCGGACTCCCTTAGGCAGTTCGGGCACGGGAATAGGCGCGCCCGTCGCGGCGAGCTGCCGAAGCTCCGCTGCCTGGCCGGCCAAGCGATCGCGCCTGCGCCGCAGTGAGTGGTAGATCGCTGCCGGGGAAGACGCAAGCCGACGCTGCAAGCCAGCGAGCGCGAATCCGACGATCACACCGCGCTGGGCATCCCCCTCGGCCGTCATGCGAGCGGCCCGGTTCATCTCGTCGCGGACGTAGGCCGTGACGGCCTCGTACAGCTCGTTCTCGGGTTCTGACAGCTCGAACTGCTGGCTCTGGGCGTAGCGCTTCGGGAACAGCGGCCTGCCTTCGAAGGTCCGCAGGTTCTCCTTCACCAGCCGACGCATCACATCGCTGACATCGGGCACTTCGCTGGGTCCGCCGCTGCCATTCGTGGCCCGCAGGCGCCCCTCGAACCGCTCGGGATCGATCAGCGTCATGAACGCCAGGAAGTCCTCGTTCTTGCCGTTGTGGGGAGTAGCCGTCAGCAGCAGGAAATGGCGGGTGCACTCGCGGAGCACCTCGCCGACCTCGAAGCGCTTGGTGCGGCGCAACTCGTCGCCGTAGCGGTGGGCGGACATCTTGTGGGCTTCGTCGACAATCACCAGGTCCCACTCGGACGCGGCAAGCCGGGCGCGCAGCTCGTCCGACCTGGCGACTTGGTCGATGCGAGCGACGAGCAGGTTCCGCTCCACGAATGGATTGCCGGTGCGGGACGCCTCAACGCTCTCGCGCGACATCAGGTCGAAGTTGAGACCGAACTTGTCCCACAGCTCGTCCTGCCACTGCTCGACGAGGCTGCCTGGGGCGACGATGAGACATCGAGCCACGTCGCCTCGCAGCATCAGCTCGCGGATGAGCAGCCCCGACATGATCGTCTTGCCGGCACCAGGGTCGTCTGCCAGCAGGAACCGCAGCGGCTTGAGCGTCAGCAGGCGGTTGTAGACGGCGTCGATCTGGTGCGGGTAGGGGTCGATGTTCGACGTGTCAACCGCTGCGAACGGATCGGCGAGGTGCGCCATTTGCATGCGTCGGGCTTCCGAGGCCAGCTTGAACATCGCCCCGTCCGCATCGAAAGACCAGTGGCTCTCAGCGACCTCGCTCACACCGGCAAGATCGGCGACCGTGATGAGCCGCTCCCCGAGCTGGCCACCCGCGGTGCGGTAGGTCAGCGTGGCGGACACCGTCCCGTGCATCTGAACAGCCACGACGGTGACGTCGCTGCCCGCGACAACGCCTGACAGGCGCATGCCGGAAGTCAGTTCACTGAATTCCAGTGCCATGTGGCCGCCAAGCTCTCGTCTCGCAAGTCGTGCTCGTCGGACGCCAGCGGCACGACGAGACGCAGGGTACGCGCCTTGCGGGCGAACGCTGTCTACGAACCGACTGGTGTCTACGCCCTGAGGGCTGCGAGCAGTTCGTCTGCTTGGTCTGTAGTGACTGACAGCTTGCGGGGCTCGCCGCCCCGGTGAAATTTAACGGTGACCGCCGGTAGATCATCCACCCACGATGCCGAGGACGCCGCCGTCGGCGCCCGCATTACCCTCCTGCATGCGATGCTCGCTCGACAGCAGTTCTTGAGACCGTCATGACGAAGCCAGACTTCGCCAAGTGGGCGCGGGACGACAATGGCGAGTACGCAGATGAGATCTGCGAGTACTTCCATTCCATCGACGTGCTGGGCGAGCTGGGCGGCCAGCGGCATGAGACCTACTTGGACCTCGCCGTGCGCTGTGAGGCTGCCATCGCTGCACCGACAGAGGTCAGCCGTCAGCAGATCGCCGAAGCCGTTTGCTGGGCGCGAGAGGAAGGCACCTCTTGGGAGCGCATCGGCGAGCTGCTCGGCACGTCCGCAGCAGACGCCGAAGAACGCTACGGCCGAGTGGCCGCTCCGCCGAACACCTAGATGGTTAGTTCCAAGGTTCTAGTGGTCGTATGGGGTGAGCGTGCGTGGGGGGCCGGGCCGGTGGGTGGTCTGGTTGTGCCAGATGGCGGCGGTGAGGGCGAGGAGCCGGGTGCCGACGCGGGCGGCGACGCCGGG
>JAJECP010000013.1 GCA_022821985.1 Acidimicrobiia bacterium
GATCCGCCCCGATCAGATCCTCCGCCGACAGAGTCGACAGCATCGCCATCTGGTCATCAACAGTTCCCCGCATCCCGCCAGTGTCCCGCACCCGCACACCCAACGCGAGCACCAAACCGGCCCTTTTTCAGCACCCTGCTAAAGCGCCCTGTCGTGGCGGTGTGCCGAAAATCAGGGCAGGCGTTTGGCCAGCGTTGGTTACCTTGACGCGCCGGTGCGCCGCCCCGAACTCGGCCACAAGCCTTCAACCAAGGGGCGGCGCACTTGCAATCCTCAGCGTAACAGCAGAGGCCGGAGTCATTTCTAGGATTATCGAACCGCTTTCGGAACGCCGATAATAGACATTATGTCAAGTTGAGTCGGATTCGGTCTCGAACCCTCTGTGGCAAAGGCTTGGCTCGAACGTGTTGCGCGGCAGCGGCTGCTAACCCCTGGTTTGCGATGGGCCCGGTGAGTCCGCGGCGGCTTCGCAGGCTGGTGAGGCCCGGCTGCTGTCGTCAAAGCACCAGGGTTGCCATCCCCGGATAACCCACATGTCGTACGCAACCTGCAGGTTGATCTCCGGTTGCAGCCATGGATCGCATGGAGAAGACGGTCGACGACCTGTACGTCGCCCTTCCTCCTTGGCATGGAAGCACCACTGCGCGGCGGGTGTAGCGATGGTGATGCCGTCACAACGCAGTTCCGGCGCACTGATGTCGTCGGGCAGACGGGCAACCTCGGGAAGTCGATCGATGCCTTTGCCGGCCCAGCAGGTGGCGTTGAGCTGGAGGAGGCCCCAGTCGTTAGTGACAGACACCAGGCGTTCGGTGCAGCGCGATTCTCGCCACATCAACGCGAGGACTACGTCGGGGTCCCAATCCCCCATTTCTTGAACCTGAGATCGGTAGCGGTCACATGCCAACGACACTCCTGGCGCAACCGTGCGGCGGAACTGCTGACTCGGTTCGACGAGTTCATATGCGGTCGCGATGGGCGACGCGGGCAGATTCGGATGCTCGACGACCGCGTTGTCTTCCACTCCCTCCCTGCGTGGCGACGCCGGCTCGGAACTGGCTTCGATGATGACCGGCGGTGCTGTCAGCGGGCTGCGTAGGGCCGTCGAGACCGAATCTGCTGATGACAGCGTCGAGCGTTCGGCGGATGGGCTCGCCGGGGGCGACGTGGTGCCCATCTCCGGTGAGCTGGCGGCAGCCAAGATCAATGCACCGGTGGCGACGGCCGACACACAGACCATGGCCGCGGCAATGCGCTTGAGATGTCGTGAGAGAAGGGGCATTGCCTTGGGGGGGGTCGGCAAACGAGTCGGGAGCCTATGGCTTGACACTCGCTGAGAGATGTCAGCGTCCCGGCAGGCCTGGAGCGGGACGGGTAGCGTGATGAGACGGTTGCTCGGGCGCCTGGCCCGGATGCAACCGGCGCGATCAGATCACGCCGAGCAGTACGGGGGCATGCCATGAGCGCTGAGTTCGACATTCACATCAAGGGCGGCACGGTCGTCGACGGCACACGGGTGCCTCGCTACAAGAGCGACGTTTGGATCCGCGACGGCAAGGTCGCCCAGCTCGGCGGCCGCCCGCAGGGCACGGCCGAACGCGAGATCGACGCCACCGGCAAGATCGTGGCGCCCGGCTTTGTCGACCTGCATACCCATTACGACGCCCAGATTCGCTGGGATCCGTGGTGCACCATCTCGGGCTACCACGGCGTGACTTCGGTCGTGCTCGGGAATTGTGGCTTCGGCTTCGCCCCCGTCAAGCCCGAGTTCCGCGATCGCTCCATGCTCACCATGACCCGTACTGAGGCGATCCCCTATGAGTCGATGCGGCTGGGCATGAACTGGGACTGGGAGACCATCCCCGAGTATCTCGATTCGTTGGACCGTGCCCCCAAGGGCGTCAATGTCATCCAGTACATGCCCACGGCGTCGCTGATGACCTACGTCATGGGCCTCGAGAAGGCTAAGGCGGGCGAGCCGGCATCGGAAGCCGAGCGCAAGGAGATGGCTCGCCTGCTGCACGAGGGCATGGACGCGGGGCTGTGCGGCTTCTCCATCCAGCGCCTCGGCCCCGACAGCGTGCAGGCCGATTTCGACGGCTCCCCCATGGTCACCGACATCATGTGCGACGAGGACATCCTGAACCTGGCGCGCGTGCTGGCGGAGCGGGACGAGGGCTTCATCCAGATCACCCAGGGCACCGGCGACATCCGCGCCGACATCAAGTTCCTCGAGGTGCTGGCCGGCACCGCTCGCCGGCCCATCCTGCACAACGTGGTGGCGCCGGCCCGCAAGGATCCCGAGGTGCACCGGCGGCCGCTGCGCTGGATCGACAAGTGCTGGAACCAGGAACTGCCGATCTATGCACAGTGCGGCACCGGCCGCGCTGGCTTCGCCTTCACGCTCGAGCACTGGAACCTCTACGACGCCTCCCCCGCCTGGCGTGCGGTCACCACGGGCTCCAAGGAGGAGAAGATCGAAAAGATGGCCGATCCGGAGCTACGCAAGGCGCTGGTGGACGAGGCCGAGGAAGCCGACCGCCGGCTGCAGGTCATTCAGGCAGGCGTGGGCGGCAACCCCAAGGGCCTGATCGTGCAGGGAGTCAACCGCCAAGCCGACATGCAGCAGTACGTCGGCCGCTCCGTCGGCGATCTGGCCGAAGAACAAGGCAAGCACCCCGTGGAGGTCATGCTGGATCTGTCCCTGCAGGGCGATCTGAACGTGGAGTTCCTGGGCCCCGACAAGGGCTCGAACGCCGAGTTCATGGGCGAGATGATGCAGTCGCCGTACGCCATCCCCGGCGTCTCTGACGGCGGCGCGCACACCAAGTTCTTCAGCGGCGGCTCCTACACCACCGACTTCCTGACGTGGCTGGTGCGCGACGAAGGCACCGTGACTCTGGAGGAAGCGCACTACCGGCTCTCGGCACTAGCGGCCCACGCTGCGGGCTTCAAGGACCGTGGCACGCTGCGTGAAGGCGCCGCCGCTGACGTGGTGGTCTACGACATGGAGGAGCTCGAAATCGATCCGCCGTGGATCGGCAACGTCGAGCACGACCTTCCGGGCGGCGAGTGGCGTCGGGTCCAGCGAGCCAAGGGCTATGACCAGATCATCGTGAATGGCGAGGTCACCTTCGAGTCCGGCGAATGCACCGGCGCAACCCCCGGCCGGCTGCTGCGCCACGGCCGCGGCTGAGCGGCACGGAAGACACAGCACGGCTGAATTGGAGACCCCCGCATGACTATCACTCCTGAGACCTACGACGGCCCCACCGAGGTCGACTTCCACTTCGACGTGATGTGCCCCTGGGCATACCAGACCTCCATCTGGATGCGCGACGTGCGCGACCAGTTGGGGCTGACCGTGAACTGGAAGTTCTTCAGCCTCGAAGAGGTGAACCTGCGCGAGGGCAAGAAGCATCCCTGGGAGCGCGACTGGAGTTACGGCTGGTCGATGATGCGCATCGGGGCGATCCTGCGGCGAGAGTCGATGGATCTGCTCGACCAGTGGTATGCGGTGTCGGGCGAGGCGCTCCATGTCGACGGCAACCGTCCCCACAATCCCGACGTGGCCCGTCATCTGCTCGAACAGATCGGGGCCGATCCCGGCATTGTCGAGCTCTCCATCGACGACCAGAGCACCCATGACGAGATCAAGGCTGAGCACCAGCGGGTCATCGACTCGGGCGGCTTCGGCGTGCCCACGCTGTACTTCGGCGACACGGCGATCTTCGGACCGGTGCTGCTCGACCCGCCCACCGGCGACGCAGCGCTGCGCATGTGGGACCTGGTTCTGGGCTGGCTGGAGTTCCCGCACCTGTACGAGATCCAGCACATGCCGCGCGACGAGAAGAAGATCTTCGACACCTTCAGGCCGTACCTCGAGGCACGCGACTGGGTGAGCATCAACCGCGGCAAGGAAGTCGGCTTCGAGCCTGCGGCAGCGGACTGATCAATGGACCGTGCACGGCACAGCGATGTCGTGGTGCTGGGCGCCGGGGTGTCGGGCATCTACCAGATCAAGCGGCTCGTCGACCTCGGCATCGATGCTGTCGTCCTCGAGGGCGAAGATGATCTCGGCGGCACGTGGTACCGCAATCGCTACCCGGGTTGCCGGTTCGACTCGGAGAGTTACACGTACGGGTACTCCTTCTCGAAGGAGGTGCTCGACGAGTGGCACTGGAAGGAGCGCTTCTCGTCTCAGCCGGAGAATCTGCGCTACCTGAACTTCGTGGTCGACAAGTTCGACCTTCGCCGCCATATGCGCTTCGGTTCCAGGGTCGAGCGGATGGCGTGGGACGACAGCACACGCCACTGGCAGCTGAGCCTCAGCGACGGCAGTTCGCATACGGCGCGCTTCGTCATCACCAGCCTCGGCCCCCTGTCGGCACCGACGCTGCCGAGCTACGAAGGCATGGACGCATTCGAGGGCGACGCATTCCACACCTTCTTCTGGCCCGCCGAGCCGGTTGCGCTGGAGGGGCGGCGGGTCGGCGTCATCGGCACCGGAGCGACGGGCATCCAGGTGATTGCCGAGATTGCCGACAAAGTCGGCGAGCTCAAGGTCTTCCAGCGCCGTCCCAACTGGAGCACGCCGCTCAACAACTCGCCGATCTCCGAAGCAGAGATGGATGACATCCGTGACCGCTACGACGAGATCTTCGCCAACTGCGCAGCCTCGCCTGGCGGCTTCGAGCACGTGCCACAGTGGGGGTTCTGGGACAAGACGGCGACCGAGCGCCGCGCCTTCTGGGATGAGCTCTACTCGCAGTCCGGATTCGCCATCCTGGCCGCCAACTTCGCGGAGATCTTCTTCGATGAGACTGCCAACCGGGAATTGTCCGACTACATCGCAGACCGCATTCGCGGCCGGGTCGACGACCCCGCCGTGGCCGAGAAGCTGATCCCGACGGACCACGGCTTCGGGCTCCAGCGCCTGCCGCTGGAGACGCACTACTTTGAGGCCTACAACCGTCCCAATGTGGAGTTGGTCGACCTGCGGGAGACACCGATCGAGCACTTCACGCGCACCGGCATTCAGACCAGCGGCGCCCACTACGACCTCGATCTGATCGTCTATGCCACCGGGTTCGATGCCATCACCGGAGCGTATGACCGCGTGGAGATTCTCGGCGTCGACGGCACCTCGCTGGCCGAGCGCTGGCGGGACGGACCGAGCACGTACTTGGGCGTGCTGTCGCACGGGTTCCCCAACCTGTTCATGGTGGCCGGACCTCAGAGCGTGTCAGGGTCGACAAACTTCCCCCGGGCGATCGAGACCGGAGTGGATTGGGTCACCGACTTGGTGGCCTATGCATTCGACAACGGCCACAGCAGGGTCGAGGCCGAGCTCGGGGCCGAGCAGGAATGGGTGAACGAGGTAATCCGTGCCCATGAACGGATGCTGTTCCGTCGAAGCAAGGGCTGGTTCACCGGCTACAACTCCAACGTTGCCGGCCATCAGGAAGGCAGCGTCCGCTATCAGGCCTATTTCGGCGGAGCGCCCCGCTATCGGGCCAAGGTCGACACGATCGCCGCTGACGGCTACGAGGGCATCCAGCTCGGGTGACGTCGACCGGGTCCGTGCACGTCGAGGTGCAGCGGACCGGCTGTCTCAACAGCGCTCAGGACGCTGTGAACTCCTCGTCGTCCGAAGCGAGCAGGTCCCCGGCTGCCGCCAGTGCCCCGGCCATCGCGACGGCACGCTGGTAGACGGCTTCGAAGTAGTGCTCCGCGGCCGCCTCGCGTCCCGCCAGAGGCGGTTTGCCGAGCGAGCGCACGGTCGACGTCGGATCCGTCGTGACCGAGATACGGCGCGTCTCGGTGAGAATGTCGGGGGGCTGATCGGGCCCAGCGTCTCCAGCGTCAGCGTTGGCCGATCCGTCTGCTGTTCCATTGGCCGCGGCATCAGGTTGTTCTGGCGGCGTCGTCGCGCCCGCAGCTCCATGCCAGAACGCTGCACTCGCCTCAGCGGCCTGCCGTTGCTGGACCTCAGCCCCGTCGATGCGGCGGGTACGCGACGTCTTGCGTCGACGACGATTGCTCATGACGCACCTGCGCCTGCAGGCACCAGGTCTGCCACCGGGGGCGTGCTGGTGTCGATCCCGTTGGAATCGTCGGCGAGGAGGGCATCAGGATCGATGCCCAAGGCGTGCCGGAGCTGCTCGGCGTCGAGATCGCCGATGGAGCTGGACTTCGGCAGCACCATGTCGGCGATGCGCCGCTTGCCGGCCACGACCTCCTCCACCCGTTCGTCCACCGTGCCCGGACAGACCAGGCGGTGGCAGATGACCGTGCGCGTCTGACCGATGCGCCATGCCCGGTCGCGAGCCTGGTCCTCGACAGCGGGATTCCACCAGCGGTCGTAGAGCACCACATGACTCGCCGCGGTCAGGTTCAAGCCGGTGCCACCTGCCTTGAGCGACAGCACCATCGCCCCAGGCCCGTCCTCGGACTGGAAGCGTCGCACCATGCGATCGCGGGCAGAGCGACCGAGCCCGCCGTGGTAGCAGTCGATCTGCAATCCAGTCCGTCGCGTCAGATGATCAGCCAGCCGCTCGCCCCAGGTGGCGAAGTGAGTGAACACCAGTGCCCGCTCCCCCGCTGCGAAGACCGCCTCGAGAATCTCGTGCAGCCGATCGAGCTTGCCACTGCGCCCTTCGATCTCCTCGTCGATGTCGTCGGGCCGGTAGTTGAGCGGATGGTTGCAGATTTGCTTGAGCGCCGTAATGGCGGCCAGCACTGCTCCCTTGCGCCGCTCCCCCGCTTGCTCGCTCTCGGCCGTGTCGACGATCAGCTGGTCGAGCACCGCCTGGTAGAGGCCGATCTGCTCTGGCGTCATCGCGCAATGCGCGAGCTCGTCGATGCGATCGGGCAGCTCGGCCGCGATCTGCGGCTCTGCCTTGGTGCGACGGAACACCAGCACCCCATTGAGCGCATGCAGGGCCGACTCGGCGGCGCCGCGTGCGTCGCCGGGACGCTGCAACTGTGCGATGAACGGTGTCCTGGAACCCACCAGGCCTGGATTGCAGAAGTCCATGATCGCCCAGAGGTCGCCGAGGCCGTTCTCGATCGGGGTTCCGGTCAAGGCAATGCGAATCCGGGCTGACAGCCGGCGCAGCTGCTTGGCGGTCTCGCTGGTGTGGTTCTTGATGACCTGCGCCTCATCAACCACGATCCGGTCCCAGGCCACCTCCTCGAGAGCGTCGATGTCGCGCACTGCAGTGCCATAGGTGGTGATCACCACATCGATCTGCCCGTTCTCGACTGAGCCAATGCCGTCGCGCAGCGCCTCGACCAGTTCGGCGGGTTCACGCCGGGCGGGGCCGTGATGAATGATCGTCGACAGCCCCGGTGTGAAGCGCGCCGCTTCGGCCGCCCAGTTGCTGACAACCGCCGGTGGTGCGATGACCAGAGCCGGACCCGGTCGCTGGTCTGCAGCAATGCGAGCGAGCACTGTGGGGGTTTTCCCCAGACCCATGTCCAAGGCGAGGCAGCCGCCGAGGCCGGCTCCGTCGAGGAATTCCAGCCAGGCAACCGCTTCGGCTTGGTAGTTGCGCAGCTCGCCCACGAAACCCTCGGGGCTGGGCCGGGGCGCGGACGAGATCTCCGACGCCGAGCGCAGCAGATCGGCCGCCCAGCCGCTGCCGGAGATGGTGATGCCGCCGCGCACCGACGGGCCTTCGAGGCCCAGTACCTGGCGCAGCATCTGCGATCCGGTGAGGGCAGTGACATCTGCGCGCTCGGCGAGCGCGGCGGCCGCCTCGGCGAGGTCGGCGTGATCGAGCGCGATCCACTGACCCCGGTCGCGTACAAGCGGCCGTGCTTGGGAGGCCAGTTCGTGAATCTGATCTGCGGTCAGCTCCACGTCTCCGAAGACCGCTGTCCAGCTCACGGCGGTGAGCTGCTGTGCTCCCAGGGCGCTGTCGGCGTCCTCGGTGGCGGTGAGTCGGAGCGAGGGGGCCGGGCGCTCGCGGGAGAGGTTCGGGACCTCAACCTTGAAGCCCGCGGACTGCAGTGCCGGTCCCGTCACCGACATCAGCTCCCATGCCTCGTCCTGGCTGAGGATCACTTCACCGCGCCGCTTGCCCCCGGGACGCATCAGCACCGGCAGCAGCCGTTCGAGGCGGGTGAGCTGATCGCGCACTTCGGTGCGATGCGAGCTGACGCCGCTCACCATCGCGACCTCGACGGGCTCGGTCGCGCCTTCGGGGCTGGTGGCGAGCACCTCCATGTGCCACGCCCCGGCGTCGTCGGGCTCGTCCAGCCGAACGACCAGCGATTGCCGGGCGGCGGCAGTCACCGGCCTGGCCCACAGCTCGATGCGGCGGGCCAGATCGGACCCCTGAGTCGCCGAGCCGACAAAGCGGGTGCCGTCGAGATACGCCAGGAATGCCTCGGCCATCTCCGCCCGACTCCGAGGCTCGGGCGATGCGGCAGGAACATCGAGCCGTTTCGCGGCACTCGTCACGATGGCGTCGACCATGCCGGACAGGGCCGATTGCACCGTGGTTCGCGCCTCTGACTTGGGTTCGGGTGCGGCCACTGCACCTGGCAGGCAGTCGATGAGCGCCGTCAGCTTATCTGCTGGCGGCGAGGCGGGTTGCCACTGCACCGAGAATTCCGCCGTGTCGGGCCGCTTGCGGTTGCGACGCTTGCGGACTCGGTGGAGCCGCGGCACTGTTCGCCCACCTGCCACCAGTTCCACCGCCGTCCTGGCCGCGGTTCGCAGCCAGAGTGCGCTGGCACCCAGCAAGAGGTCGCCGTTCGGGCTGCTCTCGGCAGTGTCGAGCTGCTCGTTGCCGTGCAGGGACTCGTCGTCGCTGGCTGGATCGCTGTCGGCTGCGACGCCGGGAGAGCTTCCGGATATCGACGACGAGCCGGCCGAGCTGCCGGCCGCCGGACCATGGAGACCGACCAGCCAGCCCAGGACGTCGCCGACGTCAGCCACCAGTGCCTCGGCGCTCATCCCGCCCGGCAGCTTGATGTTCGGATGGGGGCGCCAGACACTGTCTGGGGCTCCGGTGGCCACTAGGCGATCCATGATCCGATCTGTGGGGTCGGGCTCGGTGCCGGCGCCTGCAGCCCACGCAACGATCCGGCCGGGCTGCCACGACAGTTGCAGTGCGGCCGGTTCGGGCAGCGGACCTGCTGCGGCATCGCCGGTGCCAGGATCCGAGGCTGCGTCATCGGGCGACTCGGTGGCATCGAGGCCCGTCAGGCGCTCGTAGGCGGCGGCAAGCTCGGAGAAATCGGTTTCGAAGTCTCGCACGACCTGCCGGCGGATCGGCCGGGGCAGCCGTCGGGCCCCTGACAGCGAGGATTCCGTCTGGTCGAGCAGATCCAGGAGAACTCGTTCCCAGCGCAGCCGGTCGGTTTCGAGCGCGGCGAGATCGTCCGTCCCGGCGGTGCCTTGCGCCTCGGCCCAGACAAGACGCGCTATCTGGGACCAGCGCATCGTTGCGAGGGCAGAGGCCGCCGCGCCATTGCGCCCGGCGCCGTTGGGCCCTGTGGCGGAATCGGAGATGTCGCCGTTGCGACCGGTGTCATCGGCGGGCGCGAGCTGCTGAAGCGCCGGCGCGCCCCGGTTCGGAGTATGGGTCGGTGAGTCTTCGTCGCTCATCGCGTCATGCAGGGGCACGGGCAGGTGGGCTGCAACGCCTGTCCGGACTGCGCTGGGGGCATGGCCCGAACCGTCGATGCAGGACCTGCTGCGGACACAGTCACCGTGGTCGGCACTGTGGCCCTGGTCCGCTGCCGAGACCGCACGACCGATGCACGGTCGCCGGTGTGCAGTCGCCGGCTACGCGGACTGAGGGTACTGGACACGCATTGCATCGCAACGCGGTTGCTCGCTTACCCTGCGTCTGATGCGATGGTCTGATTCGTTCATCCCGACGCTGCGCGATGCGCCCGGCGACGCCACCGCCGCGAGTCATCAGCTGCTCGTGCGGGCTGGCTTCATCCGCCAGCTGCACTCGGGGTACTACAGCTTGCTGCCGCTCGGACTGCGCGTGCACAACAAGGTCGCCGATGTCGTCAGAGCGGAAATGGATGCCATCGGCGCGCAGGAGTTCCTGCTGCCAGCGATGCACCCCGGCGATCTGTGGCGACGCAGCGGCCGATGGAGCGTGATGGGCTCGGAGATGTTCCGCCTGCGCGACCGCCACGATGCAGACGTCGTGCTGGGCATGACGCACGAAGAGGTCTTCGCAGTGCTGGCTTCTGAGATGAGCTCGTACCGGGAACTGCCCCAGACCTGGTACCAGATCCAGACCAAGTTCCGTGACGAGCCCCGCCCGCGCAGCGGCCTGCTGCGTGTGCGCGAGTTCATGATGAAAGACTCATACAGCTTCGACATGGACGAAGAAGGTCTTGACAGGTCATTCGAGGCGCACCGCAAGGCCTACGAGACGATCTTCAAGCGGCTCGATCTCGAGGCCATGGCCGTACAGGCGTCCTCGGGCGCCATGGGCGGCGACGCCAGCGTCGAGTTCATGGTGGCGTCGCCTGCAGGCGAGGACGACGTGGCCCGGTGCACGGGCTGCGGGTATCAGGCGAACATCGAGCGGGCCCGCGCGGCAGTGCCGCCCATCGCTGATCCGCCTTGCGGCGACGCACCTGAGCGATTCGCGACACCGGGCGTCCGCACCATCGACGCGCTCGCGTCGTTCGAGGGCGGCGCGCCCGCCGATCGGCAGCTCAAGACCATGGTCATGGTTCTCGACGATCAGCTCACGCTGGTGGTCTTGCGAGGCGACCACCAGCTCAACCTGCAGAAGCTGGCCGACTGCAGCGGCGTGACCGATGTGCGTCCTGCCACCGAATCCGAGACGGTGGCGCAGCTCGGCGCCAGTCCCGGAAGCTTGGGAGCGGTCGGTGTCGAAGATCTGCCGATCTATGTCGATGAGGCGCTGCGGGGCCGAACCTCGATGACCACCGGGGCCAATGAAGACGACTGGCACCTGCGTGAAGTGGATGTGGCGCGTGACATCATCGATCCTCGCTGGGCTGATCTACGCGAAGTCGCAGCGGGCGAGGCGTGCATCGTGTGCGGCAAGCCCCTGGAGATCGTGCGCTGCATCGAAGCGGGCCACATCTTCAAGCTGGGCCGCAAGTACTGCGAGGCGATGGGCGTGTCGGTGCTCGATACGAACGGCGAGGCCCGCACCCCGATTATGGGCAGCTACGGCATCGGCATCGGGCGGGCGATGGCCGCGGTGGCCGAGACCCATCACGACGAGCGCGGCCTGATCTGGCCTGTCGCTGTAGCGCCGTTCGAGGCAGTCATCACCGTGCTCGATCCTGCCGATGAAGCCCAGTCGGCAGCCGGCGAGGGGCTCCAGCGCGAACTGGCGGCGCTCGGGGTCGACTGCCTGTATGACGACCGCCCGCTGCGGCCGGGTGTGAAGCTGGCCGACGCGGAGCTCGTCGGCGTGCCCTACCGGCTCACGGTCGGCGCGCGCAGCCTGGCGGAGGGCAACGTGGAGCTGACCGAGCGCTCAACCCGCGAGACACGCCTGCTCACAGTGGCCGAGGCGGCGGCCGTGACGGCCGGAGAGATCGCCGCTCACCGCCGTTGAAACACGCCGGCAGACGCCGGCATGTCGCCTTGAATTCACGTGCTCCCATGTCGCTGTTCCGGCGGGGTTCGTGGTACCGTACTGCTGTACCGTTCTGCGGCACAGTTCCACTATGCGGAACAGCAATCTGCTGGACAGCACATCGGGACGACTCGGCCGCAGGACCCATGCTGAATCTTGGACAGTTGACCGGGACGGGGGTGCCCGGCACACGTCATGACCATGGCGAGGGGGCAAGGCATGGCCGATGCGGCAACCGTCGACAGCGCCGATGCTGATGAGGAGATCGACCTCTCAGCCCTCGACGACGACGATCTCATCGCACAGATGCATGACGATCTCTATGACGGGCTCGGCCCCGAGATCGTCGAAGGCACCGAGCTGTTGCTCGGGCGCGGCTGGGGGGCCGACAAGGTCCTGAATGAAGCGCTGGTCGAGGCCATGCGCATCGTCGGCATCGACTTTCGCGACGGAATCCTGTTCGTTCCCGAAGTACTGCTCGCGGCCAACGCCATGAAGGCCGGCATGGAGGTACTCCGGCCACTGCTGGCAGAGACCGGCGCAGAACCGATCGGCAAGATCGTCATCGGCACCGTCAAGGGCGACATCCATGACATCGGCAAGAACCTGGTGGGGATGATGCTCGAGGGTGCGGGTTTCGAGGTGGTGGACCTGGGGATCAACACCGACGTCGACGAGTTCCTCGGCGCCCTCGCTGAGCATCGGCCCGACATCTTGGGCATGTCAGCGCTGCTGACCACCACCATGCCGTACATGAAGGTGGTGGTCGACACGCTGATCGAGCAAGGCCTGCGCGACGACTACCTCGTCATCGTCGGCGGCGCGCCGCTGAATCAGGAATTCGGCGAAGCGGTCGGGGCAGATGCCTACTGCCGCGATGCTGCCGTCGCGGCGGAGACCGCCACAGACCTCATCAGGGCCCGGCGCGCTGCCGCTGCGTGAGATGACAGCCACCTCGTCTCCGGAATCGACCGCTCGCCGGCGACGGCGCTCGCGTGCGCGCCGGGTAGCCGAGGCTGCAGCAAAACCTGCGGCCGCGCGGCGCGCACCGCGGCCGGCTGCCGCCTCAGCAGAGAGCCGATCACGCCGCGTGCTGGTACTCGGCTGCGGTGCCCTCGCCAACGAGCTGCAGGCGATTGTCGGCAGCGGAGGCCTCGAACACATCGATGTGGAGTGCCTGCCGGCGAAGCTGCATAACCGTCCTGCGCTCATTGCGCCGGAAGTGCGCGCACGGCTGGACCGGCTCGCACAGCAGGGTCGAACCTACGAACAGATACTCCTCGGCTATGGCGATTGCGGCAGCGCTGGAGCCATCGACGACCTGTGCGCCGAGTTCGAGCGAGCTCATGCGGCAGGCGACGGGCCCTCGATGACCCGAGTGCCCGGCGCGCATTGTTACGAGTTCTTCGCCACGGCCCCGCGATTCGACGAGATGTCCGAAGCCGAACCGGCGACCTTCTACCTGACCGACTATCTGGCCCGTCACTTCGACCTGCTGGTCTGGCAGGGCCTCGGCATTGCCGACCATCCTGAGCTGGCAGAGCTCTACTTCGGCAACTACCGCCGCGTGGTGCTGCTGACCCAGACGCCCGATGGCGCTCAGCGCGCTCGCATCGAGGCCTGCGCTCGTGCCGGAGCTGACCGCCTCGGCCTCCCGCTCGAAATCGTCGAGACCGGCTACGGAGAACTCGAGACCACGCTGACCAGCGTCGCTGCGCCAAAGCGCAGTACTGCAACTTCTGAGGTCGCTGCGCCAAAGCGCAGCGAACGGCCCCAGGCAGCGGTGTGACCGACACCGTCATCAGCTCCGCCACGCGTGAGGTGGTGATCGGCTTCGGCCGGCCGTTCGTGATGATCGGCGAGCGCATCAATCCCACCGGTCGCAAGCTGCTCGCTGAGGAGATGAAGGAGGGTGACTTCAGCCGGGTCGAAGCTGACGCACTGGCACAAGTGACGGCCGGCGCCCACATGCTCGATGTCAATGCCGGCGTGCCGCTCGCCGACGAGCCTGCACTGCTCGCAGCGGCGGTGAAGCTGGTGCAGTCGGTCACCGATGTTCCGCTCAGCATCGACTCCTCGATCATCGAGGCGCTCGAAGCCGGCGTAGACGCCTACGTGGGCAAGCCCCTCATCAACTCCGTGACCGGAGAGCCGGAGGTGATGGAGCGGGTGCTCCCGCTGGTGGCGCGGGCCGGGGCGGCAGTGGTCGCCATCTCCAACGACGAGACCGGCATCAGCGAGGACCCCGACGTCCGCTTCGACGTAGCGAAGCGGATTGTGAGCGCAGCAGCCGATTACGGCATTCCCACGGCAGACGTGGTGGTGGACCCGCTCGTGATGCCGATAGGCGCCATGGCCACGGCAGGACGGCAGGTATTCCACCTCGTGCGCCGGCTGCGTGACGAACTGGGCGTCAACACCACTTGCGGGGCCTCCAATGTGAGCTTCGGGCTGCCCAACCGGCACATCATCACCGGCACCTTCCTGGCTATGGCGATCGGTGCCGGGATGACATCGGCCATCATGAACCCGCTCCACGCCGATGTGAAGGCAGCAGTCATGGCTGGCGATGTCCTCGCTGGCAACGACGAGAACTGTGCGGCGTGGATCTCCGAGCACCGCGACCGCAGCGCAATGGGGGCCGACAGTGCTGCCAGCGCAGGGTCCGGCGAACGTCCCCGCCGACGGGGCGGACGTCGCGCTCGCACCGGTTAGCGGAGCCCCGATGCCGACGGGCTCGCTCACGTCCGCCGATGACCCGGAGCCGGTCAGGGTGGTGTTCACCCCCAGCGGGCGGGCGGGCGCAGTGAAGGCCGGTACCACTGTGCTGGATGCCGCTCGGGAGTTCGGCGTCGATCTCGACAGCGTGTGCGGCGGGCGTGGCATCTGCGGCCGCTGCCAGATCGTGCCGTCGGTGGGTTCGTTTCCCAAGTGGGCCATCACTGCCGGCGCCGGAGCGCTCAGCTCGCCGAATGCCACCGAAGCCGCATACGAGGGCCGACGCCCGCTGGGTCCTTCCGCACGACTGGGCTGCCAAGCGCGTGTGCAGGCCGACGTCGTACTGGATGTGCCGCCGGAGAGCCAGCTGCACGGCCCCGTTGTGCGCAAGACAGTCGACGTGGGCGACATCGCGCTCGACCCGCTGGCGACGCTGCATGCCGTCACCGTGCCGCCGCCGACGCTCGACGAGCGTCGCGGGCTCGCCCAGGTCGTGATCGACTGCGTGGCCGACGAATGGGGCGTTCACCTGGCCGGCATCCTGCCGGGCGCACTAGCGGGGCTCCACGCATCGGTCGCTGCCGGCTCCCCCGACGACGCCGGCGGCCGGCTGGTGACGGTTGCCGTTCGCTGGAGCGGGCCAGATCGGAGCGAGCGTACCGGCATGGTGGCAGCGGTCTGGCCGGGTGTCGCGACAGCGGCACTCGGCGTTGCGGTCGACATCGGCTCGACGACCATTGCTGGCCACCTGGTCGACCTGCACAGCGGTGACGTACTGGCTTCCGCTGGACGTATGAACTCGCAGATCCGCCTGGGCGAGGACCTGATGAGCCGGGTGTCGTACGTGATGATGAACCCCGGCGGCGCCCAGGAACTCACTGCGCTCGTCCGAGACTCGCTCGCAGCGCTGATCACCGAGCTGTGCGCTGATGCCGGTGCTGAGCCAGACGCTGTGCTGGAGGTGGTGCTGGTCGGCAACCCGATCATGATCCACATCGCCCTCGGCATCGACCCGACCCCGCTCGGGCAGGCACCGTTCACCTTGGCGACCGACGCGGCCGTCGAGGTTGACGGGCCGGAGATGGACCTGCCGTGCCCATCGGCTCGCGTCTACGTCGCGCCCGCGATTGCGGGTCATGTGGGCGCCGACACTGCGGCGGCAGTGCTCGCTGGAGGGCCGTATCGCGACCAAGCCATCACCCTCCTGGTGGACGTGGGCACCAATGCCGAGATCGTGCTGGGCAACTCGGATGGCCTGTGGGCAGCGTCCAGCCCGACCGGGCCCGCATTCGAGGGCGCGCAGATCAGCTGCGGTCAGCGCGCAACGCCGGGAGCGATCGAGCGCGTGCGCATCGATCCGGCAACCTGGGCTCCCCGGGTGCGCGTCATCGGCTGCGACCTGTGGTCCGATGAGCCCGGCTTCGCGGAAGCAGTCGAACGGCGAGTCGCCGTAGGCGCTCGCAGCGCGGCAGCAGGCGTCACGGGAATCTGCGGCTCCGGAATCATCGAGGTCATCGCCGAGATGTACCTCGCCGGGGTGCTGTCGTCCGATGGGGTCATCGCAGCGCCGCCGGGCGAGGGCGAGCGGGCGTCCCGTGTGACCTCCGATGGCAGGACGTCGTCGTTCGTGCTGTACGAGCCCCCCGAAGGTGCCGACGGACCTGCCATCACCATCTCCCAGAACGATGTGCGGGCCATCCAGCTGGCAAAGGCGGCGCTGCGCGCCGGCATCGACCTGCTGTGCGAGCACGCTGCCATCGAGGCCCCCGACCGTGTGCTGCTCGCTGGAGCCTTCGGGGCGCACATCGATCCGGTACGGGCGATGGTGCTCGGGCTCATCGGCGACTGCGACCCGGATGAGGTGCGGTCGGTCGGCAACGCAGCAGGCACCGGCGCTGTACGTGCACTGCTGTCAGGGAGCCAGCGGGCCGAGATGGAGCGAGTGGTCCGCAGCATCCGCAAGATCGAGACTGCCACCGAGCCGAGGTTTCAGGAGCTCTTCGTGGCAGCCATGGCACTCCCCCATGCCACCGCACCCAGCCCGCTGCTCGCGACGGTGGTGGACCTGCCCCGCCCATCCCGTAGAACTTCGAGTCCCCACCACCGCACCAGACGACGGCGAGCGGTCCCGATGAGCGAGGAAGCATGAGCGAGCGACGACGGCGAGGAGGCGGTCGAGCGGCCCGCCAGGCCCAACGAACGGCAGCCGACGTGGCTTTCAACACCCACGTACAGCGGAGGCTGCCGCCGGTCAACGTGCTCGACACCGAGGGCCTGGCCCAGATCGAGGAGAACGCCGAGACGATCCTGTCCGAGGTGGGGGTTGCCTTCCAGGACTTCCCCCGGGCGCTCGAGCTCTGGCGTGACGCCGGCGCAGAGGTCGACGGCGAGATGGTCCGGTTCCCGCGCGGCATGTGCCGCGAGATCGTCCAGGCCACCGCGCCGGCCACCTATGTCCAGCACGCCCGTAACCCGGCTCGGTCGGTGCCGATCGGCGGTGACGCCACCGTGTTCGCCCCCAACTACGGCTCGCCGTTCGTCACTGACCTCGATGCCGGACGCCGGTATGCCACCCTCGGCGACTTCGAGCAGGTGGTGAAGCTGACCTGGATGCTCCCCCACCTTCACCACAGCGGCGGCACGGTCTGCGAGCCGGTGGACGTCCCGGTCAACAAGCGCCACCTCGACATGGTGTACGCGCACCTGCGCTACAGCGACAAGCCGCTGATGGGCTCGGTGACGGCAGCCCAGCGCGCAGCCGATTCGGTGGAACTCTGCCGCATCGCCTTCGGCGGCGATCTGAGCAATCGCACCGTGCTGACGAGCCTCATCAACGCCTCGTCTCCGCTGCGCTGGGACGCCACCATGCTCGGCGCAGCCGAGGTGTACGCGCAGCACAACCAGGCGTGCGTGATCTCACCGTTCATCCTGGCCGGCGCCATGTCGCCGGTCACGGTGGCGGCGTTGGCCGCCCAAGCGCTGGCCGAGGCGCTGTCGGGCATGGCGTTCTGCCAGCTCGTGCGGCCTGGAGCGCCGGTGATCTTCGGCACTTTCGCGTCATCAATGTCGATGGCCACCGGTGCGCCTACGTTCGGCACGCCCGAGGCAGGTCTGGCGATCTACGTCATGGCCGAGCTGGCACGGCGTGTTGGGGTGCCGTTCCGCTCGGGTGGGCAGTTCACGTCGTCCAAGGCACCCGATGCTCAAGCGGCGTACGAATCGGCATCCACGCTGCTGCCGACGATCGCCGCGGGGGTGAACTTCGTGCTGCACGCAGCGGGCTGGCTCGAAGGCGGCTTGACGTTGAGTTACGAGAAGCTGCTGATGGACGCCGACCAGCTCGGGATGATGGAGGTGTACGCCCAGGGCGTGGACATGTCCGATAACGGCCAGGCGGTCGAGGCGTTCACGACGAACCCCCACGGCGACCACTTCCTGGGCCACCCGCACACGCTCGCCAATTTCGAGAGCGCCTTCTACCAATCGTCCATTGCCGACAACAACAGCTTCGAGCAGTGGTCCGATGAGGGCTCGCTCGATGCGGCCCAGCGAGCCAACCGGCTGATGAAGCAGATGCTCGCCGACTACGAACCGCCGCCCATTGCCGACGCGATCGACGCCGAGCTGCGCGACTACATCGCCCGCCGCAAAGCTGAAGAGCCAGACGCCATCGTCTGAGCTTCATCGGCATGGCGTCCCGACCTGCTGTCGCCGTCGCAGATCAGTGCGCTCGGTCTGTCCAGAGCGTCAGAACAATGACTGTTCTTCTACCGTGCCTTGCTGGTCAGCAGCTTCTGCCGCCAAGCGGGTGGCTTCGTTGTATACGGGATAGCCGTCGGGCGTGACCCGATGGAATGCGATGGGGCGTGCCTGCGTTTGCTCGATGATCTGCGCCCAGAGGTCGCGGTTGGCGATGGACTTCTTGTCGCTGTTTCGCCAACCTCGGCGAATCCAGCCCTCCCACCACTGCTCTCGGAAGCAATTGACCACGTAGGCGGAGTCGCAGTACACCTCCAAGGGACCGGCGAGCGTTTTGAGGGCCTGATGTATGGCCATGAGTCCCATGCGATGCCTGTCGGTCTGGACGGCGCCGCCCGACGCGCTCTGCCCATCTGGGACGACCCATGCCCAGCCTCCGGGGCCGGGGTCGCCGCGGCTCACCCCATCGGTGTACACCCTTGTCGGTTTGCTGTCTGCGCTGAGAGCTGTCACGGCAGGATTCTGCCACCGGCTGATGCTGTCACAGCGGCTACGGGTGTGCGCGTCGGCGGATGTCGGCGAGGGCGAACTCCTGGGTGAACCCCGCAGCGCCCTGCGGAGTAGCGGTAATTTTCGGGAGATGGGAGGGAACGGGTGAACGCGCAGACGCACGGTGAGCTGGCGAACTTCATCTGGAGCGTCTGCGACCTGCTGCGCGGCCCGTACAAGCGCAACGAGTACCGCAAGGTCATCCTGCCTCTCACCGTGCTCCGCCGCTTCGACTGCGTACTGGCCGACACGAAGGCGGACGTGCTCGATGCCGCGGAGCAGCACGCCCGCCAGACCGAGAACGTGCGCCATCAGCTGCTCATGTCGGCGTCGCAGCACTCCTTCTACAACAACTCGCCGTTCGACTTCGCCCGGCTGCTCGACGACCCGGGCCAGATCGCTGCGAACCTCCACGCCTACATCGCTGCCTACTCGGCGAACGTGAGGGACATCATCGAGCGCTTCGAGTTCGGCCCCCACATCGACCGTATGGACGAGAAGGACCTGCTGTTCCAGGTCGTGCAACGCTTCGCCGGCCTCGATCTGTCCCCTGAGCGAGTCGACAACATGCAGATGGGCTACGTCTTCGAGGAGCTCATCCGCATCGGCGCCGAGCAGTCCAACGAGGAGGCCGGCGAGCATTTCACGCCCCGTGAGGTGATCCGCCTGATGGTCAGCCTGTTGCTGTCTCCTGAGCCAGACCTGGGCAAGGCTCATGTGGTCAAGACCATCTATGACCCGGCGTGCGGCACCGGCGGCATGCTGACGGTCGCGGAGGGGTTCTTGCGCGAGCACAACGCCGAAGCCAGGCCGCACCTGTTCGGCCAGGACGTCAACGACGAGTCGTGGGCGGTATGCCGCGCCGACATGCTCATCAAGGGCGACAACACAGACCGCATGGCGCTGGGCGACTCGTTCACCGCCGACGAGTTTCGCCTCCGGTCCGACGGCACGCCGTGGGCGTTCGACTACATGCTGGCGAACCCGCCGTTCGGGGTCGAGTGGAAGCAGCAGAAGCAGGCCATCGAACGCGAGCGCGACACGCTCGGATTCGCGGGCCGGTTCGGGGCGGGCTTGCCGCGCATCAATGACGGGTCGTTGCTGTTTCTCCAGCACATGCTGTCCAAGATGCAGCCGGCGGCCGCTGACGGTTCGGGCGGCAGCCGCATCGCAATCGTGTTCAACGGGTCGCCGCTGTTCACCGGCGACGCGGGCAGCGGCGAGAGCAACATCCGCCGCTGGATCATCGAGAACGACTGGCTCGAAGCGGTCGTCGCCCTGCCCGACCAGCTGTTCTACAACACCGGCATCTCCACCTACATCTGGATACTGACGAACAACAAGGAAGAACGCCGACGCGGCAAGGTGCAGCTCATCGACGCCCGGGAGTTCTACGAGAAGAGGAGCCGCAGCCTCGGCAACAAGCGCAACGAGCTGTCGCCCGAGCACATTGCCGACCTCACCCGCATACACGGCAGCTTCGCCGACGGCGAGAAGCGCGACTTCACCGACGTCGACCCCATCACCCACGAGCCGCGCACGCGCCCGCGGGTGGTCAGCAAGGTGTTCGCCAACGACGACTTCGGCTATCGCAAGATCACCGTAGAGCGCCCACTGCGATTGAGCTTCGCCGTCGTGCCGGAGCGCATCGCCCGCCTCGAAGACGAGAAGACGTTCGCGAACCTCGCCAAGAGCAAGAAGCGGGCCGGTGCTGCCCATGACGCCGAAATCGCTCAGGGCCAGGCTCGCCAGCAGGCCATACGCAACGCGCTGGCCACCCTCGCGGCGGCCACCGGCGCCGAAGTGCTGACCGACAGAGACGTATTCCTCGCCAGGCTGCGAGCCGCCGCGGAAGCACATGGCCTGAAGCTCACCGCTCCCGAGCGCAACGCCATCGTGTCGGCGCTCGGTGAACGCGACCCCGATGCACCGCCGTGCGAAGGCAGCGACGGCAACCCGGAAGCCGACAGCACCCTGCGCGACACCGAGACCGTGCCCCTCAGTGAAGACATCGACGCCTACATGGAACGCGAAGTCCTGCCGCATGTCCCTGACGCCTGGGCCGACCACGCCAAGACCAAGATCGGCTATGAGATCCCGTTCAACCGACACTTCTACGTCTACGAGCCGTCCCGCCCGCTCAACGACATCGAAGCCGACCTGCGGACCCTCGAAACCGAGATCGCACAACTCCTCGCAGAGGTCACCGCGTAGCTCTTGCGTGATGGCTGAAATTCGCTTGGAGCGAACACTCGGCAGTTCCTAGGTTCGCCTCAGCCGCCCATCCGCGCGGGCGAGCGTCGGGAGTCCTCATGAGTACCATCGACACTGTGACCGACGACCGCGAGGGTGCCGTAGTGCCGGTTGACTCTGAAGAGTCGGCGGCGCAGCAACGGCCTCCACTGACAGCCGACGAGCGGGCCAGGCAGGCTTTGGGCTCCGAGCGGCGCTCGCTGCTGGTGCCGGTGCTGAGCACTGCGGTCGGTGCGTTGATCGCCGGAGTACTCGCGCTCGCCGTGCTGGGTTTCAACACCCTCCGGGACGACATCCAAGCCCTCCACGGCGACATCGACATGCTCGGTTCGGACATGAACGACGGGTTCGCTCGGGTCGATGAGCGCTTCGCTCTGATCGATGAACGTTTTGCCCTGATCGACGCGCGTTTTGCGCATACCGACGAGCGCATCAGCGAGATCAACGCCGTTTTGCTCGATCACACCGACCGTCTCGCCCGCATCGAGACCCTTCAGCACACTCACACTCATGGCGCCCCGCAGTCGTAGCAGGCATGGGCGCTGACGAGGGAAGAACTCAAGAAGCGACGGTGGCACTTGGCAACCATGACGGTCTTCACTGCTGCGGCAGGGATCGGACGAGGAATCCATGGCCGGAGTCAGTGAATGAAGCTGACATATTCAGTCGTCATTGAGCAGTACCCGAGCAACTACGGCGCGTATGCGCCAGATGTTCCGGGATGCTTCAGCACAGCGGGCACCCCAGACGAGATGCTGGCGATGATCCGCGAAGCGCTCACCTTCCACATCGAGGCAACCGTTGAGCACGGCGATCCCGTGCCGATGCCCACGAGGTCCGTCGATGACGCCATCGCCTGCCACTGCCAAGCCGTCTTCGGCCATGAGGCGGACTGGTTGACCGAGTTCGGCGAATTCCCGTCCACGCTCTGGATGTGGTTCCAATCGGTCGAAGTCGAGATCCCGGCCCCTCATGCGGCCCGCGCCGAGGTAACTGCGTGAGCTCGCAGGGCGGCTGCATTGCCTTGGCCCAAGCTGCCGAGGTCACCGCATGACACGGCGATACCCGAGCTACTGCGACTCGGGCGTGGAATGGATCGGGGATCTGCCAGCGCATTGGCGCACCGTGCCCTTGCGTTGGCTGGCGTCGTACCGGACCAGCAGCGTTGACAAGAAATCCAATGGCGATGAGATACCTGTCCGGCTCTGCAACTACACCGACGTGTACTACAGCGAACAGATTCGAGCCGATGATGGTGAGTTCATGACGGCGACCGCCACGGCACACGAAGTCGCGCGCTTCGGGCTTCGGCGCGGTGATGTGCTGATTACGAAGGACTCCGAGGACTGGCGGGATATCGGAGTGCCGGCGTTGGTCGAAGTCGCCTCCGATGACTTTGTGTGCGGCTATCACCTCGGCATCGTGCGCCCCGACGACGACGTCGATCCTGGCTACCTATTCCGCGCGTTGCTGTCCGACGGTGTCAACAAGCAGATGCAGGTCTCGGCAACGGGCGTCACTCGCTATGGCATACCCAACGGAGCCGTGGAAGGAGCGGTGCTTCCGTGTCCGCCCCTTGATGAGCAGCGCGCGATCGCGGCGTATCTCGACCGCGAGACTGCTCGCATCGATGATTTGATCCTGAAGCAGGAGTTGTTGATCGAGCGGCTCGACGAGTACCGGACGGCGCTGATCACGCAAACGGTGACACGCGGCCTGCCACCTGATGCTGCGGAAGCTGCTGGGCTGGACCCAACACCACCGCTCAAGGACTCGGGCGTCGAATGGCTCGGAAAGGTGCCGGAACACTGGGAAGTTGTCGACAATCGGCGGCTGTTCGAAGAGCGAGATGAGCGATCTGATGATGGCGTCGGGGAACTCTTGACGGTCTCACATCTCACTGGTGTTACGCGCAGGTCCGAGAAGCCGAACGTGGGCATGTTCATGGCGGAGACGCTGGAGGGGTACAAGCAATGTCACCCCGGTGACCTCGTCATCAACACGATGTGGGCATGGATGGGCGCAGCAGGAACAGCGACCGAAGCAGGATTGGTGAGTCCGTCATACAACGTCTACGCGCCAGAACCGCGCCACTTGCTGCCGCGATTTGTCGACATGGCATACCGATCGCGAAGGTATGTGGTCGGCATGACCTCGGAATCCCGGGGAATCTGGTCGTCAAGGCTTCGGATGTATCCGCAGCAGTTCATGTCCCTCGCAACGGCCGTCCCACCGATGCAGGAGCAGGAAGCAATCGTCGCCTACGTAGACAGGCTTGAAGGTCGATCAGAACGCATGTCCACGACAGTGCACGTGGCCATTGAACGCCTTCAGGAGTATCGCTCGGCGCTGATTTCGGCGGCGGTGACGGGCAAGATCGATGTGCGAGACGCTGCCCGAGTCGGCTCAGGGGATGGTGTGTGATGTCCGCTCAGACGACTGAGCAGGCGTTCGAATCGAATGTGGCGTCGATGCTGGCCGAGGCCGGTTGGGTGCCAGTCGAACCAGGCGAGTGGGATGCGGAGCGGGCGCTGTTCCCCGATCGCGTGCTGTCGTTCATCCGTTCCACGCAGCCTGAGCTCTGGGAGTCGGCTGAGAAGACCCACGGTGCCGAGCTTCAGAACCGCGTTATCGAGCGGTTGTGCAGGGAGCTGGACCTGAAGGGCACCTTGGAGGTGCTGCGTCACGGATTCAAGTTCGTGGGCAAGACGTTCCGGCTGGCGTACTTCAAGCCGGCGCACGGGCTGAACCCCGATGCGTTGACGCTGTTCGAGATGAACGAGCTGACGGTGACTCGCCAAGCCCGTTGCCATCCGGGCAAGAACCACACGATTGATCTGCTGTTCGCCTTGAACGGGGTGCCGGTGGCGACGTGCGAGCTGAAGAACCCGATGACCGGCCAGACGTGGCAGCACGCTGTCAGTCAGTACCGCACGGATCGAGAGCCGAACGCGCCGCTGTTCCGGTTCGGCAAGCGCGCCCTCGTGCACTTCGCTGCGGACCCTGACGAGGTGCACATGACGACGCGGCTCGCCAAGGGCGACACCCGATTCCTGCCGTTCAATCGTGGCAGCGCTCCGGGGCAGGTGGAGTGCGGAGCGGGCAACCCGGCGCATCCGTCGGGGTACCGCACCGGCTACTTCTGGGGCGAGGTGCTGCAGCGGGATCGATTCTTGGACATTGTCGGCTCGTACATGTTCACCGAGCGCCGCGAGGAGAAGGTCGTCGACGGCACCCGCAACCGCACCAAGACGAGCGAGACGCTGGTGTTCCCCCGCTACCACCAGCTCGATTCGGTGAGCCTGCTCGTGGAATCCGCCTGCGCCGAGGGTCCAGGCCACAACTACTTGGTGCAGCATTCGGCGGGCAGCGGCAAGACGAACTCGATCTCGTGGCTGGCGCACCGCCTGTCGAGCCTGCACACCGGCAGCGATGAGAAGGTCTTCGACTGTGTGCTGGTCATCACCGACCGGCGGGTGCTCGACGCTCAGATGCAGGACGCGATCTACCAGGTCGATTACACCCAAGGGGTAGTGCAGGCCATCGACGAAGACTCCCACCAGCTCGCCCAAGCGCTCGTGGACGGCACCAAGATCGTCATCACGACCTTGCAGAAGTTCCCCTTCGTGATGAGGAGCCTGTACCGCATCGCCGGTGCCAAGTCGCCGGACGGTCCAAACGAGGCCGAGAGCGCGCAGGCGGGCAAGTGGGCGAAGGAGTTGGCGTCGCGGCGCTACGCGATCATCGTGGACGAGGCTCATTCGAGCCAGACGGGCGACACGGCGCTCCAGATGAAGCAACTGCTCGGCGCGGGCTCGCTGGCCGGCGGCGACGACGAAGGCGACGGCGGCTCGTTGGACTGGCAGGACAGCCTGAACGCGATCGTCGAGTCACGCGGCCCGCAGCCGAACCTGAGCTTCTTCGCGTTCACCGCGACACCGAAGGGCAAGACGCTGGAGCTGTTCGGCCGTCCGGCACCGGATGATCCGGACGGCATGCCGGCGCCGTTCCACACCTACAGCATGCGGCAGGCCATCGAGGAAGGCTTCATTCTCGACGTGCTCGGCAACTACACCGACTACGACACCTACTTCAAGCTGGTCAACACTGCCGAGAACGACCCCGATTTCCCCAAGCGCCAGACCGCCACCAAGCTGTCGAAGTTCGTCACACTGCACGAGCACAACCTGTCGCAGAAGACCGAGATCATCGTCGAGCACTTCCGCAACCAGGTGATGCACGCCATGGGCGGACGCGCCAAGGCGATGGTGGTGGCGGGGTCACGGTTGCATGCCGTGCGCTACATGAACGCATTCGGCGACTACATCGACCGCTGCGGCTACGACGACGTGCGCCCCCTGGTGGCGTTCAGCGGCACCGTCGTCGATCCCGACACCGGCGGCGAATACACCGAGCCGAAGATGAACATCGACATCGTCTCTGGCAAACCGATCAGCGAATCGGCGCTGCCGGGACGGTTCGCCTCGCCCGACTACCAGATCCTGCTCGTGGCCGAGAAGTACCAGACCGGCTTCGATCAGCCCCTGCTGGCCGCCATGTACGTCGACAAGCCCCTGTCGGGAGTGCACGCCGTACAGACGCTGTCACGGCTCAACCGGATAGCCGCCGGCAAGCAGCCGCCGTTCGTGCTCGATTTCGTGAACTCGCCCGACGAGATCGCCGCGGCGTTCGCTCCCTACTACAGCGTGACCGAGCTGCGGCAGCGATCCGACCCCTACCTGCTCGACAGCCTCGCCTACGAGCTGAACGATACGCAGGTGTACATGCAAGCCGAAGTAGACGACTTCGCAGCGGTGTTCTACCTGCCCCAGCACAAGCAGCAGCCGAGCGATCACGCCCAGATGGAGGCGATCCAGCAGCCTGCCGTGGACCGCTTCAAGACGCTCGACGAAGACGCCCAGGACGATTTCCGCGACCGGCTCAACGCATACGTGCGTCTGTACACGTTCCTGAGCCAGATCATCCCCTATGGCGACTGCGATCTCGAACGGCTCTACTCGTTCGGCCGCAAGCTGCTGCCCAAGCTGCCAGCCGGCGATGGCCCCGAGCCGGTCGATCTCGGCGGCGATGTGGAGATGGAGTACTACCGCCTCCAGAAGGTCTCCAGCGGGGCGATCAGCCTCGACAGCGATGACACCACCGTCGCCAGCCCCACCGCCGTCGGCACCGGCACAGCCGAAGACGACGAAGAACCGTTGTCGCGGATCATCGAGCGCATCAACCAGCAGTTCGGCACCGACTTCGACGAAGGCGACCGCCTGTTCCTCGAGCAAATCCAGCACGACGCCCTGCAGGCAGACGACATCCGCGCCACTGCACAGGCCAACGATCTCGACAAATTCATCCTCGCCGAGCGCCAGCGCATCCGCGACCTGATGCTCCAGCGCCTCACCGGCAACGACAAGTTCGTCAACCGCTGCCTCGAAGAGAAGGACTTCGGCGAAGTCGTGGAAATCGGCCTGCTCAGCGAGATCTTCGCCGCCGTCCACGCAGATGGCTGAACGGGAGATCCTCATCATCGCCGGGCCGAACGGCGCCGGCCTGAGGAATGCAGCGACGGGTGCGTCGCCCGCCGCGCCATGGTGTTGCTCAGGAGACGACGACGGCGGTGACGCCAGCGACCGCGGCAACGATGCCGATGGACTGTCGCGCGTTGAGGGAATCCTGGTAGGCGATCCGGCCGACGATGACGCTCATCACCGGGAACATCGATGCCCCAACCACGGTCGTAGGCGGGTCGAACCAGATGCCGACGATGTAGAAGATCGTCGCCGCGGCACTGGCCACACCCGTCAGCAACGCGAAGCCCATCACGTCGGGCGGGGGCAGTGCCGGGAGACCCCGCAGCGCGACCACAGCGGCCATGAGCCCCACTGAGGTCAGCCGCTGGCCGAACCCAGGCCAAGCCCCCGAGCTTTCGGACAGATCGACCAGCACGCTGAGCCCCACGCCGTAGCCGAGGCCGGACAACGTTGCCCAGACCGTTCCGGCCCCGACGTGTTTGCCCCGAGTGCCTCCTGCTGTCACCAGGCCGAGCCCTCCGAAGGCGACGGCGGCGCCGATGATGCCGATGAGCGGCGGATCGTGGCCTCGCAGCGCCGTGTAGGCGAACGGGATGACGGCTGACAGCGTCGCCACGATCGGTGCAGCGATCGCAGAGCCAGCCCGGTCGAGCGATGTGTAGTAGAGCGCCAGGCCAGCGCCGAGCCCGAGGCCCGACACCAAGCCCCGCGTGAAGTCGTCACCAGCGAACGCACCGGGAATGAACGGCAGGATCCCGAGCGATACGAGCGCTGCGGCGCCCTGAAACACGATCATCGCTGACAGCACGTGACAGCGGGTCACCACCCGGCGCCCGAACAGGTCGCTCGTGCCGATACTCAATGACGTGAGCAGGCCGAACAGCGCTCCCATCAGCAGGCTTCTGCGCGCAAACGAGGTTTCACCGGCGGAGTCTCAGCAGGGCCGCCACGGCCGCTGAGGCTCGAGCAGGAATGGGTAGGAAATTGCCTTGAGCATCGACGCTCGGTCCAGCCACCAGCACGATGCGTGCCGTCACGAGCAGCGCGATCAGCACATGCGCTGCGGCCATCACGAGGTAGAACGCATTCAGCGTCACCGACATCGCGAGCGCGGCCACCGTCGGCCCGATCAGGGCACCGACGCCGTTCATGCGCACGAGCACGGCGCTGGCGCTGGCGCGCTGCTCATCTCGCAGCCAGTCGTTGGTCTGCGCCACGGCCATGGAGTAGATGGGGTAGGCGAATGCTCCCATCAGAGCCATCACGGCGAGGCCTGCAACTGTGCGCTCGTCGAGTGCGAGCATCGCCAGGCAGCCCGATGCCGCCGCAAGCGCAGCCAGCAGGATCACCAAGCGCCGAGGCACGCTGTCGGACAGGCGGCCAAGCGGGATCTGCCCGAACAGGCTGCCGATCATCGGCGCACCCACGAACAGTGCGACCTCGAAGGGCGTGAGCCCCCGGTTGGCGGCGTACACCGCTCCGAGACCCGAGATGGAGCCCAGCGCTCCGCCGACCAGGAATGCCACGATCACCCCGGTCGGCGCTGTTTGCAGCATCGCCCTCAGGCTGAGCGGCTCGGGCACGACCACTGGCGGGTTGGCCGAAGCCGACAGCGACATCGGAACCAGTGC
Organism: Acidimicrobiia bacterium; assembly: GCA_022821985.1. GTDB lineage: Bacteria > Actinomycetota > Acidimicrobiia > Acidimicrobiales > Poriferisodalaceae > Poriferisodalis. The sequence goes on from JAJECP010000013.1 coordinate 27,994, forward strand.
CAGCGATACCAGCACCGAGGAGACGGCGAACAAGGTGAAACCGTTCACGTCGGCTGTGGTGACCAGGAACTGGCCGGTCGCGATCGAGCCCATGGTGACGACCATGTAGGTAGCGATCATCTGACCGCGGTTGCGGTTGGTGGCCAGCTCGTTCAGCCATGTCTCGGCTACCACCACCAGCGCTGCGAGGCACATGCCCCACACCAGCCGGCATGCGCCCCAGACCAACGGGGTCACGAAGACGGCCTGCACCAGCGTGACGCTGCTGCCCAGCGAGGCGAGTGCGGCGAAGACACGCACATGACCCACTTGACGCAGCAGCCGCGGCGCCAGCGCTGCGCCCACCAGGAAGCCGGCAAAGTTCATGGCCATGACCAGCCCAGCCACTGTCGAGCTGAAGCCTTCGCTTTCGGCCCGCACGCCCAGCAGTGTGTTCTGGAGCCCGTGCCCGGCCATGAGCAGGGTGATGCCGCCGAACAGCGCGGCGCTCCGGCTGAACCGGCCGGCGAGCGCCGGACCGCCGACGACCGGTGCGGCCTGATCGACATCGCTCGACTGCTGCTGTTGCTGCTGCTCGGCGGCCAGTGTGCGTGCACGCCGCCGCACCCGTGCTCGCCGTGTCTGGCGTGCAGTGCTCGTTGCGCCGTCCTCGGAGGTCGGGGTCGGTTCAGGTGCTGGCGTCTGCGCCGACACCTGCGACTAGTGCTCCGTTACCGATGTTGTGGGGGGCTCGAACGCTGGAGCGTGCACGTATTGCCAACCGAACCGGCCCTTGATGCACAGATGGCCGCTGGTCACCGAGTGATCGGCAGGCGACGTGACCTTCACGATGCGTTCGTCCTGGACATGCAGCTCGAGATTGCACCCCACACCGCAGTAGGAGCACACCGTGCGGGTGACGGCTTGATCGTCGGGGCGCCACTCCCCCACGGCGCGCAAGTCGAACTCGGTGCGGAACTGCAAGGCGCCGGTGGGGCACACCGCCACGCAGTTGCCGCAGTACACGCACGCACTGTCGGGGAGCTCGGCGTCGTACTCGGTGCGGATGCGGGCATCGAAACCGCGTCCTGCCACTGCGATGGCGAAGGTGTGCTGGGCATCGTCGCCGCAGGCCTCGACGCACTTGTAGCAGAGCACGCAGCGGTCGTACGCACGGATGTACAGATCGTCCTGGATGCGCACAGGTTCGTCGACGCGCTCGGGCTCGGGGCGCAAGGGCAGATCACCGCCGCCGTCCGCCGAGCCCTCGTAGCGGGCAGGGTCGGCGCCGTAGGTTCGTGACCAGTCGGCAATCTCCGACGCCTGCGAGAGGTCATTTGCCGAACCGAGGAATTCCAGCACCATGCGCCGGCTGTGGCGCACTCGCTCGGAATCGGTGCTGATCTGCATCCCCGCCTCAGCCGGTCGTGAGCACGCCGGCACCAGCGTGCGAGACCCTTCGAGCTCCACGACACAGACACGGCAGACGTTCACCGGTGTGAGGTTGGGCGCCCAGCAGATGGTGGGCGTCTCGACGTCGGCTGCCGTGCAGGCCGCCAGGATCGTCTCCCCCTCGGGCACCGTCACCTCGCGCCCGTCGATGCTCAGCGTCACCAGTGCTGTCTCGGCTGCGGGACGGGGGTTCTCACCGGAACGAGTCATGACGCAGTGTCTCCTAGCAGACCCAACTGCATGGCGGAGAGCACCGCTGAGGCCGCTGTATGGCCGAGCCCGCAGATGGAAGCGTCGCCCATGGCGTCCGCGATGTCTCCGAGCAGCTCACGCTGAGGTTCCGTCGACCGTCCTGTGCGACGGATCTGCGTCACCAGCTCGTGCTGGCGGACCGTGCCCACGCGGCAGGGAACGCACTGGCCGCACGACTCGTCGCGGAAGAACTTGGCCAGTCGCTCGACTACGGCGCTCATGTCGGCAGTGTCGTTGAAAACCATCACCGGGCCTGAGCCGAGCGTCGTGCCCGCAGCCCGTGTGTCCTCCAGCGAGAGCTGCAGCTCCCCGGCGTCGGGCCCGACAAAGCTGCCCGCAGCACCGCCCAGCAGTACTGCGGCCAGCGTGCCCTGCACACCTCCGGCCAGCCCCAGCAGCTCGCCCAGCGTGATCCCGAAGGGAGCTTCGTACAGCCCTGGCCGGCCGACGTGACCGGAGAGGCAGAACAGCTTTGTGCCCGGCGAGCCCTCGGTTCCCACGCTGCGGTACGCCTCAGGACCGATGCGCAGGATTTCGTTCACGTTGAGCAGCGTCTCAGGGTTGTTCACCACCGTGGGGCGGCCGAACAGCCCATGGGTCGTGGGGAATGGTGGCTTGTTGCGCGGCTCTCCTCGGAAGCCTTCGAGCGAGTTGAACAGGGCCGTCTCCTCGCCGCAGATGTAGGCCCCGGCGCCCCTGCGCAGCTCGATGTCGAACGGTTGCCCGGACCCGGCCGCGTCATCGCCGAGCCAGCCGGCGCTGTGGGCCTGTGCGATGGCATACCGGAGGCGTTGGGTGGCCAGCGGGTACTCACCGCGTATGTAGATCCAGCCGTGCTCGGCGCCCACGGTCAGGCCGGCCACAGCGATGGACTCGATGATGGCCAAGGGCTCCAGCTCGCAGAGCAGCCGGTCTTTGAACGTTCCGGGCTCGGATTCGTCGATGTTGGCGACGACGTGCTTGGGACCTTCGCCGTCGGCCACCGCTCGCCACTTGATGCCGGTGGGAAAGGCGGCTCCGCCGCGCCCCGACAGCCCGGCTGCGGTCACCTGGGAGATGACTTCGTCGGTTCCGAGGCTCAGTGCTGCGTCGAGGGCTGCTCCTCCACCTCGCTCCCGGTACGCCTCCATCGACATGCTCTCGCTGTGGCCGTGGTCCCGTCCGATCATGTGCCGCAGCAGGCTGGGTGTTTCGGGCGCCGACGCCGTGACGCTCACGAGCAGCGAATCAGGACCGCTGCCGTCTGCGGGGACGCGGTCGGGCTCGCGGCGACCCTGGATGAACACCGCCGGCGCCCGTTCGCACTGCCCGAGGCAGGGACCTTCGTGCACGGCATGACCCTGTGAGCGCAGGTGTTCCGCCAGGGATGCGGCACCTGCCAGCGCGCAGATGGGGTCGACGCAGACATGGCGGACGCTGAGCTCGTGAGCGGGGGCTTCGGTGCGGAACATCTCGTAGAACGTGGCCACGCCGTAGGCCTCCGCCGGTGGCACGCCCAGCGTCCGGCCGACGAAGTTGAGGCCGCCCGGCGAGATCCACCCGGCCTCGCGCTGGAGAGCATGCAGCGCAGGCAGCAACTGGTGCCGCATCTGCTTTCGCCGTTGCATCCCTGCGCGCACAACACGCGGATGGGAGACGACAACGGCGCCGTCGCTCGCCTCGTCGACGCTGAGTGCAGCCAGCACCGCTCGTCGCTCCGATGCGGTGGGCTCCGCATCGGAGAAGTGCAGGTCAGCCACCAGCGCCACCTGCCGCTGCGGTGCCAGATGCGCGGTCGGCGACGGCTGGGCCGGATGTACCGCCAGCGGCGGCAGTGAGAGGCGGCAGCGGGTCGATGCGAACGGCGGCGGCCTTGAACTCCGCCGTGCCGCTGCGGGCATCCCAAGCGTCGTTCGTGAGCAGGTTCGCATCCACCAGCTCCGGGAAATGGAACGTCGTGAAGACCAAGCCTGTGGGAAGGCGATCGGTGACATGCACGTCCATGTCCACCGAGCCCCGGGGTGAGCTCACACGCACCGTGTCGCCTTCGACGATCCCGATATCCGACGCGTCGGCAGGGCTGATCTCGATGGCATCACCGGAGCGGATGGGCGAGGAATAGCCCGCAGACTGCGCGCCCGTGTTGTAGGAATCGAGCACCCGGCCAGTCGTCAGGCGCAGTGGGAACTGCTTGCTCAGTGCCTCTGCGGGAGGAAGATGCGTGACGGTCGAAAATGGTGCCGGCGCATGGCCGTCGAGGTCGGGTTCCCAGAGCCAGCCGTGCAGGAACTCGGTGCCGGGATGGTCGTCGTCTGGACAGGGCCACTGCAGGCCGCCGCTCGCCTCGAGACGCTCCCAGCTCATGCCGCCATGCAACGGCGACAGCGATCGCATCTCGTCCCATAACTCCTGCGCGGACGTGGCCGTCCACCGCGCGCCCATGTGCTGTGCCAACTCGCTGATGATGTGCACATCGTCGCGTGCGTCACCCTGGGGAGGCACCGCAGCACGCACCCGCTGGACACGGCGTTCGGAGGAGGTGACCGTTCCCTCGCTGGAGGACCAGCCCGCAGCCGCAGGCAGCACCACGTCAGCCATCCGTGCGGTACGCGTCAGCGAGATGTCCTGCACGACCAGCAGGTCCAGCCCTTCGAGCAGCTTGCGGGCGTGAGCCACGTTGGCTTCGGAATCGGCCGGGTTCTCCCCGATGACATAGAGGGCCCGCAGCTCGCCGTCTTCCATGGCTTCGAACATCGCGGTGAGGTGCTTTCCCGGGACGGGATTCAGCTCACAGCCCCAGGTGCTCTCGTAGCGAGCCCGGACCTGGGGGTCAGTGAGGAGCTGGAACCCGGGCAGTCGATCGGGCAGAGCACCCATGTCGCCGCCGCCCTGCACGTTGTTCTGGCCTCGCAGGGGCACCAGGCCCGAGCCGCGCCGGCCGACATGGCCGGTCAGCAGCGCCAGGTTGCACAGCGAGAGCACGTTCTCGACCGCCGTGTGGTGCTCGGTGATGCCCAGCGTCCACAGGATCTGCGCCCGGTCGGCCGTGGCATAACGGTGGGCCATCTCCGCGATGGCCTCTGCTGGCACGCCGGTCAGCCGCTCGCCCTCGGGGAGCGTGAACGGCTCTACCGATGCTGCGTAGGCATCGAACCCCGTCGTCGCATGATCGATGAACGACCGGTTGTGCATGCCCTGGGCGATGATCTCGCGAGCCACGGTGTTGGACAGCGCGATGTCTGTGCCCACGTCGAGGCCGAGCCACACGTCGGCAAACTCGGCCGAGGAGGTTCGGCGGGGATCCACTGCGTACATGGCAGCGCCGTTGTCAAGGCCACGCAGCAGGTGATGGAAGAAGATCGGATGGGCCTCACGGGCATTCGATCCCCACAGCAGGATGACATCAGTCTCGGTAATTTCCTGGTACGAGCACGTTCCGCCCCCGAGTCCGAACACTGTCGCCAGACCGACGACCGACGGAGCGTGTCAGGTGCGGTTACAGGAATCGATGTTGTTGGACTTCAGCACCGTCCGCATGAACTTCTGGGCTGCGTAGTTCATCTCGTTCGTACTCTTCGAGCACGAGAACATGCCGACGCCGCCTGCGCCATGCTGCTGGGTGGCCGCCCGCAGCCCCGATGCCGCACGGTCGAGCGCATCGTCCCAGCTCGCGGGGCGCAGGACGCCGCCGTCACGCACGAGAGGCGTGTCGAGCCGCGCGAGAGGTGCTTGGCGCCCCCCCGATCGTGCACTGTTCCCCCGCGGCATCGCCCCTCCTCGGTTCGCCTGAGTGCCGTGATCCAGAATTCTATGCTGTCCTCGGACTCTTTACCGTGACTACAACAGTTTTACCCTGACTACAGATTTGCTGCCCCGTATTGGCAGTGTGGCGTTCCGTAGAGCAGAACAGTTCCACAATACGGCACAAAAATACCGTCAACCGACAGGTCCATGCTGCCCGCGGGCTACCGTGGAGCCGGTGCAGTCGATCTCTCGCGCGTTCGCTGTCTTGCGGGCATTGGCCGTGGGTCCACAGGGTGTCACCGACGTAGCCGATCACGTTGGGCTGCCGAAGAGCACGGTGGCCCGGCTGCTGACATCGCTCGAAGCAGTCGACGCCGTCGTCCAGGACGACGCAGGCGGCGATTACCGGCTCGGACAGGGACTCATCGACATCATCGGGGCTGCTGGTGCAGATCGGAGCCTGCTGGCCGCGGCACGCCCGCACCTGCACAGCCTGGTCAACCAGGTCGGCGAGACGGCCGGCGTGAGCGTTCGCGCAGATCGGACGGTGTACTACCTCGACCAGGTCGAGCCCGAGTCCGAAGTGCAAGTGCGCTCGTGGACGGGCGAGTACTGCCCGATGCACTTGGTGCCTTCGGGGCTCGTGTACTTGGCCCATCTCAGCCCCGAGGCACTCGATGAGTACGTGCGCGCTGGTCTTGAGGCGACGACTGCGAACAGCATGGTCGATGCCGATGCGCTGAAGACGCGGCTGAGCCAGGTTGCCAACGCCGGATACGTCTGGGTGTACGAGGAGTTCGCCATCGGGATCAACTCGGTAGCCGCGCCGGTATTGAACGAGGAGGGTGCAGTGGTAGCGGCCCTGCATGTTCACGGGCCCGCGTACCGATTCCCCGATCCGAACAGCACCCACGACATCGGCCTCGTGCTCATCGAGGCCGCATCGAACCTGGCGGAGCACCTGGCAGGACGGGCGCCCCTGCCGGTGTAGCCGGCTCAGCTCTAGCTGGGGCGGTCGCGGCGGCGCCGGATCTCGTCGCAGATCGCGGGCACGACTTCGTGCAGGTCAGCAATGACTGCGTAGCCCGCCTTGGTGACCATGTTGGCCTCAGGGTCGATGTTGATCGCCAGGATGTTCTTCGAACCCATGGCGCCGACCCAATGCTGGATCGCTCCCGAAATGCCGCAGGCAATGTAGATCTCTGGGGCGATCCGGGTGCCCGTCTGGCCGACTTGGTCTGCGTGCGAGCGCCAGCCGTTGTTCGTGACCGCTCGTGAGCATCCGACGCGGCCGCCGAGCAGGTCCGCTAGCTCTTCGAGCGGGGCGAATCCGTCTGCTGAGCCGACGCCTCGGCCGCCCGACACCACGACCGGCGCGGTGGACAGCGTGACGCCCTCGGCCAGCGTCACCCGATCGCGGACCAGGGTCTGCTGCACTTCAGGCCCAAGGTCGGGCTCGAAATCGGCAACAGCCGCTGGGACGGGACCGCCTTCGCACGGCTCGGCCTCGATGGAGTGCTGCGCAATAGTCAGCAGCGGCAAGGTCGAGGTGAGGGTCACGTCCTCGAGCAGCGAACCGCCCCACTGGATGCGAGTGATGTGCCACGCATCGCCGCCTGCGGGGCCGGACGGCGCATCGGCCAGCGAGCTTGCTGGCGACACGTTCACGCAGTTGGCCACAAGCGGCAGGTCGGTGCGGGCGGCGAGCTGGGCGATGGCCTCGGCACCACGATCGGTTCCCGCCGCCACGACGGCCACAGGCCCTGCAGCCTCGACGAACATCGCGAGCGCAGTGCCCCAGGCATCGGGTCCGTAGTCGGCCAGGAATGAATGGCGTCCGCAGTGCACCACAGCGGCGCCATAGTCGGCGCAGGCGGCAACGAGATCGGCGCCGTGCGCATCGAACAGGTCGCCGTCGCCCAGGATGACGGCTACGAGATCCGTGTTCAGGTCCGAGGCGAGCGAGCGGGCCGCAGTCAGGGCTTCCAGGGCACCGCCTGAGGGGACACCACGGTCGTGGTCGATCAGGACAGCGACGGCGCTCACAGCACCCCCAACTCGTCCAGCAGGTCCACCACAGCGGGTGCTGCAGCGGCACTGTCGCCGAGTTGCACGGTGGTGCTGGCACGCTCGGGCGGCCGGTGCAGCCGAACCCGTGACTGCCCGCCCGCATCAACATCGGCGGTGCAGTCGAGCACCTGGATCTGGGCCTTGCGCGAGGCGAGACGCCCTTTCATGGTCGGGTAGCGGGGCAGGTTGATGCCTTCCTTGACACCGAGCGCGCAGGGGGCCTCGAGCTCGTACACCTCGTAGCCGGCATCGGTCTCGCGGCGCGCGGTGAACCCTCGCTCATGGGGGTCGATGCCCTTGATGCCGTTCACGATCGGCCTCCCGAGCGCGTGCGCCACCCGGATGCCGACCTGGAAGTTGCCCCCGTCGGCAGATTCGTTGCCGAACAGGATCAGGTCGAACTGCCCACCGGCGGCCTCGAGCTCCCGCACAGCGGACGTGATGGCGACGGCCGTTCGCTGGGGATCCCAGTCGAGGCCGCCCTCGGCCATCACCAGGGCGAACTCGTTGCCGCCGACGCTGGCTGCATAGCGCAGCTGCTCAGTGGACGCCTCGGGACCCAGCGTGAGCACCACGACGGCATGTTCATCGCCGTCGAGCTGCTCCACGATCTGGGCGGCCTCCTCCACCGCGCATTCCTCGTGCGGGCTGGTGGTGAAGCCCAAATGGGCAGTATCGACCTGCTGGCCGTCATCGGTGACATTGATGCGTGAGCCGACGGCAGGCACTCGCTTCACGCACACCAGGATGCGCATCAGCGCGCCCTCAGGCCTTCATGCGGCTGTCATGGGGATCGAACAGCGCGAGATTCGCACCCGTCGCCTCCACCGTCACCGGGTACTGCTCATGTTGATACATGACCGACAGCTCAGTGCCCGCTGCAGCCAACTCGGGCGGCAGGTAGGCCATTGCCAGGTAGGCACCGAGCGATGGTGCGTTGCCCGCGGTGGTGACGCGGCTGACCCTGCCGTGCGAGTCGACAATCCGCTCCCCCGCCGGTGTCAGCACAGGCTCGTTGCCGGCCCCCATCGGGAAGCGGTCGTAGCCCTCGGCACAACGCAGGCTCTCGAAGCGCAGCACACAGAGCTGGGCTGCCAGCGGCGCCTCCCGGGCCGCCAGGTACGCCTCCTTGCCGATGAAATCGGCAGCTTTCACCCGGGGCCGGGCCAAGCCCGCCTCGACCGGGTTGTAATCGCTCTCGAGCTCGGCGCCCATGAGCCGGTAGCCCTTCTCGAGCCGTCCGGTGGTGCCATACACCCCCGCACCGACCGGCCGCAGGCTGTATTCCCGCCCGGCCTCGGCAATGGCGTCCCACAGCGCCAGCCCTGCGCTCGTAGGGCAGTAGATCTCGAAGCCCGCATCGCCGACGTAGGAGATGCGAAACATCTGCACCGGGATGCCCGAGAGCAACGCATCGCGCACCTGGCCGTAGCCGAAAGCCTTCTGGGACAGGTCGGTTTCGGTCAGCGTCTGCAGCAGCGCGATCGCATTGGGGCCCCACACGCCATAGGTAGCCAAGGCCTCGGTGCGGTTCTCGAAGTGCACGCCGTCGGCGGGCAGGTTGTGGCGGAACCAGTACTCATCACGACCGCCGTCGAATGCACCGGTGGCAATGCGGAAGCGGTCCTCGGACAGGCGCACGATCGTGAGGTCGGACCGGAAGCCGCCGTCGGCGGTGAGCACCGGGGTATAGATAGAGCGGCCGACCGGCAGGTCGCACTTGTTGACCACCATCTTCTCGATATAGGGCACCACGCTTGGGCCCGACACCTCGAACACCTGGAACGGCGAGATGTCCACCAGCCCGCAGTGCTCCCGCAGGTGCAAGTGCTCGGCATCGGTGATGGGACTCCACCAGCGAGCATCCCACTCGTGGGTACGGCCCTCGATGCCGTAGCGGTCGACGAGGTCGGCATTCGATTCGTACCAGTGCGGTCGCTCCCAGCCGCCGGCCTCGAAGTAGAAGGCTCCGAGGTCATCGGTGCGGGCCTTGGCGGGTCCGCAGGTGAAGTTGCGGCGCGTCGCCCACTGCTCGCGTGGATGCACGATGCCGTAGGTCTTGTTGAAGTGCTCGTCGGCCCGGGTCTCGATGTGGATGACGTTGCGATCCTGGGGGTAGAAGCGCGTGACGTCCGAGCCGTGGGGATCGGTCATGCGGGGATAGCCGTAGGTCATCCATTCGGCCATCAGGCGCCCCACACCAGGACCTTCTTTGACCCACACCGCCGCCACCGACCACAGGTTCTCGACCTCTGGTGTCGGGCCCAGCACCGGCGAGGCATCGGGCGTCAGCGAGAGCAGGCCGTTGATGGCGTACTTGATCTCACCGTCGCCCAGGAACTCCATCAGCTCGATGGCCTGCTCGAGTTGCTCGTCGAAGTCATCGGGCGTGAACGGCATCTCGGTGGGACTGAGGGCTGCTTCCTCGTTGGAAGGGATGTCCTCGACACGGTGCAGGATCGGCCGGTGGGCGTAGCTGCCCACCTCCATGGAGCCGGCCGACTGCCGCTCGTAGCAGAAGGTGTCCATGTCGCGCACGATCGGGTATGCCAGCTCCTGATTTGTCTCGACCAGCACGTCGAACGGGCCCACATCGACCATCTGGTGGACGGCGGGTGTGAGCGGGATGGTGGCTCCGGCCATCTGGGCGAGCTTGGGGCTCCATACGCCGCAGGCGATCGCCACGGTGTCGCATTCGATGCGGCCCCGATCGGTCACCACTGCGGAGATGCGGGGGCGGTTCGCTCCGGCCATGGTCTCGATGTCGAGCACTTCGGTGTTGGCGAAGGTCTGCAGGTGGCCAGCCTCGGTGGCCCGGCGGCGCATCTGCGTGCCCGTCTCCAGCGAGTCCACAGCTGAGACGCTGGGGGTATAGAAACCGCCCAAGATGACATCGGAGTCGATGAACGGCACCATTTCGACGACCTCGTCCACCGTGAGCAGCTTCGACTCGATGCCCCAGCACGTCGCCGAGGTCATGCGGCGGCGGAACTCTTCCATGCGCTCGGGGCTGCGTGCCACTTCGATGCCGCCGCACGTGTTCTGCAGACCCAGTGCCTCGTACTGGTGCTGGCTGTCGACCGTGAGATCGACGATTTCCTTGGAGTGATCGACGGGGAAGATGAAGTTCGATGCGTGGCCGGTGGATCCGCCCGGATTGGGCAGCGGGCCCTTGTCGAGGAGCACGATGTCGGTCCAGCCGAGATCGCTGAGATGGCCGACCAGGCAGTTGCCGACGATGCCTGCACCAATGACGACACAATCTGCCCGCGCCGGAAAGTCACTCATAACTCTCATCCCCCGCCATTGCTGGTCAACAGCATGCCGCAGCACCGCTGCCGCATATCGCTGCTATGGATCGATGCTGTTCTGTATGATGGAACAGTTCCGCTCAGCGGAACAGCAACTAGGGGAACAGTAGCCGAACGACCCGGCAATTGACGACATCGAACCAGTGGCGCAGCGAGGCCGCGAGGTTCTGGCAGGGTGTAGAGGGCTCAATTCGTGTGGGGGTGCACGGCATGGCAACGACAGGCGGATTTCCAAGTGATCTCGAGATTGCATCGGCTGCACAGATCCGGCCGCTGACCGAGATCGCGGACGAGGCGGGCATCCCGCTGGAATACCTCGAGCTGTACGGCTCCGGCGTGGCCAAGGTCAAGCTGGAGGCCGTCGAAGCGATGGCTGACCGGCCCCGCGGGCGCTACGTGGTGGTGACGGCCATCACCCCGACGCCGCTCGGCGAGGGCAAGACGACCACCACGGTTGGGCTCGGGCAGGCGTTCGGACACATCGGGCGAACCGCCACCATCGCCATCCGGCAGCCGTCGATGGGTCCCACCTTCGGCATCAAGGGCGGAGCGGCCGGCGGCGGCTACAGCCAGGTGGTGCCGATGGACCTGTTCAACCTGCATCTCACCGGCGACATGCACGCCGTCACCGCAGCGCACAATCTCTGCGCCGCCATGCTCGATGCGCACCTGTACCACGGCAATGAGGCCGGCTTCGATATTCACAACATCACCTGGCGCCGGGTGCTGGATGTCAACGACCGGGCCTTGCGGAACATCACCATCGGATTGGGCGGCCGCCTCGACGGCATCCCCCGCGAGTCGGGCTTCGACATCACCGCTGCCTCGGAGGTGATGGCGACACTTGCGCTGTGCACCTCCATGTCAGATCTGCGTGCCCGGCTCGGCCGCATCGTGCTCGGCTACACCAAAGGCGGCGAGCCGGTGACCGCCGAGGACATCGGCGCCGCCGGGTCGATGGCGGTGCTGCTGCGCGAAGCCATCAAACCCAACCTCATGCAGACCTTGGAAGGATCCCCGGCACTCGTGCACACGGGTCCCTTCGGCAACATCGCGACCGGGAATTCCTCGATCGTTGCCGACCAGATCGGTATCGGCACGTCCGACTTCCTGCTCACCGAGGCGGGCTTCGGTGCCGACATGGGTGCGGAGCGGTTCTTCAACATCAAGTGCAGGTACTCGGGTGTCTCGCCCGACGCGGCAGTGATCGTGGCGACCGTGCGTGGCCTCAAAGCTCATTCGGGCAAGCACCGGATCGTGGCCGGGCGACCGTTGCCGCCTGCCCTGCTCGAGGCCAACCCCGATGAGGTGCACGCCGGCGGCGACAACCTCCGCAAACAGCTCGAGAACGTGCGGATGCACGGTGTCTCGCCGGTGGTGGCGGTCAACCAGTTCCCTGGCGACCATGAGGCCGACCTTGCCGCCATCGCCGAGATCGCCGCCGAGTACGGGGCCCGCTCGGCCCGCTGCACTCACTTCGCCGACGGCGGCTCCGGCGCGGCTGGCCTTGCCGAAGCCGTGGCCGAGGCTGCCGAGGAGCCGACGGACTTCTCGGTGCTGTACCCCGATGACATGTCGCTGCGCGACAAGATCCGCGCCGTCGCGACCAACGTGTACGGCGCAGACGATGTGAGCTACACCGCCCGGGCGAACCGCGAGATCGACGGCTATGAGCGCAACGGCTTCGGCAACCTCCCGGTGTGCATCGCCAAGACCCACCTGTCCATCTCGTCGGATGCCTCGCTCAAGGGCGCCCCGACCGGCTGGACTCTGCCGGTGCGCGAAGTGCGGGCGTCGGTTGGTGCCGGGTTTGTGTATCCGATCTGCGGCGACATGCGCACGATGCCCGGGCTCGGACGTGACCCGGCAGCCCGTCACATCGACCTGGATGCCGACGGCGACATCGTCGGCCTGAGCTGAACGGAGCCGTTGTTGTTGAAAGATGCTTCTGGTCGCCGTCGACTGCTGCAGCACGCTCAGTGGGAGCTCATCCCGCTGCGCAATCTGGCAGAGCAGCTCCCGGACCTGCCTCCCCAGTCACCGGTATCGGTGACGGCGTCGGCGTCCAAGACGCTCGAGGACACATTGGACCTCACTGTCGAGCTGTGTGCACTGGGCCATCGCCCGGTGCCCCATGTCGCAGCTCGCATGGTCGCCAGCCGTGATCACCTGGAGGAGCTGCTGGGTCGCATCGAAGCGATGGGCCTCAGCGAGATATTCCTGGTAGGCGGCGACGTCGCTTCCCCTGCCGGCCCATTCGACAGTGCCGTCGGGCTGCTCGAAGCGCTGCGCGAGGTCAATCACTCCCTCGTTCACATCGGCGTCACGTCCTACCCCGAAGGGCATGCGCTCATCACCGACGCCGTGCTGCACGAAGCGCTGCACGTCAAGCAGGTGCTGCTGGCCGAGGCGGGTATCGAGGGCCACGCAGCTACCCAGATGTGCTTTCACCCCAAGGCCATCCTGGAATGGCTGGCCGCCGAGCGCGACAGCGGATTCAACCTTCCCGTGCATCTCGGCATTCCCGGAGCGGTCGATCCGGCACGGCTGCTGCGGATCGGCACCCGGCTGGGAGTCGGCGCGTCCCTGCGCTACCTGCGCAAGAACACCGGGGCTGTGGCTCGCATGCTGCGCCCCGGGGGCTATGACCCGAGCGGGCTGGTCGATCGGATCGCCCCCCACGCGGAGCGGCTCGACATAGCCGGCCTGCACGTCTTCACCTTCAACGCGATCGCCGACACCGTCGCTTGGCGCGAGACAGCGCTCGCCGAGACCTCCTCACGCCGGAGGTGAGCACGAGCCGTCTGACGCTGCCGGCGGGGCTGCTCGCCGGGTTCGAGATAGCACTGCTCGCAGCATTGGGCATCGCGCATCGCGTGTACTGGCAGGGTGGAGTCGGGGTCACGTATGTGGTCTTTGCCCTGTTCCTCTCGACCAATCTCGTGATCTGCTACTGGGAGATCTGCCTCTTCTTCCGGCGCGACTACATCGAGTCTCGGTCTGCCTACTGGCAACAGCAACGGCTGCACGCCAGCAGGAGCCCGGCGCTCGCGTTCCTCACGACCAAGGTTCCGCTGCGGTCAGCGTTCTCTCCGACTGTCTGGGCCGACGTGTGGGCCAGCTATTCCGTGTACGACGGTTCGTATGCCGATCGCCGTACCTACGGATTCAACGTGGACGTGGGCAATGGCTTCATCACGGCCATACCCACGCTGATCTTGTATGCAGCGTTCACGACGGAATTCCTGTCGCCGCTTGCGGCAGGAATCCTCGGGATCATGTTCTTCTGGCAGTGGACGTATGCGACGTCCATCTACTTGGTGAGCTTCTTCATTGCGAAGCGTCACCGGGACATCAGCAGGGGCGAGGTGTACGGCATGATCCTGGCGTTGAACGCCACCTGGATCGTGGTCCCGCTGCTGGGGCTGTACGTCTCCATCCGCCTAGTTGTCGACGGCAGCTACGGCGCCATCGGCGGCTGACGGCGACTCCCCCCGTCGCGGTACCGGGCGGGAGGGGGCAGGCTCTTCGGAAATGCTGAAGTGGATTGCGGCTGCCGCGATACCGAGCGCGGCCGCCAGCCACCACCACAGGTCGTATGAGCCGGTGAGCTCGCGGATCTCGCCACCGCCCCAGGAACCGAGGAATGCGCCAACCTGGTGGGACAGGAAGACGAAGCCGAACAGGGTTCCGGCCCTGCGCACGCCGAATTGTCCCAGCACGATGCCCGAGGTCAAAGGCACGCTGGCCAGCCACACGATCCCCATCACGACGCCGAACCCGAGGGCCACCACGGGGGTCGGCGGCAGCAGCACCAAGCCGGCGAAGGCGAGCGCCCGGGTGCTGTACATGATGCTCAGCAGCCGGCTCTTCGCGAACCGCATGCCCAGCGCGCCGGCGGCAAACGCTCCCACGATGTTGAACAGGCCCACGAGCGACCACGACATGTTGGCGATTGCGGTCTCGAGGCCGGCATCGGTGAGCGTCTTGGGCAGGTGCACACCGATGAACGTGACGTGGAAGCCGCAGACGAAGAACGTGCAGTTCACCAGCAGGTAATCGCGATGGCGAGCGGCCCTCGCCAACGTCGTCCGGAGCGATTCGTCGTCGTCTGGCACCGCTTCGACGGCTTCGGCAGGTCCGGACTGGGTGCGCAGCGGCCGGACGAACAATCCGATCGACACCGTCACGACGGCCAGGACGGTCAGCGCACTGCGCCAGCCGAATGCGCTGATGACAGCACCGGTCAGTGGTACCAGCACGAAGTGCCCGAGCGAGCCGCAGGCCGTGGCCACGCCCAACGCCATCGAGCGTCGTTGGGGGTCCACGAGCCGGCTCATCGACGACAGCACCACTGCAAACGACGCTGCTGACATGCCGAGCCCGACGATCACCCCGCCCCCGAGATGCAGCCCAGCGGGCCCGTTGGCTGCACCCATCACCAGCAGGCCGCCCGCATAGGCGATGGCCCCCACAACCAGCGTCCGCGCCGCGCCGAACCGGTCGGCGATGGCACCCGCGAGCGGTTGGCCCAGGCCCCACACGAGGTTCTGCAGGGCAACGGTCAGCCCGACCGTGCCGATGCCCACATCCAGCGCTTGGTCGATGGCGTCGGGGAACAGCCCCATCGTGGCCCGTACGCCCAGCGTCAGCGCAGTGATGATGCTGCCGGTGATCAGGATCGGCGCGATCGAAGTCTTGCCGGTCTCGGGGCGCACCGGATCAGGGTATGACTGGGGCCGAGTGCTCGCTCAGCGGGAGTTGATCAGCCGGACGCCGTATACCGCTTCCATCTTGCCTAGCTCGCCCAGCACCTTGCGTGATGGCCGGCGAGACACCCGGATGGTGGCCACCGCTGCGTGGTGCTTGGGACCGGCCAGGATCTCATTGCGCATCTGCAGCACGTTGATGCCGCTGGCCCGCAAGGCCATGAGGATCCCCGCCAACACGCCCACCTGATCGCGGTGACGGACCACGATGGTGCTGCGACCCAACGGCCGCTCTGCACGGTTGACGCAATTGAGCACGTCGCCTGCCGTGAATGCCTCGAGCACCTCGACGACACCGTCGGCAATGTCCTCGGAGGCCTGGACCGTGGATGCGCCGACGTGATGGGTGCCGGTGACCCGAGGGTGCGACGCGAGCGGCGAGTGCCAGTCTGGGTCGGCGCCGGGCGGTTCCCCACAGAACACATCGAGTCCTGCCCGCATCCCTCGCTCGTCGAGGGCGCGCAGCAACGCCCTCTCGTCCACGATCTCGCCGCGGGAGGTGTTGAGCAGGATCGCCCCGTCTGGCATCTTCGCCAGGAAGTCGGCATCGACGAGGCCGCACGTCTCAGGTGTGGCGGGCAAGTGCACCGAGACGATGTCGGCGCCTGCGAGCAGGCTGTCCCAATCGGGATGGATCTCGATCTCGAGCTGCTTCATCTCAGCCAGCAGGCCCGCAGAGCGATCCGAGCGATACAGCGCTGAGAGCTCGATGCCGAACGCCGCGGCGCGATGAGCGACCTCGATGCCAATGGCGCCCATGCCCACGATCGCCATCCGGCGGCCCTTCAGACCTGTGGCGCCCATGTACTGGGACTTGTTCCAGCGGCCTTCGTGCAGGTCTGAGGTGGCATCGGGGATCTGCCGGTCCACCGCCAGCAGCAAGCCCATGGTCAATTCGGCGACGGCTACGGCGTTCCGGCCCGGCACATTGCAGACGTAGATGCCGTGCTTGCTGGCGCCGTCGCAGTCGATCGTGTCGGTGCCGGCGCCGGCGCGCAGCACCATGCTGAGCCGATCGGCGGCTTTGAACACCTTGCGCCTCACTTCGGTGCTGCGCACCACGACCACCTCGATGCCCTCGATGTGATCGGCCAGATCATCTGCCGTCAGTTCGGGCTTGACGATGCACTCGTGGCCCGCGGCCTCAAGCCGGCCCAAGCGTCCGGTGTCGATCTTGTCGGCAAACAGAATGCGCATCGGCGTCACCGCTAGGACAGAGTGTGCGGTCACAGCGCCGCCGCAGCAGCGGCCGGGACATATACCCGCATGTTCAGCCAGTGTGCCAAACACGCGACCCTGCGCGGTGCCACTGTTTCTCCCGCTCTTGTTCCCCATTCTCATGTGATGGGGCTCACGGGCCGCTCGGGCCCTGGCTCAGCCGGAGGCGACGTCGTCTTCGAGATAGGCGCGGATGATGGCGTCGTAGCTCTCATCGGGCGTGAAGCCCAGATCCAGAGCTTTCCGGGTATCGAATCGCTCCGGCCATCCAGAGACGATGTGCGCGATCGTCGGATCAGGCGACTCAACGATCAACGTTGCCGCTTCGGCGCCAGCGACACGAGTGAGGGCTTCGATCTGTTCGCCGACGGTCACCGACACCCCCGGCATGGTGAGGTTGCGCCGTGCTCCCAACGCCGCGCTGTCGAGTTCTGCGGCGTGGAGCATGTACCCGACTGCAGCACGGGGGCTGGCATGGCTATGGCGCACTTCCCTCGAAACGGGCAGCACCGCCGGCGTGCCAGCGAGCGGCTCGCGGATGATGCCGCTGAAGAATCCGGATGCGGCGGCATTGGGCAAACCCGGACGAACGCTGATGGTGGGAAGCCGGATGCCGATGCCATCGAAGAAGCCGCGGCGGGTGTAGTCGGCCAGCAGCGCCTCGGCGACCATCTTCTCCATGCCATAGGAGGTGAGCGGCGTCAGGTGGAAGTCATCGGGGATCGGATCGGGGAACGGTGCGCCGAACACCGCAATCGACGACGTGAACACGACCCGTGGCATCCCCTCGGCGAGGCGCAGCGCATCGAACAGCGCCCGGGTGCCGTCGACGTTGACCGCCATGCCCTTGTCAAAATCGGCCTCTGCTTCACCGGAGACGATGCCGGCAAGATGGAAGATCACATCCGGCACAGGTCGCAGCAACTCAGCGGTGACGCCGGGTTCGCAGATATCGGCGACGTGCGCGCTACAAATGCCGTCCTCGGCGGATGTCTCGACGATGTCGACGAGATCGATCCGGTCAATGGGGCTCCCACGCAGCGTGCCAACGTCCACCAGTCGCCCGGTCAGCTTCCGGCCCAGCATCCCTGCGGCCCCGGTGATCAGCACGTGCATCTGGCAAACCTCACTTTGGGCGTGTCTGAGACACTGCCGCCGTGCCGAACGTCGCGTGCTACAGCAGCTGCCCGATGTCGAGCACGAGCAGGATCACCAGCAGCACGATGATCCCGACGTTGAGGACGCTGACCGGCCACTTCCAGCGGTGATCGGAGTGCCAGTGCCGCTTGATGCTGGCGATGTTCGCCCACAGTGCAATCAGCGAGATCGGTATGCCCACCGCAGGCCCGACACCCGGCGCCAGCCCGATGAATGGCGCCACGAAGGGCAGGAGCACATATGCCAGCGTGCAGCGAATGGCCGAGATCAAGATGGAGAACCGCAGCGTGCGGGCGGATGCTTCGTCGAGCTCCGGAGCTGCAGCGGCGGCGTCGGTCACGGTCGCCCATTCTCGCAGCAGCGACCTGTGTTAGTGCACTGCGAACGGCCGGCGCGCCCGCCGAGGTGCGGGTGCAACGGTGAGTGCTCAGTACGATCTTGGCCACTTGCTGGGAAGGCACTGAGATCAAGGGGAAACCATGGCCGGCGCACTCGATGGAGTAAGAGTTCTGGATCTGTCCACGCTGGTGCAAGGACCGCAGGCGGCAGCCATGCTGCACGGTCTCGGCGCCGAAGTGATCAAGATCGAGCTGCCCCAGGTCGGCGATGTGGGCCGCCACGTCGACGTCCTCGAGGACTACGGCCATTCGTCGGTCTATATCGCGTGCAACCGGGGCAAACGCTCGGTGACGCTCGACTTGCGTGTCGACGCGGGCAAGGAGGCCTTTCTGAAGCTGGTGGAAACCTCCGACGTGGTGCTGTCAAATTTCAAGCCCGGCACGCTCGACGAATGGGGCCTGGGCTATGACGACCTCGCAGCCGTGAACCCAGGCATCATCTGGGCGGCGGGGAGCTTCCTGGGTCCCTACGGGCCGGAGGCCGACCGCGAGGGTGCCGATATCGCTGGGCAAGCCTCCGGCGGAGTCATCGCCTCGAGCGGTTTCGACGGCGGACCGCTGTCCACCTATGGAGCGCTCGTCGCCGACCACTGCGGCGCGCAGAACCTGCAGACAGGCATCTTGGCGGCCCTGTACGCACGCGAGCGGACCGGCCGGGGCCAGCGGGTCGATGTGAGCCTTCTTGGCGGGCAGATCTGGCTGCAAGCCGTGGAATACACCCACTTGCTGCTGACCGGTGAGGAAGCAGGGCGGTCCAACGGCGGTCACCCCTTGGTGCACGCGTTGTATGGCGTGTTCCCCACGTCCGATGGCGCCATCGCCATGGCAGGCTGCCCGGAGCATCTGTGGCCGGGAATGTGCCGAGCCATTGAGCGACCCGACCTCGAAGACCATCCGCAATGGAATGCCTACTTCGTGCCACGGGAGGTGGCGCTGGAGCTGCGGGCGTTCTTCGTAGAGGTGTTTGCCACCCGCTCCACCGAGGAGTGGTCGAAGCGGCTCGAAGCCGAGGAGCAGCGGTTCTGTGCCGTCCGCAGCCATTCAGAGGTTGTGGCCAATGAGCAGCCGTACGTCAACGGCTACCTAGTCGAGGCCGACCATGACGAGTGGGGCACCCAGACCTGGGTGGGTTGCCCCATCACCATGTCGGACACGCCCACGCGACCTGGCATCGACGTGGCCGAGTTGGGCCAGCACACCGAAGAAGTACTGCTCGAAGCCGGCGTCGAATGGGACGATCTTGAGCGCTGGCGAGAAGCGGGCGCCTGGTAGCTGCAGAGTCCCCTGCCGCCTCCGTCGCTGGGGCATCTGTGCCCTATGCGGTCACGCGCAGAGGTCGTTGTTGGCTACGACGGGACGGCCAGCGAGCACCGTGTGACGAACGCGGCCGGTCAGTGTGCGGCCCGCCCAGGGCGAGTTGAGGCTGCGCGACTGGAGGTCGGCGGCGCGCACGATCCATGACTCGGTGGGGTCGAACACGGTGACGTTGGCGGGCGATCCCACTGCGATCGGCTGGCCGTGGTCGATGATGCCGGCGATGCGGGCGGGTGCGGTGGAGACCACCTCGACGAAACGCGCTGGTGTCATCTGGCCGGAGGCAACGAGCTCCGACCACACCACCGATGCCATCGTCTCCACCCCGATCATTCCTGGAGGGGCGTCGACCAGTGGCCGCTCCTTGAGCGACGGATGGTGGGGGGCGTGGTCGGTCGCAACAGCGTCGAGCGAGCCGTCGACGATGCCCCGGCGAAGCGCCGCCACGTCATCGGCCAACCGCAGCGGCGGGTTCATCTTGCCCGTCGTGCCGAGCCGCTCGACGTCGTCCTCGCTGAGCACCAAGTGTTGAGGGGTGACCTCTGCTGTCACCGCCACGCCATCTCGTTTGGCCCGGGCCACCAGATCCATGGCCGCGGCGACCGAGAGATGCAACACGTGGTAGCGACCTCCTGTCCGCCGGGCGAGCTCGATGTCCCGGTGGACCACCGAGACCTCTGCCTCGGCAGGCCGGCCGCGTAACCCAAGTCGCTCGGCCACAGCGCCGGCGTTGATGACTCCCCCGGCGACCATCGCAGGATCCTCCGCATGCTGGCTGATCACTGCACCGGGCAGCCGCACGGTCGCGGCCAGGGCGGCTTCCATCAGCGCGTCGTCAGCCACGCAGTCGCCGTCGTCGGTGAAGACGCGCACGCCTGCGTCATACAGTGCCGCCAGATCAGCGAGCCGCTCCCCCGCCCGCCCCTGGGTGATAGCCGCTGATGTCCGGATATCGCACGGCACACCGGCGGCCAGAGCGAGCACCTCGTTGACCATGTCGGGTGTGTCGATCGGCGGGTTGGTGTTGGGCATGATCACGCAGGCCGTCACACCGCCCATCGCTGCACCTGCTGCACCCGAATCCATGTCTTCGCTGTCGGTGGCGCCTGGCGTACGGAAGTGGACCTGGATGTCGACAAACCCGGGCATGATCCAGGCATCCGACGCGTCCAGCGTTCGCCGCGCCGCCGGGGCTTGCCCGGCAGGCACTACCGCAGCGATGTGGCCTCCCTCAATGACCACATCGACGGATGCAGCGCCTGCGTCCTCGGATCCGGCCGGAGCGATCAGCCGACCCCCGGTGATCACCAGCTCTGCAGTCATCTGCTCACCCTAAGCAACCAGTCGTGACGGCGGGCGTTCCGCGATCACGCGTTCAGCTCTGCACACAGAATGGCGAGCGGATCGCCCGGTACGGTTTGGGCATGACTCTTGCCGATGTTGCTCCGCCTGCCAGCGATTTCATCTCGGACAGTCAGCGTGCCAGCTACGAGGCGAACGGCTACCTGTGCCTGCCGGGCTTCGTCGGGCCGGAATGGCTCGGCGAAATTCGTGCTGTGACAGCAGAGTTCATCGACGCCAGCGGCTCAGAAACTGCCTCAGGCAAGGTCTTCGATCTCGAACCCACGCACACGTCCGATGCGCCCCGGCTGCGGCGGCTCATCTCACCGGTCGATCAGCACCCGACCTATGCGCGGTTCACCTTTGAAGGCCCCCCGGCGCAGCTTGCCTCGGCCCTGCTCGGCGGCCCGGTGCGCTACCACCACTCCAAGCTCAACTTCAAGTGGTCTGGCGGCGGCGAGGAAGTGAAGTGGCACCAGGACATCCAGTTCTGGCCCCACACTGACTTCACCCCGCTCACGATCGGCGTCTATCTCGAAGATGTCGACCCTGAGATGTCGCCGATGGGCGTGCTGCCCGGCAGCCACCGTGGTCCGCTGTTCGACCAGTACGCGCCCGACGGGAGCTGGGCGGGGTCGATGGCCGATGCCGATGTGGCAACCCTGGATCTGGACCAGATGGTGTACCTCGGCGGGCCGGCCGGCTCGGTCACCGTTCACAACTGCTGCATGATCCACGGCTCGCTGCCGAACAATTCGCCGCGGCCCCGGCCGTTGCTGCTGCAGACCTACTCGGCGGTCGACTCCTACCCGATCAGCCACATCGGCGCGAACGGCGTGCTGGGATCAAGCGGCGGCCGCATCTGCGGCGGCGAGGCGTCCCAGATGCTCACGATCGGCGGTCGCCAGATGCACGGTGCCCCCGACTGGTCCCGCAAGGGTCCGCCGACCATCTTCGGTTCCCAGCAGAAAGACGCTGACGGCTGAGCAGCGGAGTTTGCGCAGGCGAGATCACGAAGCTGGCAATCCGTGACGAGTGGCGAGCAACAGCACCCGGTGCCTGAGTTCTACTCGGCGCTCGATACCGCAGTACGTCGGGAGATAGCTGATTGCGCCGGCCTGGTCGAGGCCGAACGGCTCAGTGGCGGGGCCAGCATGGAGACGTACCGGCTGCACTGCCGGCGTGCTTCGGACCCTCAGGCGACGTTCGAGATCTGCCTGCGCCGGGGACCTGGCGGCGAGGACCGCGAGGGAGACAACGTCACCGGAGTGGCCGCAGAGGCGCAGTGCATGACTGTCGCCCGCGCGGCCGGGGTGCCCGAGCCCGAGGTGCTGTACGTGCTGACGCCCGATGACGGCGTCGGCGCGGGGTTCCTGATGGAGTGGCTGGACGGCGTGACGCTCGGAGCCCGCATTGCCCGGCTGCCCGAGCTCGAGAACGCCCGCTCAATGTTGGCGTTCCAGTGCGGTCAGGAGATGGCGCGCATTCACCGCGTCGACGTGCACGCGACGGGACTCGCCCCGGTGCTTCGCCGTTTCGATCCGGCCGACTACTTGGCCGAGACATGGGATCGCTGCAAAGAGATGCCCACGCCGCAGCCGATGATCGACTTCGCCGCTCGCTGGCTGTCCGAGCAGCTCGCAGGGCGCGGAGCCGTCGATTTGACCCTGGTGCACAACGACTTCCGCAACGGCAACATCATGGTGGACGCCGATGTCGGCCTGATCGCTGTGCTCGACTGGGAGACCGCTCACATCGGCGACCCCATGCGCGACCTGGGGTGGATGTGCACCAACTCGTGGCGCTTCGGCCAGCGGCACCTGCCGGTCGGCGGCTTCGGACACTACGAGGACCTGTTTGCCGGCTATGAGAGCGTGGTCGGCCACCCCGTCGATCGGGATCGTGTGCAGTTCTGGGAGGTGTTCGGCTCGTTCTGGTGGGCGGTCGGCTGCCTGTCCATGGCGGATCGCTACCGGATGGGTTCCGACGCCACCGTCGAACGGCCAGGAATCGGCCGCCGCAGCTCGGAGTGCCAGCTCGACTGCGTCAACCTGATCATCCCGGGGTCGGTGGAGTTCCAGCCGTCCGTGCATGAATTGGGTCTGTTGGATCCTGACTTCGGCCGGCGGCCTCAAGGACCGTCGCCGCTCGGCGGCAGTTTCACCAGTGCACAGGCTCACACTGCGGCGGGCGACATGCCCCGCGTGGACGAATTGCTCGAGAGCGTGCGCGACTTTCTGCATGGCGAAGTCCGCCAGGCCACCGAGGGTCGCACGAACTTCCTGGCGCTCGTGGCAGGCAACTCCATCGACATCGCATTGCGTGAGCGCCTGATCGCGCCGCAACTGCACCGCTTCGAGCTGGAGCGACTCACTGCGCTGGTCGGCGATGGCACTCTCGGGACCAGCGACCACCCGGTGGGGGATGCCGAGGTCGCCGAGCAGGTCACGGTGCTGCGGTGGCGTCTGGTTGACGCACTGCGCGACGGCTCCATGCCGCTCGACACGCCCGGCCTCGCGGACTACCTGCGCACCTCCGTAGCTCACCAGGTGGCGATCGACCAACCCAAGTACTCAGCGTTCCGCCACATCGCCACCCTGTGACGGCAGCAGGCAATGCCGGCGGTCAGCGCCAGAGAGCCAGCAGCACACCGATGACGCAATAGGAGATCAGCGGGTAGCCGGCATTTATCGCCCACCAGTTCAGGCTCCCCAGATCCATTGCATCCATGTGCGTCCTCCCGCAGTCCCAGACGAGTTACGACTCGGCGGCTGCCTTGATGGCTGCGAGGGTTGCGGCCATGCCGGAACGTACGACATCAGCCCTCGCCGCCAACTGTTCGGCACTCAATGGCTGGAGCGTCGGCGGCAGGCTGAGCACATCCCAGATCTCCGTCAGCGATGTGCCGCCCGTGCCATTGGGCGCCATGCGGTAGGTCCAGCGCACATAGGGGCCTTCAGGGTCCTGCGGGCGGGTCACCCACTCGAAGCACTCCGACGGCTGGGCCACGGTGACCGTGCAGGGCACGCTCCACTCGCGGTCGCCGATTCGGTTGTGCCCTTCGAACGTCGAGCCTTCGGTGGCCGGTGTGCCGCTCGTCCAGTCCGCCCCGACGTTCTCCGGGCTCCACTCCCCCATCCGGGGCACGTCGGACACCAAGGCATAGACGGCATCGGGTGTGGCCGCGATGTCGACGCTTGCTTCGTGCTGCATTCCATGAACAGTCATGGGCGAAACCGTAGTTTCGCCCGCCTGTATGGGCGCAGGAGTCGGCTACGGCTCCGACGAGGCACCGCGATGCAGCCCGCCGCGCCATACCATTGCGGCGACCGCGGCGGGCCGTATTGCCACCCGCTGCTGCCGATGCCGAGAGCTACGGAACGAGGAGCACAGATGGGCGAGATCCCGCGAACCGAGGACCGTCGCAGCCCGATCCGGCGGCTCGGGCGAACGGTTGAGCCGATTCACACCGTCGCTTACTACTCGCCTGAGATCTACGGCTTCAACGACGACGGGTTCAAGGGCTGGTGGCATGCGTACTTCGCGTACCGCTCGGCCCCCATGGGCAGGGTGAGCGCTGCGACCGTGACGTCGGTGTTCTACAACTTCGCCCCACGCATGGTGGAACGAGCGGTGCCGAGCTGCTGGGACATCATGGACCCCGACGCTGTCCGTGCCCGCCAGCTCGAACTCACGACGGCGGCGATGCAACGGGCCTTGGGCGAGTACCCGGATCAGGGCGAGATTGCCACAGCCGCGTCTGCGCTGCGCAGCTTCGCAGGAGATCTGCCGACCGGGGCTCGACCGCTCTATGCAGGATGGGCGTCGGAGCCGTGGCCGGCCGACAGCACGGGCGGCGGTGATGTCATGGACCTCTGGCACGGCTGCACGCTGCTGCGAGAGTTCCGTTTCGACGGCCACAACATCGCGCTCGCCGCCGGCGATCTGGATCCCGTTGAATGCCACGTGATGATGACCACCGGCGGGCATGGCAACGGGGCCACGATCCAGAAGATCCGGGGCTGGAACGCCGACGAATGGGATGCCGCCTGCCAACGACTTATCGATCGCGGCTGGACCACGGCTGACGGCGAGCAAACGCCCGAAGGCAACGCTGCTCGCCGGGCGGTCGAGCACGACACGGACCGGTTGTCGTTGGCCGCGGCCGATGCCTTGCCTCCAAACGATCTCGAGGTCCTGCTGGGACAGCTTGAGCGCATCATGGGCTACCTGGTCGAGACTGGCATCGTGGCGGGCGTCTGGCCACCGCCGCACGTCACCGTCGACGCCTGAGGACCTGTGTCTGACCGAGTCGGGACCTCCAGCGGGGCTGCCTCGTTGAGCGAGTCCTCCAACGGCGGTCGCGACTTCATTCGAGACCAAGTCGATGCGGACGTGGGTTCGCAGCGTTTCGCAGGCAGGGTTCAGACCCGCTTTCCGCCGGAACCGAACGGATATCTCCACGTTGGTCACGCCAAGGCGATCTGCTTGGACTTCACGGTGGCCTCCGAGTTCGGAGGCCGCTGCTTTCTGCGCTTTGACGACACGAACCCCGCAACCGAGAGTCCTGAGTACGTCGAGGCCATCGTCGACGACGTGAGGTGGCTGGGCTTCGAACCTGACGAGATCCGGTTCGCCTCCGATTACTTCGAACAGCTCTACGCATGGGCGGAATACCTGATCGAGCGAGGCCTGGCCTACGTCGACGACCAGGACGCGGAAACCATTTCAGCGGGGCGCGGGGGCTTCGGACAACCAGGCATCGAAAGCCCCTACCGGGATCGGGAAGCCCCCGAGAACCTGCGCCTGTTCCGGGAGATGGCCGCCGGTCAGCATCCCGAAGGCAGCAGGGTGCTGCGAGCCCGTGTCGACATGCAGCACGAGAACATGCAGATGCGTGACCCGGTGATGTACCGCATCCGCCACGAGCATCACTACCGCAGCGGCGACCGCTGGTGCATCTATCCCACCTACGACTGGGCACACGGCCAGAGCGACGCCATCGAAGGCGTCACACATTCGCTGTGCACGCTGGAATTCAGGGACAACCGGGCGCTGTACGACTGGTACTTGGAGCACCTGTCCCTCGCCGAGCTGGGTCATCGGGGCGACCGCCCGCATCAGACTGAATTCGCCCGCCTCGAGTTGACCCACACGATCACCTCCAAGCGAATCCTTCGCCGTCTCGTGGAAGACAGTCATGTGGACGGCTGGGACGATCCCCGGCTGCCCACGCTGCGGGCCCTGCGCAGGCGCGGCTATCCCCCCTCGGCCATCCGGGACTTCTGCGGCTTCATCGGCGTGGCGCGTACCAACAGCCGGCACGCACCCGAGCTGCTCGAATCATTCGTGCGCACCGAGCTGAACGCCACCGCGCCTCGACGGATGGCCGTGCTGCGCCCGCTGAAGCTGGTGATCACCAACTGGCCGACCGACGATGACGGGGAGCCTCTCGTCGAGTACCGGGAAGCTGTCAACAACCCTGAGGATCCGTCGGCGGGCACCCGGCAGGTGCCCTTCAGCGGCACATTGTGGATCGAGCAGGACGATTTCCGGCTGGAACCACCGCCCAAGTACTTCCGACTGACGCCTGGGCGCGAGGTGCGACTGCGCGCCGGCTATTTCGTTCGCTGTACCGACGTGGTGACCGACCCCGATGGAAACGTCACCGAGGTTCGCTGCACCTATGACCCCGAGACCTCTGGCGGTCAGGCTCCAGACGGTCGCAAGGTCAAGGCGACGATCCACTGGGTCAGTGCCGACCACGCCGTGCCCATCGAAGCGGCACTGTACGAACGGCTCTTCCACACCGAGCTGCCAGGTGAGCGAACTGGTGATCCGCTCGACGACCTGCACCCGAACTCACGCGAACTCTGTGCCGGGGTCGCCGAACCCGCGATCGGCGACATCACGCCCGGCCACGTGGTGCAGTTCGAACGCCTCGGCTACTTCTGTGCCGACAGCTCAGGGCCGGACTGTCCCGGCGCACCGCTCTTCCACCGCACCGTCGGCCTGCGCGATGAGTGGGCCAACATCCAGAAGCGCCAACAACAGCAAGGAATACGACGATGAACAACGGCGTGGCCATCATCACCGGCGGCGGTACCGGCATCGGCCGGGCGTGTGCTCTCGCACTCTCGGACGCCGGCTGGAAGACAGTCGTGTGCGGCCGCCGCCGAGAACTGCTCGACGAGGTGGCGGCTCAATGCGCTGCTGACGCACTCGCCGTGACTGCGGATGTGTCGAATCCCTCTGACGTGGACGCCTTGTTTGAGGCCGCCGTCGAACAGTTCGGCCGTGTGGACCTGCTGTTCAACAACGCCGGCATGGGTACCCGCCCGGTGCCGGTGGACGAGCTGCCGATCGACGACTGGATCGCCACGGTCGGGGTGAATCTGACCGGTGCGTGGCTGTGCGCCCGCGCCGCGTTCGCGCAGATGAAGCGCCAGCAGCCCTCCGGCGGTCGCATCATCAACAACGGATCAGTGTCGGCACAGACGCCACGGCCGAACTCGTCGCCGTACACGGCAACGAAACATGCGATCACTGGGCTCACCAAGGCCCTGTCG
Source organism: Acidimicrobiia bacterium (assembly GCA_022821985.1). Lineage (GTDB taxonomy): Bacteria > Actinomycetota > Acidimicrobiia > Acidimicrobiales > Poriferisodalaceae > Poriferisodalis. The sequence goes on from JAJECP010000013.1 coordinate 55,548, forward strand.
CTGGAGGGACGGGATCACGGCATCACCGTCGGCCAGATCGACATCGGCAATGCCGAGTCGCCCCTGACGGCCCCGATGGCCACGGGCGTCCCCCAAGCCGACGGCAGCATCCGTGCCGAACCGCTCATGGACGTCGACGACGTAGCCCGTGCAGTGCTGTACATGGCGGAACTGCCCGCCGACACCAACGTGCTCACCATGACCGTGATGGCCAACAACATGCCCCTCGTCGGCCGCGGCTAACTCCTTTTTCCTAGGCTGCGCGGCATGAAGTTCGGATACCTGACAGGCAATCACCACGGCGGCATCGACCCAGGCGACCTGGCGCAAGAACTCGAAGAACGGGGCTTCGCATCGGTGTGGTACCCCGAGCACACCCACATCCCGACCTCCCGCGAGAGCCCTTATCCGAACGGCGGCCAGCTCCCCGGCACCTACTTCCACATGATGGACCCGTTCGTCTCCATCGGCGTCGCCGCTGCACGGACCAGCCAGATCACGCTCGGCACCGGCATCTGCCTCATCCTTCAGCACGACCTCATCGACCTCGCACGCACCGTCGCCAGCGCCGACGCTCTGGCCAGCGGCCGTGTGGTGCTGGGCGTCGGCGTCGGCTGGAACAAGGAGGAACTAGCCGACCATCGCCCCGACATGCCCTTCAGCCGCCGCTACGGCGCCATGCGCGAGCGCATCGCTGCAATGCGCTCGATCTGGGCCGACGATCCCGTGCCTGCCTTCGAGGGCGAGTGGGACAGCTACAGCGAGTCGTGGATCTACCCAAAACCCACCAACGGCACCGTGCCCATCGCACTCGGCAACGCCGGCCCGCTGGGCATCCAGCATGCGGCGGAATACGCCGACGAATGGGCGCCCATCGACGTGGGGGTCATGAACACGACCGGCAAGCCCGACGTGCTCGGCGGCATCGAACGATTCCGCCGTCTCGCTGCCGAAGCGGGGCGCGAGAACGCCGACGACATCCCGATCACGCTCTACATCTGGGGCCGGCCCCGCATGGACCGGCTGGAGTCCTACGCCGAAGCCGGCGTCAGCCAGTTCATTCTCACGCCCGTCAACTTCGACCTGCCCTCAGCCGACGAAACCCTGCAGTACTTCGACGAACTCGCCCCCACCCTCGCCGCGTTCAAAAACTAGGTCTTGCTGGGGTGCTCGCCGGAGTACAGTGACCGAAGAGGCCAGCCTCAACCGGGTGGCCGAGTCTGAGAAGGCGCTTCACCCGGAGAGGCTGGCCCTCTCGCGAGCGTAATGACGCCCTCACGCTGACACCCAGTGAATTTCGCTGGATTTCGCACAGGCCAGTGGGCCTGCTCGCATGGGGCTAGAGGCCGGAGCGCTCCAGGATGTGCACGCCGCAGCTGGAGCCGAGGCCGATCACGTGCGCCAGGCCGACCTTGGCGTCGGGCACCTGGCGGTCACCGGCCTCGCCACGGACGTGCGTGGCAACCTCGAACAGGTTGGCTACGCCAGTGGCGCCGATGGGGTGCCCCTTCGACAGCAGGCCGCCCGACACGTTCACCGGGATCTCCCCGTCGCGCCACGGGCCGCCCTTGTCGATCCACTCGCCGGCGCCGCCGGGTTCGCACAGCCGCAGGTTGTCGTAGTGCCGCAACTCGGCGGTTGCGAAGCAGTCGTGCAGCTCCACCAAGTCGAGATCGGCAGGATCCACGCCCGAATCCTCGTATGCCGCGTCAGCGGCGTTGCGAGTGAGCGTGTTGACATCAGGCTGCACCTGGCAACCCTCGGTCCAAGGATCTGAGGTGAGCACCGAAGCTGACACCTTGACCGCACGCCGCTGCTGTTCACGCGGCAGCGTCTTCAGCTTCTCGTCGGAGACCAGCACCACCGCTGCCGAGCCATCGCCGGTCGGGCAGCACATCAGCAGGGTGTTCGGATAGGCGATCACCTCGGAACTCATGACCTCGTCGAGCGTGAACGCCTTGCGATATTGCGCCAGCGGGTTCAGCGTGGAGTGCTCGTGGTTCTTCTGCGCCACTTTGGCGAACTGCTCGAAACCCACGCCGTCGTTCTCGTAGGCGTACTCCATGCCAGCCTGGGCAAACACGCCGGGCATCATGTTGGTGCCGAGACGCCCCTCGACGCCGACGACGGAGCCGAAGCGGCCCTTGCGCTCGAAGACCTGCTTGTCGGAGCGGGCAGCGCGATCGGCACCGAGCATGCCCATCTTGCCCATCTGCTCGACGCCGACCGCCAGGCCCATCTGGGCCTCGCCGGCCTTGATCGCCATCATCACCGTGCGGACCGCCGTCGCCCCCGTTGCGCAGGCGTTGGCCACGTTGTACACGGGAATGCCGGTCTGGCCGAGCTGCTTCTGGAGACGCTGGCCGACGCCGCCGTTGGCCTCGTACAGGCATCCGGCGGCGAGCACGTCCATCTCGGCCATGGTCACCCCGCCATCGTCGAGTGCACCGAGCGAGGCCTCAGCAGCTAGGTCGATGAGGTCTTTGTCGGCATAACGGCCGAACTTGGTCATGGAGGTGCCGAGAATCCACACCGGGTCTTGGTTGCTCATGGGTGCTCCCTATTCATGAGGCGGGTCTGTCGCTTGTCGGTTGGCAGGGTCGGGCGGGTGGGGAATGCAGGCTCAGGCCGCCTCGGGCTCGTAGCCGAAGGCGACGGCTTCGTTGCCGTCGTCGTCGGTGGCAGTGACGTAGGTGGCAAGGCGCACACGCATGCCGAGACTCACGTTGGAAGGCGTGGGTTCGATATTGATGATGTTGCTCTTGACTCGGCCGCCCCCGTCCAGATCGACGACAGCGGAGACATAGGGCGCCGGCACGCCCCGGGCAGCACGATGCACGATGGTGAAGGTCCGCACTGCGCCGGTGTTGGCGAGCCGCCCAGTCGAGAAGTCGCGTGCCCCGCAGGCGGCGCAGGCATTTCGCCGGTCGAAGTAGGTGGCCCCGCATGCATCGCAGACATAGGCGACCAGGTGCGGGTCGTCGCCGAGCTTGAGGTATTCCACCATCGCCATCTGCTTCGGCCCGATCTCATCTGGCGCAGTCTCATCGCCCACGTCAGTGTTCCTCCCGGGTCGGGATCGGCGCGGCCGACCGGTGTTCGATGACCGTACCCGCAGCAACTTACCAGCGGCTCACCGGCAGACGCCTGTTCCTGAGGCTGAGCGGCAAGGCGGCACTCAACCGCCGGTCCAGCGACCCCAGTGCACCAACGGGCGGTGGTCAGCTGCCGCCGCTTCGCCCGGCTCGTCGATGATCAGCGGGCGGCGGGGCCTGTCCTGACTCGCCGCCGGACCGCTGGACGCCTCGGCCACCCGATCGGGCCAGCCCAGTGCCACGACGCCGATCGGCTCGTGCGCCGGCGGCACACCGAGAGCCGCTGCCACGGCTGCAGCGTGTTCGAACATGCCGAAGAACAGCACCCCGAGACCTTCGTCGAGCGCGGCATACTGCAGCGCGAGCGCCGCGAACGCCGCATCCACAGTCCAGTACGGCGTCGACCAGGCCTCCGTGCCCGAGCCCAGTCCGGAGCGCTCCTTGTCGGGTTCGCCGTAGCGGTCGATGTACGCGTGCGGGTCGGCCCACAGCGTGATGAGAGCCGGGCAGGCCAGCAACCCGTCCCAGCGAAAGCGCTCGCGACGGTCCGGGGGCAGGGTGGTGTCCCAGTAACGAGCCGTCTCGCCAGGGCCGCGGAGCACAACAAAGTCGAAGCCCTGCGTGTTGCCGGCTGAAGGGACACGGCGGGCGGTATCGAGGATCCGCTCGAGCAGGCCGTCATCGATCCGATCCGGCAGGAAGTGCCGGGTCATCCTGCGGCGACGGGCGAGTTCGCTGAATCCAGAGTTCACCAGCGCACACTCCCCCCGCAGAGGCTGAGCCGATGAGCTGCGAGTGCTACAGCAGCTTCGCGAGATCTTCCCGGCTGGCCCAGCCGAAAGCGATCAGTGCATCGCCGTTGGCCGTATCGAAGCCGTCAAACAGGCCGATCATCGCCGGATCAAGCTTCTCAGGCCGCGGTGCCGTGTGGTTCAGCACGAATGAGGGCCCGCCGTCGCCATACACCTTGAACTCTCGCGCCTTGTATTCGCCCTGCACGTCGAAACGCTTGGCCAGGCGCCGCCCCCAGGCACGGTCCTCGCCGTTGGGCTCGTAGCCGGGGCGGGGCACCACCCGATCAAGCGGTTTGAAGGCCGTGAACGCGGCTGCGTCGGCCATCTGGCAGGCCACCAGCACGTCCTCGTCGGGGAAAGCCAGCACGGCGCGCCGCAGCTGGTCGGTCATCATCGCCCGCAGCGCGCTGTCGCGGCGAGCCGAACGCCGTGTGGCGCCGGCGCCCATCAGCACCGTCGGGTCTCCGCCAACCCGCTCAAGCGTGCAGAAGCCGTACGCAGAGAGCTTGGCACCATCTCGCACATGGGTGATGAGCACCCATGCATCGCGTTGCTTGGACAGGTGGCCGACGTCGAAGTGAACATTCTCGCCGGTAACCAGCTCGGCCATCTCGGAGATCTCAGCATCGCTGAGTGCCGTGCAGTCCTTTGTCTCAACCTCGAGCGCCATGTGATTCTCGCTCCCTGCGATGCTCGCTGGCCGATCCCCCGGTGCCGGCCAGCTGATTCCTTTGGCTATTGCATTGGTTATTGCATGCGGTGATTGCTCACAGATAGACACCGCCCCGACCCGCCGCAGGCGAGCTTTGGGGCTGCCCGCCGGCTTCGAGTGCATTGCTGCGCATCGTGCGCAACTGCCGCTCCGCCATCATCTGCTGCGCTGAGACAGCTGCTTGGATGCCGTGGAAGAGCCCTTCGAGCCATCCCACCAGCTGAGCCTGGGCGACCCGCAGCTCAGGACCCGACGGGATGTCCTCGTCGAACGGCTGCGCAATCCGATTCAGCTCGTCAGCGAGCGGTTCGGACAGTGCTGTTGCCAGTTCGTCAACCGACAGGTGATACACGTCGCGCATGCGATCGCGACCCGCTTCGTCGAGCTCCGCGTGGCGGACTTCTTCGAGCAGCTTGCGAATCATGCCGCCGATGCGCATGAGCTTCGCCGGTTCGGGAACGAAGGCCTCGTCGTCGATGTCGTCTTCCGTGAGTGGTCCGCTCTCCAGCAACTCGCCCTGTTCTGGGTCTGGAACTGGATGGCCGACCACCAGCAAAATGCTATCTGGCGAGAATTCCATCCCCGCCGGGCCGCAGTGCTCCCGGCCGCATAAATGCTGGGCACACGTTGACCCTGCACTGCCGCCTGGATTGTTTAGAGCTGCGCGAACGGCACCAGCATTTCCTCTGCGGTGAGGCCCCCGTGACGGCCGATGAGTGCGTGGTGGGGCTGGTCCTCGTCGGGCATGGTGAAAGCCTGCAGACCTCTGGGCACGAGCGCGACATCACCGAGCCGGCCCCTAGCGGTCTCGGTGACATGACGACCCAGCCACTGTTCGTCGAGTACCTGCTCGACAGGCGCGATCTCTGCAAAACCGGCGTAGCGCTCGCAGGCGGATGCGAGCTCGGATTCGGCCCCGGCACGGGCGTGCAGCCACAGCAGCCTGGCCTCGCCTGACCAGCCGTCGGTGAGTGCTACGACCTCGGGATCGACCATCACCGGAGGTTCGAGCACCTCGACGATGCCGTGATCGGCAGTGACGATAAGCGGCACCTCGGTGGGCAGGTCACTCCGCAAGGCGACAGCCAGACGCTCCGCCTCCGCGAGCGCGGAGTGGTAACGCTCGCCGAGGCCGAACTCGTGAGCGATCTTGTCGACGGTGTCGTAATAGGCGAAGACGAACCGGAGTCCCTCGTCGACGGCACCCCGCACCGCGGCGACAAATCCGGGCAGGTCGTGCCATCCCCAAAACGTTCCTCCTCGCAGGTGGGCACCGGTGAAGCCACTGTGGCGGAATTCGGCGCGCGTCACAACGGCCGTGGGCTGGCCGCAGAAGGGTGCGACGGGCTGTAGCTCGTCAGGCGGCAGCGCATCTCGCACATCCCGACCGCCGGCCCGCCAGCGAAGCGCATTGAGCAGCCCGAGAGGAGTCGCAATGCGGTAACCGACGAGTCCATGCTCACCTGGCGCTGCCCCGGTGGTCAGCGAGGTCATCGCCGTTGCGGTGGTACTGGGAGCAACAGTGGTGATCGGCGGCGCCGCGTCGCTGGCCGCGGCAAGCGACGGTGCGAGCGATCGATGGCGGCGCAACTGGTGCCAGCCGAGGCCATCCACGACCAGCAGCACCACCGTGCGTGCTGCTGCAGCAGCATCGCTGACGAGGTCTGCTTCTACGCCGGCGCACAGAGCCGGAGCCGCAGCAGTGACGCAGCGGCCGTCATACGTCGGCAGCATGCGGTCGAGCGCTAATGGCTCGCTGTCGCCGCTGTGCGCGACGGCGTCGCTCTCCACGGAACCGACCCTAGGAGGCTGAGCCGGTGCCGGGGCTACGCTGCCACCGTGGCGGTCTCGACGCGGGGAGACTACGCGAGCCGCGCGTTGCTGTCCCTAGCCCTCAACGACAACGGCCGGCCGACATCGGTGCGCGATATTGCGGAGCGCACAGGTCTGCCCCAGCCCTACCTGGAGCAGATCCTGCTGGCGCTCAAAGGGGCCGGTCTGGTTCGGTCCAAACGAGGTGTCGGCGGCGGCTACGTCATGGCTCGCGATCCAGCCGAGATCACGATCGGGATGATCATTCGGGCAGTCGACGGCCCGATCGCACTCGGCGATTTCGGCCAGCCTCATCAAGATGGTGCGTGCGACCACGAGGGACAGTGCGTCTTGCTGGCGATCTGGGACTCGGTCGGCCATCGCATGCGTGCCGAATTGGACTCCTACAGCCTCGCTGCAGTGGCCGAGGTCGCCCGGGGCCGCGCGCCGTGGCCCGGGACCACCGACTCAGCCTCTTGACGCTTCACTCCGTCGGGAAGGCCGACGGACCGGTACCGAAGCGCGTCAGCGCCTCGACGAAATCTTCGGGCATCGGGGCCTCGAAGCTCATGTCCGCACCGGTGACCGGGTGCTGGAAGGCCAACCGGATCGCGTGCAGCAGCGGGCGGCCGATGCCGAATGGATCCGGCACGCCGTAGGTCAGATCGCCGAGCAGCGGCAGCCCGATGCTGGCCAGATGCACGCGGATCTGGTGCGTCCGCCCCGTCTCGAGCCGGCAGCGGAGCAGCGACGCCTCCGTCGGATGCACATAGGTCTCCACGACGCTGTAATGCGTCCGAGCCTCACGACCCTCGGAGGTCACGGCCATGAGCGTTCGATGCTCCCGATCCCGACCGATCGGCGCGTCGATCGTGCCCGTCGGCGAGGAAGGGTGGCCTCGTACGAGGCCTGCATAGGTCCTGCGAACCTGCCGATTCGAAAGTTGCTCGACGAGCACGTCATACGCCCGGGAAGTGCGTGCGCACACCAGGACGCCACTGGTTCCCCGGTCGAGCCGGTGCACAATGCCAGGACGGCCGGGCTGGCCCACATCGGCCATGTCCGGATACCGCTCAACCAATGCGTCCGCGAGCGTGCCCGCCGCATGTCCGCTGCCGGGATGGGTGATTACTCCTGGCGGCTTGTCCACGACCACGATGTCGGCATCGTCGTACACGACATCAAACCGGACGATCTCACGACGTTGCCCCCGGATCGCTTCCGGCGCCTGCACTTCAGCGATTTCGACCGTCGAACCCGCGGCGACTCGGGCCGAACTGGCCCGGGCCGGCTGCCCGTCAATCAGAACGGTCCCCTGCGCGACCATCCTGGCCGTGTCTGATCGAGAACGACCGGTGAGCAGCGAGAGCACTCGATCGATGCGCTCACCGGACAGCGACTCCGGTATCTCGAAGCGCTGGGGCCGATCGCTCACCCAGATGCCTCTCGGGCAGCCCTGGCCCGACGCCGGTCGCTTCGATACAGGTGGAACAGCACGATGACCAGCCCGACGGTAATGGAGGCATCAGCCACGTTGAATATCGGCCACCACTGCAGATCGATGAAGTCGACTACTGCGCCCCGTCCCCAGGCCGCGCCGCGGAAGACACGATCGGCGAGATTGCCCAGTGCTCCCCCGATGATCCCGCCAAGGGCCACCGTGGCCCAGAACCCTTGCACACGACGGCGAGACGACCACAGCACGCCCACGATCACGATGGCCACAATCGCCAGCACCGGGCCGAGACCGCTCCCTGTCGAGAAGGCGAATCCGGTGTTGTGCACGAGTCGCAGGCGCAGCGTCCACACGAGATCGATGATCTGGTCGTCGAGCGCGGCAACGGCCCATGCCTTGGTGATCTGATCCAGGCACACAACCGCGCCGGAGGCGACGGCGATGTTGAGGTTGCGCGTCACACGGTCTCGCGGGGCTGACGGGCGGTTTGCAAACACCTGCTGCCGGTCAGGGCCGACGCCACGCCGGTCCGCTGCTCTTGACCTCCACGCGCATGGAAGCGTGCGGGATCGCTTCCAGGCGCTCCTTGGGGATCGGCTTGCCTGAGACGACGCAGATGCCATAGGTGCCGTCTTCGATTCGCGCCAAAGCCGCATCGATCTCGGCGATCTCCTCACGCTCACGAGCCGAGATCTGCAGCGCCCGATCGCGCTCCACGGCAATGGAGTCTCCCTCACCCGACTCCTCATCGAACTGAATATCGCCCGGCTCGCGTTCGCTCACAAGCTGCTCGGCCTCGGCCTCATATCGCTCAGCATGCTCGGTGTAGCGACGGCGCTCAGCCAGCAACGCTTGCCGTTGCTTTTCGAGAAATACTTCGCCGAAACGGGGCTTTGGAGCCTTGCGCCGGGGTGCGGCCTTCTTCGCAGGTGCCTTCTTGGCCGCGCTCGCCTTCTTCGCAGTGCTCTTCTTTGCTGCGGCCTTCTTCGCAGTGCCTGTCTTCCCTGCGGCAGTCTTGGCTTTTGAGGAATTCGCTGCCCGCTTCCGTGCGGGAGCCTTCTTCGCAGCAGCCTTACGGGCGGAAGCCTTCTTCGCAGTGGCCATGGCTCCTCCCCACAGAAGCGACGCGGCAGTCTAGGTCGCCGATTTCGACTGCGTTTGGCAGTTCGCAACTCCGTTGATTTCCCTGCCTCAGGGGTACCCTCGCTGTCTCGTGGGCTCAGGCGAGGCCCAGGAGGCGCTGGTGAAGCGAGAGCCGACCGACACCGTGTACCCACGTGTACCTGCCCAAGCAGACTTCCCGCAGATCGAGGAACGGATCCTCGCGCGCTGGCACGAGCAAGGCACCTTTGAGACGTCGATCGCGAACAGGTCCGCGGATGACGAGTTTGTCTTCTACGACGGTCCGCCCTTTGCGAACGGGCTGCCGCACCACGGCCACCTGCTGACTGGCTACGTCAAGGACGTGGTCCCTCGGTACCAGACGATGCGTGGCCACCGCGTCAACCGGCGCTTTGGCTGGGACTGCCATGGCCTGCCTGCCGAGATGGAGACCGAGCGCGAGCTCGGCGTGAGCGGACGCGCTGCGATCACGGAATTCGGCATCGAACGCTTCAACGCCCAATGTCGTGATTCAGTGCTGCGATATACGGCGGAGTGGCGCAAGACCGTCACCCGCCAAGCACGATGGGTCGACTTCGACGACGACTACAAGACGATGGACCTGCCCTACATGGAATCGGTCATGTGGGCGTTCAAGCAGCTCTGGGACCGCGGTCTCGTCTATCAGGCGTTCCGGGTCATGCCCTACTCGTGGGGCGCGGAGACTCCGTTGTCAAATTTTGAGATCAGACTCGACGACGCCACGAGACCTCGCCAGGATCCTGCCATCACGGTCTGGTTCGAACTCGCCGACACCGATGAGCCGACCGGCGCAAGCAGCACAGCCGGCACAGGCGATCCGTTGCGACTGCTCGCTTGGACGACAACGCCATGGACGCTGCCATCCAATCTCGCGGTTGCCGTCGGCGAGGAGATCGCCTATGCCGTGGTGCAATCGGAGGCGCTCGGTGCCGGCCGTTACGTCCTCGCGGCGGACTGTCTCGAGCAGTACGCCGCAGACCTCGAGCCGTACACCGTCGTAGGCACGATGAGCGGCTCTGAGCTCGCTGGCCGCCGCTACTCGCCGATGTTCGAGTTCTTCGCTCATCGCACCGAGGCGTTCCGGGTGCTCGCCGGCGATTTTGTCGACACCACCGAAGGCACCGGCGTGGTTCACCTGGCGCCCGGCTTCGGCGAGGAGGATCAGCTTCTCTGCGAGGCCCACGGCATCGAGATCGCGGATGCAGTACCGGTGGATGACCGGGGCTGTTTCACCCAACCGGTCACGCCGTGGGCCGACCTCAACGTCTTCGAGGCAAACCCGCAGATCATCGCCGAGCTGAAGCGACGCGACAGGGTGCTGCGTCACGACAGCTACGAGCACAACTACCCGCACTGCTGGCGCACGGACACGCCGATCATTTACAAGGCCATCAGCTCGTGGTACGTGAGGGTCACCGAGATCTCCGATCTCCTGGCCGAGACCAACCAGCAGATCAACTGGGTGCCCGGCCATGTACGCGACGGCCGGTTCGGCCAATGGCTGGCAGGTGCCCGTGACTGGTCCATCAGTCGCAACCGATTCTGGGGCTCGCCCATCCCGATCTGGATGAGCGACGACCCTGACTGCCCCCGGATTGATGTCTACGGCAGTCTCGACGAGATCGAGGCCGACTTCGGCATTCGCCCGACGGATCTGCACCGGCCGTTCATCGACGAGCTGACACGCCCGAACCCCGACGACCCCACTGGCCGCTCGACCATGCGACGTGTGCCCGAGGTGCTCGACTGCTGGTTCGAATCGGGATCCATGCCCTTCGCCCAGGTGCACTACCCGTTCGAGAACAAGGAGTGGTTCGAGAGGAACTTCCCGGCTGACTTCATCGTGGAGTACATCAACCAGACCCGCGGGTGGTTCTACACGCTCCACGTTCTGGCGGGAGCGCTGTTCTCCCAGCCGGCGTTCCAGAACGTGATCTGCCATGGCGTGCTGCTGGCCGCCGACGGCAACAAGCTGTCCAAGCGGCTGCGGAACTACACCGAGCCCACCGACATCTTCGCCAACCAGGGCTCCGATGCGCTGCGGTGGTACCTCATGGCGACGAACATTGTCCGGGGCGGCGATACGCGCATTTCCGACAGCGGCATCGACGAGGTCGCCCGGCAGGTGCTGATCCCGATCTGGAACTCATACGCATTCTTCACGCTGTACGCGAATGCCGATGGCTACGAGGCCAAGGTACGAGCCGACTCTCCGCATGTGCTCGATCGCTACTTGCTGGCCAAGACCAGGGCCACGCTGGAATCAGTGACGAGAAGTTTCGACGCATACGATTTGCCGGGGGCCGCCGCCGAGCTGCAGTCATTCATCGACGCGCTCAACAACTGGTACATCCGCCGCAGCCGGACACGCTTTTGGGGCGAATTCACCCGCGTCCTGTCCGCCGAGGGCGGGACCACGGGCGAACCTGACGCCTTCGACACGCTGTACACGGTGCTGCGAATCTTTGCGGCCATGGCGGCCCCGCTGCTGCCAATGATCACCGAAGAGATCTACAGCGGGCTGACCGGCGGTGACAGCGTGCACCTGAGCGACTGGCCCGACCCTGAGACGCTCCCGCTGGATCCTGATCTTGTTGAGCGGATGGATGCCGTGCGCGCTGCGGCCTCCGCAGCGCTGCGAGTGCGCGAGGACGCCGGCTTGCGCGTCCGGCTGCCGCTGCACAGCGTGACCGTGGCTGGCGCCGGTGCCGAGCTGCTCGAACCGTTCGCGCAGCTTCTGGCCGAGGAGATCAACGTGCGGGAGGTGAAGCTCCGCAATGAGCTCGGCGACCTCGCAACCCATGTGCTGCGCCCAGACGGCTCGGTGCTGGGGCCGCGGTTGGGTGCCGCTGTTCAGGATGTCTTCGTGGCCGCTCGAACGGGCGACTGGAGCGTCACCGCCGAAGGCGGGGTGGCTGCCGGAAGCCACGAGCTGCGAGACGGCGAGTACCAGCTCGCTCTGCAACCTTCGGACCCGGCCACGACCTCGGTGCTGGAAGACCAGCAGCTGGTCGTGACGCTGGACGCCACGGTCACACCGGAGCTGGAGGCCGAAGGTGCAGCTCGCGATCTGATTCGCCACATCCAGCAAACGCGCAAGGAGCACGGTCTCGAAGTCACCGACCGCGTCAGTCTGACGATCCGCTGGAGTCCGCCGAATCTAGATGCGATCCGTGAGCATGAGCCATTGGTGGAAGCCGCCGTGTTGGCGGAGGAGATCCACTGGCTCGATGGCAGCGACGAGCCTGATCTCGATCTGGCGGTCTGCTCGCGGGCGGCTGTCTAAGCGGACAGGGGTTCCTTGCGGATCAGCGCATCGAGGAAGGGATCATCGAGTTCGTCGAGCTGGAGCGGTGCCCTATCCGCGTCGATCAGATCGCCGTCGGCTTCATCGGTGTCGTCGTCATCAGCGTCGTCCTGCGAGCCGGAACCGATCGATTCGTATGCGGCGTCAACCCGTTCGGCTGCGGCCAGCGGCGCGACGATCGACGGCATGGCCGCAGTATCCGGCCCGGAGCGCACAGAATCCGCACTCGGCTCCAGTTCGTGCAGCACATCCACATCGCTCGCGGCGCCAGCGTCGGAGCCGGTGCCGTCCTCGAACGGCTCATCGTCGATGTCCGGCTCTGCGACCTCGGTGACCTCGACGGTGTAACCCGCGTCAGCCAGCGTCCTCGATATCTCGGACCGTACGAGACCCGACAGCGCCTCGGTGAGGTCGTCGCTCGCCGTTTTGAACGCTTCGTCCAGTGCCTGGCTGCCTGCCGCCTGCAAGGCGGCAAGTGCATCGGCAATCTGCGCCACTGTCTCGGGTGACAGCCGCACTTCCACGGGCTGTGCAGGCCCTCCCGATTCGACGCTGCTCATGCGCTGGTCGATCTCGGATACTTGCGCTGCGAGCGTCGCTAGCTGCGCACCGATCGTCTCGAGCAAGCCCTCGCCCTCGGTATCGGAGGGTTCGACGGGAGGAGAATCAGGGCTCGCCATGGCGCGGAATGTACCAGCGTCTCAGCATCCCAGCAGCATGCCCGCCACGAAGACCTGCAACCCGATGATCAGCACGATCGGTGACAGGTCGAGCGCCACCCGGCCGAGTCGCACTGCGGGCAGTGCTCGCCGCAGTGGACCCATGACAGGCTCAGTAATGCGCACCAGCCAAGTTCGCACCACCATGACTGGGCTCTCGGGAGCAAGCGGGATCCAGCTGAACAGCACACGCGCAAAGATGGCGAACACGTAGAGCGATATCAGCGTGCACAGCATCTCATCGCTCCGCTTGGTGGTCCGCGCCGGAGCGTCTCAGCGGCCGACGTCCTGCACGGAGGCGTCCTGTGCAGCAACTGCATGATGCTCGCTGTCGCTGACGACGACATTTGCCGGCACGAGCATGTACACGGCGTTTGCGACCTTGCGCATCTCGCCGTCGCGGGCGTAGCACAACCCGCTGGCGAAATCGAGGAGCCGGCGAGCGGTATCACGATCGAGCCCCTGCAAGTTCAAGATGATCGGTTGATCGCGCTTGAAGCGATCTCCGATCTGCTGTGCATCATCGAACATCCGCGGCATCAGCACGAACGGCTGTGCTGTCGATGTGGCGACGCGACGCACGGCCGACGTCGGTGCGGCCGGTGCAGCTTGTGGCGTCGCCGCCGCTGGTCGCTCAACCACGGTGACGCCGCTCTGGCCGGTCTGATCGGCGAACGCCTCAGCCGCGGGCATGTCGCCCGGCATAGCGCGTTCGGGAGGCGACGCATAGCTGTCATCCGGGCCCAAGCCCAGATAGCTCATTGCCTGCTTCATGAACGATGCCATGCAGAACCTCAGTGACAACAGTCCCGATCAGAAGACTGCCTCAGTCGGACAGGGTACCGACTTGTCAAGTTGCGGTCAGGCACCCCGCGCTGAGATATTTCGCGGCGGACGATTGCCGAACAGGGCAGTCCCGATGCGCACCATCGTCGAGCCGGCTCTGACCGCCGCCTCGAGATCCGCACTCATCCCCATGCAGCGGTGCTCGAGCTCATAGCGATCGGCGAACCGGGCCACCTCGCCGAAAGCCCTTTCGATCTCAGGCGGCGAACCCTGCGGACCAATGGCCATGCAACCCGCCACATCGAGCCCCTCCCGACGGGCGGCAGCCACCAGCGACGAGGCCTCGCCGGGCGGGCAACCGCCCTGCGTGGCACTGCCGCTGACGTCAAGCTGCACGAAGATGGCAGCACCCGGATCGTGGCGCGCTATTTCGGACACCAACCGCGCCCGGTCCACGCTCTGCCACACGTCTACCACTCCGGCCAGTTGCCGGACCTTGTTCGACTGCAACCGCCCAATGAAGTGGATCTCCAGTGCCGCCTTGGTCGCTGCGTCCACCTCGTTCCACTTGCCGTGCAGTTCCTGGGCGTAGTTCTCACCGATCATCGCCAAACCGGCATGAGCTGCAGCTTCGATTGCCGCGCTGTCGAAGCCCTTGGTCACCGCCACGATGCCGACGTGAGCAACATCGCCGCCGGCATCGGTTATCCGCTGCTTGACGCGCTCGGTGCGACGGCGGACCTCCTCGGCCTCAATCATCGATCAGCTCGCCTGCCGGCTCAGCCTCGAGGCCTACCAGCATCGCCGTCCGGCCCTGTTCGGCACGGGCTCGATGCGAAAAATAGCGCTCATCCGAAGCGGTGCAACGGCCGATCTCGCTGTCGATGACGGCCCCGTGCCGTCGCAGCTCCAGTCGCGTGGCCTCGCCGAGATCGAGCGACGGGGTGCCCCAGTGCGTCGTGCTCGACACCGAGGGCCCGAGTGCCGCGCTGGCAGCCTCCAGTTGATCGACGCCGAATTCGTACTGCAGCGGGCCGATGTGGGGCCCGACAATGGCTCGGGGGTGACGGATCCCGTGACGGCCGAGTTCGGCGAGGGTCGCCGAGATGACGCCGTCGAGCAGGCCTCGCCATCCTGCGTGGATGGCTGCGACCGTCGCACAGCCTGCTCTGTCGGTGCCGTACAGGGCAATCGGCACACAGTCGGCGGTTCTCACAGCCAGTGTCGCTCGTGGTATCGATGTCCACGCGGCGTCCGCGCAGGCACCCTGGTGCTCTCCTGGTCGTCCGACCTCGACAACTCGCGTGCCATGGACCTGCCGCAGGACGGTCACGTTGCCGGGGGCGGATCCGTCGATGGGAGCGCAGTCACCGTCGGAGCGCTCAGTGACCGAAATCCGCACCATGCTGTTACCACAGCGGCGGCGCAGCGTCAGCATCCGAAGTGCCCGCCGGTGTGGCGCGTCGAGCCGCGCAGCCTCGCTGGGAGGCCGCGACCGGCGTCGATGTACAGCAGTCTGGAGTGGTTGCGACGTAACCCAGGCGTCACCGCAGGAAGCTGGGCACGTCGAACGACTCGTCGTCCTCGTCGAGGTCACCGAATGGGTCAGCCACATCGCCGGACTCCTCCGAGGCTGCGTAGTCGCCCAGCGCAGCACCTCCAGAGCGGCCCGGTCCGTATCGGTCGAAACCTGCAGCGATGACCGTTACACGGATCTCTTCCCCGAGTGAATCGTCGATGACCGTGCCGAAGATGATGTTGGCCTCGGCGTGCGCCACTTCGCGGATGACTTCTGCCGCTTCGTTGACTTCGAACAGCCCGAGCTCCGGCCCCGCGGCAATGTTCAGCAAGATGCCGCGAGCACCGTCGATGGATTCCTCGAGCAACGACGACGAGACGGCCTGTCGAGCCGCATTCTTGGAGCGGTTCTCGCCATGGGCACGGCCGATCCCCATCAGGGCGGTGCCGGCGCTCGACATGATTGCCTTGACGTCGGCGAAATCGGTGTTGATGAGGCCCGGCGTGGTGATCAGCCCCGAGATGCCGGAAACGCCCTCGCGCAGCACGTCGTCGGCCATGCGGAAGGCATCGATGATCGACGTGTGCTCGCTTGCCACGGTCAGCAGCCGATCATTCGGGATCACGATCAGCGTGTCGACGCGCTCCTTCAGCCGCTCGATGCCCTGTTCGGCCTGGATCTGCCGACGTTTGCCTTCGAAGGCAAACGGGCGCGTGACCACCCCGATCGTCAGCGCTCCTACTTCCTTGGAGACCTCTGCCACCACCGGAGCGCCTCCGGTGCCGGTGCCGCCGCCTTCCCCGGCCGTGATGAACACCATGTCCGCACCCTGCAACGCTTCGGCGATCTCGTCACGGTGCTCTTCAGCAGCTCGCGTGCCGATTTCGGGATCGCTGCCGGCGCCGAGTCCGCGCGTCAGCTGACGGCCGATGTCCAGCTTGACGTCGGCGTCGCTCAACAGCAGGGCTTGGGCATCGGTATTGACGGCGATGAACTCGACCCCGCCCAAACCGAAATCGATCATGCGGTTGACGGCATTTGAGCCGCCGCCCCCGACGCCCACCACCTTGATGACTGCCACGTAGTTCTGTGGTGAGGCCACAGGGCTCCTTGCGTTCACTGGCCGGCCGCGACATCAGACGTGCCGCCGACGGGCACCTTCTACGGGAAAATAGCGCAATTGACGACAGTACTGATGCCTCTGTCGATCGGCAAGACCCTGCGCTCAGCCTCTTAGAGGATGCGCCGATAGGTGGGTTATCGGGGTTGCCAGCGGTCTCGGTGGTCGATGAGTTTGATGGTGATGATCAAGGCGACGGCGAGGGCGAGCTGGGCGAGCCGGTGGCGGGGTTCGCGGTCGGTGTTTCGTCGGAGCTGGCCGTAGTTGGACAGCCACGAGTTGGTGCGCTCCACCTTCCAGCGCAGCCCCAGCGGCGCCGTGGCGGGCTTGGCGCCGTGGCCGGGCGGGCG
>JAJECP010000033.1 GCA_022821985.1 Acidimicrobiia bacterium
ACATGACATCCACCACAGCCTTGGTCAGAGCACGCATGATGAAACCGGCCTCCACGGTCGTCAGGTCATCGACGACCCCACCAATACACCGGGGAACCAGACGACCCGTGGACGGCCACCTATCGGCGCGGCCTCTTAGCCCGACGGGCGGAGCACCGGCAGGTGCGGAACCGACACATCCAAGATGGCATCGGAGGCCGTCATCTCTCCGATGATCGCAGCAATCGCGGCCGTTTTGGCCCCGATTGCCGACTCGTCTCCCAGCGCGACCTCCAGCACGAGATCTCCTGGCTGTTGCCGTACACGAGCGCGAATGTCCCCGCGCCTATCCCGCCACAGTGCGGCAATCTCGAACTCCGGCTGCCCGTGCGCTGCACCCAATGCGGCGAGCAGCGCATCCGCATCGCTTGCGAGGAAGGCACCCGGTTCGGGCGCAGCAGCAATGCCTGACAAGCGCGGAAGTTCGGGCACCACGGCGAGCGGTGATGTGAGGACGCGACCTTCGATGTCGATGAGTACCCAACTGCCGGGAGCGGCGAGTGCAATCGCCGCCGGGGTGCGCTCGATGACATCGACATCCACCGTTGCAGGCCATCGCCTTTGGACTCGGGCGTCGGCGACCCAGGGCAAGCTCGCAAGTGACCGTTCTGCTTCGCCGGCGTCGAGTGTTCCCATGAAATCTCCCGGACGGATATCGGCGGCTTCGTATGCCTCGTCATAACTCACGCGATGCAAACCGCTGAAATGGATCCGATCGACTTGGAAGGTGCCGGCCGCGAGAAAGATCGTCGCGACTGCTGCGGCAACCGCAGCAAGCGCCGCCACGATCAGCCACCGGCGCCGGCGCCGTCGTTGCTGCTCGGCAGGCTTCGTATCCTCCTCCGACATCGTTCAAGACGGTGTCGGGGCCGTCTCGAAGCCGACCATGCGGACTTCGGGTTGCAGCACGATGCCGGTCGACTCGGCGACACGGCGCCGGATTTCGGCCATGAGTGCGACGACATCTGCCGCCGTGCCGCCGGGATCCGACACAATGAAATTGGCGTGCAGGCGCGACACCTCGGCAGTGCCGATGCGCAGTCCCCGAAGACCCGTCTGGTCGATGTGAGCTCCTGCGGACTCGGCGGGCGGGTTCATGAAGACCGAACCGGAGTTCTGTCCGCCAGGCTGGTGCTCTCTGCGCCAGCGGACGATGTCCGCGATCTGATCGGTCACCTTCGACGAGGGAGCTCGCCGCCCACTCAGCCGCGCACGGACCACGACGTGACGGTTCTGGAGACCGCTGCTGCGGTAGTTCAGGTCGAGCGTGCTGACATCGCGGGTCGCTCCGGTCCCGGCTTCCAGATCGACGATGTCGGCGTCGATCAAGCATGACGCCATATCGCTGCCGTGCCCTCCCGCATTCATGCGCACGGCCCCGCCCACAGAACCCGGCACACCAACGGCCCATTCCAGCCCGCCGATGCCTGGCACAGCACACTGCCGCGCGAGCACCGGCAATGCCACCGCTGCGCCAGCAGTGACCGTGGCGTTCGCACGATCGAATTCGATTTGGGCATAGGCATCGCCGAGAAAGAGTGCGATGCCCTCGAATCCCCGGTCTGCGACAAGCAGGTTCGATCCGCGTCCGACGATGAGTATCTCCAGCCCGGACGTTGCAGCGGCCTCTGCCGCGCGTTGCAGGTCGGACAGGCCATTTGCCACATAAGCCACCGCTGCCGGACCGCCGACTCTCGAAGTGGTCAATGCGCCCAGCGGGGCATTCACGCGAGCATCGTCGCCGAGCACGGTCGCAGCACGTCGAACTGCATCGGGATCTGACCACTGCTCAGGAAACATGCAGCATCTCATCTGCGAGCGTCGTCAGGTCGCCGGCGCCCAAGGTGAGGCACAGGTCGCCCGAACGCAGGCTGGTGCGCAGGTAGGAACGCAGTTCGGCCCGTCCCGGGAGGTAGGCCACCGACGCGTACGGATGGGAATCGAGCACGGCACCGAGCACCAGCTCGGTGGACACACCAGGCCGAGGCACCTCGCCGGCGGCGTAAATGTCGGTGAGGACCAGCTGGTCGGCATCAGCGAAGGAATCCGCAAAGTCCTGCCAGAGCGCTGCTGTCCGCGAGTAGCGATGCGGCTGGAACACGGCGACAATCCGCTTCCAGCCTCCGCTGCGGGCTGCGGCGATCGCAGCGGTTACCTCGGTAGGCAAGTGCGCATAGTCATCGATGAACGACACCCCATCACGCTCGCCGCGTCGCTCGAATCGTCTGGCCACGCCGGCAAATCGACCGAGGGCGTCGATCATCGGTGACGCCGCGGCTCCAAGCTCAAGTGCCGCCGCCAGAGCGCCGGCCGCATTCGCCACGTTGTGCAGCCCAGGCAGCGGCAGCTCGCAACGGCCGATCGACGTCGTGCCGCTGACCAATTCGAAGCCCGCACCGGTACGAGAGCTGTGCGCGCTGGTGATCCGGTAGTCGGCACCCGGAGCGCTTCCGTAGGTCACACAGCCGCCGACGCGCTCGGCCAGCGCGGCAGCCTGCTGGTCATCGGCACACACGATGCGTGGCCCTCCAGCACGGCTGACGAACTTCTCGAATGCAGCAGCGAGGTCGTCAAAACTGCCGTAATGGTCGAGGTGGTCAGGCTCAACGTTCGTCACGACCACCGCATCGGCACCCAGCTCCAGAAATGTCCCGTCAGACTCGTCTGCTTCGACAACGAACCACCCCCCCGCTGTGTCCCAGACGGCACCGGAGCCAATTTCGTTCACCTCGCCGCCCACGAGGAATGACGGGTGTTCACCGGCTGCGACCAGGCACAGTGCCAGCATTGACGAGGTGGTCGTCTTGCCATGAGTTCCGCCGACCGCCAGCGTCTGCTTGCGCCGGCAGATCCCTGAGAGCAGCTCAGCTCGGCTGAGCACCGGAATGCCCCGGCGGCGGGCCTCGACGAGCTCCACATTGCCTTGGGGCACCGCACTCGAATGGGCCACGATGTCCGCCGAGCCGATGTTGGCGGCATCATGACCGATCACGACCCGGGCACCGTGAGCTGCGAGCCGCGTCATGCCGGGGCCTGCTCTCAGGTCGCTGCCGCTGACGGCGTGGCCCATCTCGGCGAGGACCAACCCGATGGCGTTCATGCCGGCGCCGCCGGCTCCCACCAAATGGATGGTGCGAGGCTCCCCAAGGTCGGGAGACTGACCCGACGGCTCCTGGGTCAGGGGCGCTGGTTCGACGGATGGCGACGTGGTCACGTTGTGTGCTTTCTCGGCCAACGATCCTCGTGTGCCACTGAGCCAGGAACCGCTGAACTGTGCTGTATCACGAGCTGCGCGACCCGCTGTGCCGAGTCTCGACGACCGAAGGTCGCCTCGGGGGGACGCTCCGGTCTGAGGGGATGCTGCAATTCCAGCATCTGCTCGAGCTCTGCGAGCATTCGCTGCCCGTCGAACTCGGCGTCGGCAACGACGCGTGCCGCGCCCGTGGCGGCCAGTTCCTCGGCGTTGCGACGTTGGTGGTCGTTGGTCGCTATCGGCAAAGGAACGAGCACCGCCGGCGTGCCGATGACCGACAGCTCCGCCACCGTCGATGCCCCGGCTCGGCAGATCGCGACATCAGCCGCAGCCAGGGCGACAGGCAACTGTTCATCGAACGGCACGGCTCGGTACCAGTCCCGTACCCGCGAGCCATCGGGTCGCCGTGGCGGTGGCGGCGGACGCTCAGCCCAGTCGCGCTTGCCCACCACGTGATAGATGAACACGCCGTCGCGGTCCTGCAGTGACGCCAACGCTGTCCAGGTGGCCGTGTTGATCCGGAGCGAGCCCAGCGAACCGCCGAACACCACCACGGCGGTTGCATCTGCGGGCCAGCCGAGCTGGGCGCGGGCCTCACCCGCTCCAAGCGCGGCTTCGACGACAGCCGGGCGCACGGGATTGCCGGTCACGACTTCCCTGTGCAACCCCGTCCCGCGTACGGGTACCGCCGCGGCGCGTGCGAACCGGCCCAGCAGGCGATTCGTTGCCGATGCAACTGCATTCTGCTCGGCGATCACCAATGGCACGCGCCAGATCACCGCTCCCACCGTCGCGGGAAGCGCGGCGTACCCGCCCAGCGACAGCACCGCGGCTGGACGCCGCCGCCTCACGAGAGCGATGCCGCGCACCGTGGCCCATGCCAAGCTCGCTGCAGCACGCGCGTTCGTCAGGTTCACCCGGCGTGCAGTAAGGCCCCGACCTCCGAGCAAGGTCACACCGAAGCCGGCATCCGGCACGATCTGTGCATCGATGCCCCGGGCGCTGCCGACGAAATGGATTCCTTCCGCGGGCCAGCCGCGCTCGGTCAGCGCGGATGCCACCGCCAAGCCGGGCATCAGGTGCCCCGCGGTGCCGCCCCCTGCGATCAGGACGCTGGGGGCGTTCGGGGCGCTGCCGGGTGTGGCCACGGCTCAACCGGATCGCCGCGTCACATTCAGCAGCAGACCTGCGGCTGCTGCCGTCACCACCAGTGACGACCCGCCGAAGGACAGGAATGGCAGCGTCACACCGGTCACCGGCAGCAATCCAACCACACCGCCGACGTTCACCAGCGTCTGGAGCACGAACCAGATGGCAATGCCGGCTGCGAGCAGGGAACCGAACAGGTCGGGTGCCTTCTGGCTCGTCCGGAGCCCCCCGATGCCGACGACACCGAGCAGCGTCAGGAGCCCGAGGGCGCCCAGGAGGCCCATCTCCTCTCCGACGATGACAAATATGAAGTCTGTGGGGGCATTGGGCACCCAGCCCCATTTGGCCTGGCCTGCCCCCAGCCCGGTGCCGCGCAGCCCTCCCTGCGCCAGACCCACCAGGCTCTGGAATGTCTGGTAGCCGCTCTCGGACCGTTCTGCGATGGGGTCCAGGAAGCCCGCGAGCCGCGCACGGCGGTACGGCGCCGCATACGCCAGCAACGGCGCCGCCACAGCGACCATGGCCGCGATTTTCGCCAGATCGCGGCCTGGCAGGCCGGCGACGAAGAGCATGCCGACCCCGATGCCCGCCAGGATGAGAGTGGTTCCCAGGTCCGGCTGCAGCAGTACCAGCGAGCATCCGGCGGTGAGCAGGAGCATTGCGGGCCGCAGGATCCGGTCGGGCCGCTCGATCTGGTCCTTGCGGGCGTCCAGAAAGGCGGCCAACGCCACGATGAGCGCCAGCTTCGCTATCTCCGATGGCTGAACGCTGAACTGGCCGATTTCAATCCAGCGCCGGGCACCGCCGGTGCGTTGGCCCACCGCCAGCACGATGACCAACAGGCTCACGCTCGCAGCGACGAGGGGCAGTGCCATGCGGCGCCAGCGCCGGTAATCGACGCCAAGTGTGACGAGCAGCACGGCAACAGCAATCCCGACCGACCACAGGTGCCGGGTGAAGTATTGCAATGGACGGTCGGACGAATCGATTCCGGTCGCCGACGTGGCCGACAGCACCAGCACGACACCGGTGAGCAGCAACAGGAACACCGCAGACAGGAGGGCGGCATAGCGCACCGACGGGCCTGAGTGGGCCCGTCCCGGTGAAGTGCGCGGAAGATCCAGCTTGCTCATTGCTTGTCTCCCGTCGGAGCGCATGAGTGCATGCGCTCGGCGAGGTCCGCCACGGCCGTGCTGAAGTGCTCACCTCGCTGGCCATAGCTCGAGTACCAGTCGAACGAAGCGCATCCGGGCGACAGCACCACGTCGCGGTCGGGTTGCGCCATCCGGTAGGCAGCCTCCACAGCCTCGGGCATCGACTCGGCGCGGGCGAGTTCGATGTGGCCGCATGCAGGCTGGCTGAAGCAGTCGACAACCTCGCCAGCGGCCTCACCGATCGCCACCACGCCGCGAACGTGTGCGGCAACGGCGGCAAGCTCCCCGAGATCGAGGCCCTTGTTCCGGCCGCCCGCGATCAGCACCGCATCGGAGAAGCCGCGCAGCGCCGCCACCGTCGCGTGCGGTGCTGTGGCCTTGCTGTCATCGTAGAAGCTCACCTCTCCGATGCGCCCTGCGAATGCGAGCCGGTGAGGCAGGCCATCGAATGACCTCAACTCCGTCGCCACCGCCTCGGTGGAGGCACCCATCTCCAGCGCAACAGCCGTTGCTGCCGCGGCATTCGACAAGTCATGGGGACGCCGTCGGGGCAAGTCCGCCGCCGCCACGATGCTGTCGCCATGCGCGACCAAGACGCCGCGCTCGTAGTGCACATCGCACGGTGCCTCAAGTTGCTGGGGAGTCGCGAACGTCACACGCCGTGAACTGATCCCGGACGTCCACGGTTCAATATCGGCGTCGCCGAAGGGCACCACTGCGACGTCGTCGGGACCCTGCGCCGCCCAGATCCGGGCTTTGGAAGCGGCGTAATCGCGCACGTCAGGATGCCAGTCGAGATGATCGGGCGCCAGATTCAGCCATGCAGCGACAGCGGGAGCGAACCTGCGCGCCCGGTGCAGCCTGAATGACGATGCCTCCACCACAAACGTGGAGACCTCGCGCTCAATGGCGTCCACCAAGGCGATATCTGTATTGCCGGCGCCGACAGCGGAGACTCCACTCCGGTTCAGCATGCGTTCTGTGAGCACCGTGACCGTGGTCTTGCCATTGGTGCCTGTAATCGCTGCGAGGGGTCGACTGTCCCACTGCGCTGCCAGGTCCAGCTCGCTCAGCACCGGCACTCCGGCCGCATCCGCCAGCGTGTAGCTGAGGTGTCGCGGCGGCACCCCCGGAGCAGGCACTACGGCAGCGGCGCCCGAGACCAGGTTCTTGAGCAAGGTCGCATCGGTGGAGTCGTGGATCTCGCCGAATGCAGCATCTGCCTCGGTTCCCCGGGCCGCCGCCTCGCCTGGTCGGTCGTCCGCCGCGATCACCTCATGACCGCGCGCCGCGAGCGCGGAGACCACCGCTCGTCCGGTCACTCCCATGCCCACCACGACGACCGGCCCGTCTGCGGGCGTCAAGTCGGAGGCGCTCACAACGAACCTGCCGGGATTTCGACGAGGTCCAGGCTCAGAAAGTCTGCGTAGTACATGCCCAATGCCAGCGCGACGAGCAGGCTGTTCACCACCCAGAGACGGATGAGCACGGTGGTTTCCGGCCAACCGCCCAGCTCGAGGTGGTGGTGCATCGGCGCCATCCGGAACAAGCGGCGGCCGAAGAGCCGGAATGAACCCACCTGGATGATCACCGATGCGGTCTCGATGACGTAGAGGCCACCGATCACGGGGAGCAGGAGATCGACGTGCAACAGCATTGCGAGGCCCGCCATCGCAGTGCCGATGGCCAGCGAACCGGTATCGCCCATGAAGATCCGTGCCGGGGGCGCGTTCCACCACAGGAATCCTGCACAGGCACCGGCCATGGCGGCGGCGACAATGGCGAGGTCCAGCGGGTGCTTGACGTCGTAGGAGATGGGATGACGGAATGCCCAGTACCCGACAACCACGAATGCCGCGAACGCCACTGCGGCAGCTCCGGCGGCGAGGCCGTCCAGGCCGTCTGTCAAGTTCACCGCGTTTGACGTACCGAGGACGATGATGACCGCCCACAGAACCCACACTGCGGCGGGAACCCGCAGCGCGTTGCCGTCCAGCCGTGTGAAGGCCACAGCGGTATCGAGGTTCACCCACCACGCCGATGCGACGGCGAAGCCGATGCCTACCGCGATCAGCCCGATCAGCTTGGCCCGCTTGTTCAATCCCAGATTGCGCTCGCGGCTTACCTTGATCCAGTCGTCGGCCAAGCCCACGAGGCCTGCGGCGCAGACGGCTGCCAGCAGCACGATGCCCGACCGCGTGATCACGGTCTCCGCCCGCAGATGGCTGACGACATACCCCACGACTGCCGCCACAACGACTGCGACACCACCCATCGTCGGCGTGCCCGCCTTGGTGATGTGGCCTCGGGGGCCATCGAGGCGGATGGGTTGGCCCACCCCGCGGGACTGCAGCCAGGGAATGAGGTAGCGAGTTCCTACGAGCGACACGAACATGGCAGAGCTGGCAGCGATCAGGAGCGCAATCATCGCTGTGCGCTCCCGCGCCGCCTCAGGTGTTCGGCAGCGACATCTGCGTCATCGAACGGTACGGAATGCCCTGCGCTCACCTGCGCGGTCTCGTGGCCCTTTCCGGCGACCACGATGACATCGCCGGCCTGAGCCTTCCTGACGGCGTACGAGATGGCGCTCGACCTGTCCAATTCGATGTGCAAGCCGTCCTTCGCATCATGCCGGCCGACCGCGCCTGCGGCGATGTCGGCTGCGATCCGAGCAGGATCCTCGCTGCGAGGGTTGTCGGACGTCAGGACGAGCACATCGGCGTGGCGGTCCGCGGCAGCGCCCATGAGCGCCCGCTTCGACTGGTCCCTGTCGCCGCCCGCTCCGAACACCGCCCACAGGCGGCCGCCAGCGGCACCCAGCTCACGCGCGCTGGTCAATGCGGCAGCAAGTGCGTCCGGCTTGTGGGCGTAGTCGACCAAGACCGTGATGTCATCATCCGCGCCACTGACGGGCCACAGACGCCCCCGCACCGGGGGCACGGCAGCGATCGCTCCGGCAATCGCGTCATCATCGAAACCGAGGGCGCTGGCCGTTGCTGCTGCGGCCGCCACGTTCGCGACATTGAACCGGCCCAGCAGGCCGCAGTGCACGGATCGGCCGCGCCATCGGCCGCTGATTCCCGCTGTGTCCACCACGATTCGGTCGATATCGGAAGGCTGCCACTCGACGACTTCGGCGGTTGTGCCAGCGGCCATCGATGCCAGGCGGCGACCCCACGAATCGGCAACGTTCAGCACCGCTATCTCGCTGCGACCGTCGAAGAGGCGCGCCTTGGCGTCGAAGTAGTCCTCCATCGTCGCGTGGAAGTCGAGATGCTCGTGGCCGAGATTGGTGAACACACCAGCAGCGAAGCTGGCGCCATCGACCCTGCCCTGGGCGAGCGCATGAGATGACACCTCGAGCACGACCATCCCGGCTCCCGCATCAGCAGCCCGGCTGAGACGTCGGCACAGGTCCGGTGCCTCGGGCGTGGTGTGCGTTCCGTCCAGCGTGCCCATGACCTCACAAGTGGTACCGCATGCGCTCGCAATGGCGGCGATTGCGTGCGTGACCGTCGTCTTGCCCGCTGTCCCGGTGACGCCCACAACCGGGCAGCGGTGCCATGGCTGTCCCCACACCGCAGCTGACGCCAGCCCGAGTACCGCTCGCACGTCGGGCACGACGATCTGGGGCACGTCGACATCGAGGACCTGCGACACCAGCAACGCCACAGCACCTGCATCCAACGCCTCAGCGGCGAAGCGATGACCGTCGTGGCGCTGCCCTACGACGCAGCCGAACAGCGCACCGGGCGTGACTGAGCGGCTGTCGTGTGTGATGCCGCGCACGAGTACCGCCAGTGCCGCCGCCTCGTCGCTGCGCTGGCGTGGAGGCAGCACACAGGTACCGCCGACCGCCGCAGCCAATTCCTCCAGCGGTATCGGCTCTGCCGGCGCGCTGCGCTGCTCAGGCATCGGGCGACACCTGAAGCATGCGCAAGGCATATTCGGCGACTTCCGCGAAGACTGGCGCGGCCACGATGGCGGCCCGGTATTCGTCCGGCTCGTCGAGTACGACGACGACGGTGAGCTCGGGACGATCAGCAGGGAGGAACCCTGCGAAGGAACTGGTGTACGCCTCGGCGGAGTAGCCGCCATCAGGGCTGGGCTTTTGCGCTGTGCCAGTCTTGCCGGCCACCTGGTAGCCGTCGATGGCGGCTCGCTTGCCGGTTCCCGAGCGGACGACTTCGGCCAGGATGGCCTGCATCTGCTGCGCGGTCTGCTCGGACAGGACCCGGCGTGTCGGGACTCGATCAGCCGGTCGCAGTGCACCGTTGCTGCCCACGCTGCCCAGCACGAGGCGCGGCGTGACGTACACACCGTCGTTGGCGATGGCGTTGTACGCAGCGGCGAGCTGTATCGCAGTGATCGCGATGCCTTGGCCGAACGCGATCGTGGCAAGGTCGGTGCCGCGCCACTGGTTCGCTGCACGCAAGATGCCACGGCTCTCGCCGGGCAGCGCCGGAGCCTCGTCGGCACCAGTCAGACGGCCGAAGCCGAATGATCGCAGCGAACGCTGCAGCTCGGAAGCGCCGATCCGCTCGGCAAGCCTGATCGTGCCGATGTTCGATGAATGAACGAGGATCTCCGAGGTCGTCATCTGGTCGCTGGGCTTGGAGTAGGGCTCAATGAACTCCTTGTCAGCGAACGTGTACCTCGCCGGTGTCGAGTGCAACTCGACCGGCGTGGTGAGCCCTGCTTCCAGCGCTGTGGCGATGGTGAAGCTCTTCGCGACCGATCCGGGTTCGAAGGCATCGGTGTACGCGGGGTTGTAGGCCACTGGCCTGACCTCGCCGGTCTCGGGGTCGCGGGCGACCGCCGCCAGCGCCAGCACGTCGCCGGTATCGGTCTGCATCACCACCACCATGCCGCCCTCGGCGCTGGTCGCACGGACCGCTTCGCTGACGGACCGCTCTGCCACCCATTGCATCTGGGTATGCAGCGTGAGCACCACATCGTCGCCATGGCTGACGGGCTCGAACAGCTCGGTTCCTCTCGGCAGCGGCATGCCGCTCTGGGCGATCCGGGCGACCTCACGGCCGTCGGTGCCGTCGAGCACTTCGGTGAATTGCTTCTCGGCGCCCCCCAGCGGGTTCTGATCGATGTCGGTGGCGCCGAGCAACCCGCGGGCGAAATCCTCGCCGTTGGGCCGCAGCCTCGACGACTCCCCGCGTACGCCGACACCGGCAAGCTGCAGCTCCTGCACCGCCAGCCCGTCTTCGGGGCTCACTTGGCGCGCCACGTACACGAAATGCCGGTCGCTCGCCAGCCGTTCCGCGATGACGTCGGCATCGACATCCAGCACCGACGCCAATATGGCAGCCGTCTGGTACGGATCGGTCACCAGACGGGGGTCGGCCCAGATCGTGGGCAGGTTGTCCGACACCGCGAGCAGGTTCAGGTTCCGGTCGAGGATCGCCCCGCGCACCGATTCGAGCTCCCACTGTGCCGTGCCCTGACGTTCGCCCAAGGCGGCGTAGGTCTCGCGGTCGAGCACCTGCACTTGCACCAGGCGAGCACCCAGGACGGCCAGCGCCACCGTGCTCGCAATGATCAGCAGCAGCGCCCGCCGGCGCGGCGGCCCGGCGCGAGCCGTGCGCTGGCGCGGTCGTCGGTCGGACTGCGCTGCAGCAGGCTTCGACCTCGGTCCTTTAGGCGTTGTCTTCGGTCCTGACGAGGGGTGCCACCGGCGCGGGGTCGCCGCATCAGAGCGTCGGGTTGCCGTTCGTGGCGTCGGCGATCGCAGCCCCGGCGGGGCACCCATCGACGGGTGCCATGGCGCCGGAGCTGTATGGCGCTCGGAGTGCTCAAGAACGTCGGTCATGCGCTGTGGACGCGTCGGTCAGCAGCGTCTTGATCGAGAGCCAGTCTCCGCCTTCATGGATGCTTCGCTGCGGCGGGTCGACGGCGGCAATATGCCGCGGCTCGATCCGCACATCGATCGGATCCGTCGCGCTTACCAGGCCGAGCGCCCCCACCCCCATCAGTTCGATCTCAGCAGGACCATGGAGCGTCTGGAGTTCGTAGCGAAGGTCGATCAAGCGCTCCCGTTCCGCAGCAATCTCCGTTTCCAGCTCTGACAGCCGGTACTGGCCCGCAGCCAGCATCGAATGGAACACCGCAAGCCCGGCGAGCACGGTGATCGCAGCAACCGCCAGCAGCGCTGTGACGCCGACGAGACGCAGCCCTACGGCGCGCCGCGCCGATACCAATGCCGGCGGTGCATCCGCGACAGTGAAGTGGGCAGTGGCGAGGGCCATCGGGCGATGTCTCGTTCTCTGGCGCCGCCGAGATCAGCGACGCGCAGGCTCGAGGCGCTCCGCAGCGCGCATCACGGCACTGGCGGCGCGCGAGTTCCGCTCGATCTCAGCGGCGCTGGGCCGCGTGACCTTGCGACTTAGCAGGCGAACCGTGGGTGCCGCTCCGCAGATGCACGGCAATGTCGATGGGCATTCGCACACCCCGTCGGCTGCTTCTCGCAGAATGATCTTCACGATGCTGTCTTCTCCTGAGTGATAGGCGAGCGTTGCGAGGCGCCCACGTGGTTGCAGGCGCGCGAGCGCCGCTCGCATTGCGGGTTCGATGAGGTTCAGTTCGTCGTTCACTTCGATGCGGATCGCCGCGAACGTGCGCATCGCCGGATGGCGACGGCCGCGCCGCGCTGCGGCCGGCACGGCAGCCTTGACGACGTCGGCCAGTTGGCCGGTGGTGTGCAGCGGTCTGGCGGCCACAATCGCTGCGGCGATGCGCTGGGCGTAACGCTCGTCTGCGTGGCGCCTCAACAGATCTCGCAGTTCAACGAGCTCATAGGTATTGACGACATATGCGGCATCGAGATCCGAGCGGGAGTCCATGCGCATGTCCAGCGGGGCGTCGTGGCGGTGGGAGAAACCGCGCTCACCCGAATCCAGTTGATGGCTGCTGACGCCGAAGTCGAACAGAACACCGGTGAGCGGGACTCCAGCAGCCGCGTCGACCAGCTCGCCGAGGCGGTCAAACCGCTCGCAGCGCAGCGTGACTCGATCCCCGAAGTCCGCGAGCCGTTCCTGTGCTGCTGCGATTGCCTCGGGATCGCGATCGATGCCGAGCAGCTGCCGCTCCGGATGCTGCCTCAGGAGCATCTCGGCGTGACCGCCTCCCCCCAAGGTCGCGTCGACGAACAATCCGCCGGCGACGGGTGCGAAGACTTCGGCGATCTCGTCAACCATGACGGGTTCGTGGAAGTAGCGGGCAGCGGTGGACACGCTCACGCCTGCTCCGCAGCCTCGATGCCGCTCTCGGGTGCCGCCAGGAGCGATTCGCCCTGGGCGTTCATCTCGTGCCAGCGCCCCGCGTCCCAGATCTCGACTTCATCGATCGCGCCGATCACGATGCACTCGCGCTGCAGGCCGGCAAAGCGGCGCAGTTCCTCAGGAACCGCTATCCGGCCCTGCTTGTCCGGCAAGACTCGGGCGGCGCCCGCTCCGAATGAACGCTTGGCTGCGCGCCCGTGCGGACCGCCAGATTGGGACCGTTCCGACATCTGGCCGGCGATCTCGCCGAATCGGTCTGGCGTCATCAGTGCGAGGCAGCCCTCGCTGTGCTTGATCAGGAAGCCGGACGGCTCAAATGCGCTGCGGAAGCTCGCCGGGAGCACGATGCGGCCCTTCGCATCGAGCGAGTGCTCGTGCTGACCGACGAACAGACTCTCCACCGCAGGGCCTCCGCAGCTTCGGAATGGGTACCTGGCTTGCGTGGGCATCTCTGCCCCTGCACACCACTTTGCACCACTTTATGGGGAAAACACCCACCCTGTCCACCCCGATGTGTTGCGCGCACCCGCTGCGGAGGCGGCAGGAGGCTTGGCTGGCGCTAGTCAGCGTCGTGGGCGGCGATGAAACTCACCATTTGCTTGGCGATTTCGTCGGGTGAGGCCGTGATGCCGAGGTCGGCCCAGCCGACTGCTCGGCTGTGGACGCGGGTGGCGGTAGCGGAATCCAGGGCCGCTTCGAGGGGGCCGAGCTCGAAGCGGTTGTAGGCAATGCACTGGAAACGGCTGCCTTCACGGGTGCGGCGCTGGGAGATGCCGATGAGTTTCCGGCCGTTCACCATCACCTCGCCCGGGCCGAGCGATGCAAAACACACCAGACCATCGGAGGGCCCGGCTTCGTATGGGCCGGGATGCACGCTGGCTGGTATGCCGACATCGGCGAAAGCCGCGGCGAGTATGCGACCCAGCCAGTGAAAGGCCTTGCCGACATCTGCATGCCAGAGCGGATCACCAGCGGGCACGAACACATCCACCCACGCGCTTGTCTCAGGATCCAGCCACACCAGGCCCCCACCGCTGCGCCGCCGGACGAGATCAGTCCGTATGCCGCCGAAGGGGTCGGGACTTGCAGAACCCAGGATCAGTGCAGGTGCGACCGGGCGCAACCACGAGATGCGGCGTCGGCCGTCGCGCGGCATCGGGCGTGCGTGCAGCAGTTCAGCGCTTGCGTGCCATTCGTCGCGTACCCACGCGGCCACAGGCACACGATGGCAGACAGCCGTCTGCTCCTTCGCACCGCGCGGTTCAGACGAGCTGAGGCCGTAGATCGCTGAGGTAGTCGGTCCACTCGGTGGGAGTATCACTGCGCATTGCCGCCACTACGGCCAGAGGCTCGGGGGCATAGGGAGTCTGGCGCAGCCTGTACCGGCCCTCTGACAGCAACGAGTCTCCCTTGCCCACGTTGCAAGCCCGGCAGCAGGCCACCACGTTCTCCCACGTGTGTTCCCCACCGCGGCTGCGCGGGTGGACATGGTCGATGCATTCGGCCCGGTTCCCGCAGTACTGGCAGCGGTAGGCATCGCGCGCGAATACGGCCCGCCGGTGGAGCGGGGCACGCCTCCGGTAGGGCGCCCGTGCGTGATACGTCAACCGCACGACTGAGGGCACAGACATCGTCAAGCGAGGCGAGCGAATGCTGCCGGGCCTGGTGTGAACGACATCGGCCTTGCCCGCCAGCACCAGCAGCAGGGCGCGCCGCACGGTCGTGATCGACAAGGGCTGGTAGGTGACATTGAGCACCAGTGTCCGTTCCGACAGCACGCCGCGGGGCCGCGAGATCTTCCCATCACGAATGACCGCATGGCCGTTGGTCGCACCATTCCCATTGACGGCATCGGCGACTGCATGGGGCGCGTACGCGACCGTTCGACCGGAAGTCATGTCACGGCCTCAGAGGCGCCGGCTCAGGATCACGGGCTTCATGCGATGGGTGCACCGCAGTGACGGCAGGCCAGTGTCGGCACCATTCCAGCCATTGGATCAGATCAGCGGGTTCGGCGGCCGCACGGCTGTCAGAACCGACGGCGGTCAACAGCCGGAATCGCACATAGTCGCGGTGAGGCACTGGCAGGAACGGCGGGCGAATCCACCAGCGCGATGGGATCAGCCGCCGCATGGCTCGCCCAGCGGTGAGCCACAGCCGCGGGCGCATTGCCACGGCCGCGAGCGCTGCCCCGATGCGGGGGCCGCGTGGAGTCCGTGAACTGCGCACCGGGCCACCCTAGAGGCTGAGCACCGGGCCTCAGCGGCCCGTGAGCCCAATCACATGAGCATGGGAACAAGAGCGGAAAGTGCAGTGCGAAGCCGTGGCCCGAGCGGCCCGTGAGCCCAATCGCATGAGTATGGGGAACAAGAGCGGGAAGCAATCGGTGACGCAGCGGGAGGCGACGGTGAAGTGATGCTGAGTAGCCTCACAGCGTTCTCCGAGTCCCGGCCGAGATGCCAGCTACACGGAATCTTCTAGCCCCGAAAGCCAGACACCGTGCGCAATCACACTCCCCCGCAAACGCACGTGGCCGATGCCGAGACATTCCGGCAGACGTTCGAGCGCATCACTGCGAACGTGGAGCGGGTCATTCGAGGCAAGCCCGACGCGGTTGGGCTCTCGCTGCTGTGCTTGCTGTGCGATGGACACCTGCTGATCGAAGACGTGCCGGGGGTCGGCAAGACCAGCCTCGCCAAATCGCTCGCAGCCTCGATTGACGCACCGTTCGGCCGTATCCAATTCACCCCGGACGTGCTGCCATCGGACGTCATCGGCGTCAATGTCTGGGATGAGCGCGAGCGCACATTCGAGTTCCGTCCCGGAGCGCTCTTCTCCAGCATCGTGCTGGTCGACGAGATCAACCGGGCGTCGCCAAAGACGCAGGCGGCACTGCTCGAAGCAATGCAGGAACGCCAGGTCACGACCGACCGCACGACACGGCCGCTCGGTCAGCCGTTCATGGTGATCGCCACACAGAATCCGATCGAGCACGAGGGCACCTACCCGTTGCCCGAGTCTCAGCTCGACCGGTTCCTGATGCGCGTGAGCATCGGCTACCCGGATGCGGATTCTGCCGTCGAGGTGCTCGATCTCCACGACGGCACCACGGAGATCACGCTTGAGCCGGTCGCCACTGCCAGCGAGGTGTTGGCGATGACCCGTACCGTCACCGAAGTCCACGTTGCTCCGGTGCTGCGCCGCTACATCGTCGCCGTCGCCGATGCTTCTCGACAGCGCGGCACGATCACGCTGGGCATCAGCCCGCGAGCCACGCTCGACCTGCAGCGAGTGGCACAAGCGCGCGCACTCGCCGCCGGCCGCAACTACGTGGTGCCCGACGATGTGAAGGCCGTCGCTGAACCAGTGCTCGGTCACAGGATCCGCTTGAGCGCCGATGCGCAACTGCAGGGCTTGACCGCCCAGACAGCCCTGCGCGACGTCTTCGACGCTGTCGCTGTCCCCACCGCCGCCGGCTAAGAGGCTGAGCCGAATGCTGACGCGGCGGGGCTGGTCCGTCGGGATCGGCGCAGCAGTCGCAGCCGGAGCCGGTCGGCTGTTCGGCATGGGCGAGCTCTTGGTGCTCGCATTGGCGGGGATCGCACTGATCTCGGGGTCGGTGGTGTGGACCCGGACGCGCCGGATCCGCCTCAGGATCCAGCGTTCGGTCCAGCCTGCGCGCGTCCATGCCGGTGGCAAGGCACGAGTGCAGCTCGTCCTCACCAACTTGGGCGGCCACGCCCCCGTGCTCCAGCTCACCGATCCGGTGACCGGCACGCTCGGCGCACGCTTGGGGGTCGGCCCGCTGCTCGCCGCCGAGCGTCTGAGCACGTCGTACCTGCTGCCGACTCAACGCCGGGGCCGTTTGGAAATCGGACCAGCGGAGGTCGATGTCGTCGATCCGCTCGGCTTGGCCCGCACCTCCATTGGCGAAGGCCCGCGGACGATGCTGGTCGTCTATCCGGCAACGCAGACGCTGGTGCCGCCTCGCCTGGCTCGCGGGCCTGAGCCGTTGGGCCTTGCTGCGGACGTTCACACCTTGCAGCGCATCGGCGAGGATTTCTACGCCCTGCGCGACTACACCGCCGGCGACGATGTCCGCCGCATCCATTGGCCCTCGACAGCGCGTCTCGGCCGTCCCATGGTGCGCGAAGACGAAGTGCCCCGTCGGAGCCGGGTCACGGTGGTGCTTGACACTCGCAGCACCGCTTTTGACGCTGATCCGCTCGCCGACGGGCACTTCGAGCTGGCTGTATCTGCTGCCGCGAGCGTCGTGCTCGCCAGCGCCACCCGGCATGACCCGCTGCGACTGATGACGGTGGCGGGCGCAGACACCGGCTTCGTGACCTCGGGGGAAGGCTTGGCGCAGCTGTTCGATCATCTCGCCGACGTCTCCACATCGGCGCAGGGATCGCTGCGCAGCACGCTTGCGGCAGCCGCGGCGACGGCCGTCGGCGCAGTGGTCGTGGTGCTTGGGGGCACCGCATTCGATGCGGCGCGAGATGCAGAAGCAATCTCGGCGGCGGGGTCGCGCACTTCGTCCATGACCGTCATCCGGGTGTGCAGACCCGGTGATCCCCTGCCGGCGGGCGGCCCGGGAGTTGTCGACATCAGCACGCTCGCCGAGCTGGGACCCAAGTGGGCCGCTGCGCAGACGTCGTCCCAGGCGAACGCGGTACGCACATGAGAGGGCGCAGCCTGTGGCAGGTGGAGGTCTCGCTCTGGTTGCTCACGCTGCTCTCGGTTCTCACCGCGCGCCGCCTGTTCGACGCTTGGGATTACGCGCCGCTGTGGCTCATCATGGCGTTGGGCGGCCACGCCTCGGCTGCGGTCACACGTCGGCAGCGCTGGCCCCTTGCGGCAGCTGCGACGGCATCAGCGGTGATGCTGATCATCGTCGAGGGACTGGCCCTGTACTCCGACACGCTCTGGCTGCGCTTGCTGCCCACCGCCGAGACGCTGCGGCAAGCGGCAGCCGACGTGGCCGCTGCCTGGGACGCCTTCGGCATCGTAGAAGCGCCGACGCCGGCCACCGCAGGCTTCCTGCTGGTCGGCGGTGCCGTCATCTGGCTCGCGGCCTTTGCCGCCGATGCACTGGCACTGCGTGCGCGCTCGGTAGGCCAAGGGTTGCTTCCCGCCTTCTGCGTGCTCGCCTTCGTGGGGGCATTGGGCACCGATGCATGGCGAGTCCGCAGTGCCGCCGCGATGGTCGTCGGTGCGGCAGCGTTCGTGGCCGCACACGGCATCCAGCACACCGGGGACCGGACATCGGTGGGCGCGTCCGAACGGCGGCGTGCAACCGTGCCCATGCGCACGGCACTGCGCTTGGGCATCCCCGCCGCGCTCGTTGCTGCGCTGCTGGTGCCCTTGCTGCCAGGCAGCGACGCTCCGGCGATCGTCTCCTGGAAGGACCTCGATGGCAGCGCCCCTGCGTCGAGGGTGACGATCAGCCCTCTGGTCAATGCCCAAGGCCGCCTGGTGGGCACCTCGGGTGCCGAGTTGTTCCGGGTTGAGGCAGATGCGCCTGCGTACTGGCGGGTTTCGGGCCTCAGCCGTTTCGACGGGACCTTCTGGGGATCCGAGCAGCTCTACGGGGATGCGTCCCGGCACTTGGACGGGCGAACCAGCGACGAGTTGCTCACTCAGCAGTTCACGATTGGGGCGCTCGACAGCATCTGGCTGCCGGCCGCATACGAACCGGTCGCCTACGACGGCCCCGAGGCACTGTACGACCCGGAGACGGGCACCCTGGTCACCGAGCACAGCAGCGAGTTGGAATCGGGCATGACCTACACGGTCAGCTCGAGCGTCGACGTTCCCTCGATCGCAGGGCTCGTGGCCGCCAGCGGAGACGTGCCCGCGGACATCGCCGAGAAGTACTTGGCCTTGCCAGACGGCTTCAACCGGCGCGTGAGTGGCCTCGCTGCAGACATCACAGCCGACGCTTCCGGCCCGTACGCGAAGGCCCTGGCGCTGCAGAACTTCTTTCTCGAGAACTTCGTCTACGCCTTGAGAGTGCCCAGCGGGCACGACACCGAACGCATGGAACAGTTCCTGTTCGAAGAACGGCGCGGCTATTGCGAGCAATTCGCTGGTACCTATGCCGCGATGGCCCGGGCCATCGGCTTGCCGTCGCGCGTCGCGGTCGGTTTCACGCCCGGCGAACTGATCGACGGCGTCTACGTGGTCAGGGGCGAGCACTATCACGCGTGGCCCGAGGTCTGGATTGCAGGACGCTGGGTGTACTTCGAGCCAACCCCGGGGCGGGGTGCCCCCGGAGCTGTCGTCTATACCGGTGTGGCGCCCCAGCAAGTGGTGCCAGGCGATCCTGAGGCGGCCGGCGAAGCGGGCTCAGGGTTCATCGGCGAAGTGGGCCTCGAAGATCTGGAAGGCCTGTCAGGCGATCTCGAAGGCTTCGTTGACGTCCTCGACTTCGAGGGCTCCCAGGCGCCGACAGGAAGCTGGTCGGAGTGGCTCGTCGTTCCGTTCTATGCGGTGCTGGCAGTCGGAATCGGCTGGCTCATCATCGTGCCGTCGGCCGTGCGAGTTCGCCGGGCGCTGCACCATCGCCGCTCCCGTCACGATGCACGCGCCGCAATCGGTGCCGCATGGGATGACGTTGCTGAGACGCTCTTCAACCTCGGCATCGACCGGCGTGCGGTCGAGACGCACGCCGAATTCGCCGATCGCGTCGATCGCCGGCTGCGCATCGATTCGGGCGAGCTGAGCTCGTTGGCGACTGCCGCTCAGGAGGCGGCGTACGCAGCTGAGCCCCCGCCTCCGCAGACGGTTGCCGAGGCCAGGCTGGACGCACAGCATCTCGAAGCGCGCATCCGATCTGCACGCAGCCGCTGGGATCGCATCGGGACTGCATGCCGACCTTCCGCGCTGACAGCAGGGCCCCGTTCGCGCCGCCGGCACCGAGCAGCCGTCAACGGCAGGGTTTAGCTGGGGTCGTTGCGGAAGCGGCGCCGCATGCGGTCGCCGAAAGAATCCGGACTGCTCGGTCGCGATCGCTTGGCGATCGAATCCGAGACTTTCTCGAGCCCCAGCCTGCCCATCTTGCGCACGTTGCGCTCGATCACCACTGCGCTGGCAAACACCACCAGGAAGGCGACGAACGACAGCGCGAAGTGCACCTGCAGACCCAAGCCGATGCCGACCAGCCCCAAGATGCCTCCGAGCACTGCCCAGCGGATGTTGCGCAGCGCGTGGCGAGTCAGCGTGGTTTCCGACACCTCCCGCGCGAACTCGGGATCGGTGTCGTAGAAGTCCTTCTCGATCTCGAGCAGGATGCGTTGTTCGTCTTCCGAAAGCGGCACGCACAGGCTCCAAATGCTGTATTGCCGATGTTGCTGCCAGTGTAGGACCGCGCTTGGCCCTACTTCCACGCACCCCCAGGGAAGGTGTTCAGCGGCCCCAGCGACGCTCGCCTGGCGTGCCGTCACGCAGAGCTGCTGAGCCATGGGCGATCACAGTGCGGCCGAAACGGTTTCGGATGGCATCAAGGGCAACTGCCAGCCGGAGATCGAGCTCGGTGTCGCCCGTCGGTCCCCGAATTGTCTCGTCACCGCACTCAGTCTGGGCATCGGGCGGAAGGTTCAAGTCGAGTGCCATCTGATGAGGCTGCGCCGGGGCCGCCTCGCGCTCGTCGGCTGACCTTGTCGCAGACTCCGTTTCTGCAGACGCCGTTTCTTCCAGGTTCGATACGGCAACTCCCAGCAAGCGGATTCCGCCGTGAAGATCCAGCGAGCCAATCAGCTCCTGCGCAACGTGGGCAAGCGCATGTCCGGTCTGGATCGGCTCGGGGATCGTGTGTGCTCGCGTCCGCAACGAGAAGTCGGGATGCTTGACCTTTACGGTCACGGTCCGCCCCGACAGCCCGTTGGCGCGCAGGCGTGATGCGACGGCGTCCGCGAGGCGCACCGCTTCGCTGCGGACGCGATCGGCACCGGTCAGATCGGTCTCGAACGTCTGCTCGTGGCTCACCGAACGCGGGAGTCCGCCCCGATGGACCGGCCGGTCGTCGATTCCCCGCGCCAGCGCTGCGAGATGCGCTCCGTGCGCGGCACCGACAGTCGAAACCAGCCGCTCCAGCGGCACAGCCGCCAGGTCGCCCACGGTAGAGACGTTGATCTCATTCAGCCGGCGGAGCGTCATGGGGCCGACCCCCCACAGCGCCTCCACACGATGAGCCTGAAGGAAATCCAATTCATCCGCGACACTGACCACACAGACGCCGAGCCCCGGCCGAGGTCCATCAGGGTGCACGGCCGGCTTGGCCGCGACCGAAGCGAGCTTTGCCAGCGTCTTGTTCGACGCAACGCCGACAGAACATTCCAGGGCCACCGCTTCCCGTACGGCGTTGCGCAAGTGCCAGGCGATCTCCGACGATGAATCAAACAACCGGTGGGCACCGGAGACATCCAGGAAGGCCTCATCCAGCGCAATGGGCTCCACGTGGGGGGTGACCGACTCGAAGACCTCCGCGATCGCCGATGAGGCTTCGATGTAGCCGGAGAAGTCGGAGGTGACGACGACTGCGGACGGGCAGAGGCGGCGTGCCTGCGCGGTCGGCATGGCTGCGTGCACGCCTGCTGCCCGCGCTTCGTAGCTGGCGGATGCAACAACACCTCTCCTGCCGGATCCCCCGACAATCACGGGACGCCCGATCAGCGATGGATCGCGCATGCGTTCGACTTCCACGTAGAACGCGTCCATGTCGACATGAAGGATCGGCAGCTCGCCGGGCGGTCGACGCTGTGGCTGGCTCATGAGGTGGCCGGCGTCACCACCAATCCGTCGCGATGGTCCCCGGTCACCGTGTACCGGAACACATGGCCTCGCGGAGCACTGCCTGCGAGGTACATCAGCAATGGCTCAGCCATCCATGCGTACTGGCCGGTGAGCAGATCTTCGAGTTCGCCGACGCGTACCCACTGGGCATCGAAGACGATGCCGTCGGGATCGGCGACATCCAGATCGCCGCTCCAGTGCTGGGCTTCGTGAACCTCCACCGTCAGGAACCAGCCGGGTCCGTCGCTGCCATCTGCCTCAACGATGTACAGCGGGCCGTCCCAGGCCGATACCTGCAGGCCAGTTTCTTCGGCTACCTCACGCGTCAATGCTCCGAGCACCGTCTCGCCCGGATCGACCACACCGCCCGGCGTGCTCCAGTCGGTGCTGCCGTTGCGCCGCCGGTTGTTGACCATGAGCACGGCATCACCATGCGCGAGGATGCCGCCGGCGACAGCCCATCGATGCACGTCAGGCGGCATTGGCGCAGTCTGCCACGCAGGAGGCTGAGCCCAATGGCGAAGCCGTGGCCCGAGCGGCCCGTGAGCCCGTATCGAATGGAGACAGGGAACATGAGCGGGAAGGACAGGCGATTGACGACGCACCCGACGCCTGGCCGTACCATGGCGCAGGTGAGCATGCACGACGACGGCGACGGCATTGGGCTCACTGCGGCGCCTACCGCGCTGCCGTCGGTGCTGGCCAGGGCCTTGGCCTTCGGTGCGATTGTCGTTGCGGCTGTCTGCGGCGGCCTCGCGGGCTATGCGACGAGTGCTCTGCAGTGCAGCGGGGGATGCGTCGGCCCGGCGCTGGGCGGAACGGCGATCGGCGCCCTCGCCGCCGCTGCTGGGGTGGCTGCGCTCGCGGCCCTCGTGCTGCGCTCCATGAGCGAGTGGGCCGACCAAGCCTCGGTACAGCTCCGCAAGAAAG
This sequence comes from Acidimicrobiia bacterium, assembly GCA_022821985.1. GTDB lineage: Bacteria > Actinomycetota > Acidimicrobiia > Acidimicrobiales > Poriferisodalaceae > Poriferisodalis. Next base: position 22,614 of record JAJECP010000033.1, read on the forward strand.
GAGCACGGCGTTGACCACCAACGTCCTCGCAGTCGAAGACGACGAACGGATCCGCACAGCGCTGCGCCTCGCACTGGAGGACGAAGGCTGGCAGGTCAGCGAGGCCGAGTCGTGCGAGGAGGCCCTCGAGCGATTCACACCCGAGAGCACCGATGTCGTGCTCGTCGACATCATGCTGCCCGGTCTCGACGGGTTCGAGCTGTGCCGCTCCATCAGGCGGATCAGCCATGTGCCGATCATCATGGTGACCGCTCGCGACGACACCCACGATGTCGTTGCAGGACTCGAGGCCGGAGCCGACGACTACCTCACCAAGCCCTTCGCCCCGAAGGAGTTGTCGGCGCGCATCAGGGCCCTGCTGCGGCGCAGCCGGACCGTGGACGGCAGTGGTCTGCCACGAACCGTCGGCGACCTCGATATCTACCCCGACGAGGGCGTCGTGACGAAGAGCGGCGACGAGTTGCACCTGACCAAGACGGAGTTCCGGCTGCTCTGCGAACTGTCCGACAATCCCGGCAAGGTGATGAGTCGCGAGCAGCTGCTCGAACGAGTCTGGGGCTACGACTACTTCGGCGACGGTCGGCTGGTGGATGTGCATGTCCGCCGGCTGCGCCTCAAGATCGAGGACGATCCAGCCAGCCCGCGCTACGTCGCAACAGCTCGCGGCCTGGGTTACAAGCTCAGAGGCTGAGCCGAATGGCGAAGCCGTGGCCCGAGCGGCCCGTGAGCCCGTATCGAATGAAGACGGGGAACAAGAGCGGGAAGCAATGGCCGCCACGACGGAAGACCTGCCAATCCGCGTGCCCCGTGAGGACGTGACATGAGGCTGCGCTGGCCGCGGCCCCTGCGCCGGTTGCCGCTTCGCGCTCGCGTCGTCGGTGCGTTCACTCTGGGAGCGTTGCTGGCGGCGTTCCTGCTCGTGGTGATGACCTACAGCCTCTCCCGAGGCTCAATGCTGGGTCTGCGCCAAGACTCCTCTGAGGCTCAGTTCTTCGCAAACGCCACCCAGGTGCAGGGCTCGCTGCGCGCAGAGAGTCCTGACTTCGCGGTGCTGCTCGAATCGCTCCCGAGCCTCAGCGGCAGCCGTTCCATTGTCCGAACCGGGCCCGACATCTGGCGGTCGCCGTCCCTCGTGCCCAGCGACCTTCCTGATGAGCTCGTGGAGGCAGTCGAGCGATCCGATCAGGCCCACGCGATGCGGTACCGGCTCGACGGTGTCCCCCAGCTCGCGTTGGGTTTGCGGCTGCGCCCGGCTGCGGTATCGCAGCTCAGCGAGACGCTCTACTTCGAGGTCGTCCCCCTCTCCGAGATCGAGGCCACGCTTGCCAGCTTGCGCCTGATTCTGGGTGTCGGAGCGGCCCTGACGGTGCTGATCGGTGTTGCCGTCGGGGCCTGGGCCGGCGGGCGACTGCTGCGGCCGCTCGCAACCGTGTCCGACGCTGCGAACTCGATCGCGCACGGTCGATTCGACACGCGAGTTGAACGCAGCGACGATCCTGACCTCGCCGTGATCGTCGAGTCGTTCAACGACATGGCCGACGCCATGGAGCGCCGCATTGCACGCGACGCGAGATTCGCGTCCGATGTGAGCCATGAGCTGCGATCGCCGCTGCAGACCCTGCGAAGTTCGATCGACTATCTGAACGGCCACCGCGATGAGCTGTCCGCTCAAGGAGCAACGGCACTGGACCTGCTCGCAGCCGAAGTCGACAGATTCCAGCAGCTCGTGCAGGACCTCTTGGAGATCTCCCGACCCGACGCCGACGGATCGGTCTTCGAGCGCGGTCTCGTCAACATCACAGAGCTGGTCCAGCATCGCGTCGGCACACTCGGGCCCGATGTAGAGATGAACATCAGCGCTGCTGCCACGGATGCTGTGGTGATCGGCGACAAGCGAGGGCTCGCACAGGTCTTTGACAACCTGCTCCGCAATGCCGAAAAGCACGGAGGCGGTGTCACCCGGGTGGGGATTTCACGGCCCGGCAACCTGGTGCGTGTCGCCGTCGAGGACGACGGGCCGGGCGTCACGCCCTCCGAGCGTGATCTGGTTTTTGAGCGCTTTACACGCGGCACCGCGGCGCGCAAGCGAGGCGCGGGCACTGGTGCCGGTCTCGGTCTGGCCCTGGTGTACGAGCACACCCGGCGTCACGGCGGCTCAGTGCGTGTCGAGTCACGACCTGACGGCGAGCGCGGCGCCCGCTTCGTGGTCGAGCTTCCCATTGCGGGGCACCGGTGAGACGGCCCCGTTGCAAGCGGAGCAGGCGCATGCCTAGGAGGCCCGTGCTGAGGCGCGTCTGCGCGCCGATGATGTGCGCGCTCGCGGCCGCTGCGTGCGGTCTGCCCACCGATGAAGCTCCCACTCACATCGAAGTGCCGGCAGGCGTGTTTCCCGACCGGAACGAACCGGTGGTCGGTGCGGAACCCGACACGCCCACGACGTCCTTGCACGCTGTCTATTTCCTGCGTGACGGATTGCTCGTGGAGCTACAGCGGCCCCTCGCTGCGCCTGTCTTCCTCGATGCTCCGCTCAACAACCTGTTGGCTGGTCCGACACCGACCGAAGCCGAGAACGGCCTGGAATCAGCGATCCCGGCTGGCACCGAAGTCGTGGACGTGCAACTCCTGCGCAACAACGTCGTGTCGATCCACCTCAACGAGGTCTTCTTCGAAGTAGAGGGAGCGCAGCGAGTACGCGCAGTGGCGCAGCTCGTGCTCACCGCCTCGGCGCTCGCACGTGACAGCCAGGGCGTGTTGTTCTTTCTCGACGGGGTGGCACAATCGCTTCCCGACGGCGCCGGCACGATTGCGCAAGTGCGGCCAGGTGAACTGCCCCGCGTGCTGCGGGTTGACGACTTCAGCGAGCTGATGCCGCTGACCCCGCTGCGCTCAGTTTCCTAACGAACCGGTCGGCGTGTGAGCCGGCGGGGTCCGCGTGTGGCCGTCGGTCGCTGGTAGCGCGAGCGGGTGCCGACACGCACCGCTGCCACGAACATCAGCATCGTGGGGAACACCTCGAGCCGGCCGAACAGCATGAGCACCATCATCACCGGCCGCGATGCACGTTCGAACGCAAGCGCTGAACTGGTCGGCCCGGCCTCGCCCAGCGCCGGGCCCACCGTGCCGATGGCGGAAACGGCACCGGAGAATCCCGTCTCGAGATCGTTGCCCAGGGCAGTCATCAGTACGCCGCCCGCCAGAGCAAGGCCCAGATACAGCAGCACAAAGCCCAGAGCCCGGGCCGCGACGTCCTCGGCCACGGTGGTGTCGCCAAGGCGCATCGGCAGCACAGCCCTGCGGTGGCGAGCGCGGATGACCTCCCGGATCGCGTAGCGGGCCACGATTTGCAGCCGCAGCACTTTGATGCCGCCCGCGGTCGAGCCTGTCATGCCGCCGATCACGAACAGGGCCAGCAGCACCAGTTGCGCCGAGGGTGTCCAGAATTGCTCGTGCGCATAATCAGTGAGGCCGTAGCCAGTATTCGACCCCAGCGAGGCTGCGTAGAACGCCGCCTCCCGGAGGTTGTCGCCGAGACTGAGCTTGCCTGAATTCAGCACCAGCAGGGCAATGGCGGCACCGCCGATGAGCGCTAGATACCAGCGCAACTCCGAATAGCTCCGGCGCTGTGACTTGGTGCGCGTGATCACGTGCCAATGGATCGAGAAGCTCGCGCCGCAGGTGATCATGCCGACGATGAGCACCAACTCGACAGCCACCGAGTCGAAGAAGGCAATCGATGCCGAGTGCGTCGAGAAGCCTCCGGTTGCCACGGTGGTGAATGCATGCGTTACCGCGTCGAACAGGCTGGTTCCCGCTGCCAGCAGGGCGAGCGCCACCGCCAGCGTGAACGCCCCGTACAGCATCCACAGCCGGCGGGCCGTGGCGGCGATCCGCGGCGTGAAGCGATCAGCTGTCGGGCCGGGTGCCTCGTTGGCGATCAGTTCCAAGCCGCCCACCTTCAGTGCGGGCAGCACGCTCACTGCAAGCACGATCAAGCCCATGCCGCCGAACCATTGAGTCAGGCTGCGGAAGAAGAGGACGCCGTGGGGAACCCCGTCGATGTCAGCCAGGATCGTGGCGCCGGTGCAGGTGAATCCGGAAATGGATTCGAACAGCGCGTTGTCGGCCTCGCCCCATCCGATCACGCCGCTGAACAGGTACGGCATCGTGCCGGCTATCGAGACTGCCAGCCATGCCCATGCCACCGAGGCAAACGCCAGCGGGGAATCTGCCCGATCCGACGCCGTAGTGCTGCGGTTCATGGCGCTGCCCACGCCTGCGGTGATTGCTGCCGAAGTTCCCAGCGCGAGCGCACCTCCGCCGCCGTCGATGAGCGCGACCACGGCGGAGAGCGCCATACCGATCCCCACGAACATCAGTGCCACCCCACTGATGTGCACGGGGGTGGATTCGAAGCGTCGTTGCCCCAGCCCGCTCATCGCACTCTCACTCCGTGAGGCCTGCGCCGACGCCACTGCCCATGTCGAACTGCAGCCACCGCCGGATAGGCAGCGACGCTCAGCGCCACAGCCGCAGCGGTCACCGACATGCGCCCGCACATCATGAGCAGCCCGGCCGTGATGCGACCCAGCCAGTTGACCGCGTCGAGGTGGCCGGTCGATCCCTCGACGGCCAGGTGCCCGGTCGAGTCCGCGGCGGCCATCGCAGGCCCGACGTTCGACAGCGTGGACACGGCGTAGGTCAGCGCATCGACGATGTTCAGCCCGCTGGCGCCCAGAACGATGGAGGCAGGGATGATCAGCAGCGCTGCCAGCAGCAGCTCGCCGCTGATGCGGCCGATCGTCGTTTCGGAGATGGTCGAACGGCCCAGGCGCAGCCGTTCGGTGAGCGACGGGTAGATGGCTCGACGCAGTTCCCGTCCGATGAAAGACGCCAGTGTCAGCAGTCGCACGACCTTGAATCCGCCGGCCATCGACGCGCTCATGCCGCCGATCAGCATGAGGACCATCAGGACCGCCTGGCTGCCGATCGACAGCTCAACGAGCGATGTGGTCTGGAAGCCGGTGGTCGAGATCACCGACACCACCGCAAACAACGACTCACGGATGTGTTCGCCGCCGAAGATGTGCGTCCAGCCGACGCCGTCGCGTGGCAACAGCGCCACCGCCACCGTGGCGAAGGTGATCAGGGTGATGTACAGCCGGAATTCGTAGCTGCGAATGAACCGGGCCGGGTCACGGCGCCGGATCGCCAGGAACATGAGCGGCAGGCTCACACCTCCAGCCGCCATGCCGAAGATCGCCACCCATTCGATGGCTGCCGAGTCGAATGCGCCTAGGGAGGCCGCCTGCGTGGAGAAGCCGCCGGTCGAGGCCGTGGTCAGTGCGTGCAGCCCGCTCTGCAGCAGTGGCATGCCGGCGAGTGCGAAACCGACCGCGACCAGCACCGTGAGCACGCCGTACAGCAGCAGGAGGCGACCCATCGTGCCGGCGCTGCGGGGAGCCAGCCTGCGAGCCGAGCGGGTCGCCACTCCCCCGTCGGTGTCCAAGCCGCCGACGCCGAGATGGGGCAGCACGCGGACGAGCACCACGATGAATGCTGCCCCGCCCAGCCACTGCCCCACTGCTCGCAGTGCCAGCATCCCGCCGCCGAGGTCGGATCCTGCAATGGTGGTGCTGTTGGTGCCGGTGACCGTCGCCGCTGCTTCGGCAAATGCGGTTGCCAACGCACCGGGCTCCACTGCGCCGGTCGCGAGATGCGCAACGGCGACGGCGGCGACCGCTGCAGATGATCCGAGCACCAGTGCCGTCAAGGTCTGGCGCTCGGTGATGCGCCGCTCGAACCGGCACAGGCGCAACAGTCCCAGGGCGAACACCGCGACGGCAGCGCCGGCAAGCAGCAGCGGGACGGCATCTGTGCCGGACTCGCCGCTCGCAGCAACCCGTCCCCCGAACAGCCAGTCGAATACCGCGCACATCGCAAACACCGGCGAGGCTGCGGCCAGCACTACCAAAGCCGTGATGGCAAGTGTCGACTCGTACGGTCCGCGTGCCCACCTGTGCAGCAGGCCGTCGGCGCCTCGCACCGCTCGCACCACCAAACGGCGAAGCCTCTCGCGCTCCCGAGCCCGGCGTGCCGGACGGGGTGTCACCGAAAGGCCTGCTTGACCTCGTCCACGCAGTCAGGCGTCACAAAGGCGACCACGTGGTCCCGCGCCCTCAGCTCGCTCCGGCCCCGGGCAATGCGGGCCTTGCCGTCCCGCACGATCGCTGCGAGCAGCATCTGGCCAGGAAGGTGAAGTTCGCGCACGAACGAGCCGTCGGCGCTTGAACCCGCACCCACTTCGAATTCGAGTACTTCGACATCGCCTTCGAGGAAGGTCGCCACGGCAGTGACGTCTCCCCGCACCATCCGCAGGACCATGTTGGCGCTGGCCGTGCGGGGTGACAGCGCCGCGTCGATGCCCACTTGCTCCAGCAACGGCAGCAATGACAGGCGATGCACGACGGCGATGGTCTCGGTAGCTCCTTCAGACTTGGCATACAGGCAGGCCAGGACGTTGGCATCGTCTTCTCCGGTCACGGCCACCACAGCGTCGAAGGTGCCGACGCCCTCGCGCGCGAGCACGTCGATGTCGGTGATGTCGCCATGCAGCACGAGTGCGCCGGCGTGGCGCTCGCTCAGCTCGAGACAGCGTTCGTGGTGCTGCTCGATGATGACGACTTCAATGTGACGCTCGAGCAGCCGACCGGCCAGCACGCCGGCCGTGCGCCCCCCGCCCAGGATCATGACGCGGCGCACGTCTGAGCGGCTCAGCCCCATGATCTCCATGAGCTCACGTCGCCCCTGGCGCCGGCACACCACTCTGAGCAAGTCGTGCGGCTGCAGCGTGGTCTCGCGGCGCATGACGGTGACCTCGCCATCGCGCGACAGTGCGCCGAAGATGAAGTCCCATTCCGGCTCGTAGTACGCGCCGATCTCGGCCATGGTCTTGCCGACCAGCGGGGCATCTTCCGCCAGGCGTGCGCCCACCACCAGCACTTCGCCGTTCGCGAGCTCGTTGATGTCGGACACGCCGTGGTACACGAGCAAGTCCATGATGGCGTCGGCGGTCTGCTCATCGGGGTCGAGCACCAGGTCGACGCCGATTGCGTTTCGCAGGCTGCGACCCGGCGCGCCGCGCAAGTCGCCGTCCTGCAGCCGTGCGACGGTCGCTGGCACGCCTGCCTGCTTCGCCTGCATGCACACGAGCAGGTTGACCTCGTCGGAATCGGTGACGGCCACTACGACCTCAGCGCGTTCGAGGCCGGCTTCTGCCAGCACGCTGGGGTTGGTGCCGCTCCCGTTCACGGTGAGCAGGTCGACCTCGGAGGCCAGCGCGTCGAGACGCCGCGAGTGCTGGTCGATGACGATGACGTCGTTGCCCTCACGGCTGAGGCGTCCGGCGATGTAGCTTCCGACCTCGCCGGCCCCCACCACGAGAATCCTCACAATGGGCGACCCTACTTCGGGCCACTGGAAAGCGAAGTCATCATGACGCGGGAGGCGCCATGGCGCTGGTGATTGCAATCGATGCCGGTACCACCGGTGTGCGCTCGATGGCGGTGGACGAGACCGGCGGCGAGGTGGCGTACGCCTACCGGCCGTTCCCCCAGCACTATCCGAGCCCCGGCCTGGTGGAGCACGACCCGAACGAGATCTGGGATGCCACGGTCGCCACCCTCGACGAACTCTGCTCCAGCCTCCGTGCGCTCGAAGACGGGCAGATGCCCACAGTGGCAGCGATCGGCATCACCAACCAGCGCGAGACCGTCGTGGCGTGGGATCGTCGCTCATCGCAGCCGCTTGCACGGGCTCTCGTCTGGCAGGACGTACGCACAGCGTCGCGCTGCGAGGAGCTGCAGGCCGCCGGTCACCTGCCAGAAGTGCGGCAACGGACCGGCCTCGTGCTCAGCCCCTATTTCAGCGGCACCAAGGCTGAGTGGCTCTTGCGTGATGGCGGTGTTTCGGCAAGTGCAGCTCTGGCTCTGGGGACCGTCGACAGCTGGCTGATGTGGAAGCTCAGCGGCGGCACCGAGTTCGTCACCGACCCGACGAATGCCTCGCGCACGTTGCTCTATGACATCAACGAGGGCGATTGGTCGGAGCCGATGTGCGAGCTGCTCTCTGTGCCGATGCAGGCGCTAGCGGAGATACGCCCGTCAGCCGGGCAGTTCTGCCTCACTGCGGACACCACGGCGTTGGGACCGGGCATCGCCGTCAGCGGTGTCGCAGGAGACCAACAGGCTGCGCTGTTCGGACAGGGCTGTCACGACGTCGGGATGGCCAAGAACACCTACGGAACAGGTTCGTTCGTCTTGATGAACGTCGGAGGCGAGTGTCCCGAACCGGTCGACGGGCTGCTCACAACCGTGGCCTGGGATCTGGGGTCCGGACCGACGTTCGCGCTCGAAGGGTCGATCTTCGCAACGGGCTCCGCCGTGAGTTGGCTCACCGACATCCTGCACGGTGCCACCGACGCCGCAGCGATCGAGGAGCTGGCGAGAAGCGTGCCCGACAGCGCTGGTGTGGTCGTAGTACCGGCATTCGCCGGCCTCGGCAGCCCGTGGTGGGATCCATCAGCCCGCGGGGCGATCATGGGTCTGACATTCGCGTCCACGCCGGCACACATCGCTCGAGCCACGATCGAGTCCATGGCACTGCAGACCCGCGACGTCGTCCAGACGATGAGTGCCGCCGCCGGGCGCGAGGTCGCCGAGCTCAGGATCGACGGCGGAGCTGCGGTGAACAACCTGCTGTGCAGCATCCAGGCCGACCAGCTGGGCGCGCCGGTGAGCCGGCCGATCGTGACCGAGACCACCGCCCTGGGTGCGGCGATGTTGGCCGGGCTAGCGGGAGGCGTGTGGACCTCGCCGGTCGAGGCAGCGTCGGTGTGGCGGCTGGACCGGCGTTTCGAGCCCTCAGGCGATCAGGCCGACTCCGATCGGCTTCATGGGCTCTGGCGACGAGCACTCGAACGGACGCTGCGCTGGTCGCCGGACGAAGGCAGCGAGTAGCCCTCAGTCGAGTTGTGTCAGTTGGTCGAGAGCACCGCGGAGCTGGCTGATGGCCTGACGGATCCGATGCTCGTTCTCGACCAGCGCGAAGCGCACGTGGCCTTCGCCGCCCGGGCCGAACCCGACCCCCGGCGACAGCGCCACGTTCGCTTCGTTCACGAGCAGCTTGCAGAAGTCGACCGATCCCATATGCCGGTAAGGCTCGGGGATCTCGGCCCAGGCGAACATGGTGCCCTTCGGCGGCGCGAGGTCCCAGCCGATGCGGCTCAGCCCGCGCACCAGAACATCGCGCCGGTTGCGGTAGGTGTCGCGTATCTCGTTGGGATAGTCCTGATCCTCGTTCATGACCACCGTCGCCGCGATCTGAATCGGCTGGAACGTGCCGTAGTCGAGATAGCTCTTGAGCTTGGCGAGTGCCGCTATCACCTGGGCGTTGCCCAGGCAGAACGCAACCCGCCAGCCCGCCATCGAGAACGATTTCGTGAGGCTGTAGAACTCGACGGCTACGTCCTTCGCACCCTCGGCCTGCAGGATCGACGGCGGTTCGTAGCCGTCAAAACCCAGATCCGCGTAGGCAAAATCGTGAACGAGCAGCACCTCGCGTTCGCGCGCGAAATCCACGATGCGCTGCATGAACTCCAGATCCACGCAGGCAGTCGTGGGGTTGTGCGGGAATGACAGCACGATCACTCGCGGCCGCGGCCAGGAGTACTCGAAACGCTCCACCAAGCGCTCGAAGAAGGTGTCGCCGGTGTCGAGCGGCACCTCTCGCACGCTGGCGCCCGTGAAGAGCGGGCCGAAGATATGGATCGGATACGACGGCGCCGGCACCAAGCAGGCGTCGCCGGGCGCCAGCAAGGTCCACATCAAGTGCGAGAAGCCCTCCTTCGCGCCGATCGTGTTGATGATCTCGGTATCGGGATCGAGCTCGACGTTCCATTTGCGCCGGTACAGGTCTCCGACCGCCGCACGCAGCTTCGGAATGCCCCGGCTGGCCGAATACCGGTGGTTGCGGGCGTTGAGAGCAGCCTCCGCCAGCTTCTTCACAGCACGCTCGGGCGACGGCAGGTCAGGATTGCCGAAGCCCAGGTCGATGACGTCCGCACCAGCGCGGCGACGCTCGATCTTCAGCGCGTCGATGATGGTGAATACATACGGCGGCAGGCCACCGATCCGGCGGAATTCCATGGCGCTGGCAGCGACCCTCGGGGCCCTAGCTCGCGGGACCCGACTCGAGACGCGCCGCGAAGTCGGCCAGGGCGGTGTGAGCGATGCGTCGTTCCGCGCGGCGCTTGACGAAACCGGGAAGCGGCACTGCCAGTTCCAAGGCGAGCTGGTAGAGCACCTCGGTGCGGCCAGGCTCTGTCGCCGGGTTGAACTCGTACCTGCCGTCGAGCTGCTTGACGACATCACCGTCGACGAGCTTCCACGAGAGGCGGTGGGGTGCCCCGCCATGGTCGTAGGCGAGGGTGTACCTCGCAGACCTTCCGAGTGCCTCCACGCGGAACGATGCCTGCGCCGTTCGCCCGTCCGGATCGCTCTCGATCACCGTCGCCGAAGAGACGTCGGTTGCCCATTCGGGATACCGCTCGATATCGGAGATGAGCGCGTAGCAGTCCTCAGGCGACGCGGTCACGACCGTGGTCATCGTCATCTCGTCGATCATCGTTGCGTTCTGTGTCCTGTGTGCTGGGTCCGGTGTCCTGATTGTTTCCATTGTCTCAGGATCACAGCCGGCAGTGGCTCATATTCGCAGCATCTTCACGGTTCTGACATCCGCAGTTCGCGCTGCCGGGATGTGCCACTCAGGACAGGGCGGCCTCGAGCCTGGTTGCCAGCCCGTCGTAGGAGAACCGCAGTTCCGACTCTCGGCGCGCCGCAGCTCCCATAGCTGCCCGTCCGCGCTCTGAGTACAACAGGTCATCGATGGCGGTCGCGACTTCGCCTGGGTCCGCGGGCCGTTCCACCACCAGCCCGGTCCGGCCGTGGGCTACCGCTTCATGGCTGCCGCCTGATCGGCCGGCGACCGCAGGAACGCCGCATGCGGCGGCCTCGACGAACACGATGCCGAAGCCCTCCTGCTCAAGTCCCGCCCACCTGCTGCGGCACGGCGCTGCGAAGACGTCGCCCATGGCAATGAACAGGGGCACGTCGCCATCGCTGATGCGGCCCGAAAAGACGACCGGGACGCCGAGGCGCCCCGCAACCCGCTCCAGCCGCCGCCGGTCGCGCCCGGCACCTGCAATCGCCAACTGCAATCCGGGATGTTTCGACCTCAGACGCGATACGGCCTCGATGACAGCATCGAAACCCTTACGCGGGACCAACCTGCTCAGACAGACAACCAGCGGTCCGGGATCCAGGCCGAACTTTCGGCGGGCACGCAGCCGGGCCTCGGTTTCGAGAGGCACAAACCGGTCGGTATCAACCCCGGGCGGCACCTCGGTGACGGGCAACTCACGAGATGCGCATCGTTCCGCCTCCCCAGCCGCGTACCCGCCGGCTGAGATCACCAGCGACGCATCTCGAAGCACCCGTGACAGCACAGCAGACAGCCCGGGCAATCGTGCCGGCACCGTCACCTCCGCGCCATGGAGCACCACGCCGTAGGGAACGCCAAGCCATGGGCCCAGCGCCCCGAGTGGCAAGGCCGGATCGAGCAGCACGATCTCGGCGCCGACCTCGTTGGCCAGGCCTCGGATCCGTTTGGCCAAGCCCGGATGCGGCAGCAGCACACGATCCCGGGTTCTCACAATCCGCATGGGTTGAGCGGCATCAAACGCGGCGGCGCCGCGGTGCGGCGTAGTGAGCACCGTGGTGGCCTCAGGCGGCAGGCGGCGCCATAGCTCCCAGAGGTAGCTCTGGATGCCGCCGACCTTCGGCGGGAAATCGTTGGTGACCAAGAGGTGACGGCGCATCAGCCCGCTATCTGTCTCCGAGGCACCGGTCTGGCAAGTTCGGCCGCCACCAGACCGTCCGGGTCGTGATTTCCGAGCCCAGCGGATCGCGCCTCGGCGACCAGCTCGTCCCGCCCCAGCCGGCGCGCCGCCCACACCGCATGCGCTGCGACCACGTCCGACGCTGACGAGAGCGACTTGCGCAGTATCTCCTCGACAGCGGGCGAACCAGGATCGCCCACGTTGCCGAGCACAACGAGGGCATTGCGTCGGAGGTACTCGGAACGCCGCCTGGGGATGTACCAGTGCCCGAATGCGGCCATAAGGTCGTCGTCGGTCATCCTGAGCAATTCGGCGACATCAACAGAACCACCACGGGCAGCACCGTCGCTGCGCAGGCTGAGTTCGACGCGCTGACCGCGCGCCGGAGGAACTGCGGTGTCGTTGAAGGGGCACACGTTCTGGCAGTCGTCGCAGCCGTAGAGACGATCGCCAAGGGCGATGCGGTATTCAGGCGGGAAGATGCCAGGCGCCTGGACCAGCCACGCCAAGCATCGGTTTGCGTCGAGCACACCCGCTGTGTCCAGCGCGCCCGTCGGGCAGGCCGTCTGGCAGTGACGGCAGGTGCCACAGCCATCCGACAGGTCCTCGTCTGAGGGCGGCAGCTCGGCAGTGGTGACCACCGAACCCAGCACTGTCCACGAGCCAAGCTCTCGCGACAGCAGCATGGTGTTGTGACCCAGCCATCCCAGTCCGGCGCGGGCTGCAGCGGCTCGATCGACCAAGCGGTTGTCATCACAGACGGCAACGGCCTCGAAGCCGTTGCGTTGCAGGACCTCGCAGATTTGCTCGAGGCCTGACCGCAACGCCCCGTAGGCATCGCTCGCCACATATGCCGCCACGGTCCCGCTGCCGCCAGCGGCGGTCGCTGGCCCCTCAGGCGTGTGGGGATTCGGCGGTTCGTAGTTGCGGGCGCACACCACGATGCTGCGAGCGCCGGTCAGGATGTTCGCGGGAGTCGTCGAGCGCTCGGGCCGCCCGTAGGTGAACCACATGCCGGCGTGCAGGCCAGCGGCCTTTCGCTCTTCGATCGCTTGCCGCGCCTGTGTGAACGGCGCTGTGTTCGTCACGCCGACCGCATCGAGGCCTGCGCTCGTGGCAGCGCGCTGGATCTGCTCGAGCAGCAACCGGTTCGCGCCCGTAGTCATTGTCCAAGTGTGCCGTCGCCGATTGGCGCGACGTTCCATTGCGTCACGTCTTGCTTCCAGCTCTTGTTCTCCATGCTCATGCCATTGGGCTCACGGGCCGCTCGGGCCCCGGCTTCGCCATTCGGCTCAGCCTCTGCGTCGTTTTATGCTGGAAGCGGCGCTCGAGCCGCGGCCGGTGCAATGTACGAAGACCAAATTGACGTCTGGGTTGGCCGCCAATACGGCCCGTACAAGATCACCGGGGTGTTAGGCCGCGGCACTGTGGCGCACTGCTACCGGGCAACGACGCTGAGGGGCGACGAAGTCGGGCTCAAGGTGCTGACACCGTTCGCCGAGGCACGGGCGGAGATCCGCTCGCTCTTCGAGCAGGAATACGAGCTCATGGCGCGGCTGGGCCATCCGAACGTCCTCGCCGTCCACGGGGCCGGCGTCATCGGCGGCGCCCACTTCATGGAGATGGAGATCGTGGAGGGCGAGACCTTGGCCGACCGGTGCGGCAGCCGCCACCCGCCGAGCCTTGCCGAGAGCATCGCCATTGTCCAGCAGATCTGCGCAGCGCTCGACCACGTCCACGAGCACCGGATCGTTCATCGCGACGTCAAGCCGTCGAACATCATGCTCGATGCTCAACCCGACGGCGGCGATCGGGCGGTGCTCTTCGACTTCGGCTTGGCGCACGACCTCGATGGGCCCCCGTCTCCGCCGGGTCGCGTCTACGGGTCACCCATGTACCTGTCGCCCGAGCAGGCACTGGCGCAGCCGGTGGACGCTCGCACCGACATCTACGGATTGGGGTCGACGCTGTACGTGCTCGCCGTGGGCGCAGCGCCGTTCTACGGCGAACGAAACGACCTGCTGCACGCACATGTCCGCACGCCGCCGCCAGACCCCGCCGAGCGAGGCGTGTCCACCGAGCTTTCCGAGATCATCCTGACAGCTATGGCCAAGGCCCCCGAAGAACGCTTCGCAAGCGGAGCCGACCTAGCTGCCGCCCTGGCAACGGTCGAGATCCCAGCGCACGAGAACGAACGCCGCAAAGGCCTCCTACGCCGACTCACCAGCCGAACCTGAGGCTCAAACACCGTGCCGATAACGCTCGACAACCTCAGCTTCGTCGATTCCGTACACCAGGACCGTCTCGGCCGGTCCCTCATCGAAGGCCACGATCGCCATCACTCGCCGATCCCCCGGGCGAACCCCAACAACCGTGCCGGTCGTGCCGACCAGTGAGGCACGGCGGTCATCGGAGGTGCTTGCCAAGCGGATGATGTCACCGACGCCGAATGGCAAGGAGAGTCCGACAACCACGTCAAGAGGCTGAGCTGGCGGCCAGCTCATTCGTGAGCCTGACGGCCGCCTCGAGCTTTGCCGCAGCACGTCCGTCGGCCACGGCGTCACGTGCCATCTCGAAGCCTTCGGCAAAGTTCTCTGCCAGCCCGGCGACGACCAAGCCGGCACCGGCGTTCAGCTCCACGATCTGAGCTCGGGGCCCGGTCTCGTCCCCCGAGACGATCGCTTGCAGGATTTCGGCATTTTGCTGCGGGCCTCCGCCCCACAGCTCCGCTCGATTGACGCGCTCCAGCCCGATTGATGTCGGATCGAACTGGTACTCGTTCACGATCTCGCCATCGCGCACTTCGTAGATGCGCGTGAGATCAGTCAAAGTGATCTCGTCCAGCCGGTCGGCGCCGTGCACGACCAGTGATCGCTCCGAGCCCCGGGCTGCGAGCACGCCGGCGACCCGTGGTGCCATGACCGGATCGCTCACGCCCAGCACCTGCCGTTTCACGCGCGCCGGGTTGGACAGCGGCCCGAGAAAGTTGAACGTCGTGGGCACGCCGAGCTCACTGCGCACGGGTCCTGCAAAGCGCATTGCCGGATGGAACTTCTTGGCGAAAGCAAATCCCAAACCGATGTCCGAAATGCACCGTTCTACGTCTGGTCCATCGAGGTCGATCACCAGGCCGAGCGCCCCGAGAGTGTCGAACGAACCTGACGATGATGTGGCTGCCACGGATCCGTGCTTGCAGATCACGGCCCCGGCTGCAGCGGCCACGAAAGTCGCCATGGTGGACACGCTGAGCGCGTGCCGCTGCCGGACCGGCGCCCCGCCGCTGCCCACGATGTCGATGGCGCCATCGGGAGCCTTCAGCGGAACAGCCGCATCGTGCATGGCATCCACGAGGCCCGTGAGCTCGGGGACCGAACCGCCCTTCATGCCCAGGGCAATGATGAAACCCGCCAGCTGGGCGTCAGTAGCGCGCTCGCTGAGAATGCTGCCCAGCGCCGCCCGGGCTACCTCGGGGCTCAAGTCGATGCCCGCGACCAGATCCGTGAGGACTGCCTTCCAACCGCCGTAGTGCTCGAGGGGGTGAGCCTCGTCAGGGTCAGCCTGTCCCATTAGTTCGAGCAGGCCATCAGTTCGATGCTGCAGCCGCCTGCGCGTTGCGGGCGCGTGCAGCTGCGCGGCGGCGGCGCCGGATGATGCGCACACGCTCAGCCGCGGTCTGCCCACCCCAGACGCCTTCCTTCTCCCGCACTGCGATGGCGTATTCCAGGCACTCGCCAGACACGGCACACGCTGCACACACCGCTTTCGCCTCGAAAGCGGCCTCGTCATCGCCGTCGCTGTCGGGCGGGTAGAAGATTTCAGCTTCGAGACCCCGGCACGCAGCATGACGCTGCCAGGCGAGCAGATCCGTGGAGAGCCCACCGTGCTGGTCCATGACAACTCGGATGGGGTCAGAAGCGGTTGAACGTGGGCTCGCGGTCCGCGTAGCGGAGGGGGCCGGTGCTGTGACAGGAGGCATCTGACGCGCAATCTTGCCGATGCGCTGCTGTTTGTCAAGACCTTATTGAGCGTTCAGTATGGAGCGTCATGCGCAGTCTGTTGCAAGTGTTCGGTCGAACTGTCGAGCGACGGGCGGTCATCGGCGGCGCGCTGGTGTCCACCGGAACAGCGCTGGTGGTGGGTGTCGTGGCCGGGACCTGGGTGGCGGAACGAACTGCAGCGGCGTACGCCGTCAACGGATTGCTGTTCGCGGGCATGATCGCCGGAGGCGCGGTAGCTGCGGCCAGGGCAACGGAACACCAACTGCTGTCTGCCGTCCTCAGTTCGGGCCCGGTGATGGTCCTCGCCGTGGTGGTGCAGTTGATCCGCAGGTTCGGCTCCGGCGACGCGGTGGCACCGCTCGGCCTCCCGCTCGTCATGCTGCTGGCAGCGTCGCTGGCCACGCTGGGCGGCATCTTGGCCGGTATCGCCCAGCGGCGACGGCGGTCGCTGCTGGATGTCGACAAGCCGCGTCGCCGCCGGCCCTGACCGGGCAATCCGCCAATTCGCCTGTTGCCTCCCGCTCTTGTTCCCCATTCTGATGCGATTGGGCTCACGGGCCGCTCGGGCCACGGCTTCGCCTCTGAGTAGCATTCGAGCCTGCGGTGAGTCGGCCGGGTGGCCGCGGATTGAGCTGCTTCGGCGGTCCGCAGCGCGCGGAGCAGTACGAAAGGCGCAATTCGAGGAAGGTCGGGACTCCACAGGGCAGGGAGCTGGCTCGCAACCAGGCGCTGCGAGGCGACGGAAAGTGCAGCAGAGAGCAGACCGCCGATGGGCCGGGCCCGGTGCCCGGTCACAGGCAAGGGTGAAACGGTGCGGTAAGAGCGCACCATCGCCGGGGGCGACTCCGGCGGATCGGCAAACCCCTCCCGGAGCAAGGCCAAGCAGGGATCGGGCGGCCCGTCCGATGATCCCGGGTAGGCCGCTCAGATGGATGGCCACCCCGACGGCAGCAGCCGACGGACAGAATCCCGCCTACAGGCCGACTCACCGCCCCTGCCCAGCTCAGGTGCTGAGGTGGGATGTGTCGTTGAAGGTACTCAGCCTCGGCACCGGTCCCCGGAAACCGATGCTGGTGATCTGTGCCTGTGACACATGCAGTTGCCAGGAGATCTCGTCGGCGGTCCCCAGCGCCCATCGCACTGCCGATTTGATCGGCGAGACATGGGTGAAGACGGCAACGTTCCGGTCTGCGGCCACAGCGGTCAGCTCATCGCAGGCCGCGTTGACGCGGCTGTTGAGCTGCGCCAGCGATTCGCCTCCAGGCGGTGCGAACCCGGTGTCGGCCCGCCAGCGCTGCCAGTCGGAGGCTCGTATCTCGGCGATGGGCAGTTCGTCCCACTCGCCGTAGTCGAGCTCGGCCCAGCGCTCGTCGACGGAGATGTCCAGGCCCGTGAGTTCTGCGGTGGCTTGGGCAGTCTGATGTGCCCGCAGCAGCGGTGAGGAGATGATCCGGTCGGGTCGCCGGTCGGGTCGGGAGAGTGCTGCGGCGATCTGGTTCGCCTGCAGCACACCAACTTCGTCGAGTTCGTTGTCGACGCGTCCCTGCAGCAGGCCCGCCGCGTTGGCCCCCGTGCGCCCGTGGCGCACGATGATCAGCACGGCCGCCCGTGCCGCACGACGATCAGCATCGGCGTCCGTGGCTCATGTGGGTCATGAAGAACCGTCTCCGCCTGCTTTGCCTCGGTATTGCGGCCCTGCACGGTAGGCCAAGTGGCCGGTGCGTACGAAGTCAGCCCGTGCCGTCGAGTCGTGTGCCATGCCGGAGGAACGCCAGACCCACCAGCAGCCCACTAGGCCTGCGAACTCCATCACGCAGATCAACCAGATACCCCGCGTGGCCAGCGGCAGCGTTGCATCGGCGGCATCGCCACCGAAGGGCCACCAGAACAGTGCAGGCTGCGTCCACGCACCGTCGAACACCTGATGCCAGAAAACACCGATCGGCAACGCCAGCCACCTGCGCCGCGCGCGTCGGCGTCCGACGGTCAGCAGCATCACCGCAACAAGGCCGCACACCGGCAACGCCAGCGAGTGAGCCAGCGGTGTGCCGCCGGTTGCGGCGTGCAGCACATCGGGCAGGAGCGCTCCCGCCACGATGAGCCGATGATCGATCGCAGGATCCCCGAAGCACCAGCGCATCGCCACGAGCGATGTCGCCACGAACCACAGCAGCATCAGCCCGGCCCCCTGCGCCAGTGCACCGGCGGATCCAAGAGTTCAGCGGACGAGCAGCGCCCCGCAATGGGGGCACTCGGCGAGTTCGTTGGGATCGAGGTTGGTGATGCGTTCGTATTCGACCGAAGGAATTTCGAGATGGCACGCACTGCAGGTGAGGCCGATGAGTCGGCCGAGCACGGGTGTGCCGCGAGCGGCAGCCCGGCGGCCTTCGTAGATCGACACCAGCGCAGGATCGGCTGAGGCCACGAGCGCCGCCCGCTCATCAAGCACCTCGTCGCGTTCGCTGCCCGCCGCGCTCTCCGCGGCCTCGATTGCAGCGTCGACGGTGGCCATCCGCTCACTGGCCTCAGACTGGTGTCGTCCAAGGTCGGCGCGGGCTGCGCTGAGCGGCTCCAGCTCCTCCATCAGCTCCAAGATCTGATCCTCGATCTCGATTTGGTGCCGCCCGAGGGCGTCTGCCTCGGCCGTGAGCGCTTCGGCTTCCTTGGGCGAGGTGAGGTGGCTGTCGTAGAGCCGCTCGGAGTTGTGAGCGCGCTTGGCCTCGATGCGCGCAACCTCGTCCTCATCCCTGCGTTGCCGGCGCTCCAGATCTGCGATCTGGGTGTCGAGCACCTTCGCCTCCGATGCCAGCATGCCGAGTTCGGCTTCGATGCCGGCCCGAGTCTCGCGCTCGGGCAGGTTCCGGACGTGATGGGTGATCTGGTCGAGACGCACGTCGAGGTCGCTGATCTGGGCAAGAAGTTCGAGCGGGCTCGCCGCGGGCTCGCCATCGCTCGGCGCGACGTCCGACCCAGCGGCGCCGCTCCCTACAGTGTCTGGTGGCATTGCTGGCGGTCCGTCGAGTGAACGTGCATCGGGCTCAGGTTTGGTCCTCTTCAGTGCTGTCCACGCCGCTGTCATCTGATCCGTCGGGCGGCAGCGACTCGTCAGTATCGCCCACCGGTTCGGTCGCCCGCGCCTTGAGCTCGGTGGCGATCTGGGTACAGCGGAGCCATTCGAACCTCGAGCCGCCGTCGGCCTCGGGCACGGCGACCTTGCACAGCGCGTCCGGCAAGGGCTCGAACTCGTTGTCGTCGGTCGGGCGGACCATGCTGCATGGCAGATCGAACTCCAACGGGGGTTCCGTCGGCGACACCGCTACGGCGACCGAGCAGGTATCCCCCGACAGGAAGAGGTACTGGCTGGCCCGTGGCGGCGGCGGCGCGGGCGCAAACACTCGCAATGGCTCGTCCTCCAGCGCCCGCCCCATGTAGGCCGACCAAATGCGCGCCGGGATCCAACCGCCGGTTGCGCGCCGTTCCTGAATCTCGCCCATCGGCACTTGCTCGTCGGGGTGGCCCATCCACACGGCGGTCGACATGTGCGGCGTGAAGCCCACGAACCAGGCATCGTGGAATTGCTGGGTGGTCCCCGTTTTGCCCGCCGAGACCTGGCCGCTCTCAAGCATTGATCTCGTGCCGGTGCCGGTTCGCACGTTCTCCTCCAGCACCGACGTCACCCAGTCGGCCGTGGTTTGCGACACCACCCGCCTGCCGTGCGGCACATGCTCGTAGAGCACCTCCCCGAAATTGTTCTCGATGCGAGTGACATAGAACGGCTCCATCCGCACGCCGCCATTGGCGAACGTGCCGTACGCCACAGCCTGCTCAAGCGGGGTGATCTCCTGCGCGCCCAGCGAGATGGAGGGGTACGGCAGGTAGCTGTCCGCGTCTGATCGGCCAATCAGCCGGTTCGCCATCCCGACCACCTCGTCCAGACCGGTGACCAGACCCAGCCGGACGAAGGCACAGTTCGAGCTGGCCGTTGCCTGTTCCTCCAGCGTGGCCACGCGACCGGGACTGTTGGCAAAGTTGCTCACCTCGTAGTCGTCGAGGGGCGGATTGGGGAACACGCACGGACCCTGACCGCTGATGGTGTCGAATGGGTACAGACCGGCCCGTTCAATCGCCGCAGCGAGCACATACGTCTTGAACGACGATCCTGGCTGGCGCCGCCCTTGGGTGGCGAGGTTGAACTCCGAGTCGCTGAAGGCCGGGCCGCCGATGAACGCATGCACTGCCCCGGTCGTCGGATCCACGCTGACGATCGACACCTCGAATTCGCCCGTGCCTTCCGGCAGGATTTGTGCCACCGATGTGCGCATGGCCCGCTGCAGCTCGGGACGCAGCGTTGTCCATACCCGCAAACCCCCGCCGAACACCTGGCTGAAACGAGCTTGGTAGGTATCCCCGAGGGCCGGGTTTGCCAGCAGCGACCGTCGCACTTCCACCAGGAAGTAATCACGCCGGAGCGCAACGTCGGTACGGCGCGGTGACAGGTTGCGGCTCGGCAGCGGTCTCCGCTCGAAGGCATCTCGCTGGGCCTCGGTGATGATCTCCGCGTCAACGGCCTGCTGCAGCGATCTGCTGCGGCGCCGCGTCATCGTGTCGATGTTCTGGTCGAACCCGTCAAACAAGCCGGGACTGCGAATCAGGCTCGCGAGGAAAGCTGCATCGCCGACGTCGAGCGCCGAGACGTCCTTGCCGAAGTAGGTCTCGGCCCCGGCCTGCAGGCCGTACGCCCCGTTCCCGAGATACACCTCGTTGACGTAGAACTCGAGGATCTCCTCCTTGGTGAAGTCCTCCTCGAGTCGGGCGGCGATGACCGCCTCGCGGATCTTGCGGTTGAAGCTGCGCTCGCTGCCCACCACACGCAGCTTCACGATCTGCTGGGTGATCGTGGAGCCGCCCGATGCAATGCCGCCAGCGGACACGTTCGAGACCAGGGCGCGTGCCGTCGCCCGCAGGTCCACGCCGTTGTGAAGCCAGAACTTGCTGTCCTCCACCGCCACGATCGTGGCAATCACGTCATCGGGCACCTGGTCCAGCGTGATGATCTCGCGGTCGACGTCGTTCACCAGGATGCCGATCGGATTGCCGTCGGAGTCGAAGACCTGGGTTCGCTGGGCACCGGGACGCAGATCGATGGTGATGTGATCTCGGTCTCGCTCGACCGCATCGAGTGTGCGCGCTGCGTGCGGTGCCGAGGCGCGGGCACCGATTGTCACGACGGCTGCGCAGACCGCGATCATCACGGCCAGCAGGGGCAGCCGGGCGAGCCGGCGGGCGAGATCCACGTTGAACTGCAAGGTACCGGGCAGAGCCGTGTGCCTATGTGCGCCCCGCTATGACATCTGCGCCTTGCAGCTTGGGGTCACACTGGTGTTGTGACCGATGATGGGAGGGATCTGGATGCCGGTTGCGTTTGGATCATTGACGGGGGGCCTGTGGCGCCTCGACGGCTCCCGCCGGGCGAGCCGTCTTGCGTCATCGCGGTCGACCGTGGCTTGGCGCACACGCTGCGGCTGGGACTGCGGCCTCACGTAGTGGTCGGCGACTTCGACTCCGTTGACGCCACGATGCTCCAGAGAACTCGCGAGCAGTGGCCTGACCTGGTGGTCCAGCGACACGACCGCCACAAGGCGCACAGCGACCTGGACTTGGCGCTGAGCTTTGTCTGGGGGCTGGACCCCACCGAGATCGCGCTAGCCGGCGGCGGCGGCGGCAGGCTCGACCACCTCATGGTCTCGGCAACGATGCTGGCCAGACCCCGGTATGCCGCTCTCCCGCTGACTGCCTACATCGGTGCGAGCATCGTGCGGGCGGCAACCGCAGGCATGGACATGAAACTGCCCGCCGACGACGGGAACTTGCTGACGCTGCTGGCAGTGGGCGGCACCGCCAATCTGGACACAAGCGGGCTGCGGTGGAACCTGACCGGGGCGACGCCGCTGGCGAGCGCGGCAACGCTCGGCCTGAGCAACGAACTCACTGAACCTGAGGCCCACGTCAAGGTCCAAGCCGGCACTGTGCTGGCGATACAGACACATGGCAAGTCGCTTCCCTGAGCGGGCGCGCCGACGTGCTCGGCATGCCCGGGCTCTTGCCGCTGCCGTGTGTGCGGTCGCCGTCGTGGCCGCCGGGTGTGCAGAGACGGGGCAGGGATCCGCAGCGGTACGCATCCTGACTCATCGTGACTTTCACCTGCCTGCCGACGCGCTGGAAGCCTTCACCGAGGAGACGGGCATCGAGATTGTGGTGTTCCGGGAGGACACACCCGACGACGTAGTCGATCTGCTCGAACGCAGCCGAGCGCACCCGGTCGCAGACGTGGTTGTCGGCGTCGACACGTTGGACCTTCAACACGTCATCGACAGCGGGCTCACTGAACCGTACGTGCCGCTTGCGCCCGGCCCGCTGGTTGAGGATCTGGCGGTGGGCGATCATGCGATGACGCCCATCAGCTACATCGACGCCTGTCTCAACTACCTGCCGTCGTTCTACGTGGTGCCCGAACGGCGCATCGATGAGCTGCCTGACGCCGAGCTCTTGCCGCCTCCGGTGCCCAGCGGCCTGGCGGCGCTCTGGGATCCGGCTCATGGAGGCACCGCAGTGATCCCGGATGCGGCAACGAGCAGGATGGGCGTGTACCTGTTGGTAGCGCTCGAGCGACTGCATCCCGAGCGCGATGACGACGAAGCGACGCCGTGGCCCCAAGTGCTCGACCAGATGCTGAGGTGGAACGTCGAACTGGCCCCCAGCTGGGAGATTGCGACGTTCGAGCGTTTCGCCGGCGGGGAACCGCCCCCAGAACGACCGATCAGCCAGGACGAGCCGGATCCAGTGACGTTGCGGTCGCTGCGCGGACGCCTGCCGATGACCTGGGGTACGACCGGTCTGCCGTCGGTGTACGCCGAGTATCAACCCGGCCTGCCTCCGTCACTGGACATAGCAGTGGTAACCGATGACTGCGTACGGATCGGGTTCTACGCGGGTGTGGTAGCGGGAGCGCAGAACGCTTCGCTCGGAGGTCGGCTCATCGACGCCATGGGTGAGCCCCTGTTCCAGTTCGGCGTCAGCGATCGCTTCGGTTCGAGACCGGCCCGCAGCGACATTGTCAGCACGCCCGAATGGAACGAGTTCGGGGTGACGGTGCACCCGTACCGGCCCGATCCTGCCTATGTCGGTGCCCACTGGAAGGAGTGGCAGCTCACCTGGAGCCAGGTGGTCCGCAACTTCGAAACCGGCCCCCCGCCTCCTGAGCCCGAAGTAACCGTCACTCTCCCCTAACGCCCACCGTCACACTGCTCGGCCTAGCGGCCACTCTTTCATTTGTCGGCCTAGCGGCCGACCAGCGTCGGGTCGTACAGCACCTGGCGGCCGAGGCCGTCACGGCCGACGAGTGTGCATGCGTAGACGCCCTTGGCTCGGAACACGTTGGTTGCCGCGGCGTCGATGCGATCCAGGCTCAATCGCCCCTGCGCGACTGCTGTGGTGATCTCTGCAAAGGCTGCATCGGCATCCTCCAGGCCGCCGACGAGCGCAAGATCCGCGCCTGCACTCACCGCCAGCAGCGCCGCTTCGCTCACCGACCACTGGCTGCGGATCGCGCCCATGACCAGCGAGTCGGTCACGATCAGCCCCGAGTGGCCGAGTTCATTCCGCAGCACCCCGTCGATCGCTGCAGACGACAGCGAGGCAGGCATCCCCCCGGTCAAGCCGGGGACGCTCAGATGCCCCACCATCACCGCCGCGTCGGTGGCTCCGACGACAGCTGCAAAGGGGATCAGGTCGCGCTGGCGCAGCTCGTCGAGGGGGGCCGTGGATGCCAATTGGTCGTGGGTGTCCGCAGTGGCCGCGCCGTGGCCCGGAAAGTGCTTCACCACCGGCACCACTCCTCCGGCGCTGAGACCCTCCACGGTCGCCATGCCGTACTCGGTGACGGTGGCCGGGTCGTTGCCGAATGAGCGATCCCCGATGCCTTCCCCTGCGCCGACATCGATGACCGGCGCGAAATTCATGGTGAAGCCGAGTTGGTACATCTTGCGAGCGTGATCCGCGGCCACCTCAGCTACCTCGGCGGGCGACCTGGCGGTCTGGGCCGCTGCCGAGGGCAAGCGCCCCACCACCGCGGCGAGACGCTGCACCCGACCGCCTTCCTCGTCAACGGCAAAAATCAACGGGATACGACCCGCAAAATCCTGCAGCTCGGCGATGCGGCGCCAGACATGCTCGGTCACCGGCCCTTGCACCAAGATGCCGGCGATCCGACGGTCACGTGCTTCCTCGACAGCGAATCCGAGCGAGCGCTCGCCGAGGGCCGTCATGATCGTCTGCCCGATCCGCACCGGCAGCGGCAACTCGCTGGTGCACCACCGATCAACATCGGTCCACCACGCACCTGAGAGCAGCTGACGGACCGCCACTCCTGAGAGCCAACCCAAGGGCCGCTCCTCTCCCGTCAAGACCGTCGGTCCCGGATCGCCGATGGCCACTTCCGAGTCGTCCGCGAGCTGCAGCCAGACGCCGAGTGCCCCGGGCGCCCCGAGACGCGCGCCGACGACTTGGGTGTGCAATTGGGGTGGGTCGCTCACGATCGGCAGGATCGATGTGCCGGCCGGTTCGATCGTGCCGTCGACACCGATCACCCAATAACCGATCCCACCTGGGCCGCGCAGCACAGCCACGACCCGGGGCGGGGACGGCTCGCCCTCAGAATCCCCCGACTCGGCGTCGGGCGCAACGGTGACGAGGGGCGGGGTTTCCGACTCGCTCGACGACTGGGCTGCGGCATCAGGCAGTACTGCAAACCAGCCAGCAGCAACCAGCAGCGTCATCGTCGCTGAGACAATCCATCCGATTCGTGATGGCCCATACCGGCGCGATGCGCGCGGCGGCTCAGACGAGTTGCCGCCGTTGGTCGTCAACCGGTTCCCAGGCGTTGTTCCAGCTCCTCAGCAGACAGCAATTGGTGCGGGAGCTGGATGCTGTTCGTACCGCCGGGGTCGACCTCGATCGGCGCGGTGAAGTTCACGTCCCTGATGAGACAGAAGGTTTCATCGACCGCTGGGCAGTAGAACACCACCGCAGTAGCAGTCAGAACCACCGTGCCGCTGTCTGCGCCGACCGTGCCGCTCAGCCGGACCGGCATTTCGGGGCCCCGTGCCTCGTAGCGTGCCGTGTCTCGAGGACTCAGCAGATCGCCGTCGGCAGACCATTCGAACTCGAACAGCCCGTCGGTGTTGAACTTGTATCCCTCTGGCACCTTGAGATCCAGGACGATCTCGACAGTGCCGGGGGCGACTTGCTGGGGCAGCAGCACGACACTGTCGTCGATCACGCCGGCCATCGTCACGGTGGCGATCTCCAGATTCGACAGCGCCAGCGTGGTCAGCTCGCCGGTGGCGAGATCCAGCGTGCGGATGCGGTGATTGTTCGTATCGGCGACGTAGAGCGTGTCGCTCGTGGCACTGAGCCCGCTCGGCTCGGCCAGCAGCGCGTCGGTGCCCAAGCCGTCCTGCAGTCCCGGCGTGCCGCCGCCCACCAGCACCGACGACGTCCGAGTGTCGAGGTCGAGCACCTTGATCCGGTGGTTGTAGGTGTCTGCGACGTACAGCAGCCCGGCGCCCTGCGCACCCGGCACGAACTCGATACCCACGGCGTGCTGCAGCAGCGTGTCGTCGAAGCTGCCCACTTCATCGCCCCACACGAATAGGTGCTTGCCGACCAGCGTGTCGAGCTGCCCGTCGAGGCCGAGCGATACCTGCCGTACCGCGCTGGCCTCCGGATCGGTGAAGTAGAGCACGCCGTACCCAGCCGCAAGCCCGGAGGGCTGCGAGAGCGTGGCGGCGAGGCGGTGGCCGTCATCGAGGCCCTCGGCGCCCGTTCCGGCGAAGATGTCGAGCACCCCGCTGGCAGTGTTCATGAGCCAGAGTTGATGACGACCGGCCCCCGCGATGTACAGCACTTCGCCTTCGAGGTGCAGGTCCCACGGCGAGGCGATGGCGGTCTGTGCCGCCGGTCCAGCCTGGAACACAGTGACCGGTTCGCCGGTCCCGGCAACGGTGGTCACCTCGCGGGCGCGCAGATCAGCAGCCCGGATCAGATGGTTCTCACGGTCGGCGATGTACAGGGTGTTGCCGTCACCCGCCAGGGCCATGCCCTGCGGGCGCCGGAACGACGCTTCGGCAAAACCGCCGTCGGTCCGGCCTTCGGCACCCGTGCCGATCACGTCGACCAGCTCGCCGTCGAGGGTGGCCACGAGCACCCGATGACGGCCCGTGTCGGCGATGAAGAGCCGGTCGCCGGCCTCGTCGGCCAGCACCTTGCCAGGGAAGCTCAGCACGGTCGGCAGCGCAGGCTCGATCTCGAGGAGCTCACCGAGCGGCGTCGGATCGATGAGGCCGTTGTGGCCGTACTCATCGGCCATGACGCCGATCGCGGGTGCCAGCCGTTCGTATACGCCCTCGCCGGCGATGGGACCCAGCACCCGGCCCAATGGGTCGATGGCGACAACGGTCGGCCAGGCGTTGATGCCGTACGCCCGGCGCAGCAGTTCTTGATCGTCGTTCACGATCGGGTGTTGGCGGCCGTACCGGATCGATGCCTCCCGCACCGCTTCGGACTCGCGCTCACTGGGGAACTTGGCCCAGTGCACCGCGATCACCACCACCTCGTCGGGATACTCCTGCTCCAGCCGGTGAAGATCCGGGATGATGTGGATGCAGTTGATGCAGCCTTGGGTCCAGAAGTCGAGCAGCACGATCTTGCCGCGCAGGTCGCCGCTCATCGACAGCGGCCGGCTGACGTTGAACCAGTCGTAGCCCGCCGGGAACTCAGGGGCCGCCGGGCCGCCCTCGAATGTCAGCTCGACCGGCTCGGCGGCAGTGTCCGCGCTGTCTGCAGCGCCATCTGTTGTCGCTGCCTGGTCATCGTCGGCCGTGTCGGCGGCCGCCTGTGCGGAATCAGCGTCAGCCACAGCCGCCTCACTCGACGCAGTCGCCGGCTCGCTTACCTCAGGGCTAGAGCAGGCGGCCGCGAGCAGGAGTGCCGCGAGCAGGCCGAGGCCGCGCCTCCGTCGCCGGCCGTTCCCCCGCTCGAACGCTTGCATCGGTACCGGCCGGTCGCCGGCTAGCGGCTGCCTACGGTGCGGCGCGAGTCCACGACGCCTGTGTCGAACCCGGCAAGGTGCAGGCCGCCGTGGAATCGGGCGTGCTCGATCTTGAGGCAGCGGTCCATCACCACGTCGAGGCCTGCGTCGTTGGCCAGCTTGGCGGCTTCGGGGCTCCACAGTCCGAGCTGCACCCAGAATGCCTGCGTCCCGATGTCGATGGCCTCGGCTGCCACACCGGGCAGGTCGGCCGGTCGCCGGAACACATCCACGAGATCGGGCACCACCGGCAGATCGGCGAGGCTCGGATAGCACGGCTGGCCGAGGATCTCGTCGACCACAGGGTTCACGAAGTACACATCGAAGTCGGTGCTCGAGCTGAGCAGGTACGTCGCTACGAAGTTCGACGGCCGCGCCGGATTGGCCGAGACACCTACCATCGCCACTGTCTCGGTTCGCCTGATGAGGTCCAAGCGCTCGGCGGCACTGGGTTCCGTCCAGCCGTCGACCGGTTCATGGGTGATGGTCATGCGGGCACCGCCTTCGCGAGGGCTTGGTCGAGGTCCCAGAGAATGTCGTCGAGGTCTTCAAGGCCGACCGACAGCCGGATCATGTCGGCACCCACGCCGCCGGCTGCAAGCGCTTCGTCCGACAGCTGCTGGTGGGTGGTCGACGCTGGGTGGATGACCAGCGTGCGTGCATCGCCGACGTTCGCCAGGTGGCTGATCATCTGCAGTGCCTCGATGAAATCCGAACCTGCCTGACGGCCGCCCTTCACGCCGAAGGTGAAGATGGCACCAGGCCCTTGAGGCATGTACCGGCGGGCAAGATCCCGGTAAGGCGAAGATTCGAGACCGGCGTAGCTGATCCAGCTCACCCCGCGATGGGCCTCGAGGTGCTCCGCGACCGCCTGCGCATTCGCCACATGCTCATCCATGCGCTGGGGCAGCGTCTCGAGCCCCTGCAGCAGCAGGAACGCGTTCATCGGCGACATGGCGGCACCAATGTCACGCAGCTGCTCCACCCGAAGCTTGGTGCAAAAGGCGTACTCGCCGAAGTTCTCCCAGAATCGGAGGTCGTTGTAGCTGGCCACGGGTTCGGTCATGTTCGGAAAGCGCCCGCTGCCCCAGTCGAAGCGGCCCGACTCGCTCACCACGCCGCCAATGGAGTTGCCGTGCCCGCCGATGAACTTGGTGGCCGAGTGGATCACGATGTCGGCCCCGTGCTCCATCGGTCGGCACAGGTACGGCGACGCGAAGGTGGCGTCGACCACCAACGGCAGCCCGTGCGCGTGCGCCACCTCGGCAATGCCGGCCAGGTCGGGAATGGAGCCCGAGGGGTTGCCGACGATTTCGGTGTAACAGAACTTCGTGCGCTCGTCGATGGCGGCCGCGTATGCGTCCACGCTGTCGCCGTCGACGAATCGGGCCTCGACGCCGAAGCGGCCCAAGGTCACGTCGAACATGGTGTGGGTGCCGCCGTACAGCGCAGTCGAGGTAACCAGGTTGTCGCCAGCGCTGCAGAGCGCGGCTGCAGTGAGGAATTCCGCTGCCATGCCCGAAGCTGCCGCGACGGCGCCGATGGCCCCTTCGAGGCTTGCCATCCGCTCCTCGAAGGCGTTGACGGTGGGGTTCGAGATGCGGGTGTAGATGGTGCCGTACTTCTGCAATGCGAACAGGTCGGCCGCATCTGCTGTGTCCTCGAACACGAAGCTCGTGGATTGATAGACCGGGACTGCGCGGGCCCCGGTTGTCGGGTCGGGCCGACCGCCTGCGTGCAGCGCGCGAGTGCGGAACCCGAACTGGTGATCGCTCATCTACTGCAGCCTACGACGGGCGCCCTGCGGGCCAAGGTCGGCCGCTGCAGAAACTGCGGGATGCCTCTTAGCCAGCCCGGCTCTCGACGTACCGCCGAGCACGTTCGAGGGCCTCCGCCGGGTCCACACCGGCGACTCCGGCCATCCAGCAGGCGATGGGGGCTGCGATCCGCTCGGAGTCGTGTGCAGCGGCGCCGGCCAGGTTCAGCAGCGCGTCGGTGACAACCGCATCAGGCGCAGGTGCGCCGATCACTGCGGCAAAGCCCGCCAGCCACTCCTGCGCCGTCGTGCCCGGCGGTCCGGAACCCGTCTCGTCGCTCATCGCCACAGCGTACGTTTGGCCGGTCGCGTTAGTGCGGGCAATGCATACTCGTCCACCTCCAGCGGATCGCTACGGTGCGGACCCGGCAGGTGGCACCCGCAGCCGAAAGGACACCGATGAGCGACGACGAAGGCATTTTCGGACCTGAGCTGTTCGAGTTTCTCGAAGAACTCGAAGCGAACAACGACCGGGAGTGGTTCAACGAGAACCGTGAGCGCTACGAGGAGGAAGTGCGCGAGCCTGCGTTCGACTTCATCCGTGCCATGGGCGCATTGCTGGGCGAGATTTCGCCGCACATGACCGCACGGGACACGAAGGTCGGGGGCTCGCTGATGCGCGTCTTCCGCGACACGCGCTTCTCCGCCGACAAGACGCCATACAAGACCAACGTGGGCATCCAGTTTCGCCATGTGCGAGGCGGCGATGTGCATGCGCCCGGCTACTACGTGCATCTGGACACCGAGAACTGCTTCTTTGGGGCCGGCAGCTGGATGCCGGATCGGGACGCGCTGGCGGCCTACCGGATCGCCATCGACGAGCGAACTGATGCGTGGATCGCGGCCCGCGACACCTGCCAGTCCGACGGCTGGCGCATGGAAGGCGAACGGCTCAAGCGCTCACCCCGAGATTGGTCCGCCGATCACCCGATGATCGAGGATCTCAAGCGCAAGAGCTTCATCGCCGTGCGCGACTTCGACCACGACGTGGCCCTCAAGCCGGAGTTCCCGTCAGTGATCACAGCATGGTGCAACGAGAGTCGACCGCTGATGGCATTTCTCTGCGGGGCCGTGGGGCTGGATTTCTGAGCCGGCCTCGGCGTCGCCATTCCGCTCAGTCTCTGAGCGGGACGATTTCCGGCGGCAGATACGACTCCACCGAGGGCGGTTCGCCGTCGTACCGTTCAACCTCGACGAGACACGTGTGTGCCGACGGTCCTTGCGCCAGTCGGCTGGTCCCGACGTCGGCGGTCAGCGTGTTGGGGTTGCCGGCACGGCAGGTGCCGTCAGGTGCAGGGTCGTACCAGGCCCCGGTTGACAGCTGAATTGCTTCGGGCATAATGGCATCGTCGACAACAGCGCCTGCCAGGCATGCGCCACGATCGTTGTAGAGCCGTACGACGTCACCGTCAGCGATGCCGCGGGCCGTGGCAGTGACCGGGTGCATGCGCGCCGGCTCGCGGCCCGCCACCTTCGTCGCCTGGCTGGGAGCGGCATGGTCGTACTGGCTGTGCAGTCGCGACCGAGGCTGGTTCGACACCAAGTGCAATGGCCAACGATCGCTTCGCGCGCCGCCCAGCCGTTCGAACGGCTCCATCCAGGCCGGGTGCGGCGGGCAGTCGTCGTAGCCGTAGCCGGCGATCGCCTCGCTCCACAGCTCGATCCGCCCGCTCGGTGTGCGCAGCGGCTTGGTGGCCGGGTCGGCGCGGAACGCCTCGAGATAGACCTGCGTGGGTTCCCCCATCAGCGCCTTGCCAGGGGCCATCGCGTAGCCCTCGGCACGAAACTCCTCATAGGTCGGGGCCTGCGGATCGGCGGCACGGTGAATCTCGTAGATGACCTCGATCCACTCGTCGGCCGTACGTCCCTCGGTGTACTGTTCCCCGAACCCCAGGCGCTCGGCCAAGCGAGCGAAGATCCAGTAGTCGTCGCGGGAGTCCCCCACCGGTTCGGCCACCGCGGCCATGGCGATCAGCATCGTCTCGGCGCCGCCGATGTCGTTGCGTTCGAGCGGCGTCGTGGCCGGCAGCACGATGTCGGCCCGCCGGGCGACCGGTGACCAGAACGGCTCTTGCACCACGATCGTCTCGGGTCGCTGCCACGCCCGCATCATTCGGTTCAGGTCCTGGTGGTGATGGAAGGGGTTGCCGCCCGACCAGTACACGAGCCGGATATCGGGAAAGCGGCCCCTGCGGCCGTCGAAGTCGTAGGGCTCAAGTGGCCGTTCCAGCATCTCGGTGATACGCGAGACGGCAATGGTGGGAGGGCCTGGCTGGCGCATCGGCACCGGCAGGCCCGGAATGCGCGCCCGCGTCTGCCCCGCACCGGTGTTGCCCTGGGTGCCGAAACTGAAGGCGTATCCCCCGCCGGGCAGGCCGACCTGGCCGAGCACGCACGCCAGGGCCAGCGCCATCCAGTACGGCTGCTCGCCGTGGTGGGCCCGCTGGGTGGACAGGGAGAGGTTGACGAGCGTGCGCTTGGCGGCCATCTCGTGCGCCAGTGAGACGATGTCATCGGCGTCGATGCCGGTCACCTCCGCCGCCCACGGTGCCGACTTGGGGGTGTCGTAGTCGACAGCGCTGGCCCACGGCGCGGGACCGCGCCAGTCGCCACAGGCCGCGGCGAGACCCTCGCCCAATATGTGAGCGCGCAGCCGGTCCCAGCCGTGACAGTGGCTTGCCAGGAAATCCTCATCGGCGAGTCCGTCAGTGATGAGCGTGTGGATAATCCCCGCCATCAGCGCGACGTCGGTGCCAGGTCGTGTCGGGAGCCAGCGTGCATCGGCCGATTTGTCGAAGTCGTCACGCAGCGGTCCGACGTTGACGAACTGCACCCCTGCCCTGCTTGCACGGGCCACCCAGTCGTTGTGATGGTGCGGACCCTGACCGCCGTAGGTCACGTGGCTGTTGCTGGCACGCATGCCGCCGAAGCAGACGAACAGCTCGGTGTGCTCACAGATCACCGACCACGAGGTCTGCCGTGCCAGACCGGCGTGATAGCCCGTACCGACCATGTAGGGGAAGATCGCCTCGGCAGCGGCCGATGAGTACGTGCCCTTCTGGTCGGTACAGCCGCCGAAGAAGCGCATGAAGCGGTGCTGCTGGCTCGACGCCAGACCGAATCGCCCTGCCGAACCCCACCCGTAGGAACCGCCGAAGATCGATGCATTGCCGTGGTCGTCGCGCACCCGCGTCAACTCGGCGGCCACCAGGTCGAGTGCTGTGTCCCAATCGACCTCGACGAACGGATCCTCGCCGCGCAGGTGAGTGGCCGCACCGGGCCCGCCTGCCAGCCACGACTGCCGCACGGCAGGCCGCATCACCCGGTTCTCCGCGAAGTGGCGCAGCGACTCCCCCAAGTGGGAGGGCTCGGGGTCAGTGGGATGGCCGCGCACCGCCACCACTTCGCCGTCGCGCGAGTCGACCAGGAACGACCCGAAGTGTGTGCCCATGGCCGTCGTGCGCACGTCGGGCGCCGTTGCGCCGCCCTGCCTGCTCATGGGACGGAGACCGAGACGTCCGAGATGGCGGGCTCTGCCATTTCGTCCCGCACCGCTGCGTCGACTGCCCGCCGCTGCCATGCCTGCATCGTCAGTTCGAGGCTCTCGATGCGCTCGGGCAGACCGAAGGTGGTGGTGTGCACCATCAGCTCGGCTGCACCGGTCTCGGCAGCGAGTTGCTCCAACCCGGCAACCGCCTCGTCGGGATCGCCGACCACGGAGTTGCCGGGCATGGCGGCTGCGCGCTCCCATTCGGGATGAGCCTGAGCCTCCTCGGGCGAGTACAGCGGCCAGAAGCGGCCGGTGCGGATGCCCCAGCGTCGCAGCCGTCCCGGTGCCGACAGATAGCGGGCACGCTCCGCGTCTTCAGCCACCACCGTCGCCACGCTCACGATGACGTACGGCTCATCGAGCACGGCCGACGGTTCGAACCGCTGCCGGTACAGCTCGACGGCTTGGGCCGTTCCGCCGCCGCCGAAGTGGTTCGCAAAGGCGAACGGCAGCCCGAGATACCCAGCGAGCTGCGCCGAGTAGCCGCTCGAACCCAGCAACACCACCTGTGGCATGGTCTCAGCGGCCGGCGTGGCGGCGAAGTCGGACCACGGGCCGTCAGTAGTACGCGCATCGCCCAGATAGCCCATCAGGTCGATGAGATTGGACGGGAAGTCATCAACCTGCCACGGGTCAGCCACGGCCCCGTCCGCGGGCGAGCCGCCCGAGCGCACGGCGGCCGCGCTGAGCCTGTCACTGCCGGGCGCCCGGCCGATTCCGAGGTCGATGCGGCCCGGATGCAGTGCCTCGAGCATGGCGAACTGCTCAGCGATGACTGCTGGGCTGTGATTGGGCAGCATCACCCCGCCCGAACCGAGCTTGATCTGGGCGGTCTGCGCGGCCAGGTGCGCAATCAGCACGGCCGGAGACGTGCTCGCCACCGTGTCCATGTTGTGATGCTCAGCGACCCAGAACCGCCGGTACCCCAGCCGGTCTGCAGCCCGAGCCAGTTCAGCGGTCTCTGCCAGCGCCTGCGCACTGGTCGCCCCGTGCGACACCGTCGCCAGATCCAGCACACCCAACGGCAGGGGTTCCGCAGCACTCACGGCGTCAGGCTAAGAGGCTGAGCCCCGGGCCCGAGCGGCCCGTGAGCGAAGCGAACAAGAGCGGGAAGCACAGGGCGAAGCCGTGGCCCGAGGTGTCAGCCCAGCGCGCCGGCTGCCGCGGCTTCTGCGATCTCGTCATCGCTGAGGCCCAGTTCGCCGCTGAGCACGTCGTAGGTGTGCTGCCCGATCATGGGCGCCGCAAACCTCGGTCCATGGTCGTACCCGGCGATCTTGTACTGGTGGCCCGAATAGGGCACTTTCCCCATCCGGGGATGCTCCAGCCACCGATGGAAGCCGCGGTGCGCATACTGCGGGTCGGCCAGCAGGTCGCTGCTGCGCTGCACCATGCCTGCTGCGATCCCGGCGTCGAGCAGTTGCCGTTCCAGCGTGGCTGCATCCTGATCGGCGGTCCATTGGGCGATCTCGTCGTCGATCGCATCGTGGGCCGCGAGGCGCCCTGCCACCGTGGACAGCTCATGTGCGAGGGCCCACTGCGGAGCATCCATGAGCTTCACCAGTGCTGTCCATTGCTCATCGTCGGCGATGGTGATCGCGCACCACCGGTCCTCCCCCGCACACCGGTACACCCCCTGCGGGGCCATGTCGGGGTCGCGATTGCCCATGCG
This sequence comes from Acidimicrobiia bacterium, assembly GCA_022821985.1. GTDB lineage: Bacteria > Actinomycetota > Acidimicrobiia > Acidimicrobiales > Poriferisodalaceae > Poriferisodalis. Next base: position 56,749 of record JAJECP010000033.1, read on the forward strand.
GGTGGCCACGGTGCCGCTTTCCCCGTAGTCCGCCAGCTCGGGAGCTAGGAACTGCAATCCGCACTCGAGCTGCGCTGCTTCGATGACGCAGCCCTCGCCGGTTCGGCGACGGCGATCCAGCGCCGCCAGCAGTGTGGTGGTGATGATCCGCGGGGAGATGGTGTCGGTGTAGGCGAGGTAGGGGCCGTCGGGCGGCAGATCGGGCCAACCCACGACCGGGTAGAAGCCCGCGATGGCGGCCGCGTGATAGCCGAATCCGCCGAGCGCCGACATCGGCCCGCCGCTGGCCAGCAGTGATGTGTGCACCACGATTGCCTTCGGGTTCAGCTCGGCGATCAGTTCGTCGCTGGCGATGGTGCGCGCAAAGGTGCCCGGTGTCCATGCTTCCACCACCACATCTGCCCACGCGATCATCCGGCGGGCGATGTCGACGCCAGCAGCCGTCTTGAGATCGATGTCGATGCTCAGCTTCGACGTGTTGAACGTGCCGAAGAAGTGGGCCATGTCGATATCGATGACGTCGTCTTTGAACGGCGGGTTCGCTCGCAGGCCGTCGAGCCGCGAGCTGGATTCGATCCGCACCACGGTCGCGCCGTGATCGGCGAGCGCCTTCGCCGTGATGGGCCCCACGCCGATCCAGCTGAAGTCCGCGACGCGCAGGCCAGCGAAAGGCAGATCGGCATCACCCACGCTCCACGCTGTCGGTTGAGCGGGCGCCGCGGCCGGCGGCACGGGATCGGCGCTGACCTCAGCGAGTTGCTCCCTGATCTCGGCGCCGTGCTCGTCGAGGCGTGGTGGCTGCCGCTTCGTGCCGACGCGGACACCGTCGATGGTCGCAGGACCGCCGGGAAGCTCGACTCCCGCCGCGTCGCCCTCTTGGATTGACCGCCAGAAGTCGCGCACGCGCAGATGCTCGAACTCGACAAGGTCGGCCACGGTGTGGACTGGCGCAATCGTCTCCTTCAACACCATCGAACGCTGCAGGAGGACGCCGTTCGTGTGCCGCTCGCACAGCCCCACCATCGCCTGGTAGAGCTCGTCGAACGTCCGGCTGATCGGTTCGCCGGCCGCGGCACGCAGGTCGTAGGTGTCCCACTCCTCGGCTCGCCAGCTCTCGTCTGCGAGGCCTTCTTCGATGTACCAGTCGAGCAGCCGACCCGTCGCCACGCCCCGGGCGACACCGATCGCCCAGCCGTCCTGGGTGCGGTAGCGCATCTCGAGCGGCACAGCCAGCTGCGCGACCGTGCCCGAGCGCTTGAAGTCGCGCCCGCAGATCGCGTGGGTCTCCATGGCATTGAGCAGCGTCCAGGTCATCGCCGCCTGGGCCGACACGCCGACGTGCTGTGCCGAACCGGTGACGCGCATGCGGGCTTGGGCCATGAGCGCCGCCGCGGCGGATTCTGCACCCGCATGACGCCACGCCTGTGCGATCGAGGCCTTCACGGGCGCCCGTTCGAAGATCCCCTGCATGTTCGCCGGTCCGCCGAGGGCCGCCAGCGACAGCTCCGAGGCCGGGTCGCCGCTGCGAGGTCCGTCGAGTCCGAACGGAGTGACCTGAACGTGAACGATCCGCTCGTTCAGCGTTGCGAGGTCGCCGTGGCCGTACCCGGCTTCAGCCAGCGCCCCCGGCACACCCGACTCGTAGATGAAGTCGCTGTGGGTGACCAAGCCCTCGAACACTTGCCGGTCGTCGGGGTCGTCCAAGTCCAGCACGATGGAGCGCTTGTTGGAGTTGTACGCGCAGAATTGCCAACTGCGCAGGTCACCAGTAGATCCTTGCTCCGACCTCAGCGGCAGCGCCGTCCGGCCCGCAGTGCCGCCGGGCGGTTCGACCTTGATCACATCGGCGCCGAGCTCGCCCAGCAACCACGGCCCGAATTCGCCGCGGTGATCGGTGAGATCCAGAACGGTCATGCCCGCAAGCGGCGTGGATGCCGTGTGCTGGGAGGCTTCGAGTGCCGTCATGTGGGTCCCTGAACTCACGCTCGTGATGTGTCTGGCGCTGCGCCGGAGAGAGTCCCGCGCAGTGCGGGCCGGTACGACGATACGCAGGCGCTCGCTGTTGCGCGGCGGTTAGCTTGCCCAGATGGCCGACAGCCCGTCGCCGTGGCGGCACCCGCCTCCGTCCGAACTCACCGACGAGTTGCTGGCGCGGGTTCGTGCCAGCGGCCAGCAGAGCGACGCCGAGCGCAACCCCGACGCCGAGATCATCGCCGAGTTGGGGCAGCTCGGCCTCATGCGATTGCTGGTGCCCTCCGAGCTCGGAGGCGGTGGGCGCCATCCCGCCGAGTTCATCGAGTTCAGCCGTCGAGTTGCCTACGAGCACCCGTCAACGGGCTGGGTGGCCATGACCTGCAATGAGGAAGCCGAGATCTTTGCCGCCTACCTCGAGCCCGACACGGTGACTGGGTTCTACGCGACCAACCCAGGCGCAGTCATCGCCGGTTCCGGGGTGCCCAAGGGAGTGGCACGGCCTGCAGACGGCGGCTGGGTCGTGGACGGCCGGTGGCCATTCGTCAGCGGATGCACCGCCGCCGACTGGTGGATCCTGGCCAACATCGTCGACGGCACCCGGCCGAGGAACTTGTGCTTCGTGCTCATTCCGGCCGATGCAGCCTTGATCGACGACACCTGGCACACGGTGGGCCTGCGGGGCACCGGCAGCCACGACGTCGTGCTGAATGAGCACTTCGTGCCCGATGAGCGGGCCTCGGTCGTCGAGAATTACTCGCTGCCCAAGCCCAACGAGCACCCCTACTACCGCCTGCCGTCGGGATTGCGATTCCCGTTCCCCAAGACCGGTGTGGCATCGGGCATCGCGGATCGGGCGATCGACGAGTTCGCAGCCCTGGCCACGGCCAAGACCCCGCTGTACAACCGCTCGGCGCTGGCCAATCGGCCCGACGCCCAGACGGCCATGGCCCGCGCCGCCGCACTCGCCGGTGCCGGCCGGGCATTCGTTGCCGAGGTGCTGTCGGAGATCTGGGAGACCGCTTCTGCCTGCGGCAACGTGACGCCGGCGCAGCATGCCCGTGCGCGCCTCGCGTGCTCATGGAGCGTGCAGAACTGCATCGCTGCAGTGGAGACGCTGGTGACGGCCACTGGCAGCACCGCCAATTACACCTCGTCGCCGCTCGGCGGCTTGCTGAACGACGTGAGGGCCGTCGCCGGCCACTTCATGGTCGGCAGCTACCAGATGGACACCGCCGGCCGCGTACTCCTCGGCCTCGACTCAAACGATCCCAACTTCTAAGAGAAGGGGACGCGCACCGGCGCGCCCCGTACGATCTTCGGCGACGGAAACGCCCCGGCTGAGGGACACCGCCCGCAGATGAGACAGTTCGAGAGCCGTATCGATACTGGCAGCAGCGAGTTCGAGAAGAACGCGGCTGCCTATGCCGACTTGCTCGCGACGCTGCGGGATCGCCAGCAGTTCGCAATCTCGGGCGGTGCGGGCCGCGAGCGCTCCATCGAGCGCCATCACAGCCGCGGCAAGATCCTGCCGCGCGACCGCATCGATCTGGTGTGCGACGCCGACACGCCGTTCTTGGAGCTCTCCACGCTCGCGGGATGGGACATGTACGACAACAGCGCCCCCGGCGCCGGCATCGTCACCGGTATCGGCGTGGTCCATGGCGTGCCGTGGATGTTCATCGCCAACGACGCCACGGTGAAGGGCGGCTCGCTGCTGCCGATCAGCATCAAGAAGCACGTGCGAGCCCAGGACATCGCCGCCGAGAACGGCCTCGGCGTCATCTACCTGGTGGACTCGGGCGGGGCGTTCCTGCCGTTGCAGGACGACATCTTCCCCGACAAGGACCATTTCGGCGGGAGCTTCTACCGCCAGGCTCGCCTGTCCGCCCAGGGTTTGCCGCAGATCTCGGTGGTCCTCGGCGGCTGCACTGCCGGCGGGGCGTATGTGCCGGCGCTGAGCGACGAAGTCATCATGGTGTCGGGCATCGGGCGCATCTACCTCGGCGGCCCGCCGATCGTGAAGGCTGCCCTCGGCGAGATCATCGAGCCCGACGAACTGGGCGGGGCAGCGCTGCACACGCGCATCTCGGGTGTGTCCGACTACATGGCGCCCGATGAGCGGTCTGCCTACGGCAAGCTCCGGGAGCTGTGCGCAGCCGCCAACCAGCGAGCTGTCGATCATCGTGAGAACTGGCTGTCGTGGACCGAGCCGGGATCGCCGCATTTCGATCCGGACGAGATCTACGGCGTGATATCCGCCGACGACCGCATCGGCTTCGACGCCCGCGAGATCGTCGCCCGGCTCGTCGACGGCTCCCGCTACGGCGAGTTCAAGCCCGAATGGGGCGAACACATCAGCTGCGGCTTCGCCCGTATCTGGGGCTTCCAAGTCGGCATCATCGCCAACAACGGGATCATCTTCTCCTCCGACGCATTGAAGGCCACGCACTTCATCGAGCTCTGCGAGCAGCGCCGGGTGCCGCTGCTGTTCCTGCAGAACACGACGGGCTACATGGTGGGCAGCGACTCTGAAGCGGCGGGCATCGCCAAGCACGGAGCGAAGATGGTCTCCGCAGTCGCCAACGCCACTGTGCCCCGCTACACGGTGCTCATCGGAGGCTCCTACGGCGCCGGCAACTACGGCATGTGCGGGCGGGGCTTCAACCCCCGATTCCTGTTCGCCTGGCCGAACAGCCGCATCGCCACGATGTCGGCCGAGACTGCCCAGACCGTGCTGGTGGACATCCGGCTGGCCGGTATGCGCGGCACCGAGACCACCGAGGAGGAGATCGCCGCCATGCGAGCCGAGGTGGCCGACCAGTACGAGCGTCAGAGCGACCCGTACTACGCCACTGCCCGCCTGTGGGACGACGGGCTCATCGACCCCGCCGATACCCGCGACACGCTCGGTCTGTGCCTCGCGCTGGCGGCACGCCAGGATGCCCCGGCTCCCGGCAGCGGCATCGTCTACCGGATGTAGCCGGCGACCGTCCGTGCCATGAGCCTGACGTCATGAAGCTGCTCGTCGCGAACCGGGGAGAGATCGCCAGCCGGGTATTCGCCACGGCACGAAGGCTGGGCTGGCGCACGGTGGCCGTATGGGCCGAGCCGGACCGGGAGGCTCCGTTCGTCGCAGAGGCAGATGAGAGCTGTTGCATCGGCCCCGCTGCACTGGACCGCTCGTACCTCAATGCCGATGCGATCTTGGCGGCCGCGCACGAGACCGGCGCAGATGCCGTGCATCCCGGCTATGGCTTTCTCTCCGAGAACGCAGCCTTCGCCCATGCGGTGACCGAGGCGGGCCTGGTCTGGATCGGGCCGCATCCGGAGGCCATCGCTCAGATGGGAGCCAAGATCGAAGCACGTGCCCTGGCCGAAGCAGCCGGAGTGCCGACGATTCCGGGCGCGAGCGGTGGCGACCTGGCTGCTGCTGCGGATCAGATCGGGTTCCCGGTGCTGGTCAAGGCTTCGGCCGGCGGCGGCGGCAAGGGCATCCGGATCGTGCATTGGGCTGGCGACTTCGACACTGCGCTGGGTGAGGCACGCACCGAGGCGCTGCGCTCCTTCGGCGACGATCGCATCATCGTCGAGCGCTACATCTCCCGGCCCCGGCACGTCGAGGTGCAGGTGGTCGGCGACCGGCACGGCAGCGTCATCCATCTCGGCACTCGCGACTGCTCGTCGCAGCGCCGCTACCAGAAGCTGATCGAGGAAGCCCCGGCGCCGAACCTGCCTGCCGCCACTCGCGACGGCCTGCACGAGGCCGCTGTGGCCCTCGCCCACCACATCGGCTACGACAATGCAGGCACGGTGGAGTTCATCGTGGATGCCGCCTCCGGCGAGTTCTTCTTCTTGGAGATGAACACCCGCCTGCAGGTGGAGCATCCCGTCACCGAGGCGATCACGGGGCTCGATCTCGTGGAACTGCAACTGCGGGCGGCGACCGGCGAGCCGTTGGGCCTGGGCCAGTCTGATGTGACGTTCACCGGCCACAGCATCGAGGCCCGCATCAACGCCGAGGATCCGTACGACGGCTTCAGCCCGCGGGCAGGCCAAGTGCGCCATCTGTCGGTGCCTGACGGCGTGCGCTGGGATGCCTCAGTCTCAGCGGGATCCGAGGTCACTCCCTACTACGACCCGCTCATCGCCAAGCTGATCGTCACGCGCCCCGACCGGGCATCGGCGCTGGATGCCCTGCGCGATGCGCTCGATGAGCTCGTCGTGGGGCCGGTTCCTGCCAATGCCGGTTTCCTGCGATGGCTGACCGACATGCCCGCGCTGCGAAGCGGTGAGATGACCACCAACGTCATCGACGCACTCGGGCCCGCAGAGATGGGCGAGCCTCCGTCGAGCGACGACGCTGCACCGGCAGCAGCGGCGGCATGGATGGCACGGCTGAGGAGCCGGCGGGCTGCGCAGACTGCCAGCCCGTGGTCGGCGCTGGGATCCTTCCGCCTCACCGAGCACCGTGCCGAGGCAGCAGTGCTGCTGCGTGACAGCGCAGGCGAGCTGCGCGAAGTGGCCGCTGGGGCGCTGAACGGCGCCGGCACCGGGGCTCTCGCCACGGCCAGCAGCGCCGACGCCAGTTCGGTGGCGATCAACATCGCCGGGCACACCGTCACCTTCGAAGTGCCCGACCGGGCCGACGCGTGGGCACCCACCGCGACCGACGACACGGGCTCCGTCGACGCAGTCGCGGCACCGTTCCCCGCCGTGGTCGTCGAGGTGCCCGTCGTCATCGGCGATGTGGTGGCCGCCGGCGACGTGGTCGTGGTGGTGGAGGCTATGAAGATGCTCCACTCGCTGGCGGCGCACGGGGCCGGCACAGTCGCAGAGGTCCGCTGCAGCACCGGCGATGCCGTCGAAGCCAACCAACTCCTCGTCACCTTCGAGCAGCACGAGCGCGAGCTGCCAGCGGATCCGAGCTGACAGCCCGCCACAGAGAACGTGACTCGACAGGTCCAACCAGCTAGACGAGCCCGAGCGGGAGGGTCGTCAACACCTCATTGCCGGTTTCGGTGATCAGCACCTGTTCTTCCAGCTTCACGCCCTCGCCGCCGGACCGAGCGCCGATGAAGGCCTCTACGCACATCACCATGCCGGGTTCGAGCACGCCGTCGTAGCCGACGGCATCCCACTTGTGACGGTGGTAAATGGCCGGATACTCGTCGCACAGCCCGACCCCGTGGGAGATGACCGTGTAGCCGCGGTAGCTGTCCGGGTCGGGATACCACGCCTTCTCGGTGATCTCGCGCAGGGTCGCCCCGGGCTGATGCAGTTCGGTGTTGCGATGGATCTGCTCGACGGCGAGCGACCAGCAGTCCTGTTGTGCCGATGTTGGGGCGCCGCCCCCGCAGCGCCATGTGCGCGACATATCGACGCACATTCCATACGCACCCACCAGGTCCGTGTCGAAACCCATCAGCTCCCCAGCCTGCACCCGACGGCCGCTGGCCTCGTGGTACCAGGGATTCGTTCGCGGCCCAGACGACAGCAGCCTGGTCTCGACCCACTCCCCGTAGCGCCGCAGGCTCCCCGCCCACAGCTCCGCCCACAGATCGAGTTCGCTCACTTCCGGCTCGAATATGTCGTACATCTCGCCGATGGCAGATTCGCATGCGTGGATGGCGCAGCGCATGGCGGCGAGGTCGTCGGGACCCTTCACCGCACGTGCCAATTCCATGATCGGACCCGCGCTCACCAGCTCGATGCCGCGGGATTCCAGGGCGCGGGACCCCGTGAGATCCAGCTGGTCCACCGCCAGCCGTCGTGTTCCTCGGGCCACTTCAGCCAGCAGATCGGCTATCTCCGACGCCCAGCGCTCGGCAATCTCCTCTGACCTCGGTCCCGCCTTGAAGTAGATGTACGACGTCCCCGGCCGGATCTCATCGACTGCTTCTGAGTGCGCGTCCAAGAACTCCCCATCGGAGAACTCGAACACGACCACAGGGCCCTCTGTCGCAACGAACGCATACCGGACGGCGTTGTGCATGGTCCACAGCGACATGTTCGTCGTGTCGGTGGCGTAGCGGATGTTCAGCGGGTCATACAGCAGTGCCGCATCGCAGTCGGCGCGGCGCAACTGCTCGCGGACCCGTTCCAGCCGGTACTGGCGCACTGCTGAGCGGTCGGGAAGCTGCAGCCCCGCAGTCACCCACTCTGCCTCCAGTTCTGCACCCGGGCCGAGCGCGTGCATGTTGAGGTCGGTGTGATCCAGAAACCACTCCGGGGGTTCGGCACGCCCGACGCCGATCTTGGGTCGGTGGCGGCGATCAGACCCCTGCAGTGCCATGCCTGCTCGCCCTCCCAAGATCTGCAGAGCCTCGCGGCGAGGCCGAGACACCGGTGCGCGGCGAGCCTACGACAACGGGCACTGGCCAACCTTCTCGCTGACGAACCAGTTGTTTCCCGCTCTTGTTCGCTGCGCTCACGGGCCGCTCGGGCCACGGCTTCGCCTCTAGGGTCTGGGAATGACCGCAGATGGACATGACGGTGAGGCCGCCGGCACGCTCACCGGGATCACCATTCACCCCATCAAGGGCTGCCGCCGCATCGAGCTCGATTCGGCTCTGGTCGCTGCAACCGGGCTTGAGGGCGACCGCGCATGGCAGGTGGTGACGAGCCCCGACGACACCGGGGAACTCGGCGAGTCGGTCACCCAACGTCGAAACGCAGCGCTCGCCACCGTCGCCCCGGTGCCGATCGACGGCGGCTTGACCATCAGCGCACCCGGCATGGGCACGATCGACGTGAAGCGGCCCGATGTCAACGACACGGCGGTTCTCGCACTGATCGGCGATGAAGTCGCGTGTGCTGATGCAGGAGACGAGGCGGCTGACTTCTTCAGCGAGGTGCTCGGATTCCCGGCCAGACTCGCAGCGCTGACCCCCGAGTCCTCCCGGCCGATGCGGCTATTCCGGGGACGCCTCACCGGCTTCGCTGACGCCGCCCCAGTGCTCGTGGCCAATACGGCCTCGCTCGACGATCTGGTGGCGCGGGCCTCAGAGCCGTTCGGCATCGAGCGCTTCCGAGCGAACCTCATCGTGACCAACGACGAACCTTGGTCGGAAGACACCTGGACCGAGTTCTCGATCGGCCCTGCCGAGCTCAGCGCTCGCGTGGTGTGGCCCCGCTGCGCCGTCCCCCAGATCGATCAGGACACCGGCGAGCGCCACCGCGAACCCGCGCTGGTGCTGCGCAAGCACCGCTGGTGCTCGGTCGCGGAAGGCTTCTCGCCAGGCATGCGAGGGATGCTGGAAGGCAACGCCATGTTCGGCATCGCGTGCACCATCGATCCCGAAGGCGTTGTGGTCTCGGTGGGCGATCCGGTCACTGTCTCAGCCACGGGTCCGCCCCTGCTCGACCCGCCCCGCTGAGGGCTCCAGGGCCTGCCGCTAGGTCAGCTCGCTGAGCACCTCGTCGGTGTGCTCACCCAGCATCGGTGCCCGCTGCCACGCCCACCAATCGCCGTCGGTGCTGAACGGCGAACCCGGCACCGTGTAGGTGCCGAGCACCGGGTGCTCCTCGGGCCGCCACCAGCCCACCGCTTCGAGATGCGGGTCGTGACGCAGATCGCCGACGGTGTTGACCGGGGTGATCGGGATGCGCCGCCGCTGGCCCTCCACGAACAGCTCCTGCTTGGTGAAGCGGGTGGTCAGCTCCTCGACCCACGCGTCCACGGCTTCCAGCGCCTCACGGCGCACCACGATGTCGATGAAGATCTCGTCGAGGATGCCCTCGTTGCCGGTCAGCTCGTGCACCCACTGCGCTACCGCGTTCCAGTGAGCCGGCTGGATCGCGATGATCGCCACGTAGCCGTCCGACGCGGGGTACATGCCCATCGGGCTGGTGACTGGGCGGCGGTTGCCGGCCCGGGGCCGAGGCACCTGGTCGTCGAGATACAGCGGCACACCGGTCTCGGGCGACAGCCACAGTCCCACTTCCTGCAGCGACAGGTCGATGGTCTGGCCGAGCGCTGGCTCACCCTCCGCTGCCGCCAAGTTGCGTGCGCGCACCGACATCATCGAGCCGATCACCGCATGCAGCGAAGCTCCGTGCATCAGCACGCCGATCTCACCGGCTGGCGCCAGTGGGGGGCCATGCGGGAAGCCCACGGTGGATGCCAAGCCGCACGATGCCCAAGCGACAAGATTCGACGAACGCCAGTGACGTCGCGGCCCTGTCATCCCGAACGGCGTGATCGAGACCCACGTCAGGTGCGGGTACCGCTCGACGATGCCGGAGACACCTAGCCCTGCCTCGCCAACGTCCGCCAGCCATGAGTAGCCCTCTTGGGCGGCGGGCATCGCATCGTCGAGCACCACGTCTGCGCTGGCAATGAGCTGCACGAGCGCGTCGATGTCGCTCAGATCGGTCGAGTCCAGTACCACGCTGCGTTTCGACGCCGCGTAGTACGCCCACCACAGGCTGGCCTCGGGGCCTTCGTGACCCGGCGCCAGCGGCGGCATGTTGCGGATGGGATTTCCCCCAGGGGGTTCCACGCAGATCACGTCGGCGCCGAGCGCTGCCCAGACGCGGGTGCCGTACGCGCCCGACAGCCCGGTCAGATCGAGCACGCGCACGCCGCTCCATGGCCCGTGGCCTTGCTGTGCGGGGCTCATTGAGCGCCGCCCGTGACGTTGCCTTCGGCGTCGTAGAACTCCGCTATCCCGACCGATTCGTACCAGCGGTCGAACGGCCGCTCCAGCACGACCTCAGGTCGGGCATCGACGAACGCCGTCCCGTCCGCGACCATCCGGTCCACGTCGTCGTGCGCATAGCCGATCTCGGTGAGGACGTCGACGGTGTCGCCACCCATGTTGGGGCCGGCGCGGGTGACGTATGGGGGCGTCTCGCTCATGCGCACCGGGTTGCGAACGAACAGGTCGCGACCCAGTCGTGGACTCGGGGCGATCGAGTACGGACGCCGGTCGTGCACCTGGGGATCGGCCAGCACGCCCGTGTGGTTCAGCACCTCGTATGCCGCAATGCCCAGCGCCTGCAGCTCCGCAGCGGCTTGCTGGGAGCTGCGGCGGCTCGTCCAGGCCGACAGTTCGGCATCGATCGCATCGTGGTTGGCGATGCGATCGGCCAGCGTGGCGTGCGGGTAGGTCGACAACGCCGCCTGATCAACGGCGTCGTGCGCAGGAACATCAAACCATTCGGCCAAACCCGCCAGCGCTTCCCATGCCTCGTCATCGGGCACCTCGACAGCGATCCACCGATCGTCGCCCGCACATCGGTAGATCCCCGCCGGTGCCGCCCACGACACCCGATTGCCATTTCTGAACGGCTCGGGCACGCCGAGGTCCTGGCCCACCAAGTACGGCCCCAGGAACGACACCGTGGTCTCGAGCTGGCTGATGTCGAGGAACCGGCCCTCCCCGGTGCGGTCCCGTTCGTGCAAAGCCGTGACAATCGCCAGCATGGTGTGCAGCCCGCCCATGTAGTCCGGCGGTGCGATGGAGGGAATGCCGGCGGGCTCCTCATGCGGGAAGCCGGTGAGCGCGTCCCATCCCACGAGCGGTGCCTGATTGGGGCCGAAGGCTCGGAAGGGGTAGTACGGCTTGTCGGGGTCGACCCCGAACCCGGTCATGCCGGCGTAGATGATGTCGGGGCACACCTGCTTGACGGACTCGTAATCGAGTCCCAGTTCGGCGATGCCCGGCGCTGCGAAGTTCGTCAGGAACACGTCGCACGTGGCCAGCAGGCGTCTCGCAGCCTCGAGCGCCTCCGGCTGTTTCAGCTCGAGGCCAACCGAGCGCTTGCCGGCCGACATCTCGGGCACGTAGGGACCGGTGTCGCAGAAGACATCCGCGAGCTCAGGATCGCGAGCCCATGCCGAGCCGAACGCTCGCGCCACATCGGGATAGCTGTGGGCCTCCACCTTGAAGACCTCAGCCCCGTGATGCGCCATGGCCTTGCCGCAGCACGGCGCTGCCACCGCAATGCTGATCTCGAAGACCCGGATCCCTGCAAGCGGTCTGCGGTCAGCGCTCGCCGTCATCGATGACACCTCATGTGCTCCGATCCCATAGCCCGGTGACCTTACTCCCGGCCGCTTGCGGGACTTGTGCCGGCTGACTGGGCTCAGTATCGCTAGCGACAGCAGCCGCGGCACCGGCCGGCGGCGCGTGCTAGGACAAGATCCCGGCGGCGGGAAACGCTTGCCGCCAGGCCAAGCCGGAGGGTTGCCCCGACATGACTGATTCCGCCGATTCACCGACCGAGGTCGTCGGCAAGTTCATCGCCTGCATCGAAGCGAAGGACCTCGACGGGGCGGCCGCCCACGTCTCCGACGACGTCTATTACGACAACGTGCCAGTGGGCGACATGACTGGCCCCGACGCCATGAAGGAGTTCCTGAGCGGCCTGACGAAGGGCGACGGGCCCGTGGAGTTCGAGGTCGTCCGCCAGACGGCCACCGGCAACACCGTGATGAACGAGCGGGTCGACCGCTTCCACACCGGCTCCGGTCGCCTGATCGAGTTGCCGGTGATGGGGATCTTCGAAGTCAACGAAGGCCTGATCACCTTCTGGCGGGACTACTTCGACAACGGCATGTTCATGCGCCAGATCAAGGGCTGAAACCGCGTGGCCTACCAGTACGAGGGATTCGACCTCACTGGCAAAGTCGCTGTCATCACCGGCGGCAACGGCGGCATCGGGCTGGGCTACGCCCGCGGCGTCGCGGCTGCCGGTGCCGACGTCAGCATCTGGGGCACGAATCCCGACAAGAACGCGGCGGCCGAGGCCGAGCTGCGCGAGATCAACCCGTCCGCCAGCGCCCTTCGCTGCGATGTCTCCGACGAGGAGCAGGTCGAGGAGTCCATGGCAGCGGTGGTCGAACGCTACGGACGCGTCGATGCCTGCTTCCCGAACGCCGGCATCGGCACGCAGAACCAGAAGGGCTTCCACGAGCACTCCAACGAGGATTGGTTCAGCGTCATTGACGTGAACCTGCACGGCGTGTTCTTCACCCTGCGCGCCGCCACCCGGCAGATGATCGCCCAAGGCGAAGGCGGCTCGTTGGTGCTCACCTCGAGCGGCACGGCGATCCAGGGCGCTGCCCGGGGCCAGGCCTATGCAGCCACCAAGGGCGCCATGCTGGCGATGATGATGGGCCTGTCGGTCGAGATGGCCCGCTACAAGATCAACGCCAACGCCGTCATTCCGGGCTGGATCGACACCGCCATGACCGAGCGGCTGTTCACCTGGGACAAGTTCGTCGACAACGTGATGCCCCGCATACCCATGCGCCGGTGGGGCGTGCCAGACGACTTCGGTGCCATCGCGGTATATCTCATGAGCGACGCAGCCCGCTGGCACACCGGCGACGTCATCAAGATCGACGGCGGTTTCAGCATCTTCTGACGCCTCGTGCAATTCGCCGTGCGTCATCGATTTACGAAGCTGTGTTAGGTTTTTTGGCGCGGGGATTCCGGCTCGCGCCATCCGAGCGACTGCGCTGTCCCACAGCGATGCCGCATTCGGTGCCACAGCGAGCTGGGCGCTGAGTCACGAGGGGGACATCGTGGAGGAATTCGACATTCACATCAAGGACGGCACGATCGTGGACGGGACACGCGTGCCGAGCTTCCGCGGCGACCTGTGGATCTCCGACGGGCGGATCGCCCAGATCGGCGGCCGTCCCGACAAGCCTTCCAAGGAAGTCATCGATGCCGGTGGCTGCATCGTGGCCCCGGGCACCATCGATCTGCACACCCACTACGACGCGCAGATCCGTTGGGATCCCTACTGCTCCATCTCGAGCTGGCACGGGGTGACCTCGGTGGTGCTGGGCAACTGTGGTTTCGGGTTCGCTCCCTGCAAGCCCGACTTCCGCGAGCGGTCGATGCTCACGATGGTGCGCACCGAGGCGATCCCGCTGGCGGCGATGCAGGAGGGCATGCTGCCGAAGTGGGACTGGGAGACCATCCCGGAGTATCTCGACTCGCTGGACCGCACGCCGAAGGGCGTCAACGTCCTGCAGTACATGCCGACGGCGTCGCTGATGATCTACGTGATGGGCCTCGAAGCGGCAAAGACCCGTCCGGCCAACAATGCGGAGCGCAAGGAGATGCAGCGCCTGCTGCACGAGGGCATGGACGCCGGCCTATGCGGCTTTTCCATCCAGCGTCTCGGACCCAACTCCACCCAGGCCGACTTCGACGGCTCGCCGATGGTCACCGACACCATGATCGACGACGACATCTTCGTGCTGGCCGAAGTGCTGCGTGAGCGTGACGAGGGCTTCATCCAGCTCACGCAGGCCACGAGCCCCGACGTCAACAATCCGGAGGATCTCGACTTCAAGCGGCGGCTGGCCGAGGTCAGCGGCCGACCGATCATCGACAACGTGGTGCCGGTGAGCCAGCGCAACCCGCGGGTGCACGAGGAACGGCTCGAATGGCTCGAACAGGCCCACAACGACGGGCTGCGCATCTTCGGCCAGGGCGCCTCCATCCGCACGGGCTTCGCCTTCTCGCTCGACGAGTGGAACCTGTACGACTCGAGCCCGGCGTGGCGCGAAGCAACCACGGGTTCGATTGAGGACAAGATCCGCAAGATGAACGACCCTGCCGTGCGGGATCGGCTGCGTGCCGAGACCGACGAGGCGGCGACGCTGTTCGCGAACACGCAGGGCGCGGTCGGCGGACCACCCCGCAAGCTGGTCGTGCAGGGCGTGGCGCGACGTCAAGACCTGCAGAAGTACGTGGGCAAGTCGCTGGGCGAGATCGCCGAGATGGAAGGCAAGCACTACATCGACGTGATGTTGGACCTGTCGCTCGAGACCGATCTGAAGACGGAGTTCCTGGGCGAGGGTCCCGAGTTCAACGTGGACCACATGTCGGCGGTGTACACCGACTCGCCGTACACGATCCCTGGCGTGTCCGACGGCGGTGCGCACACCAAGTTCTTCACCGGCGGTGCATGGACGACGGACTTCTTGGCGTGGATCGTGCGTGACGAGCAGCGGCTGACGGTCGAGGAGGCGCACTACCGGATGTCGGCGCTTGCAGCTCATGCGGCCGGATTCCAGGATCGCGGTGTACTGAAGGAGGGCGCCCCAGCCGACGTGCTCGTCTATGACATGGACGAGCTGGCCATCGATCCCGAATGGATCGGCGAGGCCGTCTACGACCTGCCCGGCGGCGAGTGGCGCCGCGTGCAGCGTGCGCACGGCTACCGGCACATCCTGGTGAACGGCGTCGAGACGTTCCAGGACGGCGAATGCACCGGCGCAACCCCCGGCAAGCTCCTGCGCCACGGCCGCGGCTAGAGCTTCTGTGCCGCCCGGCGGGGCGGGTCCTGTCACCACTGTGTTCCCTGCACGGGCGCAAGCGGCCGCGCGCCCCGCAGTCCTCGCAAGCTGCGGGCTGCGGGGGCTCCGTTCGGTGCCACCCACCCGGCCTATCTCGCCGCGCTAGCACTCACGGCTAGTTCGCGGCGATCACCTCGGCGAGCGCGGCCACGCCCTCTCGGATGTCGTCGTGCGAGAGGCTGCCGAAGCAGAGGCGCATACGGCGTGCCCCCCAAGTGGGGTCTACTGACCAAGCTGCACCCTCGTTGAATTGGATGTCTCGTTCGGCGGCTGGCGCCAGATAGCTCGACGTGTCGGTGCCGGCTGGGAACGTGAGCCATACGAAGATGCCGCCCTTGGGGTCGGTCACCTGCACCGGTCCGCCGAGCTTGATCGCCACTTGTGACAGCGCACCCATGTGGGTGTTCACGGCGTGGCGCATCACCGCACATTTCTCTCGCAGCGTTTCCCGCAGCTGGGCTACGTGGTCGTCAAAGTGGGCTGCTGCGTACTCGGCGAGCACGAGCTGTTCGATTGCCCCGGTGCCAGCGTCGTCCTTGAGGGCCATGAGCTGGCGCACGATGGGCACGTCGCCCACGATGTAGCCGACGCGGAGCGCAGGCGCGATCGACTTCGAGAACGAGCCGCAGTAGATCACCGCGCTCGGCCCCTCCGATTCGGCGCAGTCCAGCGCACGCAGTGTCGGCGGGCGCTCGCCGGTCCACTGGAGATCGGAATAGCACTCGTCCTCGAAGATCGGCACGCCGAAGTGCCGAGCGATGGCCAGGATCTCCCGCCGGCGCTCGACCGGCATCACCGAACCTGTGGGGTTCTGGACCGTCGGGATGGTGTAGATGAATCGGGGCGGCGTGCCGGCTGCAGCCAGCCCGTCGAGCAGGCCGGCAAGTCGTTCCGGAACGATCCCGTTGTCGTCGAGCTCGACACCGACGCATCTGGCTCCTCGCCGGGCGACCTTCGAGATCATCCCCCCGTACGTCGCCTCTTCGGCGACCACGACGTCCCCCGGGCGCAGGAACGCTGCGTTGACCAGATCGAGCGCCTGCAGCGAACCGGACACCACCAGCACCTGCTCGCTGCTCGTCGGCATGTGCGCATTCGCATCCAGCGATCCGGCGACGAACGTACGCAGCCCCTCGAAGCCCTGCGGATTGCCCCCGAGGTTGTAGGTGGCGAGTTCGGAGCCATGCTTCGTCAGCACTGACATGGCCGCCTCGGTCAGGCCGCCCACCGGCACACTCGGCGAGTCGTTGTTCCCGCCGACAAAGCTGAAGCGCGGGATCGGCGTCCATGCCCCTGCCGGCCCTGGCAGGCCCTCGGCCATCTTGGCTGCCATGTCGAATGCGCTCGCGGGCGCGTTGCCGTTCGGTAGGCCGGACTGCGGCACCATGTTCTCTCCAGTAATGCTCGGCTGTTTCGGCAGGCTCGGCTAGGCGTCCGAGACCACTACTCGCTGCGCGAACAGCCACTGGCCGTCGACCTTGCGCACGACGTCGTCGTAGTGCCCGACCAGCAGGATCCTGCCACCGTCAGGCAGCGGCTTGACCATTTGCAAATGGCTGAACACAGTGGCCTCGGATCCGTCTCCGTCAGCCACGACGTTGGTCACCCAGTGCTGCGCAGAAGCGAACTCTGCGTACTGCTCTTCGGTCGAGTACGCGGCAGCGAACGCCCGTAGCTCGTCCCGGCCGTTGAAGGTGCCGACGATCCCGATGAACTGCCCGTCGGGAGCGAACGTATTGGCGTACCCGTCGGCATCGCCGGTGTCGATCGCCTTGTTGTAGCGGGAGATGAGGTCCCGGATCTCTACTCGATCATCATTCGTCAGCGCCACAGCTCGCCCCCCGTGCTCTGCCGGCTTGTTGGCGTCAACCTACTGCGGCACGGGTCGCGTAGCTCTGGCCCTCCGGGCGTCGGCTCCTTTGGGTGTTAGCTATGCCTACTGAACTGCAGCAGGCATCGTCACTATTCAGCATTCGGTCATCTGGATACGTGCCGAGTCCCCTGCTTATACTTCGATTGGTGCGCACGGTCCGGGCATTTCGGTCAAGGCGAGACCGGCGGTACGCCGACCCGGCGGCGCCGGACGATCTGGCCCGGAACGGCCGAAATCGGCACTGGCCGGGGGCACGCTCCATCGTCCTCGATGGCGTCACCCACTCGTACAGCCAGGCCCACAGAGTCAGTTCCCCCGAGGGCCTCGATCCCGCCGACGAAATCGCCCAGGGCAGCTATTCGGTATACGACCTGTCGCTGCGTGTCGAGCCCGGCGAGTCGGTCGCGCTGCTCGGCCCCAGCGGTTGCGGCAAGACCACGTTGCTGCGCCTGATCGCAGGCCTCGAACGTCCCCTGGCTGGCACCATTCAGCTCGGCGAGAGGTTCGTCTCGGGACCGCCGGGGCGAGGCGGTTCCTGGGTGGCTCCCGAGTCGCGCCGTGTCGGGATGGTGTTCCAGGACTGGGCGCTGTTCCCGCATCTCACCGTGGGCCGGAATGTCGGCTACGGGCTCGAACGGTCGACACGAACGCCGGGCCGTATCGCCGAAGCACTCGACCTAGTGGGTCTGTCCGGGTTTGCCGAACGCATGCCCTCCACGCTGTCGGGCGGGCAGCAGCAGCGTGTCGCGCTGGCGCGAGCGCTGGCGCCCCGCCCTGGTGTGCTCTTGCTGGACGAGCCCTTCTCCAATCTCGACTCATCGCTGCGCGAGGACGTTCGCAGCGAGGTCCGGCGGCTGCTCATCGAACTGGGGATCACGGCCGTCTTCGTGACCCACGACCAGGACGAGGCCTTTGTGGTCGGCGACCGCGTGGGCGTGCTCTGCGAGGGCCGTCTCGCGCAGGTCGACACACCCGATGGCCTCTACCGCCGACCTGTCGACCCGTTCGTGGCCGACTTTGTGGGCACAGCGTCATGGGTGCGCTGCGGCGCCTCGGACGGCTTCGCGCACACCCCGCTCGGACGCCTCCCTCTCAGCAACGCCGCCGGCGAGAGCGGCAACGGGACGGCATCGCACGGCGCTGCGCGAACTGTCGACGTGATGCTGCGCCCGGAGCAGCTCAGCTTGGCCCAGGGCACCACAGCCGAAGTCGAACTGGTGGAGTTCTACGGGCACGACTCGATGGTCGTGGCGAATCTCGACGGCACTCAACTGCGCGTGCGCTGCGGACCCGATCCCGAAGTGCGTCGTGGCGACTCGGTCGCTGTCGAGTTCACCGGCACCAGCGTCGTTGCATTCGCTTAGCCGCTACCCGCACGCAGCGGGGAGATGACCTGTTCGGCGAAGCGGTGGGCTGGCTCGGCGCTGTCGGGGTTTCCGAAGTCGAGCACGAAGTGCCGGATTCCCACTTCCACCAGCGAAGCCAGGAATTCGGCGTACTCGGCCGCCTCGCCATCGGTGGTGGGCAGTGCCCGTTCGACGGTGGTCGACATCTCCAGTTCCGCCGGATCGCGTCCGAGCCGCTCGAGTTCATCCAGCACGATGCCGCACTTGCGTCTCAGCGCTGCGAGATCCCGCCTCCACGGCGTGTTCCAGATGTCGGCATGGCGGGCGGCCACCTTCAGGCCGATCTGCTCTCCCGAGGCCCCGATGCAGATCGGCGGCGGCACGTCCGGCAAGGGAGGCGCCGCTGCGCCGTCGATGCTGTAGTGCTGACCCTCGAAGCTGGGGTCATCCTGCGTCCACATCAGCCGGCAGATCGTGACCACCTCTTCGAGCTGTGCGAATCGCACCTTCGGTGAGGGGAACTCGTAGCCGTACGCCTCGTACTCGTCGCCCCGCCAACCGGCCCCGATGCCCAAGATGAACCGGTTGCCCGACAGGTACTGCAGTGTCGCCGCCATCTTGGCTGTCAAGGCCGGCGGCCGGTAGCCGTGCCCGAGCACGTGGTGGCACAGCTGCACGTCGGGCAGGCGAGCCGCACACCAAGTGATGGTGGTCCAGGCCTCGAGAAACGGATCGGTCTTGGCGTCGAACCCGTAGAAGTGATCGGCGATCCACAGCGAGTCGAAGTGCCCGATCACCTCAGGCAGGAGCCATTCCACCTGGTCGGCCACGATCGGCCGATGGTCACTCCACCGGTTGCCGATGCATGGCGACAACCACCCGAACCTGAGCGAGTTCTCCCCAGTCACGGCGTCACACTAACGACGCGCTCGCGATCGCCGCTGGGCGAGCCCGGCGTTCTGCACCTGCCTCACCCGATGGTGGGATCAGGGGCGGACGGCGCGCTTGTTGGGGCGACGGGCGAGTTCCTCGAGCACCGGCTGGGCCAGCTTCACGAACGTGCAGGCCAGGCGCCGGGTCTCGCGTGGATCGATGAGGTCGACGACATCGCCGTGCATCGCTGCTTTGAACGGCGAACGGAGCCGCAGCAGTCGCTCCTCGATCATCTCTCGATGCGCCTCCGGATCGGGCGCCGCGTCGATCTCGCGCCGGTATGCCGCCGCGACACCGCCCTCGATCGGGATGCCGCCCCACTCCCCCGCGGGCCAACCGAACCGCAGGTTGAGCGCATGCGGCAGGCCGATGCTGTTGGGCGCATCGGCAGCCACGCCGTAGGACTTGCGCACGTTGAACTCCACCTTGGGCACGCTCGCCTCCGCTGAAGCAATCAGTGCCCGCACGCCCCGGCGCATGGTGGCCTTGCGCTCAGCAGCAGAGCCCAGCATGAACCCGGGCATGTCCAGGAAGATCAGCATCGGCAGGTTGAATGCGTCGCACAGGTCCACGAAGTGCGCGTACTTGTCGGCGCCGTCGCCGTCCATGGCGCCGGCCAGCCGCATCGGATCGCTGCCGACGACGCCCACGCTGTAGCCGTCGAGCCGGGCGAACCCAGTGATGATCGCTCCGGCGTAGTGGCGGCGCATCTCGAAGAACTCGCCGTTATCGACCACGTGGGAGACGAGCGTGCGCATGTCGTACCCGCGCTTGCGGTTGGGCGGGATGATATTCAGGAGCTCCTCGGGGCGGCGGTCGGCCGGGTCGCCGGTCTCGACGCGAGGAGCGACGTCGCCGGTGGTGTCGGGGAGGTAGGAGAGGAAGCGCTTGATCTGGTCGAAGGCGTCCTCCTCGGACTCGGCTTCATTGTCGACCTGGCCACTCTCGTGGACGTGCATCTTCGCGCCGCCGAGGGCTTCCTTGTCGAGGTCCTCGCCGATGGCGCGGCGCACGACGGGCGGGCCGGAGGGGAAGATCTGGGACTGGCCCTTCACCATGACGGTGAAGTGGGACATGAGGGCGAAGGCGGCGGGGGCGCCCGCGACGGAGCCCATGATGCCGGCGGCGACGGGGACGGTGCGCAGCATCTCGACGGCGCGCCACCACATGTCGCCGGCGGGGAGGCCCATGTGGCCCTCGGCCTCGTCGGCCTTGGAGCTGTGGCCCACGCCTTCGACGAGCTGGACGTAGGGGATGCCGTACTGCATCGCGAGCGGCTGCATGAAGTCGCGCGGGTGCTTGCGAACGTTGTGGGGGCTGCCGCCGGAGATGGTGAAGTCGTCGCCGCCGATGGCGACGGACCGCCCGTCGAGCTCGGCGAGGCCCATCACGTAGGCGCCGGGGGTGAAGCCGACGAGGTTGCCGTCCTCGTCGTACTCGGCGGCGCCGACCATGGGTCCGGCCTCGACGAAGCTACCCGGGTCGACCATCTTTTCGATGCGCTCGCGGATGGTGTAGCGGCCGCCGGCGTGCTGGCGCTCGATACGCTCGGGTCCGCCCATCTCGCGGCCGAGGGCGCGGATGTACTCCATGTCCTCGATGGCGTGCTCCCAGGGCATGCCTGGCTTCCAGCTCTCGCGGTTCGGATCGACGGGCATGCGGGGCTCCTGGGCGGTTTCTCGAACGCTACGCGATAGGGGCGCGTGGCGCATCGTTTGGGGCGCGGAGAGGGCGGGAGGGGCTACCATGACGCGCGAAACTGCTCGCGGGGGGCTCCCTCGCGGCAGGAGGACGAGCGATGACGATGACGAGGCCGGAGATCGATCCGGAGATCTTCTTCAGCAAGGAGTACGGGGATGACCCGTATCCGACGCTGAAGCTGCTGCGCGACCACTACCCGGTCTATTACAACCCGATCGGGGACAACTGGATGATTACGCGCTACGACGACGTGTGCG
>JAJECP010000001.1 GCA_022821985.1 Acidimicrobiia bacterium
TCACATACAGTGCAGTCGCGAGGGTGTCCAAGTCCGGGCCCATGCCGAGAACCTCCAAGATCGAAGCGTGACTACACCCCGAGCTTGGACACCCTCACCCCACCAACGGCGGACCCCACCCCTTGGAACTAACCATCTAGATGCCGAGGTCTTTGAGGTTGTAGTCCTTGATGGCCTCGCGGGCGTCGTCGTCCCAGACGAACTCGTGCTCGCGGCCCACGTTGGGCTGGTACACGAACGGCGTCTCGTCACCGAAACGCTTGGAACGGGCATCGATCGCCCAGCCGATCACCCGGGAGCGCTCGGCGATGTAGGTCTCGTCGTACAGCGAGATCGGGTTGTGGACGCCGCCGCTGCGCACGCCCAGCACCGACCGACGCCGGTGGAAGCCGAAATTGATGGTGACTCGCGGTCGGTCGGATGTGTTGGCGAATGAGCCATGGATGGCCTGGCGGCTGGTGATGGCGACATCGCCGGGTCCGCAGATGAGCGGCACCGCATCGGGCAGGCGGTCCGAGCCTGCCGCCTGGCACATCGCCTTGATGTCCAGCTTGCCCATGCGGTGCGAGCCGGGCACCACCCACAGGCCGTTGGTGGCATCGCAGCCGTAGAGCTGGGCCATGAAGTTGAAGCCGTGCGTGCCCTCGTCGAGCTCGGGATGGTCCCAGTGCGTCCAGCCGTCCTGGTGCCATGCCACCGAGCCGCCGAGGCCCGGGTGCTTGATCCACACCACCTCGTTGAACGGCGTGAAGTCGGGGCCGTTGAGCGCTTGCGCGACGCCCAGCAGGCCGGGGTGCGCGTACACCCGCAGGCAGGCCTCGGAGTACTGCAGCGAACCGCTGATGACCTGCGCCACCCACTCCGGCGCGCCGTCGGGGGCTGCGGGCTCGAACATCTTGAACGGATGGCGCCCGTGGGCGACATCGGTGCCGCCGTAGGGATCCGACAGCGGGCGGACGAACGAGATGGCCTTGCCCGTGCGGCCGGCATCGAGCGCTGGGCGGCCGTGCCGGTCGATGTCGGAGTCGGGGCCGGTTGGGCAGCGGTCGAGCAGGTCGATGACGTCGGCCTCGATGTCGGCCAGCTCGTCGGGGCCGAGCACGCCCGTGAAGACGTAGAAGCCGCAGCGCGAGTAGGCCTCGGCGATCTCTGGATGCAGATCGCCGCTGTCGGTGAACCGAATCGGTCCGCGGTTGCCGAGCTGCATCGCCCGCTCGGTGCCGGCTGCCCGGTAGGCGACCATGTCGTCTTCGACATCGCCGTATTCGACAATGGGCACCTCGGTGAGTCCCAGCGTTGCTGCATTCGCGCTCATAGTGCCTCCATTGTGGTCAGTCGGCGGCTGGTTCGCTGGATTGCTCGGCGGGCGCTGCCGGGCGCAGGTCGCGTTCGCGGCCGTGCTCAGAGGGTTCCCAGTAGACGTTGCCGGCCACCTCGTCGGGCCGGTGCTGCTGGGGAACCCAGCCGCTCGGGTCGTCATGCGGGTACACGTAGCCCTCGCCGTGGCCCAGCGATGCGGCGCCCTGGTAGTGGGCGTCCCGCAGGTGGATCGGCACTTCGCCGGCGCCGGCGGAACGGGCATCGGTCTTGGCACGGCTGAGCGCGACCGTGACCCGGTTCGACTTGGGGGCGGTGGCAAGACGCACCACGGCGTGCGCGAGGTTGAGCTGGGCCTCCGGCAGCCCCACGTACTCAACCGCCCGGGCGGCGGCTTCGGCCACCAGCAGGGCCGAGCTGTCTGCCATGCCGATGTCCTCCGAGGCCAAGATGACCATGCGGCGGGCGATGAAGCGAGGGTCCTCGCCAGCGTCGAGCATGCGTGCCAGCCAGTACAGCCCGGCGTCGGGATCGGAGCCCCGCAGCGACTTGATGAACGCGCTGATGGTGTCGTAGTGACCGTCGGCGCCATAGCGGACCGCCTTGGCGTCCACGGCATGCTCGGCATCGGCCAGCGTGACGTGAGTGCCTGCAGTCGATGTGTCGGGGGCAGCGTGGGCTGCTCCGCTGATCTCGATGGCTTCGAGGGCCTCTGCCTCCTGGCGGCGCATGGCGAGCGCCACCGCCACCTCCGTGCTGGTGAGAGCGTGGCGCCCGTCGCCGCCGCTGCGGGCAGCGATGTGGTCGATGGCGTCAGCGTCTGCGGTCGCGCTTTCGGCTTCCAGCGCCCGATCGATGAGGGTGCGCAGCGCAGCGTCGTCGAGCGGCACCAGCCGGAACAGCGTCGAGCGCGACAGCAGCGGCGGGTTCACCTCGAAGTGCGGGTTCTCGGTGGTGGCGCCGATCAGCACGATCAGGCCGTCCTCGACCGCCGGCAGCAGCGCATCCTGCTGCGCTTTGTTGAAGCGGTGCACTTCGTCGAGAAACAGGATGGTGCCCCTGCTGTGCTCGCCGAGCCGCAGCCGGGCGTCCGCGATGACCTCGCGCACGTCCTTGACAGTGGCGCTCACCGCTGACAGCTCGCAGAACTCCTTGGCGGTTGATGCAGCGACCACCCGAGCCAGCGTCGTCTTGCCCGTGCCGGGAGGCCCCCACAGGATCACCGACGACAGCCGGTCAGCCTCGATCAGCTCCCGCAGCGGCCGCCCGGGGGCCAGCAGATGGTCTTGACCCACGATCTCGTCGAGCGTCCGGGGCCGCAGCCGCGCCGCCAGGGGAGCCTGACGGGCCAAGCGCTCAGCGCCTGCAGCTTCGAACAGCCCCTCGCTCACGCCTCGACGGTACGCCGCCACCGTTCAGGGCGCGTCCAGCCTGGGCCGCTCGTCGCAAGCTGGTCCACGGTGCGGGCGCGAGCGGCGAATGCCCCGATCACAGCTCGGGGTGATCCACCTCGTACGCGCGGATGCGCTTGGCGAAGCTCAGGTCGTGTCCCGCGGGGTCGAAGATGGGGAACATGCGCTCGCCCCAGGGGGCGTCCCGGGGAGCTGCTTGCGGCGTCAGGCCCGCGTCGAGCGCTTGCTGGTAGAGCGCGTCCACGTCGTCGACATGGAAGATGACCCGGCCCCAGCCGGTCTCGGCCGCCGCAGGGTTGTCGACAGCGATCAGGTTGACGAAGCACTCGGCGCTGCGCAGCGTGCTGAACGGCGCGTCATCACCGCCGTAGCTGAGCCGGAAGCCCAATGCCTCGTAGAACCGCACCGACGCCGCCATGTCGGCGGTCCGCAACGTGATCGCATT
The DNA here is from genome assembly GCA_022821985.1 of Acidimicrobiia bacterium. GTDB lineage: Bacteria > Actinomycetota > Acidimicrobiia > Acidimicrobiales > Poriferisodalaceae > Poriferisodalis. Next base: position 3,175 of record JAJECP010000001.1, read on the forward strand.
GATTGACTCGACACCAGCCACGGCGCCATTCTCGCCGCGGGATCCGGTGGCGCGCCGACACCGCCCCAGAGCGCCGCAATCCTGCCGTGCGCGACGGCCCGGTCAGTTCGCCGACGGGCAAGCGTCCGTAGCATGAAGCAATGAGCACCTACACCCACGTGGAGTTGCTTCCCACCGGACCCGCCGATGTGACCTACCGGCACCTCACGTCCGACTATGTCTCGACCGTCACTGCCGCGGGGCGGCGCTTCCTCCAAGTCGAACCCGAAGCGCTGCGGTTGCTCACTGCTGAGGCCATGCGAGACATCTCGCACATGTTCCGCACCGGTCATCTGGCCTCGATCGCTGCGATCCTGGACGATCCCGAGGCCTCGGCCAACGACCGGTTCGTCGCCCTGGAACTGCTCAAGAACGCCAACATCGCTGCCGGGGGAGTGCTGCCGAGCTGCCAGGACACCGGCACGGCGATCATCTGGGGCCACAAGGGCGAGCGGGTGCTCACCGGCACCGATGACGAGCCCGACTTCGACGATGCCGAGGCCATCTCCCAGGGAGTGGCCGACACGTTTCTCACGTCGAACTTGCGCTACTCGCAGATGGCGCCGCTCGACATGTTCACCGAGCGCAACACCGGCAACAACCTGCCCGCCCAGATCGAGATCTACGCATCGCCGGGCGACGAGTACGAGCTGGTCTTCATGGCAAAGGGAGGCGGCTCGGCCAACAAGAGCTTCCTGTTCCAGGAGACCAAGGCCCTGCTCAATCCCGACAGCCTCACCCGGTTCCTCGACGAGAAGCTGCGCACGCTGGGCACTTCCGCCTGCCCGCCCTACCACTTGGCGGTGGTGATCGGCGGCACTTCGGCCGAGTTCGCGGTGAAGGTGGCCAAGTACGCGTCGGCCAAGTACCTCGACACGCTGCCCACCGCCGGCAGCGAGGCCGGCCACGGCTTCCGCGACCTCGAATGGGAAGGTCGCATCTTGGAACTCACCCGCGAGTTCGGCATCGGCGCGCAGTTCGGCGGCAAGTACTTCTGCCACGACGTGCGGGTGGTGCGCCTGCCCCGTCACGGAGCGAGCTGCCCCGTTGGCATCGCTGTCTCGTGCTCGGCCGACCGCCAGGCACTCGGACGCATCACCGCCGACGGCGTCTTCCTCGAACAGCTCGAGACCGACCCCGCCCGGTTCCTGCCCGAGACAGAGGAACGGGAGCTGTCATCCGGGGTGGTGCCGATCGACCTGAACCAGCCGATGGACGCCATCCGCAACCAGCTCACCCAGCACCCTGTCAAGACCCGGTTGTCACTCACCGGCACGCTGGTGGTGGCCCGCGACATCGCTCACGCCAAGCTCAAAGAACGCCTCGACGCCGGCGACGGGCTGCCCGACTACCTGCGTGAGCGGCCCGTGTATTACGCCGGCCCCGCCAAGACTCCCGAGGGCTACGCCTCTGGCTCGTTCGGCCCCACGACTGCGGGGCGCATGGATTCCTACGTGGAGCAGTTCCAGGCCGCCGGCGGCAGCCTCGTCATGCTGGCCAAGGGCAACCGGTCACGCCAGGTCATCGAGGCGTGCGCTCGCTACGGCGGCTTCTACCTGGGCTCCATCGGCGGACCTGCGGCGCGGCTGGCCAAGGACTCGATCCGCAAGGTCGAGGTGCTCGAATACCCCGAGCTGGGCATGGAGGCGGTCTGGCAGATCGAGGTGGAGGACTTCCCGGCCTTCATCGTGGTGGACGACAAGGGCAACGACTTCTTCAGCGAAGTCTCAACGCCCGTGCTGATTTCTGCGAGCGAAGGGGCTTCGCCCCCGCTCGCGACATAAGGAACTGAGGGCCTTGCCCTCAGTTCCGCCAGAACAGGATCACGTCGAGCGGGTTGATGTCGCCGACTGTGAACCAGATCGAGGCGGCAATGCCCGCCGCGGCGAGCAGCACCATGGTGGCGATGGTCGAGCGGGGCAGCTTGCCATCGGCATCGGACGGCAGGCGTTCTCTCACCTTGCCCAGCAGCCGGTCGGCCCACGCTGCGTCCCGAGCCAGGATCGCCAGGCCCACGGCCACCACCAGCATCCCAGGGCCGGGCAGCGGCATCATGATGACGCCGAGCACCACCACGCTGAACCCGAAGCCCATCCTGACCAGCCGGAGCATCGAACTGCGCCACGCCTTCTGACGGGTCGGCTCGCGTTCGCCTGTCTCCAGCTCGGCCGCGATGGCGGCTTCGCGGAACCGCTCGCTGCGGGTCGGATCGCCGGGATCAGGTGTGTCGGAGGCAAATGTGTTCATGACTCGGCACGGCAGGGGGATGTGGGGCGGCAATAGTGTGGCGGTTCGTCGGCGTCCCGCAACGTCATCGCTGTGACGGGCGCCGCGCGCCGCAACACAACGAGGAGTCCCAACGATGCCGACCGTCGAAACGCCCGAGCCGATCACCTGGACGGTGGGCGATGTCCGCATTACCCGCGTCTCCGAAATGGAGGTGCATTGGCCGTTCTCGGTGCTGCTGCCGGGGGCGGACGACCTCATCGACGACTACGACTGGCTGCGGCCCGATTTCGTCACCGACGACGGCCGCATGCGCCTGTCGATGCACTCGCTGGTGATCGAATCGGAGGGCATGCGCATCGTCGTCGACACCTGCGCGGGCAACGACAAGTCGCGTCCCGGCGCGCCGCCGTTCGAGCAGCTCTCCACGCCCTTCCTCGAAGACCTCACTGCCGCCGGATTCGCCCCCGAGACCATCGACGCCGTGGCCTGCACCCACCTGCACGTGGATCACGTCGGCTGGAACACGCGCCTCGTCGACGGCGAGTGGGTGCCCACGTTCGCCAACGCCCGCTACCTGTTCGCACAAAAGGAGTTCGACTACTGGCGCGCCGAGCCGCAGGACTACGGCCCTGTGTTCGAAGACTCGGTGGAGCCGGTCATGGACGCGGGCCTCGGCGACCTCGTAGCGCTTGATCACCACATCAACGGGGAGGTCTGGTTCGAACCGACGCCTGGCCACACCCCTGGCCATGTCAGCGTGATCATCGAGTCTGCGGGCGAGCGGGCGGTCATCACCGGGGACATGACGCACCACCCCCTCCAGTTCGCACATCCCGACCTCGCCTCCAGCGCCGACTACAGCCGCGACGGCAGCTCCACCGCGACTCGCCTCGACGCCTACCCCCGCTGGGCCGACGGCCGTCTCATCATCGGCACCCATTTCGCCGGCCGCACCGCAGGCCGCATCAAGACGGGCGACGAGCCCAACAGCTGGGTCTTCGCTCCCGGAGGCTGAGCCGATAGGCGAAGCCGGGGCCCGAGCGGCCCGTGAGCCCAATCACATGAGAATGGGGAACAAGAGCGGGAGACAACAGGCACCGGCCCGGCGGGCCTTTGCCGCTAGCCGCGGGGTTCTCGGGGCAGCCGCAGGATCCGTTCGCCGATGATGTTTCGCAGGATCTGCGTGGTGCCGCCCATGATCGTGTAGGCGGGCGCGTACACCACGTTGCGTGACACCCGGTTGGCGAGCATCGTCTCGGCGCCGGCCACGTCGCCCACGAAGCGGGAGACCTCCTGCTCGAACTCGGTGCACCACGTCTTGGTCACCGCCGAGTACTGGGGGAAGGGCGTCTGGCGCAGCACGTTGCGCAGCACCATGTCGCGGCCGATCCGGTAGCCGGTCTCGATGCGGGCCATCCTCTGGCGCACCAGCGGATCCGAGGTATCGGCCCGGTCCTTCATGTCGAGGTAGAGGCGCTGGTTCGACGCCAGCCGGTCGATGCCGCCCCGCTCGTGCTCGAGCTGGCGCATGGTCTGGGAGAAGCTGTTGTTCAGCTCGCCCACCAGGTGTTCAACGGGCACAGCCACGTCGTCGAAGTACACCTCGTTGAAGTGGGCGTCGCCCGAGGCGTCGCGGATGGGCCGCACCTCGATGCCGGGGGTGTCCATCGACACGACCAGCTCGCTCATGCCCTTGTGCGGTGGGGCGTCGGGATCAGTCCGGCAGATCAGATAGCACCAGTTCGCTGTAGCGGCGCCGCTCGTCCAGATCTTCTGGCCGTTCACGATGAAGCGATCGCCGTCTCGTACCGCCGTCGTGCCGATCGCGGCCACGTCTGAGCCTGCGTCGGGCTCCGACATCCCGATGCACCAGCGTGATCGCCCCGCGCGCATCTCTGGCAGGAACCGGGCCTGCTGTTCGGGCGTGCCGTAGGTGAGCAGCACCGGGCCGATCTGGCGGTCGGGGAAGAACGAGCTGGCCATCGGCGCGCCCCCGAGCAGCAGCTGCTCGGTGACCACGAATCGCTCAACCTCGGGCCGCCCGTCGCCGCCGGCTTCCACAGGCCAGCACATCCCGATCCAGCCACGAGCGCCCAGCCGCAGCGTGAACTCCTCCGAGTAACCCACCAGCCAGCTGTCATCGATGGTGAACAGGTCGGCGGTCGCTTCGCTCACCCACCTGGCTGCTTCGTCGGCCAAGTCGGTCAGTTCCTGGGGCCAGCGGTAATCCATCGCCGAGACCCTACGGCGCACCGGACAAGCGATTCACGAAACCGCACATGCCGACCGGCAAGATTCCACGGAGTCGGCGGGGCCGAGTTGTACTCTCCGCGGTCGTCCCCTCGCCTCACGAGCCCCACGCAAGGACGTGCACATGACCCGAGCCCGTCGCGCTATATCGGCCCGCACGGCGGCCATCTCGCTTGCCGTCGCGCTGGCATTGCAGCTCGCAGTACCGGCGGCCGCCAGCGAGCACCATGACGAACCGTCGGACCGCGAAGCGCTCGAGGAGCTGTTCGCTGCAACCGGCGGCGATGGCTGGAGTCACAGCGACCTCTGGGGCTCGGCGGCACCGCTCGGCCAGTGGCACGGCGTCACCACCGACAGCGACGGGCGGGTAGTGCGTCTCGACCTGCCCTCCAACGGGCTGTCGGGCGAGCTTCCGGCGGCAATCGGCCAGCTCACAGCATTGCGACGCCTCGACTTGGGCGACAACAACCTCCATGGGGAGATTCCCCGGGCCATCGGCGAACTCACCGATCTCCGAGTGCTCGACCTGCAGAACAACCGGCTCTATCGCCAGATCCCCTCAGAGATCGGCGAACTCACCAATCTGACGCTGCTCGATGTCAAGCACAACGCCTTGTGGGGCGCCAATCCCGTCGAACTGTGGCAACTCAAGGGCTTGCGTGTCCTTGACATGCGAGGCAACCGCATGTCGGGCCCGCTGCCCCCCGAACTGGGGGAGATGTCCCAACTCCGGCGCCTGGTGATCAGCGGCAACCTGTTCTGGGGCGAGCTCCCCGCCGAGATGGGCCGGCTCGGCAATCTGGAATGGCTCGATGTCAGCCGCAACAGCCTGTCAGGCGAGCTTCCTGCCGAGATCGGTGACCTCGCCAGCTTGACGTGGCTCGATGCCGGCAACAACTCGCTGACCGGCGAGGTGCCCGCCGAAATCGGCAACCTCAGCCAACTCATCACGCTCGACCTGCGGGGCAACCAGCTCACCGGGTCGATCCCCGCAGAGCTGGGCAACCTCGGTGCGCTCGAAGACTTGGTCATCAGCGAGAATCAGCTGTCCGGCGAGATTCCCGCCGAAGTGGGCCAGCTTGGCCAGCTCAGGCGGCTGCGCCTCGGGCACAACCATCTCGAAGGGACGATCCCACCGCAGTTGGGCGATCTGCACGAACTGCGTTACCTGTGGCTTGACGACAACCAGCTGTCCGGGGAGATTCCCTCCGAGTTGGGCCAGCTCGCCAAGCTGACAGAACTCCGGCTGGAGCAGAACCAGCTCGCCGGCGCCATCCGCAGTCAACTCGGCGATCTCAGCATGCTCCAAGTGCTGGACTTGGGAGACAACCAGCTGTCGGGCGCCATCCCCTCAGCTCTAGGGAACGCCGAGCACCTCGCCGAGCTGCATCTCGAACGCAACCAGCTGACGGGCCGGATCCCGAGCGCACTGGGCCGACTCGCGAGGCTGAGACACCTCGACGTCAGCGACAACTGGCTGTACGGGGAGCTCCCCTATGCGCTGTGGAGCCTGACCGAGCTTCGCGAACTGCGGCTCAACGACAACGAGCTGTCCGGCCCGCTGGCGACTGCGGTCGTGAACCTCCATAAGCTCGTCCAACTCGACGTGAGCAATAACCGTCTCTCGGGCCAGCTACCGGTGACCATCACACGCCTCGCCAGGCTGCGCGATTTGCACATGGCCAACAATCGGCTGATTGGGTCCATCCCCAGCAGTATCGGCGATCTGAGCCAGCTCGAGAGCCTCGATCTCAGCCGAAACTCACTCAGCGGGACGCTGCCGGCGAGCTTGGCGCGGCTGACCAGGCTCAAGCAACTCGTCCTGCACGACAACCAGTTGTCGGGGGAAATCCCCACCGAGCTGGGAGACCTGGACCGGCTGGTCAACCTTGACCTGAGCAGGAACGCCCTGACCGGTCACATCCCGCTGGCCTTAGGCGGCCTGGACAGTCTCGAGCGCATCTCGCTCAGCTTCAACGAGCTCGACGGTCCCATTCCGGCCGAGCTCGGCGACCTGGCGAACCTGCGGATCCTCTTCCTCCGGTACAACCAGCTCAGCGGCGAGATCCCGACCGAGCTTGGCAACCTCAGCTTGCTCACTCGGCTCAACCTGTGGCACAACGAGCTCACCGGCCCCATCCCCGCCGAACTCGGCAACCTGGTCCACCTTGCCCGGCTCGATCTCGACGACAACCAGCTGAGCGGCGAACTGCCTGCCGAGCTGGGCAATCTCGTCGAGCTGACCGAGGTGTGGCTCCGAGGCAACGAGTTGACCGGCGAAATTCCCGTTGAATTCGGCAACCTCACCAAGCTGCGACGGCTCTACCTCGACGGCAACCAGCTCACCGGGGCCATCCCGGCCGAGTTCGGCGCGCTCAGCAGTCTCAGGCGGCTCTGGCTCCAAGGCAACCAGCTCACCGGGGCCATCCCGGCAGGTCTCGCGGCGCTCACTGACCTTGAACAGATCATGCTCGGCGGCACCAACAAGCTGAGCGGTTGCATTCCCGCCGAATGGCGCGAGTTCGAGTTCTTGGCCGACGACTTGGACAGCGTCGGGCTTCCCTTCTGCCTTTCCGACGCAATCTCGACGACCCAAGAGATCGTGGACGAGCTGCGCCGCAATGCCGGTTCCTTCTCCTACGAGATCGGCACCCACGGCGGCGCACTCACCCTGGCCACGATCTCGGAACCACTGACCTTCAACCTGGCACTGTCCAACGACGCCGGCTCGTCGAACGTCTTGGGCTACCTCTTTGAGGGCCTGACCGAGACATCGTGGCTCGACGACGCCATCGAACCAATGCTCGCCGAGTCGTGGGAGAGCTCTGATGACGGGCTGCGCTGGGTGTTCCACCTGCGTGACGATGTGACATGGAACGACGGCACACCCCTCACTGCGCACGACGTGGACTTCACGTTCAACAAGGTCGTCTACAACGACGATTTCAACGCGTCGAGCCGCGGCACCTTCGAGTTCCGCTACCTCAACGAAGCCGGAGAGTGGGAGACATCGAAGATGACGGTGGCAGCGCTCGACGATCACACAGTCGAGTTTGTGCTGCCCCAGCCGTTCGCACCGTTCCTGCGTTCGATGGGCACGTCCATCTACCCCAAGCACATCTTTGAAGCACCCATCGAGGCGGGCACGTTCACCGAGTTCTGGAACCTCGACACCGACCCATCCGAGATCATCGGAACCGGGCCATTCACCATCGGCGAATACACACCTGGCGAACGGATCGTCTTCGAGCGCAACCCGCACTACTGGCAGAGCGACGCCAACGGCCAGCAGCTCCCGTACCTGGACCAGGTGGTGCACATCGTGGTGCCGGATCTGGATTCCGAACTGGCGCTGTTCCGCGACGGCACAGCCGACTTCCACGGTGTGCTGGGCGAAGAGTACGCAGTGCTGGAGCCGCTGCAGGAAGACGAGAACTTCGCCCTGTACCGCCGGGGTCCCGGTTTCGGCACCACATTCCTGACGTTCAACCAGAATCCGGGCTCGAACGACGCCGGTGAGCCGTTCGTCGACCCGACCAAGCTGCATTGGTTCGGCAACGTCAACTTCCGTCAGGCGGTGGCCCACACGCTCGACAAGGCGGCCATGATCGACGGCATCCAGCACGGACTCGGCTATGCGCAGTGGTCGTCAGTGAGCCCGGCTGCCGGCGATTTCCACAACCCCGATGTGCGTCGCTACCCGTACGACATCGGCAAGGCGAACGATCTTCTGGATGATCTGGGGTGGATCGACACCGACGGTGACGGCATCCGCGAAGATGATTTGGGCAACCCGATCTCGTTCACGCTCGTGACCAACGAAGGCAACGCCGTGCGCCAGGCCGCCACGGAGATCATCCGGGACGGGATGGCCAAGGCGGGTCTCGACGTCACCTTTGAGGTGATCGACTTCGGAGACCTGGTGTCGCAGCTCACCACCACTTACGACTGGGAGGCCATGGTCATCGGCTTCACCGGCGGTCCCGATCCCTACAGCGGCATCGGTCTGTGGCACAGCTCCCAGTCGTTGCATCTGTGGCATCCGTTCCAAGACGAACCTGAGACCGACTGGGAAGCCGAGATCGACCGGCTCTACATCGAGGCCAGCCAGGAACTCGATCGCGACAGGCGAGTTCAGCTCTATCGCGAGGCGCAGGCCATCGCCGCGGCAAACGTGCCGTTGATCTATACGACGCTCAGTGAGCGGCTGGGCGCCGTGCGCAACGTGTTCCGCAACACCATGCCGACCCTGTACGGCTACTGGGACATCCGCTACCTGTACCGCACCGATCAGTAGGTGACGCTCGTCGGCGGTCGACGCCGTATCACCGGCGATCCTCCTGTGCGCTGCCGCTAGATCAGCAGGTTCGCTCGCAGCATTTCCAGCGCCATGGGATCGAGCCCGTGGGTCAGCAGGTAGCCCTCCACGCCGGTGCCCGTGCCGTTGGATTGCTGAGACCCGTAACGGCTGTCCAGCTCGCTGAGCACGCTGGCCATCACCGCCCGCGGGGCGCTCAGAATGGCTCGCACGTCGTCGATGTCGATGTTGATCTTGGCGAACTCCGGTGCCAGCTCAGCCATGCGCTGGTGGGATCGCAGCTCGTTGGTGAGGCAGTAGTCATCCAGCACCGTCTCACGGTCGACGCCGAGTGCTTCCAGCAGCAGCGCCGACGCGATGCCGCTGCGGTCCTTGCCGGCCGTGCAGTGGAACAGCATCGGCAGATGGTCGACGTCGGCGGCAATGGCCACGAGCTGAGCGAACCGCTCGCCGTAGGAGCCGATCATCTGCAGGTACAGCCCGGCCATGTCGTCTTCACTGACCGATCGCAGCCGACCCTCGAAGATCTGGTCCACCATGCTGATGTCGCCATCCACGGTGTCACCCACCGGCAGCGAGATGTGCGACGTCACGCCGGGCCACAGCCGCGAGCGGTCGCGCTCGATCTCGGGTCCGGCACGGAAATCAACCACCGTGCGGATGCCGCGGCTGCCCAGTTCTTCGAGATCGTCGAGGGACAGTGCGCTCAGGCGATCGGAGCGAAACAGCGCTCCCATCCGCACATGACGCCCGCCCCCTACGGGATAGCCGCCGATGTCACGGCAGTTGTTCGCGCCCTCGAGGGTGATGACAGCATCCCGACGCACGGGCTCGCAGGGTAATCACTTCCGAAGTACCGTCGCCGCCCATGCGTGCAGTGGTGATACCCGAATACGGCGGCGTCGACGTGCTCCAGGTACGGGAAGTGCCCGACCCGGCGCCTGGGCCCGAAGAAGTGCTGGTGAATGTGGCGTGCTCGGCGATGAATCGGGCCGACCTGCTCCAGCGGATGGGCCTGTACCCCGCGCCGGGCCCCAAGCCCGAGTTCGAGATCCCGGGTCTCGAGTTCGCAGGCACCATCGCCGCGCTCGGCGAGCGAGTTACCGGCTGGTCGGTGGGCGACGAGGTGATGGGCATCGTGTCGGGCGGCGCGAAGGCCGAACAGGTCGTCACCCACGAGCGCATGCTGCAGCGCATCCCCGCCTCGGTGGCGCTGCTCGATGCCGCAGCCATCCCGGAGGTGTTCATGACCGCCCACGATGCGCTCGTGACCCAGGGCGAGCTGACCTCGGGCGGCACTGCGCTGGTGCACGCCGGCGCTTCGGGTGTGGGCACCGCCGCGATTCAGATCGCCAAGGCCATCGGCGCCCGTATCGCCGTCACCTGCTCGACGTCGAAGGTGACGGCCTGCACCGATCTCGGCGCCGACCTCGTCATTGACTACACCGAGACCGACTTTGCTGATGCGATCAAGGAGTGGACCGGCCGCCAAGGCGTCGACGTAGTGCTCGACGTGATCGGCGGCGACTACCTGGCCCGCAACATCGCCTCAGTACGCGTCCAGGGGCGCATTATCCAAGTCGGCGTCATGGGTGAGCCGACGGCGACGTTCCCGCTCGGCGCATTGCTGCCGAAGCGAGCGGCGCTGATCGGCACCGTGCTGCGATCGCGGCCCATCGAGCAGAAGATCGACGCCAACCAGCGCTTCTGCGCCGAACTGCTGCCGCGCTTCGACGACGGCTCGCTGCGACCGGTCATCGACTCGCGCTTCGCACTCGATGACATCGCCGAAGCGCACGAGTACATGGCCACCAACGCGAACGTCGGCAAGATCCTGCTGGACGTCGGTTAGCTACCGAGCAAGCGCTGCGCCAGCAGCGCCTAGCGGGGGAGAGCTGGCTAGCGGTTCTCGATGGCGACGTAGTCGCGCTGGCCGGGGCCGGTGTACTTCTGGCGGGGGCGGTAGATCTTCTGCTCGGGATCGCCGAGCATCTCCACCCAGTGGGCAAGCCAACCCGGCGTCCGACCGATGGCGAACAGCACCGTGAACATGTCCAGCGGGAAGCCCATCGCCTCGTAGATGAGGCCGGAGTAGAAGTCGACGTTGGGGTACAGGCGCCGGTCCTTGAAGTAGGAGTCGCTGAGCGCCACCTCTTCCAGCTTCATGGCGATGTCGAGCAGCGGGTTCAGGCCGGTCACCTTGAACACCGCATCGGCGGTCTCCTTGATGATCTTGGCCCGCGGGTCGTAGTTCTTGTACACCCGGTGCCCGAAGCCCTGCAGCAGCACATCGCCGGACTTGGCCCGCTCGACGTACGCGGCCACATTGTCGAAGCTGCCGATCTCGTGCAGCATCCGGATGACCTGCTCGTTGGCGCCGCCGTGGAGCGGCCCGTACAGCCCGCAGGTGGCCGCTGCCACCGCCGAGTACGGATCGGCCCGGCTGGATCCAACCGTGCGCATCGTGGTGGTGGAGCAGTTCTGCTCGTGGTCGGCGTGCAGGATGAACAGCACGTCGAGGGCCCGTGTCAGCGTGGGGTCGGGCACGTAATCGGGGTCGGCCACGCTCCACATCATCCGAAGGAAGTTGCCGGTGTAAGTGAGGTGGTTGACGGGGTACTCGTACGGCAGACCCATCCGATTGCGGTACGTGAACGCCGCCATCGTGGGCATCTTGGCCATCAGCCGGATGATCTGGACCAACCGCGTGTAGGGATCGTCGATGTCCTTGGCTTCTGGGTAGAAGGTGGACAGCGCGGCGATGGTGGAGACCAGCGTGCCCATCGGGTGGGCGTCGTAGCGGAAGCCCTTGATGAATCGCGTGATGTCTTCGTGCACGTAGGTGTGGAACGTGATGTGGTGGATCCACTCGGCCGCCTCGGCCTCGGTGGGCAGCTCGCCGTGGATCAGCAGGTAGGCCACCTCGAGGAAGCTGGACTGCTCGGCGAGCTGCTCGATGGGGTAGCCGCGGTACCGCAGGACGCCCTCGTCGCCGTCGATCTCGGTGATCTTCGAATCGCAGTTGGCTGTGGAGAGGTAGGCGGGGTCGTAGAACCACAGGCCTCGGTCCAGCTCGCGCAGTGCGGCCGCGGAGATCGTGCCGTCGACCACGGGAACGGTCACCGACTCTCCTGAGCGGTTGTCGGTGATCGTGAAGCTGTCCTGCGCCATCAGTCCCCCTTGTTCGCGCCGCCGAATGTACCCAATATGTCGCTCCGCCGCGAATCCCAGGGCCTAGAGGGGGGCGTTGTCGTGGCGGCGCTGGCGCAGCCGTTCGCGCTTGGTGGCCAGCATGTCGAGCGTGTCGATGAGCTCCCGGCGCGTGTCGGCGGGGTCGATGACGCAGTCGACGTAGCCGCGCTCGGCGGCGACGTAGGGATTCAGGTACGTGTCCTCGTAGTCGGTGACATAGTCGGCGATCTCGTCCTCGCCAGCGCCACGGCGGAGGATCTGGGCCGCCTGGGATGCGCCCATCACCGCCAGCTCGGCGCTCGGCCACGCCAGGTACACGTCGTTGCCCATCGTCTTGGAGTCCATGACGATGTAGGCGCCGCCATACGACTTGCGCAGCACCACGGCCACGCGCGGCACCGTGGCACGGGCATAGGCAAAGGCCAGCTGGGCGCCGTGGCGGATCATCCCGCGCCATTCGAGGTCCTTGCCGGGATAGAAGCCGGGCGTGTCCACCAAGGTGACCAGAGGCAAGCCGAAGGCATCGCAGAAATTGACGAAACGGGCGCCCTTCTGGCTGGCGGCGATGTCGAGCGTGCCGGCGATGCTCATCGGCTGGTTCGCAAGCACGCCAACCGAGTAGCCGCCCAGCGTGGCGAAGCCCGTGACGAGATTCGGCGCCCAACCCGCCCGCAGCTCGGTCAGGCAGCCCTCGTCGACGAGCTCGGTGATGATGTCGCGCACGTCGTAGGCACCCGTCGGCTGCGACGGCAGCAGCTCGCCTGCGGCAGGGGTCGGGCGCTCGCGCGGATCGCCGGTCTCAATGCGCGGCGGCAGTTCGTCGCAGTGCGGCGGCAGGTAGCTCAGGATCTCGGTGAGCATGTCGAGCACGCCCTCGGTGGACGTCACGGCAGACGCAGTTCCCGAGGCGGTGGCATGAATCGGGGCGCCGCCCAGCTCGTCTGGCCCGATGGCCACGCCGGTCATCTCGCGCACCGGAACGGGGCCGCTCACGAAGGCATAGGCATCGTCGGACATCACGACGACGTCGGACAGCCCGATCAGCAAGGCAATGCCCGAGATGGCCTGTCCTGTCACCCCGGCCAGGACCGGGACCACTCCCGAGCACCGCACGAGCACCCGCGCGGCTTCTCCCCAGCCGTGCAGCGCGGCGACGCCGTAGTGCGCGTCGGCGCCGCTGGACGACAGCATGAGCACCACCGGCAGGCGCTTGGCAAGCGCCGTCTGCAGGCCCGCGACGATGGTCTCGCTGTCGGCGGGCGACAGAGCGCCGCGCCGGTGGGGACTGTCGGCGGAGATGAGCATGGCCGTTCGTTCGCCGAGGGTGGCGATGCCGGCCGTGACATGTCCACTCGCACCGGCGCGCAGCTGCAGGTCCACTGCTGTCAATCTATGTGGCAGTGACGCCGGGGATGCGGCGGGACACGCTGCGTATCACCGAGCGGAGCATGTCACGGGCTGCGGCCGCCGGCGCCGACAGCATCCCGCGGCGACGGATGGCCAGCGCAACCTGGCGAGGAGGCAGATCGGTAACGGTCAGCACGCTCCAGTCGCCCCGGTCGGTCCAGACCGGGATGGAGGTGATGGGCACGATGGCCGGCCCATAGCCCTGGAACGCGAGGGTGGCGGTCAGCCGGATGCCGTCGAGCTGCGCCATCGTCCGCAACGACACGCCGCGCCGGGCGGCAGCCGAGTCGATGAGCATGCGCATCACCGAGCCGGGCGGCCCGAGCAGCAGCTCGTACTGCTCGAGTTCGGCGAAGCTCACCTCTCGATCACCGAGCGCCGCGAGGGCGTGCCCGGTGGGGGCGATGACCACGAACTCTTCAGCGAACAGCGGCGTGGCCACCAGCTCCTCATGATCGAGCGGGGCGTTCACCACGGCAAGATCGAGTTCGCCGCCCTCGAGCAAGCGGGTGAGCGCCAGGGTCGTGGCGTCGACCACCGTGGCATCGACATCTGGGTGTTGTCGACGCAGTTCGTCGAGGAAGGGCGGCAGCAGCCAGCGTCCGGGGGTGCCGATGATGCCCAGATGCACATCGCCGGTGACATGCGACGTCATCGACGCCACATCGGCCCGCATGGCTGCGATCTCGCCGTTGATGCGCTTGGTGCGAGCCAGCACGACCTCACCCTCGGGCGTCAACGACCCCGCGGCGCGATCCACGAGCACAGCGCCCAGCTCGTCCTCCAGTTTTGCGACGTGGCTGGACACGTTCGACTGCACGGTGTGCAGCGCTCGTGCCGCTGCGGAGAACCGGCCGTGTGCAGCAACCGCAGCCAGCGCGTCGAGGTATTTCAGGTCCATGCGGCCACGCTAGCGCCCGCCCGCAGACTATCTCCAAAAGAGATTGAAACTATCTGCGCTAACTGCTGGCCCGATAGTGAGACCTGCGGTAATTTGCTCGTGAGCGGTTACCCCACACCGCTCCACATATCGCACCGCCGCACGGTGTCCCCCCACCCAGGCGGGCGAGTGCCGGATCGGAAGCCCCCGCTCCGACCGGCAATAGGTCGAAAGCGTCCCCCACGCCCAGCGACCTCAGCGAAGAAGCCGGCCCTCCCCCCGGGCCGGCTTCCTCGCGTTGACGGGCCCAGCTAGAGCGAGGCTCGGATGATGTTGAGCGCCGAGCCTGCCTTGAACCACTCGACCTGGTCGTCGCTGAACGTGTGGTTGGCCTCGAACGAGAATGTGTCGCCCGACGGCTTGCGCACCTCCACGGTGACGGGGCGGCCCGGCGCCAGATCGTCGAGTCCCACAACCGAGATCCGATCGTCCTCATCGATGCGGTCGTAGTCGGCGGAGTCCGCAAACGTGAGCGGCAGCATGCCCTGTTTCTTCAGGTTGGTCTCATGGATGCGGGCGAAGCTGCGGCACAGCGCGACCAAGCCGCCCCGGAAGCGCGGCTCCATGGCGGCGTGTTCGCGGCTCGAGCCCTCGCCCATGTTCTGGTCGCCGATCACCACCCAGTTCACGCCGGCGGCGTGGTACGCCTTCGCGATCTCCGGGTACGGCTGCGTCTCGCCGGTCAGCTGGTTCTTGCCATGCCCCACGTCATAGCCGTCGAAGGCATTCACCGCACCGAGGTACAGGTTTCCCGAGATGTTCTCGAGGTGGCCCCGGTAGCGAAGCCACGGGCCGGCCATGGAGATGTGATCGGTGGTGAACTTGCCCTTGGCCTTGACCAGCACCGGGAGATCTGCGTAGTCGTTGCCGTCCCACGCTGCGAACGGCTCGAGCACCTGCAGGCGATCTGATGTCGGCGAGACACGCACCTCGACGCTGCGGGGGTCGGCCGGCGGCGCCACGAACCCGCTCTCGCCGGGATCGAAGCCGGCCGGCGGCAGCTCGACGCCCACCGGTGTCGGCAACGTGACCGGGTCCCCGGCATCGGAGTGCAGCACGCCGTCCACGGGATCGAAGTCCAGCGTTCCCGCCAACGCCAGCGCCATGACGGTCTCGGGCGACGTCACGAATGCCAGCGTCGCTGCGTCGCCATCGTTGCGCTTGGGGAAATTGCGGTTGTAGGACGTGACGATCACGTTCGCCTGGCCGGGCACGTAGTGCGCGTCGCCGGAGCGATCCCACTGGCCGATGCAGGGCCCGCAGGCGTTGGCCAGAACCGTGGCACCCAGCGCCTCGAAATCGGCGAGCAGCCCGTCACGCTCGATGGTGGCACGCACCTGCTCCGAACCGGGCGTCACGAGCAGCTGCGTCCGTGCCCGCAGCCCCTTGGCAGCGGCATCACGGGCGATCGAGGCAGCGCGGGTGATGTCCTCGTAGCTGGAGTTGGTGCAGCTGCCGATGAGCGCTGCGCTGATCGGCAGCGGCCAGCCCTCGGCCTGGGCCTCCGCCCCCAGGGCCGACACTTCGCGGGCGAGGTCGGGCGTGTGGGGACCGTTGATGTGAGGCCGCAGCTGCGAGAGGTCGATCTCGATGACCTGGTCATAGTGGGCGCCAGGGTCGGCCATCGCCTCGTCGTCGGGCCGCAGGTGCTCGGCGACCCCGTCGGCCGCAGCCGTTACGTCTGCGCGCCCGGTGGCCGACAGATAACGGGCCATCGCGGCGTCGTAGCCGAACAGCGATGTGGTGGCCCCGATCTCGGCGCCCATGTTGCAGATCGTGCCTTTGCCGGTGGCGCTGAGCGATTCGGCACCCGGGCCGAAGTACTCCACGATCGCCCCAGTGCCGCCGGAGACCGTGAGAATCTCCGCCACCTTCAGGATGACGTCCTTCGGCGCACTCCAGCCGGACAGCTCGCCGACCAGGTGCACGCCGATGACCTTGGGCCACCGCACGTTCCAGGCGAAGCCGGTCATGACGTCGACGGCGTCGGCGCCGCCCACGCCGACCGCCACCATGCCCAGCCCGCCGGCATTGGGCGTGTGGCTGTCGGTGCCGATCATCATCCCGCCGGGAAAGGCGTACTGCTCGAGCACGACCTGGTGAATGATGCCGCTGCCGGGCTTCCAGAAGCCTGCGCCGTAGCGGGCGCACACGCTTTCGAGAAAGTCGTAGACCTCCTCGTTGTTCTCCGATGCGGCAAGCAGATCGCGCTTGCCGTCCTCGCGAGCCTGGATGAGATGGTCGCAGTGGGTCGTGGTGGGCACCGCCACCTCGTCCAGCCCGGCAGTCATGAACTGCAGCCACGCCATCTGTGCAGTGGCGTCCTGCATGGCGACGCGGTCGGGCGCCAGGTCGACGTAGGAGACGGCCCGTTCGAGTTCCTGTTCACGGTGGGAGAGGTGCGCGATCAGGATCTTCTCCGACAGCGTGAGCGCGCGGCCCAGCCGCTCACGCCCAAACGCCACGGCGTCGCCCAGCCCGGCGTACACCCCTTCGATCAGCTCGATCGGAGTACTCGCGTGAACGGCCATGTGATCTCCCGTTTCGTCGGCTCCCTACGACGCTACGGGTTGAATGCCGAAATCGACGCTGGCGCTCAGGGGCGGACTTCGTAGTAGAGGTTCGCGGCGTCGCTGAAGTCGTGCTCGGTGAAGCGTGTGAATCCGGCAGCTGCAGTCATCTCCCGGGCTTTGTCGGGATAGAGACCGAGGGTGCCCAGCCCCATGCCGCCCGGCTCGCTCAGCGCCGACTGGAGGCAGCTCGTGATGGAGAAGCCGTAGAACATGGCCAGCATCGGGTTGCGCTGGTCGAGGTTGAAGTCGCCCTTGGAGCGGATGTCCTTGATGAGCAGCGTGCCGTCGGCGTCGAGCGCGGCCCGGATGGCATCCAGCGCGTCGTCGGGCCGCGGCATGTCGTGCAGGCAGTCGAAGGTGAGCGCCAAGTCGAAGTCGCCCGTGGCAGGCACATCGGCCGCTCCGGCCTCGATGAACGTCGTGTTCTCCAGCCCCGCGTCTTCGGCGCGCTCTTCTGCCTGTGCGATGGCGATGGCCGAGGGATCGAAGCCCACCACCTGCGAGCGAGGCCACTTCTCGGCGATGAGGCAGGCAGATACGCCCGCCCCGCAGCCCACGTCCAGCACCTTGGCACCGCGTTCCAGCTTGGCCACGACGCCGTCGAGACCGCCCAGGATGACCGAGGTGAGATTCTGGCGGCTGAACGGCCCGGTGGTGCGGGCCAGGCCGGCCGCCGCACGGGGACCCTGCTGCTCGTAGGTCATGCCGATGCCCGTGCGGAACGAATCGAGGATCAGATCCAAGACTTGGTCGCCGAGCCCGCCGCGGAAGGCGCCCATGGCGAAGTGCAGCGAGCCCTCCTCGTCGACGAGCAGCGCCTCGGCCTCGGGCGACAGCGAGAAGGCGCCGTCGTCGTGGGTGACGAGGCCGGCAGCGGCCACGCCGTAGAGCCACTCCCGCACCAGCCGCTCGGCGAGGCCGGTCGCCTCCGCCACGTCGTGGCTCGTAGCGGGCTGGGTCTCTGAGAGGGCTGCGAACAGCCCGAGCTGGTCGCCGATGTGCAGCATCGCCGACACCATCTCGCCCTTCTTGTACGTCCACACTTGGAAGGCGAGCTTCTTCAGGAGATCGGGATCGACCTCACGGCGCTCGGTTGCAGTCTCAGCCATCTGCGAGACGCTACTCGCCAACGTGCAGTCACTGCCGAGTCGGCTCGGGCGCCCCCGGCTTCGCCGTTGGGCCCAGCCTCAGGAGCGGCCGTTCTAGTGCTGCCGATAGGCCGTTTATGGCGGCAAGGTGCCGATGGCAGTCACAGTCATCGGTGTAGCGGGTGAAGCGGACTCAGCAGTCGACGTCTGAACTAAACTTGCGAGCGTAGAGAAACTCGTCCACCAAGGTGCCGTTGAGTCGCTTTCAAGTTTCGACTACCTGCTTCATCCTTTACGAGTGAACCATGATTGGTGAGGGGGCAGGGTTATGGCCGCCAGCATACCGACCACGAGAAGGATTGCGGCAAACCCAACAGACGATAGTGAATCACCATCCGCCAAGGGCAGTGCCCAAGCTTGTGCCTTGCCATCGGAGGCGCGCCCGAAGAAAATCGCAACCATGCCTGCGATGAGAGGAGCAAGAGTCATTAGTTTCGTGCCACCAATGGACCGGAAGACACATCCCAATCCAAGATAGGCCAACGAGTTACGAGCCCATGTGAAGTGCACCGTCGATCCCATTTGCCAGATACCGACTAGGCCGCTCATCAACCCTAGAACAGCGATTACGAGTACTAGTCCAACATCTAACAGATGGAAGCGCACAACAGCGCAGGCCAACCAGTCGTTAGTATCTGTGTCGAGTATATGTTGCACCACCGCAATCATGAGGATTGGGGCCAAGGCCGCGACCGGAGTATCCACGAGCGATCCTGTTAGCAGGCTTGGCAAGGGAACGAAAGTTGTTGACGCCAACCATGGATGCAGGCTTTGCAAGATGCAGATGAAGACGACGCTTGTAGGGCGACGCGCTTGAATCCACAGTCGTATGCCCGACACCGAACTCATCAGCCCGCTATTGATCTAAGATCGTTGATATCCACTGCATTACAGTGGAGTATTGCATCGATACTTGAAGTGACAAACGCTGCTGCTTCAAACTCAGGGTCGGATATCGCTCCAATTACCGTACGATGTTGCTGCTCGTCCATGCGCAAACTTCGACTACTAACTTCGCCCATCAGGTGCCAAACAACCGCTCGCGCCATGGGCGCGAGCTTCTCCGAAGAGCGGCGTTCATCATGCGAAGATATCTGACGAGCATCACAAATTGGCCGTGGCACAACTGCGTTTAGAATCTCGGAGCGCAACTCGTGTGGTGATGTGAGCATGTTGCGATGTAACCGCACATTCCATGAGTGAGCCGGATCACGATCTGGAATTCGTGAGCGATCAACTCGTTTGTCATAGATCCATACCGCGGAGTCTGCCTGCTCTGTCACTGTCGCAGGCACCATCAAGCCCGCGTTCTGAAGTTTGTCACGGATTGAATGCACATCTGCCAAAACAGCAGGCCTCAGCTCTTGATGTTCAGGCCACAAGCAGATTTCAGTGTCGTCATCTACGTTGCAGGTGAGTTCTGACTCGCTTCTCGGCTCAACACTTTCCCAACCAAGGGGCTCTACAATCTGTGCGCCTACAAAGAGCAACCCGGCAACTGGAATGCAACTGGTGACGCCCATTGCGATGGGTCTCTTTGACATAAGCGCCGCCGCCAGAAGCGCAGTCGATAAGGCAAAGAGCAATGTGGCCCCTATGGCTCGCATGGCCAATGCTTCAAAAACCGAGCAACAACTCGCAAAAGTGCCCGTCATGTGTCTTGCCCATACCCAGCCGAGAGAAGGCGGGTAAGCGATCGCCAGCCAAGTTACGATAACTGACAACGGAATCGCGAGCGCCGATGGGACACGGATTGCGACCGCCGCCCAGAACATGAATACTGACAAGATAATGATATATGGCAGGAGTAGACCTGCAATGTTGCGCAGTGAAATTGTTGGGACGCCAACGCGCTGGACATGTTGAATGGCGAAGACCAGGAATGCCATCACGATGGTTGGCTGAGCCGCATGGAGCAAAATCCGCCAGCGATCTATAACAGCATCGCCATCTAGAACGTCGCTCCTGCGGAGTCTTCCGATCTCCCACGCCAAGAGTCCTGCAAAGATCGGCACTAGTAGTGATATCAGAAGATTGTTAACGTCGCCAATTCGGTCATCACTATAATAGTCAAGCCCGCCGCTATCTCCATCGAAAATGTCACCAGCCAGCCATGCCAATAGAGTTGCTGCAAAACCTACGAGTATATGTACAAGGTGCCGTCTCAAATTGGTCATGTCTAGGTCAGTTGACACTTGCGGGAGATGTTGTGCCTAAGGCGTTGACATACGCAGCGGTCAAGTCTGTATGTCCATTTGAGAATTGTTCGGCTGTCCCATCAAATCTAACTTGGCCGTCGGCGATTACTACCACAAACTCGAATAGCGGCAGGAAGTCGGCGATTCGATGAGTCGACAATACCAACGACACATCTTGGGGCAATCGTTGTAATATAGCCTCAAAATTGCTGATTTCGACAGGGTCTAGGCCAGCCGTTGGTTCATCCAAGAGTAGGACACTCGGTTCATGCACCAATGCTTGCGCTAGCCCGACACGGCGTATCTCGCCTCCCGATAGCTGCGACGCTTGTCGTTCGTGGAAAGTCTCAAGGTCGACTTGTGACAGTACTTCATCAACGCGTGTCGACAAGCCAGCCCGGGCCATACCCTTTAGCCAACCGGCATAAGCAACTTGTTCAAACACTGTCATGCCGGGATAAAATCTAGTGTCCTGTGGCATCCATCCAACAGTCCGGCGAACATGTCGACGAGATCGCCGATGTGACGTACTACTGCCGTTGCAAACTACTTCACCCGACTGTGGGGTCAATGCTGAGGAAGCAAGTCCCAAGAGCGTTGACTTACCCGAGCCATTGGGTCCCAATAGCAGCGTGGTACCCTGCTTGAAAGTATGATTCAAATCGGCGAAAATCTTGGGGCCAAATCCGTAACCGAACGTGATATGATTGAAGACAAGAGTGTCAGTATTGGTTGAGCCGATGGTTGTAGGCACTTGAGAATCTGTGTATTGTCGTGCAGCTGGTTGCCAAGCTGGGCTACCAATCGATGACCATGCGGGGGACGTCAATCTCCGCTTCGTCATCAGTAACGCCGGCGACCTCAGTCAGCCGACCGAAGTATCTCCCGTTGTCCTCCAATGACCACGTACCAGTATCTTCGTGGTAGCAGTCATAAAATTCCTCTCCGTACCCGACATCTGGCCACAACGTCCTATGCCGACGGAGCTCTAAGTATGCAGTATCGACGTCCTCGACATTTCCTCTCTCAGTTCTACATCCCTCAAACGTGATATCTGTTTCGTCCGTGTTGGTGTTGGTGTGATCGTTCCAGCTCTTTGTGACGTCGTGGTATTGGGCATCGTTCCAATACGTGATGCGTTTGGTCGCGCCGAGCGCGCTTGGGATCAGTGTCACGACAGCCATGGTGAGTGCCGCTATGCCAAGTCGGTTTCGCCAAGTCATGGGTATCGCTCCTCATCAATGGACGCGCGTTGATAGTAGCCCGTCTGGTGACTTGAGCGGGTGGGTGAGCAGAGCCTCGGACAATGCCGACTGGTCAGCTGGTGCAGAGGGGGTCGTCGCTGGCGGGGGGCTGGTGAAAGCACAGGATCGCCTCGACTCCGACGTACGTGAACTCCCATGGCTCGGGTACCGGTCCCTGCCGGCCGCCGTCAGGGGCGTAGCTCGGGATCCAGCCGTGCTGCTTGGCGACTGCGAAGTTGTCGGCCGAGATCCACTCGTAGGCGGGCGAAGAGCCGAAGTGGGCGTGCCCGGCTTGTCCGATGTCGATCGCGTATCCCGTGTGGTGCTTGGAGTACCCAGGCGGCGCCGACATCTTCAGGCGATCTGCCAAGTCATCGAACTCATACGGCGCCTCGAGCGGACGCAGGAACACTTCTCGCTGGTACCGGTGCCCGCGGTAGGCAGATTTCAGCTCCAGCTCGAAGCCGTGCTCGGCAGCGTCCTGCTCCAGGGCCAGCCACGCCGCGGCAGCGGGACGCTGCAGCGCGAGGCCATCGTCGATGAGGCGCATCAGCGCGTAGTCGGCTGGCAGGGGCCGGCGCTGGTAGCCGCGTTCGACGGCTTCGGTACGGACCTGCTCGTCCATCTCGGCCGAGTCGGTGATCGTCGGCTGGGCTGAGATCGACGACAAGTTCGGCAGCTCTGCCGTGGTGAACAGCTCGTTGAACTCCGGGCCGGTGAAGTGCGGGAAGGACAGCGAGTCGACGCCTGTGGGCGCCGGCTCCTGCCAGCGCGACACGGGCTCGTCGAGGTCCGGCGCCGGCGCCCACGGCCCCATGATCGGCTCGCGAATCCAAGCGCTCGACTCGGCGACCGCCGCTCCGAGCGGGCGAGGCAAGACCAGGGTCGTCAGACCGAGTGTCAGAGCGGCAATCGCCCAGCAGCAGCGCCGCCAGCGTGAGGAGGGAATGTCAGGCGACAACAGCAGGCTCATCAGTCCCTACCAGCGTGCGGTAGAGGTCGGCATAGAGACCGTCTGCGGTCAGAAGATCGAGGTGACGACCCTGCTCGACGAGACGCCCGTGATCGAGCACCAGGATCTGGTCGGCATCGGCGATGGTCGAGAGACGGTGCGCGATGACCACCGCGGTGCGACCGGCGAGCGCCGTCGCGAGCGCGCTCTGCACCAGCGCCTCGTTCTCGCTGTCGAGGTGACTCGTGGCCTCGTCGAGCACCACGATCGCAGGATGCTTCAACAGCACCCGCGCAATGGCGAGACGCTGTTTCTCGCCGCCGGAGAGCCGGTAGCCGCGCTCGCCCACGACGGTGCTCCAGCCCTCCGGCAGGCTCTCGATCAGCTCGTCGATGTGCGCCGCCCGGCAAGCCGCGACAAGTTCCCCGTCGGTCGCGCCCGGTCGCGCATAGCGCAGGTTGGCGGCGATGGTGTCGTGGAACAGGTGCGGATCCTGCGAGACGACACCGATGTGAGATCGCAGCGATGCCGACGTGACGTCGCGCACATCGTGCCCGTCGATGGACACGGCGCCGCTGTCGACGTCGTACAGCCTCGCGATCAGCGCAGCCAGCGTCGTCTTGCCGGCGCCTGACGGTCCGACGAGCGCAACCGTCTGGCCCGGCTCGATGACTGCGGACACCCTGTCGAGCACCGGACCCGTCGCAGGGTCGCTGTGCTGCTGGGGCGTCGCAGGTGCCCCGCTGTGCTGCTGAGGCGTCGCAGGTGCTCCGCTGTGCTGCTGGGGCGTCGCAGGTGCTCCGCCCAGCTCGAGCAGCATCTGGCTGTCGGCGGCGGGGTAGGTGAAGGTCACGTCGTGCAGCTCGATCCGACCGTCCACGGCGTCGAGTTCGACGGCGTCTGAGCGATCGGCAATCGGGTTCGGCAGGTCGAGCACCGCAAACACGCGCTCGAACGAGACCAGCGCTGTCATCACGTCGACCCGGGCGTTCGTGAGGCTGGTCAGCGGCATGTAGATCCGCACCACCATCAGCCCCATGGCCACCAGCGTCCCGACCGTGAGCGCGCCGGAAATCACCAGATGCGCTCCGACCCAGTACAGCATCGCGGCCCCGACGGCCCCCACCAGGCTGAGGCCGATGAAGAACGCTCGCCCGTAGAGCGCACTGCGCACACCGATATCGCGCACGGTCCGCGCCGAGCGGCTGAACCCGGCCCGCTCGATGTCATGCCGCCCGAACAGCTTGACCAGCAGCGCGCCGGCCACATTCAAGCGCTCGGTCATCACGGTGTTCATCGCGGCGTTGTGTTCCATGCTCTGGCGCGTCAACGCTTGCAGCCGTCGGCCCACTCGCTTCGTCGGTGCGATGAACACCGGCAGCAGCGCCAGCGCGAGCAGCGTCAGGCGCCACTCCAGCGCCAGCATGGCCACCAACGTCGTGGCGAGCACGATCGTGTTGGATACCACCGAGCTGAGCGTGCCGGTGAACGCCCGTTGGGCGCCGATGACGTCGTTGTTCATGCGGCTGATCAACGACCCAGTCTGCACGTGGGTGAAGAACGCGATCGGCATCCGCTGCACGTGGTCGTACAGGCCGACTCGCAGGTCGAAGATGAGTCCTTCGCCGATGCGCGCCGACCACCAGCGCTCGATGAACGACAGGCCGGCCTCGCAGAAGGCTGCGGCCACGATGATCGCGGCCAGCACGTTGAGCTGCCACCGGTCTCCCGCCGGGATGGCCTCGTCGATGATGCGCCCGAACAGGATCGGCGGCACCAGGAACGCCAGTGCGCCGAGCAGTTGTGCTGCGAGGAATCCCGACAGCATCATCCGGTACGGCCGTGCCAAGGCCGCTGCCCGGCGGACGGTGCCCGGCGCTATGTGACGTCCTTCCACACCGGCTGGGTCGTGCCCCATCGCGCCGTGTGCCGATGCCATCGACTGCATGGATCGCACGATACGAGCCGCGAGCTATGACGCTTGTGCGGTGAGGCGTGGGTGCTCAGACGTAGGGCCAGCGGCGCTTTGAGGCTGCCGGACTGGCCGCGGAGCCATCGGGTCGGTCCGGCTGAGTGAGTGCCCAGCGGCGGCGCCACGCGGATGCGGTGGGGCCCTCGAGGCCCGGGCTGTCGGCGCTGTGCAGGCGCCGGCGGGCGGCGAACCAGTTGCCCGTGGCGGTCTCGTCGGCGAGCCCCTCCACCGCGGCTTGCAGCCGCCGGGTGAAGCGGCGGTTGTTCTCGCCTTCGTCGAAGCTCAGCGGGCGGCCGAAATTGATCACCGAGCGGGCTCGTCGGGGCCACGCACGGCCCTTGCGCAGGATGTCGAAGGTGCCCCGGATGTGCACGGGCACCACCGGCACGCCTGCCTGCTTGGCCAGGAAGGCCGCACCGGGCCGGAATTGCTGACCCCAGCCGTCGCGGGAACGGCCTCCCTCCGGGTAGATCACGAGACTCCAGCCGCTGCGCAGCAGCGTCACCGCCTTGTCGATGGTGCGACGGTTGAGTGCGGTTCGCTCGATGGGGATGGCGCCGACGAACAGCGCAGAGATCGCCGAGGTCGCCCGGTTCCCGAAGAAATAGTCGGCCGCAGCGCCGACTACGAGCCGGTTGCACCACGGTTCGGGAACGGAGGTGGCGATGACCGCCGTATCGACATGGCTCTGGTGGTTCGCTGCGAACACCGCCGGACCGGCGAGTTCGCTGAGACGGTCCACGCCCTTGATCGTCGGCTGGGCGTAGTAGCGCACCAGCGTGCGGACAATCGTGTCGCGCGCCACCCGTCGGGCAACCCGAGCCGGGAAGCGCCGAGCCCAGTCGGTGTCGTAGTTGGCGCCGGCATTGACCGGCAGGGGCGTCTGGCCCCGAGGGGTTGCCGCCGCCCGCAGTGGGAATTCGGCGCCGCGCATGATGCGAGTCACCGACGCCCTCGTGCGCTGAGCGCGCTTGGCCCCGAGGTGGGAGATCCCCGGCTTCTCAGACGACATCGGCCATCAGCATGGGCGGATTGTGAAAATGCGTGATCGACGGGTCGCGCCCGACCACGTCGGTTGCCATCTCGAGCGCGTCATTCATCGTCGAAGCCGAACGGAAACCCATGCGCTGGGTAGCGGCCTTGTCGCCGCCGACGATGATCACCCCGCCAAGATGCTCAAGCGCATGTGCGCACCAGTACCACATGTAGAACGGGTGAACACCGTGGTAGGCGTACGAGGTGCGGTACAGGTGCCGGTACCACTCGTCCTCCGCGTAGCGCTTCTCGTACCGGTGCTCGATGACCGCCGGATCGGTGGTGTCGGCGAGCACCTCTTCGAAGAAGTCGATGTAGCTGGGATGGTGCACCGGGTGGAACTCCCACGGCGTGGGGTGCGTCATGATCGCCACGCCGCCGTGGCGGACGAGCGGCTTGCCCCGGTACAGGTTGAAGAAGTAGCCGAGACCCAGGCACGCCACCAGGATCGGGTTCATGATCGAGTTGACGTTGTAGGGGCAGATGTAGGGCAGCCCCATCGTCAGCACGTCGGTCTGGCCTTCCACCCGCACCAAGTGCTGGCGGTAGACGTTCTCCAGCGTCTGGCGGTGCACGGCCTCGACCTCGCCGGCCTGCACGGATGTCAGCCCGTACGGTGCCCGGATGCCTTGGAAGATGCGCCGGGCCTGTCGGCGGGACATCAGGTCGAGCGCCGTCTTGGTGCCCATCAGCATCATGCGGTCTCGCGGCGTCATCTCCCACTCGCGCCGCTTCAGGAAGTCGTACGGCGACGGGAATTCGTTGTTGTTGAGCGTGGTCTCGATCTGGAACACCTTCACACCGGCTTCTGCCAGCAGGCGTCCCTGGCGCCAGTTGCGAGTGTGCAGCTCCGAGCTCTCGGGGTCCATGAACGATGTCGAGTGCAGCATCGTGTGCACGTTGTGGTGGTGGCGCAGGGCCGTGTAGGGCGACAGGCCGGTGGCGACGCTCTTGTGGCCGCCGTCCATCGACACCAGGTTGATGTTGACGTACACCAGCAGGTCCGACTCGGCGGCGCGCTTGGAGATCACCACCTCCTCGCCGGCGTCGGTGGTGCCGAGGTGGGTGAGCGCATCGGGGTCCTCGGCGTCGAAGTTGTAGAGCTGGCCGTGGGGGGCGAAGGCGTCGTACACGCGGTCGCCGACCGCGTGGCGCAGCTCTGCTTCGGTCATGCGGCGATGCAGCGCCAGGGCGGCGATGAGTTCGACGTCGTCGACGCCGGCGGCGGCCGCCATGTCCAGGACCTGCTCGATGATCCGGCCGCGGATGTCGGGGGCGGCCATCGGGGGCAGCGGCAGGGAGAGGTCGTCGAAGGCGATGGTCAGCTTCATGCCTGGCTGCATGTATGCGGCGAGGGGGTCGCGATCGCCCAGCGGATTGGAGAGGGCTTCGGCGATGGCACGCTCGGGATCGCGCACCGGATCCAGCGGCTCGTTGGGATAGACGACCCGGCTGCCGACCGGCAGCTTCTCCAGACGGAGCCCCTCGCCGTGGTGGAACAGGATCGGCGGGGTGGTGCGATCCACCTCGAGCACGAGGCCCTTGCGCGCGGTCACCGTACTGACCCTGCGA
This sequence comes from Acidimicrobiia bacterium, assembly GCA_022821985.1. Lineage (GTDB taxonomy): Bacteria > Actinomycetota > Acidimicrobiia > Acidimicrobiales > Poriferisodalaceae > Poriferisodalis. The sequence continues at coordinate 30,244 of JAJECP010000001.1, forward strand.
CGCGGGCCCTGCGGGACCGGTGCGTGCGGTCGAGCCGGTCGGTGTTGGCGCGAACCCGGAACGGCGGCGCTATGGGCAGCAGTGGCCGGGGGCCGCCGGGTGAGCGCTCCCAGTTCTCGCACAGCCATCCCCGCTTGTCGGCGATGGTCACGAGCCGGGTCTCCGGATTGACCGCCACCGGATAGCCCACGGCCTCCAGCATGGGCATGTCCGAAGCTGCATCGGCATACGCCACGCCCTGTGCCAAGTCGAGTCCTTCCTCCGCGGCCCAGTCCACCATCATCTGGGCGCGCACCTCGCCGGTGGGCGGCACGTCGATCATCTCGCCGGTATAGCGCCCTTCGCGGCTGTCGATGCGTGCAGCGATGATGTGGTCGAACAACGGCGCCAGCGGCTGGACCGCCAGCTCGAGCGCACCGGTGATGAGCACCGTGCGATGTCCGGCGGCTCGATGCTCACGCACTCGTCGCAGCCCCGCCGGGAACGCCTTGGTCAAGAACAGGTGACTGAGCATCTCCGCCGCATCGGCGTCGAGCTGGCCTACCGGCGCACCCTTGTAACGCCGGTAGAAGTAGCGCAGGAAATCGGTGCGGTCGCGGCGGTCCCTTCGCCACAGGCCGGGTGTCTCTGCGAGGGTGCGCAGGGCGAAGCGCACTCGCTGGGGCGTGTCGAGCCGCCGGGTTGCGAGCCATGCGTAGGTCTCGACCACGTTGCTGGCGATCAGGGTGTTCTCGAGGTCGAATGCGGCGAAGTGGCGTGCTGGGTCCAGCACGGCGGTGCGCAGGCGCTCGTTGCGGCTCGGCCCGGTGCGGGGTTGGGGCGTGGTTTTGACTCGTGCCTGGGCGATCACGGTCGGCAGGTGAACTTCGGCGATGTAGTCGGCCCAGTCGATGACCCGGGGGTCGAAGCCGAACCGTTCGCGGTCAGCCGCAGGCAGCGATTCCCACAGCTCGGTCGTGCGGTCGATCTCGTACAGCGCTTCGCATTTGCCGTATGCGCCGTACAGCAGGACGTAGTCGCGGATCTGCTCGAGTCCGGCTCGCCGCTGCGCGAGCCGGATGGTGAAGTCGTTGCGGCCGCGCATCGGCAGGCGGTGCACCACCTTCTCTGCCGTGTTGAACAGCGACATGGCCCGATCGAGCTGCTCTTCCAGACCGCTCGCTCCGGCGTAGTTCCACTGGGTGCTGGCCGTCGGATGACCCTTGGCGTCATAGACGGGGTGGTCTTGGAACCACTGCATGGTCGTCTCGGTGAGCACTTTGAAGCGCAATGGGTTCACCGCACCCGAGGCCACCTGGAAGATCTCCGGCTCGGGCACCGGCCCTCGTGCCGCGACGGCGATGATCGCCGCGGCAACCATGTCGACCGGGATGACGTCGATGATGCCTTCGGGGTAGCCCGGGAAGGTGTCGAGCTCGCCCTTGGCGAACGACACGAACAGCGGCTCGGCCATGCGGAAGCCACGGATCCAGCCCGGCGACGGCTCGGCGAAGGCCGATTCGATGATGGATGGGCGAACGATGGAGATGGGCACATCGCCTTGCAGCTCCACCAGCGCCTGCTCGCCCAGCGCCTTCGAATACGTATAGACGTCGGGCCATCCCAACGAGGTCGCGCGGCTGCGGCCGGCGGTGATCATCTCGGTGTCCACCCATTCCCGACGCAACTGCTCGGTTTTGGCGGCCAGCAGCGGCAGGCCGGCGGGGCCGAGTTCCTCGCGCGCGTCGCGATGGAAGCGGCGCAGGCGCTCGGGGGAGCGGCTGGCGGCGTCGAGATCGGCGCGGGTGCGGCGCGCTGCCGACACCTCAGCTCGCCAGTCGACATCCATCGAGAACGGCGTGTCGGCTAGGAATACCTCGGCCGCTGAACCCCGCCGATTTCCGGCGACATAGCACGTCGACACCGCGATGAAATGCGGCGTAGCGCCTTGGGACTGGCAGGCTTCCAGCAATCGGTTGGGACCGAGCAGATTGGTCTCGATCGATGCGTCCAGCGGGCTGTCGAAGCTGACGGTGGCGGCCGCGTGGATGATGACGTCGCAGCCGCAGAGCAGCTTGAGATCGCTGGGCGAGAGGCCGAGGCCGTCGACACTCACATCGCCGGAAACCGCCGTGATGCGCCGGCTGCAGATCTCATCGAAGTCGCTGCCCCACGCCGTACGGAGGCGTTCGAAAGCGTCGTTGCGCAGAATCTCGCGCTGTACGCGCCGGTTCACGTCGGTGCGGCGGCCCGGCCGCACCAGCAGCACCAGCTCGCAATCGGGCACCGAGCGCAGCAGCCGCTCGACGAGCGCCGTGCCCAAGAAACCGGTTGACCCGGTGATGGCGATGCGCTTTGCGGACAACGCGTCGGCGATCACGACGTGTTGTTTAGCCCCATCGGGCGCCAGATACGCGCACGACCACCCAATTCGCCCATCAGCTCAGTTTGTGGACAGCTCGGCGAAGAGCCGGGCGCACGCCCTGACGGCTCGCCAGCCGCATGACAGGGCGTACCGCTCGTAGTCGCTTCCGGGGGGTCCGAAGGTGGCCAGGTCGCGGCAGGCCGGCGCATCGGCGGCGCCGCAGCGTTCCCACAACTGATCGAGGTACTCGTCGTCGCCGGGTGGCGGATCCTGGGGCGACCGGCCAGCCAGTGCTGGCGGAGCGCCGTCGTCGCCCACCAGCAAAACGCAGTCTCGTGTGGTGCGGCCGCCGCAGGTCCAGCCAAAGCTGGCGTAGGCCGAACCGCCTGGTGCCGACAGCACCAGCTGCGAGCAGGCACGGCTGCTGCCGTCGCCGCAAGCCGCCCACCAGCCGTCCAATTCGGGAATGTTCCCTGGCGCGGGAGACTCGGGATCGAATTCGATGCCGAGCAGGCCGGCGTCGGCGCCCGGATCGCCGAGCAACACGCTGCAGTGCAGGTTCTCGCGCCCCCCACAGCTGAATGCGAAGGCCTCATAGTCGCTGCCCGCGGGCGACTCGTACAGCAGGGCATTGCAGGCGCTGGCCGAGCCCTGCCCGCACACCACCCAGAGCTCGTCGAGTGCTGGATCATCTCCGGGCGGGCTGTCGTCTGGATCGAAGAGCGCAGGCGCGCGCACCAGCGCTGCGGGCAAGGCCGCGTCACGCTCCTGCGCAGGGGAGCGCACTCCGGTGTCCGGCGGTGTCGTGGATCGTGGAGCGCCAGTGTCGAGCGCGCAGATGTCGCGGGCGATGTCGGCGAGCGGTTCATCAGCGGGTTCGAGCGGCAGTGACAGCTCCGCCGCATCGGCCAAGCCGAGGGCGGCGGCCAGGCGCTCGCGCTCGCATGCCGTGAGGTCGTCACGGCTGCTCGACTCACCGCCGCTGGGCGTCAGCCCCGAACCGCTGCAGGCCGCCGACAGCAGCACTGCCACAGCGCACGCGCCGAGCGCCCGGCGCAACGTCACGCCAGCTTCGTGACTGTGCTGCCGGGCCGCTGCGCTGGCGGTGCGGCGGAACATCGGCGCAGCGTCACGCCAGCTTCGCGGCGATGGACCCCACGGAGCGCAGGGCTGTGCCGTCGGCGCCTTGGGTGACGAAGCGGCGTGTGGGCCCGTCCAGCGCCTCGGCGATGAGGTCGTCGAGCAGCTCGATGAGGCTGTCGCCCTCGTGCGACCAGAAGTACCAGCTCAGCGAGCCGGGAATCGGGTTGATCTCGTTCACCCACAACCCGCTCGGGTCGTCGCCGCCATCCCAGAGGAAATCGATGCGCATGACCGACCGGGCCATCACGAGGTGGCTTACTTCCACCGCCGCCGCGCGAAGGGATGACTCGATGGCTGCGGGCAGCACGGCAGGCAGCTCCCGTGGCGCCGTGGCCATGCCGCCCCCGCCTGTCAGGTACTTCTCGGCGTAGGTGTAGATCGTGCTGTCGCTCCGCAGCGGCCGTTCCACGGCGCTCAGCCGCAGCTCCGGCCAGGTGCGTACGGAGATGTTCAGGTCGGTGATGTCGCTGAGGTAGCGCTGCACGACAGCGCCGTCACGCAGCAGCGGCGACGAACGCGCCAGCGCCCGCGCCGTCGCGAGGTCGTCCACAATCTCGATGCCGATGGAAGACCCGCCGAAACGAGGCTTGACGATCAGCGGAACGCCGGCCAGATCTGCCGAGGCATCATCGTTCGGTGACTCTTCGGTGAGCAGCCAGAGCGGCAGCGTGGGCAGCCCGGCCGCTTCGGTGGCACCGCTGAACGCCAGCTTGTCCATGCAGATAGCGGCGCTGCGCTGCCCTGGACCGGTGTATGCCAAGCCGGCCAGGTCCAACAGGGCCGGCAAGCCGCCGTCCTCGCCCGGGCCGCCGTGACAGCAATTGACGACGACGTCGACCGGCACTGGCCGGCGACGCCGGTCCGCACGGACAAATCCGCCGCCGGGGCGTGCTGCGGGCTCGATCTCCGATGCCGAGCGCGGCAGACCCTCGGCGAAGGCCGACGCCTCGATATCGGGCGGCACTTCGTGCCAGGTGCCGACCGGCGACCAGTACAGCGCCACCGGGTTGCGCCCGGCATCGGCAAGCGCATGCACCGCCTGCAAACCCGTGAGGATCGAGATGTCGTGCTCAGGCGACGGTCCGCCGAAACACACGCCGGGACGGGTCATGGAGCCATGTTCTCATGGACCGGAGGCGGTCAGGGGTAGTGGTCGGGGAGGTCGTTCTCGTAGAGGACAGCGTCGCCGGCGCCGAGATGCGCACGCACCCAGTGCACCGCATCCTCGCGGCTTGCCATGCAGCGAACCGTGGCGCGATCGTCGGTGCGGTCGTGGACGAGGGTGCGTGCGCTGCGTCCGCGCGTCGCTCGGCGCGCGGTGGCCCTGTCCCAGCCGGCAGCGCCGCCCAGCAGCGCAACCCGGTTGGTCCGGCCCACGATGAGCACGTCGTCGGCAATCTCGGCGGCATGCTCGCCGAGCTGGCGGTTCTCGTGCGCTTGGCTGCGGCCGAGTTCGACCATGCCCGGCGTGACCACCACGCGCCGTCCGGCATCGGTGTTCGCCAGCATGGACAGCGCAGCGCGCGCCCCAGCCGGATTGGAGTTGTAGGTGTCGTCGATGACCATGACCCCCCCGGGGCTGCGCCCGGCGGTGCGGCGGTGGTCGGGCGTCGGCAGGTCGCCCAGGCGGCTCGCGATGTCTGCGTCGGACACTCCCAGGACCGATGCCGCAGCCACGGCGCAAGCGACATTCGCCGGCGCTGCGCCGCCGAGCGGTCCGATGGCGATCTCCCTGCCGAACACAGTGATGCGACGCGAGACGGCGGCCTCGTTCACGAATGCGCTGGCCGGCGCGTCGGCGGGCGCATTGACGGGCAGCACCGTCACATCCGCGCTCGGGTCCTGGGTCGAACACCGGATGACTCGCAGACCCGAGGCGGCCAACCGGTCGGCTTCTGCGCTCAATCCGTAGGCGTCGATGTTGAGAATTGCCGTGCGACTCGTTGCGAAGATCTCCGCCTTGGCGGCCACGATGCGGTCGAGGCTGCCGAAGCGCTCGAGGTGAACCGGACCGATCGAGGCCAGTATCGACACCGACGGGCGCACCCAGCGGGTCATGGCGGCGATCTCGCCGGCGGCGAAGGTGCCCATCTCCGCGATGAACACCTCGGTGCCAGGCACCAAGTGCTCGTTGACGCTGCGACATATCCCTGCGGTGTTGTTGAAGCTGGCCGGCGTTGCCACCACCGCGCGGGATCCCTCCACGAGCTGGCGCAGGTAGCCCTTGATGGTGGTCTTGCCATACGAACCGGTCACCGCGACTCGCACCGGATCGACCTCGTCCAGGCGTTGTTGCGCGCGGTGCACCCAGCGGCGAGACAGCACGGCTTCGAGCGGTGTCAAGATCGCCAGCGAGACGTCCACCCACAGCGGCATGCCGAAGAGCAGCACCGTCACCACCGGTTCAGCCAGTCCCGTCAGCAGTCCCGCACCCACCAGCACTGCCCACAACAGCGCCAGCGCGGTTGCCACGGTGGCGAGTCGGCGGGTCCACGCCAGCGGGCTTGACCGCCCCCGGATGTCGAGGCCCTGCGGACCGACCGCGACGGCGGCCGCAGTTATCGCCGGTGCCCACCAGAACGTGCCGCTCAGCACCACTCCGGCGGCGGCCGCCAGCGCCAGCACGCGATTGTTCCTGTCGAGCAGCCACCATCGCCGGGCGAATCGCGACGTTCGGCCGACGCCATAGTGCTCACGCTGGGCGACCCGCAGCCAGCGGGCGGCCGAGATCATGCCGGCGACGACCGACGTCCACAGCACGATCTGGTTCATCTGATCCCGCTCGCAGGCAGTCGTTCGCTAGGCACGCGCCTCAGAGGTTGTCACAGCACGTCGAGGCGTCGTGAAATGGCATCGGTGAGCGACGGTGCAGCCTCGGTCGGCACGAAGTGGCCGGCATCGTCGACCACCGTCAGGCGCGCGGCTGCCAGCATCTTCGCTGCTCGTTCAGCGACCTCAAAGGGCACCTCATCATCACGGCGGCCCCACACCAGCTCCACCGGCTGGGAGATCTCGCCGAGCTGGGCTTCATAGGTCTCGTTGACGACCGTCACGAGCACATCTCGCATGACTCCGGCAGCGCTGCGGTAGTCGGCGCTGCCGAAGCGCTGCCGCATGCGCTCCATGGTGTCGTCGCCGAGCAAGCCGCGCTGGTGCAGATTGCGCGCGAGGCGGTATCGCAGGGCTGGCCGCGCAGCGGGACGGTCGGCTCGTCGAAGCAACGGCACCCCGCACAGCACCAGCGCCGCGACAGCGTCTGGGAATCGCGTGGCCAGCTCCACCGCAACCCGCCCCCCGAAGCTGTGGCCGATCAGCACGACCCGCGGGCTGCATTCGTCGAGCACCGGACGGACCATCTCTGCATAGCCGGCGGCGCCGCACGGCGCTTCCGGCGCTGGGCTGGCGCCGAAACCGGGCAGGTCAACCGCGATGGCGCCGGTAGTTCCTCGCGACTCGACAAGACCGGTCAGGGCGGTGTCGAAGTCGGTGTGGCTGCGGCCCCAGCCATGCAGCGCCAGCACGTCGGCTGGCGGATCACCGACGCGGCTGCCGAACAGACTGCCGCCGGCGAAACTTGAGAGCGGGCTCAGCGGGCGAGAACCTCTGTGTCGGGCCCAGGATGCGAGCGGTTGATGGCCGACAGCAGCGCTCGGAAGCTGGCCGTGACGATGTTCGAGTGCAGCCCGACGCCCCAGTACACGTCGCGAGAGGGTGTCTCGATCTCGACATAGGCCGCGGCGGTGGCATCCGCGCCTGCGCCCACAGCGTGCTCGTGGTAGTCGACGAGGCTGACTTCGACGCCGAGCGCGTCGGCCAATGCGGTCTTGAACGCGGACAGCGGGCCGTTGCCGCGCCCTTTCGCCCGTACCTCGCCGTCGGGACCCTTGATGGTGGCCTCCACCTCTGACTCGTCGGATGACTCCGAGTCGAAGTAGCTGCGGTGGCCCAAGTAGGTGTACGGCGACTCGGCATGCAGGTAGGTCTCGTCGAAGGTTTTCTTGATGGCCTCCGGCAGGATCTCGCCGCCCTCGTCGGTGATCGCCTGGATCACGCTGCTGAACTCGATCTGCAGCCGGCGCGGCAGGTCGAGGCCGAAGCTGTTCTTCATCACGTAGGCCACGCCGCCCTTGCCCGACTGGCTGTTCACGCGAATGACGTCTTGGTACGTGCGGCCCACATGCGCCGGATCGATCGGCAGGTAGGGCACTTCCCAGAAGTCGTAGTCGTCGGCCAGCGCTTCGAAGCCCTTCTTGATGGCGTCCTGGTGGCTGCCGCTGAACGCCGTGTACACCAAGTCGCCGCCGTAGGGATGGCGCGGATGCACCGGCAGCTGGTTGCAGTACTCGGCAATGCGGCGCAGGTGATCGATGTGGCTGATGTCCAGCTCTGGGTCGACACCCTGGCTGAACAGGTTCATCGCCAGCGTGATGATGTCGACGTTGCCGGTGCGCTCGCCGTTGCCGAACAGGGTGCCTTCCACCCGGTCAGCTCCGGCCATCACGCCGAACTCTGCCGCCGCCACGCCGCAGCCGCGGTCGTTGTGAGGGTGCAGCGACAGCACGACGGCGTCGCGATTGTCCACGTTTCGATGGAAGTACTCGATGAGGTCGCCGTAGGTATTCGGGGTCGCCATCTCCACGGTGGCGGGCAGGTTCAGGATGATCGGATCCGCGGCGGTGGCGCCCCATTCCGCGCTGACGGAGTTGCACACCTCCAGTGCGAAGTCGATCTCGGTGCCCGTGAACGACTCGGGCGAGTACTCGAAGCGGATCGCCCCGCCTTCATGGCGTTCGGCCAGCTCCCTGCAGAGCCGGGTGCCGGAGATGGCGATGTCGCGGATGCCCTCTTTGTCCAGCCGGTACACCACCCGGCGCTGCAGCTCCGACGTCGGGTTGTAGAGGTGCACGATCGCATTCTTCGCTCCGGCGATCGACTCGTAGGTCCGCTCGATCAGCTCGGGCCGACTCTGCGTGAGCACCTGGATCCAGACGTCGTCGGGTACCAGGTCCTCCTCCACGAGCATGCGGCAGAACTCGAAGTCGGGCGCGGAGGCTGACGGGAACCCCACTTCGATTTCCTTGAACCCCATCTCGACGAGCACCTCGAACATCTGGCGCTTGCGCGGCACGTCCATCGGGTCGATGAGGGCCTGGTTGCCGTCGCGCAGGTCCACCGAGCACCACAGCGGCGCCTCCGAGATGATCTTGTCGGGCCAGGTGCGGTCCGGCAGATGCGCGGGATAGGCGTAGGTGCCATAGAGGTTGTACGGCATCGAGCTCGGCTGCTGGGCGCTGATGCGCTTGACGTCTGCCATGGGAATCTCCTGCGGTTGGGGCGGTCGCTTCAGGGTTCTGGGAAATCGGATCGGTCGGTTTCGGGCGGATCGGTCGTGTTCGGGCCACGAAAAAACCCCCTGGCCCGGAGGCGCAGGAGGTTGGGCGAGGACCTGTGCGGTCCTCGCCTAGGTAAGAAGGAGCAGTCCGGTAGCGGAAAGCAGTTGGGTGTGAGTCGAGGCGCGAATCACGGGGAGCAGTTTACACGGGTGTTAGGGGCGGCGGTCGGCGTGCAGTCTCAGCATCAATTCGTGCAGATCGGTGCCGCAGTGCTTGGCCCACTCGCCGTCGCTGCCGAGCTCCCAGCGAGCAATGCCGTCGTCGAGGTACATGTCGGTGAGATCCACAAGCTCGCTGACGAGCGCAGGCGTCTCCACGGGCGCCAGCGCCTCCACGCGGTAGCGCAGGTTGCGCGGCATGGCGTCGGCCGAGCCCAGCAGGATCGTGTAGCCCCGGTCGGTATTCCCGAACCGGTACACCCGGCTGTGCTCCAGGAAGCGACCCACGATGCTGCGCACCGAGATGTTCTCGCTCATGCCCTCGACGCCGGGGACCAGGCAGCAGATGCCGCGCACGACGAGGTCGATGCGGCAGCCCTGCTGCGATGCCTCATAGAGGGCGTCGATCACCTCGCTGTCGACGATGGCGTTCATCTTCATGAAGATGTGGCCATCGGGCTCGGCGGCCTCGGCTGCAATGTGCTTGACCAGCGATTGACCGAGGCTGTGGGGTGCCACGGCCAGCTTGCGGTAGTCGGTCTTGCGGCTGTAGCCGGTGAGCGAGTTGAACAGCGCGGCCACGTCGGCTGCAAAGTCCCTGTCGGCAGTGAGCAGGCCGAAGTCCTCGTAGATGCGGGCCGTGTCGGCGTTGAAGTTGCCGGTGCCGACGAAGCAGTAGTGGGCGATGCCCCGGGGCTCACGCCGCACCACCATGGCCAGCTTGCAGTGGGTTTTCAGACCCACGACGCCGTAGGCCACGTGCACGCCCGCGCGCTCCAGGATGCGTGCCCACTCGATGTTGGCGTGCTCGTCGAAGCGGGCCTTCAGCTCCACAACCACCACGACCTGCTTGCCGCGCTCGGCAGCCCGGATGAGCGAATCGACGAGTCGGGTCCGCTCCGAAGTCCGGTACATGGTCAGCTTGATGGCGAGCACGTCCGGATCGTCGGCGGCTTGGCGGATGAACGCGTCGAGGCTGGTGGTGAACGACTCGTACGGCAGATGCACCAAGACGTCTTGGCGTTTGAGCACGTCGAAGAAGTCGGCGCCGGTCTCGGACTCCTCTGCGGTGCCTCGCCGGCTCGCGGTGCCGCTGGCGAGCAGCGCACTGGCTTCAGTGGAGGCGCGTAGCGGCAGCGGTGTTCGCGGATTGTGGGGCGGCGTCTTGAGATCGTCGCGATCAATGCCGTACAGCTCGAACAGGTCCGACAGGCCGAGCAGTCCTTTCGAGGTGTAGACGTCATCGTGCGTCAGCTTCAGCTCGCGAGTCAGCATGTCCAGCGCGTCACTGCCCAGGTCGGGCGCGGCCTCGAGTCGCACTGCACCGCCGAAGCGCCGCTGGCGCAACTCGAGCTCCATGTGCTTGAGCAGGTCATCGGTTTCGGTGTCGTCGATGTCGAGATCGGCGTCGCGGGTAACCCGGAACGTGCTGTGGCTCAGCAGCTTCACGCCCGGGAACAGGTCGTCAAGATGCCAGGCGATGACCGATTCCAGCGTGATGAAGCGGTGCTCGTCGGGCAGAGCCAGAAATCGCGGCAGGATCGGCGGCACCTTCACACGGGCGAACGACGGACCGCTGCGGGAGTGCTCGACGAACACGGCCAGGTTCAGCGATAGGTCAGAGATGTACGGAAAGGGGTGAGCTGGATCAACGGCAAGCGGGGTCAGCACTGGGAACACCTGCTCGCTGAAGAGCTCGGCTACCCAGGCGCGGCTGGTGGCGTCGAGATCGTCGGGTTCGACGAAGGAGATCCCCTCGGCAGCGAGCGCCGGTCGCAGCTCGTCCTCGAACAGCGACGAAGCGTCACCGAGCTGTTCGGCCGCGGCCGCCTGGATCCCCTTGAGCTGTGCCCGCGGGGTCAGCCCGTCGGAGCCGGCTTGGCGCACTCCGGCCTCGATGGAGTCGAGCACCGTGGGCACCCGTACCTGGAAGAACTCGTCGAGATTCGATGCGTGGATAGCCACGAACCTGATGCGCTCGAGCAGCGGAAGCTCTCGATCATGCGCGAGTGCCAGGACGCGATGGTTGAAGTCCAGCCAAGACAACTCTCGATTGAGGTAGCGCTTGGGTGATCGGGCCCCGTTGGCGGCGGACATGACGGCTCAAGCCCCTGTGCGGTCAATGCAAGGCACAGCGGGGCGAAGCACCCTGCGCCCGTGAGAGTACGCAATCGGTGTCACTGTCCACAAGGGGGCGGCCAAGTCCCCGCAGATCGCCGAAGTCTGCGGGCGTGGCCTGTGGACAATGTGTGTGCATCTGGGAGGCGTCCTGTGGACACCTGCCCGCGCAGCCTCTTAAGCCGGGGCGAACTCGAAGGCGTCGCTGACGACTACGTCGGTGCCGATGAACTCGGTCTGGGTCATCTCGTCCATGAGCGATGGGTCGCTGCAGCGGGCCCACTGCCGCCCGTTCGGCGTCCGCACCGCTGCCAAGGCCACTTCGGGCGCCTCCCGGCCGTGCATGACGGTGTAGGCCTCGATGGTGGCGTCGCCGCTGTAGTCGTCATCCAACTCGACTGACGGGAACTGGTCGATTTCATGCTGGCAGTCTTCGTGGCGGAAGCCGTCGGAGGGCGGCGAGGTCGAGTAGATGCCGAACGCGTGCTTGGTGAGGTAGCCGCCGTTCGCCGAGCAGAGCCCGATGCTGCCCGGGTTCTCGCGCAGCGTGTTGGCCATCGTGGCGATGGAGTGGGTGACGTAGTTGTTGAGCGGCCCGCCGGCGAAAGTGAGCCCGCCGGTGAGCGTCAGGTCGCGCTCCAGTCCGAGGCCCAGCTCGGTGGCAGAGATCTGCACCGCAGAGGGGAAGCACGAGTACAGGTCGACGTAGTCGATGTCGCCGACGTCCACGCCTGCCAGCTCCATCGACCGCCGACCCGCCACCCGGATGGCGGGGGAGCTGTGCAGATCGCCCCGGTTGGACACGAAGTCGGTGTCGCGCCCGTCCGTGCCGGCATGGGGGAATACCCAGCGGTCGGTGGGCACCCCTGCGGCCGTCGCCGCCTCCGCGGAGCACATGATGAGCGCGGCGGCCAAGTCGAGATCCCAGTTGGAGTTCATCGACTTCGTGTAGGGGAAGCCGACGAGCCGGTTGCTGGGGCTCGGGTTGCGGATCTCCTCTGCCGTCATGGGCGTTCGCACCCATGAGTACGGGTTGGCCACTGCTGCCTGGTTGAACTTCTCCCACATCGCGGCAACGCGGTCGCGATGGCCGTCCATCGACTCGCCGCGCGAGGCCCGGAAGGCCGACTCGAATACCGGGTAGAGGCAGATCGGGTCCCTCAGGCCGCGTGCGGCTTCCACCTTGTTGTTCATCACGACGTCTTTGCCGAGATATTCGTCGGGCTGCACATCGGTCTGGTCGGTGTAGGGAATGCGCTGGTCTGCCCGACGCGCCCGGCGTCGGCTCCAAATGCCTTCCGCTCCGGCGATCAGCACGATGTCGGCGTCGCCGGCGCTGATGCGTTGGCAGGCTTCATTCACCAGCGATTGCGGTGTGTTGCCGCCATCGGTGGAGAGTCCGGTCTTACCTGTGGCGCCGAACCGGGCGTTCAGCAGCGCAGCTGGGTCTGAATACGGCCAGGCGCCCTTCACGACCCAGGTGTGGGTGGCTCGGCTGGTCAGTGCCGGCGCGCCAGCATCTTGCGCAGCCGCGGCCAGTGCCTCGGCCATCATGGCAACCGGTTCGAGCGCGTCGACAGGAACCTCGGGGCGCTGCTTGAACTGTCCTGCTCCCACAAGAACGGGGGTGCGGGGATCGATCTGGCTGTTCGTCATGGCGATGCGACCTCGTGGTCGTGAACTGTGGGGTGAACGGGACGCGACGTTAGCGAACAGGGTTCTGGCGAGGCCGGGTCAACAGACGCGCGCAGGGGTCCCGAGCAGCGGCGTCGCGCTCGACGGGCAGCAGTAGCGTCGCGAGCGGGAGGCCTCCGGTGGCCAAGTTGCCCGATCACTACGCAGCGCTCGGCGTGCGCCCCGACGCCGATGCGGCAGAGATCCGGCGCGCGTGGATCCGGGCCGCCCGTGCCAACCATCCCGACCGGCGCGGCGATGTCAACCGGGAGCAGACGGAGCGGTCTGATCGGCGCATGCGGGCCGTGAATGAGGCGTGGCGCGTGCTCGGAAGGGCTGAGTCGCGCCGTTCCTACGACGAAGAGCGCGCTGCCGCAGCGCCGCGGCCGCCCGAGCCCTCGCCCCCTGCGAGCCCGGCCCGGCCCGCGGCAGCCGCTGGCGCCAGTCACGACGAGCCCAGCGACCCGTGGTTTGACGACGGCGCCACCACGGTTGAGCCTGGCGGCCCGGGCGGCTTCGTGGTCCGTCACCGCAGTGCGGCGCTAGTTGTGCGGGTGCTGCCGTGGCTGTCGATCGCTGTGGTGGGCCTGGTGATCTTCGTGGCCAGCGCCTACATGACCGCCAGCGACAACGTCGATCAATCCAGGGTTGCGGCGCTCGAGGTGGGGGAGTGCTTCTGGTTTGATCCCGATGGCACGCTGTTCACGGTGGGGTGCGACTGGCCGCAGACCGACGGCGTGCTCGACGAGATCATCACAACGTCCGCCAGCGACCGCTGCCGTCATCCTGATGCCGTCGCCCACCCAGCCCCGATCGCTGGCCGCCGCCTCTGCCTGGTGCCAGTAGATCGCTGGGAGCCGCCTGCGGCGGAGTAGCGGCGGTCAGCCGTGTTCGGTGAGCATGAGACGCACGCCCAGGTTGTGCTCGGGCGGCACGATGAACATGGCGTCCTGCTGCTCGCCGGCGCCGCAGATGCCGACCCGCTGTGCGCCGGGAACCAGGCCGGGGTCGTCGAGCTGGAAGTGCAGGAGCTGCAGGCGGCCGGGCCGGTTGCCCATCCAGTGAGCCAGGTTGGGGTCGGTCGGCTGGATGAGCTTGAGGTTCCACGGGCCTGAGCGCAGGTCCACTCCGGTTCCGACGTTGGGGTCTTTCCACTCGTCGGTCTGCTCCATGCCCAGCGGTCCTCGGAACAGCGCGGCTGCGGCTTGTACATCGGATGTCAAGTGGACCACGGTCGCCAACGATGTGGACCGCCCGTGGCGAGTGGGCGGCAGGGGCGGGGCGTCATCCCAGCCTTCGCCGCCCGCCCAGGCGATCTGAATGACCATGCCCCAGCTGTCCTTGGGGTGGAGGAACGCTTCCTTCCACAGCGGATTCTCCTCGTTGACCCCGATGACGTTGTAGCCGGCGTCGCCGAGCGCACCGACGGTGTCGGCGAAGTCGGGCGTCTTGAAGGTGAAGTGGTGCGGGCCGGGGCCGTTGCGAGCCAGGAAGCGGTGCAGGAAATCGCTGCCGGGGTGCTCGAGCGGTTCGAGGATCTCGACCCTTGCGCCGCCGTCGAACGACACCTGGCAGAAGTAGAAATCGTCGCCCGCCTGCGACGCGGGGTCGTTGTCGGGGCCGCCGATCCAGCGACCGCCCAGGTCGCGGCTGTAGCGGATCACGTTGTCCCAGGCACGTTCGCTCACCACGGCGACGTGATCCATGACGAGAGTGTCGGTCGGCATGGCGTCGCAGGCTATGCCCGAAAGGAGGATTCGCTCCCGTTGGGCGAGGCAGGGGGCGCGACCACGGGCATGCCGCGGGCGATGTCGTCGGCTTCGATCAAGGCAGCAGCCAGGCGTTCGTACATCTCGGCACGACGTGCCGGGTCGCTGTGGCCGAGCGGGGCCACCTCGTCGGGATCGGCCGCTGTGTCGAAGAGCTGCTCAGAGCCATCGCTGTGGCGGGTGAGGCGCAGATCCGCGGTGACGAGCGTGCGGGTCTTCACTGGGGTCAGGATGTCCAAGGTGAGCGCTCCGGGGAAATCGTCTTCGATGAGCACGTCGTCACGCACAGACGCCGCGGGGTTGTCCAGGATGGGCACGAGGCTGCGGCCTCCGATGCCGTCGTAGCCGGGCAGATCGGCAAGCTCCAGCAGCGTCGGCCCCAAGTCGATGCTGCCGGCCAGCGATTGGGTGCGGCCCGGCGAGCGCCGCGGGTCGACAATGACATACGGCACTGCAAGGGTGCCGCGGTAGTGCATGAAGCCCTTCAGCATCAGCCCGTGGTCGCCCATCATGTCGCCGTGGTCGCTGGTAAACACGATGATGGTGTTGCCGGCCTGACCGAGCCGGTCGAGCGCAGCCAGGATCTGGCCGATGCCGTCGTCGATCATCTCGATCATGCCGTAGGTGGACGCCAGCGCCTCCCGCAGCATCTGATGGTCGCCCGCCACGCCGCAGGGCGTGACCCAGCCGCGCTGTTTGCTCGGGTGTAGCTGGCTGATGTGCTGCACATATTGAGGGGCACCCGTCAAGTCGTCGTCGACCGAGACGGGCACTTCCATGTCGTCGGGACGGTGGCGGTCGAACCACTCGCCGGGCGGCGTCATCGGGTGGTGCGGGTCGGGAAAGGAGGCCCACGCCAGCCACGGTCCGCCTTGATTGACTGCGTCTTCGATGAAGGCGATCGTGCGCTCGGTGACGAACGTCGTGGAGTGCAGCTCCGGCCCGTAGGGCGGCTCGTACACCTGCCACCAGCGTTCCGAGCGGCGGCGGGCCGGTGACTCCGCGGTCAACGGCACCATGAGGTCTTCAAGGCGGCCTCCGCGATCGAGTGCCCACAGCAGATGGTGACCGCTGACCCGTGCGCCGTGATCGATGGCCAGCTCGACGTGTTCGAATCCATAGAAGCTGTCGGGGAACTCGGGCGCTCCGTTCACGTAGCGCTCTGCATCTTCGAGCGTGTCCCAGCCGGTCGGCCAGTACTGGTCGACTGCGCCGGCGGGTGCACCTGTCGGTAACACCGCGTTATGCGACATTCCGTGCTGCAGGTGCGACTTGCCGATGAGCGCCGTGCGATAGCCCGCTGCACGGAACTGCCGGACGTGGGTGTTGGCGCCCGGCTCGAGCGACCGGTCGTTGAAGACCACGCCGTGCGCGCTGGGCATGCGCCCGGTCATGATCGTGGAGCGGTTCGGCATGCAAATCGGATTGGCCACCCAGGCGTTGTCGAACACCATTCCCCGGGCCGCCAGCGCGTCGAGGTTGGGTGTGCGTACCACCTCGTTGCCGCCGAAGCCGGTGTGATCGGCGCGCTGCTGGTCGGTGATGATGAACAGCACATTCGGCTGCGCCGGAGCGCCGTTGGCGGCTGCGGTCATGGCGATCTCCCGTCGATGGTGTGGGCGGCGGAGTAGCCGGGGCGACGCAGGCGGCTCAGCCGAAGTTCATGGCGGCTGGGTTGCCGCCGTCGACCACCACGGTCTGGCCGGTGATCGACTCGGCCTCGCACAGCATCACCGTGGCGTTGGCGATGTCGATCGGGCTGCCTACCTGGCCGAGCAGTGACGCACGCCGAGCCCCTTCGGAGATCTCGTCGGGCAGGCGAGCCGCCATGCGGGTGCCTTCCACCAGGCCGGGTGCAACGCAGTTCACCGTGACCGAAGGCGACATTGCCACGGCCAGGCAGTGGGTGAGATGGATGAGGGCCGCCTTGGAGCAGCTATAGGCGATGCTGCTCGATCCAGGGAACAGACCGCCCACCGAGGCGATGTTGACGACACGCCCGCCGCCGTCGGCAGCCAGCAGCTCAGCCAGCGCCCGTGTCAGCAGGTAGGGGCCGCGCAGGTTGGTCTCCTGCACCCGGTCCCAAGTCGCAGAGTCGAGCGTCTCGAGGTTTCTGAATGGGATGCCGATGTTCCATGCCGCGTTGTTGACGAGCACATCGCAGCGCCCGTGTGCAGCGATCGCCGCCGCGGCCGCGTCGATCGAGGCCTCGTCGCGCTGGTCGAGCTGCAAGATGCTGGCCTGTCGGCCAGCGTCGCGCACCAGCCCCGCGCTGACTTCGGCGCGTTCCTGATCGCCCACGTAGGTCACGATCACATCTGAGCCGGCCGCAGCGAGCGCCTCGCAGATCGCCCGTCCGATGTCTCCGGAGCCCCCGGTGACCACCGACAGCTTGCCTGTCAAGTCCATGATCAGATGCCTCTCAGTTTGCGACCAGTTCGGCCATCGCCGCCAGCAGCGTCGGCGGGCCGGAGAGCTGCAACACGGTCACCACGGTGTCGTCCCAGCGCCGCAGGTCTGCCGCGATCTTGTCCATCGGGCCGATCAGCGAGACCTCCTCGACCAGCTCGATCGGGATGGTCGCCGCGGCCTCCTGCTTGTGGCCGGTGAGGTACATGTCCTGCACCTCGTCGGCGACGTGCTGGTAGCCCATCCGGCAGAACACGTCGTAGTGGAAATTGGCGTCACGCGCACCCATCCCGCCCATGTAGAGCGCCAGCATGGGGCGGATCCGGTTGGCCGCACGCTCGATGTCGTCGTCGGGTACCACGCTGATCGGGCACACCACCTCGAAATCGGCATCGTCGGGGATTCGCCCGTCATCGCCGATCAATGGCTTGCCCGCCGCGGCGAAGCCGGCGTTCAGCGCATCGGCATAGAACTGGTTGTCTTTGGGGGCGAAGAACAGCGGCAGCCAGCCCTCGCACAGCTCGGCTGCCAGGGCCACATTGCGGGGGCCTTCGGCGCCGAGATAGATCGGCACATCTGCTCGCAGCGGGTGCACGGTGGACTTCAGCGGCTTGCCGAGGCCCATGCCCCCCGGGTAGGGCATCTGGTAGTGGTCGCCGGTGAAGCTCACCGGCTTGTCGCGTTCGAGGATCGCCCGGACGATCTCGATGTACTCCCGGGTGCGGGCCAGCGGGCGCGGGTACGGCTGGCCGTACCAGCCCTCGACGACCTGCGGGCCGCTCACGCCGAGGCCCAGGATGAACCTGCCGCCGCTGAGGTGGTCCATCGTGATCGCCGCCATGCCCACAGCGGCCGGAGTGCGTGCAGAGATCTGGATGATGCCAGTGCCCAACCCGATGCGCTCGGTGTGGCTGCCCCACCATGCCAGCGGCGTCAGGGCATCGGAGCCGTAGGCCTCCGCGGTCCAGAAGGAATGAAAGCCGAGCTGCTCGGCGAGTTGCAGCGTCTCCAACG
Source organism: Acidimicrobiia bacterium (assembly GCA_022821985.1). GTDB lineage: Bacteria > Actinomycetota > Acidimicrobiia > Acidimicrobiales > Poriferisodalaceae > Poriferisodalis. Next base: position 48,266 of record JAJECP010000001.1, read on the forward strand.
CATCAGGCGGCGGGCCAGCCGCCCAGTAGCCGACACCGGTTGCAAGCTTCATGTCACATCGCCTCGTCGTTGCGGAGAATCCAAGAGTGCCCAGTATGGGCGCTGGCGGCCAGCGGCACAGAAGTGGGCGGGTACAGTCCGCGCGCACCCAGCCACGCGGCAGCTTGCAGGAAGGAGCACGCAATGAGCACCGAACGCGATGACGGCCCGACCAAGGTGAATCTCGACGAATCCGAGATGCCGACCCAGTGGTACAACGTGATCCCTGACCTGCCGGCGCCGCCCCCGCCGCCGCTGCACCCGGGCACGCACGAGCCGATCGGCCCCGACGACCTCGCGCCGCTGTTTCCGATGGGACTGATCATGCAGGAGGTCACCGGCGAGTCCCACGTGGACATCCCCGGCGGCGTCCTCGACGTGTACCGGCTGTGGAGGCCGAGCCCGCTGTACCGGGCACGCCGGCTCGAAGCTGCGCTCGACACGCCTGCCAAGATCTTCTTCAAGTACGAGGGCGTCAGCCCGGCAGGCTCGCACAAGCCCAACACCGCGGTGCCGCAGGCCTTCTACAACCACGCTGAGGGCGTCACCAAGCTCACCACCGAGACGGGGGCGGGGCAGTGGGGCTCCGCGCTGGCGTTCGCCACGGCTCAGTACGGCATCGAGTGCGAGGTGTGGCAGGTGGCGGCGTCGTACCGCCAGAAGCCGTACCGCAAGACAATGATGGAGATCTGGGGTGCCCGAGTGCATTCGAGCCCATCGGAGGCGACCGAGTACGGCCGGTCGCTGCTGGCCGCCGATCCCGACCATCCCGGCTCGCTCGGCGTTGCCATCTCCGAGGCGGTGGCGACGGCGGCTGGCGATCCCAACGCCCGCTACTCGCTGGGCAGCGTGCTGAATCACGTGCTCATGCACCAGACGATCATCGGCGAGGAAGCGCTGTTGCAGCTTGCGAAGATCGGCGAGACGCCGGATGTGATCGTGGGCTGCACCGGCGGCGGATCGAACTTCGCCGGGCTGTCGTTCCCGTTCCTGCGGGAGAAGCTGGCGGGACGGATGGATCCCACGATCCGTTGCATCGAGCCGGCGGCATGCCCCACGTTCACCCGAGGCGAGTACCGCTACGACTTCGGCGACCACGGCATGATGACGCCGCTGCTGAAGATGCACACGCTCGGCCACGACTTCATCCCGCAGCCGATCCACGCTGGCGGGCTGCGCTACCACGGCATGTCGCCGCTGCTGTCGCACATCTACGAGCTCGGCCTAGTCGAGGCACTGGCGATACCGCAGGAGGAGTGCTTCGCAGCTGCGATCCAGTTCGCCCGCAGCGAGGGCATCGTGCCTGCGCCCGAGCCGACTCATGCGCTGGCCGCTGCCCTGCGCGAAGCCGAGGCGGCGAAGCAGGCGGGGGAGGAGCGCACCATCCTGACCGCCATGTGCGGCCACGGCCACCTCGACCTCCCGGCCTACGAGGCGTACCTGTCGGGCGCGCTGGTCGATGTCGACCTGAGCGACGACGCCATCGCCGACGCCATGGCTGGCGTCCCCGCAGTCGGCTGATCCGAAGGCTTCGACCACCAACGACGGCGCACGGCGTCCGGCCTGCCGCACGGCTGCGGGTGGCAGGCTGAAGCCGTGACTGCCGGGCAGCGTTCGATCCCGTGCGTACTGTTGCGTGGCGGCACGTCGCGGGGACCATTCTTTGCAGCCGAGGATCTGCCCGACGATCCGGCGCTGCGCGACGCGGTGCTGGCTGCCGTCATAGGCAGCCCGACCGGCCGCCAGATCGACGGACTGGGCGGCGGCACGACGGTCACCAGCAAGGTTGCGGTGGTCGGACCGTCGGCCCATCCCGACGCCGACGTGGACTACCTGTTCGCGCAAGTCGACCCGGTGTGGGGCACGGTGGACACCAAGCCCCCCTGCGGGAACATGCTGGTCGGCGTCGGCCCGTTCGCGATCGAGACGGGGCTAGTGCAGGCTGTCGATCCGACGACATCGCTGATCGTGCGCAACGTCAATACCGGCAGCTTCATCGATGTCGTCTGCTGCACGCCCGGCGGCGAGCTGACCTATGACGGCGACTGCGCCATCGACGGGGTAGACGGTACGGCCGCACCCGTTGACTTGCGGTTCCGGGGCATCGAGGGATCAGTGACCGGCTCGATGCTGCCCACCGGCTGCGCCATCGAGACGATCACGGCCGGCGGCGTGGCGGTCGAGGCCACGCTGATCGACGTGGCCATGCCCATGGTGATGGTGCGTGCCGCCGACTTGGACCGGACCGGCCACGAGTCGCCGCCTGAGCTGGACGGCGACGCCGAGTTCATGGCGACGATGGAGGCCATACGCCGGGAGGCTGGCGCGCGCATGGGCCTCGGCGATGTGTCCCGCAGCGTTGTGCCCAAGTTCGGTCTGCTGTCGGCCGCTCGCGAGGGCGGCACGATCACGTCTCGCTATTTCACGCCCACCCAGTGCCACCCCGCCCACGCCGTGTCAGGCGGCATCTGCGTGGCGGCGGCCATCGCGTTGCCCGGCACGGTGGCCGCCTCGCTGGTGGACGGCGCCGAGCTGATCGGCATCCAGATCGAGCATCCGAGTGGTTCGCTGGAGGTCGCGCTTCGCACAGATCGGCGTGACGGTCACGTGCGGGTCGTCTCCGGCGGCGTCACACGCACTGCCCGCAAGATCATGTCCGGCACTGTCTACGTGCCTGCCGAGGTGTGGTCGGGCTGAGCTGATTCTGCGCTCTGGCCGCTGCCGGCCAGATTCAGTCCCAGTCGAGCCAGAGTTCCTCGGGGCCTCGGAAGGTGATGTTCGGGAAGGTCCGGTAATCCTGCGGCGGCAGCCGCAGCGACGGCACCCGTTGGGTCAGGATCTCCAGCGCAATGCGGGCCTCCATGCGGGCGAGATTCGCTCCGAGGCAGAAGTGAATGCCCTTGCCGAAGCTGATGTGGCCGTGGGGATCGGGCCGGGCGATGTCGTAGGAGTCGACGTCGAACCGGTCGGTCTCGGCGAACGCGCACGGTTCGCGGTTCGCTGCGGCGAAGTTCAGGAATACCCGTGTTCCTTCCGGCAGCTGCACCCCGCCGAGCTCGGTGTCGCGGGTGGTCACCCGGCGCCAGGCCACCTGGCTGGAGTCGAACCGCAGCGTCTCCTCGACCGCCGTGGGGATCAGCGACGGGTCAGCAGCCAGGGCCTCCCACTGGTCCCGGCGCGGCAGCAGGCAGCGCAGCGTGTTGCACAGCAGGTTCGTGACCGGATCGTGCCCGGCGAAGGAGATCCCGTAGATGACCGACTCGACCTCCCGGTAGCTGAGCCCGGTGCCGCCCTCGGGGTCGGGGTCGGCATCGTGTGCGTCGAGCAACTCGGAGCAGAAGTCGTCGGTGCGATTTCGATGGCGCTCGGCCACGAACTCACGGCAGTAGCGCCAGTAAGCCAGCATTCCCTCGGCCATGTGTGCCTGTTCGGCTGCCGTCGGCTTGCCCCAGGCGAACGCCTTGCGGTTCACGCACCACGACTTCAGCATGAGGTCGTCTTCGGGCGGGAAGCCGATGAAGCGGAACACGATCTCTGCTGGCAGCGGGAACGCGACCGCCTTGACATAGTCGGCGGGCTTGGGGCCGGCGAGCATCTCTTCGATCAGCTCGGTGGCCCGTGAGCGCATGTAGTCCTCGAGCGTCCGCAGCCGCCGCACCGAGAACCCGCCGCGTGTGTGCACGCGGATGCGACCGTGGTCGGGCTCGGCCCGGTTCGACATGACTGCCTGGGGGTCGTAGTCGGACGCGGAGAGCACCTCAGCCGCCTCGGGCGCGAGGGGGAAGATGGGGTCCTGCACGTTGGACGAGGCATATGTATCCGGGTCCATAAAGACTCGCTCGATGTCGTCCATGCGGGTCACCACGACGTGGCCCATCTCGGCGGCGTAGAAGACCGGGTGGTCTTCGCGCAGCTGGGCGGCGATCGGGTAGGGATCGGCCAGGTACTCCTCGTTGAGCGGCGACCAGCTGTCGTGCACCGGGCAACCCGGCGGCGGGGGCGAGAGCTGATCCGGTGCGGTGTGGTAGTCGTCGGCGCTCACTGGACCTCCCAGTCTCGGCCCTGCCGCAGCAACCGGCGTGCGCTCGGCGGCGCTGGCAGGCCCTATCATCGTCGCCCCGCGGGCGATTGGCTCAGATGGTTAGAGCGCTGCCTTCACACGGCAGAGGTCACTGGTTCGAGTCCAGTATCGCCCACCCCTTCGACGCAGGATGCCGTGCCGTGGTGCTGCCGCACTCGGCGAGATGGGCCAGCAGCAATCCCGTGAACGCGCCAGGCGCTTCGTCGGTGACGAAGTGATTGATACCCCCGAGCTCAGCGAAGCGGTACGGGCCGGTCACGAAATCAGCAGTGTTCTCGGCTGCCATGCGGCCCACCGTGGCGTCCTGATTCCCCCACACGTACATCGTCGGCACGCTCACCGGGGGCGTCTCGGCCGGCTGATACTGCGAGCTCCCAATGGCTCGGTACCAGTTCACGGCTGCATCGAGGGCGTCGCGTTCGCCCAGCGTGGCCAGGTAGGCGTCGATGTCGGCGTCAGGCACCCCGCCGTGAGCCATGGCCCGTCGCAAGGGCGCTGCATTGTCGGCGAGCAGGTTGTCGGTTGCCTCGGGCTTCTGGAAGGCGGGGTGGTGCCGCGAGCGGTGCGGTTGATCGGGGTCGTCGCGCATCGCCGCAACGAAGGCCGCAGCGTGCGGCCGTGAGATGACGCTCAGCGAGTAGACGCGCTCGGCGTGGTGCGCGGCGATGAACCACGCCAGTGCGCCGCCCCAGTCATGCCCGACGATGTGGAATCGCTCCGCGCCGAAGCTGTCGGCAATCGCGAGCGCATCGGCCACCAGCAGCTCGGTGCGGTAGCTGTCGACGCCCTCTGGCCGTGCGCCCGTCGAGTAGCCGCGCTGGTCTGGAGCACACGCCCGGAACCCGGCCGCCGCCAGTGCCGGCAACTCGACACGCCAGGTGTGCCGGGTCTGCGGGAACCCATGCAATAGCAGCACCAGCTCGCCGTCAGCCGGCCCCGCCACGTCGGCAGTGAAGCGAAGCCCATTCGCTTCGATCGTGATGGTGTCAGCCGTTGTTGAGCCCGCCATGGTGTCGTTCCAATCCTGCCGCCGAAGGGCAAACAGCTAGCACCCGGAGGCTACGGTCGCCGCTTGGAGGCCGACGTGATCATCGACTGCCACGGCCACTACACGACGGCACCGCCCCAGCTCGGCGAGTACCGCGACGCGCAGCGGTCGGCGCTTGAGGCCGATCCGGATTACGTCGGCGCCAAGGGCGTGCTCGACATCAGCGACGACGAGATCCGCCACAGCATCGAGCACAACCAGCTGCGACTGCAGCGTGAGCGGGGCTCGGACCTGACCATCTTTTCGCCGCGGGCGTCGTGGATGGGCCACCACGAAGGCAACGAGCACACGTCGCGCTTCTGGTCTGAGCATTGCAACGACCTCATCCGACGTGTGTGCGATCTCTTCCCGGAGAACTTCGTGGCGGTCTGCCAGCTTCCGCAGTCGCCCGGCGTGGCCATTGACAGCTCGGTGCGCGAGCTGCGCCGTTGCGTGGAAGAGATGGGCTTCATCGGCTGCAACGTGAGCCCCGACCCTTCCGGCGGGTTCTGGACCGGCCCGCCGCTGAACGACCGCTACTGGTGGCCGCTGTGGGAGGCCATGGCCGAGCTGGACGTGCCAGGGATGATCCACGTCAGCGGCACCTGCAACCCGAACTTCCATGCGACCAGCTCGCATTACCTGGGCGCCGATACCGCGGCATTCGTCCAGATGATGATGAGCGACCTGTTCGCCGACCATCCCGGGCTGCGTTTCGTCATTCCCCACGGCGGGGGAGCCGTGCCGTACCACTGGGGCCGGTTCCGGGGCATGGCCCAGGACATGGGCCTGCGGCCGCTCGACGAGCTGCTGCTGGACAACGTGTACTTCGACACCTGCGTGTACCACCAACCGGGCATCGACGTGTTGGTCAAGGTGATACCCGCCAAGAACATCTTGTTCGCGTCGGAAATGGTCGGCGCGGTGCGCGGCATCGACCCCACCACGGGCTTCAACTACGACGACACCAAGCGCTACATCGACGCGGCAGACCTCAGCGACGAGGCCCGCCGCATGATCTTCAGCGAGAATGCCCTGCGGGTGTACCCGCGGCTGGCTGGCGCCTTGGACGCGCAGCGCAGCACTGCTGCGGCGGCAGACCGGGAGGGATGATGGCAGCCCAACACATCGTGAAGCGCACCATCGAGCGGGCCGACCCCGACGTCATCGCGGGGCTCGGCAAGGCCGGCACCGCCACCGTGCACGAGGCAATCGGCCGCCGCGGCTATCTCGGTCCCGATCTGCGGCCCATCCAGCAGGGCACACGGGTTGCCGGCTCGGCAGTGACGGTGCTGTCGCATCCCGGCGACAACATCATGATTCACGCCGCCGTGGAGGTCTGCGAGCCGGGCGACCTGCTCGTGGTCACCAACACGGCGCCGTCCACACACGGCATGTTCGGTGATCTGCTGGCGTCGTCGCTCATGGCTCACGGCGTCGTGGGCTTGGTTATGGACGCTGGCGTCCGAGACACCCTGGATCTGCGGGCCATGGGCTTCGCGGTGTGGACCCGGCACATCTCGTGCGAGGGCACGGTCAAGAACACGCCAGGTTCGGTGAACGTGCCGATCAGCATCAACGGCGTCATCATCGAGCCGGGCGACGTGATCTGCGGTGACGACGACGGCGTGGTGACTGTGCCCCGCGCCGAGGCAGCGTGGGCATTGGAGCAGTCCAACGCCCGGCTCGACAGCGAGGCCGGTACTCGGGCACGCCTGCAAGCCGGCGAGCTGGGACTCGAGATGTACGGGCTGCGCCAGAAGCTGATCGACCTCGGCGTGGAGTGGATCGAGTGAGCGCAGGCCCTCATGATCTGGCAGCCTCGGGCGTTCGCTGCATGGTCATGCGGGGCGGCACCTCCAAGGGCGCTTACTTCGTCGCCGGCGAGCTGCCCGACGACCCCGACGAGCGTGATTCGCTGCTGGCGCGGATCATGGGTTCGCCCGATCCGCGCCAGATCGACGGTATCGGCGGCGCGCACCCGCTGACCTCCAAGGTTGCTGTGGTGTCACGGTCGGCAGAGCCCGAGATCGATGTGGACTACCTGTTCCTGCAAGTCGGTGTCGACGACGGCTCGGTGGGTGATCAGCAGAACTGCGGCAACCTGCTGGCCGGAGTCGGGCAGTTCGCGATGGAGCGCGGGCTCATTGAAATCGCTGGCGACGAGGCGCAGGTGCGGATACGCATGGTGAACAGCGACTCGGTGGCGACAGCCACATTCCCGCTGGACGCCGGCCTCCCCGCCTATGATGGCGACACGGCGATCTCGGGGGTTCCCGGAACGGCGGCCGAGGTCCGGCTCGACTTCGAGGCCACCGCGGGTTCGACATGTGGGGCGCTGCTGCCTACCGGTGCCGTCGCCGATGCGATCGACGGCATCGAAGCAACCTGCATCGACAACGGCATGCCCACGGTTGTGCTCCGGGCGGCTGCTCTGGGCATCGCCGGCGACGAATCGCCAGCCGCGCTTGAGGCCAACGAGCTGTTCCGGCGACGCTTGGAGAACATCCGCCTGCGGGCCGGCGAGCTGATGAACCTGGGCGACGTCAGCACCATGACCGTGCCGAAGATGACGCTGGTGTCCGCGCCCCGCGCCGGCGGGAGCATCTGCACCCGCACCTTCATCCCGCACCGGTGCCATGACGCCATCGGCGTTCTGGGTGCGGTCAGCGTGGCCACCGCATTGCGTCTCCCGGGGAGCGTCGGATCGGATCTGCTCGAACCCGGCGACGACGCCGACCTAGTGCAGATCGAGCACCCGACGGGCACCTTTGCTGCCCGCGTCGAGCTGGCCGATGGCCCGGCGGGCCGGGTCGTGGGGCGGTCCGGCATCGTTCGCACTGCCCGCAAGCTGTTCGACGGCCTGGTATTCCCCAAGAGCCCAGCGTTTCCGACGAGCGCGTCACACCAAGGGCGCGCGTGACAGCGCCCACGATCCTGCCGCCTCACCCCTCGCCGCACTCGCCGACGGCGTTCACGCCGCCGCCGGGGGCAACCGATGCGCACTGTCACGTGTTCGGCCCCGCGTACCGGTTCCCCTTCGCCCCCGAGGCCACCTACACGCCGCCCGATGCCGGCATCGACGACTTCGAGGTGCTGCAGGAGCGCTTAGGGCTGTCGCGAGCCGTCTTCGTGCAGGCGAGCTGCCACGGCACCGACAACGCCGCCATGGTGGATGCGCTCGTGCGGGGAAACGGTCGCTATGCCGGTGTCGCGATGATCGATGAGTCGTTCGGCGATGCCGACATCGCTGCCCTGCATGAGGCCGGGGTGCGCGGCACCCGCTTCAACTTCGTCGCCCATCTCGGCGGCGCACCCGACCTTGAGGTGTTCTGGCGGCTGGTCGACCGGGTGCAGCCATTCGGCTGGCACATCGTGCTGCACTTCGACGCCAACGACCTGCCTCGCTACGCCGAACTGCTCGACCGCATGCCCTGCCCGTACGTGATCGACCACATGGCCCGAGTCGACGCAACGGCAGGGCTCCGCCAGGAACCGTTCGAAGCCCTGCTCGAGCTGATGCGCGACGAGCGGGCGTGGGTGAAGGTGTCGGGCACCGAGCGGCTCACTGCTGAGGGCACCCCGCCGTACGACGACGTCGTGCCCTATGCCCAGGCGCTGATCGCGGCCGCGCCCGAGCGCATCCTGTGGGGCACCGACTGGCCGCATCCCAATGTGCGCCACATGCCAGACGACGGCGATCTCGTGGACGTGTTGGCCGCGTTCGCGCCCGACGAGTCGACTCGCAACCGGATCCTGGTCAGCAATCCCGAGACGCTCTACGACTTCGGCTAGCGGCTGAGCCCGCGAGCGAGCACCACTATTCTCCGCCCGACTGACCGATCCAGCGGGACGAGCGACGCAAGCCCGCGACGAGGATGCAGTGATGAACACCCAGGTCGTCATCGTGGGCGCCGGCCCGGCCGGGACGCTGCTCTCACACCTGCTGGGCAGGGCAGGCATCGAACACGTCGTGCTCGAGCAGCAGTCGCGTGCCTATGTGCTGGGCCGCATCCGTGCCGGCGTCCTCGAGTGGGGCTCGGTGGAGATCCTGCGCAACGCCGGGCTGGGCGACCGCATGGACCGCGAGGGACAGGTGCACGACACGATCAACATCGCCTGGCGCGGCTCGGAGATGCTGTCGATCGACTCGCAGCGGCTGATCGGGCGCCGGATGATGGCCTACGGCCAGACGAACATCCAGGAAGACCTCTACGAGGCTGCGGACGCAGCCGGCAACACGATCGTCTTCGAGGCCCACGATGTACAGATCAGCGACCCCGTCCGCCGACCGTCGGTGACCTTCGTGGCCAACGGTGTCAGCGAGCGCATCGACTGTGACTTCGTGGCCGGCTGCGACGGCTCTCACGGCGTGAGCCGCGCCACCATCCCGGCCGGCGTCTGCACCGAGTTCGAGAAGGACTATCCCTTCGGCTGGCTCGGCATCCTCTCGGAAACCCCGCCGCTGCCGCACTTGCTGTACGCCAACCATCAGCGGGGTTTCGCGCTGTGCAGCATGCGGAACCCGATGCTGAGCCGGTACTACGTGCAGTGCCCGCTCACCGACACGGTCGACGACTGGCCCGATGATCGTTTCTGGACCGAGCTGCTGGCTCGCATCCCGGCCGACAAGGCAGCGCAGATCCAGACGGGGCCCTCGATCGAGAAGTCGATCGCGCCGCTGCGCAGCTTCGCCTCCGAGCCGATGCGCTACGGCAATCTGTTCCTTGCCGGCGATGCGGCGCACATCGTGCCGCCGACCGGCGCCAAGGGTCTGAACCTGGCGATCTCCGATGTGCACTACCTGGCTCGGGCCTTCGCCAATCACTACGAGCGGGGCGACGACGGCTACCTCGACAGCTACTCAGCAATGGCGCTGCGGCGCGTTTGGGGGGCCATGCGGTTCAGCTGGTCGCTCACCATGCTGCTGCACCGGTTCCCCGACATGAGCGACTTCGACCAGCGCGCGCAGGAGCAGGAGCTGTACCACCTGTCCACGTCGCCATCGGCGCAGACCGCCTTCGCCGAGCAGTACGTGGGCCTGCCGCTGGAGAGCTAGGCGCTCAGCCTCTTGCTTCCCGCTCTTGTTCCCAGTCTCGATTCGATACGGGCTCACGGGCCGCTCGGGCCACGGCTTCGCCTAGCGGCTCAGCCTCTTGCGTTCTGCAAGATCAGCAGCCCGTTGCTGGTGTTGGAGGTGGGCACGTGGTTCATGCGGAACACTTCGTCGACCTCGTCGTCGAGCACGCCGCGCATCACGAACCACATCACCAGCTCGATGCCCTCTGAGCCGGCCTCGCGGATGTACTCGGTGTGGGGTCGCAGGCAGCCGGCATCGGGCTCGGCGATCAACTCGTCCATGAACGCCGTGTCGAAGTCGACGTTGACCAGGCCAGCCCGTTCGCCTTGCAATTGGTGCGACATGCCTCCCGTGCCGAAGACTGCCACCCGCAGCCCATCCGCATCGGAGCCCTGGTAGCTGTCGAGCGCTCGCCGGATGGCCCGCCCGAGGCTGAGGCAGCGCTTGCCCGACGGCGGCGGGTACTGGATCACGTTGACGCAGATCGGGATGACGCGGCACGGCCACACCGACGGCTGGCCGTACATCACCGAGAGTGGCACCGTCAGGCCGTGGTCGACGTCCATCTCGTTGACCATGGTGATGTCGAACTCGTCGCCGATCAGCGATTCGGCGAGATGCCACGCCAGTTCGGGATGGCCCTGCACGGCCGGCACCTGGCGGGGGCCGTAGCCCTCGTCGGCAGGCTGGTACCCGGCCGCCACGCCGAGAGCGAACGTCGGGATGAGTCGGAGCGAGAAGGCCGAGGCGTGATCGTTGTAGACGATGATGCAGACGTCGGGCTGCGCGGCGGCCATCCACTCACGGGCGGGCTGGATCTTGTCGAAGTACGGCCGCCAGTAGGGCTCGTGTTGCTTGCTGTTGTCGATGGCGGCCCCGACAGCGGGGACATGCGAGGTGCCGATGCCGCCGACGATCGTGGTCATGAGCTGTGCTCCGCTGTGCCTGGTATTTCGGGGCTCGGCGGTTCGGGCATCTGACCAACGGGTGCCTCGCCGGTGCGGCGGTTGCCGTCGACCGGGCGACCGCCGTCGATCATCATCTGGTTGAACTCCGCGCCGCTGACGCCTGACATGGCGCCGCCCACATCCTGCATCGACAGGCCGTCAAGCGCAGCCAGCTTGAACGTGTAGTAGATGTTCCCACCGAGTTGGAGCATGCCCAGCCAGTCCCGCTCGATGACTGCTCGGCGCTGTTGCGGTGTCAGTTCGAAGCCGTCCAGGTAGGCACGTTCGTCTGCCCGAAATCGCTCCCGGTTGGCTTCGGCGTTCAGGCTCATGCAGAACATGTTCAGCTGGTAACCCTGCTGCGATCTGCGACCGTCGAAGACGTAGGTGCCCGGGATGTCGTCGTAGTCACGTGCCCGTGCCATGGCACCCCCTTGCGCATCCGAGACTATTGATAGAGCACGGGAGCCGAAGAGGGGAGCGTCGTGAAGATCATCCTGGCCGGAGAGGGCGCTATCGGGCGCAAGCACATGGCAGCGCTGCGGCGCATCGACAATGTCGAGGTGGTCGCCCTCGCTGGTGGCATCGCCGACGACACCGAGGCCTTCGCCAGCGAGTTCGGCATCGAGCGGTGGACGACCGACTTGGGCGAGGCGCTGACGCTCGACGCTGACGCGGCCATCCTGGCCACGCCCACGCAACTGCACGCAGCGCAGGCCATCGAGACCATGCGCGCGGGCAAGCACGTGCTGGTCGAGATCCCGATGGCCGACAACTTTGCCGACAGCGAAGCCGTGGTGAGTGTGCAGCAGGAAACAGGCGTGACCGCGATGGTGTGCCACACCCGCCGCTTCAATCCGAGCCATCAGTGGATTCACGAACGCATCCAACGCGGCGAGCTGACGTTGCAGCACCTGGTTGTCGAGACGTTCTTCTTCCGGCGCGAGAACCGCAACGCGCTCGGCAAGCCGCGCACCTGGACCGATCACCTGCTGTGGCATCACTCGTGCCACACGGTCGACCTGTTCGGCTACCAGACAGGCCAACGCATCACCGCAGGCTGGGCGCAGCAAGGGCCCACCCATCCCGAGCTGGGCATCGCCATGGACATGACCATCGGCATGAGCGTGCCGTCGGGAGCGCTGTGCACGCTGTCGCTGTCGTTCAACAACGACGGGCCGTTCGGCACCTTCTTCCGCTACATCTGCGACCGCGGCACGTACGTCGCGAACTACGACGACCTGTTCACCGGCAACGGCGACGCGGTGGATCTCTCCGGAGTGGCGGACTCCAGCGACGGCATCGAACTCGCGGACCGGGAGTTCTTCGCGGCCATCCGCGAGGCACGGGAGCCGAACTCGAGCCTGGCCCAGGGACTCCCGGCGATGCGCACCCTCGACCGGCTCGAGCGGGCCCTGGACGCGACCCGCATACCCGACTGAAACACTCGGGTATTGCGTATAATCCCACCATGAGCGAGCAGAATCAGGCCGTCCACGACCGTCTCGCCCGGGACTACAGCGCCGGCTTCGTCACCGAGATCGAGTCCGAAACGCTGCCCCCCGGACTCGACGAGGATGTCGTGCGCGCCATCTCCGCAAAGAAGGACGAGCCGTCCTGGATGACGGACTGGCGGCTCGACGCGTTCCGGCGCTGGCAGACGATGCCGGAACCCAACTGGGCCCACGTCAGCTTCGATCCCATCGACTTCGAGGCGATCTCCTACTTCTCCGCGCCGCGCAACAAGCCG
>JAJECP010000003.1 GCA_022821985.1 Acidimicrobiia bacterium
CCCGGACCCCACGGCTGGGCGCTCGCGTACGCACTGGCGTGGCTGTCGGTCTCCGGGGGCAGCTCGGTGATGCCTCCCTGGGTGCGACACCAGTTCCCGGAGGCGGGGCGGTTGGTGCGCGAGCTGCGCGATACCGCCTGCACCGCTCCCGACTGTGGCTGGTGCCGGGAACGGCACGACGCGCGCAAGGAGCTCACCCGCTGGTTCCGCTTCGAGGACTTTCGTCCGGAGCCGCTGGACAAGGACGCGCGCCAGCCCATGCAGCGCTCCATCGTGGAGGCCGCGATGGCCGGCAAGCATGTTCTGGGGATTCTCCCCACCGGCACCGGCAAGTCGCTCTGCTACCAGATCCCGGCCCTGTCCCGCTTCGACAAGACCGGCGCGCTCACGGTGGTGATCTCGCCGCTCGTCGCGCTCATGGCCGATCAGGTGGCGGGGCTGGAGGCGCGCGGCATCGTCTCCTGCGTCGCCATCAACGGATTGCTGTCCCTGCCCGAGCGGGCCGACGCGCTCGACCGGGTCCGGCTCGGGGACGCGGGCATCCTCATCGTCTCGCCGGAGCAGCTCCGCAACCCGCGCCTGCGCCGGGTGCTCGACCAGCGCGAGGTCGGCGCCTGGGTGCTGGACGAAGCGCACTGCCTGTCGAAGTGGGGCCATGACTTTCGGCCCGACTACCGCTACGTGGGGCGCTTCATCCGCGAGAAGGCGGGAGAGGAACCAATTCCACCGGTACTGTGCCTGACCGCGACCGCCAGACCCGACGTGGTGGAGGACATCTCGTCCCATTTCCGCGACGAGCTCGGTATCGAGCTGGCGGTCTTTAACGGCGGCGCCAGGCGCGACAACCTGGAATTCGCGGTGGTGCCAACCACCGGGGGCGAGAAGCTCGCTCACCTTCACCAGATACTGATGTCGGATCTTCCGCCGGACACCCCCGGTGGCGCCATCGTCTACTGCGCGACGCGCCGGCAGACCGAGGAGGTGGCGGAATTCCTCCAGGAGAAGGACGTCTCGGCGGATTACTTCCATTCCAAGCTTTCGCCCGAGATCAAGAAGAGCGTGCAGCAACGCTTCATCGAGGGCGAGCTGCGGGTCATCGCGGCCACCAACGCTTTCGGCATGGGGATCGACAAGCCGGACGTGCGGCTGGTCATCCACGCCGACATTCCCGGGTCGCTGGAGAACTATCTTCAGGAGGCGGGGCGGGCCGGGCGCGACCGGGAGGCGGCGCGTTGCGTGTTGCTCTACACGCCGGAGGACGTGGAGCGCCAGCTCGGCATGTCGGCGCGCTCGCGGCTCACCCGGCGCGAGATCCACGGTGTGCTGCGGGCGCTGCGCAACCTCGACCGGAAGAAACGCCACGGCGGCGAGGTAGTCGCCACTGCCGGCGAGATCCTCGGCGAGGACGACGAGAACGCGTTCGAGCGGGATTCGACCACCGACGATACTCGGGTGCGAACCGCCATCTCCTGGCTGGAGGAGTCGGTTCTGCTGACCCGCGAAGAGAACCGGACGCAGGTGTTTCCGTCGTCGCTCCGAGTGAGCTCGATGGAGGAGGCGCGCTCGAAGCTCGACCGTGCTTCCATCACGGACGACTACCGCCGCAAGCTCCTGTCCATTGCCGAGACGCTGATCGACGCCGACCCGGACGAGGGCATCTCCACCGACGAGCTGATGGGTGTCTCCGGCCTGAGCCCGGAAGGCGTGCGAGCCGCCCTCCACGACCTGGAGCGGCTCGGCATCGCCAGCAACGACACCGCTCTGACCGCATTCGTCCATGCTGGGATCGAGCGCAGCTCCAGGAAGCGGCTGGAGGAGGCCGACAGTCTGGAAGCCTCCCTCATCGCGCATCTGCGTACCGCGGCGCCGGATCTGGAAAAGGGAGACTGGTCCACGCTGCATCTGCGCGTCGCGTCGCAGGCCCTGCGGGACTCCGGGGAGGCCGATCCGCTGCCCGAACGGCTCTGGCGCATCCTGCGCAGCATTTCGATCGACGGCCGCGGCGAGGGCAGCGGCGGCGGCAGCCTGCGGGTGCGCAAGACCGACGCCGAGACGGTGCGCGTGACGCTGCTACGCACGTGGAGCGCGTTGGAGGAGACTGCCTCGCTGCGGCGGGAAGGGGCGCATCGTCTTCTGGAGCACCTGCTCGCCTGCCTGCCGCCCGGCAGCCGGGGGACGGACCTGCTCGCCGAGACCACGTTCGGCCGATTGCTGGTCGCACTCGAAGAGGACCTGGTGCTGAAGAGCAGGGTGAGGAAGCCCGACAAGCTCCTTGACCGCGCGCTGCTCTGGCTGCACGAGCAGGAAGTCATCCGCCTGCACAAGGGTCTCGCCGTGTTCCGTCCCGCGATGACCATCAAGCTGGAACAGGAGACGCCGCGGCGCGGCTTCGCCGCCGCCGACTTCGAGCCCCTCAAGCTCCACTACCAGGGGCAGGTGACGCAGATCCACGTGATGGTGGAGTACGCCCGGCGCGGTCTCGAGGCCACGGCCGACGCCCTGCATCTGGCCATGGACTACTTCAGCCTGGGGCAGGAGGATTTCCTTCGCCGGTGGCTGCCGGACAGGGACAAGGAGATCGAGCGCCAGACCACGCCCGAATCCTGGCGGGCCATCGTCGAGAGCCTGAACAACCCCGCCCAGCAGCGCATCGTCGCCGACGACCGGGAGCAGACCAACGTGCTGGTGCTGGCCGGCCCCGGCTCCGGCAAGACCCGGGTGCTCGTGCACCGTATCGCCTACCTGGTGCGCGTCCGGCGCGAGAACCCTCGCGGCATCCTCGCTCTCGCCTACAACCGGCACGCCGCGGCCGAAATCCGGCGCCGCATCGCGGACCTGATCGGAGACGACGCCCGGGGGGTGACGGTGCTCACCTGCCACGGTCTCGCCATGCGGCTGGCCGACGCGAGCTTCAGCGCGCGATCGGAGCGGCCCGACGGCGAGGTGTTCCAGGAGGTGCTGCGGCAGGCGGTGGCGCTGCTGCGCGGCGAGGGCCTGCCACCGGAGGAGGCGGACGAGCAGCGCGATCGGCTCCTCGCAGGCTTTCGCTGGATCCTGGTCGACGAGTACCAGGACATCGATGCGGATCAGTACGAGTTGATCTCGGCGCTGGCCGGCCGGACCCTGGACGACGGAGACCGCAAGCTCACCCTCTTTGCGGTCGGCGACGACGACCAGAATATCTACGCCTTCAACGGCGCATCGGTGGAGTTCATCCGCCGCTTCGAGGCGGACTACGGCCCGAAGCCTGCCTTCCTGACCGCCAACTACCGCTCCATGGGGCACATCATCACCGCCGCCAATGCGCTGATCGAGCCGGCGCGAAACCGCATGAAGACCGGGCATCCCATCCGGATCGACCGGGCGCGTGCGAAGGACCCGCCCGGAGGCGAATGGTGCGAGCTGGACCCCGTCGCGCAGGGTCGCGTGCAGATTCTCCCGGCGCAGAGCGACCCCATCGCGCAGGCGCATGTTGCGATGACGGAACTGGTTCGTCTCTCCGGGCTCACGCCGAGCTGGGACTGGTCCAAGTGCGCGGTGATTGCGCGCGAGTGGAAGTACCTAGAGCCGGTCCGCGCTTGGTGCGAGGTTCACCACATCCCGGTACAGATGGGGAACGAGGAGATTCCGAGGTTCTGGCGGCTGCGGGAGACGCAGGCGCTGGTCGAATGGCTGCGTGGGCGCGAGAGCCGGTTGGTGGCCGGCGCGGACCTGCACGGCTGGCTGGGTGAACGCCGCCCCGGTCGCTGGATCGAGCTGCTGCGCGAAGCCATGGACGAGCATGCGTTGGAAACCGGCGGTGGAGCGGAAGTGCCGGTGGACCACTTCATCGAGTGGCTGGCCGAGTGGGGACGGGACGTGCGCCGCCGCCAGCGCGCACTCCTGCTCTCGACCGCGCACCGGGCCAAGGGGCTGGAGTTCGACCACGTGGCGGTGCTCGACGGCGGCTGGGACCGCTTCGGCGAGGACGAAGACCCGGACGCTCCGCGAAGGCTCTACTATGTGGCCATGACCCGTGCGCGGCGGACGCTGGCTCTTGCGCGTCTCGTGGAGTCGCGTCTGCCGTTATCGCCCGATGCTGGATGGCGGGACTTCGTTCGCGAACCGCCGCATCCCGAGTATCTGGCGCAATTCCATCCGCTCCAGCAAGCCATTGAGAATGGTTCCTCGGTGTTGCGGCGCCAGTCCGGCAACGCGTCGCGGGAAGCCCCGGAGCCGATGCCGGAGCTTGCCCGGCGCTACCGGCGTCCGAGTCTGGATGAGATCAACCTGGGCTTCGCCGGGCGCCGGCGGTCCCGTCACCCGGTGCATCGCGCGATTGCAGCGCTGGAGCCCGGAGATCCGATCGAGGTCCGGATGGACGCGCACGAACGATGGGAGTTGCTGGACCGGTCCGGAGCGGTGGTGGGGCGCCTGGCACGGGCCTTCGAACCCCCGGCTGGGATGCGGTGCGTCTCCGCCGCGGTCCATGCCGTAGTCACCTGGAGCCGCAAGGCATCCGAGCCTGCCTTCCGGGACGGGCTGAATTGCGACCTCTGGGAGGTGGTGGTGCCCGAGCTGATCTTCGAGCCTGATGTGTAGCCCCGCGGCGGGACCTTGTTCGTCGCCGTCCGGTTCCGGCCCTCCCTCGACGCCGGCGCGCATTGCCCCCGTCGACGCCGAACCGCAGGATGCCGCGGGCGCGTTCTCCGGATTGGTCAGGGCAGGAGCTTGCCTTGCGTGTCCAATGGGACGACACTGTGCCCAATACAATTCGATATGACACGATGGAAACAAAAGTGGCATATTCCAAGCTGCATGCCGACGTTCAGTTCGGAGCCCAGGGACGGGTGGTGGTTCCTGCCCCGATGCGCAAGGCGCTCGGGTTCCGGCCCGGCGATACGCTGGTAGCCCGGGTCGAGGACGATCACCTCGTAATCGAGAAACCGGAATCGGTGGAGCGCCGGATACGGGATCGCTTTCGCAAGTCCCGCAGCCGCAGTCTCGCCGACGAGCTTCTCGCCGAGCGCCATGAGGAGGCGCGGCGCGAGAACGAGTCGTGAGCGTGGTGCTCGACGCGTCGGCGCTCCTCGCGTACCTGCAGGACGAGCCGGGCGGCGAACGGGTGCGAGAGGTCCTCGCGAACTCGGTCATGTCCACCGTGAACTGGGCGGAAGTCATCGGAAAGGCCCGGGACGATGGAGTCGACACACGGGGACTGCGCGAAGACCTCTCATCCCTCGGACTGGCTCTCGAGCCACTCTCGGCCGCTCAGGCCGAGATCGCGGGACAGCTCAAGGAACGCACGAGACGATTCGGGCTCTCTCTTGGCGACCGCGCGTGTCTCGCGCTCGGGAGCGACCGCGGCGAGACCGTCTACACGGCGGACCGCGCCTGGCTGCGCCTCGATCTCGGACTCGCTGTCCAGGCGATTCGATAGTCTCCGATGCATCGGAGCGAGCCGGCGACGGCCCGCCCGGAACCGGGGGCGGGGGGAAATGCTGGCAGCCCGGTGCGCCGGACGGGGTGCTTGCCTTGGTTGTTACCATGAAAATAGAATTCTAATAGTTCGATTTTCATGGTGAATCATCGAAATGCTGGAACGTCCCGCTGCTGTTGAAGCGATCCGGAAGGCGCTCGGCCGTGCTCCGGTCGTGGTGCTGACCGGGCCTCGCCAGTGCGGCAAGACGACTCTGGCCCGGTGCTTCCTCGAACCGGATTCCGTCAACTACTTCGATCTCGAGTCGCCTCCGAGCCTCTCGCGTCTGGACGAGCCCATGACGGCACTGGCGCCGCTGCGCGGTCTGGTGGTGATCGACGAGGTGCAGCTCAGGGCCGATCTGTTCCCCGCGCTCCGGGTGCTGGTGGATCGGCCGGATTGTCCGGCCCGGTTTCTCATCCTCGGCAGCGCCTCCGGCAACCTCCAGCGGCAGACCTCCGAAAGCCTGGCCGGCCGCGTGGAGCGCGTCCTTCTCGGCGGGTTCACGGCACCCGAGATCGCCGGCCATGCCACGGACGCGCACGCCACCCTGTGGCGTCGCGGCGGCCTGCCGCGGTCGTTTCTGGCCGCGACCGAGGAGGACAGCGTGGTCTGGCGGCGCGAGTACATCCAGACCCTCCTGGAGCGCGACTTCCCTCAGTGGGGGGTGCGGGCACCGGCGGCGGCCATGGGACGCTTCTGGACCATGGTGGCGCACTACCATGGTCAGACCTGGAACGCGGCCGAGCCGGCGCGGGCTCTGGGTGTGAGTCCCGGCGTGGTTCGCCGTTACCTCGACATCCTCACCGACGCCCTGACGGTACGCCAATTGCACCCGTGGTTCGCCAACGTGAAGAAGCGCCAGGTGAAGGCGCCCAAAGTCTACGTCCGCGACTCCGGACTGCTGCATCGGTTGCTCGGCATCGGCACGCAGAGGGAGCTGCTGACCCACCCTCGGGTCGGCGCATCCTGGGAGGGGTTCGTGGTCGAGCAGGTGCTGGCCACCGAACCCCACGACGAGGCGTACTTCTGGGCGACGCACCAGGGAGCGGAGATCGACCTGGTTCTGCGCCGCGGCGGCGTCCTGTACGGCGTCGAGTGCAAGTTCGCCGACGCTCCCCGCATGACGCCGTCGATTCGGAACGCTCTCGACGACGTGGGGCTGGACAGGGTGGCCGTCGTCAATCCGGGGGATCGGCGCTTTCCCCTTTCGGACCGCGTCGAAGTCGTGCCGCTGTCGGCCCTGGACCGAGGCGAGGCGCTGTTCGCGTAGACCGGCGCAGCGCATCTCCCGAAGGCGGCGGCCGAGTCCGTCCCGACACTACCCCCTCATCACCGCCCCGCCCGGGTCGTACGGACTGCTCTCGATGATGCGCGCCCCGCGCTCCACTCCCACCACGTGGGTGTGCAGCTCCTCGCCGACCTGCGCGTGCTCGACGTCGACGAGCGCCATGGCGAGGCTCTTGCCCACGTGGTGGCCGAATCCGCCCGAGGTGACGAAGCCTACCCTGCGCCCGGCCTTCCACACCGGCTCGTAGCCGGAGGCGTCCGCATCGAGCGCGTCCACCTCCAGCGTGACCAGCTTCTGCGGCGCGGTGTTCCTCTCGCGCTCGGCCAGCGCCGCCTCGCGGCCGACGAACTCGCCCTTGTTCCACGCGATCCAGCGGTCCATGCCGGTCATCCCCGGCGTGTAGCCCTGGGTGAACTCGCAGCTCCAGATCCCGAAGCTCTTCTCGAGCCGCAGCGAGTTCATCGCGTAGAAGCCCCACTCGCGGATCCCGAGGTCTCGGCCCGCTTCGAGCAGCATCTCGCGCAGCACGATGTGCTCCGCGGCGCTCACGTTGATCTCGTATCCGAGCTCGCCCGCCACCGACAGGCGGCCGACCTTCGCGCGCAGGAGACCGACGTCGAGCGTCGCGCACCCCATGAACGGCATCGCCTCGTTGGAGACGTCCTGGTGGGTGAGCTTCGCGAGCACTTCGCGCGAGCGGGGCCCGGCGAGCCCGAAGCCCACCGTCGCGTCGGAGATGTCCCGCACCGAGACGTCTCCCGCTCCGAGCTCCGCGATGCGGTCCGAGAACCAGCGCATGTGCCACTGGCGGAGGTAGTACGAGCCCATGATCCACCAGGTGCCGTCGCCCCAGTTGAAGACCGTGAGGTCGCCCTTGAGCCGGCCGTCCGAGGCGAGCATCGGCGCGAGCTTCGCCCGCCCGGGCGCGGGAAGGCGCGAGGCCATGACCCGGTCCAGCCACGCTTCCGCGCCGGGCCCGGTCACTTCGTAGCGCGAGAACCCGGAGATGTCGACGAGGCCCACCCGCTCGCGCACTGCCTCGCACTCCTCGGCCACGACGGGGAACGCGTTCGAGCGCTTGAGCGTAGGCGTCTCCTCGAAACCCGGGGGCGCGAACACGAGCGGCGTCTCCAGCCCCCAGGTGCAGCCCCACAGGCACCCCGCGGCGCTCATCGCGTCGTGGGCGGGGGCCTTGCGCAGCGGCCGCCCGGCTGGAAGCTGCTCGTTGGGGTAGGTCATCACGAAGCGGCGCGAGTAGAACTGCCCGGTGGTCTGGCGGATGTATTCCCGGTTCGACGTGAACGGCCCGTAGCGCGCGATGTCCATCGGCCACACGTCGGCCTCCGCCTCGCCGTGGATCATCCACTCCGCGAGCGACTTGCCGACCCCGCCGCCCTGCAGGAATCCGGCCATCACCCCGCAGGCGAGCCAGTAGTTGCGCATCCCCGGCACCGGTCCGACCAGTGGATTGCCGTCCGGGGAGAAGGTGAAGGCGCCGTTGACCCACCGCTTCACGCCGACGCGCTCCAGCACCGGGTACCGGCGCCACGCCATCTCCAGCTCGCCGGCGATCCGGTCGATCTCCTCGGGGATGAGGTCGAAGCCGTAGTCCCACGGCGCGCCGTCGATGTTCCAGTGCTTGTGGTCGACCTCGTAGATCCCGACGAGCACCCCCTGCTGGTCCTGTCGGATGTAGGTGAAGCCTTCGAGGTCCACCGTCATGGGCACCTCGAAGTCGAGCGCCGCCACCTCGGGGATGGTCTCGGTCACGAAGTAATGGTGCTGGAGCGGCGAGAGCGGCAGGTCGAGCCCCACCATCCGCCCCACCTGCTTGGCCCACAGGCCGCCCGCGTTGATCACGTGCTCGGCGTGGATGAGGCCTTTCTCGGTCACCACCTCCCAGGTGCCGTCTGGGCGCTGGTTCAGCGCTTCCACCTTGTTGTGCTCGATGACCGTGGCACCCCGCTTGCGGGCGGCGCCCGCGTAGGCGTGGACGGTGCCGGTGGTGTCGAGGTAGCCCTCGCGGTCCGCCCACAGCCCGCCGATGACCCCGGTCACGTCCATGATGGGGCACTTCTCGCGGATCTCCTCCGGGGTCATGAGGTGGCAGTCCTCGATCCCGATGGTCTGGAAGATCCGGTACGCCGCCTGCAGCCACTCCCAGCGTTCCGGCACGGAGGCGACCGTGATTCCGCCCGTCATGTGCAGCCCGATGTCCTGACCGGATTCCTTCTCGATCTCGGACAGCAGATCGATGGTGTACGCCTGGAGCGCGGCCATGTTCGGGTCCGCGTTGAGCGCGTGCACGCCGCCCGCCGCGTGCCACGAGGAGCCGGCCGTGAGCACCGAGCGCTCGACCAGCGCCACGTCGGTCCAGCCGAGCTTGGCGAGGTGGTAGAGCACCGACGCGCCGACCACGCCGCCGCCGACGATGACGACCCGATACTGCGATTTCATTGCTGCCTCCTTGCGTACTGTCTCGCTCCGAACATGTTCGCTCGTGCCTCCGCGCTCAAGGGACCGGCACGGCGCCTGTCCGCGAGCACCTGCACGCCGCGTTCGACCGCGGGGCGTCGCTCGATGGCGCGGGACCATCGCTCCACGTTGGGGAATTCGGAAAGCGTCTGTCCCTGGCGCTCATGTGGCCGGAGCCACGGAAACGTGGCGATGTCCGCGACGGAGTATTCGCCCGCGAGGTACTCGCGATCCGCGAGGCGATTGTCGAGCACGCGGTAGATGCGGCCCGCCTCGTTGGTGTAGCGGTCGATCGCGTATTCGATTTTCTCCGGCGCGTACCCCCGGAAGTGATGGGCCTGACCGAGGAGTGGCCCGACGCTGCTCATCTGGAACATCAGCCACTGCATGACCTCCCAGCGCCCGCGTGCATCCTGTGGCAGGAGCCGGCCATGCTTCTCGGCAAGGTAGAGGAGAATCGCACCGGACTCGAAGACCGAGATCGGCGCTCCATCCGGGCCGTCGTGATCGACCAGGGCCGGCATCTTGTTGTTGGGGCTGATGTGCAGGAAGTCCGCCGAGAACTGCTCGCCGGCCCAGATGTCGACGGGGATCACGTTGTACTCGACCCCGAGCTCCTCGAGCATGATGTGGACCTTGTGGCCGTTGGGGGTCGGCCAGGTGTAGAGGTCGAGCATCGCGTCTGATCCTCCGTTCATCGGTCGTTGTTCGCGGGCAGTGCGCGCCGCTTCGCACACCGCTGTCGCGCCGTTGCATCGCCATCGACCCGCTTTCCGCCCGGAGCGATGACCACACCGTGGAAGTCACGGGCGGCCTCGACGGAGACGACCCCGTCGCGCACATCCCGAAGCACCAGCTCCGGGTCCCGGTCGAGGGGGTCGCCGAACCCTCCGCCTCCTGGCGAGGACACCACGAGCCGGGCCGGCCCGAGCTCGCGCAGTCCGAACTTCGGGGCCTCGAACGCCGACGCATCGGCCGGATGCACCTCCATCTCGCCACCTTCGCCGTCGAGGCCCGAGGCCGCGCCGTACCCGCTGCGGTAGCGCAGTCCCTCGCCCCGGAACGACCAGGTGCCCTCGGTGTGGACATCGATCTCGTACTCGACGCCGGTGCCGCCCCGCCACTCCCCGGCACCGCCTCCGTCGCGGCGGAACTCGCAGCGGCGGTAGCGCACCGGGTAGAGCTGCTCGTAGACCTCCAGGCTCGGCATCACCAGCCCGCCCAGGGTGCAGAGGTGGCCGATCTGGTTGAAGCCGTCGCGCCCCTCCACCGCGCCGGCCCCGGCCGCGGCGAGCCCGTGGTAGAGGACGTAGCGCCGGCCGTCACCGTGCCGGCCGGTGGTAATGCCGAAGACGTTCTTGGCCCAGCCCGCGCAGGCCCGTTCGGGGCTCGCGGCGCCGAGCGCCTTCCAGCAGGCGTGGATGATCTCGTGGGCGACGAACACGGTGCACATGGTGGTGGCGGCGCCCTCGGTCGCGTTGACGATGCTGCCCTCGGGCGCGACGAGCTCGATGGCCCGGAAGGTGCCCTCGTTGCGGGGAATGTCCGGCTCGAAGAACGAGGCGAACGCGGTGTAGACGCTGGAGCAGGTGTTCGCCCAGGTGCTGTTCTTGAAGCCGCGGATCTGCGGGCTCGACCCGCTGAGGTCCACCGTGGCGCCGTCGCCGTCGATGGTGAGCCGCGCCCGCACCGCCAGGTCGTACGGCTCGAAGCAGTCGTTGTCGGAGTGGTCGGCGCCCTCGTAGACCCCGTCCGGGAGAGCGGCCAGCGCGGTCCGCATCCGGCGCTCGGCGTGGTCGAGGATGCCGTCGAAGAGCGCGAGCGCCCGCTCGACGGTGACCTCCTCGGCGAACTCCGCCACCCGCTCGGCCCCGATGCGGGTGGCGCCGATCATCGCGCGCAGATCGCCGTCCTGAAGCTCCGGCGTGCGCGAGTTCGCGAGCAGCAGCCGCCACAGGTCGCGACGGGTCTCGCCGCGCGAGACGAGCTTCAGGGCCGGAAGGCGGACCCCTTCCTGCCAGGTGTCGTTCGCGAGCGGGTTGTAGGCGCCGGGTGCGCCGCCGCCGATGTCCGACTGGTGGGCGCGGTTGCAGCAGAAGGCCACGCGTCTGTCGTCGACGAACACCGGGCGCGCGATGACCCAGTCGGGCAGGTGGTTGCCGCCGGCCACATAGGGGTCCGACAGCAGATACACGTCCTCGGGCTCGATGCGGCCGCCGTACTTGGCCAGCAGCGCTCGCACGGCGAAACCGCCGCCGCCGGTGTGAATCGGGATGCCGTCGGCGTTGGCCACCAGCGTCCCGTCGGGAGTCGTCACGAAGCATGAGAAGTCGTGGCTCTGGCTGAAGATCGTGCTGCGGGCGGTGCGAGTCATCACCCAGCCCATGTGGCGGCTGATCTGGTCCAGACGGTTCTGCATGACGGCCAGCACGACCGGGTCGAGATCGCCGCCCGCACGCGTCGTCGTGGCGCGACCGTTCGTGCCGCCCTCGGCCTCGCTGGGTGCGAGATCGATGAACAGGTCGCCGCTGGCGTCCACCCAGAGGCGGTCGCCGGGGCGGGCGACGATCGTGGTGGTCAGCTCCTCGACGAGTGCCGGCCCGACGATCTGGTGACCCGAGCGCAGCGTCTCGCCGTCGTACACCGGCGTGGGGCACCAGCCCGATGCGCCGTGCCACACCGACCTTGTCTCGAACGGCTCAGGGTCGGCAACTGCGAGCGGCGCAGCCGTGGGGACGACGTCGCCCGTCGATGCGCGGGCGATCAAGCGCAACGAGGCGATCATGATCGTGCCGTCGGTCTGCACGTGGCCGTACAGGCGCTGGTACTCGGCTTCGAACGCCGAGCGCACGGCGGCGACGTCGACGGTTGCAGCGCTGCCGACGAACGCCGGCACCCGGATCGACCACAGCTGGCCGGGGTGGTGAAGCTCCAGCTCGCAATCCAACGTCACGGCGGATTCGTCAAAGCCTTCGGCACCCATGACGTCGAGTGCGTCCGCTTGCAGCTCGGCCAGCCCGGCCTCGATCTCCGCTGTGTCCAGCTCGTCGAGCGAGCCCATCAGGAAGCGGGTGAAGTCCTGGCGGACATCGGCGTGGAGCATCCCGATGGCGCACAGCGCACCGGCGTCTCGGGGCACATAGACACGCTCGCAGCCGAGGCCCGCAGCAACAGATGCGCCGTGCATCGGGCCGGCGCCGCCCGCGGCAACCATCGTGAACCGCCGGGGTGAATGGCCCCGTTCGATCGAGATGTGCTCGGTGGCGCTGAGCAGATGCTGCTCGACGACTTCCACGATTCCTGCGGCGGCCTCCTCGATGGTCATCCCGAGCGGCTCGGCCACGTGGACCTCGATCGCCTCGCGGGCGGCGTCGATGTCGAGGTCCAAGGTGCCGCCGGCCGACTTGCCGGGACGCAGTCGGCCCAGCACGAGCTGGGCGTCGGTGACAGTGGGGAGCTCGCCGCCGTTGCCGTAGCAGGCAGGACCGGGGACAGCACCGGCGCCCTGGGGTCCCACGTAGAGCAGGCCGGCCTCGTCGACGCCGGCGATCGTGCCGCCGCCTGCGCCGATCGTGTGGATGTCGATGGCCGGGGTGGAGACGTGGTAGCCGGCGATCATGATCTCGTCGCGGGTGTCCACTTCGCCGCCCGACATCAGCAGCACGTCGCACGACGTGCCGCCGATCTCCATCGAGACGAGATTGCCCGGCTGCGCCGCAGTGCGTGTCGCGGAGCTGTCCAGTGCGGTGTCGACCGCCTCGCGGTACAGGTTCAGTGCACCCACGGCAGCAGCGGGTCCGCTCAGCAGCAGGTTCACCGGTCGCTCGGACAGATGGTCAACAGAGGCAGCACCGCCGTTGGACTGCACCAGCAGGATCGAGTGACGCAGACCGGCGGCCGCCAGATCGTCGTTCAGCGATTGCAGGTACGACACGATCTTCGGCGAGAGCGCCGCATTGACCACCGCCGTGGACGTCCGCTCGTACTCGCCCATCAGCGGCGACACGGCTGCCGATGCGGTCACCCAGTCGCCGTCCCACTGCTCGCGCACCGCTTCGGTTGCGGCTTGCTCGTGTGCGTCGTTGACGAAGGAGTTCATGAAGGCGACTGCCACGGCCTCCACGCCGTGGCTGTCGAATTGGTCGAGGATCTCGCTGAGGCCGCCCAGGTCGAGCGGAGCGTGCTCGGTGCCGTCGGCGTCGATGCGGCCCGGCACCGTGGTCCGCAGGTAGCGAGGCACCAGCACGGGGGCGTAGGGAGCGCGGTGATTCCACTGGTCCTCGCGCAGCCCGCGGCGGATTTCGAGCGTGTCACGGAATCCGTCGGTGCCGATCAGGCCGACAGTGGCACCGGTTCCCTCCAGCATCGTGTTGGTGGCCACGGTGGAACCGTGCACGAACAGCGAGCAGTCGGCCAGCACCTCATTGAGTGGCAGGCCCGCATCGACTGCGACGCGTGCCAGCGCGGCATGCACGCCACGGCTCGGGTCGGCCGGCACCGAGGGCACTTTCGCCACCCAGGTGTCGCCGTGGTCGTCGGCCAGCACCAAGTCGGTAAAGGTGCCCCCGACGTCCACACCGATGCGCCACGGCGCCACCGGCCGTCGCTGCGAGCGGTCGGCCCCACCGGTAGTGCCGTTGGGGCCAGGCGTGGTTGTGGACTCGCTCATCGCCCCAGTCTCGCAGCATTGCCCAGCGCACAGCTTGTGCAGTCGTCGATTGGGGTCCAAACAGCCGCGATTGCTCTCGCCGTTGGGGGTGCCGCAGCGCTGAAAACGCACGCGCGGTTTGCGAGACTGAGCCGACGCCGGGACGATCCCGGCCCGATCGGGGAGGCCAGATGCGGGAGCAGGGCTGGAGCGCACCGCAGTCGGCGGCGCTCTATGAGCGGGCCCAGCGCTCCATTCCCGACGGCTCGTCGCGGTCGATGCTGCTGCGGCGCCCCCATCCCATCTATGTCGACCATGCCGCCGGTGCGTGGGTCACCGATGTGGACGGCAACCGCTACCTCGACTGCAACAACAACTTCGCCTCGATCATCATCGGCCATGCCGACCCGGGCATCTCAGCAGCCGTTGCGGTGCGGATGGCGCGGGGCTCGGCCTTCTCGCTTGCCAACGATGTGGAGATCGATCTGGCCGAACTGCTCTGCGAGCGCGTGGAGAGCTTCGAGCTGATCCGCTTCTGCAACTCGGGCACCGAGGCCGTGATGGCTGCGCTGAAAGCAGCTCGCGGGTTTACGGGACGCCCCAACGTGATCAAGGTGGAAGGCGCCTATCACGGCACCTACGACCATGCCGAGGCCAGCCTCGGGGCCGACCCCAGCAACTGGGGAGATGCCGCGGCGCCCCAAACGGTGCCGTACGCGTTCGGCACGCCCACCTCAGTCGCCCACGAGGTCGGCATCATCGCCTACAACGACGCCGAGGGCGCCCGTGCAGCCATCGAGCACGCCGGGGATCAGCTCGCCGCTGTGCTGCTCGACCCGATGCCGAACCGGGTCGGGATGCCCGACCTCGAACCTGAGTTCATCGCAGCCGTGCGCGACACCACTCGCGAGGTCGGGGCGCTGCTGGTGCTCGACGAGGTGATCACGTTCCGGCTGGGCCACGGCGGGATGCAGACGCTGGCAGAGATCGACCCCGACCTGACCACGCTGGGCAAGATCATCGGCGGGGGATTCCCGGTGGGAGCGATCGCTGGGCGCACAGGTCCGATGGAGACCTTTGTGCGGATCGACGGCGACCGGGCCAAGGTGCCCTCCGGCGGCACGTTTTCGGCCAACCCCATCACGATGGCTGCCGGCCACGAGACGATGACTCGACTCGACCACGACGCGTTCGCCCGGCTCGACTACATCGGTGAAGCGGTGCGCTCGGGCCTGGGGGAGCTCTTCGACCGTGCGGGCCTGGAGTGGCAGGTGACGGGCCGGGGCAGCCTGTTCCGGGTGCACCCCCACCAGCGACACATTCGCAACTACCGCGACTCCTACCAATCCAGCGACGAGAAGGCGGTCGTCGAGCAGTTCGGCCTGCGCATGCAGGCCAACGGCGTGTACTTCATCGGCGACAGCCTGGGTTCGCTGAATCTGGCCACCACCGACGACGACATCGAGCACTTCCTGATGGCCGCAGCGGCCTCGCTGCCGGGGGGATAATGCGGGGCAATGCCGACGACGCCGCTTGACCACGACGCTCCCGTCAACATCGCTGCGGGCTTCGACGCCGACCCTGCCAACTCGATGTCATTGCACGCCGATGCGTACATCTCCCAGCGTTGGCACGACATCGAGCAGCGTGAGGTGTTCGCTCGCAGCTGGCAGTGGGTGTGCCACGTCGAGTCGCTGCGCAACCCCGGCGACTACGTGGCGCTGGAGGTCGCTGGCATGCCGGTCGCGCTGGTGCGAGGCAACGACGGCGAACTGCGGGCGTTCTACAACGTCTGCCAGCACCGGGCGCACCATGTGCTCGCCGGGGCCGGCAACACCGGCAGCATCGTGTGCCCGTACCACGGCTGGGCCTACGACTTGTCCGGCCAGTTGCACCGGGCCCGCGAGACGGACCGGGTGCCGGGGTTCGACCCGTCGCAGATCTGCCTGCAGGCAGTCCGGGCGGAGGAGTTCGGCGGCTTCGTCTACGTCAACCTCGACCCCGATGCCGAGTCGCTGGCGGTCCAATCCGGTGGCTTCGGCGCCGAGATCGCGCGCTGGGCGCCCGACGTGGCCGAGCTGACCCACGTCCGGCGCTTCAGCTACGAGATCGCCTCCAATTGGAAGAACGTCGTCGACAATTTCCTCGAGTGCTACCACTGCCACATCGCCCACCCCGATTTCGTGACGCTGGTGGAGATGGACACCTATCGGGTCACCACGCACGGCATCTATTCCAGCCACATGGCACGGGCGGGCCACTCGGACAACTCGGCCTACGACGTCGAGGGCTCCAGCGTGAAGGATCTCGCCGTGTGGTGGCTGTGGCCCAACACCTGCCTGATGCGCTACCCGGGTCGAGGCAACTTCAGCATCATGCAGATGGTGCCCACCGGGCCCGAGACGACTCACGAGACGATCGACTTCTACTTCGAATCGGCGGAGCTGGATCCAGGGGACATCGAGTCGATGCGCTACATCGACGAGATCCTCCAACCCGAGGACATCGGCATCGTGGAGAGCGTCCAGAACGGGATGCGCACGCCGGCGTTCACCCAGGGCCGCATCGTGTGCGATCCAGACGGCTCCGGGCTCTCCGAGCACGGTGTGCACCACTTTCACGGGCTCGTGTTGGACGCCTACCGCCGCGCCGGCGCCATCTAGCTATCTAGCCGCCGCAGCATTCCGTCCGCCGTTGCGGCGGCTCTGCGACACTGAGCCGATGACGGAACGGATCGGGCCACACGCGGGTGGCCAACGCTCAGAGTCGCAGTCGGCTGCGCTGTATGAGAAGGCGCACCAGTGGATTCCCGACGGCGTGTCGCGGGCGACGCTGTTGCGGCGGCCGAACCCGATCTACGTGGATCACGGCCAGGGTGCCTGGGTCACCGACGTCGACGGCAACCGCTACCTCGACTGCAACAACAACTTCACCTCGATCATCGTCGGGCACGCCAATCCGGCGGTGACGCAAGCCGTCAGCGCGCAGATGGCCCGCGGCACTGCGTTCGCGATGGCCAGCAACGTAGAGATCGATCTCGCGGCGCTGCTGTGCGATCGGGTGGAGAGCTTCGAGCTGATCCGCTTCTGCAACTCGGGCACCGAGGCGGTCATGGGGGCGCTCAAGGCGGCCCGGGCGTTCACCGGGCGGCCGAACGTCATCAAGGTGGAGGGCGCGTACCACGGCACCTATGACCACGCCGAAGCGTCGCTGGCGTCGAACCCCACCAACTGGGGCAATGCGGCAGCACCGGTGACGGTGCCGTACTCGGTCGGCACGCCCGATTCGGTGACCGAGGAGGTCAGCGTCATCCACTTCAACGATGCCGACGGGGCTCGGGCGGCGATCCGACGCCAGGGCGACCGCTTGGCCGCGGTGCTGCTCGACGTGATGCCGAGCCAGGTCGGGCTACCTGCCATCGAACCCGACTTCATTGCCGCGGTGCGGGAAACGACGCGCGAGGTGGGTGCGCTGCTGGTGCTAGACGAGGTGATCTCGTTCCGGCTGGGCTTCAGCGGGGCGCAGACGTTGCTGGGCATCGACCCCGACATCACCGCGGTGGCCAAGATCGTCGGCGGGGGCTTCCCCGTGGGCGGGGTTGCGGGGCGCGAGGGGCCGATGTCGACCTTTGCCCGGTCGGGGAGCGCCCGTGCCAAGGTGCCCTCGGGCGGGACGTTCACGGCGAATCCCGTCACCATGGCCGCCGGGTTCGCGACCATGAACCAGCTCGACCACGACGCCTTCGTCCGCCTGGATTCGCTGGGTGACGCGGTGCGCGACGGCCTGCGGTCTGCGATCGATGCAGCAGGTGTGGATTGGCAGGTGACCGGCCGGGGGAGTCTGTTCAAGGTGCATCCGCACACTAGGCACATCCGCAACTACCGCGACGCGCATCTCAGCAGCGACGAGGCAGCCGAGCTGGAGCGCTTCGAGCACGCGATCCAAGCGGCTGGCGTCTATCTCTCCGGAGGGGGATTCGGCAGCATCAGCCTGGCTGCCACCGACGATGACATCGCCTTTCTCTTGGACGGCGCCGCGGCTGCGTTTGCGGCCTGAGTCGAGGCCGAGCGGCAGGACCGTGCCGCAGAATCGAGCCCCGGCGCGGACTCAAACTGGCTTCTAGTCTCAGCGCGATGACGGGCCAAACCGACACAGATCCGAACCTGCTGCCAGCCGTCGAGCTGGCCTCGCTGATCCGCCAAGGTCGCGTGTCGGCCGCCGAGGCGCTGGAGGGCGCGATCAGCCGCTACGAGCGATTCAACCCTGCGGTGAACGCGGTGATCGTGACCAAGATCGACGAGGCGCGCCGGCGGGCGGCCGAGGCCGACGCGGCGCTCGCAGCCGGGGAGTGCTGGGGACCCCTGCACGGCGTGCCGATGACCATCAAGGAGGCCTTTGACTGGGTCGGCACGCCTTCTACCTGGGGCAATCCGGCATGGGCCGACAATGTGGCCGACACCGACGCTGTCACGGTGACCCGATACCTGGATGCCGGCGCGGTGATCTGGGGCAAGACCAATGTGCCGCTCATGCTGGGCGACTGGCAGAGCTTCAACGACATCTACGGCTGCACCAACAACCCGTGGGACCTGACCCGTGTGCCTGGCGGTTCGTCGGGGGGCTCGGCTGTGGCGCTCGCGACCGGCATGGCCTCGCTGGAACTGGGCTCCGACATCGGTGCGTCTATCCGAAACCCCGCGCACTACTGCGGCGTGTTCGGCCACAAGC
Organism: Acidimicrobiia bacterium; assembly: GCA_022821985.1. Classification (GTDB taxonomy): domain Bacteria; phylum Actinomycetota; class Acidimicrobiia; order Acidimicrobiales; family Poriferisodalaceae; genus Poriferisodalis. The sequence goes on from JAJECP010000003.1 coordinate 18,601, forward strand.
CGACCTTCGGATTGGTGCCCGATGGCGGTCACGCTGTGCCCGGTGCGCTGGTGGGCAGCGATATCGCCGTGTGCGGGCCGCTGGCGCGCAGCGCTGCCGACCTGGATGTGGCGCTGGATGTGCTCGCTGGGCCGGCCGGCCTGGACGCGAACGGCTACCGCGTGGCGCTGGAACCCGAGCACCGCGACACGCTGGGGGCTTTCCGGGTGGGCGTAATGCTCGACACGCCGGTGATCCGCAACTCGACGGCCATGATCGACACGCTGCAGCGGGCCGTGGATGCGCTGGCAGCCGCTGGCGCCGATGTCAGCGAAGCCACGCCCGCCATCGACCAGCACGAGTTCCACGAGAACTACCTGATGCTGCTGCGCGCAGCCACCGGCGCGCTGGCCGACGAGGCGATGTGGAGCGACGCGCAGTCCCGCGCCCACCGGTACAACGACGGCGAGGGCGACTACCAGTCGCTGGTCGACTACGCGATGACGATGAGCCACCGCGAGTGGTTCATGCATCACAACAAGCGCGAGGGCTACCGGGCCGCGTGGGCGAGATTCTTCGATGATTACGACCTGCTGCTGTGCCCGATCGCCGCATCGGCGGCATTCGTTCACGACCACACCGGCACCCGTCCCTCTCGCACCATCGACATCGACGGCCGCCAGGAGCTGGGCGTCGACCAGCTCTTCTGGGCCGGCTGGAGCTGCAGCGTGTACCTGCCTGGCACCGTCGCTCCCGTCGGGCTGACGGCCGACGGGTTGAACCTCCCGGTCGGCATCCAGGTCGTTGCGCCGCACCTGGGCGACCGGCGTGGCATCCGTTATGCGTCGCTCATCGAGCGCACGCTCGGCGGTTTCGTCTCGCCTCCGGGCTACGAATAGCGGTGCGTGGTCTGCTAGAGAACTAGGCCGTGACAGACACCCCCGGGACAGACACCCCCGCGACAAACGACACGGCGGCCGTCAACGCGGCCTTGGACGAACTGTTGGACCTGCTGGACCTGCAGCACAACGGCGATAGTGCTGACACGTTCCGTGGCAAGGGCTCCGGCTTCGACGAGTTCGGGCTGTACGGCGGCCATGTGCTGGCGCAGGCGGTGGTCGCAGCGCAGCGCACCGTGGACGCGGGCCGGCTGATGAACTCGGTGCACGCCGTGTTCCTGCGGGGCGGCGACGGCATGGCCGATGTCGAGTACACGGTCGACCGAGTACGCGACGGCCGGGCGTTCTGCAGCCGTCGGGCGCAGGCCCACCAGTTCGACCGGCTCATCTTCGAGCTCATGGCGACGTTCCATGTTCCCGAGACGGGCAAAGTCGACATCGAGTGCCCGGTGCCTGACGACGCGCCACCGCCCGAGTCGCTGCCCACCTTCCAGGAGTGCATCGCCGAGGTGGGCCCGATCTTCGGCGAGCAGTGGTCGTACATGACCCGCCCCGTGGAGTTCCGGCTGGCCCATGCGCCGTGGGCGCCGACCGGGCCCTCGCCACGCGGCGGCATCGACTACTGGTTCCGGGCGCCCCGCCGGCTGCCTGACGATCCGGCCATCCACGAAGCGGTCATCGCGTACATGAGCGACGACTGCCTCGCCGACAACGTCATCGTGCCCTACGGAGTCACCTGGCTGGACAGCGAAGTGCAGGTGGCCAGCCTCGATCACGCCATGTGGTTCCACGCCCCGGCCCGCGCCGACGAGTGGATCTACTGCGAGCAGCGTCCGCTGATGGCAGGCGGCAACCGCGGCACTGCTGAGGCTCGCTTCTGGCAGGACGGCCGCCTCGTGGCCACCGCGGTCCAGGAGGCCCTCGCCCGCCTCTAGGGCCAACCGGCCTGCCCGGCACGCAGGTGCGACCGGCAGTCGAAGCCGCTCAGGCGACGATGCCGTCGTTGCGGAGTTGGGCGATCTCGGCGGGGGAGCGGCCTAGCTCGGCCAGCACCTCGTCGGTGTGCTCGCCCTTGGTCGGAGCCAGGCGCTCGAGCTCGGTGGGCGTCTTGCTGAACCGGGCCGGAAAGCGGGTAGTGCGGACCTGGCCCGCCACGGGGTGATGGTGGGTCAGCACCGTCTCGTTGTGCTTCACCTGGGGGTCATCGAACACTTCGGTGATGTCCAGCACGGGCGCACACGGAACGTCGGCGCTCTCGAGCAGCTTCAGCGCTTCGGCCGTGGTGAACTCGCCGAGCAGCTCGGCGAATTCCTGCTGGTGCTCATTGGAGTTGCGTATCCGGGCCTCGCGAGTGGCGAAGCGAGGATCGTCGGCCAGGTGCGGCACATCGAGCGCGAGGCACACGCGGCGGTATTGGTCGTCTGACGGCCAGATGGCGCCCACCGCGCCGTCAGTGGTCTCCCAGGGGCTGTACCACTCGCTGTAGGACGGTGTGGGCGTTGCGTCGGGCACCGACTCGTTCCAGAAGTAGTCGAGCCACATCCACGACAGCGTGGAATCGAGCAGGTTGACCTCGACGTGCTGGCCGCCCGCGCCGTTCGCCCGGGCCAGCAAGGCCCCGAGGACAGCGTTGGCGCCCGTCATCGCCGTGGTCTTGTCGGCCGTGGCCGATTTGACGAAATCGCCGCCCTGCGCTTCCGTCATGCCCGACAGCGACTGGATGATCGGGTCGTACACCGGTTGGTGCGCATAAGGCCCGTCGGGGCCGAAACCCGACACCGACAGGTAGACGAGATCGGGGTTGACAGCGCTGAGATCGTCGTAGCCGATGCGCAGGCGCTCGGCCACCCCCGGTCGGAAGTTCTGGACGAACACGTCGGCACCCTCGACGAGCTGCAGCAAGATCTCGCGCCCGCGCTCGTCGCGGATGTCGAGGTCGATGCCGCGCTTGTTTCGGTGCATCTGCACCCAGCAGCCCGATTGATCACCCACGATCGCGCCGGTCAGGCGCATGACGTCGGAAGCGCCCACCTTCTCGATCAGCACCACGTCGGCACCCATCTCGGCAAGTTGCGTCGACACCCACGCGCCTGCGACTGCGCTGGAGACGTCCACGACGGTGATGCCTTCGAGCGGTCCTGTCCCCATGTGCGCCTCCTCTAGCGGGCGTGAAGTGTGTCGGCGTGTTGCCGGATGAACCTGGTGGCAGCGGCGTTCCATCCTGCGGGGTCCTGGGCGTTCACCGCGTGAGACGCGGGCAGTTCGGCCATCTCCAGGCCGGGAATCTGGTTCGCTCTCGGCAGGAGGTGCTGGAAGCGGCCCTCCTCGGTGCCGTTGGTGAGCAGCACGGGAACGGCAACATCCGCCAGGCGGTCCCCGAGAGGCACTCCCGCATTGGTGAAGCGAAACGAGTTGACGAGCCCCGTCGCGTTGTGCTCAGAGAACTCGCCTGCCAGCTTGGCGCGCACGGCAGGCGAGATGCGCTTCGATCGCCCCGGGTTGATCCAGCTGTCGCGCAGCACTTCGATGCCATGCGCTTCGACTTCGAGCGCCCGCTCTTCCACCATCGTCTCGGTTCGCTCCGCCCACGCTGCGGGCTCGCTGAAGGCGGAAGAAGAGTTGGTGAGCACCGCGCCGATGACGTGAGCGGGGTGCGCGAGCACGTAGTGCAGAGCAAGTGCCGCTCCCAGCGACTGTCCGATCATCCAGATCCGCTCAGCGCCGAGTTCGATGCGCAGCCGCTCGAACTCGGCCACGTAGCTGTGAGGCCGGTACCGCTCGGGATCGGCAGGGCTGGGTGATCTGCCGTGCCCCCACAGCTCGATCACGACCGGGCGGCAGACCGCCTGCAGCGCGCCGAGGTTGTCATCCCAGTACGAGCGACTGCCCAGCGCACCGTGCACCAGCAGCGCCAGCGGACCGTCGCCGTCGTGGACGGCTGCGTGAAGACGTTCTTCGTCCGCGGTCATGGCGCGCTGCGACGGGTTCGCAAGCTGTGCTGGCTCTTGGCTGGAGAACGAGCGCTGCGTGGCTCAGAAGCCGGTCGGCCGCTGGAACCCACCGAGCGCCTCGTTCAGGAAGCGGCCCACGGCCAGCGTGGTGCGGTCTTCCAGGAATGGTCCCGCGATCTGCACCCCGACCGGCAGATCGCCCCCGGCCGTCGGCACGGTGCCCACCGGCACCACGGTGGCGGGCAGCCATGACACGCCGGTGAGCCCCATCCACTTGATGATGTCGAAGTACGGCCGGCTGTCGCCGTTCACCGTGATGCGGCGGTTGGTGGCCGGGCGGCTGTGGTCGTGGCGGACCGCAGCGGTGGGCGTCACCGGCAGCAGCACCACATCCCAGTCGGTGAAGAACTCCTCCCAGCGCCTGCGCTGCTGCAGCCGGCGCTCGTGCCAGCTCAGCCATTCCCGGTGGCGCATCGCGGCGTACCAGATGCCCAGGTCGCCCTGAGGCTCGTCGCTCGACGAGGCGATCTCCTCCAGCTGGGCGAGCGTCCACGTGCCGGCCTCGGCCGCGGAGAGCAGGTGCAGGAACGTGTCGACGGCCTTCTCGAACGTGAACGACGGTCGAGCCTCGGTGTCCACCCGGGCCCCCGCCTGCTCCAGTGCGCTGGCCACTCCCAGCAGCAGCTCCCGGTACTGGCTGTCGATCGGGCACAGCTCCTCGTCGAGCCACACCGCCACCCGGAAGTCGGAGATGTCGCTGTGGCGGGCCGGCGGCAGGTCGAGCGAGTACGCCTTGGAGTTCCACGCGTCGGGCCCGGCGAGGATGTCGAGGGCCATCTCGAGATCGTCGACGTCACGTGCCATCGGCCCTGCAACTGCGATGTCGGCCTGGCTGAGCGTGCCGGGCATGCCGGGGATCTGGCCCAGTGCCGACACGACGCCGTAGCTGGGCTTGTGCCCGGTGACGCCCGACCAGTGCGACGGGATGCGGATGGAGCCGCCGATGTCGGAGCCGAGTTCGAGCGGGGTGTAGCCCGCTGCCAGCGCCGCGCCCGAGCCGCCCGACGATCCGCCGGGGGTGTGCTCGACGTTGTACGGGTTGGCGGTGGTGCCGTACACCTCGTTGTACGACTGCGCGTCGCCTGCGAACAGCGGCAGGTTGGTCTTGGCGAACACCACCGCCCCCGCAGCCTTGTAGCGAGCGACGGGATCGGCGTCGCGCTCGGGCACGAAGTCGGCGAGTGCCGGCGCGCCGGAGGTGGTGACCAGTCCCTCGGTCTGGAACGAGTCCTTGATGGTGACGGGAACGCCGTGCAGCGGCCCCAGCTCGTCTCCGCGGACCACTGCTGCGTCGGCAGCGTCGGCTGCGGCCCGCGCCCGTTCAGCATCGAGTGCCACCACCGCGTTGATCGGACCGTCGAGACGGTCCACCCGTGCGAGGGCCGCTTCGAGCAGTTCCCTAGAGGAGACGTCGCCAGCGGCGATGGCGGCCGCAGTCTCCGCAGTCGTGGCGTAGGCAAAGTCATCCGCGGCCATGTGCCGGACCTCCTGCACTGACAAGTCGATGGTGGCCGGGCTCTTCCTGGCCACGTTCGAGTTGAACGGTGCAGGCAACCTAGTTCGCCGCATCCGCCCGCTGCCTGCCCGGCGCGGCATCTCGAAAATCGCTTGTCTGCGGCGTGCTGCCGTACGACGGTGGGCATATGCGAAACATCACGAAATTCATCATGTTGGGCGCGAGCCTGGGACTGCTGAGCCTTCCCATGGCACCGGCGGCGTCGGCGGGGCCCGCCCTGTCACTGCGGGGCGGCAGTTCAGCGCTATCTGAGCGGCCACCAGCACGCGATCCGGTGCTGGGCGACCTGCACATCGAGGTGGAGAGCCGCGAACCTGCCCACAAGGCCGAGCGTGTCGGCAAGGCCGCCAACTTGGGCCTGTCATCGTTGTCGTTCCCGCGCCCGGTGCCGTTCTTCGCACCGCCGGCGCAGAGGGCGCGCACACTGGTCGGCATCGACACGTGGTTCTGGGTGTCGGCGGCGAGCTGGCGGCCCATCGTGCGCGTCGTCGCCGCCGGGAACGTTGTGGTCACTCTCGTTGCTACGCCGGTGACCCTGCAGATGGTCCCCGGTGATGGATCACCGCTGGTGTCGTGCCCGGGGCCAGGCCTGCCGTGGCTCGCGCCCGGCACCCGCTCGCTGTGCAGTCACGTCTTCCAGCGTGCTTCCACTGCAGGGCTGACTGGCCGTTTCCGCGGCATCGTGCAGACGGTCTGGACAGTGCGCTGGACGTCGAACACCGGGCTCGCGGGCACCGTCGGGCCCGTCGTGGTGCCGACACCCGTGTCGATGCGAGTGGTGGAGGCACAGCCGGTGCTGGGGCGCTGATCAGCGGCCTCCCGCAGCCGAACTAGGTTCTGCGCGCAACCAACGGAAGGGCGTCGTCGTGCTGGGCTGTCGAGTACTGGACCTGTCGGATCATCGAGGCCAGATGGCGGGAGCGCTGCTGGCTGATCTGGGAGCGGACGTGATCCTGGTGGAGCCGCCCGGCGGGTCGGCAGCGCGCGCCGTCGGCCCGTTCGTCGCAGGGCGCGAGGGCGACCCCGAAGCGTCGCTGTGGTTCTGGTCGTACAACCGCGGCAAGCGCAGCGTCGCGCTCGATCTCGACGATCCCGGCGATCAGCAGCGGCTGCGTGACCTTGCAGCTACGGCAGACGTGCTCATCGAATCCGACGCCCCGGGTGCTATGGCCGCCCGTGGCCTGGGCCCGAATGACATGGCCGACGTCAATCCTGGGCTCGTCTATACGTCAGTGACGGCGTTCGGCCAGTCCGGGCCGAAGGCGGACTGGGCGGCCACCGACCTCATCGTCTCGGCAGCAAGCATGCTGTCCAACGTGGTCGGCGACGAGGATCGCCCCCCGCTGCGCATCCCGCTCGATCAATGCTTCCTGCACGCCTCCGCCGAGGCGGCAGTCGCGTCACTGATCGCCTTGCGGGAACGCAAGCGCAGCGGTCTGGGCCAGCACGTCGACGTGAGCGCCCAGCAGGCCGTCACCCAAGCCACCCAGTCGGCCACGCTGTGCCACCTGTACAACTCGCCCGAGTTGCTCCGCATGAGCGGCGGCGCCCGTCTGGGGCCGTTCCGGGTGCGGCTGCGCTCGCCTGCTTCCGATGGCTACGTGTCGGCAACGATCCTGTTCGGCGAGTCCATCGGGCCGTTCGGGGCCCGCTTGTTCGAATGGATGCACTCCGAGGGCGGCTGCGCCGACAGCGATCTCGAGATCGACTGGATCAACTTCGTGGAAGGCGTGATCACCGGGCGCATCCCGCCCACCGAGTACGAACGCATTCAGCAGGTCGCCGCCGACTTCACCGCCACACGCACCAAGGCAGAGCTGCTGGAGGTGGCGTTGGACAAGCGCCTGCTGATCGTGCCGATCACCACGGTCGCCGACGTGGTGGAGGCGCCCCAGTACGCCGAGCGGAACTTCTGGCGTGATATTCCCACTGGCGGCCTCGACTCTGTGCGCTACCCCGGCCCGTGCGCTCGATTCAGCGCCGCGCCGTTGGATATCTCGACGCCGCCGCCAACGGTCGGCCAGCACACCGATGAGGTGCTGGCCGAGGTGGGGGCCCCGGTCTCGGTGGCGACCTCCGAAGGTCTGGTGGCTGCTGCCGCCGCAGGTCACCGCGACCCGGCACTGCCGCTGGCAGACGTCAAGATCCTGGACTTCATGTGGGTGATGGCCGGGCCGGGCTCGACCCGCGAGCTCGCCGACTGGGGCGCCACGGTGGTGCGTGTGGAGTCCACCCACAAGGTGGAGGCGGCCCGCACCATCCAGCCGTTCCTCAACGACGAGGCGGGTGCGGAGAATGGCGGTCTGTACCAGAACATGAATGCCAGCAAGCTCGGCATCACCATCGACATCTCCAAGCCGGAGAGCCGCGACCTCATCCTGGACCTGGTGCGCTGGGCCGACGTTGTCACCGAGTCGTTCTCGCCCCATGCGTTGGCCGACCTCAACCTGTCCTATGACGACCTGCGAGCGGTCAAGCCCGACATCATCATGGCGTCGAGCTGCCTGTTCGGCCAGAGCGGACCGCTGTCGTCGCTGGCCGGTTTCGGCACGATGGGTGCGTCCATGTCGGGCTTCTATGAGATGACCGGTTGGCCCGATCGCGACCCTGCGGGCGTGTTCGGCGCCTATACCGACTACGTGTCGCCCAAGTTCCTGAGCGCTGCTCTGCTGGCTGCCTTGGATCATCGGGATCGCACCGGCGAGGGCCAGTACATCGACCTGTCGCAAGCCGAGTCGTCAATGACCTTCCTGGCGCCGGCAGTGCTCGACTACGACGTCAACGCGCACCTGCCCGACAAGATGGGCAACGACCATCCCGCGATGTCGCCTCATGGGGTGTTCGCATCGGCAGGCGAGGACCGCTGGATCGCCGTGGCATGCGAGAACGACGACCAATGGGCTGGCCTGTGCGGTGTGATCGGTGCCGACGACGTGGCTGGTCTGGGTGTCGAGGAGCGGCGCGAACGAGCGGCCGAGATTGCCGACCGGATTACGGCGTGGACCTCGGAGCGAGACAACGTCGAAGCGCACGTCGAGCTGCAGGCCGCCGGCGTGCCAGCCCACGCCGTCGCCAACTCCGAAGTGATGACCAACGATCCGCAACTGGCGCACCGCAACCACTTCCGCAACGTGCCGCACGGCATCAACGAGACGATGTGGGTCGAGGGAGCGCGATTCGCCATGTCGCGCAGCTCAGACGGCATCGACCACGCGGGCCCGACCTATGGCGAGCACACCTTCGTGGTGCTGGAGCAGCTGCTCGGCTACGACCAGGATCAGATCTCCGAGCTGGCCGTGGCGGGCGTGCTCGAATAGTCGGCTGCGGCCTGGGCCGGGGCGCCGGGGCTCAGCTCTCGAACGTGCCGACCTTCTCGCCGGTGACGTTCTCATAGTTCCGATTCAGGAACCAGCGCTGGTAATCGCCGTAGGTGATCGGCTCGTGGCGGGCCGGGCGTTCGTCGCTGACCGTGGTGGGCACCGGGTCGACCACTGCGTCGTCGCGGGCTCCGTAGAAGAACGGCACCGCGTACCGGTCGCCGGCCGACAGGTTGCGTGCGCGGTGCGCCGTTGACAGATACACGTTGTTCGTCCAGCGCTTCAGCATGTCGCCGCTGTTGACGAGGTAGGAGCCGGCCATCTGCGGCGGCTTGATCCAGTCGTAGCCGGCCGGGCGGATCTCCAACCCCGGCACATCGTTGGCCGGCAGGAACGTGAACACCGAGCTGTCCGTGTGCGGTGCGAGGCCCCACTCGTTGTCGTCGTAGTCCATCGGCGGGTAGTGCGACATGCGCAGCGTCACGCTGGGCTTGTCGAAGTGCGGGTCGAAGTAGTCGCGGGGCAGGTCGAGCGACAGCGCCAGGATCGGCAGCATCCGTGAGCCCAGGGCGATGAGCTGGTCGATATAGCTCTCGCAGCTCTGCGCGAAGTCGTCGAGCGGCGGGAACTGATTCTCGGTGTGGTAGCCGTGCCGATGGCAGAAGAACGCCTCGTTCTGGTTGGGTTTGCGCACCGGCCCCGCGATGTCGGAGGCGTACGACGTGCCGCCGCCCATGCCGAGATAGCCGCCTGCCAGCTTGCCCATCGGGATCGAGTCCTTCACCGGCTGCGGGAGCGCATGCAGGCGGCGGGCCTCGTCGAACATGTGCTCGATGGTCTCGGCCGGCACACCGTGGTTCACGATGAAGAAGAAGCCCACCTCGGTAAGGGCGTCGCGCAGTTCGGCGGCGAGGGCAGCTTGAGCTGCGGCGTCGGGCACCGCGTCGTTGAGCGGCGCCAGGTCCAAGACCGGAATGACGTCTGCTGTGTCGGCCGTCGGCCCTGCCGTGCTGCGGTCCTGCGTCGTGAGCGCCACGGTGCCTCCTTGTGCTCTCCCGAGCGTACGCGTGCGACGGCTCGTGTGTCGGAGGGGCTGAGCCCCTGAACGTGTGACGGGCCATTGGTACGGTTCTGCCGGTTCGGAGGGGTTGCATCGAGCCCGCCCGACCAGCGATACGAGCGATTGCAAGGGGAACCGATGAGAGCGTGGCGACTGAACGAGTTGGGCTATCCGTGGGATGTGCTGGAGCTGGGCGAGTACGACTCACCCGAGCCGGGTCCGGGCCAGGCGCGCATCACCGTGGAGGCCACCGATCTCAACTTCGCGGACATCCTGCACTGCCAAGGCACCTACCAGGAGCGGTGGGACCCGCCGTTCACGCCCGGGATGGGAGCGTCCGGCACCGTGACCGCGGTCGGCCCCGAGTGCGACTTGACAGTCGGTGACCGGGTCATCGGCTCGGGTGTCGGCAGCTGGGGCGGCTATGCCAGCGAAGCGCTCATCAGGGGCGCCACGGCACGGCACGTGCCCGACGATGTGTCGATCCCAGATGCGTGTGCAGCCAACGTGATCTACGGCACGGCGTGGTTCTCGCTGTACCGGCGCGGGCAGATGCAGGCCGGTGAGACGGTGCTGGTGCTCGCTGCGGCGGGTGGCGTCGGCTCGGCTGCGGTGCAGATGGCCAAGGCTGCGGGCTGCACCGTGCTCGCTGCCGCAGGTGGACCTGCGAAGGTGGAGACCTGCCGCCAGCTCGGCGCGGACATCGTCATCGACTACGACAACGACGACCTGTACCAGTCAGTGATGGATGCCACCGGCGGGCGGGGCTGCGACATCATCTACGACCCCGTCGGCGGCAAGTACTTCGATGTCGCCCGGCGGCTGGTGGCATGGGAAGGCCGCCTGCTCGTGGTCGGTTTCGCCAGCGGCACGATTCCGCAAGCGCCGGCGAACCACCTGCTGGTCAAGAACTACTCGGTGGTCGGCGTGCACATGGGCGGCTACCGCGGCCGCAAAGACGAGGTGCTCGACGAGTGCTACGCCGAGATCTGGCCGCAGGTAGCCGACGGCAGGCTCGACCCGCTCGTCAGCCAGGAGCTGCCGCTCGAAGGCCTGATCGACGGTCTGCAGGCGTTGCACCAGCGCAAGACCACCGGCCGGGTCCTGCTCCGCCCCGACCTGTAGACGATCCTGATCTGCCCGCTCAGCTGCGTGCGACGGTGTAGCCGACTGACTCCCGATCCCACAGGTCCGCGGTGACGCCTGCGTCCCGGATGGCCTGCTTGCGGATCTTGCCCGAGGCGGTCTTGTCGAGCTCGCGCACGAATTGCAGGTAACGCGGCACGCTGTGGCGGGGCATGCGGGGCACGCACCAATCCAGAAAATGGACCGGATCGGGCGCCGGCCCGCTGACAGCGACGACGGCCAGCACTTCGTCCTCCCCACCGGCACCCTCGACGCGCAAGCCGACGACGGCGCACTCGATCACGCCGGCGTAGCCGTTGATCACCGTCTCCACCTCGTAGCTGGAGATGTTCTCGCCGCGCCGGCGGATGCGGTCGTTCAGCCGGTCCACAAAATGCAGCCGCCCGGATTCATCGAGCCTTCCTGCATCGCCGGTGTGGAACCACAGGTTCCGCCACGCCGCCACGGTGCGTTCGGGCATGCGGTGATAGCCCACGTTGAAGCAGAACGGCACCTTGGGACGCACCAGGATCTCGCCGGTCTCATCGGGCGCAACGGGTAGGTCAGTCTCGGGGTCGGCCACGATGACGTCGAAGAAGTCGGCCAGCGGCCGCCCCGCGCAGCCCGACATCACCGGGTCGTCGAAGCTGGTGTAGGCGACCATGTTGACCTCGGTCATCCCGTAGCCCTGCATGATCCGCACGCCGAACCGCTCTTCGAACGCTGCGGCCCATTCCGCCGCCACCGGCAGGGCGATGACGGCTCGCAGCTGATGGTCACGATCGCCGTCGGTCGGCGGGCTGCGCCAGATGAACTCGGGCATGACCCCGAGGGCATTCGTCAGGGTGATCTGGTGCCGCCTCACCGTGTCGAGCCACTTGCCGGCGCTGAACCGCTTCTCCACGTAGACCGAGGCGCCGGCGTGGAGTGACGCAAAGACCTGCATGAACAGGCCGTTCGCGTGGAACATCGGCATGCAGCAGTAGAAGCGGTCCTCCGGTGCGATCTGCAGGCTCCGGGCGGTGCCGAGGCCGAACAGGTAGCAGTGCGCCTGGGGCATCAGCACGCCCTTGGCGGGACCGGTGGTGCCCGAGGTGTACATGATCGTGCACACATCGCTGGGTTCGGCTGCCAGCACCGCTTCGGGACGCACCTCGGTCTCCAGCAGCTCTTCGATGGAGACCTCTGCCGAGCCCATGAGCACACCGCCGGCACCGGCGCCGTAGTCGCCGTCGTCGACCAGGATCGTGGCCTGAATCTCGGTTTCGGACGGGTCGAGTGAGCCGGGCTCGATGTCATCGAAGCGCTCCAGCAGCCCGTGGTCGACGGCCACGATGCGGGGCTCTGAGTTGTTGACCTGATGCTCCAGGAAGGCACCGCGCAAGTCGGTGTTGATCGGCACGAAGATCGCCCGCCGCTTGTGGGTGGCGATCATCAGCAGCATGAACTCGAGGCTGTTGGTGAGCAGCCCCAGCAGCCGGTCGCCTGGCCGGAGGCCGAGATCGGCTAGAGCGGCAGCGAGCCGGTCGGTGTGGCTGTCGAGCTCGGCGAAGCTGAGCGTGCGACCGTCTTCGAACGCGAGAAATTCGCGGTCGGCATGAGTGACCGCCGCGTGACGCACAAGCGTTGGCAATGTCCAGCCGACGGTGCTGACGCCGCCTGCTTCTGCTGCGTCGCCGTTGGTCCCCTGGTCACGGGTGCCCATTGGCGGAATCGTAGACTTCGCCCGGGCTTCGTGGCCCGAACGGGGTGCGCCCCCTCAGCGGGCGCATGGGGAATTGGGCACCTGCTCGGGAGGTGACCGGATGCTGATCGGATTGCCTCGTGAGCTCAAGGCGGGCGAGCAACGCGTCGGGCTGACGCCGCACGCCGTGCGCGAGCTGGTGCTGCACGACCACCAAGTGCTGGTCGAGAGCGGTGCCGGTGCTGGCATCCGTGTGTCCGATGCCGAATACGAAGCTGCCGGTGCTCTCATTCGAAGCTGCAGCGAGGTGTGGGACAAGGCTGAGCTGGTTGTCAAGGTCAAGGAGCCGCAGGCGTCTGAACGCAAGATGCTCGGCTCGGGCCAGATTCTGTTCGCCTACCTGCACCTGGCACCAGACCCCGACCAGACGGCCGATTTGGTGGAGTCGGGTGCGGCCTGTGTCGCATACGAGACCGTGACCGACTCGCGTGGCGGCTTGCCGCTGCTGGCGCCGATGTCCCGGGTTGCCGGGAGACTTGCCGTGCAGGCGGGGGCGTGGGCGCTCGAAACCGCACACGGGGGCATCGGCCTGCTGATCGGCGGGGTGCCCGGCGTGCCGCCGGCCAGGGTGGCGATCATCGGCGGGGGAGTGGTCGGCGAGAACGCCGCCGAGATCGCCATCGGCATGGGTGCCGATGTGCGGGTGCTCGACATCGACCCCGCCGCGCTCGACCACCTCGAGCAGCGCTTCGGTGCGTCGGTCGTCACGGTGACGTCCACCCGGGCGACCGTCGAGACCGAAGTGCAGAACGCCGACTTGGTGATCGGCGCCGTGCTGGTGACCGGTGCCCGGGCGCCGAAGCTCGTGACGGCCGACTTGATCAAGCAGATGCGTCCCGGATCGGTGGTGGTCGACGTGGCCATCGACCAAGGCGGCTGCTTCGAGACATCCAAGCCCACGACCCATGCCGAGCCGACGTTCGTGGTCGACGGCGTGGTGCACTACTGCGTCGCGAACATGCCTGGCGCCGTGCCGGTCACCTCAACCCGAGCACTCAGCGACGCCACCCTGCCGAGAGTGCTGGCCATCGCCGAGAACGGCCTCGACGCCCTCCGCACTGACCCCCACCTGCGGGCGGGCCTGAACGTCTACAAAGGCCGCGTCACCGAGCCCCACGTAGCCGCCGCCCTAGACCTCCCCTACACCGACCCCCTCACCGCCTTGAGCGCCTGATGGCGTAGCGAAGCGACCGCGGGAGCAGTGTCACACCCCGCGAGCACCATCGGCACATGGAACGGACATCGACCACGGTGGATCTGCGCTTGCGTAACGGCGAGCATCACGAGTCCAGGCAGCAGGCGTCGTTAGGGTTCGCTCATGCCCCCAGCTCGCAGTCGGACCATCGCGTGAACACTGTGCGCCAGTTGCGCGTCGTGGAACTCTGCGCTGGTGCGGGCGGACAGGCACTCGGCTTCGAGGCCGCAGGATTCGCACACGATGCCCTCGTGGAGATTGATCCGCTCGCCTGCGACACCCTGCGACTGAACCGGCCTTTGTGGACCGTCGTCGAGGCTGACCTGAACGAAGTTGATCTACAGCGCTGGGCGGGCGCTGACGTGATCGCAGCGGGTCTCCCGTGCCCGCCGTTCAGCGTCGCGGGCAAGCAACTCGGTGCGGGAGACGATCGGGATCTCTTTCCTGCTCTCTTGGCTCATGTGGCGGCCCTGCGTCCTCGTGCTGTGTTGGTGGAGAACGTGCGCGGCCTGATGGCCAAGCGCTTCAATGCATTCCGACACAATGTCGAACAGAGTCTCATCGAGATCGGCTACACGGTGACATGGGGAATGCTGGACGCACGCGACTTCGGTGTGCCCCAGACACGCACTAGGTCGTTCATGGTCGCCGTCCAAGGGCGTGCCTTCTCGTTCCCGCCGCCCAGCAGAACAGGACATTCGACCGGCGCAGCCATCGGTGATCTCATGGCCCAAGGCGGATGGCCCTGGGCTGCAGCCTGGGCAGAACAGGCTGACGACGTTGCTCCGACCATCGTCGGTGGCTCAGCCAAGCATGGTGGTCCCGATCTCGGCCCCACCCGGGCGCGCGCAGCGTGGGCGACGATGGGCGTCGATGGCCTCGGTCTCGCGGACGCACCGCCATCGGAAGGGCACATGGGCATGCCGCGTCTCACTATTCCCATGGTTGCCCGATTGCAGGCGTTCCCGGACGAATGGAAGTTTGTCGGCGGCAAGACGCGTCAGTACCGACAGATCGGCAATGCGCTTCCCCCACCTCTCGCCGAGGCGATGGCTCGCGCTTTGGCTGCATGTTTGACCTGACTGGCGAACTTGGCGTGGGCGAGACTCACGACATGGAGGCCGACGAAGATCCAGCATTGACTGCCGTTGCGGCTGCGCTGTGCTGTGCTGACACCGATGGTGGCCGCACTGCAGGCGTCCTCCGGGCAACGCTTGATCAGCTCTATGACGGGGTGCGGACGGGTCGGTATCGCTGGCATGAGCTGCACAAGACCGAGAAGACCCACTGCGGGACGCTGGTCGAGATCAACATGCAGCGCGAGTTCGGCTTCGCCGATGGCAAGAACCTTGACTTCCGCATCGCAGGCGTAGAAGTCGACTGCAAGTACTCGCAAACAGATGGTCGTTGGATGATCCCGCCCGAAGCGCGCGACGAGATCTGCATGGTGCTATGGGCGAATGATGAGGAGTCGCGCTGGAAACTGGGGGTCGTCCGGGCCAAGGCCGATCTATTGGGCGACGGTACGAACCGAGACGCCAAGACGACACTCAATAAGGAGGGACGCGAGGCGGTTAGCTGGATTTTCGCCTGCGGCCGGCTAGCGGAGAACACGCTGCTTCACCTGCCTGAGGGCGTCGCGGAGCAGATCATGGAGGGCGGGTCTGGGGCTGAGCGCATTCGCCGTCTGTGCCGTCTCGTGCAGCGCCGCATTATTCGGCGCGAAATCGTCGCAACCGTGGCCCAACAGGCGGACTACATGAAGCGGCTGCGAGGCAATGGCGGTGCCCGGAGCGATTTGCGGCCCGAAGGCATCATCATCTTGGGCCAGTACGAGCGCCACCGAATGGTCGCAAGGGCGCTGCACCTGCCGGTTCCAGGGCCAAGCGACACCGTCACCGCCCGAGTGCATCCTGCGTTGCCTGGCGAGAATCCAAGTGTCGAGATCGACGGGTCATTCTGGCGCTTGGCTCGCGATGCCGACCCAGTCGTGCCCGCGCCGAGACTGCCTCAGAGATAATCGATTGAAGCGCTAGCGCTCGGGGACATGACTGTCACACCTCCATGGAAGGCTCATCGGCACTGACGCGCGTCGGTGCCGCTCACCCTGCGCGAACTTCAACCGGGGAGCACTGCGTATGTCTGAATCCAAGACTCGCCGGCTACGTCCCTTGGAGTGGTGGGCCTAGATGGAGATGACGTCGACTACCGATTCTGCACAGTCGCGAAGGCGCATTTCATACATCTGGGACTACCGCTTTTGCACACTCGTCACTGCACATTTGGCGCGGTGTAAAATACCGGTTTTGCACACCGTCGACTACCGATCTCACACAACGGCGAGTGCAGCGGTTAGCAGGCGCGCTGATCGGCCGCGCGGCGCGACGGTCCCATAGAGCGCCGCGTTCCCGGCCAGCCCGGTGCGTTTGGTGGCAATACTCCACGAGCTCCTATGCGTCCTCGAGGATCATCGAGATGACTTCCCTGAGGTTCTCGTTGAGCTCTTCGAGTGTCGCGCCTTGGGAGTGCGCACCTGGAAACCCCGGGATGTAGCCGACGAAGAAACCGGTGTCGGGGCAATGCTCGACAACGGCAGTGAAGTTCTGCATCGGCACGACCTCAACCTTGCTTTCAAGCAGCGATCATAGGCGTGCCCGCTTCTCGGATCGGCTCTGCCGCCAACGGCATCGACGTGCAGGCCGTCATTCAGCGCGCTGTGCGCGGCGATCAGAAGTTGGCGATTCGGCGAGGCGGCGGGCTCGGTTGCGGATGAGCTGTTCTATTTCGTCGGCGGCTTGGTCGGGGGGTTCGTGTTCCCAGATGCGAACTGGGGTCCAGCCGGCTGCTCGTAGGCGGGCGTCGGTGTCGGCGTCGCGGGCTCGGTTGCGGGCGATCTTGGTTTCCCAGTACTCGGCGTTGCGGCGGGGCTTGGTGCCGTGCTCGGGGCAGCCGTGCCAGAAGCACCCGTCCACGAAGATCGCCACTCGTAGGCGGGGGAACACCACGTCGGCTTCGCGGCGTACATCGGGCAACGGCCGGCGGTGCACGAAGAAGCGCAGGCCACGGCGGTGCAACGCTGAGCGCAGGAGCCGTTCCGGTCCCGTGTCGCGGGATCGCTGCTTCGACATGCGCTCCGATGCAGGTCCCGGCAGCGCCTTCGGCTCCATGTGAGCGGTTCTACCAGTCACGTGCGGGTTGTGGGATATGCGCAGGACATGGGGCCAGCAGGGCCAGCATGAACAGCACAGGGTGCCGCGTCGCCGTCCTGCTCATACCCTGCCGACCGGCTATGAGGCAGCAACTCTGCCGCAGGCCGGAGGCTTGGACATGAGTCGATCTCGACTTCCCACACCGTGGCGGCGCATTGCTCGCACAGCAGCAGCGGTCACGGCGGCAGTTTTGCTGGCGGCGGCTTGCACCGGCGGCGGCGACGGCGACGGCGCCGATGACGGCTTCGACGGCACGGTCCGCATCGGCGCGGCGCTGAGCGAAACGGGCCGATTCGCTGCCGAGGGCAAGGCTGTGCGCCAAGGCTACGACACCTGGCTGCAGTGGGTGAACGAGGAGCACGGCGGGATCCACGTCGGCGCTGGCCGCTACCGGGCCGAGATCATCTATTACGACGACGAGTCCGATCCCGACCGGGCAGCCGCTCTCATCGAGCAGCTCATCGACGAGGACCACGTCGACTTCTTGCTCGGTCCGTACTCCAGCACGCTCACCGGGCCGACCAGCGCTGCGGCGGAGGCCCGTGGCGTGATCATGGTGGAAGGCAACGGCGCGTCCGACAGCCTCTTCGAGCGGGGCTATCGCAACCTGTTCTATGTCGGTGTCGTCGCCTCGGACTACACACGCTCGAGCATCGAGCTGCTCGCCGAGCGCGGTGCGACCACCGCTGTGGTGGCTCACGAAGACACTCCGTTCGCCACGTCGGTGGCACAGGGAGCGCAGCGCCACCTTGAGGCCAACGGCGTCGAGGTGCTGGCGATGAAGAGCTACCCGGTCGGCGTCGAGAGCGTCGACGATCTCATGACCGAGCTTGCGGCACTCGAGCCCGACATCTTCGTGGGCGGCGGCCACTACGACGATGCCGTGCTGTTCCTGCGCTCAGCACAAGAGCAGGGCTTCCGCCCCGACGCGATGCTCATCACCGTCGGCCCGGCCAACCCGCAGCTGATCTCCGACATCGGCAGCGGCGCCGACGGCGTGCTCGGCCCGACGGGGTGGGAAGCGGTGATGGCCTATGAGGGCCCGAGCTTCGGCACGGCGAGTGCCTACGCCGACACCTACCAGAGCCTGTGGGATGAACCGCCCATCTATCAGGCAGCGGGGGCAACTACGGCCGCGATCGCGCTGCACCGCGCCATCGAGGCTGCCGGCAGCCTCGACACCGATGCGGTGCGCGAGGCGCTGCGAGACCTCGACATCGACACCTTCTACGGCCCGGTTCGTTTCGACGAGCGCGGCGTCAACGTTGCCAAGCCGATGGGGATCGTGCAGGTACAGGACGGCCGGATTGTGCTGGTCGCCCCTGCCGATGCGGCCGAGGGCGAGCTGGTTTACCCGGCGCGCTAGCGCCCCATCGTGAAGAACTCGTCGTTGGGCCGCATGGACGTCAGGTGGGCCATGCGGTTCGACAGGGCGAACAGTCCCGTGATGGCGCCGATGTCCCAGATGTCATCGTCGCTGAAGCCGTGGGCCTGCAGATCCTCATGATCTGTGGCCGAAGCTGACCACGGTTCGCTGCACATCTTGAGGGCGAAATCGACCATCGCCCGTTGCCGGTCGGTGAGATCGGCCTTGGACGGGTCGACAGCGAGCTGATCGGCCAGCAGCGGATCCTTGGCGCGGATGCGCAGGATCGCGCCATGGGCCACTACGCAATACAGGCAGTTGTTGGCCCCGCTGGTGGCCACCACGATCATCTCCCGCTCGGCCTTGCTGAGCCCGCTCGGACCCTCCATGAGCGCGTCGTGGTATGCCATGAATGCCCGCATCTCCTCGGGCCGGTGCGCCAGCGCAAGGAACACGTTCGGCACGAAGCCGGTCTTGGACTGGATGAGCTCGATTCGCTCTCGCAGGTCGTCGGGCATGTCCGCGATGTCGGGCACAGGGAAGGTCGAGATGGCTGGCTCGGTCATGCCCGCAGCCTAAGCACGGCGGCGCATGGGCGACCCTCCTACAGTCGCGGGACTGACGAGAGGACTGCCCGCCGATGCACCTGCCACGACCCACTTCCCGACGCCTTGAGCCGATCCCCAAGGTGGCCGAGCGAGCCCGCGAGGCCATGGAGAGTTCATTCGCCAACGCCGTCAACGTCATTGCGACCATCGCGCACAGCCGTCCCATCTCCAAGGCGTTCGGCGAGTACGCGCTGGCCATCTTGTACAAGGGCGATCTGTCGCGTCGCGACGTCGAGATTGCCGTGCTGCGCATGGGCTGGAACTGCCAGTCGGTCTACGAGTTCGGCCAGCACACGCTGATCGCCCAAGCCGAGGGCATGACCGACGAGGACGTCTACCTCGTCACCCGGCCGATTGCCGAGGGCAACTGGACGCCGGCCGAGGCGGCGCTGCTGCAGGTGGTGGACGACCTGTACTCCGACGACTGCGTGTCCGATGCCACTTGGGCCGAAGCGGTTGCCCACTTCAGCGAAGCCGAGATGGTGCACCTCATCGCGGCATCGGGCTGCTACCGGATGGTGAGCGGGCTGCTCAACAGCACCGGAGTGGAACGCGACGAAGGGGTCCCCGGCTGGCCCACCGCGCCGACCGCTACTGGCTGAGCGCTGCCACCTCGTCGAGCAGGCCGGTGTCGACGTCGTAGATGAAGCCGCGCACGGCGGTGTCGTGCTCGATGAACGGCGAGGCTCGCAGCGTTGCGATGGCGGCGCGCACGTCGTCGGCGGGGTCCGCGAACGAACAGATAGGCCAGCTTGGCCGGGCGCCCAGGCGCTGGCCGAGGACGTTGCTGAAGGCTGCTTCGTCGAGCCCGCACATGCCGCACTTCGTGTGGTGTATGACCAATATCTCTCGCGTGCCGAGCAACTGCTGGGAAATGCACAGCGAGCGCATGACGTCGTCGGTCATCACACCGCCTGCGTTGCGGATGACGTGCGCTTCGCCGACCGTCAAGCCCAGCTCTTCCAGCGGATCCATCCGGGCATCCATGCAGGTGACGATGGCCACCTGACGGCTGGGTGGCGCCGCCATGCCGGGCGTCTTGACGGCGTCTGCCACCTGCCGGTTGTGCTCGATCAACTCATCGGCCGAAGGGTGGAATTCGGACGAATCCGGTTGGCTGGCTTCGCTGTCGTTGCCCATCTGACGACCTCATCGGTGCATCGGCCGGAGCGCTCCGGCAGGC
Source organism: Acidimicrobiia bacterium (assembly GCA_022821985.1). Lineage (GTDB taxonomy): Bacteria > Actinomycetota > Acidimicrobiia > Acidimicrobiales > Poriferisodalaceae > Poriferisodalis. Next base: position 38,813 of record JAJECP010000003.1, read on the forward strand.
CAGTAGTACGCCCCCTGGGACTTGAACCCAGAACCTGCGGATTAAGAGTCCGTTGCTCTGCCAAATTGAGCTAGAGGCGCATGGTGCCCCGCAAGGCTAACGACGCCCCCCGACACAAGCGGTCGGCGAGCGGCGGGCGGATCGAGGGGATTCGAACCCCCGGCCTCCAGTGCCACAAACTGGCGCTCTAACCAACTGAGCTACGACCCGCACGGGGTGGTCAAGGATGCCACGGTCGCGGGGGCCTCGCTACCGAATTTCGGGCGTCTGGTGCCCGTCTTCTGCCAGCAACTGCGCTGACCGCGTACCGTAGGGACGTGAGCGCTGAAACTGTTGCTGCCCGCCAGCCGCCCGTGGAGTACATCCCCAGGATCACTGCCCAGTACATCGGACTCGGTTACGGCGAGTACCGCTGGGTGCACAGCGAGACGCCGCCGCCGTGGACACCGCTGACCAAGCCGATCTCGGAGTGCCGCGTCGGACTGATCGCGACCGGCGGCGTCTATGCCGTCGGCCAGACGGCGTTCCACTACCGCGACGACGCGACCTATCGGGCGATCCCGACCGACGTCGATACGCCCGAACTGCGAGCGACGCACTTCGCCTATGACCTGACCGATGCCCGCTCCGACATCAACTGCGTGTTCCCCATCGAGGCTCTGCGTGCCCTGCGAGACAGCGGCGAGATAGGCGAGCTGGGCCCGAACGCCTACACCCTCATGGGCGGTATCTACAGCACCCGGCGTGTGCGTGAGGAACTGATCCCCGAGCTGGCGAAGCGCTGCGTGGCCGACGAGCTCGACGTGGTGCTCCTGGTGCCGGTGTGACCGGTCTGCCATCAGACCGGGGGTCTGATCGCCAGGGCCATCGAGGCCGAAGGAATCCCGACGCTGTCGATGTCGAGCGCACGCGACATCACCCGGGCGGCCTGGCCGCCCCGGTCGGTCTATCTCGACTACCCGCTGGGCCACACCTCGGGTCGTCCTCACGAGCCGGAGCTCAACCAGCAGATCCTGCGTGACACGCTGGCCGCCTTCGAGAACTTGCGCGTGCCGGGTTCCATGGCCCACTTGCCGTACCGCTGGTCGGACACTGACCGGTGGAAGGACCGGGTGTTCGCGCCATCCACCAAGGCCGAGGAGCTGCCCGAGTGCGCCGTGCCGACCGCAGACGACTCCGCCGAGGCGAGCGCTGAGTCAAGCGGTAACGGCGGCTACGAGGACGACCGTGTCGAGCGCCACCCGACGCCGCAATACCAGTCTGAAGACGACGCAGCAGCGGCTCGCGCCAGCCATGACGGGGAAGAGTGCCTCGTCTGTGCGGGCATCGACTACTGAGCCGGATTTCGGCCGCCGATGAGTGAGCAACCCGAGCGTCGCGCCTCGGTTGGCGCCAAGTCGCCCGGGAGCGGGGGCGACTACGACCCCGAAGCCGTTCCCGTGCGCGATGCAGCGACGGTGATGATCCTGTCCGACGAGAACGATCCCCATGTGCTGATGCTGAAGCGCAACTCCAGGTCGATCTTCGTGGGTGACATGTGGGTGTACCCCGGCGGCGCTGTCGACCCCGAAGACGCCACCCAGGTCGCCGACGAGACCGTGTCGGGTCTGACCGATGACGACGCCTCGTTTCAGATCGGCATCGACCGGGGCGGCATTGCGTTCTGGGTCGCGGCCCTGCGGGAGACGTTCGAGGAAGCGGGCATCTTGCTCGCCCATCACGACCACCCGGTTGGTGTGGAGGATCCCCGGGATCTGCCCTCAGGCATCATCGACCTCTCGCCGCCCGATGTGGCAGAGCGGTTCTCGCAGTACCGGGACGAGGTCAATGCGGGCGAGCGTGACTTCATCGAGACGGTGCGCAGCGAAGACCTGCTGCTCGACGGCGACAACGTCTATTTCATCGGCCGCTGGGTGACGCCGCTGGGTTCCCCTCGCCGCTACGACACGCGGTTCTTCCTCACCGCCATGCCTGACGGCCAAGTGCCGCTGCCCGATCACGACGAGGCGGTCGAGCACCAGTGGGTTCGCCCTGCGGATGCCATCCGGCGCAACGACACCGGCGACATGGTGATGATGACGCCGACCATCGGCATGCTGCACCGACTTGCCAGATTCGGAACGGTGGCGGAGGCAGTAGCGGCGGCCGGCAGGGGAACGCCCGACGACGACGAGCACGTGCGGATCCGCTACGACAACGAAGGGCCGGACCGGATCGCCTTCCCCGGCGACCCCGACTACCTCGAAGCCGACGGCCGCACCGAGACCGGCATCCTGCGCTGGCCCTCCTCCTAGCCATTCGATCGCCAATATCGGACATATCCACAGCGTTGAACTGCGCTCGAAGGATTGGGGAGCAAGACGTGTCGATGCCCGGAATCTGGACGGAAGACGATGACGGCTGGGCGCTGAGCCCACCGGCTGGCTTTCCAGACGAGGCCACTCTGCACGATCTGATCGAACAAGCGCCTGAGATGTTGCCGTTGTCCGGCGCACCCCAACTTCTGATCCTCGGAAAAGAAGTGCCACTCGGCTCGGGCTTCGCGGATCTCGTTGGCGTCGAGACCTCAGGTCGGCCGGTCATCATCGAAGTGAAGCTTGCCCAGAACAATGAGGCCCGGCGGGCCGTGGTCTCGCAGATTTTGGCGTATGCGGCGAGTTTGCACGGAACGAGCGGGGAGCATCTTGAAGAGCGCTTCGGCAATTACCTGAAGGTCCGCGGCCATGATTCGCTGGAAGCGGCGGTGAGCGCCACCGAAGGCGGCGCCTTCGATTCCGACGAGTTCACGGAGTCACTCGATGAGCATCTTCGCGAGGGACGATTCCGGCTTGTCTTCGTCCTGGACTCGGTACCGCCGGAACTGATGACGCTGGTGGCGTACTTGGAACATGTCACCGACAAGCTGGTCATTGATCTAGTTGCAGTCAACGCGTTCGACATCGGCGGAAGTTCGGTCGTGCTCCCTCAACGCGTGACGCCTGAACGGCACGAGGTGACTGTCGAACGGACTCGCCGCCAGGATTCCGGCACGCTGCACACCGGAAGCGAGCGATTTGAAGCCACCATCAGTTCGGCTCCTGTTGAATCGCAGGCAAGGTTGCACCGCTTGCTTGAGTGGGCACGCGACCTAGAGCGACAAGGCCTTGTCAGGCTCTCAACGTACGAAGGAAAGGGAGCGAAGCGGCACACCCTCCTGCCGCGACTCAAGGGCGACAACGTCGGGTTGGTCACGATCTGGAACGACGGTGGGGCATCGCTTCAGTTCTGGCGCAGCGTGTTCGAGAAGAAAGCACCGCATTTCATAGGACAGATTGAAGAACTCGCCGACGTCCGGATCGGGAAGGGCAACACCGTTCGGGACTTCAACGACGAATTGTTGTCGGCGCTCACCGAGGCGTACCGCGACGCGTCACTGGCGGAGATGTCGAGTCCCCCGGAGAGCACATCTAGTCCGGGCCGGCGATGAGCCATTCGTCGCCGAATCGCACTGCTTTGGGGTCGGGTCGGCCAGATCCGCCGATGCTGCCGTCGGGCAAGACGAATCGGTGAGCGACTGCAATCCGCTCTCCGCCATCGAGGTACACGATCCGCTCGCTACGGGTACCGGGCGGCTGCCCCGAGGACGGGCTGGCTGCACCGCTGCTTTGCACCAACTCAGCCACTTCGCCTGACTCAACGCGAGGCAGCACGTAGTTGTTGAAGACGGCCCGGACCTCGGTGGGCGACGTGTGTGAGTTCTCTGTCATGGCTACGAGTAGGAGAAGGCGCGCACCTGGCGGTTCCGACTTGCGGGCGATGCGTCCTGTGAGCGCCCGGCGAACATCCTGTTGCAGCGACGGCTAGCAGCGAAATCGTTTTTCGGTGGGAGCCGGTGTGCAGAGCCGGTTACCGTTGGGTTCGTGACTGGCTCGGCTCCTCGATCGCCAAACAGCCTGAACACTCCGGAGGGCGGCACGCGCGATGTTGTCGAGGCGTGGCTACGGGCAGGAGCTTCCGATCCTCTCGCGCTTCAAGCAGATTTGACGGCGACGTTCATCGCTGGCGATGACACAGCGCTGGGCTTCGAAGCGTGGCGATTGGTGTGTGAGGCCATCGAGACCGGATGGGCGGACGAACGGCTGCGTGAAGCTCTGTCAAGCGCGCTGGCTGATGACGTGCAACAGGCAACGGCGGGAGCAATCCTGAGCGATTGACGCGTCCTTTGTGTCGATTCGCAACGACAACGAGGGTCAGCTTGCGAATTCGCGGGCCTGTTCCCTGAAGGACTCGATGGTGGTCTCGGCCAGGATGTTGTGGTCGGCGTCGAGCACCTCGAACATCCGCCCGGTGGGCTCGTGCATCGAGAACAGCACCAGTGAGCCCTCGGGGCCGCCCCGCTCCATGTGCACGTCGCCGCCCGGGCCGCTGCAGTAGGTACCGGCGGGCCGGACATCGTGGTTCACCTCATTGCCGTCCTCATCGATGTCGATGACGTGATGTTCACCTTCGAGTACCAGCGAGGTGGTCGTTGCCACGTGTCGGTGGAAGTGGCAGTAAGCGTCTGGCGCCCAGCGAATGAGCAGGTCCAGCCGCCCGATGTCTTCCTGGTGGCCGAGCACGGCGATGTCGTAGTCGATCGGGTAGTCGAACCGTGGCCCGCCCTCGTAGTGGATCCACTTGAGTTCGTTGGTGTCGAAGCGGAAACCAAGATCCTGCTCGGTCACGTTCGGTCTCCCTTGAGCGTCGAGGCCATCTGAAGGCCGGTCTCAGAAATGTACCGAGCAGGCCATCGTTGTGCCGCTGATCCCTTGGACCAGCGCCAGTTGGGTGGCAGGATGGCTCGGGGCCTGCGTGGCCCACGCCCCCGTGGCGCAACTGGACAGCGCAGCGGGCTTCTATCCCGCCGGTTGCAGGTTCGAGTCCTGCCGGGGGCGCATCGGTTGCCGCAGGTCGCGATCGCAAATCGCGATGCTGTCCGCGGTTGACGCGGGTAGGTTCAGCGGATGCCGCAGGGCTCAGTTTCTGACACGAACGCTGCTGTGACGCCCGCGGTCGCCGATGGTGCGATGTCGATCGCTGAGACGAATGGTGCCGTGACCGACCAGCAAGTGGACACGGACCGGATCGAGAAGGCAGTCCGGGAGATCCTGCTCGCCATCGGCGAGGACCCTGACCGGGACGGCCTGCAGAAGACGCCCAAGCGCGTCGCTCGCATGTATGCAGAAGTGTTCGCTGGCCTGCAGGAAGACCCCGAGCATCACCTGAAGGTGCAGTTCGAGACCGGCCATGACGAGATGGTCATGGTGCGTGACATCCCCTTCTATTCGATGTGCGAGCACCACCTCATGCCATTCGTAGGCCGTGCCCATGTGGCGTACATCCCCGGCGAGCGGGGCATGATCACGGGGCTGTCGAAGCTCGCCCGGCTCGTGGAGGCATACGCCCGCCGGCCGCAGGTGCAAGAACGGCTCACCACCCAGGTCGCCGACAAGCTGATGGAAGTGCTGGAGCCGCGGGGAACGCTCGTGGTCGTCGAAGCCGAGCATCAGTGCATGTCGATGCGAGGCGTGCAGAAGCCGGGGTCGCTCACGATCACGTCGGCGGTTCGCGGCCAGTTCCGCAACACCGCTACCCGCGCGGAGGCGATGCACCTCATCGGCGTCGGCCGCTAGCGGGCCGCATGCTGAGCCACAGGCCGAACTGCGGGCACGGTGCTGTGCCCAGGCCACGTTCTGCGTGAGCGCAAGTCGCGCATGAGACTGACCGCGGACGCACTCGCCGGCCCACCCGAGCTAGGACGCAGCGTTCTGGTGCGGCCGGGCGACGCGGCGCCTGGCGCGTGGGCCGACTGCGAACGCGTGCACGTCAGCCTCGGCGAGTTCAGCGCGGCGGCTGGCCGCCGTTTGCGTGACGCATGGTTGCAGCGGACCCGGCTGGTCATCGAACTCGACGGTGAGTTTCCCGAACCGTCGCCGGTCTGGCAGTCACCGTGGTGGGAACTGTCGCCGGGACTGACCATGCGATCGGAAGTGCTGGCGCACCTGATCACCGCCAACGCCGTCGACGCACGGCAACCCGAGCAAGCCCGCTTCGCTCCCGTCGAGGCGGCGCTACGGCTCGGCGCCGCGCCCGCGCGCAGGTCAAACATGCCTGGCGAGAGCGACGGCGATGTGGTCACCGATGCCGGACCGGTGTGGTGCGACGGCGGTCCGCTGGAGACGTTCGAGCTGGCTGCACCGGTGGTGCCTGCGGCAAATCTGGCGGCGGGAAGCCTGCGCGGGGTGCAGCCGGCCTTGCCGCAAGCCGATCTGGCATCGGATCAACATGCGGCTGTCGGCCACCTGGGCGGGGCCGCGTGCATCGTTGCGCCAGCCGGCTCGGGCAAAACCCGGGTGCTCACCGAGCGGGCGCGCTATCTCGTGAGGGATCTGAGGGTTGCCGCCGAGGCGGTGTGCCTGGTGGCCTTCAACGTTCGGGCCCGCCGCGAGATGGAAGAGCGCACGAAGGACCTGACGGGCTTGCAGGTGCGCACGCTGAACAGCCTCGCCCTGGCCATCTGCAACGGCACCGGGCCCTTCGTTCGCCCGGCAGGCCGAAGCCGGGTCGAAGTCATCGACGAGATGGGCGTGCGAGACCGCCTTGACGGCCTCGTCAAGCGCCGCCGGCGCGCCATGACCGATCAGCTCGCACTGTGGCTGGAGGCGCTGAGTGCGTCACGGCTGGGATTGCGCGACCCGGCAGATGTCGAAGGCGACTTCCAGCCTGACGTACCAGAGTTCTCGACGTTGGCGCCGCGCTATGTCGCGGAACTGTCTGCCAGCGGACTGGTCGACTTCGATCAGCAGATCATCGGGGCGATCGAGATCCTGCTGGTCGACCCTGCAGCCCGCGCAGCCGCACGCCGTGCCTGCGGCGTGCTGCTCGTGGACGAATTCCAGGACCTCACGCCGGCACACCTGCTGATGATCCGGCTGCTGGCGGGTCCCCGCGCCGACGTGTTCGCTGTCGGCGACGACGACCAGACGATCTACGGCTACGCCGGCGCATCGCCGCAGTGGCTCATCGACTTCGACAAGTACTTTCCTGGCGCAGCACGCCACCACCTGAACGTGAACTATCGCTGCCCGCCGCCCGTGGTGGGCGCCGCAGTCAACCTGCTGTCGCACAATCACCGCCGCATCGACAAACAGATCACTGCGCCAAGGGAGAGCGTCGGCGACGCTGTGGAGTCGTCTGCCGGCGAGTCAGCGTCGACGACGATGCCGGACGCTGGACACGACAGCGGCCCGAGCGCCGCCGGCAACCGTGACGACACGGCACTCGCCATCAAAGCCGGGCCGGAGACGGCTGCGGCGCTGCGCGAGACCGTGACGGCCCTGATCGACAGCGGCATCCAGCCTTCCGACATAGCGGTGCTGACGCGGGTCAACAGCACGCTGCTTGTGCCGCAGATCGTGCTTGGGGAGATGGGCGTGGCGGCAGATGCACCGCTGGGTCGCGGGTTCATGGAACGCACCGGTGTCGCGGGCGCGCTGGCGTGGCTCAGATTGGCCGTCGCGCCCCGTCAGGCGCTGCCCGGCGGAGCGCTATCGGACGCGGCGCGCCGGCCGCCGCGTGGAGTCTCTCCTCGCGTGATCGAGTGGATCGGCGAACAGCGCAGCCTCGGCGCGCTGCGTGCGCTTGCGGCCCGACTCAGCGACGACCGCACAGCGACCAAGATCGACGAGTACGCGGACGACATCGACATGCTGCGACAGCGAACCGCGAACGAGCAGCTCACCACGCAAGCCATCTTGGAAATTGTCCGCGATGAGCTGGGCTTGGGTTACAGCCTTGACACCCGCTTGGATGCCTCGCGCCGCTCCGTAGACAGATCCGCTCACGGTGATGACCTACGGGCGCTGATCTCGGTGGCCCACCTGCATCCCGACCCGGCCAGCTTCGCCACGTGGCTGGCTGACCGCCTGTCAGGTTTCGGCTCCTCCGACGCAGTCGGCTTCGGCAATGACGAGGCTCGTTCGCCAAGCGGCGCTGCCCCGGCCGATCTGACGCGGCAGACAGGTGTACGGCTCGCGACCGTCCACCGGGTGAAGGGCCTCGAATGGCCCCACGTCATGGTCTATGAGGCCTCGGCAGGCCTGATGCCTCACCGTCTCGCTCACGACACCGAGGAAGAGCGCCGCGTCTTCCACGTGGCGCTAACTCGCTGCTCGCAATCTGTGACCTTCGTCAGCGACGATCCGCCGTCGCCGTTCTTGGTCGAGCTCAGCGAACTAGCGCCACCGCTGCCCGTAGAGCCCGAATTGACGCGAGATGGCGGGTTGTTGGGAACGCCGCCGGGCAGTGCCGGTTCCCCGGATGGAGTCGGCGCCGACGGTCCAGCGGCGCCGCCGGGCACCGGAGCGCGGCCAGCGACCCGTCGATCCAAGCCCGAACCGCCGACCGATCCGAGTGATGCGGCACTGTTCGAAGCACTGCGCGCGTGGCGCCTCCAGCGCAGCCGCGGCGACGGCGTACCGGCGTACGTCGTGGCCCCGGACGCAGTCCTCATTGCACTCGCAAAACAGCGTCCCCGCACCGACACAGAGCTTCTCGCGGTACCGGGCATCGGGCCGGCCAAGCTGGAGTCCTACGGCAGCGCGATGCTGGCCCTCATTGCCGAGCACGCCTGAGCGACCGGCTCGGCCTTAGACGGCGAGCGGGCCTTGGCCGGCGAGGAATCGCTGGGCCATCACCATCAGCACCACCCAGTACTCGGCACCCGGCACGAAGTCGTCGAGCGTCACTTCGAACGTGACCTCGCTGGCGTCGGGATGCCCGGCCGACGAGACGCCCTGCACCGTGAGCGAGGGGGAACCGCCGAATAGCGCGAGTAGGTCGGCGATTGGCGCGTCGAGCACTGCGTCGACCTCGTCGCGAGCCAGCACGTAGTCGGCGAGCGGGCGGTCGTCGCGCAGCAGGAACACGCTGGTCAGCTCGCAGTTCAGCGTGCCCTCGCCGCTGTCATCGGCCAGCCGGCGAACGCCCAGCGGCACGAGGTCGCTGCCGGCGGGGGTCACGCCGAGTTCTTCTTCGAGTTCCCGCACCCCATCGAGCGGTGTCTCGCCGGCGGCAAGATGCCCGGCCGCACTGACGTCGATCAGCCCCGCAAAGGCCGCCTTGGCGCGAGAACGCTGCTGCAGCACCGCGGTCGGCACGCCGTCACGCAGCGTCACGATCTGGCAGTGAAACACCCGGTGCCACTCGCCGCGTTCGTGCACCTCGTCGCGTGGGGCGGTGCGCACGAAGCGCCCCACCTCGTCAACAACATCGAGATGCTCCACGCCGGGCGCGCTGTCAGTCACCGCCACATTGTTCCCGCTGGCGCGGCCGGCAGTGTGCAATCCCGCAGGCCTGAGGCCCGCGGCGGAACATGAAGCTGCTACAGCAGCGCCGTGTACTTGTCGAGGATCGGTAGCACCGTGTCGGCGTCGGCCGGCGGGAGCCCGAGCACCACGCGGGTGCAACCCGACTCCGCCAAGCTCTCCAGGATCTCCGGCTTGGGGGGCGTGCCGAACTGGCCGAACTCGATCTCATCGGGGTCGCGGCCGGCTTCTATCGCCGACTCACGGATCTGCTTCATCGGCACGTCGAAGTCGTAGCGGCCCGAGATCGGCATCCAGCCGTCGCAGAACTCGACGATGTCGGCGATGGTCTTCGGCCCGGCGGCACCGCCGAGGATGACCTTCGGGCCGCCTTCCTGCACCGGCTTCGGCCACGCCCACGACGAGTCGAAGTTCACCCAATCGCCGTGGAACTCGGCCTCGTCATTGGTCCACAGCTCGCGCACTGCCAGCATCATCTCGCGGGTGATCGCGCGCCGGTCGGTGTATTTCACGCCGTGGTTCCGCAGCTCTTCCTTGTTCCAGCCGTAGCCGATGCCCAGGATGAACCGGCCGTTCGAGATCCGGTCCACCGTGGCGGCTTCCTTGGCCAGCCAGATCGGGTCGCGCTGGGCAACGAGCGTGATGCCGGTGCCGAGCATGATGTTCTCGGTGACCGCTGCAGCGGCGCCCAGCGACACGAACTGATCGTGAGTGCGCCAGTATTCCTCGGGCAGCGGCGGCGCGCCCTCGTTGCCGCCCCAGGGCGTTTCGCGGCTCGTGGGAATGTGGCTGTGCTCGGGGAACCACAGCGACTCAAAGCCTCGTTCCTCAACAGCCTTGGCCAACTCGACCGGCCCGATGGCCTTGTCGGTGGGGAACATCATCACGCCGATCTTCACGTCGGTCCTCCTGGTAGATGGGGGAGCGCTTGCGCTCGTGGCCGATCGCGGCCGCCGCTGAGAGTAACGGGCACGAGTCGCCGATGCCCGACTGCTGGGAGGTGCGGGCGCGGGCCGAAGCGGCGCCGTTCCCGCAGCGACGTGGCGTAGCGTTGCGCTGACGCATCGGGAGCAAGCGTTCGGCTCGCAAGAATGGGAGCCGGCAACCAGGAAGCCTGACGAGCTGGAGGCACAGTGAAGATCACCATCGACGTCGACAAGTGCATCGGCAGCGGTTCGTGCGAGATGATCGCTCCGGGCATCTTCGAGGTGGGCAACGACGGTCTCGTACAGCTCCTCGAAGACAGCCCCAGCGCCGAACACCACATCGCGGTGCGAACCGCAGCCGCGAGCTGCCCCACCCAAGTCATCTCAGTGGACGACTGACCGTACGGCACCGCACCGTTCGGCACGGCACGGCATCGCATCGCACCGCCGACCGGCGACGCCAACCGCTGGCTTCGGCCCGATAATCGACGCAGGTCGTCCGTACCTCCACCGGTACGATCGATCTTCGAAGTCGAACCGTCAGCCCTGCTGACTCAGTTCTCGCTCTTCAAACTCGGGAAGTGGCGCAGCCTGGTAGCGCACCTGCTTTGGGAGCAGGGGGTCGTGGGTTCAAATCCCGCCTTCCCGACTGCCTAACGAGCGGTGGGGAATCCCAGGTCGACGCCGCGGTCGGCGGGGTCGGGCCAGTGCTCGGTGACCGCCTTGAGGCGGGTGTAGAAGCGGATGCCTTCGGGACCGTGCATGTGGTGGTCGCCGAACAGCGAGTCCTTCCAGCCTCCGAACGAGTGGTACGCCATCGGCACGGGGATCGCCACGTTCACGCCGACCATCCCAACCGGGGCCTCACGCCGGAACCGCCGCGCCGCCCCGCCGTCACGGGTGAACAGCGCGACGCCATTGCCGAACTGGTTGTTCTCGATGAGCTCCATCGCCTCTTCGAACGAATCCACCCGCACCAGGCACAGCACGGGCCCGAAGATCTCGTCCTCATACACCTTCATCTCAGCGGTGACCTCATCCAGCAGCGTGGGCCCGACCCAGTAGCCATCGGGGTGGCCGTCCACTACCAGCTCACGGCCGTCGCGCCGCAGCACCGCGCCCTCGGTCTCGCCCAGATCGATGTAGCTCAGCACCCGGTCGCGGTGTTCGGCGGTCACCAGCGGCCCCATGTCCATGGGCTCAGCGTCGAGACCGGGGCCGATGCGCAACGCGTCGATGCGCTCGCAGATTTCCTCCGACAAGTCATCCGCGACGGCCCCCACTGCCACGACCACCGAGATGGCCATACAGCGCTCACCCGCTGAGCCATAGCCGGCCGACACGGCGGCGTCGGCCGCCTGGCCGATGTCGGCATCGGGCAGCACGATCATGTGGTTCTTCGCCCCGCCGAGCGCCTGCACCCGCTTGCCGGCCATCGACGCCGTGCGGTGCACGTGACGGGCAATGGGCGTGGAGCCCACGAAGCTCACAGCGTCGATCCCCGGGTGCTCGCACAGCGCATTCACTGCATCGGCATCACCGTGGAGCACGTTGAACACCCCGTCGGGCAGCCCCGCCTCGGCGAACAGCTCGCCGATACGCACCGCCACCGACGGGTCTTTCTCGGACGGCTTGAGCACGAAGCAGTTGCCGCAGGCGATGGCCACCGGGTACATCCACATGGGCACCATCGCCGGGAAGTTGAACGGCGTGATGCCTGCCACGACGCCGACCGGCTGGCGCACTGTGTAGGCGTCGTGCTCGGTGCTGATGTCGTCGGTGCGCTCGCCTTTGAGCAGCTGGCCGACACCGCAGGCGAACTCCACCACCTCGATGCCTCGCCGCATCTCGCCCAAGGCGTCGGCCCGCACCTTGCCGTGTTCGGCCGACACCATCTCGGCCAGCTCCAAGCGGTGCTCCTCGAGCAGCTCGCGGAACGCGAACATCACCGCCGCGCGCGACGAGATGGAGGCCTCCCGCCACCCCTCCCATGCCGTGCGTGCCGCGCTCACGACGGCATCCACATCGCCCGGCGAGGCCATGGGCACCGCGGCGATGACGCTGCCCGCGACCGGGTCGGTCACCTCGAACATCGTCTTCGGCGCGCCCTGCGTGCGCTGACCTCCGATCCAGTGGTCGACCTGCCTCATGTGAGTCCTCCTTGCCGGCAGCGCTCAGCGTCGGGCGAGCGCGCCGAATACCCGTCTCCAATAGGCCCTGATTTTCGCAGCCTTGCGGGGTGGGTGGGAACGCTCAGCGGCGGCATCGCGGCCAGCAGGCCGTGGCTAGAGTCCGCGCCCATGAGTGATGTGAATCCGATTCCTGCAGATCGGCCTTTCGTCGTGCCCTACATGACCATCGGAGCCCGAACCGACGGATCTCCCGGAGGAGCGGCCGATGCCATTGAGTGGTACGCAGCCGCCTTCGGTGCCCAGGAGACCAACCGCCAGATGGCGCCGGGCGGCGACAAGGTGATGCACGCCGAGTTGGTGCTCGGCGACGGCTTGCTCTTCCTGGCCGACGACTTCCCGGAGTGGGGAGGCGAACCCTCTGCGCCTGCGGCACTGAACGGTTCGACCGTGACGATGCACCGTTACGTTCATGACTGTGACGCGACCATCGAGAAAGCGGTGGCGATGGGCGCGGAGGTGCTGATGCCGCCCGAGGACATGTTCTGGGGCGACCGCTTCGGCAGCATCCGCGACCCGTTCGGGCACAAGTGGTCGATCGCGACCCACATGCGAGATGTGAGCCCAGAGGACATGGAAGCCGCGGCTGCGGCGATGTTCGCTGATGGGCCTCCGGAGGGCTGAGCAATGGCAGTAACTGACTTTGCGGGATGCATCGCCGTGGTGACCGGCGGCGGCACGGGCATGGGCCGCGAGCTGGTTCGCCGGCTGGCAGCTGCCGGGGCGCATGTCGCGGCGTGCGACCTGAACGCCGAAGAGCTGGCACGAACCGCAGAGCTGGCCGCCAGCGGCGCAGGCAGCGTGCGCATCACTACACACGACTGCGATGTGACCGACCCCGACGCCGTGGCGGCATTCGCCGTCGAAGTTGCTGCCCAGCACGACACCGACCACATCAACCTGCTGTTCAACAACGCCGGCGTCGGCGGTGGCGGCAGCTTCGTGATCGACGATCAGCGAGCCGCCTGGGACAAGACCTTCGAGGTGTGCTGGAACGGCGTGCTGAATTGCGCCCGGGCGTTCATGGACATGCTCGTGCGCTCCGAGGCGGGAGCGATGGTCAACACCAGCAGCATCAACGGCTTCTGGGCGACGGTCGGCCCCGGCCTGCCGCACACGTCGTACTGCGCAGCCAAGTTCGCGGTAAAGGGCTTCACCGAGGCGCTGCAGGTTGATCTGGCCCTGCACGCACCGCATGTCAGCGCCCACGTGGTGATGCCGGGGCACATCGGCACCTCGATCGCGCTGAACAGCTTCTCCGCCCACGGGGTTGACATTCCCCTTATCCGCAAGAACATGGCGGCTCGGGGGGTCGACCTCGATGCCTTCAGCGATGAGCAGGTCGAAGCGATGCTCAACGACCGCAACACCCGGTTCCGTGACGACGCGCCGACCAGTGCTGGGCAGGCGGCCGAGATCATCCTGACCGATGTCCTGGCCGGCCGCTGGCGCATCCTGGTTGGAGATGACGCCTACGCCATCGACCAAGCGGTGCGAAACGACCCCGAAGACGCCTACACCGAAGCGTTCATCGAGCGCTTGCGCGACCAAGGGCACTTGCAGGTGCTCGGCCGCTAGCACCAGGTGGAGTTGATCGTCGGCCCAAGAACCAGGGTCACCCCATTCACCGATCGCGCCGCGGCGGCGGGCATGACCAAGGCGATGGTGTACAACCACACAGTCCTGCCGATCGGCACCGACGATCCCGCGGCCGAATACCGGGCGCTCACCCAGGCGGCAGCGATCTGGGATGTGGGCTGCGAACGGCAGGTGCAGATCACGGGGGCGGACGCCCACCGGTTGACCACCTACCTCTGCGCCCGCGACCTGCGCGACCTGCCGGTAGGCGTGGCCCGCTATGCGCCGATGTGCGATCACGACGGCCGCTTGGTGAACGACCCGATGGCGCTGCGAATCGACGAGACGACGTTCTGGCTCTCGATTGCCGACAGCGATGTGTTGCTGTGGGCACGGGCGGTGGCCGGCGAAGGCGGCTATGACGTCGAGGTCACCGAGCCCGATGTCTGGCCGCTGGCGATCCAGGGCCCTCGAGCCACCGATGTTGTCGCCGCCGCACTGGGGGAGTGGGTACGCGACATCCGCTTCTTCCGTTTCGTCCGCCACGACCACTGCCCCCAAGGCGGCAGCGAAACCGACAGCATCCCCCTAGTGGTGTGCCGCTCCGGCTGGTCCGGCCAGGACGGCTTGGAGCTCTTCCTGATGGACGGCACCAAAGGCGAGCAGCTCTGGGACCTGCTGTGGCAAGCAGGCGAACCCTTCGGGCTCGGCGTAGGAGCGCCGAATAACTCTGAACGCATCGAGAGCTTCCTGCTGTCATTCGGCGGCGACACCGATCCCGAAACCGACCCCGACGAAGCAGGCATCGGCCGCTTCGTCAGCCTGGACGACGTTGACGGCAGCCGTACAGGCCACGACTTCATCGGCAAGGCGGCACTGCAGGCCCGCCGCGCATCGGGCAGCCAGCGACGCCTCGTCGGTCTTGTGATCGAAGGCGACCCCCCGTCACCACTGCGATCACCACGCTCGATTCAAAGCCCCGAAGGCCACCCCGTCGGCACGCTGCGAGCCCTCGCACGCTCCCCGCGCTTCAAAGCCAACATCGGCCTAGCACTGCTCGATCCACCCTGGTTCGAACCCGACACCGACCTGCAAGTCACGCTCGACGGCACCAACCGAGCCGCCGCCACCACGCCCCTGCCCTTCAACATCGACTGACCGTGCCGCCGCGCGCCGCTACCCTCGGCGCCCCACGCGGACGTAGTTCAATGGCCAGAACCTCAGCCTTCCAAGCTGATGATGCGGGTTCGATTCCCGTCGTCCGCTCCAGAGAACCTCAGCCTTCCGAGCTGATGATGCTGGCAGCACATGGTGTGCTGCGGGGGGCTCAGTGATTCCCGTCGTCCGCTCCAGCTAGGCGGCGCGGATCGGACCGTCCTCGAGCACCTGGCGGTTCGCGATCACCTCGTCGATGATCCCGTACTCCTTGGCAGCATCAGCATCCATGATGAAGTCACGCTCTGTATCGGTGTGGATGCGCTCAAGATCCTGGCCGGTGTGGTGCGCAATGATCCGCTCGAGACGCTCACGCATCCGGTCGATCTCCCGGGCCGCCAGCTCGATGTCGGTCGCCTGACCTATCGCCTGCCCGTAGGGCTGGTGCAGCAGCACTCGCGCATTGGGCAACGCCATCCGCTTGCCCGGAGTGCCCGCAGCCAGCAGCACTGCGGCGGCCGACGCCGCTTGTCCTAGGCAGATCGTGGTGATGTCGTTGCGGATGTACTGGGTGGTGTCGTAGATGGCGAACAGCGAGCTGATGTCGCCGCCCGGCGAGTTGATGTAGATGTTGATGTCCTTGTCGGGGTTCTCCGACTCGAGGTGGATCATCTGTGCGCACACCAAGTTGGCCACGACGTCGTCGATCGGCGTGCCCAGGAAGATGATGTTCTCCTTGAGCAGCCGGGAGTACAGGTCGTACGCCCGCTCGCCCCGATTGGTCTGCTCCACCACGGTGGGCACCAGGTAGTTGCTGGCGCGGTATCGATCGACGCTGTGGTCTCCCTGAGGACGAGCGTCATGCGAACTTGCGGAGAATTCGGCTGTCACGGTGTGTCCCCTTTGTCGTCAGAGTCTGTGCCGTCAAGATCGTCGTCGGTGTCGTCTGTACCGTCGGTGCCCCCGGCAGCGTCAGCCGTGGGCAGTTCGAGCGCCGAACGCTCGATGGTGTCGCCGTCCGGTCCGATGAGTGTGGCGGCTTCTATGGCCCATTGCAGCGCCTTGCTCTTGCAAATGGCTGAGCTCAAGTGTGCAAGCCCGTCGGTGTCGGCGATGACCTCGCGCAGCTGGGCGGCGCTGCGGCCATCGGTCGTCGCCATGCGTTCCAGCTCTCCGTCAATGTCATCGTCGTCGGCTTCCAGCGATTCGGCCGCTGCCACGGCGCGCAGCGCCAAGTCGAGACGGACGCCGCGTTCAGCATCGTCTCGCAGCTCCCCGATGAACGATGCCGGCTCCTGACCCGTTGCCTCGAGCCACTCCTCGATCGTCATGTTCCGCTGCTGCAGCCCGCTGCCCAGCTCCTGCATGCGATCCGCGATCGCCCCGCTGATCATGGCGTCGGGAACCGGTCCCTCCACGAGGTCCGCAATCTGTTTCTGCGCCTCATCCCGCAGCACCATGTTGGCCTGCATGATGCGGCCGAAGCTCAGTTGGCGGGCGGTGGCGTCGCGCAATTCGGCAACGCTGTCGTGCTCGGTGTTCTCATCCACCCAGTCGTCGGTGAGTTCGGGCAGCACCAGCTCCGACACCGTGTTGACGGTGATCTCGAAGTCGATCTCCATCTCCGGTTGCACCGGATGCGGTGCGCTGAACGACAAATCGGTGCCGGCCTCGCAGCCAGTCAGATGCTCGTCGACCTCAGGAACTATGCCGCCGCTGCCGACCTCGTAGAGATAGTCCTGCGCCGCGAGCCCGGGAAGCGGTTCTCCCTCCACCGATCCCTCGATATCGATCGTGACGCGATCGCCTTGCGCCGCACCACGATCCACCTCGGCGATATCGGCGAACTGGCGGCGCGTCTCGTCGATACGGGCGTCGATCTCCTCGTCGGTCGGCACTGGGCTGGGAATCTCGATCTGCAGGTCCTCGTAGCCCGAGACCGACACCACCGGCCGGATCTCGACGGTCGCTTCGAACGCCACTGGCCCGTCGCTGCCGTCAAGGGTGAGCTCCAGCTCGGGCTGGTTCACCACGTCGACATGGTTGTCACGCACCGCTTCGGCGTAGTACCGGGGCACCGCCTCTTCGAGCGCTTGAGCCCGGCCGATCTCGGATCCGAAGTGCGACTCCAGCACACGACGCGGTGCCCGGCCCGGACGGAAACCAGGAATGCGCACCTCGCGAGCAAGCTTGCGGAACGCAGCTTCGATGTCGGCGTCAAATGTGTCGGCGTCAACTTCGACGGTCAGCTTGACGCGAGGTCCGATGAACCTCTCGTTCGCGGCCTCGCCGTCGTCTGGGCTGTCCTCGCCCGCCGAGATGTCGGCATTCTCGTCGCCTGCGCTGCCGTCGTCGTCGCCCGCCGATGTGTCGTCGGGGAGGGACGGATCAGGTTCAGTAACTGGCGCGGGCCCGATGAAATCCGCTGGATCGAGCGGCGTCAGCGTCGTCTTCACGAAGCGCGGAGCCTACCGGCGCACCGGCAGAGCCCCGTTCGGCGCGAGGCACAATGCCTCGTCGCGACGCGTCGTGCCACCGCCGCAGCGGCTCAACGCATCACGTGTTATCGCGCGTGCTGTGCCATCCTTGGCGGACGACTCGGGTGAACGCCCCGGTGTTGCACAGCTGTGCAAGAGTCGGCAAGCTCATTCGCAGGAGGGAGGTGCAGCGTGGCGAAGTTCGGCGAGGGCGGCGAACTGCTCAAGTGCTCGTTCTGCGGCAAGTCCCAGAAGCAGGTGCGCAAGCTCATCGCGGGCCCGGGCGTCTATATCTGCGACGAGTGCATCGACCTGTGCAACGAGATCATCGACGACGAGATCGAGACGACGACCGAGACGCCGTTCGAAGCGGTGCCCAAGCCCCGCGAGATTTTCGCCTTCCTCGACGACTACATCATCGATCAGGACAGGACCAAGACGATTCTCTCGGTGGCTGTCTATAACCACTACAAGCGCATGCGCCTCGCGCCCTCCGGCCCGGGCGCCGCTGAAGACGTCGAGATTGCCAAGTCGAACATCCTGCTGATCGGCCCCACCGGCTGCGGCAAGACGATGATGGCGCAGACGCTGGCGCGCATGCTCAACGTGCCGTTCGCCATCGCCGATGCCACGGCGCTCACCGAGGCCGGTTACGTGGGCGAGGACGTCGAGAACATCTTGCTGAAGCTGTTGCAGGCAGCGGACTTCGACGTGAAGCGCGCCGAAACGGGGATCGTCTATATCGACGAGATCGACAAGATCGCACGCAAGGCAGAGAACGCATCGATCACCCGGGACGTCTCGGGCGAGGGCGTCCAGCAGGCTCTGCTCAAGATCCTGGAGGGCACCGTGGCATCGGTGCCCCCGCAGGGCGGCCGCAAGCACCCGCACCAGGAGTTCTTGCAGATCGACACCAGCAACGTGCTGTTCATCTGCGGGGGAGCGTTCGACGGCCTCGAGCGCCTCATCGCCGACCGTGTCGGCGAGCGCGGCGTCGGCTTCGGGGCAACGCTGCGCAACGCCACAGACAGCTCTGCGCTCGACATCCTGCCGGATGTGCTGCCCGAAGATCTGCGTCACTTCGGCCTGATACCCGAGTTCATCGGCAGGCTCCCGGTGGTGGGCGTCGTCGACCCGCTGGGTCCCGACGCATTGCGACGCATTCTCACCGAGCCGAAGAATGCGCTGGTCCGCCAGTACCGCCGGATGTTCGAACTCGACGACGTCGAGCTCGAATTCACCTCCGACGCACTCGAGGCAATCGTGGATCAGGCGATGCTGCGCAACACCGGCGCCAGGGGACTTCGAGCGATCCTCGAAGAGGTCCTGCTGGGGTTGATGTACGACCTGCCGAGCCGTGATGACGTCGCCCGCTGCATCGTCGACCGGAACGTGGTGCTGGACAAGGTGAACCCGACGCTGGTGCCCCGTTCAACCGTGACGCGCCGCGCATCTTGAACCCTGGGCCGTCAGACACTGGTCAGCCAGCATCAGCAGCTGGCCCGCTGCGCGACTACGAGGCCGCTGTCGACTGGTTGGATTCCCACATCGATCTTGAGCGGCTGCTCGGCAGCCCCGAGGCGACGCCGCCCACACTGGATCGCATGTGGACGCTCATGGGTGTCCTGGGCGACCCGCAGGACAGCGTGCCTGCGATTCACATCACCGGAACCAACGGCAAGGGCAGCACGGCACGGCTGGCTGTAGCACTGCTCGGGGCGTGCGGCCTCGCTGCGGGCAGCTACACCTCGCCGCACATCAACCGTGTCAATGACAGGATCGCAGTGGCCAACGAGCCGCTCGACGACGACTCGTTCACGATGGCGGTCAGCGAGATCGCCGTCTTCGAGCCGATGGTGATCGAGCGCTGCGGCGAACGGCCGAACTACTTCGAGGTGATGGCCGCGGCCGCGTACAACTGGTTTGCCTCCGCTGCACATGTCAACGTGATTGAGGTCGGCATGGGCGGGCGCTGGGATGCGACCAACGTGGTGGACGCTGCGGTGGCGGTCATCACCAATGTGGGTGCCGACCATCTCGAGATCATCGGGCCCACGCTGGCAGACGTGGCTCAGGAGAAGGCAGGGATCATCTCCGCCGGAGCCACCGTGGTCTGCGGCGAGACGACACCGGAGCTCAGCGACATTGTGGCTGCCGCCGCCAGGCAGGCGGGTGCCGAGCTGTGGCAGCGCGGCGTTGACTGGGATGTCGCCGAGCGCCGGCCTGCTGTCGGAGGTCAGCTGGTGACGGTTCGCACGCCGTTCGGCGAGCACGCCGAGCTCTTTGTGCCGCTGCACGGTGCCCACCAGGCAACGAATGTCGCCGCCGCCATCAGCTCGGTCGAAGCATTCTTCGGACGGAGTCTGGACGGCGACGTGGTTGCGGCTGCGCTGGACGACGTCTCGCTGCCAGCCCGCTTCGAGATCGTCGCCCGGCAGCCGACGGTGGTCATCGATGGGGCGCACAATCCCGCCGGTGCCGCTGCATTGCGTGACACGCTGGCGGAGTCGCTGCTGGTCGATTCGGACGGTGCCGGCAGCGCCAGGGTGCTGGTCATCGGGGCGAACAGACCGCACGATCCCGCTGCGTTCTGCGAAGCACTCGGCCTCGACCAATTCGACGCAGTAGTAGCTACCGCGGCCGACTGGCCGCGCGCCCTGCCGCCTGCGGACATCGCTGCGGCCGTGGAAGCTGCTGCGGGTGCTGACGGCGAGACCACTGGTCACCGGCGCCCGCCGGAGATCATCAACACGCCCAGTGTTTCGGAAGCTGTGCACGCCGCGTGTGAAAGGGCCGGTTCCGACGGGATCGTGGTGGTGAGCGGCTCGCTGTACGTTGCCGCTGAAGCGCGGCGACTTCTGGGGGTTGACCCGCATTAGCCTCGGACGCGCAGCCGATGGCGCATCGCGCCACGACGCGAGCCAGGCCGAGGGAGACAGCGATGCGGCAAACGCTGGTGATCTGCAAGCCCGACGCTGTCGAGCGCGGCCTCGTCGGCGAGATAGTTGGCAGATTCGAGCGCAAGGGGCTCGCCATCGCGGCCTTGGAGCACGGGGTCATCGAGCGCGACACGGCCGAGCAGCACTACGCCGAACACGCTGGCAAGAGCTTCTACGCGCCGCTGCTGGAGTTCATCACGCGCTCGCCGTCAGTGGTCATGGTGCTTGAGGGTCCCGCCGACGCAGGAGACGACGTGTTCGCGGTGGTGCGCACCCTCGTGGGTGCCACCAATCCCGCCACGGCGGCGCCCGGCACCATCCGGGGCGACTACGGGCTGTCTCCGACCGAGAATCTCGTGCACGGCTCCGACAGCGAAGCCTCTGCCCAGCGGGAGATCGCCCTGTTCTTCCCGTCGCTTGCGCAAGCCAGCAACACAGCGAGTAACGGCGCAGCCGAGAGTGCTGCGTCGATCAGTGAGGTGAGCGGCTGATGGCGTCGAACGGGTCATCCCGACCCCGCCGGCGCGGTTCGGTGTTCGGCGGCCGGGACATTGCTGTCGATCTCGGAACTGCGAACACGATTGTCTTCGTCCGCGGCAGGGGCATCGTGCTCAATGAGCCCTCGGTGGTCGCTGTCGACTCCAAGACCGGCAACTCGCTGGCCGTCGGCCTCGAAGCCAAGCGGATGATCGGTCGCACTCCCGGCAACATCACTGCGATCAGCCCCCTCAAGGACGGCGTGATCGCAGACTTCGACATCTGCGAGAAGATGCTCCGGCACTTCATCAACGAGGTCAGCCAGACGCGCTGGCCCAAGCCGCGCATGGTGATCTGCGTACCATCGGGGATCACTGGCGTGGAGCAGCGCGCGGTGCAGGAAGCCGCCGAGTACGCGGGCGCCCGCCGCGCCTACATCATCGAGGAGCCGATGGCCGCGGCGATCGGCGCCGGCCTGCCGGTGCAGTCGGCGCAGGGAAGCATGATCGTCGACATCGGCGGCGGCACCACGGAAGTGGCGGTGATCTCGCTCGGCGGCATCGTGACGGCTCGCTCGGCACGCATCGGCGGCAACATGATCGATGCGTCCATCAGCGCTCACGTCAAGAAGGAGCACGGTCTGGTCGTGGGCGAGCGCACCGCGGAGGAGATCAAGCTCGCACTCGGGTCGGCGTGGCCGCTGCAGCAGGAGATCTATGCCGAGGTCCGTGGCCGCGACATGGTCAGCGGGCTGCCCGAATCGGTCAGCGTCGACAGCCAGGAGATACGCGAAGCGATCGCGGGCCCGGTCAGCGCCATTGTCGACTCGGTGAAGGCGACGCTCGATGACACGGCGCCGGAGTTGGCAGCCGATGTCATGGACTACGGCATCACGCTTGCGGGCGGCGGGGCGATGCTGCGCGGACTGCCGGATCGACTGCGCTCGGAGACAGGCGTTGCAGTCCACATCGCGGAGGACCCGCTGTTTGCCGTCGTGCGCGGTTCAGGCCAGACGCTCGAAGAGTTCGACGTCCTCCACGGAGTGCTGTACTCCTCCACCGAGGGGCGCTGACGCCCCCGGCCGTGGCCCGCCGCGCCGGCATTCGGAGACGCACCTGGCTCCGCTTGGCCCTGCTCGTCGTGACGGCCATCGCATTGCTCACGCTCGACGCGCGCGGTTCGGGCGGTGTGCTGGACACTGCCCGCGGCGCGACCTTGGATCTTCTGGGACCGGTGCGGACGTTCGGCGACTGGGTGGCCGAACCGTTTCGCAACGCCTGGCGCGGGATCGTCAGCTACGACGACTTAGAGGCTGAGAACGCGCAGCTGCGCGGCGAGTTGGCTGAAGCCGAGGCATCGGTGCTGCGTGTCGGCGAGTTGGAACGGGATCGCCAGGAGTTGCTTGCGCTGGTGGGCGCCCGCGACGCTGCCCCGGCAATCCCCCGTGTCACGGCGCGGGTCATCGACGCACCTGTGTCCAACTTTGAACGCACGATCGAGCTAGCGAAGGGGCGACGTGACGGCATCCGGGAGGGCATGCCAGTGGAGAGCGGCGACGGACTGGTCGGACGGGTGGTGCAGGCCAGCACCACCCGTTCGCGCGTCGAGCTGCTGACCGATCCCAATTTCGACGCTGGCGTGCGCATCGTCCGATCCGGCGACGACGGCTTGGCTTCGGGACGGGGGCCGGGCCGCGATCTGGAGGTCAGCTATATCGAGCTGGAGACCGTCGTCATCCCCGGCGAGACCGTGGTGACGAGCGGCTTTGCGGGCAGCACGTTCCCGGCGGGGCTGTTGGTGGGCACGGTCACCGATGTTGAACCGGATGCAGTGCGGGGCGCGCAGCGAGTCACCGTGCACCCTGCTGCGGATCTTGAGCGCCTTCGCTGGGTACAGGTGCTGCTCTACGAGCCCAACGTTCCCGAGCCGGTGATCGTGGATCGCGAGCCTCCAGAGGCTGAACAATGATGGCCGGCGCCGGGCCGCTGGCCCGGTCGACGCTGGTGCTGGCTGTTGCCGTCGTCGTTCACGTGGGCTTGCTGGCACACATCACCCCGGCGGGAGTCATCGTCGATCCGCTGGTCTTGCTGGCCGTCGCCGGTGGGATGATGGGCGGTCGCAGTACGGGGGCATCCTTCGGCGGCGGCTGCGGGCTTGCTTCCGATCTCATCCTTCACACGCCGTTCGGCATGTCGTTGCTCGTGCTCACGCTGGTGGGGTATCTGTCGGGTGCCATCACCGAGCAGATCCCTTCGGCCGGCAGGCTCGCTCGCGCTGCCATCGCGTCACTGCTGGCAGCGGGCGGGATTGGCCTGTTCGCGGGCGCTGGCTGGCTGATGGATCTCGTCTATGTGACGGAGGCACCGATCGTTCGCATCGCCATCGTGACCGGCGTTGCGTCCCTGCTGACCAATCCGCTGCTCGAGCGAGCGACTCGCTGGGCCCTCATCATCCGTCCGCGCATGACCGTCAGTCCAGAAAGCGGCGCGCGCGGTGGATGAGCGGGTCCGCCGCCGGATGGCCTTCATCGGCATCGTGATAGTGGGCCTGTTCGGAGCGCTGTTCACCCGCCTGTGGTACCTGCAGGTACTCGAAACGGAGCAGTTTGCGGTGGCTGCCGAGTCGAATCAGGTCCGCATCATCATCACGCCGCCGACGCGCGGCCGCATCCTCGACCGCCATGGCGTGGTGCTCGCGGACAACGTCCGCACCGGCGTGGTGACCTATGACCACTCGAGATACAGCGAGCAGCACACCGAAGCCGTGCTGACCGAACTGGCTGACCTGCTCGATGTGCCTGCTGAGCGTCTCAGCCAGGGTTTTGCAGACCAGCGCACCCACCCGCTCGCCCCGAAAGTGGTCGCGACGGGTCTCGATGAAGACGGCCTGCTGAGGGTGGCGGAGCGCTCGATTGCCGGAGTGGAGGCCAGGTGGGATTGGGTGCGGGTGTACCCCCAGAACGAGGTGGGCGCGCACATCGTCGGTTACGTCGGTGCGATGTCGGAGCGCCAGCATCGCGAGCTGATCGATGACGGCTACCTGCCGTACGAGCGGGTCGGCAGGGCTGGCATCGAGGGTCTCTTCGAAGCGGAGCTCCACGGCGAACCCGGGCGCACCAAGCTCGAGGTCGACCGGCAAGACCGCGTGCAGCGGATATTGGCCGATGTCCCCCCCGAACCGGGAGACGACATCGTGCTGTCCATCGACGTCGAATTGCAGGCCGCCGCCGAGTCATACCTGCGGCAGGGACTCATCGCCGCTCGCAAGACAGTGAGCGAGGACTCCGGCTTCTTCTACCCGGCGCTCACCGGGGCTGCTGTCGTGATGGACGTGCGCAACGGCGACGTGCTGGCCATGGTGTCGCACCCGACCTACGACCCCACGTGGATGGTCGAGGGACTGTCGTTGGCGGAGTACCGGTCGGTATTCGAGAATCCCTACGCTCCCGGCGCGCTCAACAACCTCGCCGTGCAAGGCACCTACTCGCCCGGGTCGGTGTTCAAGCCGGTGACGGCGCTCGCCGGTCTGGACGCGGGGCTCATCTCGCCGCGGGCGGCCTTCCACGACGTGGGCTACTACAGGATCCCCGATGCGCGTGGCTGCACCGGCCGCTGCACGTTCTTCAATGCCGATAGGGCTGCCCTCGGCACCTTGGACCTCTCCGGGGCATTGACCCGATCGAGCGACGCGTACTTCTACAAGGTGTCCGACGACCTGTTCTGGATCGATGGCCCTGAGCAGTGGGCAATCCAGGACATGGCCCGCTCGCTCGGTTTCGGATCCCCGACCGGCGTGCAGCTGCCGTTCGAGAAATCGGGCCGGGTGCCCGACGGTGACGTCAAGCAGACCCTCTTCGAGCTGAGCCCCGAGGCCTACAACCCCTACGACGAACCAGCGCGATGGTTCCCGGGCGACAACATCAACACCGGTATCGGCCAGGGGCTTGTCGCCGTGACACCGATGCAGCTCGCCAACGCCTACGCCACGATGGCCAATGGCGGGACGCTCTTCTCGCCGAACATCGTCGAAGCGGTGGTTTCGCGCCGCGCCGAGTCGTTCGGCGAGCCGGTACTGACCTTCGAACCCCGGGTGCTCGATGTGGTGGACTTCCCCGCAGGAAGCGCTGTGGTGAGGGAAGGGCTGAGCAACGTCACGAATTCCCGGTTGCGAGGCACTGCCGCGAAGGCCTTCGACGGCTATGACCACGAGGGCTATCCGGTGTCGGGCAAGACCGGCACGGCCCAGGCGCAGGGTTTGAACGCGGTGCTGCGGCGCAAGAAGGAGGACACGGCGGTGTTCGTTGCGTGGGCGCCGTCACACGATCCTCGCTATGCCGTCGCTGTGGTCATGGAAGAAGCGGGCTACGGCGGCGAGGCAGCCGCACCCGTGGCTCGGCGGATCCTTGAGGCAGTGCGGGCCTACGAGCAGCGCTGGCCCGAGCCCCAGATTGCGTTCTCGCCGCCTCAGCCCGAGTGCCCCGAGGTGCCAGAGGCGCTGCGAGGTGATCCGGCATTCCTGGGCTACGTGCCCGAAGGCTGCCCGTGGGGCGTCCAGCTGCCTCGGGCGAACACGCCCTCGGATGCGGACGGCGACGGCATCCCCGATGTGGACCAGATCGAGGGTGCCCTGCCCGCCAGCCCCCAGCGCCGCAGGGGGGCACTGCGGCGCAATCAAACACGCCGCAGGGGGGCACTGCGGCGCAATCAAACCCGCCGCAGAGGGGCACTGATCAGGGCTGGGGCTGGGTCATGATCGCACGGCTGCTGAATCGTTCCCAAACACGGCGCGAGCTGCAGTCGCCAGCGTGGTTCGCCGACTACTCATTGGCGCTGGCTGCGATAGCGATAGCGCTGCTCGGCGTCGCGATGAACTACTCCTCCACATGGCGAAGCCTGTCCTTCGAAGGCAGCGACCCGTGGACCGTGGCGCGACGCCAGGCAATCTTCGTGGGCGTCGGCATCGTGGTGATGATCATCGCTGCCGTTGTCGACTACCGGGTGCTGCGTTTCTACGCGACACCTGCCTACCTGTTGGCTCTCGGGGCGCTGGGGGCGCTGCTGTTCTGGGGACCCGAGATTCGCAATGCGCGGTCGTGGTTCGTGCTGCCGGGCGTCGGATTCCAGGTGCAGCCCTCCGAGTTCGCCAAGCTCGTCGTGATCGTGTCGCTGGCGGCGTTCGTGGCCAGCCACGAGGGATACCTGCGCTTCGACACGTTGTTCAACGCGGGCCTGCTGCTGGTGGTGCCCATGAGCCTGATCTACCTGCAACCAGACCTCGGCACGATGCTGGTCTTCGTGGCCGTCGCCATGGGCATGCTGCTGGTCGCAGGGGCGCAGCTGCGCCACATCGTGGTCATTTCGCTCAGCGGAATCCTGGCGCTCGTGCTGGTGTTCAGCATCGACGCGTTCCAAGGCCCCCGCTTGCTCAGCGAGACGCAGCGAAACCGCCTGACGGCATTCCTAGATCAAGACTTCGAGCCTCTGGAAGCCTCGTACAACCTGCGTCAGAGCCAGATTGCCATCGGTGCGGGCGGCATTTGGGGCCAAGGCTGGAAGCAAGGCACCCAAACCAACCTGGACTTGGTTCCCGAGCAGCACAACGATTTCATCTTCACGGCGCTGGGAGAGGAATTCGGCCTCGTCGGCGGCACGCTCCTGCTCGCGCTGTATGCCTACATGTCCGTGCGCATTTGGCAGATTGCCCGCGTCGCCAGCGACCCGTTCGGACGATTACTCACCGTCGGCATCCTCTCCATGCTGCTGTTCCAGGTGTTTCAGAACATCGGCATGACCATCGGCATCATGCCCATCACTGGTATCCCGTTACCGCTCATGAGCCATGGCGGTTCTGGCACGGTCACCGCCTTCGCAGCGGTAGGCATCGTCATCAGTGTCGGAGCGCGGCGCTACACCCTCTAACGCTTCACTATCTGGCTGGGCCGGTAGCGTTGAGGTTGCAATGACAACGCTGTGGCCCCGGCTCGAGCCTTTGCTGCCACGTGTCTCCAAGCCGGCGAGGTACATCGGCTGCGAGGACGGGATGCAACGACCGACCGCCGGCCCGCACCTCACGTCGTGGCTTCTGGCCTATCCCGACACGTACGAGATCGGTTTGCCGAACCAGGGCTTGCAGATCCTCTATGAGCTGCTGAACGAGCGTCCGGACGCCAGCGCCGAGCGCACATACGCGCCGTGGATCGATCTGGAAGCCGAGATGCGAGCCGCGGGGCTACCGCTGTTCTCGGTGGACACGCACCGGGCGGCAGGCGACTTCGACATCATCGCCTTCAACCTCTCGGCTGAGCTCGTGTACACCAACGTGCTGAACTGCATCGATCTGGCGGGGTTGGAAGTGCGTGCAGCCCGGCGTAACGATGACGACCCGCTCATCGGCGCCGGCGGTCATTGCGCCTACAACCCCGAGCCCTTGGCGGACTTCGTGGACTTCTTCGTCATCGGCGATGGCGAGGAAGTGGTCTCCGAGATCACCGAAGCGGTCGGTGCCTGGAAGCGAACCGGCAAGCGGCCGGGCACGCGCTCCACGATCCTGCGAGACCTCGCCGGCATCGAGGGTGTGTATGTGCCGGCGATGTACGACGTTGCCTACGACGGGCCGGCACTCGCCGCCGTCACGCCGAAGTACCCGGACGTGCCGGCGCTGGTCGCCAAGCGCACGGTGGCCGATCTTGCCGAGTGGCCGTATCCGCGGCGGCAGCTCGTGCCGGTGACCGAGGTCGTCCATGACCGGCTCTCGGTCGAGGTGTTCCGGGGATGCACCCGGGGCTGCCGTTTCTGCCAGGCGGGAATGATCACCCGTCCGGTTCGTGAGCGCCCCGCTGCCCAGGTCCGCGAGATGGTGACTTCAGGCCTCGAGCGCAGCGGTTACGACGAAGTCAGCTTGATGTCGCTGTCGACGGCCGATTACAGCGGGATCGCCGAGCTCGTGCGCGACACGGTCACGGGCGGCAACATCACAGCCGGCGCTAGCAACACAGCCGGCGCTGATGCCAACCGGATCAGCGTCTCGCTGCCCAGCATGCGCGTCGATGCGTTTACCGTCGATGTGGCAGCCCAAGTGTCACGCGCCCGCCGCACGGGGCTCACCTTCGCCCCGGAGGCCGGTTCGTGGCGGCTGCGCCAGATCATCAACAAGCTCATCACTGAAGAAGACCTGTACGGGGCGGTGCGCTCGGCTTACAGCCAGGGCTGGCATCGCATGAAGCTGTACTTCCTCACGGGCTTGCCTTCGGAGATGGACCCCGACACCGAGGCCATCGCCCATTTGGCCGCTGCCTGCACCCAGATCGGGCAGGAATACACCAAGCGCGCATCGGTGACCGTGTCGCTGGGGGGCTTCGTGCCCAAACCGCATACGCCGTTCCAGTGGTTCGGGCAGAACCCGCCCGAAGAGCTGGCGCGCAAGGTGCGGTTGGTGCGCTCGGCGCTGGGCCGCAATCGGCGAGTGCAGCTGAAGTGGCACGATCCGGCCGCGTCGACTGCCGAGGGCATCGCCAGCCGGGGTGATCGACGCGTCGGGGCGGTCATCGAATACGTCTGGCGCAAGGGCGGCACGTTCCAGGAGTGGAGCGAGCGCTTCGACTTGGCCTTATGGGAAGAGGCCATGGCAGCGTGCGGCCTCAGCCTTGACTGGTACGTGTATCGCCATCGAGGCGAGCACGAGGTGCTGCCCTGGGACCACATCGGCGCCGGGCTGCACCGCGACTTTCTCTGGCACGACTGGCAGGACGCCCTCGCCGGGCATGGCCTGCCTGACTGCCGATGGACCCCGTGCTACGACTGCGGGGCCTGTACTGAATATGGGATCGAGCACATGGTTGCGTCCCCTGTCGCCCCCAATGGCGGCAGTCAGGGGACGGGACAGGATCTCGCGACCGGCCATCTCGTGCCGGTTGAGCTGCGCCCCCGCCAGTTGGCGGGCGCAGGCGCACCGAGCGGGGGTGGCGCATGATGCGCTGGGCCCTGACGCTGGTGCCGAGCTGCAGTGCCGCTCCCACCCTCATGGGTGGGAGATGTCGTTGAGGCTGCGCGTCCGCTTTTCCAAGGTCGGCAAGATCCGGTTCATCGGTCACCGCGACGTGGCGCGCGTCACCGAGCGCGCCGTGCGCAAGGTGGGGTTGCCGGTGGCCTACAGCCAGGGCTTCTCGCCTCGGATGAAGCTGAGCTTCGGACTGGCGCTGCCCACCGGGTACGAGTCGGAGGCCGAGTTCGTGGAGCTGCCGCTCGTTGCAGACGCGGTGCGCGACGGGGGTGCTGCAGAGCCAGGTGCCAGGCATGCAGCGGGTCCTGTGATTGTCTGCCGGGGCGGAACTCACGCACCCTGCGAACGCGGGCTGCCGTCGACTGCCCCGAGCTACTGCACCGTTGCAGGGGCGCTCAGCGAGGCGCTGCCGGTGGGCATGGAGGTGTCCGCTGTGACGTTGGTCGACGGACGCGGCCCGTCGCTGCAAGCGGCGGTTCACACGTGCGGTTGGCAGTTCGAGATCGTCGGGCTCGATGCATCCGCAGCAGCGAAAGCGGTTGCAGACCTCCTTGCCGCCGGTACCGTCGTAACTGAACGGGTGCACAAAGGCGAGACCGTGAGTTCGAATATTCGGCCCAGCGTTGAGGTGCTGCAGGTGGTCGGATGCTCGGATCGAGGGGCGGTGCTGAGCGCCGAGCTGTCAGCCACGCCCCGGGTGGTGCGCCCTAGCGAACTGGTGCCGGCGCTCGCGCCGGCACACGAGATGGGCATAGCCCGGAGAACACATCAATGGACGAGCGGCGCCGCGGGACGAGCCGAACCGGCCGTGCCTGCCATGTGCGCCCAGAGACACAAGGAACCCATCAGTGGATGAATCAACACTGAACGACACAACCCCTGCCGTGCGCAAACGACGACTGGTCGTGCCCCCCACGCAGAACGAACCCACCGAGGACAAACCAGAATCTAAGGCAAAGCCCAAGACCAAGGCGAAGTCGGCATCCAAGGCCAAGCCCAAAGCCGGAGCTGAACCCGAGCAGAAGTCGAAGGCCGATTCGCCTCAAGCCGAGCCTGAGTCTGCGAAGCCGCCGGTGCCGCCGGTGCCGCCGCCGGCTCGCAAGCCCCAGATCGGCGACAGCCGCCCGGCGCCGTCTCAGCAAGCACCCGAGAGCGAGGGCTCCGGTGGGCGCCGCCGTCGCAGGCGGGGCGGTCGAGGACGCGGCGGACGCGGCCGATCCAGCGAGGCCGCTACGAGCACCGCGGAGACTCGCAATGGCTCCCATGCGCCTGTCGAAGCCATCCTGGCCGATCAGCGGCCGCTGGAGCTCGACGACGACCAGCTCACTGAACGCCGCGGCAAGTACCGCAACGGCAAGCCGCTGGGCCGCTACCGGATGTGCGTTCATGTCTCCGAGGGAGCGACGCACATCGCCGTGCTCGAAGGCCGATCGCTCATCGAGTACTACGTGAGCCGGCCTTCCGACGACGTCTCCGAGATTTACGGGAACCTCTATCTCGGTCGGGTACGGCGTGTGCTTCCGGGCATGGAGGCGGCGTTCGTCGACATCGGCACGCCCAAGCAGGCCGTGCTCTATCGAGGCGATCTGACCGTTGCGTCCGACGAGAGCGATGATGACAACGGATCGGAGCGCAAACGGGCCGGCGGGCGCCGGGGGCGTTCCGTGGCGGGGCCCGCGATCGGCGAGCTGATCAAGAATGGCCAGACGGTCATGTGTCAGGTCATCAAGAACCCGATCGGCCACAAGGGCGCTCGCCTGACCACGGAGGTGTCGCTGCCGGGCCGCTTCGTGGTGCTCATTCCGAACAGCAGCGTGATGGGCATCTCGCGCCGCCTGCCCAGCCGCGAGCGGCGCCGGCTGCGCAGCCTGCTGGCCAAGGAGATCCCCGATGGCTTCGGTGTCATCCTGCGGACGGCTGCCGAGAACGTCACTGCGGCCGAAATCCGCCGCGACATCGAACGGCTCACGCAGCAGTGGACCAAGATCTCCGAACTGGCGGAACGCTCCGATGCGCCTGTGCTGCTGTTCCGGGAGCCCGAGTTGGCCGTGCGCATCATCCGGGAGCAGTTCACCGCCGATTTCCGTGAAGTGGTGATCGATGACCCGGCGCTGTTCGAACAGGTCAAGGGCTACATGCAGGCGGTGGCGGCACCGCTGGTGGACCGCATCCGGTACTACGACCCGGTCGCTGAACGTTTGCCGCTGTTCGAGCGGGTGCACGTGGCTGAGCAGGTGGGCAAGGCCACCGACCGCAAGGTCTGGCTGCCGTCGGGCGGGTCGCTCATCATCGAGCACACTGAAGCGTTGACGGTGATCGACGTCAACACAGGGCGCAACGTGGGCAAGTCCAGCCTGAACGAGACGCTGTTCCAGAACAACCTGGAGGCCGCCACCGAGATTGCGAAGCAGCTGCGGCTGCGGGACATCGGCGGGATCATCATCATCGATTTCGTGGACATGGACGACAAGCAGCAGCGGGAAAAGCTCATGTCAACGCTGAACGAGGCGCTCGCCCGCGACAAGACCCGCACGGCCACCGAACCGATTTCGGACATGGGCATTGTGCAGATGACCCGGATGCGCACCGGTGAGGGGTTGCTGGAGTCGATGTCGGACCCGTGCGATGTGTGCGAGGGACGCGGTATCCAGCTGCGCGAATCGCTGTTTGCCTGAGGACCAGAGGCTGAGCCTCCAAAAACCACTCGCCGATCCAGCGGCCTCATCGGTATCCTCTCCAACTGATGTACGCAGTCATCGCTACCGGCGGCAAGCAGCGCCGCGTCGAGGCCGGCCAGCGGCTCGACATTGAGCTGCTCGCGGTGCCGCCCGGCGAAGAGGTCACCTTCACGCCGGTTCTGGTGGTGGATGACGGCGCAGTGCTGGCGACGCCCGACGAGTTGGTCGGAGCCTCGGTGACCGGTCGGGTGGTCGGCGAGGTCAAGGGGCCCAAGATCGACGGCTTCACCTACAAGAACGCCACCACCAACCGGCGCAGGTGGGGACACCGGCAGCGCTACAGCACGGTCGAGATCACCCACATCGCCACCGCTTAGGGGCATCCCGGCAGGCACGCGAGACCGGACACCAAAGGACAGCACCATGTCGAAGACCAAGGGCGGAGGCTCCACTCGCAACGGGCGCGACTCTGTGGCAAAGCGCCTTGGGGTCAAGGTCTATTCGGGACAGACCATCGACGCCGGCGGCATCATCGTGCGCCAGCGGGGCACCAAGTTCCATCCGGGGCGGAATGTGGGCCGCGGCAAGGACGACACGCTGTTCGCGACAGCTCCCGGCGTCGTGCGTTTCGGCTTCCGCCGCGGTCGCCGACTCGTTGACGTTGTGCCGTCGTAGTTCGCCCGTACTTCATCCCGAGACCTGTAAGCGTCTGCGAGGACGCTGATGAGCGACTTTGTCGACGAGTGCCAGCTGCACGCGAAGGGCGGTGACGGCGGGGCGGGCTGCGTGTCCTTCCGTCGCGAGTCTCACGTGCCGCGCGGCGGCCCCGATGGCGGCGACGGCGGGCACGGCGGCGATGTATGGGTGGTGGCCGACCGCAACGTGGCATCGCTGCTGGCGTTCCGCGACTTCCCGTTCCGGCGCGCTACGGACGGAGGCCACGGCCTGGGGCGCAAACGGCATGGCCGCAACGGTGCCGATGAGCTGGTTCGGGTGCCCGAAGGCACGATCGTGCGCGACCGTGACGGCGCTGTATTGGCCGACCTCGTGCATGCCGGCGATCGCTGGCTGGCGGCGCAGGGCGGGCGCGGCGGCCGGGGCAATGTCCGTTTCGCTTCGAATCGGATGCGCGCGCCTCATTTCGCTGAGCAGTCCGAGCCCGGCGAGGAGCGCTGGCTGGGCCTGGAGCTGAAGCTGATGGCCGATGTCGCACTGGTGGGATTTCCGAACGCAGGCAAGAGCACCTTCATCAGCGCCGTGTCGGCGGCGCGGCCGAAGGTCGCTTCGTATCCCTTCACGACGCTCACGCCCAGTCTCGGAGTGGTGCGGCTCGACGACGGCTCGGGAATCGACGCCGACAGCTTCGAGATGGTGATTGCGGATGTGCCCGGACTGATCGATGGTGCCGCTCAGGGCAAGGGCCTCGGACACCAGTTCCTGCGGCATGTCGAGCGAGCCCGGGTGCTGCTCATCATGGCTGACTTGGCGGAAGTCGCAGATCGTGATCCCCATGAGCAGGTGGATGTGCTGCTCGGCGAACTCGAGCTTCACGACCCCGCGCTCGCAGCGCGGCGTCGCCTGGTGGTGGGCACCAAGGCCGACGTAGCCCACCTCGCCTGGGACGGACCGCGGCTCAGCGCTGTGACCGGCGAAGGCGTGGCGCCGGTCCTGGGCCAGCTACGGGATCTGGTGTCCGAAGCCAGGCACGCCGACGAGGCTCCTGCCCAATATGTCGTCCACCGCCCCGAACCCACCGGCGTCACGGTGCTGCGCCTCGCAGACGGGGTTTTCGAGATTGAGGGCCGTCAAGCCCGCCGCGCCGTCGCTCTGTCGGATCTCACCGATCCTGCTGCGCTGGCGTGGGCGCAGCGGCGCTTGGAGCAGCTTGGCGTGTCACGGGCCTTGGCTCGCAACGGCGCCCAGTCGGGTGACTTGGTGCGCATCGGCGAGTTCGAATTCACATACGAGCCAGACACATGACTCGGGTGACTGTGTTGAGATCCGCGAGACGGCAGGATTGACGTCGATGCCTGGCTCACTGCGGCTGATTGCCAAGATCGGGACGTCGTCCATCACCACGTCGGACGGGCGCGTCGATCTTGATGCCGTCGCGAAGCTGGCATCGGATGTCGCGGTCGTGCGCGCAGCCGGTCACGAAGTGATCGTGGTCACCTCCGGTGCGATCACTGCAGGCGTGCAGCGGTTGGATGTCGAGCGGCCCACCGAACCGGAACGGCTCCAAGCGCTGTCAGCAGTCGGCCAGATCGACCTCATGGCCTCCTATCGGGAGCTGTTCGCCGCCGAGGGGATGGTGGTCGGCCAAGTGCTCATCGCCCCGCACGACTTCCGTGACCGAGACCAGTATCTGCACGCCCGAGCTACGTTCCATCACCTGCTCGATCTCGGAGTCGTGCCGGTCGTCAACGAGAACGACGCGATCGCCGATGACGCCATCCGCTATGGCGACAACGATCGGATTGCCGCCCTCGTCGCCAACCTGGTGCGCGCCGATGTGCTGATCCTGTTGACCGACATGCCAGGTGTCCTCACTGCCGACCCGAACATCGACCCGGAAGCCTCGCTCATCTCGGAGATCTTGGAGGTGAGCCCGTCGCTGCAGGCAGCAGCGGGCTCCCCTAATGCGGTCGGCAGTGGCGGCATGGCCTCAAAGCTGGCAGCGGCCCGGATGGCTTCGTGGAGCGGTGTGCGCACGGTGATCGCCTCCGCCCGCCGCCCCGACGTGGTCGCCGACGCCGCCGTGGCCCGGCCCGGTGTCGGCACGACCGTGCCGGCACGAGATGCACGAGTCTCTGCTCGCAAGCTCTGGATCGGCTTTGCCGTCGCGGCGAGAGGATCGGTGACCGTCGACGACGGTGCCCGTCGCGCCGTGTCGGCAGGCGGAAAATCGCTGCTCGCAGCCGGCGTCGTCGGGCACGAGGGCTCCTTCGCCGCCGGCGAAGCCGTGGACATCGTCGACCCGCAAGGGGAGACCTTCGCCAAGGGCCTCGCGGCCATTGACGCTGAGGGCCTGCGAGCCACAGCAGGCTTGCGCAGCGACCAATTGCCCGAAGGCTTGCACCCATTGGTTGTGCACCGCGACGATCTCGTCGTTCTGGGGTGACGCCACTAGCCTGCACGGGTGCCTGACGTGGAGATGATCGCTCTCGGTGAGCGTGCGAAGGCCGCGGCGACCGTTCTGGCACAAGCCCCCGGTGCCGTACGAGACGAGGCCCTGCTGTCGGCCGCAGATCTGCTGCAAGAGGCAAGCGACACCGTGCTCGCGGCCAACCGCGACGACGTGGCCAACGCTGAAGCTGCCGGCACCTCGGCGACGCTCATCGACCGGCTTCGGCTCGACCCAGGCCGCATCTCGGCCATGGCGGCAGGCCTGCGCAACGTGGCGGCCCTCGCCGACCCGGTCGGCCAGGTGGTCGACGGGTGGGTGCGGCCGAACGGTCTGGCCGTGGAGCGGGTCCGGGTGCCGCTCGGCGTGGTGGCGATCATCTATGAGAGCCGGCCCAACGTGACCTCAGACGCTTTCGGGCTGTGCCTGAAGTCGGGCAACACAGCGTTCCTGCGGGGCTCGGGGGCTGCGCTGAACTCCAATATGGCGATCGCCGAAGCACTGCGCGAAGGCCTGGTCAAAGCGGGCTTGCCCGCAGACGCGCTGGTGCTGGTCACCGATACGCGCCACAGCGCCGCCACCGAGTTCATGCGGCTGCGCGATCACATCGACTGTCTCATCCCCCGGGGCGGCCCGGCGCTCATCGCCTCCGTGCTCGCCAATGCCACCGTGCCCTACGTCATCGACGGCGACGGCAATTGCCACGTGTACGTCGACACGGCAGCAGATCTGGACATGGCAGCCAACATCGTCGCCAACGCGAAGCTCAGCCGCCCCTCGGTGTGCAACGCAGCAGAGTCACTCCTGGTGCACCGCGACGTGGCTGACGCATTCCTGCCCCGCATCGTCGGCGATTTGGACGGCGTGGAGCTCGTGGGCGACGCGGCGGCGCAGGCCATCTCACCCCAGATCGGCCCGGCCGGCCCAGACGACTTCGCGACAGAGTTCCTCGCGCTCAAGATGAGCGTTGCGGTCGTCGATGACCTCGACACTGCCATCGACCATGTCAATCAGCACGGCACGGGCCACAGCGAGGCCATCGTGACCGGTGATTTGGCCGCCGCCCAGGAATTCACCCGCCGGGTGGATGCCGCCGCTGTGCTCGTCAACGCGTCGACACGCTTTGTGGACGGCGAGGAATTCGGATTCGGCGCAGAGATCGGAATCAGCACCCAAAAGCTGCATGCCCGTGGCCCCATGGGCCTCGAACAGCTCACGACCACCAAGTTCGTGGTGACCGGAACGGGTCATACACGGGGGTAGCCGTGCCGAAAGGTGGCCGCGGCTGCCACACTGTCTGACCGGTCCAGTTGCCCGGCGACGCAGTGCCGACGGCCCGGCACCCACTCTGACACCCACAGGGGAGACACCCAGAATGAACGAGACAATGTTCGGAGACCTCTCGGGTGTCCGTGAAGGCTTGGCGAAAGTCGAGTACCTCGCCGACGACGGCATCGCCAGCGTGGTGTTCCTGGCTGAGCGTCTCGGCAAGCCAGTCCTCATCGAAGGACCAGCAGGCACTGGCAAGACTGAGCTGGCCAAGTCGGTGGCAGCGATGAGCGGCGCCCGCCTGATCCGCCTCCAGTGCTACGAAGGGCTCGACGAGGCCAAGGCGCTGTATGAGTGGAACTACAAGAAGCAGCTCTTGCGCATCCAGGCCGACCGGGGCGTCGACGCGGAGCACGAGGACTGGGTGGAGCTGCAGGACGACATCTTCCAGGACGAATTCCTGCTCACCCGTCCGCTGCTCGAAGCCATCAGCGCCGAAGACAAGGTGGTTCTGCTGATTGACGAGGTGGACCGGGTCGAGATCGAGACCGAGGCGCTGCTGCTCGAGATCCTGTCGGACTACCAAGTCTCGATTCCCGAGCTCGGCACGATCATGGCCAGCCAGATCCCGCTGGTGTTCCTGACGTCCAACAACACTCGCGAGCTGTCCGAGGCACTCAAGCGGCGCTGCCTGTTCCTGCACATCGACTATCCCGATCTCGAACGCGAGAAGCAGATCGTTCTCACCAAGGTCGCTGGCATCAGCGAGAACTTGGCCGAGCAGATCGCACGTGTCGTGCGCTCGATCCGCCAGCTCGAGCTGAAGAAGGCGCCGTCAGTGTCGGAGACCTTGGACTGGGCCCGCACCTTGGTGCTGCTGGGCATCGAGAACATCGATGTCGAGCAGGCAAAGGAAACGCTCCACATCCTGCTCAAGTACCAATCTGATATCGAGAAGGCCGCCAAAGAACTGACGGTCGAGGCCTAGCCGCGCCGGCGGGCAGGAGACGGGAAACAGGGGTCAGCCATGCTGGATCTGCTCAGCGGCTTCGTCGGGGAGCTGCGCAACGCCGGCCTGCCGGTCTCGTTGACGGAGAACCTCGACGCCATGGAGGCCGTCAAGCACATTCCCATCGAAGACCGCGACGCCTTCAAGTACGCGCTCGCGGCCACGCTCGTCAAGAACGAGCAGCACTGGCGGGCATTCGAGACAGTCTTCGAGGTGTACTTCTCGTTGCGCGGGCCGGAATACAACGTCGGCGACGAGGAAGGCAACGGGGAGTTCGATCCCGACAATCTCGAAGAGTGGATGTCCCAGCAGATGCAGGGCATGGGCGGCCGCGGCGGCGGGCAGGACATGTCGCCGGAGGAGATTGCCGAGATGCTCTTCCGGGCGCTGCTGAACGCCGATGAGGCAATGATGGCGGCCATGGCCCGAGCTGCAGTGACGCAATTTGCGGGCATGGAACCGGGTCGGCCCGTCGGCGGCACCTATTACCTGTACCGCACGCTGCGCAACCTCGATCTGGACGGGATGCTGGATCGGCTGATCGAGGAGTCCTCGCAGCGCTACGACGGCGAGATGACGCCGCTCGCCGAACGGCTCGAACGCGAGGAATTCGAGAACCGCATCGAGCAGCTCAAGCGCGAGATCGAAGCGGAGATCCGGCGTCGACTCGTGGCCGACCGGGGCGTCGAGGCCATGGCCAAAACGCTGCGCAAGCCGCTTCCCGAAGATGTCGACTTCATGCACGCCAGCCGTGAAGAGATGGCGAACATCCGCAAGGCCATCCAACCGCTGACCCGCAAGCTGGCCGCTCGCCTGGCGCGCAAACGCAAGCACAAGCGGCGCGGTCCCCTCGACTTCCGGGCCACGGTGCGGCGTTCGCTCAGCTACGGCGGCGTGCCCGCGGAGCCGCGCTTCCGCCATCCCCGGCCGAACAAGCCCGAGCTCATCGTGGTCGCAGATATCTCGGGTTCAGTGGCAGCATTCGCCCGGTTCACGCTGCACCTTGTGTATGCACTGCAGAACCAGTTCTCCAAGGTGCGCTCGTTCGTCTTCATCGACGGCATCGATGAAGTCACCCACATGTTCCAGAACGAGGAAGACATCACCAACGCGGTGCACCGAGTGAACACTGAAGCCGATGTCGTCTGGGTCGACGGCCATTCCGACTACGGCCATGCCTTCGGCGTGTTCTGGGAGAACTTCGGCAAGGATGTCAACGCCAAGTCGACGATGATGTTCCTGGGCGATGCCCGCAACAACTACCACTCGACGAACGCGTGGGTGCTCAAGGAGTGCCAGAAGCGGGCCCGTTCGGTCTTCTGGCTGAACCCAGAGCCCCGGTCGTACTGGGACACCGGCGACTCGGTGATCACCGAGTACTCGACCTATACCGACGGCGTATTCGAGTGTCGCAACCTGCGCCAGCTCGAAGGCTTCGTCGACAACCTCGCCTAGCCGGCGCCGTTTCTGGCCGACGCGAGCAGGTCGGAGGCCAAGAAGGCCAGATCGAGTGATTGGCGGCCGTTGAGGCGCGGGTCGCACATGGTTTCGTAGCGGTCGCCGAGCTGGTGCTGAGCCAGTTCGTCGCTGCCGCCGATGCACTCGGTGACCGCATCGCCGGTGATCTCGAGATGAATGCCTCCGGGCCAGGTGCCAGCGGCAGCGTGAGCGGCAAAATACTGGCGGATCTCAGCCAGGATGGCGTCGAAGTGGCGCGTCTTGACCCCGTCTTCGGTGCTGAAGGTATTGCCGTGCATGGGGTCGCACTGCCATACCACCGGGTGGCCGGCGTCGGTGACTGCCCGCAGGATGGGTTCGAAGCACTCCAGGACGTTGCCGGCTCCCATACGGCTGATCAGGGTCAGCCGCCCGGGGATCCGCTTCGGGTTCAGCGTTTCGCACAGTGCCAGCGCCTCGTCGGGTGTGGCGGTGGGGCCCAGCTTCGCCCCGATCGGATTGTGTACCCCCCGCAAGAACTCCACGTGGGCCCCATCGAGCTCGCGAGTGCGCTCACCGACCCACAGCATGTGCGCCGAGCAGTCGTACCAATCGCCGGTGATGCTGTCGGTACGGGTCAGCGCTTCTTCGTAGCCGAGCAGCAGCGCCTCGTGGCTGGTGTAGAGCTCCACCTGACGCATGGCGCTGTCGTCGGTGTCGAGCCCGCAGGCGTTCATGAACCGCAGGGCCGCATCAATTCCGCTGGCCAGCACCTCGTAGCGCTGGCCAGCCGGGCTGGAGGCCACGAACTCCTGATTCCAGTCGTGCACCTGCCGCAGGTCGGCGTAGCCGCCCCGTGTGAACGCCCGCAGCAGGTTGAGGGTTGCCGCCGACGTGCTGTATGCGTGCAGCAGGCGGGACGGGTCGGGTGTGCGGGCTTCGGGTTCGAACGCGATGTCGTTGACGATGTGGCCGCGGAAGATGGGCAGCGTCTGGCCGTCGCGCGTCTCGGTGGCCGAGCTGCGCGGTTTGGCGAACTGACCGGCTATCCGACCCACCTTCACGATGGGCAGCCCGGCGGAGTATTGCATCACCACGGCCATCTGCAGGATCACCTTGAGGCGGTCGCGGATCTGGTCTGCGGTCGAAAGCTCGAACGACTCAGCGCAATCGCCGGCTTGCAGTACAAAAGCCTTGCCGGCGCAGACGTGCCCGAGCAGCTCGGTCAGCCGCCTGGCCTCGCCTGCAAATACCAGCGGCGGACGCCGGCGCAGCTCGGCCAGCGATGCCGCCAGCGCGTCAGCGTCGGGCCACTCGGGCTGTTGACCGGCGGACCGGTCGGCCCATGAGCCGGGATGCCAGTCCGCAGCGTGCTCGGGAGGTCCGGCGGGGCTGGGCGCGCCGGATGGTGAGGCTGCGTCGTCAGACAGCGTCTGCGTCGGCATCGATGTCTACGAACTCGCCGTCGGCGGCGAGGCTCTGCAGCTCATCGACGGCGCGCTTGACCAGGCGGCGTGCCGCCTCGGCCGTCACACCCAGCTCTTCGCCGATCTCGCGGTAGCTGCGCTGCTCGCCGTCGATGAGGCCGTTGCGCCGCTTGACGGCGTACTGGGCCCGCGGGTCGAGGCGACCGAGCATGGAGTGCACCATGGTCTTGCGGGCCGACTCGATGGCGTAGTGCTCCGGGCCGGGCGCATCGTCGCCGATCAGGTCGATGAGCGCGCTGTCGCCGTCGTCGCCGACGGTCTTGTCGAGCGAGGTGGGCGTGCTGATCCGCTGCAGCCATGCGTTCTCGTCGTCGAGCGAGTCGCTGTCTCCACCGTTGTGCCGCAGCGCGGCTCGCAACGTGGCAGAGCGGTCCGAAGGCAGGCGGATGAGGCTGCCCTTCTGATCGAGTGCGCGCCCGATCGACTGCCGGATCCAGAACGTGGCATAGGTGGAGAACTTGAAGCCGCGCCGCCAGTCGAACTTCTCGACGGCGTGCTCTAGGCCGAGGTTGCCTTCCTGGATCAGGTCGAGCAGTTCCAGCGTGGGAGGCAGCGGGTAGCGGCGCGCGATCGACACGACCAGGCGGAGGTTCGCCCGGATGAAGCGGTCGCGCGCGGCCGCAGCGGTCTGCACGGCCTTGCGCAGTTCGCGCCGCTCGGCCACCGACAGCTCCTCGTCGCTGTCGAGGCGCGTCCTGGCATCTCGTCCTGCCTCGATCTGCTGGGAGAGCATCCGCTCGTCTTCTGCGGTGAGCAGTGCCACCGCACCGATCTCGTTCAGGTACTGGCCAACTGAATCCATGACATTCGCTCCAACCGGCAGGGGGCAGCCGGTTCTTCGTATTCGCTTGCATGCCGCCCTGGCATGCCACCCGGTGGGGGGCACCGGGTATGTTCAGCCCTCGCAGGACTGCGGCAGCCCCAACTCAGGCGTGGCACCGCCGATGTGGCGGAGCCGATCTTGCTTGTACGCCCGCATGCGATGCCAGGCCCGAGAACCCGGACCTCGTGCAGCACTGCTTTGGGCGGACAGTCAAAAGTAGCACATGGCGCATGACGCGCGCAAACAGCCGCCACCGGAGGCTTGCCGATCGATGCAGTGGTTCCCCGGTGCGCGCTGCAGAACTGATGTGTGGCGTGACTCTACACTGCTGCGGTGCCGCCGCGACAAGCGATCTTCGGGGGCACGTTCGACCCTCCTCACGCCGGTCACGTTGCCGCAGCGATTTGCGCGCGAGAGCAGCTCGACATCGACATGCTCCACATCGTGGTGGCGAACGATCCGTGGCAGAAGTCAGCCGAGCGGGTCGTCACGCCCGCCCATCACCGGCTCGCCATGGCCCGGCTGGCCTTTCGTGATGTCGTTGGCACGGCCGTGAGCGATCTGGAGATCCGGCGAGGCGGGCCGACCTACACCATCGACACCGTCGCACAGCTCACGCAGCCCGGGGCCGAGACTGTGCTGGTGATGGGTCCCGCCGCAGCGAGCGGAGTGACGACGTGGCACCGGGCCGCCGAGCTCGCTGAGCGTGTGACGCTCGCGGTTGTGCAACCACCAGGCGAGCCGCCCATCCATGTCGAAGGCTGGCGTACCGAGATTGTGCTGATGGAACCGGTCGAGGCCTCAGCGACGTTCGTGCGCGAATTGCTGACCCATCGCGCCCACCAGGAGATCCCGCCTCAGGCAGTTCAGCTCGTGCCGCCAGCCGTCATGAGTTACATCGTCGAGTGCAGGCTCTATTCTCCGTGAACGTGGCATCGGTTCCGCAGGCGTCCCCGGCTTCTTCCGGGGTTCACGCCCTGCAGCGGGATCCGATCAACACAGGCGCTGACGTGCCGCCCCTGGTGCAAGCCGCGGTGGACGGCGCCGCGGAGATGTCTGCTGAGCGCATCGTGGCACTCGACGTGGGCGATGTACTCGCCATCACTGATTGGTTCATCATCGCGAGCGCCCCCAATGTGCGACGCGTGCGACGTATCGCCGAGCTGATGGAAGCGCACGTGAAAGCGGCCGGCGGTCCCGGGCCGATTCGAACCGAGGGGCTCGACGAGGCGCAATGGGTGCTGCTCGACTTCGGTGAGTTCGTGGCGCACATATTCCACGAGCCCAGCCGCGAGTACTACGACCTCGAGCGATTGTGGTCGGACGTGCCTCGCCACGAGTTCGACTGATCGACGGGCTGAGCCCACCGGATCAGGGGACGATCTCCGCCGTTCCTGCGCGGGCCAACGAGATCCAGGTGCGCCCGGGTGTCAGCGGCACGATGAGGGCATTGTCGGAGCGGAACACCGTGACGTCGAGCTCCGACAGGCGCTCCCAGGTGCCTCGCACCAGCATGCCGTCGCTGAAGATCCAAGCTTCTCCGCTACCCGTCAGCACTGGCTCTGGGGTGGCAGCATCCGCTGGGCTCTGGCGATACCGCACGAACTGCACGATGACGTTCTCGGGTGCAATTCGAACGCCGTCGAAGTCGGTGTGGTCGTTGCCGTTCTGGGTGCGAGCCCAGCCGGCCGCGGCCGCGTCCCAGCGGTATGACGCCTTGATCTGCCCGTAGTCGACGTCCACGCCGCTGACCGACGTGCCCCGCGGCAGCGGCTGGCCCTCGGCACGGAACCGGAAGTACTTCGGGGGCGTCCGGCCCTCGGCTGCGCCCGCTGCATAGATGCGAGCGGTGTCGGTGACGAGATTGTGGGGGGCGTTCTTCTCCGGCGAGCGTTCGAACACGCCCTTGGCGATAGCGGCCCCGTCGATGATGGCGATGGCGTCGACCCGGCGGAGGGCTCGCGCGGTGTAATCGTTGGCTCCCGAGTTCACGAAGATGGGACGGTTGAGGTTCGACAGCAGTGCAAAGTCGCCGGTGCGAGCCGAGCGGACAGGGCCGACCACGTCGGCATTGGTGGAATGGAAGATCGCTGCGAATCGCGTGAGCCGGGCCTCGACGAGTTCCTCGTAGACCACGTCGGCTTGGTTGACGCCCCACTGCGGCAAGGCTCGGGGGTGATTGTCGATCTTCACGACTGCGGCGGGCCGCAATATCTCGGTAGGCGTCGGCAAGCCGGTGAACGGCGCAGTGAATTGCGGCGCGGCGACCGTGGTGGACGTAGCGGGCTCCGTGACGGGCACCGAGGTGACGGGCGCTGCAGTAGTCGAAGGTGCCGTCCCAACGGGCGGTGCGGCGGTAGTGGGCGGTGTGACGGCCGTCGTCGGCGTGGCAGTCGGTGCGGATTCGACCTCGGTCGTCTCCGGCGGCACCGTGATGGACGAGCACGCTGCCAGCAGCATCAGTGCTGCGAGCCAAGTCGCCCAACTCAGCCGTTGACGCGTTCTGCCTGCAGAGATGCCGGTGCTGCGGAACGTCCTGACCGCGCCTTGGCGGCCTTCGTCGAACGGTTCGCGGACGTGCTCCAAAGGTCTGCTCCTCGATGTGTGCAGCAGGGCCACCGCGGCCATCCGACCGAATATTCACCATACCGGTCGCCTGTTGCGAGGGGGTGGCACACTGCCCCCATGACCACACTGGTGACCGGCGGCGCAGGGTATGTGGGAAGCCATACAGTCGTGGCACTCTGCGCCACCGGCCGGGAGGTGGTGATTCTCGACGACTTCTCAAATGCCAAACACGGAGTTGTCGATGCGCTTCGCGCTTTGACCAGAACACAGCTTGACGTTGTCGAAGCCGACGCGGCCGATCGAGTCGCCATCGATCAGATCTGTCGTTCTCGCAATATCGATTCGATCATCCATTTCGCGGCGCACAAGAGCGTCCCTGAATCGATCCTTGAGCCGCTGCGGTATTACCGGAACAATCTTGCGTCGACGCTGACGCTGGCTGAAGCAGCACTTGAGCGAGGCATTGCGCGCTTCGTGCTGAGTTCATCTGCTGTCGTGTACGGGAAGGCCGCCGAACTGCCAGTGACTGAGACGTCTCCGCTGGCACCCGAGAGTCCCTACGGAGCGACAAAGCAGATGTGCGAACGCATCCTCGCTGACGCCTCCGCGGACTCGCGCCTGCAATCGGTCTTGCTGAGATACTTCAATCCCGTCGGCGCGCACCCGTCGGGGGATATCGGTGAGATCCCGCTCGGCGAGCCGCAAAACCTGGTGCCGGTGGTGATGGAAGTTGCGCTGGGCACGCGTTCCAAACTCCAGATCTTCGGAGATGACTACAACACTCCTGACGGCACCACTATCCGCGACTACATCCATGTCATGGATCTCGCCGAGGGACATGTCGCCGCTCTTGAAG
Source organism: Acidimicrobiia bacterium (assembly GCA_022821985.1). GTDB lineage: Bacteria > Actinomycetota > Acidimicrobiia > Acidimicrobiales > Poriferisodalaceae > Poriferisodalis. The sequence continues at coordinate 83,147 of JAJECP010000003.1, forward strand.
CCAACTTGGGCTCTCACAGCAGCCGCGCCTTCAACCTCGGCACTGGCGTCGGCACGTCAGTGCACGAGGTAGTGCGAGCGGCCTCGGAGGTGACGCAGCGGGAGATTCCATTCGACGTCGTTGGGAGGCGGCCTGGCGATCTGTCCGAATCGTGGGCCGATTGCCGACGGGCTGCAACAGAACTCGGATGGAGCGCCCAGCGGGAGCTCAAGCAGATGCTCGGGGACCATTGGCGGTTCCTTCGCAGGCAGTCGCGCCGAGTGCCCTGAGTCGTACGACGAAGTTCAGGGCGCTGTTGGCGTCAGAGCCCGGCGAACGCGAGATCGCGCCCGTCGCGGATTTCCTGTGCTTGCTCCTCGAAATATGCGTCGTCGACGCCCCAAGTATGCGAGTCGCCATGTCGCACCAGCACATATCCCTTGCCGTGGGTTCGGTAGAGGCGGCGCCCGCTCGCGGCAACGTCGTCGATCAGCGCCTTGTCGACACCCGATGGGATGTCTTGCCAGCCGAGGATGGCGTCGAGATCGCTGCGGGAGATCATCATTGCGCCGCCGGCCAGGCTGAGTTCGGAGCTCAGTCGTTCCGCGCCGCCCCGGAAACGTTGGATCGTACGGTTGCTGCGCTCCAGATAGACGTACTCGGCGGCCTTGCCGACGAGGCTTGCCCCTGAGTATTCGTGAGCGAGCACAAGATCCCACAGGTGCTCTGGACCGTACAAGTCATCGTCGTCGAACTTCGTGATCAGATGCCCCGACGACGCTGCAACCGCCTCATTCAGGACGGTGCCGAGCGGAGCGGAACGCGGTACAGGAACTGTCTTGCTTGAGAAGGGGAGACGCTGGCGAAGGACGTCGATCTCGTCGTGGTCGAAGCCTTCGCCGTGCAGGGCCAATATCAACTCAACATGTGGGTATGTCTGGATCGCCACGCTCGCGATAGCTGTGCTGACCAGCGAAGGGCGGCAGGTTGCCAGCAAGACCGAAACCACCGGCGGCGGGGGCGCCTCAAGTTCGGCCACTGCCAGCACTTGGCGGGCTCGCGCCCGCAGCGAGTGGTTCCGCAGTGCCTCGCGTCGCATGGCGATGCTGTGAGACTCTCGCTGCTGCTCGCTGAATTCTGGGATGGCCGGATCTCGCATGAAGGCATAGAGGTCGGGTCCCAGCATCTCTCGCAGATTCGGGTCCTCGTCGATCACGTGAATCACCACGCCGCATGCTGCGAGAGTGGCCAAGGACGCTGCGCGGCGCCGTGTGCTCTCATGGAACGCCGCGGTGTCGACGACGTGGTGGAACCGTCGGCAGGCCAGGATCTTGTCTGGGTTCGCAGTCTTGCGAATGTCCAATTCCTCTGGCAAGAGCCGCGCGGGACCGAGCGCCGCCGGCGTCTTCCGACAGTCGATCGTCCAATTCCCCGGATTCACTTGCTCCGCATCCAATGCTGGTACTTGCGCGATGGGTTCCAAGTCAGCCATCTTGATGATTCGTACTGCAACGTCATCGGCTTGGGGCGGCGCATCATGCTCGCTGTCGATGAGCAGTGCCCGCGTCGCAGGTCCGAGCTCGTCACCGACACGGCTGGACGCCTCGAAGACTTGGCTCGCCGTGGGTCCGCGCGCTGCTAGGTGCGGCCCAAGGCGGTATGCCGCCGGTCGGATTCCCATTGTCGACGGGCCCAGTACCCGACGTGTCCTCCTCATGGTGAGCCTCGTGGTCCACAGCGTGCGCCGCGATGCACGCCGAGCCCAACTGTGCGCGCGCAGGGTCTTCCACATGGTGCGCCGGGATGCTCGCCGAATCCAACTCTGTCCGCGCAGGGTTCTCCACATGACCCATCTCGCGGCTTGACGGTGCTTCCATGCGATCCAGCGCACACGCCATACGAGCGCCGCGCCGACCCAGGTCCCAACAGCCCGGGCAAGCCTCGTCGCGTCCTGGGGGTTCCGAACCTGTAGCGCCTGCCGAGACAGGCTTCGCGACATCTCGCGAATCCTGTCGAGTCGTGCAGCGGCGGAAGGCCGAGCGGTTCTTCTGGCTGTGGCGGCCCGACGACGATCAGCCCGTGTACTGGCTTTGGCCGCGCGCTCTCGGGATGGTGCCGCACGGATCGCTGGGCTCGGCTGCGTGACGCTCAGCTTCTCGGCGGTGGTTTCGCTGGTCTGATCGCAGGGCATGCCGGTGCGCGCAGCTCGATGCACGAGGCGCGCTCGGATCAGCGAGATCGAAGTGCCGTCTGAGAGTTCCAATCGGGTACGGGAGGCCGACTTGAGCGACCGGGCCATTCGCATCAGATCGTCCGGGGCCAAATCGGCACCCGCGGGCACCGCGATGTGAAAGGCAGCAGCTGCAAATGCATCCGCAGCACCGCCCTCGGGCCCAAAATGCACACGCGCGTCGCCTGCGACGAGCCGACGAAAGCGCTCATATCCCGCGTCGTCACCCCGACACCGCCGCGGGGACTCGTCAATCCAGACGACGAGATCGTGCAGCGTGCTGCCCAGTATGCGCTCAACCGTCTCGAGCAATGTCTCGGGATCGGCGTCTCCGGGCACCACGGTTACCAGATACTGCGGCACCGAGAAGCTCCGACCAGGCTTTGCCTGCCTGAAGCCGTGGTGCGCGATCAGCTGCGAAATCTTGGCGCGCTGCAATTCCAAGCTGGCCTTCTCACCGCTGCTCGGCGCTGCGCCCGGACCTTGATGCCAGCACATCGCGTCACGTGCTGGGACAAGCACGCCACCGCGCGTAAAGGCTCGGTAGCCGAACTCGGTGTCCTCGCAGCCCCACTGGGTGAATGTCTCGTCGTAGCCGCCCACCAGTTCGAAGAACGAACGGGACACACCCAAATTGCCTCCCGTTACGACACGGAAGAGGTCATCAGCATCAGACGTGAGCTCATCAGTGCGCGCCATGTGGAACTCGATCCATTCCGGTCTGTCGACGGCGCGACCCGTGAACAGTTCCGACAGAGATCCTTCCCGGTTCCTGATGCTGCTTGCGTCGATTCCGGCAACGTCGACGTGCGCTCGAAAACCGAGCGTCAGGACGTCACTCGCGGCATGGTGCCAACGCGCATGTTCAGCCAGCCAACCCGCTTCGGGCATCATGTCGCAGTCCAAGAAGACGATGATTTCGTGCGAGGCGGCCCGGACACCGGTGTTACGCGCGCGTGCAAGGCCGAAGCCCAGATCCTCCTGATGCACGACGCGGACGTCGAGCGGTGTTGGCGACGGCGTCTGCAACGGCTCGCGTGAGCCATCGTCGACGATGACTACCTCAAAGAGATCCCGGGGGTAGGTCTGCATTTCCAGCGCCGCGAGCGTGAGGGCGAGAGCGTCAGGTGCCTCGAAGTATGTGATCACCACGCTGACCGGGCGTTCAGGCACGAAGGCGCCCGTTGGGGGCGCGGGGAGCGAACGCCAATCGTTGCCTGTCACGTCGGCGGGCGGCACAGGCTGGTTCATTTCACCAACTCAACAGCGGTGATCAGCGTGTAGGACTCGCCTACCGCCAGCGCCTGCGCAACGGCGCTGTCGGGCACGAAATCAGGAATGCGGTCGTTGCGGAGAAGTATCAGATCGGATGCGACGACTTCGTCAAGTTTGCTTTCGTCCAGCGACCACACGGGGAGATCAAGATAGTACGACGCCCAGCGGGCTGTCGATAGGCCCGACGTGATCCACACCAAGTCGGCGTCGGCGATGCCGGGAGCGGTCGCAAGAGCTTCCTCGACTACAGCACCGGCGTCGGCTGGGTCCGTCAGGTAGAAGTCCCTCGTGGGCCCCGCCACGACCAGCACCAAAGTCGCAATCGGGAAGGCTGCCGCAGCGAGGCCCAGTGGCCAGCGCAGCTTGGCGGCAGGGCCACGAAGAATTCTCCGCGCAGCATCTATGAGCGCAGCCAAGCCAATGACCGTGGGCGCCAGCCAGGGAAAATTCCAGAGACGATGGATCCACGCGCCTTGCTGAAAGACAAAGGTCAGCGACGCGGCAACTGCGAGTGTGATCAGAGCAGGGCCCCGGGTGCGACGGTCGACGAATGCGGCCACCAGCGCGGGGAGCAGTAACAGCCTCAGCCACCAGGCGGTCATGAGTTCGTGGCTCGCGAAGCGCCACTGACGCGCGAGAAACTCCCCGAGGCTGAAGTTCCGTTGCTCGATGGCCGTCGAGACATCGGTTCCCGTACGGAACGCGACCCGTTCACTGAGCTCGGATACATCGGTGGCGTTGAGCAACCACGCTGCCGTGAGCAATCCGCCTGCGACTGCTCCGGCCAAGATCGCGTTGAGCGCCGGTGACCACCCGAGACGCAGCAGTTGCCCGAGACTCTGGATGGGCCGAGAATCCGGTTCGCCGTCTCGTCTGCGTCGTTGGATCGTGCCCACGAACAGCCACGGCACCAGCAGTCCCAGCGATGCGATGGCTATCCACGAATGCAGCGCGGTGAGCGCGGCGAGCGCAGCCGCGCCCACCAGCGCCCAGCGCGGAGGTCTCTCGATCTGGCGCAGTCTCGCCACGGTGGCGGTGACGGCGAGGAGCAACGAAAAGCTGATGCCATGCCGCGCGAAGACATAGAAGAAGCCTGTGCTTGCCATGACCATCACGGCCAGCAATGTCGGCCCCCAGCTCACGCCGACCACACGCAGCAGCGCTGCCATGAGCGCCACTGTTGCTGCGCCAATCAGGAAGTCGGTGATGCGTAGGGCCGGAAGATTGTCGCCGAGGACGCCGATTGAGGCGATGGTGATAAACAGCCTGAGCGGTGGATGATGCGCATAGGTAACGGCGGCCAGTGGCGGTTCCGAGCGCGGCGGGACATCGAATTCGGCGCGGATGTACGGGTCCATTACTGCGCCGAATCGGGATTCCGTTGGTCCCAGCTCCCAGAAATTGCGAGCTTGGAGCCCTGCCCGACCGAAGATTCGGCCATCGTCGCTGTTGCCGAGCGGCAAGTCGAGGTCTGGCGCCCACAGGGTCAGCACCGCGAGACAGATGATGATCACCACAGTCCAACCCGAGAACAGGCGTCTCAGGAGCTTCTGGCGTGTCGTCATTGCTGGCCCCTGGATCCGGGTCGGCCCGGTCGCCGAAGAACGATCGAGCGGACCGCAGCCGGCCGCAACGAGCGGCCGAGAGAGCGCAGCGTAGCCTTGGTGCCGCGTTCGCCAACGGGAGGTTCATGCGCATCGGCCCCATTCCGGAAACTGCCGCGGGAGACCGGCGTGACGTTCGGGGAACTCGGCCCGCGCCGGTCGGATCGGCGCGCGGCAATGGCGCGGGCAACCGGGCTGCGGTGAGCGTCAGCACTCGCGTTCGCGCCGATACATCCGTCGAACGTGCGCACACCGCGGAGTCAGGCGCGCCGCTTTCGTATCAGCCAAGCCGATTCCGATTCCGGACTCTGTACGCCGTAGACGCCGTGACGTTGTTCGCCTTGATGGCGGCCATCACAGTGGTGCGCTTCGGGCTCGACTGGCCGACATACCCGCGGATGCACTACCTGATCGGCTTCGGAGTGGCCACCTTGTTGCACATGACCGTCTATTACTTCGGCGGGCTCTACGAATTCGAGCAACGGTTGGGGCATCGGCCATGGCTGCCACGCGCCATGCTCCTGACATTCATGGCGGTGGGCGGCGACGCCACGGTCACGTTGCTGACGGGTCGCTACCTGATGCCGAGGGGCAACCTGGTGGTGCTCGCCGTGGCGGGTGCCGTGCTGATCTCGTTCAACCGCTGGGGTGCGCGTCGCGTGCGCCTGCTTCGGTACGGCAAACCCCGCATGCTGCTGGTGGGTTCGGCTGCTGACATCGAGTCCGCTGCCGAGCACCTCGCTGACGCCGAGGCCGACGCAGTGGTCGCGGGCAGCCTGACCGACCCTGCGCTGATCATCGGTGAAGCAGATCGCCTCGAGGTCACCGAGCTGCTGCTCCTGTCGGGCGAGCCGTTGGAGAGCATCTATCCCGAGCCGCTCGGCGAACTGGAGCTCCGCAATGTCGGCGTCTTCCGGCGCATCACACCGGCGGACACACTGCTCGGCCTGCAGCGCAGTCGGCAGATCGGGGGAATGCCGTTCGTAGCGCTCCGAAACCATGCGCTGCCGGTGTGCCGCCTGCGCTTCAAGCGGCTGTTGGATCTGGCGTACTTGGTGCTGCTCGCCCCGTTTGCGCTGCCCCTCACTGCCGCCGTTGCCATCTACGTCAGGATCGTGGGCGGCCGCGGCGTGCTGTACCGACAGGAACGTGTGGGGCGCAGCGGCGTGCCGTTCGTGCTGCTGAAGTTCCGCACGATGACGCGCGATGCCGAGGCCAACGGCCCTGTGCTGGCTGCCTCGAATGATCCCCGGGTGGTGAGCGGCATGGGTTGGCTGCGCCGCAGCCGGCTCGATGAGTTGCCGCAGCTGTGGAATGTGCTGACCGGCGCGATGTCGCTGGTGGGACCCCGGCCCGAACGACCGCAATTCGTCGCCCGGCTCGAGCGCGAGATCGCTGGGTACGGCAGGCGCCACGATGTGCCGCCTGGCATCACGGGGCTCGCGCAGACGCAGGGCCACTACCAGACCGATCCCGGCTACAAGCTCGGTCACGACCTGCAGTACGTCGTCAACTGGTCGCCGGTGCTCGACTGGGAGATCATGGCGAAGAGCCTCGTGGTCATGGCTCGCCGTGACGCCCGGTGAGCAGCAACGGTGACCTGCCCTCCGTCTCGGTGGTGATTCCGGCGCGCAACTGCGCCGCTGAGCTGCCCGGATGCCTCGACGCGGTGAGTGCCCAGACCTATCGGGGAAAGCTCGACGTGATCGTGTCGGTTGCACCGAGCGCCGACGACACCAGCAGTGTCGCTGCATCGGCCCACTGCACGCGGCCCCTGCAGGTGATCCAGAACCCGGCGGGCACCACGTCGTCGGGTCTCAATCTGGCGATCGGTGCTGCTGCCGGCGAGGTCATTGTGCGAGCCGACGCCCAGGCCAGACTCCCGGCCGATTATGTGGAGCGAGCCGTCGCAACGTTGCGGCGCACTGGCGCGGCGAATGTCGGCGGCGTGCAGCGGCCGGTGGGCCAGGGTGACTTGAGCCGGGTGATTGCCGCAGCACTGTCGTCGCCATTCGGGGGCGGTCCGGCCGTATTCCGGCACGGGAGCGATGAAGGACCCGTCGACACGGTGTACCTGGGCGTGTTCGACGCTGCCGTGCTCGCTTCTGTGGGCGGATTCGACGAGTCGTTGGTGCGGAACCAGGACTACGAGCTGAATTGGCGCCTGCGCGAGCAGGGTCACATGGTGTGGCTGGACCCGAGCTTGGTCGTGGAGTACCAGCCCCGGTCGACCTGGGCTGGTTTGGCGCGCCAGTACTTCGAGTACGGCACCTGGAAGCGTGTGGTGATCAACCGACACCCACGCTCGATGCGGCTGCGGCAGCTCGCAGCGCCTGCATTGGTCGTCGGCTTGGCGGTGTCTGCGTTCGAGCTGGCGAGCGGTCGCCCGCGCGGCGGAATCGTGCCGGCCACATATCTCGGTGCGTGCGCGCTGGCCGCAGCCCGGCTCCGTCAGCGCCTTCCCTCCGTCGGTGATCACTTGCGGGCAGCGGTGGCCTTCACCGTCATGCACCTGTCGTGGGGAACGGGCTTTCTGATCGGCCGCCGCCGTGACGAGCGCATGCCGCCGGCGGATTGGGCGGCAGACGGCGAGAGGTGACGCAGCACCGGGCATTCCGGTCTGCTGTGCGACCTCGGTTCCGGTTCGGTGCCACTCGGTACGCTCGCACACATGGCTGATGTCGTGATCCGCAACGGGACTGTCGTTGACGGGAGCGGCGGCCCGCCGCGTACAGCCGATGTCGCCATTGACGACGGGCTGGTCGCCGAAGTGGGAGAGGTGGCTGGCCGGGGTCGCCGCGAGATCGACGCCGAGGGACACCTCGTGGTGCCGGGCTGGGTGGACATTCACACTCACTACGACGGGCAGGCCACTTGGGATCCCGAGATGACGCCGTCGTCGTGGCATGGGGTGACCACCGCCATCTTCGGCAACTGCGGCGTTGGCTTCGCCCCGGTGAAGCCGGGCACCGAGGACTACCTCATCAACTTGATGGAGGGAGTGGAGGACATTCCCGGCACGGTGCTCGCGGAAGGCATCGATTTTCGCTGGACCAGCTACCCGGAGTATCTCGATGCGCTCGCGTCGACTCCCCGGGTGATGGACATCGGCAGCCAGTTGCCCCACGGAGCGCTGCGGTTCTTTGTGATGGGCGAGCGCGGCGCTGACCACGCCGAGGTGCCGACAGCCGAGGAGCTCAACCGGATCACCGAGTTGGTCACCGAGGCACTCGACGCGGGGGCGCTCGGGTTCACCACCAGCCGCACCACCAAGCACAAGGCGGCGGACGGCCGGTTGACGCCGTCGCTGTCGGCGGGGGATCCCGAGCTGGCCGCGGTGGCGCGGGCGATGCGACAGGCCGGTGCCGGCGTGCTGCAGGTGAACTCCGACTTCGGGCCCGGCGAGTTCGAAACGCTGCGCGCGGCCGCCGAATTGTCCGGCCGCCCGCTGTCGGTGCTGCTGCTGCAAGTCGACGATGCGCCGGAGCTGTGGCGGGAAACCTTGGATCACATCCATGCCGCGAACGCCGCGGGCATTGCTGCGAATGGGCAGGTCGGCTGTCGACCGATCAGCGTCATGCTCGGACTCGACGTGTCGGTGAATCCCTTCGGCAATCACCCGGCCTACCGGCAGATCGCCCATCTGCCCACTCCGCAGCGAGCCGCCCGCATGCGCGACGACGAGAGCCTGCGTCGGGCCCTGATCGAAGATCGGCCGCTGGACGGGTTCAGCAAGTGGATGGACTACGCGCTCACCCGTGCTTTCGAGCTCGGCGACGTGCCCGACTATGAGCCCGATCCCCGTGCTTCGGTTGCAGCCCGGGCTGCAGACCTGGGCGTCAGCCCGTGGGAGCAGGCGCTGGATCTGCTCTCAGACGGCGACGGCGACGCCCTGCTCCTGTACCCCTTCGAGAACTACACCGGCGGCAGCCTGGATGTCATCCGCGAGATGCTGGCCGACCCGCACACCATCTGCGGCATCGGCGACGCGGGAGCACACGTCGGCACCATCTGCGATGCGTCGTACCCGACGTACCTGCTGACCCACTGGGCTCGAGACCGCAACCGTGGCGAGGGCCTGCCGCTTGAGTTCCTGGTGCAGAAGCAGACCCGCGCCAACGCGCTCGCCTATGGCCTCGCCGACCGCGGCCTGCTCGCACCCGGCTACCGGGCTGACCTCAATGTGGTCGATTTCGATGCGCTCGGCGTGGGGCGCCCGGAGCTGGTGTACGACTTGCCGAGCGGCGGCAAGCGCCTGATCCAGCGGTCGACGGGGTACCGGCACACGTTTGTGGCAGGAGCCGAAGTGTCGGCGGACGGCGAGTTCACCGGCGCCCGTCCCGGCAGGCTTGTGCGTGGTTCGGTGGCCGACCCAGCGAACCAGTGAGCCGGTGAATCCCCCGCCATTGCCGGATGCCGCTGAGCTGCCGCTCGCCGGCATCACGGTGCTCGATCTGACCATTGCGCGCGCTGGCCCCACGGCCGTGCGGCAACTCGCGGACTGGGGCGCCGACGTCATCCGGGTGGACGCCCCTACCGACGGCTTCGAGGAAGGCCGGGAGGCATCGCCGGATCACCTCAACATCCACCGCAACAAGCGCTCGCTGGTCATCGACTTGAAGAACCCGTCGGGTCGCGAACTGCTGCACCGTCTTGTTCGGGCAGCCGATGTGCTGATCGAGAACCTGCGACCGACCGTCAAGTACCGGCTGGGATTCGACTGGGACACCCTGCACGCCGTGAATCCCGCGCTGGTGATGGGATCCATCTCGGGTTTCGGGCAGGACGGCCCGTACGCGACTCGCGGCGGTGTCGACCAGATCGCCCAGGGCCTCGGCGGGATGATGGCGGTGACGGGCCTGCCGGGACACGGTCCTGTGAGGGCCGGCGTGGCGATCAGCGACGTGACCGCCGGCTTGCAGCTCGCCATCGGTGTGCTGGTGGCGCTCATCGAGCGATCCCGCACCGGCGAGGGTCGCTGGGTGCACACCTCGCTGCTTGAGTCGATGATCGGCATGCTCGACTTCCAGGCGGCTCGCTGGACGGTGGCGGGGGAGGACCCACCGCAGGCCGGCAACGACCACCCCACGATGATCCCGATGGGCACCTACGAGGCCGCCGATGGCCACATCAACATCGCAGCGCCCGGCGGGCGGTTGTGGCGCGCGTTCTGCGCCGAGATCGGCCGGCCCGATCTGCCTGACGACGAGCGGTTCTCATCGATCAAACTGCGTTCGGCCAACCGGACCGATCTGAACAAACTCATCGGCGAGCGGCTCGCCACCGCAGGCTGCGACGAATGGGTGCAGCGCCTCAACGCTGTGGGCATCCCGTGCGGGCGCGTCAACACCGTGGCCGAAGCCTTCGCCGACCCGCAGGTTCAGCACCTGGGCATGGCCGCGCCGGTGCATCACCCGGTGATGGGCGACATCCGCATCGTGCGCAACGCCACCCAGATCGACGGGGTGCCCGGTGACATCCGACGGCCCAGCCCCGCGCAGGGCGAGCACACCGACGAGATCCTGGCCCAGTTCGGGCTGGAACCCGACGAGATTGCCGCCCTGCGCGACGCCGGCGCCGTCAGCTAGTTGTGCCGGCCGGCATCGGTCGCCGGCCTGCTTGGCGTCAGATGCTGCGAGCAGCCTCGAAGCCGGTATCGAGGTCGGCGACGATGTCGTCGATGGTCTCGATGCCGACCGACAGCCGAACCAGGTTCGGCTCGACGCCGGTGTCGGATTGCTCTTGCGGTGTCAGCTGGCTGTGCGTGGTGCTCGCCGGGTGGATCGCCAAGCTGCGCACGTCGCCGATGTTGGCGACGTGGCTGTGCAGCCGGAGGCTCTCCACGAACTTCTGACCCGCCTTGATGCCGCCGTCGATGCCGAAAGCCAGCACCGAGCCGGCGCCCTTGGGCAGGTACTTGCGTGCCCGCTCGTTGTACGGGCTCGACTCCAGCCCCGCATAGAGCACCCAGTCGACCTGCGAATGACCTTCGAGGTAGTCGGCCACCGCCACGGCGTTGGCCACATGCCGCTCCATGCGCAGCGACAGCGTCTCGATTCCCTGCAGGAACAAGAAGGCGTTCATCGGCGAAACCGCAGCGCCGATGTCACGCAGCAGTTGCACCCTGGCCTTGAGGATGAACGATCCGGCACCCAGAGCAGGCCAGTAGGCCAGCCCGTGATAGCTGGGATCGGGCTCGGTGAACATCGGGTGCCGTCCAGACGCCCCGAAGTCGAACGTGCCGCCGTCGACGATGAGACCGCCGATCGACGTCCCATGGCCGCCGATGAACTTCGTCGCCGAGTGGACCACGATGTCGGCCCCGTGTGCCAGTGGCTGGCACAGGTAGGGCGAGGGCACCGTGTTGTCCACGACCAGCGGAACGTTCACGCTGTGCGCCGCGTCCGCGACCGCCTCGAAGTCCAAGATGTCGTTCTTCGGATTGCCGATGGTCTCGCCGTAGAACGCCTTGGTGTTGTCGCGCACTGCGCCGCGCCACGAATCGATGTCGTCGGGGTCTTCCACGAAGGAGACCTCGATGCCCATCTTCGGCAGCGTGTAGTGGAACAGGTTGTATGTGCCTCCGTACAGCGACGGGCTCGCCACGATGTGGTCGCCTGCCTCCGCCAGGTTGAGCACCGCCAAGGTCTCGGCCGCTTGGCCCGAGGCCACTGCCAACGCTCCCGGAAGCCCGACCGCCGTGCGCACGCCGCCCTCGAGCGCACTGATGCGCTCTTCGAGCACGTGCTGGGTCGGGTTCATGATCCGGGTGTAGATGTTGCCGATCTCCGCCAGCCCGAACAGGTTCTGAGCATGCTCGGAGCTGTCGAAGGTGAACGACGTGGTCTGGTAGATGGGCACCGCGCGGGCGTTGGTGGCGCTGTCAGGCGCTTGGCCCGCGTGGACCATTCGTGTTTCGAATCCCAGCTCGGCGAGTGGGTCTGTGGGTGTTTCGCTCATGACGAGCTCCATTTCTTACGCCCCATAAGGCGGGCTATGCCTGACTCGGCGGGATTGCCGAGCGCGCAGCACTGTACCGGTAAAACCCGACCTGTCCAGTCGGATTTTCTGTGACAGATCTATTGCAGTGCTGGCCGCAGCTACCGGCTCTGCTTCTTGCGCTCCGGGTTGTCAGAAACCGGTTTGCTTGTCGACGACACCTTCGAGGGGGCGGCCTTCGCGCAGGGCGACGAGGTTGCGGCAGAAGCGCTCCAGGTTGCGCCGCGCGCGGTGCTGGCTCGCCCCCGCCGTGTGGGGGGTCATGACGCAGTTGTCGAAGCCCCACAGCGGGCTGTCGGCAGGCAGCGGCTCGACCGGAGCGACATCGAGGGCAGCCCCGCCGATCCGGCCTTCGGCCAGCGCCCGCTCCAGCGATGGACCGTCGATGATCTCACCGCGGGTCACGTTCAGCAGGATGGCGCCGTCGGGCATCAGGGCGAACATCTCGTCGTCGAACATCGCCCGGGTGTCGGCGGTGAGCGGCAGCCCCACCGCCAGCACGTCGCTGGTGGCCACGACGTCCCGCAGCGACTCGGGGCCGCCGACCGTCTCGACGCCCTCGCCGGGCGGCACCGGGTACAGGTCCATGGCCTGCACTTTCATGCCGAACGCGGCTGCGCGGCGGGCGATGTGCCGGCCCGTGCCGCCGAACCCCAAGATGCCCATCGTGAGGCCTTCGAGCTCCAGCTCGCTGTAGCGCATCTGCTCGCGCAGGTCGTTGTCCCAGCCCTCGGGGCCCAGCTTCACGGCGGTTGCGATGCGCCTGACCAGTGCGAGCAGCAGTCCGAACGCGTGGTCGGCCAGATGACTGCCCACCAGTCCCTTCTCGCCGGTGAGCACCACATCGCTGGCGAGGAACTTCGGGTACATGAACATGTCGACACCCGAGGCCGTCGCATGGATCCAGCACAGGCTCGGGGCTGCGTCGAACAGCCACTCGGGCACGATGCCCAGGATCACCTGTGCGTCGGCGGCCAGCGGAACGCCGTCTCGCACACGGTCCACGATGTTCACGACGGCGCCGGGCCCTGCCGCGTCGCGGATTGCCGCCTCGTCGGCGGGGCTGACATCGGGCAGCGTGAGTGTCTTCGTGACCAGCACGTTCAGCGGCCCGTCGGGCACGTCGAGGACAGTCGGTCCTGGCGGTGCAGAACTCATGAGATCGTCGCCTCCACGGCTCCGATGCCGCTGTAGCTGGTCACCCAGCGCTGGCCGGGCTCGGCCCGGAAACGGGCGTACGCGCCGGTGATCACGCTCTGGCCCGGCTCGAGCGCCATGCCGTGCCGGTGCAGCGTGGCCGCGAGCCGGGCGATCGACAGGTAGGGGTTGTCGACCTCGTCGGCGGCGGTGCAGCTGAACTGTTCCTCGCCATCGCAGGAGACCGTCACCACGCAGCGGTCGAGCTCTTCCGCCGCTGGTGCGTCCACCCCCGAGCCCCGCACGATGGCCCAGTTCGTCAGGTTGTCGGCGACGAGCATGGCGAGGTTCCCTGCCACGGCCGCCCGTGCTTCGTTGACCTCGTAGCCGGCGCACACCTGCGCGATCCGGGCGGGCACCGAGGCCGGGTCGACATCGTCGCCGGCAATGCGCTCACCGATCACGAAGCACATCTCGGGCTCGATGCTCACCTTGCGGATCTCTGCCGACGGCAGATCGACTGGCGACGTGAGCACCCGGTTGACGTGCCCGAAGGGTCGGTCGTCGATGCCCACCGTCGTGCGGGCCCGGTCCGACGTGAGCCCGACCTTCCAGCCGGCGTGCACCGCGCCGCTCGCGACAGCTCGTTGCTGCATCTCGCACTGGATGGCAAGCCCGTCCTCGAAGCCCAAGTCGGCGAACGCCTCGACCGGCGCCTCGCCTCCATCGGCGAAGTAGGCGGTCAGGGCGTCTGCAGCCGCGAGCTGGTCGGGGTTGAGCTGTTGTGGCGGAGTCACAGCGGGGCACCTTAGATCGCTAGCGGCAGGCGAGTTCAGATGTCCGGGATCGTCCTTTGCGGCACAGGGTGCTCGCCGTAGTGTGAACCCATGAGGTTGCAGCTGGCACTCAATGTGGACGACATCGACGAGGCAGTCGACTACTACTCGCGGCTCTTCGGTGCCGAACCGGCCAAGCGGCGCGACGGGTACGCCAACTTCGCTATCGACGAGCCGCCGCTGAAGCTGGTGCTGTTCGAGAATCCCGGTAACGGGGGCACCATCAACCATCTCGGGGTCGAGACCACCTCCGCCAGCGAGGTGGAACAGGCTCATGCCCGCATGGTCGAGGCCGGTCTCACCACCTCCACCATCGACGAAACCATGTGCTGCTACGCCGAAAAGGTCGAGACCTGGGCCACCGATCCGCACGGCATCGACTGGGAGTGGTACGTGAAGCAGGGCGACGTCGAGGTGATGAACAACGTGGTGCTGTCGCGACGCGGTGACGGCGTCGAGCGCGAGAGTCACGCTGACGACGCCTGCTGCGCCTAGCGGCAGTCGCAGTCTCTATCTCTGAGGTCGGCGCTCCCGCAGCAGCACTTCTTGGGCGATCGTCGCGACGTGGCTGCCGTCGGGAGCGAACAGGTTGCCCACGGTCATGCCGCGAGCGCTCGTGAGACCGTGGCAGTCGAACTGGTACAGGTGCCATTCATCGGCGCGCATCGGGCGGTGGAACCACATTGCGTGATCCAGTGACGCGCCCATGAACGTCTCCTGGTACTGCTCGCGGTTCACCTGCAGCGGGTGCAGCGAGCGGGCGGCGTTGAACTGGATGGCATCGGAGGTGAAGGCCAGCCCGCAGATGTGCAGCCGGGGATCGTCGTCGATTGGATCGACAATGCGCACCCAGCCCATCGACTGGCCGGCTCCTGGATGGCTCGGCAGCGGGCGGCGTTCCATGATCCACGGCCAACGCTCTTCGTCGATGTTGCGGCAGTCCTGCGGGTCGGGGGCCAGGGGGATGCGTGCGGTCTGCACTTCGGCGTCCTGCTCGGCCACATGGAACGAGCACGACAGGTTCAGGATGGCGCCGCCGCTCTGGCGGGCCACGACGGCCCGGGTGCAGAACGAGCGGCCGTTGCGCAGGCGGTCCACCTCGTAGCGGACCGGCTCGTCGAGGGTGCCCCCGCGGATGAAGTAGGCGTGCACGGAGTGCGGCACGAACGTTTCGTCGACGGTCTGGAACGCTGCCCACAGGCCCTGGGCGATGACCTGCCCGCCGTAGATGCGACCCCACATGTATTCGGGGCTGACGCCGACGTAGGTGTCGGGGCCGTGCTGCTCGAGGAACATGACCTCGCCGTACGTGGTCGGCGCCGAGATGCCGCTCGTCACAGCAGTCCTTTTCGCGACTGCCGCCAAGGCACATCACGGTCGAGGCGGGGTTCGCCGGGGAGGCCGAGCACCCGCTCGCCCAGGATGTTGCGCTGGATCTCGTCGGTGCCGCCCCGTATCGACATCGACGGCGCGGTCACCGTCTCGATGTAGCCGTGACCGTCTTCGAGCATGCCTGCGGCTCCCGCGGCGCGATTCGCCAAGTAAGCGCGCCGCTTGTACGACGACACCGTCCTCAGCTTTGCACCGCTGCCGGCCGGTCCCGGACTGCCGCCGGACCGGGCCTCGTCGGCCGCCCGCTGGGCAGTCCAGCGCGACGCCATGTCTGCGGCGTAGATCGACATGGCCTCGTCGCGTCGCACTTTGTCGTCGAGCGCACCGAGCGCGGCCAGATCGGCGATCCACGTAGGAACGCGAGAGCCACGCTTCGCACCGTCGCCACCGCCGCGGCTGCCGGCACCTGCCCGCTCGTGGGAGAGGATCGTCATCGCAACCCGCCAACCCTCTCCCACATCGCCGACCCGCCATGCGTCGGGAACGACCGCGCCGTCCACGAACACCTCGCTGAAGTGGGCGTCGTTGTTCATCTGCCGCAGCGGCCGCACGTCGACGCCGGTGGCATCCATGGCGATCACGAACATCGTGAGGCCCTTGTGCTTGGGCTGATCCGGATCGGTGCGAGCCAGGCAGATGGCCCACTTCGACCACATCGCCCGGCTGGTCCAGGTCTTCTGGCCGCCAAGCCGCCACAGGTCACCGTCCTGCTCGGCGCTCAGGGCCACGTTGGCGAGATCCGACCCGGCCTCGGGCTCGGAGAACATCTGGCACCAGATCTCGGCGCCCGATGCGATCGGCCGCAGCCAGCGGTCCTGCTGCTCAGCGGTGCCGTGCGCTAGCAGGGCAGGACCCACCATGCCGAGACCGATCGCGAACGGGTAGAGGTCGGGCACCACGTACTCGCGCAGCACCGAGCCGATGAGCTGGTTCTGCGCCACCGAGGCGTTGCGGCCGCCATGAGCGGACGGCCAGGTCGGTACGTGCCAGCCGCCATCCACGGTCGCCGCCAGGTAGGCCCGGCCGTCGTCGAGATCGTCGTTGCCGGCCCCCATCGACGTCAGGCGCGTCTGCTCGGTGCGGCGCTCGAGCAACCCGTCGAGCGCCGCGCGGATGTTGTCGGCAGTAAGCGCGGCTGATTGCGATGCGAGATCGGACATCAGTCGCGAGCGACGTCGGGCGTTCCGGTACGACCGGGCATCAGCTGCGGGTGAAGTTCGGCGTCCGACGCTCGTTCATGGCGTTGACGCCCTCGCGCCAGTCGTTCGTGGTGCGCAGGCGATCCTGCTCGGCCTTCTCGTTGTCGGTGGCCACCTTGATGGCATCGGCCAGGTGCCCTCGCATGGTGTAGCGGATCGACTCGACGGCCAGCGGCGCCGAACCGGCGATCTCGCAAGCCAAGTCGTAGGCGACTTGGCGCAGGTCGTCGAGCGGCACCAGCTTGTCGGCCAACCCGATGTCGACGGCCTCGTCGCCCTTGACGCGCCGGCCGGTGTAGAGCAAGTCCAGGGCCTGCTGGTTGCCGACGAGCCGGGGGAGCGTCACGGTCAGGCCGAAGCCGTGATGGAAGCCGAGCCGGGCGAAGTTGGCCGTGAAGCGGGCCTCGGGGGCGGCGATGCGGAAGTCCGGGAAGCAGGCCACGCCCAAGCCGCCGCCGACCGCTGCCCCTTGGATGGCGCCGACCACCGGCTTGCGCTTGGAGAACAGGTCGAATGCCGCGTCGTAGAGATGGCGGGGGCTGCCATCGGCATTGGTGGCGGTGATCTCGCCGCCCCGCCGCCCGTCGGAGCCGAACTGTGCGCCGGCGCAGAAGTTCTTCCCCTCCGAGCACAGCACGCTCGCACGGCAGCCATCTTCGTCGTCGAGGTCGCCGAATGCGGCAACGAGCCCGTCGATGAGCTCCAGATCGAAGAAGTTGTTCGGTGGCCGGTGAATCTCCACGACCGCCACGTGGTCATCGCTCAGCTTGACCGAGACATCCCCGTACTGGCCGAATTCGTCAAAGGTGCTCTCATCCATGCGGCGAGCGTAGATGTGCCGCCGCCGGAGCGCTTCGCTCAGGCGAGGGCGGCGGTGCCGCTGGTGATGAGGGGGTAGAGGCCGTCGGCGCCGACGCCGGTGGCCATATCGCCGAGCACGGCCGACCAATGGGCATCAGAGCCGTATTCCTTGCGCCAGCTCCACAGCCGTCGGCTGAAGTGGTGCAGCGGGTACTCCTGGGTCATGCCCATGGCGCCGTGCGCTTGGTGGCAGGCCTTGGTGGCCCGAGCCGCTGCCTGATTGGCGAGGAGCTTGGCCGCGGCGATCTCGAACGGCGCATCGCCGCGGGTGGCTTCGCGGGCCGCGACCTCGGCGGCCATGCGTACCAGTGCTGCGTCCTGCGCGGCCCAGACCAGGTGCTGCTGTACTGCTTGGAAGCGCGCCACCGGACGGCCGAACTGGACCCGCTCGTTGGTGTAGCTGACAGTGAGCTGGCACATCTTCTCGATGGCGCCGGCCATCAGTGCGACGCGCGACAGCGCGCCGCGCTGCGCCAGGGTTCCGGCGTCGACGCCGTCGGGCGCAGGCGCCGCTCGTCCGGTCGCGCCATCGAAGCTGACAGTGTCGCGGGGTTCACCGGCCATGTTCGGCAGCGGCGTGATTGTGCACTCCGACGCTGGCACGGACACCACGGTGGAGTGTCCGTCGCATTCGCATACGCACACGATCACGTCTGCGCTGCGTGCCCATGGCACTCGGTGGGCTTCGCCGCTCAGCACCGCAGTGCCGTCGCCGTTGAGGCTCGCCGAGCACGTTCCGCCACCCGACCAGCCGCCGTCGGTTGCTCGGGGCGGGACGACCGTGACGAGGCCATCGGGGCGCTCGAGGCCGGCTTCGGCCAGCAGCCAACCGCCGAGGATGCCGTTCTCGGCAGCCGGGATCGGTGCCGAGTGGTAGCCGACCAGTCGCAGCACCTCGATGGCCTCTGCGAGGGTGCCGCCCGATCCGCCCGCGTCCTCGGGCACCGCGATCAGGTCGAAACCGGTCTCGTAGAACGCCTCCCAGATGTCGGGTGCCCCGCCACTGTCCTCGGCGGCCTGCACCGCTTCGTGCGTGCACAGCTCGCCGAACAGCCGGTCGGCCGTCTCGGTGATCAACTCGTCGACCACGACCGGCTCGGGAGCCGTCGTGGCGGTCATGCCGGCAACCCCTCGAGACCCTTCGAGGCGACCGAGCGCAGGATCTCGATGGTTCCGCCCCGGATCGTGTTGCCCGGGAACGTCACCACGCACTGCGCCAGCAGCCGCTCGAACAGCGACTCGGACTCGGGCGAGTATTCCTCGTCGATGAGCTGCACCAGCTTCTCGACGACCTCTTGCTCGTAGCGAGTCCCCATCTCCTTCACCAGCGCCGACTCCACCGACGGCGCCTCGCCCTCGTCGATCAGCCGCGCCACCGACAGCGACAGGTTCCTGATGCCCCACCAGCGAGCCGCCAGCTCGCCGAACAGGTCAGACACGGCATCTTCCATCGGCGTGCCAGCCGCCTCGCGCAGCAATTGCTCCACCGTCGAGAAGGGCGACAGCCAGCGGTCGGGGCCGCCGCGCTCATAGGCCATCTCGGTGGTGTTCTGGTGCCAGCCCATTCCCGGCTGGCCCACCACGTTGATGTCGGGCACGAAGACGTCGTGGAACGTCACCTCGTTGAAGTGATGGCTGCCGTCCAGGAACGGGATCGGGCTGATCTCGAGGCCCGGCGAGGACAGGTCGATCAGGAACTGCGACAGGCCCGCGTGCTTGTTGCCGTCCTCCATGGGTGCCGTGCGCAGCAGGCAGATGAACCAGTCGTTCATGTGCGCGTTCGAGGTCCAGATCTTGGTGCCGTTCACGACCCACCCGTCATCGGCCCGTTCGGCCCGGGTTGACACCGAGGCCAGGTCCGAACCGCTGTCGGGCTCGCTCATGCCGATTGAGAAGCCCAGCTCGCCCCGGCAGATCGGCGGCAGGAAGCGCTCCCGCTGCTCGTCGGTGCCGAACTTGAGGATCACGTTGCCGGTCTGGCGGTCGGCCACCCAGTGGTGCCCCACCGGTGCGCCCCAGCGCAGCATCTCCTCCACCACGATGAAGCGCTGCACGGCGGTGCGGTCCGAGCCGCCCCAGCGCGACGGCAGCGCCATGCCCACCCAGCCCCGGGCGGCCATCTTGGCCGAGAACTCCCGGTCGTGGTCTGCGGCCATGCCCAGGCACGGCTCGTGGGTGCCGGGCGGCAGCTCCCTTGCCAGGAACTCGCGAACCTCGGCCTGGAGGTCAAGCTCGGGACCGGTCAGTTCGGTGGGCGTGAATCTCATCGGCAGGCCTCCGCAGGAGTTCGCGTGATTAAGCCAGGGCGAAGCCGCGGTAGTTATCGGATGCCACGTCCTCGCACACCTCGACATAGGGCGGGAAGCCCGGCAGCGGCATGAACACCCGGGTTTTGCCGGGGATGTTGGCCCCGAGGTACCACGAGTTGCATGTGGGATACAGCGTCAGGTCGGCCACGGCATTGACGTAGTCGACCCAGTAGGCCTCGGCGTTGGCTT
Organism: Acidimicrobiia bacterium; assembly: GCA_022821985.1. Classification (GTDB taxonomy): domain Bacteria; phylum Actinomycetota; class Acidimicrobiia; order Acidimicrobiales; family Poriferisodalaceae; genus Poriferisodalis. The sequence continues at coordinate 103,157 of JAJECP010000003.1, forward strand.
CGGGCTCGATGGTGGCGGTGCCGCGCTCTCGCAGCTCGACCAGGCAGCGCGAGATCCAGTCGACGTGCTGCTCGATGGACGGGATCATGTTGGTCAGCACCGACGGGCTGCCGGGCCCGGACACGGTGAACATGTTCGGGAAGCCCGCTACACCCAAGCCGAGGTAGGTACGCGGGCCGGCGTCCCAGTGATCGGCCAGCCGCACGCCGCCGCGCCCGGTGATGTTCATGCGCAGCAGCGTTCCGGTCATCGCATCGAAGCCGGTGGCGTACACGACCGCATCGACCGGGTACTCCCGGCCGTCGACCACCACCCCAGCTGCCGAGATGCGCTCGATCGGCGTCTCGGACACGTCCACCAGCTGCACGTGCGGCAGGTTGAACGTCTCGTAGTAGTTCGTGTCGAGGCAGGGGCGCTTGCAGGCAATCGTGTTGTGCGGGGTGAGCTTGGCCGCCACATCGGGGTCATCGACGACCTCGCCGATCTTGTCGCGGACGAATTGGGCCACCCGGTCGTTCGACTCGGCGTCCAAGGCGATGTCGCTGTACGCCCGGTAGAAGGTGAAGCCGCCCACGTCCCACCGCTGCTGCATGCGGTCGTAGAACTCCGCCGCGTCCGCTTCCTTTGCGAGGTCTTCACCGTCCGGCAGCCGCTGCACCATTGCGGCGTTCTGTTCGAGCATCTTGGCCCGCAAGTCGCGATAGTTGGACTTCCAGCGAGCCTGCTCGCCAGGGTCGAGCGGCTCGTTGCGCGCCGGGACCGAGTAGTTCGGCGTGCGCTGGAACACCGTCAGCTCGCGGCACTCCGCGGCGATGACGGGGATGGCCTGCACGGCCGACGAGCCGGTGCCGATGACGCCCACCGACTGGCCGCTGAAGTCGACGCCTTCGTGCGGCCAATTGCCGGTGTGGTATGTGGGCCCGGCAAAGGTCTCTGCGCCCTCGAAGTTGGGCATGTTCGTGGTCGACAGGCAGCCGGTGGCCATCACCACGAAGCGCGCCCGGTAGAGGCCCCGATCGGTCTGCAGCCGCCAGAGGCGGGCACCGTCGTCCCAGTCGACGCGCTCGACCGTGGTCTCGAAGTGGATGTCTCGCCGCAGGTCGTAGCGGTCGGCGACGTGATTGGCGTAGCGCAGGATCTCGGGTTGGCCCGAGTAGCGCTCTGACCATTCCCATTCCTGTTCGAGTTCGGGATCGAACGAGTAGGAGTACTGCATCGACTCGACATCGCATCGGGCGCCCGGGTAGCGGTTCCAGTACCAGGTGCCGCCCACGCCGTCGGCTCGCTCAACGACGGCCACGTCGAATCCGAGCCCGCGCAGCTTGTGGAGCGAGTACATGCCGGCGAACCCGGCGCCCACGACGACGACGTCATGGACCTTCGACACGTTGCCGTTCGAACTGACCCCGTCGGTGCTGCTCATCGCCGCAGAGACTACTGACACCGGTCCAGCGCAGCCTGAGGTGTGGCGATGTGCCACGCTCCGGGCATGGCCGAGCCGTGCGATCTCACCGCGACGCAGGCACGACAGCTGATGGCGGCCGGCGAGCTGTCATCCGTGGAACTGCTGGAGTCGTGCCTGCAGCGGGCCGATGCGACTGATGGCGCCCTGAACGCGCTCGTCGTTCGCGACGACGACACTGCGAAGTCGACGGCGCAGGCGATTGATGATGCCCGCGCCCGGGGCGAGCCTCTCGGCCCGCTGGCGGGCCTGCCGGTGGCGATCAAGGACATCCAGGCCACGGCCGGGCTGACCACTACCTACGGCGCCGTGCCGTTCGCAAGCAACGTGCCCGAGGCCGACGACGGCATCGTGGCGCGTGTCAGGGCGGCCGGGGCGGTCATCATCGGCAAGACGAACACACCCGAGCTGAGCATCGGCGCCAACACGGTCAACCGGCTGTTCGGCGCCACCGGCAACCCGTTCAACCCGTCGCTGACCTGCGGCGGCAGCTCCGGCGGCTCAGCGGTTGCGCTGTCGTGCGGCATGGCACCGCTTGCCACAGGGTCGGACCATGGCGGCAGCCTGCGCATCCCGGCCTCGTATTGCGGCGTTGTCGCCCACCGGTCCACGCCCGGCACCGTGGCCCACGACGAGCGCACCATCGGCCGCACCAACTACAGCGTGTCGGGACCGATGGCCCGCACCGTCGCCGACGCGGCGATGCTGCTGTCGGTGATCGCGGGCCGCGATCGCGATGCCCGGCGCGACCCCATGGCCTTCCCACTTGATGCCGCTGCATTCGCCGATCTGCCGGCGGAAGATGCGGCATCGCTGCGGGTCGGCGTGAGCGCCGACCTCGGCGGGCTGCTGGTTTCGGAATCCGTGCGGACTGTCTTTGCTGACCGCGTCGAACGGCTGGTCGGGATCGTGGGCTCAGTCGAGGAGGCCGGCATCGACCTGAGCGATGCGCTGGACGTCGACTGGCAGCTCCGGTCGGACATCTTCGCCACCAACTACCACCGCAGCATCCACAAGTTCGATCCCGATGCTGCGGGACCTGACGGCGGCTTCAACCCGAACATCCGCGCCACCTACGACGAAGCGCTGAGCACCACAGTGCTCGACATCGCCAAGGCTCGGCGGCGCCAGGTGGAGCTGTTCCGGGCCACCGACGCACTGTTCGACACCATCGACGTGCTGATCTGCCCGGGGGTGAGCGTGCCGCCCTTCGATTGGCATCAGCTGTATCCCGCCGAGATCGACGGTCAGCCCGTGCGCAACTACATGGCGTGGCTGGGGCTGTCGGCTGCCCTCACGGTCGTGGGCCACCCCACCACGGCGCTGCCGTGCGGATTGGACGGCCAGGGCACACCCTTCGGCCTGCAGATCGTCGGCCCGAGCTACAGCGACCGGCGGTTGCTGGGGGTTGCTGCCGCACTGGAGGCAGCATTCGCTGACGACCCCGTCACGGCACGTCCCATCCCCGATGTAGAGCGGCTCAGCACGCTCGAGACCGCCTGCCGCACCGAGGGCAGGCTGGTTCACGCTTCCGCTCCACCCCAGGCTTGAGTGCCCCGGCTGCGCGGCCGGTTACTGCTGCAGGGGCTGGCCGGTAGCGGTCACGCGCAGCGTCGCTTCCACGAAGAGTTCGCGGCCGTTGCTCGGAGCGGTGCGTGTCTCCCAGTCGACGGTGACGGCAGCGTCGCTGGCACCCGCAGCGGCAGCCTCCGCCTGGGCGGCCGCAGACGCTTGGGCCGTCGCCCACTCGCGGGCGTCGTCGAGACTGTGCCAGATCGGCGGGTCGTCGCCCCAGTGGGCCCGGTAGCTGCCGCGCCGCGGTGCGGTCACCGTGATCTGTTTGGTGATCCTCACCCGGGCGACCGCCGCGCCGACAGCGTTCGCCACCTCGGCATGGTCCGGAACGATTGGCGCAGCGCCGAGCAGTGCAGCGACGAGCGGCGCGTAGGTGGCGGCCGGGGCGCCGATGGCAACGATGGGAACCCCGACACCGGCGTCGACTCGCGCAAGCGGAACGCGATCCGGCCGAGTCGGGGATGCATCCGCGGTGACCGGGACGCTCGCTGATTCGCTGGATTCGAGCAAACCCCACAGCGGGTCGGCCCGACGCTCGTCAGCGGCGTCGCCGGGCAGATCAGCGCCAGTTCTCTCCAGCTCCCGACGCCGGCGGTCCAGGGCGGTCTGTGCAAGCTGCCGCCTGGTTTCGGCAGGGGCTACCCCGTCTGCACCGAGCGCGACGCTGAGCAGTGCTTCGGTTGCGCTGCGCAGCGCGACGTGCATGACCCGTCGGCAGAGATCGACCGCGCCGGTGCCAATGTCAACGCCATAGCGATCGCGCTGTCGGCTGAACAGCTCGGCACCGGTCCGGGCGGCTGCCGCATCCCACGGTGCGCTCTGCTCTTGTTCCCCATGCCCAAGGGAGTCGGGCTCACGGGCCGCTCGGGCCCCGGCCCCAGCGTCGATCAAGCCGAGCACAACGCAGGCGTCGGTCGGTGTCAGTGCGGCGCGCCGCACGCGGCCGCTGCGTTCGAGTCGCTCAAGGGCACCGCGCCACCGAGCCGACCGCTTGAGGTTCTCCAGCGGAAGTGCACCGTCGGCGCCGTCGACGAGCCGCATGATCTCGCTGTCGAGGCTGTTCTGGCCTGTGCGACTGTTTGCTTCCTCGGCTGATGCCCCGGTTGCTGCGCGCAGCAGCACCTGCCCGAACTCGGCAAGCGGACGCTCGGCCTCTAGCTGCCGTCGCAGCATCGGCAGCACCACATCGGGATGTCGCTGGGCGGCGACACACAGGGGCACTACCCGTCGCGGTCCGACAGCGAGTTCGCCCCGGCTCCCATCAGCCGGGATCCGGATCTCGCTGTCACCGCCGAGGCCCACCGTCACGGTCGGCAGTGCAGTGACCATCGTGGCGTGACCGCCCACGGTGGCCGTGTCAGCGTCGTCGCTGCCGTCCGCTGCAACGGCGGCGCCGTTGCGAATCGCGGCGATGTCGGTGGTGGTGCCGCCGATGTCGACCACCAAGCTGCCAGCGTCGAGCGTTTCCTGCCCAGCCATTGAGGATCTCGCGAGGTGACGTGCACCGATGACGCTGGCCGCTGGCCCCGACAGCACGGTTTCGATCGGTCGCTGAGTCACGAAATCGGCCGAGACGAGGGAGCCGTCTCCCCGGACCACCATGAGGCGGGCGTCGAGCTGGAGCGATTCCATTGCTGCTCGGATCGCCCCGGTGAAGCGGGCGGTAATCGAGATGAGCTGTGCGTTGAGCAGCGTCGTCACCGCCCGGCGAGGACCGCCGAGCCGTGGGGACAGCTCGTGGCTGCATGTCACCGGCTTGCCGGTGCGTTCGCGAATCGCTTCTCGAGCCTGAAGCTCGTGGGCGGCATTGCGGACGCTGAACTGTGCCGCGACGGCATATGCCTCGACCGACGTATCGATGCGGTCGAGCTCACGAGCGAGCTCGTCGAGATCGAGCGGGTCGCGTTCGTCACCGTGAGCGCCGTGGCCACCGCCAACGATCACGACCGGCGCCGACACGAGGCTGCCGGTCAGTCGCTCGAGCCCGCCATCGGCGGGGGAAGTGCTGTCTTGCACGCCCGGCGCAGCACCAGTGCCGGTGCGCAGCCCGACACGAGCCAGTGTCTCAGCTTCGAAGCCGATGGCCACGAGCGCGGCGGGTCTCCCGGCGCCCTCGACCAGCGCGTTGGTGGCCAGTGTCGTAGAAACCGCCACAAGCCCGATGTCGGCCGCCCTGACGGCGTCGGCCGAAGCGCCCCGGCCGCCTGCCAGCACGCTCGTCATCGCCTCGATCACGCAGCCGTAGAGGTCTTCGTGCCGCGTCGGCGTCTTGGCCGCGGCCATGACCCGGTCGGTGTCGTGGTCGTACACGACGGCGTCGGTGAACGTGCCGCCGGTGTCGATGCCTAGACAGAAGCGGCCTGGCGGCGTCCGGAGCGGCGCTGTCACCGCCGCAAGTGTGCCAGCGTTCGCAGTCGCTAGGGGCTGAACCGGGCATCGAGTGGACTCCGGCGCTCGCGTCGGTGAGACTGCGGGCACGGAGACCGGTCGACCCGCTCCGGGCGGTGCGACGGTCGACCGGGCAGGGAATCCAGCGCCACCAGGAGGAACCGATGGGCGTCAAGTCAGTCAACGAGATGGTCGCCGAGGCCAAGACCCGTATCGACAACATCTCGCCGGCGGAGGCCCACCGTCGTGTCACCGAAGAGGGCGCGTTGATCGTGGACATACGAGACGTGCGTGAGCTCCAGCGAGACGGGGCCATCCCCGGTTCGATGCACACCCCCCGGGGCATGCTCGAGTTCTGGGTCTCGCCCGACTCGCCCTACACCAAGCAGGAGTTCCTGGAGGACCGGGAATTCATCCTGTGCTGCGCCGGCGGCGCCCGTTCAGCCCTGTCTGCGGACACCATGCAGGACATGGGCGTAGGAAAGGTCAGCCATGTCGAGACCGGCTTCGGCGGCTGGCGAGCTGACGGCATGCCCGTGACCGACTACGACACGTTCAGGTCACAGCGCTGAGCTCCGCAAGCAGCCGAGCCTGCTGAACAAGCAATCTCATGACTGAATCACCCGCGGCTCGCGCGAACGCGCCCGGCCCTGCCGATACTGATCCCGATCCCCCTAAGCAGATCACCGGGTACTGCGAACCGTGGACACTGCGTGCGGGCGAGTCGATCCGGCTGATGGCCTCATCGCACCAGCCCGGACCGGCCGACGTCGACATCACGCAGATTGTCTGCGGCGACCCGACCCGCTACGGACCCGGCTTCGACGAACGACCGGCTCCCACGGCCGGCAGCTGGTCGGTGACCCTCGACGAACAGCCGCTCACACCGGGCTCGTACGGCGTTGCAGCGTTGGATGACGTGCCGAATGCGCGCCGTCTCGGTCTCCGAGTGTGGGTGATGCCAACGCTGCCAGATCGACCGGCGCGCATAGCGACCCTGTGCGCGCACACCGCGGGCGCACCAGCGGACTCAGCGGCGATCGAGGCGCTGCGCCTTGATCTCACAGCGGGACGCGCCGTCGCCTCAACGTCAGCGCTCGGCGACGAAGTCCGGCTTGTGGTGGACGACTTGCCGCTGACGCGCAATCGGTGGTACCTGCTCGATGCCGAACTGGATCTCGACTCGGGAACCCTGAGCGCAGCGGCGACGACAGCGGTTTCCGACTCGCCGGGGCGCGATGCGGTGGAGGGAAACCGGCTGAGCGACCTGACGGTCTCGAAACTGGACGCAGAGCTGGGCGGGGCGCCACACGACGACGTGTTCCGGCACGGCACCGGCGGCGCGGCAAGCGGCACGACGCCTGTCAACGCGGGCGATCTCGCTCCGACCGAGCTGTGGCTCGCAGCGGGGCCTGCAGGCGAACGCTTCGACGGACGGCTGGCGCGCCCCACGTTCCGGGTCGACAGCGCCACCGTGTCGTGGGATCTCTCTGTCGACATGGCCGGACGGGCAGTGCCAGCCGACGATCCTGCATGCGGGCCGATGGTGCTGCACCAGCTGCCGACACGTGCGGTCAGCGGCCCGGCATGGGACGGCTCAGATCATCGTTGGATCGACAATCGGGAACACTTCGACGCCATCCACTTTCATCGGGACGATCTGTACGACGCCGGGTGGCAAACCACGGTTGAGACGACGCTGCCCGATGACCTGCCGAGCGGGATCTACGCCTTCCGGGTCCGTAGCGATGCGGGCGAGGACCGCGTGCCGTTCTTCGTGCGGCCGGCGCTCGGTGCGCGCACGGCAGATGTCGCATTGCTGATGCCGACCGCCACCTATATGGCCTACGCCAATCACCGGATGCTGTTCGAAGGCGCCGACTTCATCCCGACCAAGGCTCGCCTGCGTCCCGAGCATGCGTACATCCGGGACCACCCTGAGATCGGCCTCAGCCACTACGAGAAGCACCCGGACCGCAGCGGCGTCATGTTCAGCTCGCGCCGCCGGCCCGTGCTGAATCTGCGCCCCGGCGCCGACGGCTGGAACTTCACGCCCGACACCGACTTCAACGCATTCTTGGAGCATCTCGAAATCGGCCACGACATCGTCACCGACGAGGACCTGCATGTCGAGGGTGTCGACGCCATCGCGCCGTACCGCGTGCTGGTGACCGGCAGCCACCCCGAGTACTGGTCGACCGCCATGCTGGACGCGCTGGCCGACTGGCAGCGCAACGGCGGGCGGCTCATGTACCTGGGCGGCAACGGCTTCTACTGGAGGGTGGCGTTCAGCGATGACTGGCCAGGTGCGATGGAGCTGCGCCGGGCCGAGGACGGCGTACGCAACTGGCAGACCGGGCCGGGGGAGAGCTATCACGCTTGGGGCGGCGAGTACGGCGGGATGTGGCGGCGCCAGGGGCGGGCGCCCAACGAGATCTGCGGCATCGGCTTCGCCGCTCAGGGATTCGACAAGGCCACGTACTTCGTCCGCGATCCCGCGGTGGACGGCTCGAGGGCAGCGTGGATCCTCGAAGGTGTGCCCGGCGAGCGCATCGGCACGTCGGGGCTCGGCGGCGGTGCCGCCGGCCAGGAGCTGGATCGCTACGACGTGCGACTGGGATCGCCCGAACACGCCGTGATGCTGGCCTCGGCCACCACGTTCGGACCCGGCATGCTGCGCACAAAGGAAGAGTTCGAAGGCTCGGTGGACTTTCCGACGCCCGACCCCATGGTGCGCGCTGACATGGTGTTCTACGAAACACCCAACGGCGGGGCGGTGTTCTCGGTGGGTTCGATCTCGTGGTTCGGTGCGCTGGCCCGCGACGGCTACGACAACGACGTCGCACGCATCACGGCCAACGTGGTGCGACGCTTCGCCGATCCTGAGCCCTTCCCGCCGCCAGCTGCGTAGACGGCTGCACGAGGCGGGCGGTCAGCCGTCTTTGCGTGCCTCGGAGATGAGCTCGCTCACCCGATTCGCCGCTGGGGCGTAGTCGGGATCGACCTCGGGGCCCGGCACGAACTCCGGTATCTCGACGCGCTCGGGACCAGACGGCGGCGCTGAACGCGCTGGCGCGGCTGCAGGTGCCGGTGGGGGTGCAGCGGGCTCGGCCGCGGGTGCCGGCGTCGGCTCGGCAGCTGAGCTCTCTGCCGCGTCTGTCGAACTCTCCGCCGCCGGGGCCGGACTGCTCTCGGGGGCCGGGACACCAGTTGCCTCGCGTGCGGACTTGGAACGGGCGAGTATCGCTGCAAGTCGGGGATCCGCTCCGCCGTCATCGGCGGCCGGTGCCTCAGGCGCGGGTGCATCTGCCGTCGCGGCCTCGGCGGGTTCCGCCGCCGGTTCGTCGGTGCTCGCTGCCGGCAGCCCGCGCGACTCTGCAGCCGCAGCGCGGGCTTCGGCGATGCGCGCTCGTTCCTGCGCGGCCTCGATCTCTTCTCGCGCTCTGCGGGCCAGAAACTGCGGCCACTCGTCCTCGGGCACCAGCTTGCTGTGGGCCACCGAGATGACTTCGATGTCGTTGTCGAAGCGCACGCGGTAGCGCTTGATGGCGAAGCCGAGGCCCCGGCCGCATTTGCCTGGCGTGCCTTCGGGCACGCCGGGGAGGTCCTCGTTGACTACTACCCGGGTGCCGCGCTTGTACTCGCTCATGACCCGGTTCCGCTGACGCTCGCGCTCATCGTTGCGGGAGCGTACCGGCGAATGAGGTCAGCTTCACCGGCACCCGTCGTAGATTCAGAGGGCGTGAGCGAGCAGACAGCCTTGGTGGTGGGCGGCACCGGTCCGACTGGGCCCCACGTGGTGAAGGGCTTGCTGGAGCGCGGCTATCGGGTGACGATCCTGCACACGGGACGCCATGAGGTCGACGAGATCACCGATCTGGTCGAGCACATCCACACGGACCCGTTCGATGCCGACCGGTTCGCTGCCGCCATCGGATCGGCCACGTATGACCTGTCAGTGGTCATGTACGGCCGGCTGCGCGAGATAGCGCGGGTGATGGCCGGCCGCGTGTCCAAGTTCGTGAGCATCGGTGGCTTTCCCGTCTACAGCGGCTGGGGCGACGCCGATGCACTGTGGCCCGCTGGCATGCGGGTGCCGACGCGCGAGCACGATCGCCTGGTCTCCGACGAGCCGCCCGAGTTCCGCGTCAACAACAAGGTTCGCCAGATCGCCAACACGGAGCTCGTCGTGTTCCGCGAGCACCCCACGGCATCGCACTTGCGCTACCCGTGGATTTACGGCCCCGGGCAGATCAGCCCGCGCGAGTGGAAGATCGTGCGCCGCGTGCTCGATGGCCGTACTCGCATCGTGCTGCCCGACGGTGGCGTGACATTGCAGGCGTCTGCGGATGCCCGCAATGCCGCAGCGATGGTGCTGGCCGCTGTCGATGCCGGCGCACGGTCATCCGGTGAGGCATACAACGTGTCTGACGAGTGGACGCCCACGCTGCTGCAGTGGGTGGAGATCATTGCTGCGGCGCTCGACCACAGCTTCGAGATCGTGTCGATCCCGTGGGAGCACGCCGCCGTGTCGCACCATCTCACGCAGCGCAGCACACCCCACCACCGCGTCATCAACTGCGACAAGGCGATCTACCAACTCGGGTATCGCGATGTCGTGGATCCGGTGGAGGGGTTGACGGACACCGCACGTTGGCTCGCTCGTGAAGAGAACCATCCAGAGCCCGGCGGTGCCATGGAGCGTTCGATCGTGGATCGCTTCGACTACGAGGCCGAGGATCGGCTGATGGACGCTTGGCAGGCCGCCATCGCCCGCGACGACATCGCCGCTGCTGCGGCTGCGGCCGACCCGGGTTTCTTCGATCGCTACGCCGCCGAATTCGACGACCGGCCCGGCGCCGGCAAGGGGTGGACTTCCGTCAGCCGTTCCGGCTGAGCGATGGGCACAGTCAGCCGTTCCGGCTGAGCGATCGGCACATTCAGCCGTTCCGGCTGATCAGTCGCGGCTGTCGGGGGCGAGATCGACCTCGGTGGCTTTGACGGAGACCCACAAGGTGGTGCCGGGCCGGATCAGGAGCTCGTGAGCAGCACCCGGCGTGATGTCGGCCGTGAGCGGCAGGGGAGATCCGAGCAGCACACGGGTGATGTCGCCCAGCGGCTCGACGGCTTCGGCGGTGGTGCGCCAGACGTTGCGGGGGCTGCCGCTGGGCCGCTCCCGGTGCAGGGCGATCGCCCGCGGGTGGATCGTGGCCAAGACCGCCCCGAACATCGATGTGTCCGCAGCGTGCAGCACCACAGCCGGGCGGCGGCCGGTCGGCGACGGCGTCGGGTCGTCGTCCGCCACGGTGATCTCGCCGTCGCGGGCGGTGCCGCGCACCAGGTTGATGCCCGACAGATCGGCGGCGTACGCGGTAGCCGGCGCGCGTCGCAGCTCGTCGGGCGTTCCCGATTGGGTGAGGCGACCGTTCTCGAGGATGTGCACATGATCGGCCAGCACGAAGGCGTCGGTGGGATCGTGGGTGATCAGCAGGCGCGGCACGTCGCCCGCGCCGGGGCCCGGGGTTGTAGGCGACGCACTGCCGCCGTTGCGCCCGCTGCTGAGGTGGGCGGCCAGGTTGCGCCGCAGGCGGTTGCGGGCGGTGACGTCCAACGAGCCCAGCGGCTCGTCGGCAACCAGCAGGTCCGGCTCGCAGGCGAGCGCGCGTGCGAGCGCCACCCGTTGGCGCTGGCCACCTGACAGCGCACGAGGCCGTCGATGGCTCAGATCGCCGAGGTCCATGGCATCCAGCCAGTCCTGTGCCCGTTCGCGAGCGGGGGCTCGACGCATGCCGCGGGATGTCAGCCCGAACGCCACGTTGTCGAGCGCGTTGAGATGGCCGAACAGCACTTGGTCCTGAAACACCACACCGATGCGGCGCCCTTCGGGCGGAACGAAGACACCGGCGGCCGGATCGTCCAGAACCCGTCCGGCGAGGCGCACCACGCCGCCATCGAGCGGCAGCAACCCAGCAATCGCAGCCACGATCGTGGACTTGCCAGCGCCGTTGGGACCGAGCAGGGCGGCGGTCTCGCCTGCGTCGACGCTCAGCGACACGTCCAGCTCGAACTCGCCGCGCCGCAGCCGGAGGTCGGCCTCCAAGCTGCCGGCTGTCGTGCTCATGGCGTCGGTGCTCATCGGCTCGGCCACCAGCGGTCCCGCAAGGCGATCAGCAGGCCCAGCGACAGTGCGACGAGCACCAGGCTGATGGCCACCGCCGTATCCCGGTTCGACTCCAGCGCTACGAACACCGCCAGCGGCAGCGTCTGGGTGCGTCCGCCGAGACTGCCCGCGAACGTGACGGTCGCGCCGAACTCGCCCAGGGCTCGCGCCCACGCCACCACCACTGCGACGCCCAGCGCCGGCCCGATCATGGGAAGCGTCACCCGCCACAGCACGCGCAGCCGCGACGCACCCAGCGTGGCGGCGGCGAGCTCGTAGCGACGGTCGAGATTCCGCAAGGCACCCTCGACCGTCAGGATCACGAGCGGGGTGGCCACGAAGGCGTTCGCCAGGATGACGCCCCAGATCGAGTACGGCAGCAGCAGGCCGGTGGCGTCGTGCAACGGCCCGCCGACGACTCCGCGCCGGCCGAGCGCGAACAGCAGCGCGGCGCCGCCCACCACCGGCGGCAGCACCATCGGCAGCGTCACAAGCGCCCGTATCGCCGAGCGGCCCGGGAATGACACCCGCGCCAGCACCCATGCCAGCGGCACGCCGACCAGCGCGGCGACCGCGGCTGCTGCAACGGACGACACCACAGAGAGCACGGCAGCGTCCACCACGAACCGGCTCGACAAGTGCGTCCACAGCCCGGTCCATGGTGCACGCGCAACAAGGCCCACGAGCGGCAGTGCGAACAGCACGACGCCGACGCCAGCGAGCAGCGCGACCGGCCAAGGCGGCAGGTCACGCGCTGACCGGCGGGCCGGCCGACGGGCGGGCTCAGGGGCACTTGTGGAGGTGGTCGTGCTGGTCATGGTGCCCCAAAACCGTGGGCAACAAACGTGTCTCGGGCGGCAGCGGAGTGCAAGAAGTCCACGAAGGCCTCGGCCGCCTGGGTGTTGGGCGCTCGTGTGAGCACGGCGGCCTCGTAGGTCGTCTCTGGGGCAGAACCAGCGTCCCAGCCCAGGCTCTCGATTCCAGCGGCGGTCCGTGCGTCGCTGGCGTACACCACGGCGGCATCCAGCTCCCCGGCGGCCAGCTTGGTGACCAGAGCGCGCACATTGGGCTCGTCGGTGTCGGGCACAGGCTCGATGCCGGCACGGGACAGGCCTGCCCGCGCATGGGCACCGCACGGCACTTCGGCGGCACACAATCCGATCAGCAGCTCAGGGCGAGTCAGATCGGCGAGCGCAGCAACCCCGGCGTCGTTGCCCGCGGGCACTGCGAGCACCAACGAGTTGCGAGCCACTACGACGGGCTCGCCGCTGATGCCGACCTCGTGGCGGACTGTCTGCAGATGACTCGGGTCGGCGGGAACGAACACGTCGGCCGGCGCGCCGGCGAGCACCTGCTCTCGCAGTGCCGAGCTCCCGGCTCCCGCGATCTGCACATCCACTCCCGGATGGAGCAGTTCGAAGTCACCAGCGAGCACCTCGGCCACCGGCAACAGCGACGCAGCAACTAGGACATGCAGGCTGCCTTCGAGCGTTGCTGCGCCGCTGACGCTTGCGCCGGAGCGGTTGGATCCATCAACGTCGCCTTCAGACGCCGCGCAGCCTGCTGCCAGCGGTGTCATCACCAGCAGCGCCAGTGCGGCACAGCGGCGTGTCCACGTCGCACGCTGCGCGACATCCGTGTCGTGCGTCGCCGCGCATACGCCGCCCATAGCTTCGCCAGTGTGCCCGACGCTCACGGATGTCGAAAATTCGGCGCGATGTCCAGCAGCAAGCGCTCTATGGTGGAGCCATGGTCGCCGAAGTTCCCGCCGCCACTCAAATCGTGGTCGACGCGTGGGTGCTGCTGGTGGCCGCTGCGGGCATTGTGATCACTGTCTTGGGCACCGGCCTGTCGATCACGTTCCATCTCGCTGGCCGCATCGACCATCAATCCGATGAGATCGGGCATGTGCGCGAACGCGTCGCGCGCTTGGAGGTCCTCTTCGCCAATCGGGGCGACTCATCGGGACCAGCAACGGAGCCGCCAGCAGCGGACGAATAGGGTCCTCAGCATGGCTACGACGCTGGACTGGTACGGGTGCGCGACGTTCCGGTTGCGCACGGCCGGCCTGGTGATCTTTCTCGACGCTTACATCGACCGGGCGGAAAATGCCGTGGGTCCTGGCTTGTCTGCTGACGACGTCACCGAGGCGGACTGGGTGCTCGTGGGCCATTCCCACTTCGATCACCTCTACGGGGCCGAGCGCATCGTGGCCAATACCGATGCCACGCTGATCGCGTCCTACGAGTCGGTACGGGTGATGGCCGAGGCCGGAGTCCCCGAAGACCGGATGATCTGCGTGGCGGGCGGCGAGACGGTGGATCTCGCCCGGGGAGACCGGGGAGCCGGCGTGCGGGTGTCGGTGTATCCGAGCCAGCACTCCTGCGTCTGGTCGCACACCCAGATGGACCAGCCCGACCACGTCTGCCTGGGCGACCTCGGCGTGACCTGGCAGGAGCAGCAGCAGAAGTTCGCCGAGCTGATGAAGTACCTGGCGACGGAGGTCGATGCCGACACCAGCGCGCACATCGCTGCGTCGGCCGCCGGCCACAGCGACCGGGGCGACGGGGGAGCGCTGCTGTTCCTGATCGAGGCGCCCGATGGATCGGTGCTGTTCCAGGACACCTCGGGTCACTGGTCGGGCGTGATGCGCGACCTGCGCCCCGACGTGGCGATCCTTGCGGCGGCGGGCCGCGGCAACATCGACGGCGAGCCCATCCAGGGCTCGCTGGCACAGTTCATCGGCCGTCAAGCCGATCTGCTGCGGCCCCGCAAGATCATCCTCGGACACCACGACAACTGGCTGCCGGGCTTCTCGGTGCCGACCGACACGTCGTCCATTGCCGCCGAGCTGGCACGCGTCACGCCGAACGTCGAGTTCCTCGAACCGGGCTACATGGAAGCAACCCCGATCCTGCCTTAGTCGAGATAGCGGTTGACGGGCTGCGTTTGTGCGGCCCGTTCGCTAGCGAGCGCGTATCGGCTGCCAGCGGCGGTACGTGGCGCAGCGCCACAGCCATTCGACGGGGCCGAAGGCGAACCGGTCCAGCCAGGCCTTCGACCACCACAGCTGCACCAGCCACGCAGCCACCACGAACACGGCGATGCCGCTGCGGCCCAGGTTCAGATCGTCCAGCAGAGCGCCCAGCACAAGCAGGCCGAGTGCTGTCTGGGTGAGGTAGTTGGTGAGCGCCATGCGTCCCGCAGCACGGATGCGCCGCCGCAAGCCACCGTTGCTCGCCGAGTTCCACAGCGCAATCAGGCTGAGGTAGCCCAGGCAGAGCGGCACGGTGGCCAGCGTGTTGGGGATGGTTCCGGCGATGGCCCAGTCGATGTCGAAGCCGGTACCGGCCATCAGTGCGAAGCCGGCAGTTGACAGCGGCAGCCCGACGCCGAGGCCCCATGCGGCCATGCGGCGGTAGGACGACGGTGCCCGGTTGCCGCTGATGACACCCGTCCGGTAGAGCGCCGCCCCGATGAGCATCGCCCCCAATGCTCGACCGAAGTAGTCCGTCAGGAACCACGTCCCGATGACGCCGTAGTAGTCGCCGTAGTGCCAGAAGTCGATCAGCACGCTGGAGAAGCTGCGCAGCGACGACTGCACGAACCACGACACGACTGCCACTGCGACATAGCACGCGCCGCCCAGTACGAGCAGCAGCTTGGCGGGCAGGCGTCGCAGTGCGAGCACGACCGGCGCGCACAAGGCGTAGGCGAACAGCACGTCGCCGTCCCAGAACGACAGGTGCACGATGCCGATGCCCAGCAGCAGCGCGTTGCGCCACAGGCTCAGCAGCACGCTGCGCCTGCCCTTCGCCGCGGCCCGCTCGGCGAACAGCACTACGCCTGCGCCGAACAGCATCGAGAACAGGCCCATGAACTTCTGGTCGGCGAAGATCTCTCCGGCGCCGCCGACAACCCAGTCCAGCGCCGTCCGCGAGCCGCCGGCATCGAGGTTGGCGTAGGCGGCGGCGGGCAGGCCGAATGCCACGGCATTCATCGTCAAGATGCCGAGCACGGCCACGCCGCGCACGGCGTCGAGCGTCGTGATGCGTTCAGCGGCCCGCGTTGCCAGCGGACCCGACGTCATGGCAGTCGGGCGAGGACTGCAGGCTCGCGGGCCGGCAGCGACCTCAGTCGAAGGTGATGACGGTGCGGTTGGATTCGCCGGCCTTCATCCAGCCGTAACCCTCGTTGATCTGCTCGAGGTCGATGCGTGCCGAGATCATCTCATCGAGCATGAGGCGGCCATCGAGGTAGAGGTCGATCATCATCGGGATGTCGCTGCGGAACTGGTTCGAGCCCATCATCGAGCCCTGCAGCTTCTTCTCGGACAGGAAGTCGATGCCGCGCAGCTCGACCTTGGTTTTCGACGGCACCATGCCGATCACGGTGGCGGTGCCGCCGATGTCGAGCATGTTGAACGCCTGCTGCACCGTCTCGGCCAAGCCGATGGCTTCGAAGCTGTACTCCACGCCGCCCTTGGTCATGTCCTTCACGGCGGTCACCACGTCGTCCACCTCGGCGGCATTGACGGTGTCGGTGGCGCCCATCTGGCGGGCGGTCTCAAGCTTCGTCTCCGTCATGTCCACTGCAATGATCCGACCGGCGCCGGCCACGCGGGCGCCTTGCACGGCCGACAGGCCGATACCCCCGCAGCCGATCACGCACACCACGCTGCCCACGCCGACGCCTGCGGTATTCACCGCCGCACCGAAGCCCGTCGTGACGCCGCAGCCGATCAGGCATGCCCGGTCGAGCGGCATGTCCGGCCGCACCTTCACGACGGCGTTCTGATGCACCAGCATCTGCTCGGCGAAGCCGCCGAGCCGAGCCATCTGGCCCACCTCAGTGCTGTCGTCACGCTCCAGTCGGGCTGCGGCGCCCTTGGCCCGCGAGGTGGCCCGGATGTTGGTGCAGCGGTGCGGGTTGCCCGACAGGCAGCGGTGGCATTGGCCGCAGAAAATCGACAGGCACGCCACCACATGGTCACCGGGCTTCACGTAGCTCACGTCGCTGCCCACGGCCTCCACCACGCCGGCCGACTCGTGGCCCATCACCATGGGCAGAGGCGTGCGGAACAGGCCTTCCATGAAGTGCAAGTCGCTGTGGCACAGACCAGCGCCCACGGTCTGGATGAGCACCTCCTGCGGTCCGGGCGCGTCGATGCGCAAGTCCTCGATCTCCAGATCGCCCGGCTGTTCGCAGAGCACAGCAGCCTTCATGTGACGCCCCCTCGCGTTGTACGGCCACGTCAGTGGCTTCGCTTGACATTGCCGAGATTAGGCGCGCAGCGGAATCTGCGTGCCCGCCGACGCACTTCGCGTCCGGGCTGCCATCGGTCGCCCAGGAGGAGGGTGCGGTAGCGTCGTTCCCAGCGAGCCACGGCCGTCGAGGGGGAGTCATGGCGAATGAGCACGGCTACTTGCCAAAGGTGACCGAGCTGGACGACAAGCAGCAACGCCGCTTGGACACGTGGTACGCGAAGGCCTACACCGACGACAACCTGTTCCGGACGCTGGCTGCGGATGAGACCACGATGGACATGTTCTTGGGCTGGGTCGGCGCCGTGTATGGCGGCACGCCTGAGGAGGACCCCGGAGCGCTTGATCGTCACATGCTCGAGATGTGTCGCATCCGCATGGCGAACCGCAACGAGTGCTTCCACTGAAGCCTGGTCAAGAGCGCATCGTTGGTGCGCACCGGGCTGACCGACGAGGTCGTGGCCAAGCTGGACGACTACGAGAACTCCGATCTCGACGACGGCTGGAAAGCTGCGCTCGCCCTAGCCGACTGGCTCTCCGGCAATGAGCACTCGGGGAAGATCCTGCCCGAGCACTACGAGCGGCTGCAGCGACACTTCGACGAGCAGCAGATCCTGCGGCTCGGAGCTCTGCTCGCCGTCTGCAGCGGCTGGCATCGGATGATCGAAGCCTTCGGCATCCGGCCCGACCACTACCAAGCCGGCCAATCTGCACCGTGGGCCGCGGCAGCGGGTTGAACCCACGCGCGCCGGCGCGCGCCGTGAGCCCATGCATCAGAAGGCTCGTCTAGCTTCGGCGCGGTGACCCAAGAGACACGGGACACGGCGCCGCTGTTGCCGGGCGACCGGCTCGCAGACGTCGTTGAGTTCTTCGGCGTGCAGGCCACCGACGACGAGCTGCGCTGGCAACTGCCCATCTCGCCGAACGTTGCCAACTATCTCGGTGTGATGCACGGCGGCTGCGCGCTTGCGGCGGTCACTGCCGCCGCCGAGACATGGAGCGAACGGCCGGTTGCCTCGGCTTCGGCGCAGTTCATGTCCCGTGTCCCGCTCGGCGGCAGCGCAGAGATCACCTTCGACATCGGTTCGGCCGGCAAGCGGATGACCCAGGTGCTCGCGCAGGTCGCCGATGCAGGCGACGGCAGCGTGCTGATGCGAGCGCTGCTGTCGCTGGGCGGTCGGCGGCTCGGCATCGACCAGGACTGGGTGCAGCCGCCGGATGTTCCGGCGCCGGAGGAGTTGGCGCGCCGTTCTGTGCCGGACGACGCCGTTCCATCGTTCAGCACAGAGGCCGACATCCGGTTTGCGCCCTACAGCGCCGGCGATCGCAGGATCCTCTGCTGGGCGCGACTCGCTGGCACGCTGGCGTCCACCCGCCAGGGTTTGATTGCGTTGGCGGACACGCTCGCAACGGGGATGCACCTCAGCCTCGGCCGCAAGTGGCGCGGCGCAAGCCTCGACAACACCGTGCGCATCGCAGGCGATGCCGCCTGCGAATGGGTGCTGCTTGACATCGAGACCGACGGCTTCCACAACGCTGTCGGCCATGGCGTCGTGCGCATGTTCACACCCGACGGCGAACTGCTTGCCAGCGGGAACCAGTCGTTCGCCGTGGCCCGGGTGGCTGGCCCGGTGGAGGGCTTCCGGCTGTAGTCAGCACTAGCTTTCGGCTGCGTGAGCGCCGCACGCACGTGGCTGGCCGGGGCACGGCCTCGCACCTGGCCGGCGTCGCTGGTGCCGCCCTTCGTGGGCACCGCGGCGGCCGATGCCGCAGCAGACGGCGGCATCGTGTGGTGGCGAGCCGCTTTCGCGCTGATCGTGTCGCTGTGCATCCAGATTGCTGTCAACTACGCCAACGACTACAGCGACGGGGTGCGGGGCACCGACGTGGCCCGGGTGGGGCCGCAGCGCTTGGTGGCCTCGGGAGCGGCATCGCCGGCCGCAGTGCGGAATGCGGCGTTCGCAGCCTTCGGCGTAGCCGCCGTGTTCGGCATCGCGGTGGCAGCAGCCGTGTCGTGGTGGCTCGTCGTGGCCGGCGGGGCGTCGATGCTCGCAGCGTGGTACTACACCGGCGGGCGGCGTCCATACGGCTACCGGGGTTTCGGCGAGCTGTTCGTGTTCGTCTTCTTCGGCCTGGTGGCGACGGCCGGATCGGCGTTCGTGCAGGACGCCCGCATCACCATGCTGGGCATCGCTGCGTCGGTCCCGGTGGGGCTGGGCTCGGTGGCGCTGCTCATCTCGAACAACCTGCGCGACCTGCCGACCGACGCACAGGCCGGCAAGCGCACGCTGGCGGTGCGGCTGGGCGATGGGCCCACCCGAGCGATGTACGCGGTCGTCGTGGTGCTGATGGTGTTCTCGCCGATGTACCTGTCGCTGCTGCGGCCGTGGACGATGCTGGGGCTCGCCGCCGTCGCGTTCGCTGTCGCGCCCGTTCGCGCGGTGGTCCGCGGAGCCACCGGTGCTGCGCTGGTGGGGGTGCTCGCAGCCACCGGGCGCCTGCAGATCGTGGTGGGCGCGCTGCTGACTGTCGGCTTGGCGCTCGGGCCATGACGTCGGCGACACCCGTGCCGCGACCCGTGGCCGTGCCCGTGCGATCCGCAATGATGTCCCGATGAGCACAGAAGCAAGTTCGGGAGCGGTGCTGGAACATCTCGCTGCGCTGGGCGTGGCGTACGAGGTGGTGGAGTGCGATCCCGATTTCGCCGACACAGCGCAATTCTGCGAGCGCTACGGCTATTCGATGGATGCGTCGGCGAACGCCATCTGCGTGGTGGGCAAGTCAGCCGATCGGCCGATGGCGTGCTGCGTGGTGCTGGCGTCGACGCGGCTCGATGTGAACGGTGTGGTGCGGCGCCGGCTGGGCACGCGCAAGGCATCCTTCGCCGATGCCGACGAGACCATTGCACGCACCGGGATGATGATCGGCGGCGTGACGCCCTTCGGGCTGCCTCCAGACATCCCGGTCTGGATCGACAGCCGGGTGATGGACTGCACCGAAGTCATCGTGGGCGGCGGCTCCCGCGACTGCAAGATCCTCTGCCCGCCGGCCTCGCTGGCCGAGCTGCCCACGGCAGAAGTCGTCACCGATCTGGCCAAGACGATCCCGTTGGGCAACTAAGGGACTGAAGCGTCTCGGGTGGCGGTGATGAGCTGGGCGATGCCGCCGCTCAGCAGTGTCCTGTCGAGGGAGCCGAATCCGGCATCGGCGAGCTGGGCCATCAGCACTGGCGTCTCCGGCAGATACGACACGGACTCGGGTAGGTACCGGTAGGCAGATCGGCTGGAGAGCAGGCTGCCGATCGCCGGCACCACTTTGCCGAAATACACCCGGTGACCGGCCCGCAGCAGCGGGTTGGCCGGCTCGGCGACCTCGAGCAGTGCGATCCGGGCGCCGGGCCGGAGCACTCGGGCCAGCTCCGCAAAGAACGGTTCGAGGCTCGTGAAATTCCGCAGAGCGAAACCGCACGTCGCGCCGTCGAGCGACGCGTCGCGCACGCCGAGCCTGAGCGCGTCGGAGCGCACCAGGGGAGCCGCCGTAGTGGCGGCTGCGAGCATCCCTGCGGAGAAGTCGACGCCCACGGGCCGAAGGCCGGCCGATTCGAGCTCATTGCACAGGTCGCCGGTTCCGCAGGCCACGTCGATCACGGTCTCGCCGGGTGCCAGGCCGAGGGCCGCCACGGCGCGGCGGCGCCAGCGAGTGTCGAGGCGGAACGTCAGCAGCCGGTTCAGCAGGTCGTAGCGAGGCGCGATCTCGTCGAACATGTCCTCGACGGCCTGGGCCTTGTCCTGCGGGTGAGGCAGCTCTGACGCACGCCGTCGGCGAGACTTCACGTGAACCAGACGCGGCGATGGCTGCGGCTCATCGGGTGAAACAGCAGTATCAGCAGCAATCCTCGGACCATGAGATGCATGAGCACGCCCAACTGAAAACCCCATCGGACACCCCACCACAGCGTCGCGATGGCCGCGTAGACCGCCGCAGCGGAGCACAGCCAGTGGCCCCAACGACGCTCATTGGCGGTGCCCGCGCCACCGGCGACGTACGCACCGGCGAGCAGGAGAGTGACGGCCGGCGGAATGATGCTGTCGCTCAGATCGGCCGCTGTGCGGTCGCTGGCGAACAGCGAGACGATGCCCTCGAAGATGTCGTTCGCCAACTGCGGGTCGATGCGAGTTCCGAGCAGCAGGAACACCGCAGAGAAGTAGCTCAGCAGCACAGCGCTATAGAGCGTCTGAGGCTGGCTGCGGTTGACCCACCTGATCCGGTTCACCGCGCAAGTGTGGCACCCGCCGCCCGTTGTCGGCTGCCAGCTGCGCCGTCGTGGTGCGGCCTTGGCGCAACACCGGCGTGCCGCCCGGACACCACGCATGAGCGGCGTTAGCCTCGCCCCGGTGAGTGCCGCAGCGAGTGCCGATCCCGTGATCTCGATCGGCGCCGATCAGCACGGCGCTGTCGTGGAGGCCAATGCCGCGCACTGGCCGCCCGGCGCACTGGTGGCGGCATTGCGCCTGCAGCTCCGCGAGGTCTCGGGGCCCGTATCGGTCTGGATCGATCATCCGGACCACGGCGAAGCAGACGGACGCGATCTTGCGCCGACCGAAACCGAGTTCGGGCGCGGGCTCGCCGAGCTCGGCCTGACGTTCGAGCGCGACCTCTACCGCATGGAGCGATCGCTGCCGATGGATCAGCCCAGCGGCATCGAGACCCGTTCGTTCGTGGTCGGCCAGGACGAGCAGGCGTGGGTGGAAGTCAACAACCGGGCATTCTCGTGGCACCGTGAGCAGGGCGGCTGGACGCTGGAACAGGTAGCCGAGCGTCAGGCCGAGCCGTGGTTCGACGCCGACGGCTTCCGGGTGCACGACATCGACGGCCGCATCGCCGCCTACTGCTGGACCAAGGTGCACGCCGATGAGGACCCGCCGGTCGGGGAGGTGTACGTCATCGCGGTTGACCCGCAGTATCACGGCCGCGGCCTGGGCCGGGCGCTGACGCTGGCCGGCTACGAGCACCTCACCGAAGCAGGCCTGACACGGGCAATGCTCTACGTCGACGCCGACAACACCCCGGCTGTCACGCTCTACCTCGACCTCGGCCTGGAGGTGGCCGTCGTGCGTCGGCTGTTCACCGGCACCGGCCCGCTGAACTCGTAGCGAGCTGATCAGCCGTGACAGCCCCCGGCGCCGATCCTTCGCTCGGCGACCTGAACCGGGCGGAGCTCGGCGAGCTGCTCGACGGCGAGCCCACATACCGGCTGGACCAAGTGTGGGACGGCCTGTACCGCCAGCGCCGTCCGTTGTCTGAGCTCACCAATGTGCCCAAGAGCCTGCGCCAGGCAATCGGCGAGCTGCTGCCGCCTGCGCTGACGCTCGTCCGCACGCAGTCCGCAGACCGGGGCACCACCACCAAGCACCTGTGGTCGCTGCGTGACGGCCGCCTGGCGGAGTCGGTGCTGATGCGCTACCGGAACCGGACGACGCTGTGCATCAGCAGCCAAGCCGGCTGCGCCATGGCGTGCAGCTTCTGCGCGACAGGCCAAGTGGGTTTCGACCGCAACCTGAGCGTGGGCGAGATCGTCGAGCAAGTGCTGGGCACGCTGCAGGAGGCAGGCCCGGATGATCGAACCGCCCCCGGCAGAGCCGTCAACATCGTGTTCATGGGCATGGGCGAGCCGCTCGCCAACTACGACGCAGTATGGGCAGCGGTGGAGCGGTTCCATGGCGGCATGGGCATCGGCGCCCGGCACATCACGGTGTCGACCGTCGGCGTCATTCCCGGCATCGAGCGCCTTGCAGCGGAGACGCTGCCGGTCAACCTGGCAGTGTCGCTGCATGCCGCCAACGACCGACTGCGCAACCGCATTGCGCCCATCAATCGCACGTACTCGCTGCGCGATCTGGCGCGCTCGCTGGCCGACTACCGGCGCGCCAAGCGACGGCGCATCAGCCTCGAGTGGGCGATGATCGGCGGCGTCAACGACACCGACCGCGACGCGGCCGAGCTTGCTGCGTATGCGCGGCCTCTGGCGGCCCATGTCAACCTCATCCCCCTGAATCCCACACCGGGATACGGCCACCAGCCCTCGCCGGCCGGTCGAATCGAGCATTTCGCCGCCGAGCTGTCGTCCCATGGCGTGAACGCCACCGTGCGCCAGAACCGCGGCACGTCGATCGACGCTGCATGCGGTCAGCTGCGCGCCGACAAGCTCGTCTCTATCCGCGCTGAGACGAAGCGATCACGCTCTCGCGTTCTTCCTGCTCATCAGCCTGCTGCCGAGCCCGGAGCCTCCTCCTGAGCTGAGGCTCCGCCGTCGTGTGCGGTGCCGACCCGAGGCTCGATTTCGAGGACGGTCTCGATGCGGGCCAGCCGGTCCGTGTGATCAAGCAGGATTGTGTGCACCTCGGCGAACCGCTGGCTCGTCTCGGCGCGGAGGGTGTCTATCTGCCCGGTCATGTCGGTGCGGAGGGTGTCTATCTGCCCGTTTGTGTCGGCGAACCGCTGGTTCATTTCGGTGCGCAGGGCGTCGATGTCGGCGCTCAGGCTGTTGAGGCTGAAGAACAGCAGGCCGAACATTCCGGCAACGAGCGCGCCCACGACGGCTGTGGGGAGCGGGATCGTCAGCGTGCGGGGTTGCCGCCTCCGCCCAGCCGCCGCGACGTCGCCTGCCGCATCGGCTGGCGTCGGCGCATCCGTTGATCCAGCGGCCGTCGTCGTCGGGGATCCGGCCGGGGCGTCGCTGTCGGACACAGTGGCGATGGTACTCATAGCGGCTCCTGCGCTCGTTCCGCTATTGCGTTCGCTGTCCTTCTTTGGTTCACTGTTAGCAACCGGCAAGTCGCCGGGAACGAATCGAGTGTGCTGGCCGATGGCGGTGATCTGGCCCGCCTTGGAGCGGGAGCAACAGCCCGTGTGGCGACGACAGTGGCACAGGATCCAGTGCGTCGCACGCAAGAGGTTGACGCGCGGCGCGAGAGCCGACGCAGCGTGCGCGCACGGTACATGGCCGCTGGAGTGATCGGCGTGGCTGAGTCGTCCCGCGCCCCCCCCCCCCCCCCCGGGCCGGGGGTGTGTCCGGGGTGGGGGTTTCTGCCCCCCCCCCCCCCCCCCCCCCCGTGAGCGGTTAGTTGCTGTGAGGGCCCGCTGGTGTCGCTGCGGCGGCCGCGGTGTGCGGCGGTGGCTGGGGGCGGTGTCGACGGTTCTGCTGCTGGGGTCGTTGTTGGCGGTGGTGCCGGTGGGGTTGCCGTTGGCGGGTGGGCCGTCTTCGGTTGGGGCGCAGCAGGTGGTCTCGCAGGCGGTTCTGCATCGCGACACGATTGTTGAGGGCCAGACGCGGGCGTTCGAGGTCAGCAACGTCCCCGTGCGGCCCGAGTACTACCTGCACGCCAGCGTCGCGGGCTCTTTCAGCGCCGAGTCCTCAGACGTCACGATCACCACCAACAACCTGCTCGGCCAGGCGCTGGCGGTCACGCCCGATGCCGGCGGCCCGCGCGCCTACCCGGACGCGGTGTACAGGAAGATCCGTTTCGAGGTGACGGCCAACGCGGACTCGGACGGCACCGGCGACGAGACGTTCGGGGTGCGGCTGTGCACGACTGCCGATTGTGTCGGCGGCACGGTTCTGGGCGACTGGACGGTCACGATCACGGAGCCGGCGGCGGACACCGACGTCGGCGGCGCGACGGGTGCGACGGTGACGGTTCTGGGCGGCAGCCGGCTCACCATGATGGAGACCAGCCGCAACAACGACTCGCGTGACAAGCAGGCCAGGCTGCGGGTCACGCTGGCGTCGTCGCCGACGGCGGACCTCGTGCTCGTCGCGCGGACGAACGATTCGGTCCGCACCGGACCGGACTCCCAAGGCGATCCCACGACGCGCCCGACCGCCGGCGGCGTGGGCCCCGCCTCGCCCGACGCCCCGGGGGTCGACGTCGAGGTGGCGCGCTGGAGTTCGGGGGCGACGGGCGCGGACCTCACGAAGGAGGCGGTGTTCTTCGCGAACGACAACGTCGCCGACGCCCCAGGCGGCGCGCACACGGGCGCCTTCCTGTTCCGTCTGCTGGTCTTGGATGCCGACTACACCGACAGCAGGCAGGGCAACGGCACCGCCTACTCGGGCGTGACGATCCCGAACGTGCCGTTCTCGGTGATCGACGACGACCCGACGCGCGTCCGCGTGCTGCCCGCAGCCACGCCCGACGCCGAGGCGACCGAGGGCGACACGAGCGACACCGCCAAGTTCCGCGTGAAAATCGACCGCGCGCTGGCCGCATCCGAAGAAGTCAGCGTCCCGCTGCGCTTCGTCGGCGCGACGCTGGGGACGGAGTTCACGATCGCGCTCGACGGCGCGCCGACGGGCGCGGCCCTCAACGCCACCACCGGGGTGGTGACCTTCACCGGCGCCGGCGCGCAGGAGGCGACCGTCGTGGTCACCGCCGCGGCCAACGACGGCAACAACAACGTCACCAGGCTGTCGGTCAACATCCCGCAGCACTCCGACACCTGGCGCGACCGCCACATCGACACCAACCTCGCCGGCGGCGCCTGCTCCGGCGGCGCCTGCCCCGGCTACGACAAAAAAGTCGGCGCGCAACGCGGCTACAAGATGACCCTGGTGGAGGCCACCGCCGGCCTCACAGTCATCGACAACGGCGACGGCCGCGTCGATGAAGCAGGCAGCTACTCCTACACCGTGCGGCTCAACACCGCGCCGACCGCCAACGTCACTGTCGCAGTCAGCAGCCAATCCACGCACCGGGCGACGGTCACGACGGGCGCGTCGCTCACCTTCACGCCGAGCGGCGCCGGCATCTGGAGCACGCCGCAGACCGTCACGATCAGCGGCGCGAAGAACAACACCGACGCGGCGGACGCGGCCGTCACGATCGGGCACGCCATGAGCAGCTCTGACAGCAACTACTCCGGAATCTGGGCCATTCACCACATGACCGTCGTGGACGACGACGCGACCGACGTCACCATGGCCGGCGCGGGGGTGCGGGCGACATCGTCGGACGGCAACATCTCGGAGGTGATGCTGGAGGGCGACGCCACCCGCGTGGACCGGTCGCTGACGGTCTCGCTGAGCCGACCGCTGGCAGCGGGCGAGTACGCGCGGATCCCGCTGGTCCTCCGAGCGGCCGGTCACTCCACCGTGGACGGCGACTGCGACACCAGCGGGCCAAACGTTCCGGACAATGTCGTGGAGCACTGCGTGGTCGTGGACAGCACGCGCGGGCCGCGGATCAGCGCGAATGTGGCCTGGCCGCTGCGCCACAACGACTTCGTGATGACCGCTGCGGGCACGGGCGTGTCGCTTGCCGGTGTCGAGCGTTACACGCCCAACTATCGCGGCTACCGCGTGCTGGAGTTCCGCGGCGACGGCGCGCAGACCGCCACCTTCGCGCTGCACGCCCGCGACGGCTTCGACGACGGCGAGGGCTTCGACGAGGAGTTCTCAGTCGGCTTCCTGACGCCGGACGAGATCGAGGCGCTGTGGACCGGGAACTTCGACGCGGGCACCGACCTGTCGACCGACGGCAAAACGGCCTGGTTCGGCATCGAGGACGACGACCCGTTGGTCACCGATGAAGCCGTCGTGGCGGCGGACTGGTCGCTGCTGCCCAGCGGGCTCAGTGCCGGCGACCGATTCCGCCTGATCTACGTCACCAGCCAGACAACGACGGCGGCCAGCGACTCGCTCTCGGCATACGACACGTTCGTCCGCGCGGAGATCACCGGCAACCACCTGAGCAACGGCGGCGTCACCGACATGGTCCCCCACGCCGAAGTATTCAAGGCCATCGGCGAGAACCACGACACAGCGGCTCGCGACCACGCAGAGTTCAACAAAAACGACGCAGAGCACCCCGATGTCCCCGTCTACTGGGTGGACGGCAGCAAGGTCGCCGACGACAACGCCGACTTCACCGACGGCACCTGGGACGATGAGGCCAACCCGCGCCACGCCGACGGGTCGGCGGCCACGATCGACTCCGACGGCTACTGGACCGGCAGCATCCGCAACGGTGACGCCTCCGGGCAGTCGTGTGACGAGATCTCCAACGGAGTTCGCAGCACATCCGAACCGCGGTTGGGGGCGGCGCATGTCACGGCCGGGTACTTGAACAGCAGCGACGCCCTCGGGTTCACGCTGGGACCCCCCGACAGAGGGAGCAGTTGCGGCGAACAGCACGGCTACAGCCACTCCCGCAGCCAGCAGCGCCCGATGTACGCGCTCTCCGGGGTGTTCGTCGTGGAAGCGACGCCGGGCGTCACGATCGCCGACGCCTCCGCCGCCGAGGGCAGCCCGGCCGTCTTCACCGTCACCCTGCCCGCCGGCTACGC
Source organism: Acidimicrobiia bacterium (assembly GCA_022821985.1). GTDB lineage: Bacteria > Actinomycetota > Acidimicrobiia > Acidimicrobiales > Poriferisodalaceae > Poriferisodalis. The sequence goes on from JAJECP010000003.1 coordinate 130,350, forward strand.
CAACACAGCCGGCGTCTCGGTCCCCTACACCCTCGCCGACGGGCGCGGCGTCGCCGGCGACCCCGCCTATGTCGTCGCCACCAGCGCCGACTACACCAACACCGCCGGCACCGTCACCATCCCCGCCAACAGCACCAGCGCCACCTTCAACGTCGCCACCACCGCCGACTCCACCTACGAGAGCGATCACTACTTCACCGTCGCCCTCGGCACCCCCACAAGCAGCGGCACCGCGCCGCCGCTCGACTCCCTCAACGCCACAGCCATCGGCACGATCACCGACGCCGCCGACAAACCCACAATCCAGTTCAACCCGACCGCCGCCCGAGGCTCGGAAGAGACCGGCACGGCGGAGCTGACCGTCACGAAATCAGGCGCGACGCTCGTGCCTTCGTCGGTGACGTGGACGACCGCCGACGGCACCGGCGCGAGCGCCGCCACCCACCCCGGCGACTACACGTCGGCCACCGGCACGCTGCAGTTCGCCCCCAACGTCGCATCACAGACGATCACCATCGCCATCACGGCCGACAGCACTGCGGAAAGCGCGGAGACGTTCACGGTCCGGCTCAGCGACCCCGTCGACGCCACCCTCGGCACCGCCGCCACAGCCACTGTCACCGTGACCGACGCCGACACGGCCCCGCCGTCGACCGTCGACGTGACGATCTCCACCTCCGACGGCGACAGCGACGGCAACCCGGTCGAGGGCGGCAGCGGCGCGGAGGGCTACAAGACGATCACGATCACGCTGAGCCGCGCGCTGACCGCAGGCCAGTGGCTGGTGCTGCCGCTGACCGTGCAGGGCGCGACGGCCGAGGACGACTACACCTTCACGAAGCAGCAGCCGTCGGATCAGGGCGTGAGCTTTCTGGACAGATCAAGTCAGAACCCGCGGGTGCAGATGGCAGGCACTGCCGACGGCACGCAGACGGCGACGTTGCGCCTCACGCCCGTGCAGAACGCGGTCCGCTCGCAGCCCGCGGTGTCGATCAGCGCGGGAACCCCGTCGGTCAACGGCGTCACGGCCGGCGAGGTCACTGACGGGCCGATCGTGTTCTCGATCGTGGACGACGAGTCGGGCGTCATCGAGGTGCCGGCGACGTTCGGGCTCGCGCCGGCCGACCTGAGCGCAGGCGACCGCTTCCGCCTGATCTTCATCACCTCGGAGACGCGCACGGCGGAGTCGGCGGACATCGACGACTACAACAGGTGGGTGCAGGGAGT
>JAJECP010000029.1 GCA_022821985.1 Acidimicrobiia bacterium
CGATGAGCCGTCGATCACGCCGATCTTGACGCCGTCGCCGGTGATGCCCGCGTCGTGCCAAGCGTCGGCCAGATGCGCGGCAACACCGCCGCTCGTGTAGCGGCCCCTGTCCTTGTGCGGCACAGCGAACTCCCGGGCCCAAGTGAGACCGGGGATCTGCGCCAAAGCCGCAAGCGCAGACGGGGGCACGAACGCCTCGACATAGCCGTCGAACACGTTGCGCACATCGCCGCCGACGGCCGCGATCGCCTCGACCACCCGCTCCGGATCGCTGTCGAACATGATCGACAGCCCGATCATCGAAACCGCATAATCGCCGATGTCGCTGGAGTTGCCCGTGGCGCCGTCGCTGCTGCTGTCGCCGGGGACATGCGGCGCAGCAGCGACCGCCAGCGACGACAGCTGGGCGCCCAGACTGGGATAGGCCACCTCAGACACCGACAACGCCGCCCCCGCTGCGGGACCGAGCTGGCTGCCGTCCTCGAGCGTGCCCGGCTCCAAGCCCTCAGTGACATCAGGCCCCGCGTCCTGCTCAGACTGAGAACCGCCGTCGCCTGTCTGCGCCGCCACCGCCGGCACCCCCGCACCCAGCACAGCAACCGCCACCACCGCTGACACCGCCGCAAACGGGCGCAACGGTCGGTTTCCATGCGGCGCAGTGCGATCCATTACCCCCGCCGACATTGTTGAGCTTGCCAGCAGATTAGTCCGCTGCGGCGCTGTGGCCTCATGCAGGCCAACTGCCAGCTAGAGGCAGCGACCTCCACTTCCTTCAATCCGTCAGCGCCACATGCGCGACGCCGACCGGGCGACGCCGACCGGGCGACGCCGACTTCACTACGCTGAGACCATGCCGATTCCGACAGACATGGTCGGCGAGGTGATCGGGCCGATCACCCATGACGTGGACGAGCGCTGGACGATGGCCTATGCGGCATCGCTCGGCGACACCCACGATTGCTATTTCGACACGCTCGGCGACGACGGCGTGGTGGCGCACCCGATGTTCGCCGTGTGCCCGGAGTGGCCGGTCATCGTGGCAGGCCGCGATATCTCGGACCGCTGGGGCATCACACCCGACGAGGTCCGGCGCTCAGTCCACGCCACGCATGATCTGACGGTGCACCGGCTGGTGCGCCCCGGCGACCATCTCACCACCAGCGTCACGTACACCGGTGTCGAGCAGCGCAAGCCCGGCACCTACCAGACCATGCGCATCGACACTGCCGATGCCGACGGGAACCCGGTTGCCACGACGTACCAAGGCGGGGTGTTCCTCAACGTCGAGACCGCCGGTGGCAACAGGCCCGATCCCGACGCCCCTGCCGAGCCGGACTTCGGCGACCTGCCCGCCGAGCCGCTCGCCGAGATCGGGGTGCCAGTGGCGCACGGGGCAGCGCACGCCTATACCGAGTGCGCCCGCATCTGGAACCCGATCCACACCGACGCTGCGGTCGCCCGCAAGGCCGGGCTGCCGGGCATCATCCTGCACGGCACCGCAACGCTTGCGCTCGGCGTCTCGGCCGTGGTGGACGCCGTTGCCGACGGCAATCCGCACCGCGTCCGCCGGATCGTCTGCCGCTTCCGTGCCATGGTGCTCATGCCCTCGACCATCACCGTCCGCATCTGGGACGTAGTGCCTGTCAGCGACGGCAGCGGCGCAACCGAGGCCGTCCGCTTCGACGTGCTCAACGCCGAAGGCGGCCCCGCGATCGACCGCGGCGTCATCTTCTTGAGCGACTGACCTCAGCTGCCGAGCGACGTCGGCGCCTCGGCGTCGCAGAGCCGGTCATCAAGCAGGTCGGTTGCTGCGGCCCCCGAGCGGTTCAGCTCAGGTGCTGGGCGAAATGATCCAGCGTGCGCTGCTTGGCCAGTGCTGCAGCATCGGGGTGAAAGCTGGCACGCGCGTCGCAGTTGAAGCCGTGATCGGCACCGTCGTAGATGTGCACGGTGATGTGATCCCAACGCTCATCGATGGCATGCACGTTCTCGAGCGGGATGCCGTGGTCCTCGGTGCCGAAGTGCAGCAACAGCGGAGCGGTGGGCCGCTCGTCGAGGTGCGGCATGATCTGCCCGCCGTAGTAGCCCGACGCCGCCGCAATCTTGTCGGCCAAGCGGGCTGAGGCCACGTAGCACATCGACCCGCCCCAGCAATAGCCCACGATGCCGACCTTGCCGCCGTCGGCAGCGCAATCGGCCGCCGCCGAGATGTCGTCCATGACCTGGTCCACAGTGAGATCTTCGAAGGCGATCTTGCGCCCGACGTCGATGCCCTCGGCGTTGTAGCCGAGCTCGACGCCGCCCTGCACACGGTCGAAGAGTGCCGGCGCCACCGCCAAGTAGCCGTCGGCCGCATAGCCGTCGGCGACGCTGCGGATGTGGTCGTTCACCCCGAAGATCTCCTGCACGACCACCACACCGCCCTTGGGCGGTCCCGCAGGCTCGGCACGGTAGGCGCTGAAGGTCACGCCGTCTGAAGCTGTCAAGGAAATCGTCTGTCCCATGGCGCCAATGTCTAGCGGCCCGAGCACTGCCGATGATTTGGCTGCGACCACTTTGGCCCCCGGCCCCGGGTTTCCTAAGGTGCTCGGTCATGGACGGCCCCGGCGAGTCACGCCACGAGCACGACCTCGCAGCCGAGCGACACCGGTGCGAGCGGTGGTTCGTTCACCGAGGCCTGCCGCACCTGATACACGACTACTCCGCAAGTTCCGACGTGCTCACCCGCGCCGCACCGTTTCTGGCACTCGTGGTATTCGTCGAGTTCTTTCTCGTGTTCGGAGACCGGTGGACCGGCTGGGCCCAGGCCGGAATCTTCGTGGTGGGTTCAACCGTGATGGCCGGCGCCATGGCGCTCGTGAACCGGATCCGCGGCCGACGCCTGTGGCAGCTTCCCGAGCGGTTCGGCATCACCGAGGTGCTCGCCTATCTCGGGCTCGGCGCCGTCTTCGCCGGTCTGGGATCTTCCAATGCCGTCATTGTCGACGCAGCGCTCGCCCTGGGTTTGAACGCGGTGCTGCTCGTCGGCGCATACGTGGTGACGAGCTGGGGCCTGCTGCCGATGGTGCGGTGGTCGGTGGGCCAACTGTGGCGCCAGGTGGGTCAGATGATGACGCTGCTGGCCAAGTCGCTCCCGATCCTGCTGGTGTTCTCGGCGTTCATCTTCCTGAATGCCGAGATGTGGCAGGTGGCCAACGACTTCACGCTGCCGTTCTTCGGCATGGTCGCCCTGCTGCTCATGGCAGTCGGGGCGCTGTTCGTCATCATCTCGGTGCGACGCCTTGCAGTGGACATGGCCCGCTTCCCGTCGTGGGCCGATGTGCGCGCTCGCTGTGCGGACACTCCCGTGGCGAGGTTGGTGCCCACCGAGGAGGCCCCGCCCCCAGACTCGCCCCCGCTGGGACGCCGGGCTCGATTCAATGTCAGCCTGCTGCTGTTCGTGGCCCAGAGCATCCAGATCGCGCTGGTGGCGGTGATCGTGACGTGCTTCTACGTGCTCTTCGGCATCTTCACCGTGCGCGAGAGCACGCTGCTACAGTGGACCACGCTGAGCCAGGTCACCTGGGAAGGCTCGTGGGTCGTGCGTCTTCCGCTCTGGAGCGGGGAACTGCTGTTCAGCCGCCAACTCGTGCTGGTGGCGGCCTTCATCGGGCTGTTCTCCGGCCTGCAGTTCGCCGTGTCGGTCGTGCTCGACTCCAGCTATCGCTCAGAGTTCGCCGAGGACATGACCGAGGAGCTGCGCGAGGCGCTCGCCGTGCGAGCCGTCTACCACCGAACCCTGGTCACCGAATCGCCCTGAGGTACTGGCGGTTTGGGGTTACGAGAGCCCCATGCTGTGCCTGCCCACCTCAGCCTGACCGCTTGATCAACGACCCGATCTCCTCGGCAGCTCGGTAGCGGGACGCGAAGCTCGGCAGCACCATCAGCTGATCGAAGCCGGCAGCCTCAAGCTCGGAGATCTTCTCTACCAACTGATCGGCCTGGCCCACGATGCAGGCTGCTTCGATGAGCTCCGGAGTCGCGAACTGCACCTCGTCGGGGTGCAGATACGTGCCGTGGCCAGCATGGATGCGATAGTGGCGTTCGGCTTCTGGGCTCTGCTCCACCAAGGCGACATAGTCGTCCCACACGCTTCGGAGGTGGGGCGGCGGATCGACCCCGAACTGGCGGAAACGCTCATAGGCATAGTGAAGGCCCATCACCGCCATCGGTCTACATTGCTCGACGACACGATCCGAGGTGAGGTCCTCACCCGGCTCGAGCACCGCCATCGCCGTCAACGTCGTCAGCTGGAAGCTGTCCTCGTCGAACTCGCGACCGGCACCGGCGGCGCCGCCTGCAGCATTTGCCAGGCAACGCTCAACTGCACTGCGCTGGGGTGGCACCGCTGCGATCAGGCCGTCACCGTACGCACCGGCGAGGGCCTGCCCCTTCGGCCCGAACGCCGAAACGTGGATCGGCACCGGATCGTTCACGCTGACGAACCCCAGCTCGGCCATCTGGAACGCGACGTCAGTGGTCTTCCCCCCGTGGGTGAACGGTGCTTCTTCGCCCCTGAGCAGTCGACGTGTGGTGTCGAGGAACGCCTCGAACTCGACCAAGCGCGCTGGTTTCCGTGCCATCAGCCGCCACGCCGTGAAGCCGTTGCCCACGCCCAGGAACGTTCGACCGGGAGCCAACACGTTGATGGTGGCGATGCTGTGCGCTGTGACCGGCGCGACCCGAGTATCGACGACCGATACACCAGTACCCAGCTTGATGCGCGTGGTGCGGTCGGCTGCCAGTGCCATGCACGAGTAGCAGTCAGACCACAGCATCTGTGAGTCGGCGAACCAGGCCGCATCGAAGCCCAGATTCTCAGCCCGGACCACCAAGTCGATGTCGTCGATCTTCGAATGCAAACAGATCCCGAACTCCATTGTCGCCCTCGTCCTGATGCTGGGTGTGATCGGTCGGTCAGTCTTCGAAGCCGAAGGGCCGTGCCGGGTTCTCGACGAGGATGCGGTGGAGCGATTCCTGGTCCGGCCCGTAACGGTAGAGGAAGTCGACGAGGGCCTCGTCGCCGCAGTAATCGATTTCTTACCTTCGACAGGCATCGCTAGAGTCGCATTTCAACGAGAAGCGGGAGGTCGAAGATGGCAGACATGCTGATTCCGGATGTCCCGGACGATGTTGTCGCTGCAGTCGATGCGAACGCGGACCGGGCGGGACTCTCGCGAGCCGACTACATGCACCGAGTGCTCCTGCGCGAGCGAGACCGCGCGCGCGTCGCCGAGGCGCCGGCCCCTGAAGACCCGCTGGAGTGCTTCCGCAGGCTTGCCGAGACGTTTGCCGACGCCCGAGACCCAGAGATCATGGCCGGCGCGTGGCGGTGACAGAGTGGCTGATCGACACCTCTGCGCTAGTTCGTCTCGATACCGCATCCGATGCCGCTGAGTGGTTCTCGAGAATCCAACGCGGACTGGTACGAATCTCGACCGTCACAAGGTTGGAACTCGGCTTTTCCGCTCGATCTGCCGCGCAGTATCGGCAGCGCTTTGCGGAATTTCCCCTGAACAAGATGCCGACGCAAGACCTGACGCCGATGGCCGAGGGTCGGGCTGTCGAAGTTCAACTGCTATTGGCGGAGCAGGGTCGCCACCGCGCTCCGTCAGTTGCGGACCTTCTGCTCGCTGCGACTGCGGAGCTCGCCGGACTCACCATTCTGCACGTCGACAAGGACTTCGAGCTCATCGCGGAGATCACCGGCCAGCCCGTCGAACGGCTCGCCATCGAGTCGGTCACCTGAACTCAGCCCGACTCGGGAGTCCCACCTTCTTGGTCCGCCGCCTCGTCAAAGGCATCAGCCAACCACCGCAATCGCTGTGCAAGAAGCCGCGGTGTTGTAGCGGTAACGAAGTGCCGGTGCGAGCCGTCCTCAACAAGCTTGAGCCCATCAAGCCACGGCATCGCGAGCACGTTGAGCGCCCCCTCGACCTCCTCAAGCGGCGCGGATATCCCATCCCGATTCAGGGCGAACTGCACGACGGGCGCAATCGTCGTACCGGCGCTGCTCGCGTCAATCTCGGAAACGGCACGGAACACGCCGAGCAGCAGGTCGCGCAGACTCTTGTGCCCTTCTCGGACTTCCTCCAATTGCTGCCGATCAACTGTCCCACCTTGCGGCTGGCCTTGAGCATCGGAGAACAGCGATTGGTACTCCCTCGCTGGCAGCGGCACCTCAGCCTGTGCAAGCACGATCTCTTCGAGTTGTTCTGAAGCGAGCACTCCGATGCCCTCATCTCTCGCGTAGCCGATCAACTGCCCTGCCGGTGCCGGTCCGACTACGAGGGCGTAGTCGGCGCCGTGATCATCTCTGTGCTTCTTGATTGTCGAGAGGTTGACCTGGTTGGAAGTCAGGCGCCCGTTGCCAACGGCCTTGACCTCAACAACAGCCGTGTAGCGGCTGGGAGCCATATGCGTACGGCCGCTGGCATTGATCTTGCGAAGTCCGCTGATGAGCACATCGGTCTGCCCCGAACCGCTTCTGAGTTCAGCAGCAAATCCCAGGAATTCGAAGGCATCACGTACAGCAGCCTCAAAATCCTTGTGCCTGGCGCCATCGCATGCCAACGTTCGCAAACGCTCTGCAATCTCAGCAGCACCGGTGTGCACCTGCGGATGCGTCAGCGACTCCGCTCGGGGCGCCGTTGACGCGGCGGGAGGCGGTGAAGCCGGAGCAGGCACAACCTCAGGCTGATGCACTTCGATGCACTCCAAGAAATCCAGCCCAGCTCGCGTTGCTTCGTATGTGTTGCCGGCCCTCTGCTGTGCGAATCCGGCAGATCTCAACCAACCGAGTCGGTACGCGATCTGCGAATCCTTCTGCCACCCGAATCCGTAGCCGCTATTGGCCGCTTCAAGCAGTGACCTTCTCGTTCTCGGTTGTCTGATTTCGTGCAGCAACTCGCCTACGAGTTTCAGGTTCGCGTGCATGGTCCCGATGACCAGGCCAGCGCCCTGCGTTTCCATCCAGCGAACACTGGGCACTGTTGCAGCGAGGTGGTTCGATTCCTTCGCCAAGAGCCCGTATTTCTGCAACCCTTGAATCTGCACGAGCGCTACGTACGGGTCCAATGAGTAGGCCGCCATGTAGCGCTGCTGGAGTTCGCCTTGATCAAGATGATCATCGCGGCACTGCTGCAGAATCCAGGCCAACGTGTCGAAATATCGCGTATACCCACCAGCGAGCGGCAGGACGCCGTTTGCGCGCTGATCCCACGGCTTGGCTTGGGGCAGCAGCGCAGCGAGATCGTCGGACAAAGGGCTAGGTCAGGCCCATGAAGCGGCGGGCGTTCGTGTAGACGACCTCGTCGCGCAGGGCGCTCACCTCGTCGTCGAAGCCTGCGAATGTTTCGTTCAGCTCGGCGAGTGCGCCGGGGAAGGTGCAGTCGTAGTGGGGATAGTCGGATCCCCACACCACGGTGTGCGCCAGGCCCATCGCGGCGACCTGCTCGAAGGCCTCGCCCTCGCCAGCTTCCATCGTCACGAAGCACTGCTCGGAGAAGATCTCCGTAGGGTCGCGCTTGAGCCGCGGCACGAGGTGGCCCATGGCCTCTTTGTGCTCGTCGAGGCGGTCGAGCCAGTAGGGCAACCAGCCCAGGCCCGACTCGAAGAAGCCCACCCGCAGCATCGGATGGTCGTCGAGCACGCCCGAGGACACCATCTCCATCACCGAGGCCATCTGCTCGAACGGGTGGCAGACCATGTGGACGTAGAACTGGTTCTCGTAGCGGGTCTTGGCGAAGCTCGGCATGCCCGAGCCGAAGCTGCCGTGGATGCCCACGGTGAGGTCGTGGTGCTCGGCCGCGGACCAGACGCGATTCATTTCGTCGGAGAACAATTCCAGCCCGTTATACCGCTCGGGCCGGAAGGTGATGCCAGTCAGACCGGCATTGGCGACTTCTTCGATCACGGCCACAGCCCCGTCGATCGACTGCAGCGGGCACACGCCCATGCCGAACAGCCGGTTCGGATCCTCCGAGCAGAAGTCGGTCATCCAGCGGTTGTAGGCACGGGCATTCTCGACTGCGATATCGGGGTCGTTGATGTCACCCGAGATCAGCATGAGCGACGGGAACATCAGCGCCGCGTCGAGGCCCTCGTCGTCCATCACCGACAAGCGAGCGGCCGGGTCGTAGCTGCCGGGCACGATGTCGTCCCAGGTGACGTCGGTGCCATAGGCGTGCGGGATGCAGGCCGGCGCGATGCCGTTGCGCAGCCTCTTGCCCTCGACGAACATGGCATCGCTGCCGTCACCCATGATCCGGCACTGCGCGATCAGATCCCGGTATTTGGGATCGGCGTAGTACTCCCACACCGACGTCGGCTCGGCGATGTGCGCGTCCGCGTCGTACACCGGCACTTTGCCGTTGGCCGGCTTGGGTCCCCGGCTGCGGTCCTGGGTTGCGGATGTGGTCTCGGTCACCGTCATGTCACGGCCTCCCCATTGCCCCTGTGCGCCCATTCTGCCCCACTCCCGGGGCCCGGCGCTCAACGATCAGGCGGGCGCGGGAGCCTCCTCGCTGACGCCGGTCATCAGCAGGCCCACACGGTCGGTGGTGGCTTCCGCGCGCGGCAGATTGCACATGGCCTGGCCCTCGAAGATCACCACGACCCGGTCCGAGAGCTGCAAGGCCTCGTCGAGGTCCTCGGTGATGAGCAGGATCGCTGCGCCGGCTGCGCGCTTCTCCAGCAGGCGTTCGTGCACATACTCGGCTGCGCCGATGTCAATGCCACGGGTCGGCTGTGCCACGACGAGCACGTCGGCGTCGGCCGAGAACTCCCGGGCGATGACGACCTTCTGGATGTTGCCGCCCGACAGGTGCGAGGTCTCGGTGCTCAGCGCCGGGGTCTTCACCGTGAAGCGACGCACCAACTCCCAGCAGCGCTCGGCGATGGTGCCGAACTGGAGCAACCCGCCGCGAACGAAGGGCCGCTTGTTGTAGTCGACGAGCATGAGATTCTCCGACACGCTCATCTCGCCGACGGCGCCGTGGCGCATGCGTTCCTCCGGCACGAACGCCACGCCGCGCCGACGCACCTGTTTCGGCGACGGCGCAGCGATGGTCTCGCCACGAACCTGCACGGTGCCCGATTCGATAGGTCGCAGGCCGAAGATCGCTTCGGCTAGCTCGCGTTGCCCGTTGCCTGACACACCGGCAATGCCGACGATCTCCCCGCTCCCCACCTGCACGGAGAAGTCGTCGAGTGAGATGTTCCCCCGGTCGCCGCGGACGTGAAGGCGGTCCACGACCAGACGCTGGTCGCCGGCATCCTGATCGGGCACCTCACGGCCCAGGCGCACCTCTCGCCCCACCATCATCGACGCCAGACCCTCACGCGTGGTCTCCGCCGGTGTGGTGCGCCCCACGACCTGACCGTCTCGCAGCACGGTGATCTGGTCGGAGATCACCATGACCTCGGCCAGCTTGTGGGAGATGAAGATGAGCCCGCGGCCCTCGTCGGTCAGCGATCGCAGCGTGGCGAACAGGTCGTCGACCTCGGGAGGCGTGAGCACCGCCGTCGGTTCGTCGAGCACCAGAAGCCGTGCATCCCGGTAGAGCGCCTTGAGAATCTCCGCCCGCTGACGCTCGCCGACGGCGAGCTGCCAGATGTACGCATCGGGGTCGATGACGAGCCCGTGGCGCTCGGACACCTCCATCAGCCGCTCGCGCACGGGACCCATGTCTGCCAGGCCCCGGCGTCCGTGCAGGCCCAACGCCACGTTCTCGGCCACCGTCAGCGTGGGGACCAGCATGAAGTGCTGGTGGATCATGCCGACGCCGTGGTCGATCGCGGCGGCCGGCGAGGGAATGTCGACCGGCTCCCCGCCGATCTTGATCTCGCCCTCGTCGGGCCGGTACAGGCCGTAGAGGATCTTCACGAGCGTGCTCTTGCCCGCCCCGTTCTCCCCCAGCAAGGTGTGCACCTCGCCGGGCTGGACCACCAGGTTGACGTTCTCATTCGCGACGACACCCGGGAATCGCTTGGTGATGCCGGTCATCTCCAGCATCGGCGAGGCCGGGGCCTGGCCCCGCAACTCAGCCGTAGCTGAGAGCGGCACCGTGGCCCCGGCCGCCGTGTTGTCTGCTGGTTCGACCATCCCCGAAGTGCCGCCGATCAGGCCAGCGGATTCCGCTCGGCGTGTTCGGCTTGTCGGTGGTGGCCGTTCAATCTCGTCCTGCCTGCTATTGGCCGGTCGAAATCGAGCCGTCCACGATGCCCGCGATGGTTGCCTCAGCAGCCTCTTGGACCGCGGCATCGAGGCCATAGCCGTCGTTGAACTCGATGACGATGCCGCCGTTGGCGAGCGTGGCAGTCATCACCTCACCGCCCAGCGTGCCGGCCTCGATCTTGTCGATCATCTCGTTGAGCAGCACCTCCCAGTGGTACACCTGCGAAGCCACCACAATGCTCTCGCCGAGCGCCGTCTGATTGGCCTGCGTGCCGAACCACGCCACGCCGTGCTCGTTGGCGACGCCGGTCGCACCCACGACCATCTGCGCCGAGCCGGTCAGCACGTCGGCATCGTTGGAGATGTGGGCCTCGGCGGCTTCGGCTGCGAGCGCCACGTCGCTGAACGAGTCGGTGTAGACGATGTTGGTCGTCACCGACGAGTCCTGTGCCGCTACGCCGGCCGCGAAGCCGTCGACGTACAGCTTGGCGTCGCCGACTTCGATCGGACCAATCACGCCGACGACCCCAGTGCCGGTGATCTGGGCTGCAACGGTGCCAGATACGTACCCGCCCTGATCGGAACGGACCGTGTAGGCGAAGACATTGTCGAGGCCCTTGAAGTCGACGGCCGTGCCCCATGCGAAGGACGTGTCCGGGAAGTCAGGTGCGATCTCCTCGAGCGGACCGCCGTACTGGCTGCCATGTGCGATCACCAGGTCGAAGCCGTCCTCGGCGTAGCCGCGGATCGCGGCAGCAGCTTCCTCCACGATGAATGTGCCGTCGGTGACCGCGACTTCGATCTCGCGCGTCTCGCCGACCGCGTTCACTGCATCGACCATGCTCTGCGTGAATGCCAAGTCGTTGCTGGCGCTCGGCGCCACGATGGCGATCCGGATCGGACCCGCTTCTTCCTCGTCGGCGCCGGTGCAGCCCGCAGCGAGCAGCAGTACGACTGCGGCGACCGCTACCAGCCTGGCTGCGAGCGATCTGCGTGTGGTGTTTCTGAACATGTGACCCCTCCCGGATCGGCCGTGTCGTGGGCTCTCGCCGGATCTGATCGCTGCAGTGCGGCGCGGCTCGGCGGAGCCCCGGGCCTGCAGGGGATGCTAGGCGACCCCGAATAGGCGCGATGCTCCCGTGCCTGCACCGTCCGCCGTGACCTCACATGAGGGAACGTCTATGGCCGCCGTCAGTTGTCTCGGTCGAACGGAACTGTCAGCGCCGACGGCGCCCCGATGCGACGGCTGACGAGCACGAGCACCACGATGGTCAGGATTGCAGGCGCCATTGCGGCAATGGTCGAGTTGGCGCCGACGATGATGCCGAGCGTCTTGAGCTGCAGCACGGTGGACGACACGACCCCGAACAACAGCGCCCCCGCCATGACACCGCTCGAGCGCCACGCCCCGAAGTACACGAGCGCCACGGCGATGAACCCCTGCCCCGAGGTGAGGTTCTGCTGGAAGATGCCGACATCGAGAGCCAAGGTGCCGCCCGCGAGGCCCGCCATGACGTTGCCGATGATGATCGCCTGCGTGCGCACCACGTTGACTCGCACGCCAAGGGTGTCGGCGGCCTCGGGCGTCTCGCCCACGGCTCGCACGTTGAGCCCGAAGGTCGTGCGGTTCATGGCGAACCACACCACTGGCACGAGGGCGAACGCCACGTAGGTGAGCACACTGTGCTGGAAGAACAACTCCCCCACGACCGGCAGGTCCGAGAGCCCGCCCATGTCGAGGCCGCGGAGTCCGTCGATCGGCACAGGCGTGCCCACCTGCTGACGGAAGAGCAGATCGGTGAAGCCGAGACCGAACAGGAAGATGCCGATGCCGCTGATGCCCTGGGTGGCATGCATGACCACCGTGATGAAGGCGTACACGACGCCCATCGCCGCACCGGCGGCCATGGCCGCAATCACACCAGCGACGACACTGCCGGTCCGCAGCGCTGTGATGTAGGCGGCATACGCGCCGATGAGCATCACGCCTTCGACGCCCAGATTCAGCACGCCGGCTCGTTGACCGATGGTCTCGCCCAGTGCCGACAGCAGGAATGGCGTCGCCAGCCGGATGCCGGACGCCAAGGTAGCGACGAGCACGCTGACGGTGAAGAAATCGCTCACGCCCGGCCTCCGTAGCTCGAGACCTCGCCCGCCCACGTCCTGAGCCGGTCACGCAGTCGCAGGCTCCCCACCACGAACACCACCACGACGCCGTTCAGCGCTACCACCAGGGCTGCAGGCACTTGAACTGCCCGTTGCATGTCGCTGCCGCCGGTGAGCATGCCCCCGAACAGGAACGACGCAGGCACCGTGAAGATCGGATGGAGCGCACCGAACAGTGCCGCCACGATGCCGTTGAAGCCGGCGTTCTGCGTGAACGCTGCCGCGCCGCCTTCACCGATCAGCCGGTGCGATTCGCTGCCGAACACCAACACCGCTCCGGCGATGCCGCAGCAGGCCCCGCTGAACGCCAGCGCCTGCGTGACACTCTTCTTGACCGCCATGCCTGCGTATTGAGATGCATCGGGGTTGTGGCCGACGGCCCGCAATCGCATGCCGAGCGCGCTGCGGAACAGCAGCAGGTAGCCCAACACTGCGACCAGGATCGCGATGAGCACGCCGATGTGCAGCCGGGTTCCTCCGGGGAGCAGGGGCAAGTCGGCGTTGGGGCTGAGCCGGCGGGTCTGCTGGATCTTGATGGCGCCCGGCTCGATCAGGAGATCCTGGAGCAGGAAGCTCAGGAAGTGGAACGCAACGAGGTTCATCATGATCGTGGACAAGATCTCGTTGACACCCGCGTAGGCCTTGAGCGCACCGGGAATCGCACCCCAGAAGCCGCCGCCGATCGCTCCCGCCACGATCACCATGGGCACCAGCAACACCCGCGGCACGTCGTCGAAGGCCATCGAGGTGACCGTGGCGGCGATCGCGCCCAGGATGATCTGACCTTCGCCGCCGATGTTGATCACGTCGGTACGGAATGCGATGCAGATGCCGACACCGACGAGAGCCAGCGGCATCGCTCGCACCGCGGTGTCCGCAAGGTTGTCGGCACTGCCGAATGCGCCCGTGACCAGCTCGCCGTAGGCCACCAGGGGGTTTGCGCCGAAGGCGAGCAGCATGACGGCGCCTACCAGCAGGGCGGCGACCGCGGCGAACGCGGGCACCGCAACGCCCACGAAAGGGCGCATCAGGCGCGCCAAACGGCTGACGGCTACGTCGCCAGACGCGTCTGTGTCATCGGCTTCTGGTGCTGTGCGCGCCATCCCCCCGTCGCCTTCTGCGTTCCCGCTCGCGATCACGCGAACTTAGAGGATGCGCCGATAGGTGGGTTATCGGGGTTGCCAGCGGTCTCGGTGGTCGATGAGTTTGATGGTGATGATCAAGGCGACGGCGAGGGCGACCTGGGCGAGCCGGTGGCGGGGTTCGCGGTCGGTGTTTCGTCGGA
>JAJECP010000002.1 GCA_022821985.1 Acidimicrobiia bacterium
CTCCGACGAAACACCGACCGCGAACCCCGCCACCGGCTCGCCCAGCTCGCCCTCGCCGTCGCCTTGATCATCACCATCAAACTCATCGACCACCGAGACCGCTGGCAACCCCGATAACCCACCTATCGGCGCATCCTCTTAGCACCTCAACTCGCCAGCTCGCACGGCGTCGGTAGTGTGCGCGCCGTGACGCTCCTGACTGACGGCTCGCCAAACGCCAACCCGTACCGGCTGCCAAGAGATGTACGGCCCGATCGCTATGACATCGTCATCGAACCCGACCTTGGCGCTGCACGATTCGTGGGCGAGGTCCGCATCGAAGCAACTGTGCATGCCCCCATCGACAGCGTCACCCTGAACGCTGCCGAACTCGAATGCTCAGACGCCACACTCAGCCAGGGCAGCACGACGTCAAGCGCAGAGATCTCGTTCGACCCCGAGACCGAGCGGATGACGCTGCGTCCCTCCGATGGCCGCCAGCTCGAACCCGGCGACCTCAGGATCAGCTGCACGTTCGCCGGCGAGCTGAACGACCAGCTCCGCGGCTTCTACCGCTCCACGTTCGTCGACGAAGCCGGCGAGACCCGCACCATCGCGACGACCCAGTTCGAGTCCACCAACGCCCGGCGGGCATTCCCGTGCTTCGACGAGCCGGACCTCAAGGCGGTCTTCGGCGTGACGATGATCGTGCCTGCCGATCTGATGGCGGTGAGCTGCGGCGAGGTGGTGTCGTCAGAGATCCTGGCCGACGGCCGCCGCCGCGACACGTTCGCCGACACGATGCAGATGTCGACCTACCTGATGGCGTTCATCGTCGGCGACCTCGAAGCCACCGAGCCGACCGACGTCGGCGGCGTGCCGCTGCGGATCGTTCACGTACGCGGCAAGTCGGCGCTGACCGGGTTCGGCCTGGAAGCCGGAGCGTTCGCGCTCGCCTGGCTGGTCGACTACTACGGCATTCCCTACCCCGGCACCAAGGTCGACCTCATTGCCGTGCCCGACTTCGCGTTCGGCGCGATGGAGAACATGGGTGCCATCACCTTTCGGGAAACGCTGCTGCTTGCCGACCCGCAGAAGGCCACCACCGCCGAGCTGCTGCGCATCGTGGACGTCGTGGCGCACGAGCTGGCGCACATGTGGTTCGGCAATCTCGTCACCATGGACTGGTGGAACGGCATCTGGCTGAAGGAAGCATTTGCCACCTTCATGCAGGTGGCCACCACCGATGCCTTCCGACCCGAGTGGAAGCGCTGGGACGAGTTCTCGATCGAGCGGGGAGCCGCGTTCGATGTGGATGCGCTAAGCACCACCCGACCCATCGAGTACGAGGTGGTCTCCCCCGCTGACGCCGAGGGCATGTACGACGTGCTGACCTACGAGAAGGGCGCGGCGGTCGTGCGCATGCTCGAGCAGTACCTCGGCGGGGACCGGTTCGCGGCTGGAGTGCAGCACTACCTCGAACGCCACAGCTACGCCAACACCACCACGACCGACCTGTGGGACGCCTTGGAGACTTCCAGCGGCGAGCCGGTGCGGTCGGTCATGGATGGCTGGATCTTCACCGGCGGTTACCCGATCGTGTCCGTTGAATCGCACCCGTCTGGGCTCACGCTGTCGCAGCACCGCTTCGTGTACGGCACCGAATCGGAGGGCCTCTGGAGCGTGCCGGTCATGGTGCGTGCCCGCCTGGTCGACGGCAGCACCGCCAAACGGCGACTCCTGCTCACCGACACCGCCGCGACAGTGGACCTCGGCGGTGGCGTCGAGTGGGCGGTGGTGAACGCGGGCGGGCACGGCTACTACCGGGTGCGCTACGGCACTGATCTGCTGGCCGCGGTGGCGCGTCAAGCCCTGGAAGTGCTGGAACCCATCGAGCGGTACGGGCTCGTGGACGACACCTATGCAGCTGTCGTGGCTGGCGACGCCAGCGCAGCCGAGTTCATCGGGCTCGTCACCGATCTGGGCTCAGAGACCGACCTGCACGTCTGGCAGCGGATGATCGGGGGACTCAAGGGATTGCACGCGATCGCTGAGCCGGACGGGCGAGAAACCCTGGCCGTGCTGATACGGGATCTGGCGACCACGGCGCTGGGCGTGCTGGGATTCGAACCCCAGCCTGGCGAGCCCGATCTCGACCGCGAGCTGCGCGGCGTGCTGTTCGAGGCGGCAGGCGGCCGCGGCCGCGACGAGTTGGTCCGGACACGCGCACGGGAGCTCTTCGAGACGGCAATCGACAGCAGCGCGGCGGTCGAGCCGAACCTGGCCGCTGCCGCAGTACAGGTGGCAGCGACGGCCGGCGACGAGACCGACTACGAGCGCATGCTCGAGCTGTACCGATCGGCTGACACACCCCAGAGCGAGATGCGCTACCTGCAATCGCTGCTTCTGTTCCAAGACGCCGATCTGTTCAAGCGGACGCTCGAGCTGTTCGCTGCCGAAGTCCGCACGCAGAACGCCCCGTACCTGCTCGGCGCCGCGATGACCCATCTCGACCACGGTCCGATTGCGTGGGCTTTCGTCCGGGACCGTTGGGACGAGCTGACCGACCGGTTCCCCCAGAACTCGATCTCGCGGATGGTCGGCGGGATACGCGGGCTGCACACCCGTGAGCTGGCTACAGAGGTGGAAGCCTTCTTCTCAGAGCACGAGGTGCCGCAGGGGGCGCTCACGGTGGCCCAGCACATCGAGAAGATGTGGGTGAATGTGCGGCTACGCGAGCGCGAGGGCGCCCGCATCGGCTGATGTTCGGCCGCCCGCCTCGACGGCCGATGCAGCCGGGCGACGAGGTGTGGCTGTCATTGCGCGCACTCGCCGCCGCAGCGGCTCTGATCGCCGTGGTGGCCTATTGGGCGCTGGTCATCGTGGACTGAGAGGCTGAGCCGGACTGGCTTTCTTGGACTCGTCGGCCCAGCGCATCATCATGGCGATGATGGTTCCCCACACGATGGGTATGCCGCCCAGTTTCATGATGAGCCCCGCCATCTGCTGGTCGGTCGCAGCATCGAGGCCATAGAAGCGCGGCGCCAGCTCGTAGGTGGCATAGAGGGGGAAGCCCGCGAACGTCAAGAAGCCCGCAGGCACTGCCGGCACGACCCCCAAGGCCAGGAACAGGTACACCATCTTGCCGGGGTAGGCGCGCAGCCGGTGCTCGCTGAGCGGCGAGCAGATCGGCAGCCACACCAGCACACCCGACGCCAGCCACACCGCGTCCATCACGAACGAGCCGAATTGGTTCGCCCGCAGCGTGTCCACCGCCCATGGCGAGTGCGTCGCGACCAGGCTGCCGTTGAACACCAGTCCGGCGGTGACCGGCTGGGTGAGCCGGGTCATGAGCCGGTAGAGCCGCAGCCTCGCCAGGATCCGCCGAGCCATCGGCTCGGGAATGCCGAGCACCAGCAGCGGTGCCGCAACCAGCGTGTACAGCATGAACTGCGCCATGTGGGCCGACGCCAGGTATCCGGCACCGAGGACGCCGAGCGGCCAGTCCGACGCCAGCCAGAACGCCGCCACCCCGGCCACGAAGAACCACATCTGCCGGCGCTGCGCCGCTGCTTCGGCGGGATCGGGCGGCTGCGGGCGCAAGGTGCGGGCCCGCCGCCGCGCCACCAGGTACGGGACCGCGATGGCAAGTGATGCCGCCCAGACGCCCGGATAAGCCCGCCAGGACCAACTCCACGGCACCTCGAGCGCCGAGCACCAGAAACGCATCGCTACAAGCCTGCCTCAGCCGGCGCGTTGGGCTCGATACCGGCGAGGATCGGCAGGTCGTGGTCGAACTGGGTCTGGCGTGTGGGATGCGGGTACTGCGCGTAGCCGTATCCGTTCGGGGCGTAGGCGAACACTCTGGCATCGTGAGCGATGTCGTAGTCGACATCGCCATGACCCATGGCGGTCATGTCATCGTGGGCCACGTCGTCCGCGTCTGGTGACATGTCGCGTGCGCCGGTGGTGGTGGTGTCGAAGATCTTGATCGACGCCAGCGCACCCAGCTCGTTCTGCAGGTCGGTCAGCTGCTGCTCGCTATGGGGGATGAGGCCCACGAAATCCTCGCTGAACTGGTCGAGGTAGGCGCGCAGCACGTCGGGCGAGTCCCGATCCGGGTCAACAGTGACGGCCAGCACAGCCACGTTCGTGGGAGCACCGGGACGGTTGAGCACGCTCGCAAGCTGCGCAAGCTGGACACCGCAGATATCCGGACAGTTGGTGAACATCTGATATACGAGCCGAACCTGCCCCTGGGTGTCGGCCGCCAAGTGGATCTCGTTGCCGTCGGTGTCGGCGAACATCATGTCCGGCACCTGTCGCAACTGGGACGCAGGCACGGCCAAGCCCTCGTATCGCGACTCACTCTCACCGCCGCTCTCGCACGCAGCCAGCGCGAGTACAGCGGCCACGGCCAAGACAACACCACAGCAACGATGGCATGCCGCCCGGACCTGACCGTGAGACCTCATGGCCGCCGTGACCTCCCTGGTGAGCACGGATCTCGGACTCTCCGTCACTATCTGGCCGGACGCGATGCCCTGCGTACCGCCGGACGCTAGCGCCAAGTCATTCTCGGCATACAGCGCACTCGGCTGCAAAGCCGCCGCTCTATAGAGATTGCACCGACGGTCACACCTGTTTCCACAAGCCGGTGCAAGACCTGTGGACAACTTCGCGGGCAGTCATCAACCCGGCGTTCGTAGCGCTGCGCCCCGCTCGTGCCTTCTGCGCTCATGGACTTCCGGGACCGGGGTTCGGACCTCGGCATCGAAAGGGTCGAGTTTCGAACAACCGTCCCTGTCGAGTGGAACGCCTACGCTGCGGACGCCGTCAAGATTGGGCATCGCGTGGCTGATGTGCCCAGGACTACTTCAATGAAGGGCGGGGAATATTCCCCGCCAAACGACCGCTTGCCCGCCAGATCGGCCGCAGACGCCGCCAAACTTCAATGAAGGGCGGGGAATATTCCCCGCCAAACCGCTCTCGAAAACTACCGGCTCTGACCAGCGGCTTTGAAGGCAGTTGCGAGCGCTCCCTGTGTAGGAGCGCTCGGGAAGCATTGGATTCTGTTGTCAAGGTGCGTTTCAGGCCTGTATTTCGGGGCTGCGAGCGCTGCCCGGGTGCCGGGGCCTGACCGGACCGCTCGCATCAGACGATTACCGGCCCGGATTGTGGCAGTGGCGGTGCTATTCCGAGAAAATCAAAGCAGTCTCGGCCGCGTTCTGTTGGCATTCCTAGGTCGATGAACGCAACTGTATCTTCTCCATGGTGGATCACTTCGCCGAGTTCAAACTTGAGATCTATCAACTCGATGCGGTCAAGATCGCTGATGAACACGCTGTAGTGCATCGGCCAGCCGTACGCCTTCATTGCCTTGTGGACCTTGCGCAGCCGCTTCGGATCTCGTATGTCGTATGAGACCAGGTACCGACGTCGATCACTCATTGCTCTACCTGGTCATGAAGGGGACGTACTCAGGTATCTCGCCGAGCATGCTTGCTGCGAGCATCCGTGCCTGCACTTCGAGCACACGACGGTAGGTGATCTTGTATCCGTACGTCGGATGCGTGACCTCGTGGTCGAGCCGCCGCTCGTAGGCGGCGATGACTGCTCGGCGTGCTGGCTGCTCCAGCGCCACTCCCCCGGCCCGGACGACAAAGCCGTTCGCGGCCACCTCGCCGTTGTTCACGGCGTTCACGACGACTGACTCAGCAATGATGGGGCGGAACTCCTCAGCAAGATCGAGCGCGAGCGCCGGTCTCCCGAATCTCGGCCGGTGATAGACGCCCAGGTAGGGATCGAAGCCGATCGAGAACGCCACCGCCGTGAGATCCTTGACCAACAGCGCGTACAGGAACGACAGCAGACAATTCACGGGATCGCGGGGAGGCCGCCGGTTGCGGCCGTTGAAGTCAAAGGTGCCGAGACGATCATTCTTCAGCATCGTCGCGAAGTTGCCGAAGTACGAGCGGGCTGCGGCGCCTTCGATACCGAGCAGCGACTCGACCGAGTCAGCCTCGGCAGCCTTGGCAGCGAGCTCCTTCAGCTGCGCGACGGCTGAGTCCACCGGTTCACGAGAGTTGCGCATCAACAGGGTTCGGGAGTTGCGGATCTTGCCGACAATCATCTGACGCGCCAACGGCAGGCCGGCCTGGGCCGCCACCGCGACCTGGCGCCGCCGCAGCTCCACATGCTTGGACGGCAGGCCGTGGGCCATCCCCTGGAACCACCCCCCGTAGCTGAACCAGCACACCGGGATGTCCTGCCGGAACGCTGCGTGGAGCAGCTGAGTGGACACCTGCACATTGCCGGTGAGATTGATCTGCGAGACATCGATCAGGCGCTCGCTGCTGACCACCTCACGGTTGACCTTCACTTCGACCCGACGCTGACTGATGCCGAGCCGGGCGCCCTGCTGGCCGACGTACAGCGGCCGAGCAGCCGAGTCACGAGGCGTCAGACGTCGAGGCGTCCCCTCAACCCGCCCGGTGTGGAAATTGGTCTCGTCGGGAAGGCAGATGCCCACCAGCGAACAACGCGGGCACTTCGGGCTGTCCACCAGCGGCGGCGGAGCGTCATCGGCAGCGGCGACCTGGCGCAGCCGCTCGACGGTGTCAAGCGTCCGATGAACCAAACGATCATCGAACTCGACAGTTGTGCGCTCTCGCGACGAAGCGAAATAGAACTGGCCGTTCTCGCAGTCGTAGCCGTTCTCGCGCAGGATCAGCCCGATTGCGGCCAGCTGCTGTAGCTCGGGCTCCCACGCGGGACCGTGCTTCGGCGGCCGACCCCGCTTGACCTCGACAGGCACGACCTTGCCGTCGGCACCCTCGACGATGTCCGTCTTCGCAATGAGACCCAGACGCTCCGAGCTCACGAGCACAGAGCGGGCGTCGCGAACAGGATCGTCCTCCGACGACTCCCCCATCCGACCGCCGCCCTTGTCCACGTTGCGATGCACATAGCGACCGTGCACCGTGTCAGCATTGTCCTCGAATCTGGCCTGGACCCATTCGAGATAGAACAACCGCGGGCAGTACACGAACTCGTTGACCATCCGGGCCGGCACAAGCTCAGGTACGTCAGCCACGTCGCCAGATCACCCTCGGCGGCCCGAAGGTACCGTAACCACCCTGGTCACTACGACGAATCTGCGACTGCATCACCCTCATCACGCCCCAACCGCCGTACTGGCGAGCGTGTCCCTCAAATGCCCGCGTCGACTCGGCGCCATCTAGCGCAGGCATGGACCCGTGCGCGAGCAGAGCGCCAACAACCGCAGAGGTGGCAAATCGGTCCCAAAGCGGCCATGTGAAGCTCCCGCGCTTCCAGCTCCCAGAACATCCCGTCGAGACCGTGCCGGTCGCAGCACGGAAGCACGGATAGCGGCTCAAGCCCAGCAGGGCCAGTGCCTCGGCACCCGGATTCGTCTGCTTCTTCTCGTCGGAGGGATTCGTCGAGGTCAACGCATAGACACGGTCGTCAACCACATCCCACATCAAGGAAGGCTTGGAACTCGCATACATCCAAGGGCCGGTCATGTCGGCGGCGAGTTCCTCCCGGGTGACGTCATTGAGGATCTCGCGCGCCATCGTCATGAACTTCATCTGGCCGGCCGTGAAATAGAAATCCGACGGCTTAGCTTTGCCGCCTCCGTCGAGACTGTTCTCGGCGACTAGGCACATCGCCAACGAGCCATGGAATCCGGCTGCGCGTGCAGTCGCGAGGTACTGCCTGATCTCATCCGGCTCGAGCTTGAGTTTGGGATCGAGGTCAGCGGCGAGTGCCGGCCCGTCGAGCCATGCAGATGCCATGGTCAACGCAGCTTCGGCAACCGCATCTCCGTCGCCGATGCCCCCCAACACCGCATGAGGCACCGGCTCGTCCGACCAACGCAGCGATACAGGTGCATCCACCTCATTCGCGGCCACTTGCGCGCCCAGCGCCGCCAGGAAGCCAAGAGGGTTATCGCCGGGCAACCCGGCCAGCTCAAGCTGCGGCATCAGCGGGCCTCCTGAGCCGCGCTAACGTGCCCCTCTGCTTCGGCTTCGCTCTGGCGGTGATCGGCGAGACGGAAGATTGCTTCGAGCCACGCGATGCCGTGATGCCCGTACTTTGCGCTCAGCCGCCAGAAACGATCGGCCATCTCGAGGGCGAGAGATGATTCGCTGAAATCGGACCGGGCACTCAGCGCATGGCCGTCGTGTCGGTAAGCCAAGTGCTGGGGACAATCGTCGGGAACGATCCGTGGCAGCGGACGACTGTGGCCGTGGTGCGTCGCTACCAGGTGCAGCACGAGGTCCGCATCGTGGGCTCGCCCCATCAGCGCCCCGGAGGACTGCGCCAAGGCGACGCTTGCGATCTCGTGCCGCACCGGTGGCCATGCGAAACGCCGGGTACGAGTGCCTGGCAGCGACTTGGCGAGCGGTTCGTCCAGCAGCTCCAGTTGGACCCGATCATGCCCAACCATCTGCGCCTGAAACCTGCGGTCCACCTTGCCGAGATCGTGCAATTCTCCTGCGAGCCGCAGATCGGTGGCCAACTCGTCGCTGAGGCCGAGATTCCGAGCAAAGCCCTCGGCCCGAACTCCTACCCCTTCGAGGTGGCTGCGGAGGGTGATTCCCGTGCCGGTCAAGGACGCCTCGTCGTCCTCGCGCAGCGACGAGACATCAGGCGATTTCTCGACGAGGACGTAGTAGCTGCGAGCGGCAGGAGCAACTTGGCCCGATCGGATGTCGTCCTCCGGGTTCGAGATCAGCTCCAGTGAACGTCGAGCGCGCTCGCGGAGCCGGCCGAGCGCTCCAGCACCCTCCGCGCCGGCAGACGCCGAACTTGCGAATAACCAGCGCAACTGCAGCGGCGCCGACTCGTGTTCGCGGTCGTGCAGGTTGCCGATCCACTCGTCGATCCGGTCATCGAGCGCTTGGGCTTGGTCATCTGCGTCACCGCTGCCGGCATCTTGATCGCTGGAGGGCCTGGGCATCGGCGGCGCCCCGTCACTGAGCCAATCTTCGATCCACTCCTGCATCTGGCCGTCAAGCCGGATGGTGCAGCGTTTCCCGTAGGCCCACTGAGCCTCGTCACCAAGATCAGCAATGGCCTGTTGCCTTGTTGCCATAGATCCGCCATCAGTCTGGTTGAGATCCGCCACAACGCCGCCCTGAGGGTCCCAAGTACCGCCGCTGAGGCCGCCTCGTAACGGATCGACGACGATGACATCTCCAGGCTTGACATCGTCGATGTCAACTTCCTCGATGACTGCATTGCCGCCGAGGTACCGGTGAACTCGACTGCCCTCGACTGTCGCGGCTCCATCTCCACCCCTGCGTCTCGGATTGCCATCCGGGGCGGGTGTGGCCACATCGGCAATCGGCGTCTCGTCGTTGCCTCGCAGCCATGCGCGAGCGGCAGAAATCGGCACAGTCAAGTACTCGGCCTGGCGCGGACGAACCGCCTGCAGTGCTTCCGGCCGCACGTCCCGACGCCAAACGATGAACACCTCTGGCTCGGGCGGGTTGTCGTCGAAGCCGTGCAGGAAGTCGCTGATGTCCGGCTGCACCAACGGCTCGGGTCGGGTCTGCGTCCATGCCTCTATGTGGGTGGGCAGCAGCAGGGGTGCTGCCGGGCGCGGTGCACGGGTGTCAGGTGGCATATCTACGAGCGTTCCGCTCGACGGCTCGATGTCGATGAAGCCTCCCGCAGCTCGTTCATTCAGCTCTCGCCACGTGGCCCTTACCGCGTCGCCGTAGATCGGATCGGATCGCTTGCCTTCGACATCCGATTTCAGCCCGAGCACCCAACAGCGCGCCGGCATGCCCATTCTCTCGGCGAGCAAGCCGCGCCGATCCAGGCGACCGGCCCGCTGGCGCAGACTGTCCACTGGGCAGGCTTCGGTGATGAGGGCATCGAAGCTGAAGTCGGCACCGACCTCGATCGCCTGAGTGGCAACGACGACCGTGCGGCCGGCTTGGGGATCGCGGTTGTCGGGATCAACGAGCGCGTCGATCTGCCGAAGCCGACGCGCTCGGTCCAGCGGACGCATGCGACCCGTGACCAGATGCGACGCGAAACCCGCTTCACGCAACGCGCGGTCGATTTCTCGCGCGGTGCGGACTCGGTTCACGATCACACCGATGCTTCGCTCGTGCTCTTGAAGCTCCTTCTCGATGATCGCTGTGACCTTCTTCGGCAGCGCCGCATGTGCTGCGGAACCTGTGACCGGAACGAGGCTCGCTCGCTTGGCTGCGAGAGCGATCTGGCGGAGCCGTTTGCTCGGTTCTCCGAGACCTTCGAGGTCAGTGGAGGGGTGCAGCTCGAACCGGCGGCGTTTCTCGGTCGGTGGCGTGGCGGACATCTCCACGATGCAGCCGCGCCTCGGCAGCATCTCTGCATTGAATGAGTTGACCGTCGGCTCCTTCTCGATGTCGCGCAGCGTGTCAACGAACGGCCTGCTCAGATGCACCTCGTCGAGGATGACCAGACAGTCGTTGCCGGCGAGGCCCGCATGAATGGGCCGCATGCCTGGGCTGATCCCGTAGCCGCGGAACAGCAGCTTGGAACCAAACTGGTCGACGGTGGACACCATCACCCAGGGCTGGTCGGGCCGCAGTGCCCAGTCGCTGTCGATCGGGACGCCCCCACGCAGGGCGGACACGCCGATCGGGTCCGTGAATTCATCGACGGCTTCGTTCAGTGCTGAGCGCATCCGGCTGAGAACGCCGTTCTCGGCGGACCGGATGGAGTCGCTGATCTTCTGTGCCCGCTCGTAGACCTGATCGACCACGATGCGTCGGTCGATCACGAACACGACACGGCGCGGAAAGGTCTCCGGTCGTGCAGCGAGCGTGAACACGGCAGTGTCGAGCACGGCAGTCTTGCCCGCGCCGGTCGGCAGATCGATGACATCGGGCCATCGCCCCTCAGCGAGCACTTGGCCGGTCAGCCGCTCCTGCCATGGGTAGGGCTCATAGCCGTGCACCGACTCGAAGTAGTCCGCGAATTCATCCACGGACAGGGACTCAGCGCCCATTGCTGACCGACCGTTCGCCAAAACTTTCCGACGACATATCCCATTCGAGGATTGGGCGCATCAGGCCCAGGCCGACGAACCGGCCAGAACCCATCACGAACGGGCCCTCAACCTCCTGGGCGAATCGCACCGCAGCATGCACCAAACGACGACGCACGCCCTCGCCACATCGCGTGCCTTGCACAAAGGCCGGATAGGCAGCCGCACCGCGGACGCCGGCGATCAGCGGATCGAACGAAACCGCGACGGCCTCGGGCTCGGGCAGACCGACATGGACGCACGACTGTCGCACTTGCGCTTCGGCTGCAGCCCACGCCTTGGCTCTTGCGCTCGGCGAACCACGGGCAAGCCGGCCGGGATTCTTCGGCAGCGCAATCGGTGTCACGCTCGCCCAGCTGCGAGACGCCCGTGCCCACGTTCCACTCCGCAGACTCGAGAGTTCGAATGGAGGCTGCTTGCGCTGAAGGTCGATCACATCGCCCCCGGCCAACGTCAGCCGGCAGAGATCAAGCGGCTCGGATCGCTCCCACCGACCAATGGCGCGGTATGCGGCGCGGGCTGCGAGTTCGTCGAGCCCTTCGGGGAGCAGCACGGCCAATCCCATGAGCCGGCCGTCCGCACGCGCGTGGCCGACGTTGGGAAGGGCCATGAACGCGACATGAGGGTCACGGCTCGGCGAACCGTTGGGCAGATGGCCGCTCAGCCCTTCTGGCAGAGGGTCCTCGGCATGATGGAACAACGCTCCACGGAGCGTCTGAACCAGCTCGACGGTGCGCGTCACTGGCAGCCCGCGCTTGCCGGCCGGAATTTCGAACACGACCAAATCGCCCGCGATGTCCGGGCGCACGGCGGACTTCGCTTCGTCATCTTCGCTGCGAACCTGCCCGTAGCGAACGGCCAGAAACGGCAGCGCCCGCGGACGCACGCCCCCGTGGCGGGCGTGAGCACGCTCCAGCGCGTCAAGCTGGCCACGCTGAGTGCACCTCAGCACCATCGGCCCCTCCCCGGGCCTCAACGTCGGCTCCGGCGCAGAATCGACAAGCCGACACGACACCAACGACGACGAGTGCCCAAGTCGCGTCACGCGACTCAGCAGCGCGTCAAGCGTCGCTGCAACCCCGGGATCAGGAGACTCGTACCATGAGAAGGTCACACACGGGCAGTCGGGCGTGACAGACGGAAACTGACGCTCCTGCTTGCCCCGACCCTCCGGCAGGAGCGCTTCGGCAGCCTTCGGATTGGTCGAACCGACCGCCTCAACGAGTGAAGTCACATCGCGCTCTTTTTCGATCTTGTCTCGCAACCGCTCGACGGCGGGCGTTACCTCCCCCTCTAGGGACTTAAGCAGCTGATGGTGCTGGTCCTGAATGTCTGCGAGACGATGCGATCGACGCCTGTACTGCGCCCCAGCGATGACTGACGCATCATTCACGGGAACGAAATGGCTCACCGCGCGCCGAACGGCAACGTCGTCGGGACCGGAGGCCGCAATTGCAGGTGGACTCAAGCTCTCCAGCCACTCGAGGGCGACTCGCTCATTCGCGTCGGCGGTATCGGCATCGGCCCACGCCGCCACGAGCGCGGAGAACAAGCGAGCCGGATGCGGCGGCCATTCGTGCCCTTGACGGTCGTGATGCGCCGTCGCGACATACCGACCGGTCAAGAGAGTGACCTCAACAGCGATCACGCCGCCTCCGTCACACCCTCGCGTGCCGAGACCTCGCGACTACGCCGGAGCAACTCGACAAGCTTCGGCGCAGGCACCAGCCGGATTTCATCCGTCGTCCAGCCAAGCCCCGCCGCTGCCGCTTCGTCTGCCGCCTGCTCGACCAGCGCGACACTCTTGGTGCGGCCAATGCCGACAGCCTGAGGTTCGGAGCCATCCCGCAGGATCAGTTCCGCCGACAACGGGTGCTCAGGCACGAGCAAGCAACGCGACCGCAGGTCAAGATCCATCTCGTAGCTGTATGCGATCGCGGCAACGCCGAGCGCTGCCACCGCAGCTCGAGCGGCTACGGCAGCTTCCCTGCTCGCATTGGCGAACTTGAGTCGACGCAGCGCCGCGAACGAGATCACCGTGGTCTGCCGGGCCGACGAGACGGTCACGCCACCGGCGAGCCCATCGATCGAGGGCGCGATGTTGCCGTGATTGATCTTGGACGGCTGCCCTGCCGTTCCGCTCTCAGAACCCCGCGAAGCGGGCTCAGGCTTCCCGCCTTTGAGCTGAGCAGCGTCGTGTGACTCGAACGTCCAGACTTGCTCGGGATCGCTGTGGTTATACGCGATCTGGTCTGCTGGCAGCTTCTCGATCTGCAACGGGTCGATCCTGCTCCTGACCTTGGTTCCGATCTTCGCATCTAGCCCGACTACCTCAGACACGTACGCACGCTGGAACTTGGCGCCAAGACCGCCCTTGGGTCCCGTCGAGTCCCACTGGCCGAAGAGCAATCCAGTGGGGGCGTACCGGAACATCGCAGCCGCATTGCGAGGATGAGCATCGGTGATCGCCTTGCCGATGTCCGAAAGGCGGAACAAGGTGCCGTCAAGCAAGCTGTCGCGAAAGATCGCGTCTGCCAAGCGATGCGGAGCTTCAAGCACCGTTAGGCGTCCGACATCGTCGATTTCCTCTTCACCCGAGAAATCAACGAATGGAACCGGGAACGCGAGCTCGTCAGCCTCCCAGCCCTCCAGCAAGGCAAGCTCGGCGCGGTTCGCCTGTGACGCCACCGAATCCAACAGCACAGTGGTCGATACCCGGTCACCAATCTGGCGCTCCTCGACGGCGTACTTGTGCTCGGCTGTATTGGGGACGGCGTAAGTCGGCGGGAAGACCTTGCCCCCGTCGCCATCCACCGGCTGCAAGCTCATGATCGAGCGCAGCGCCACCGCCCCACCCGACACGGCATCCCGCAACACTTCATAGGTCAACTCAGTCACGTCTGCTCCTTCGCGTTATGCATCTCGTTCACTTCCTTGTGCCCTATTCGCGAACGTAACTGCACGGTGTTACATGAATGCGGATGGACACCCGTCCTCGGCGATGCGCTGCTGCCGAGTAGTCCGGCTACGCGGCCTCCGGCTCTGCCTCGGTGTCGATACTTGTGGCACTCCCTTCATACGGTTGTTCTCACGTAAACGGACTGCAGCGACTCCCCCGCTCCACATACCGCACATGAGGCGTCTGCTGGCGTCGAGGTGCCGGTCGACGCGGTAGCAGTGTCGGAACTGTCCTATGGAGCGCTGCATCGCCGGCTGGCCGAGATCGGTCGGGCAGACCGTCGCTGCCTGGGCGTCTGTCTCACCAACGGCTGAACTCGCTGAATGGCTGCACCTCGACTAACTCCGTGCTCTTCACTGACAGTGCATCCACGCGCTCACTGCGGAACTGCCGCACATACGAGCGGTAAAGCCGTACTCGTCGATCTGCGATTCCAGACGCACGCAGGGCCAGGCACCCACGACCTGGCAGCGGGTGCCGTGACCAGCGGGACCTTGCTCCACCGCCGAGTCATACCCGCCATGTCATCGTCGGGCACGGCGACGGCCTGAGCGCCCCGACCGGCAGCGCTGTCGCGCCAACACTATGCCCATGACGAGCGTGAGATACCTCAAAAACCATTCGAGTGCGCCGAACCGATGACAGTACGTTTCGGGGGCGCATCGCGAGACGAGCGGCGGGAGGGCACGTGACTACCATTCAGACTGTGCCGGAGCAGTCCGCTACAGCAGGCGCGACCAGCGAGGCAGAGAACGCGCGCGGCGCAGCTGAGTCCCGGGGGCCGGCAGGCGAGCACGACGATGTCACGTACAGCACACAACCGCCGCCGATTTCAGGTTCGCGCGCCCGTCACCGCCGGGTTTTCTTCGGCCCGACGGCGGCTGTCACGATCATCGCCGCGCTGATCGCGTCCATGACGCTCGCTGCGGTCACGGCGTTCAACACGCTCCGCTCAGACATCATCTCCGTGCGGACCGAACTGCGAGACGAGATCAGGTCGGTGGAAACCGGTCTGCGAGACGAGATTGCAGCGGTGCGGACCGAGCTGCGAGACGAGATCAGGTCGCTGTGGACCGAACTGCATGACTTCCGAACCGAGGTCGGTGCGGTGCTGCTCGATCATGCCGAACGTCTCGCGCTCATCGAAGCCCTGCTCCTGAACGGCACCATCGACTCGAGCCAGCAGTCCTGAGCACTGGCCCCAACCCTGCTCCGTGGGATGGACATCCCGCGGAGGACAGCGTCTCCGGAGCTGCGCTCGATCCTGTTGCAGACCGTCGGCGTGCTGGAGCGCCTCGGCGATGTGCTCAGCGGGCTGGAAGGCGCAGACGAGGCGTTTGTGTTCGGGTCATGGGCCGCTCGCTTCGAGACTGAGCCGGGGCCCTTTCCGAACGACGTCGATGTCGTCGCCGTCGGTGACGTGCCGCTGCGGTCGGTTCGCAGGAAATGCCGCGAAGTCGAGCAGCACCTGCGAGTAGACGTCAATCCTGTTGTGATCGACACAGGTGCTTGGAGTGCTCCAGAAGCGGAGCCGTTCGTTGCTCACATCCGGGAGCAGCCGCTGGTGCCGATCTCACTCGACGCAGACGCCGAGGGCTGACTGGCTCGCGGAGGCCATCACAACCGGAGACGTGGAGCGAGTGCCGGCGAACATGGGTGCCGCCGGTGAGCGCATCAACGACGCCAGGCGACATGTCCACTCGGCCTGCAGGATCGCCGGGAGCGACACGACGCTTGCCATAGCAGCCTGCCACGACGCCATCCGCAAGGCCCCGACCGCCGACCCCAAGATCATGACTGTGACACCATTTTCGTACAGTTGTTCTCATGGAAAAGAGCGGCGACCGGGCTGGTGGCGGCGACTCCCTGCCGCAGATGTCGCACAGGAGGCACCTGCCGGTGTCGAGGTGCGGGCCGACGCTGTGGCGGTGTCCGAGCTGTCCGATACGGCGTTGCATCGCCGGCTGGACGAGATCGGCCGGGCAACGTCGACGTTGGCGGCGCCTCGCTGCTGGTGGTGGCCGACTACGACGCCGTGAACCACCAGCTCACCAATGCTCGCCTGTCAGATGGCACCCCGATCCCCATCGGCGAGATCGGCCGCATCGCCGTCGCCGCGGTGTGGCTGCTGCTACTGCTTCAGGTTCTGGTTCCCGTGGTGTACATATTCGCGGATTGAGGATGACTGTGGAGGTGAGGGGAATTGAACCCCTGGCCTCTTCGATGCGACCGAAGCGCTCTACCAACTGAGCTACACCCCCAAACGGGCGACTGCCGAATATACCTGCGGCGTTGTGCCTACTCGTTCGCCTGACGGCGAATCATCTTGACCGTCGAAGCAGAGTCAGCGTCTCGCAACGGCAGGTAGTGAACCTCGGCCGTCGGTGCTGCGCGGTGTCGGCGCACCACGAGCGCGGCAAATCCGGCCGTCGCCGCAAGCAGCAGGACACTGGCGGCGAGTGCCCACAGCGATCCCGTGGTGGCGGCACCGGCAAGAGCCACCGCGGTGCACAGCGCCAGCAGCGTGCCGATGTCACGCCGACGGGTTGCGGCTTGGGCCGGCGTGGCCGGCATTGATGTGGACGGGCTGGTCCATCGTCGCTGCGGCGCGCCGAAGCGTCTCTGCGCGTATTCGCGCGAGATCTGCGTCGCGGCTGGCGCGGATCGGCCGAGCGAGTCGAGCTGCTGGCGGAACCGGTCGACCGACGACGCCCTTCGGCGGGGCCGGAACAGGCGTGCGACATCGGGCGCCAAGACGACCAGCCAAGCGACGGCCAGCAAGACCAAGACCAGTTGTGTCACGCATCACCTGCCTCGCTGGCGGGCCTGCCCGTCTAGGTTGCCACGTCGCGGCGGTAGGTGCCCGACTTGCCGCCCGTCTTCTCCCACAGCGCCAGATCGCCGATGACCATGGACCGATCGGCCGATTTGCACATGTCGTAGATCGTGAGCGCGGCGACCGAGCATGCCGTCATCGCCTCCATCTCGACGCCGGTTCGGTCCACCGTCTCAACTTGGGCCTCGATCTCGATCCACGTGTCGGCGATCTCGAAGTTCACGTATACCGCGCCCACGAGCAGCGGGTGGCAGAGCGGGATGAGATCCGGCGTGCGCTTGGCGGCCTGGATGCCGGCCACCCGGGCGACCGCGATGACGTCTCCCTTTGCGATCGCACCGCGGGCAACCAGCGACGCCGTCTCGCCTGCCATGTGCACACGGCAGCGAGCAATCGCCCGGCGATGGGATGCCTCCTTGGGCGTCACATCGACCATGCGTGCCCGGCCGAGCGGGTCCAAGTGGGTGAAGGGTGACTCGGTCATGTCCTCGCCGCCTCTCTAGCCGCCGATCTGACTCATCGTCCGTTTGGGTTTGATGAAGTTGACCTGGCCGATCGAGTGACCGGCCCACTTTGTGCCGACTGCATCGCGGATGGCAGTGGCCAGCAGATCGTCGAGTTCGGCACCCGTTGCACCTCCACGCAGGATCGAGCGCATGTCGAATTCGTCGAGCGCGAACAGGCACGTGCGGAACTGGCCCTCGGCGGTGAGCCGCACCCGGTCGCAGTTCCCGCAGAACGGCTTGGTGACGCTGGCGATGACCCCGACCGGACCGCCGCCATCGAGATACCGGTAGCGCTCGGCGGGTTCGTTGGCGCGCACAACAGGCTCGGTCGGAAACTCAGCCGAGATTGCCGCCAGGATCTCGTCGGCAGGCACGACGACATCTGCATTCCACACATCGCCAGCTTCGAGCGGCATGAACTCGATGAAGCGGACCTCGACGCCCCGCTCGCGGCCATACCGGGCGAAGTCCACCACTTCGTCGTCGTTGATGCCGCGCATCATGACCGTGTTGATCTTCACTGGGTCGAGACCGGCATCGACGGCCGCGTCGATGCCGTCGAGCACCCGGTCCAGCTCATCTCGGCGAGTCAGCTCCAGGAATCGATCGCGCTGCAGCGAATCGAGGCTGATGTTGATGCGCGACAGGCCAGCCGACGCCAGCGGCTTGGCATGCAGGCGCAACGTGGCGCCGTTGGTGGTCAGTGCAACGTCGACGCCCAGCTCGGCGAGGCGTTCGACCAACCGCGGCAGATGCGCGCGCACCAAGGGCTCACCGCCCGTCAGACGGATGCTCTCGAAGCCGAATCGCTCCACGCACACCTTGGCGAATCGCTCGATCTCCTCGAAGCTCAGGATCTCCGATCGCGGCAGCCACGTCATGCCTTCGGCTGGCATGCAGTACTGGCAGCGGAAGTTGCACCGGTCGGTGACGGAGATGCGCAGGTCACCCACGATCCGGCCGAACGGATCGATGAGATCGGTTGCCCGGGCCGGAGCAACGACACCTGCTGCGCCATTCATTGGCCTGAGCGTACCCAGCGGCGCGCGGGCTGATCCTTCGGCTGCTCTGGGCATGGGCGGCGGGGACCGTTCAATCGAGCAGCAGCACGTCAACCGGGCCGCCGGCGCGCACCCCATCGCCGTCGGGCACGACCGCCAGGGCATTGGCCTTCGCCATCGCCCACAGCATGTGCGAGCCCTGCCCGCCGGCGGAGCGCACTTCGACACCGCCGTCTGTGGGTGTCGCGAGCACCCGCATGAAGTGGGTCTTGCCGTCCGCGCGTCGAGGCAGATCTTCCGCAGCCGTGGCCTCAACCGTCGGCCGGACGGGATCGGGATGACCCATCATCGAGCGCAGGCCCGGCCGGGCGAAGAGCTCGAACGACACCATGGACGAGACGGGATTTCCCGGCAGGCCGAAGACCGGCACATCGCCCACGGTGCCGAACGCGAGCGGTTTCGCGGGCTTGATGGCCACCTGCATCCAGCGCATGTCGCCGATGCGGTCGAGCACGGCTTTCACATAGTCGAAGTCGCCCATGCTGACGCCGCCGGAGGTGACGATCGCATCGCATGTCTGGACACCTGTGGTGATCGCAGTCTCGATCTCGTCGGGGTCGTCGGGAGACAGTCCCAGGTCGACCGGGACCACATCGGCCCGGTGCGCCAATGCCAGCAGGGTTCGACGATTCGAATCGCGGATCTGACCGGGCCGCAGCGGGCTGCCGTCGTCGACGAGCTCATCGCCTGTCGACAGCACGCCAACCCGCGGCCGCGGGAAAACCTCCACCTCGGTCAAACCGAGACTGCACAGCACGCCGAGATGTCCCGCTGTGAGCTCCGTGCCGACGCCGAACACATGGGTCCCGGCATGCAGGTCGTCGCCGACCGGCCGCACATGGTTGCCCGGCGGAACGCTCACCTCGACACGCACGATCTCCGTCGCGCCGTCTCCAGAGGCGGGCCCGCCGGTCACGATGCTGGTCCGTTCCACCATGACCACCGCATCAGCACCAGGGGGGATCGTTGCGCCGGTCATGATGCGGCTGGCCTCGCCCGGCCCCACCGTCACCTGCGGCGCATGTCCCGCGGCAATCGTCTCGACGACCCGCAGATCGCACGGTGCGTCAACCACGTCGGCAGACCGGACAGCGAATCCGTCCATAGCCGTGTTGGCGAATTGCGGGATGGCTTCAGACGAGATGATCTCGCTGGCTGTCACCAAGCCCAGTGCGTCGGCAACCGGCACCGATAACGGCGCGCGAGCGGGGCATCGGTCAAGCACGAATTCGCGCACGGTTTCCAGGGGCAACATCGGACGCAATGTACTGGGCACAGCGATCTCGAAGCGGGTGTACCTCAGTCGGCGATCTCGATGCCTCGTCCGGACAGAATCCGAGCGATCTCGGGCCGGCGCGCCTCGAGTTCCGCAGGATCTTTGACGGGCTGAAAGCGGCCGTCGGGCCCATCGCGCTCGACGAGCAGCATCGTCGTGTCCACGAATGCCGACAACTCGCCGATCAGCCGCTCGAACTGCACCACCTCGGCGCCGTCGACCTGCTTGTGCACCTCGAACCATGTGAGCGGCCAGCCGGCCGCGAACACCTCGACGTCGGCAACGAGAGAGTTCGTGTTCACCGCGCCAGGCGCCAGCGGGTCGACGCCAGGCGGCAGGCGAAACGACTCGACGATCTGCAGCCGGCCGTCGACGCGCCACGGAGAGCCTCCCGAAGCGTCGCCCCCGACGACTTCGCAGGTGAGCGGTCTCGTGGCGGCAAGGTGCGCTCCGATCACCGCAGGGTCCAGTGTTGCCGCAGCGTTGTCGACGTTGGTGACGAAGAGGCAGCGTCCGCCGCTATCAGCGAACCGGCTCAGCAGGCCGCTCCGCTGCATTGCCCATGGCGCGTCGCCATGCCCTGGGGCGTGCAGCGAGACGGCACCGTCGGCGTCGCGGAACACGTCGCCGCTGGGTGTGAGGCGCATCGAGACGCCCTGGGGGGCGATGCCGATGGGAAGCTCGGGTGTCGCCGCCGCTGCCGCCCAATCGCGCAGTACGCCGTCGGACTGGAAGCTGGTCATCAGCCACAGGGGAATGACGCAACCCACCTCACCGGCGATGCGACGCAGGTCGGCCAGCTTGGCGGCTGCGAACGTCAGGCCCGGGAGTGCCTCGGCCAGCGCCTTCACGCCACCCCCGAAACGAGTGGCCATGCCTCCGGCCAAGAGCAGCACACCCACCTGCCCGCCGGCGATCGCGTCACGACCGGCACGGGCGAGCTGCTGGCGCTCGGCGGAGCCCGGCGGCGGGAGCGGCACCAAGTCGTCGTGTCGCGGGGGCTCGATGCTCCCGCGCGCCCAGTTGGCGTCTGTGCTGCGCGGTGCTGAAAGCCGTCCGGTAGTCAGCCGGCGGCGCAGGCCGTCGAATGTCTCGGGATCGAAGCCGTATGCCACGAGCGTCTGGGCCGCCGCGATGTCGATGCCGTACCGGTCTGCCAAGTCCGAGGCGAGCACGGTGCCAGAACCTAGAGGCTGGGTAGACGAACGACTGCGGTCGGGAATTCGAGGCTGTCCCCCGCGGCCCAGGGCTACACTGCTCGGCGGCTCGGGCACTGCAGGTGACCAGAGCGACTGGCCCCAAGGGACACCGGGCGGGACTTCATGCCGACCTACGAGTATCGCTGTACCGACTGCGGCCAGACCTTCGAGCGTTACCAGAGCTTCTCCGACGATCCCATCAGCGTGTGCCCCCTGCCGGCAGAGGGCACAGCGCTCAATGGATCGGCACCGGAGTGCGGCGGTGAGGTGCGGAAGGTGTTCTCCAACGTCGGGATCAGCTTCAAGGGCAGCGGCTTCTACCGGAACGACAGCAGGTCCGAGGGCCGAAGCACGTCGAAGGCTTCCGGCAGCGACTCGTCGGACTCATCGAGTTCACACACAACCAGCGATTCGACAAGCAAGGAATCGGCCTCTTCGGACAGCAGCTCGTCAAACGGCACGTCGAGCTCCGCCGTGGGGGCCGCCTCGGCGTCAGGCTGACGCCTCCAGCATCGAGACAAGCCCGCAGCGGCCCAGCCGCTGCGATGGCTTCGCGACGGAGGCTCTCATGGCGTCTATCTCACAGCTCAGCGACCTCTGGCGGCGGCGCCCCAACGTGGTGCACTGGGCCGCGGTCGGTGTGGTCGCGCTCGTGGCGCTCCTGCTGGTAGCCGGGACAGCCGGCCGAGCGCGTTCGGCGGCAGCCGCCTGGGGAACCTCGGTGCGAGTGCTGGCCGCGCAAACCTCGCTGGCAGTGGGAAGCTCCCCGACCGAGCAGGTCGATCTCGTCGAGGTGCCGGCGCATCTCGTGCCCGCTGGCGCGCTCACCAGTGCCTTCGGCCTCGGTGAGCTGTCTCGGGCAGTCCCACAGGGTGCCTTGCTGACCGAGCTCGATTTCCACCCCGCATCAGGGGTGAGCCCAGGACGCCGGGGCATCGGCATCAGCGTCGTGCCCCATGCCCCCGATGTGAAGCCCGGCACCCCCGTCGAGCTGATGCTGTTCGCCGATATCGATCCGTTCGATTCCTCCGCCGGCGATACCGATGCCGCTCGCGTGCCCGCCTTCGTACTCGCCGCGTCCCGGGATCGATGGCTTGTCGAGATTGAGCCGATCCACCTCGACGCGGTGGCACGGGCCAGCGCCACGGGCGTCGTGGTGCCCGTGGTGCTCAGCGCAGGCCGCTGATCGCCACCACGGCCACGGCGGCTGCGAGTGCCAAGCGGTAGCCGGCGAACAGCGCGAACGGCGATCGCCGCGAATGGCGGCCGGTCCGGTCCAGCAACCACACCATGGCAGCAACTCCCGCCCATGACGACACCGCCGCGGCCAGGCCCCCCACGATGAACAGCCACAGCTCTGCAGAGGTGGGTGCGGCATCTCCGAGCGTTGCGAAGCGATACACGCCCGCCCCCCCGATGAGCGGCAGGCTCATGAGAAAGGCCAGCCGCGCCGCCGCGGCCCGGTCGAAGCCGAGCCACCGACCTGCCGTGATGGTCACTCCCGATCGGCTGACGCCGGGAAGCAGCGCTGTGGCTTGAGCGAGGCCCATGCCGAGGGCGTCCCGCGCCCGGTAGGAATCCTGAGTTCGCTGCGCGCCCCGATCGTGCGCCGCGACGTCAGACCGCCACAGCAGCCAGCCGAAGCCGGCCAGCAGCGCTGCGATCAGCAACGGCTGCTCGGCGAGGTCGAGCAGGCGGTCTTCCAGGGCGACGCCCACGGCGGCTGCAGGGAGCGCAGACAGCGCCAAGCTCACGGCAATCAGGGTGTCGCGCTCTGCACGTCCACGGATGCCGCGCCAGAGCGCCGCGGCATAGCGGGTGATGTCGGCACGCAGGTACAGCGCCGCTCCAACGAGCGTGCCGACGTGCACGGCGACATCGAAGGCGTTTTCCAGCTCATTGTCACCGTCGAAGAGATCCCAACCAGCCAGCCAGGGCACCACTTCGAGATGGGCACTCGACGAGACAGGGAAGAACTCCGTCAGTCCCTGCAACAGGCCAAGCAGGATCGCGACGGCAGGGTCCGGCACTGCTAGCCCTAGTCGTCACTCCCCACCGAAGGAACGATGCGCGGCCTCCAGCGACGGGGTGGGTCGTAGTGATGGCCGACGGCCCAGCCCTGGCGCATCGATGCCAGAAAGCCGGCGGGATCGTCGTCGCTGAAGTCGGGCATCTCCAGGTATGCGCCCCCGAGCGCCTCGGCGACGTGAGCATCGCTGCCTGCACCTGGCGCCAGGCCGTGCTCGCTGGCATAGCGGGATGCCCGCGAGTTAAGGCTGGACAGGCTCGTCTTCGAGTTGATCACCTCGATGCCATCGACCAGGCCCTCGCCGACCAGTTCGTCGAGCACATCGTGACGCAGGTTGTTGCGAAGCGGGTCGAACGGGTGCGGGATGTAGACGAGCCCGCCTTGGGACTTCACCGCCTGTGCGGCCGCGACCGGTGCCAAGCCCTGCGGCACGCGTTCGGTCAGGAACAACCCGATGATCTCCCCGGCGTGAGTCTTCATCTCCTCGCCGACCACGACGCGGGCATCCAGCTCACCCTGCAGCTGCTGGGCACCTCGCACCGCGTTGTGGTCGGTGATGCACACCACGTCGATGCCGCATTCGGACAGGCACTGCGCAAATTCTTCCGGTGTTGTCGTCGAGTCGCCCGACCACATGGTGTGGGTGTGGAAGTCGACGCGCACCCAGCCCGCCGGGCAGCTGTCGGCCAGATGCGGATGCCGTTCGACGGCTGCTGGTGCGGGCGGGCGCGGCATCGCTCACACCCCCGAGAGCGCTATGTCGGCAACAACCAGCGGCGGCATTGACATCCCCCCAGCAAGTGG
The DNA here is from genome assembly GCA_022821985.1 of Acidimicrobiia bacterium. Lineage (GTDB taxonomy): Bacteria > Actinomycetota > Acidimicrobiia > Acidimicrobiales > Poriferisodalaceae > Poriferisodalis. The sequence continues at coordinate 23,724 of JAJECP010000002.1, forward strand.
CTCGGCGGTCGCGCCGATGCCGCAGATCCCGAGCAGCATCCGTTGCAGGGTGGAGGCGATCGTCGCCTCACGGAACGGTTCAGCGAGCTGACCGCCCGCGATCCGGTGTCCCCAAGCTCCCACCGAGAAGTCTCCGCTGGTGGGGTTGACGCCGCTGTGCAGGCCGCTGACGCCGCGCACCAGCACGCCGTCTCCGACCGAGGCGTGCAGGTCGCCAGCTGCGATGTCGCCGGTGGCGACAACGGGTGCGTGGGTGCCGACGCCAGGAATGGACCGCGTGCCGCGCACTGCCGAGCCCGTGGACGCCGTGTCTGATCGACGTGCTGTGTACGCGTTGTGCAGGAATCCACTCAGCACACCGGCTGAGATCAGCGCGTTGCGGCGTGCTGCAAGCCCCTCGCCGTCGAAGTTCGCGGCCCCGAGCGTCGTCGGGTCGGTGGGGTCGTCGACGAGATGCAGTCGCTCGTCGGCAATCTGCTCGCCGACACGATCAGCGAACGGCGAGCGGCCCTTGAGCACGCTGTCAGCGGCGAGCACGCTCGCGACTACACCGATGAACGCCGCAGCGACCGGGGGGGCCAGCACGACGGTGACACGTTCGCTCGGCGGCTTCGTCGCGCCGAGCTGACCGGTGGCCTGCGATGTCGACTCTGTGACCACACGGTCGATGTCAAGCTCATCGGGCCGCCATGCGGCGTCGCCGGCGTAGCCGATCTGCGTCTCGTCGCCGTCGGTGGCCAGCGGTTGAGCACCGACCGAGCAGCTCCCGTGCTCGGACTGCACGCAGATGCCCGTGCTCGACGCGAGCGCCGACTGCGACCACCCGTCGCTCCAGGCCGCGACGCGCACGCCCGAGATGCGGGGATCCGCTGCCAGGCAACGGCGTTCGAGGTCGATGGCCGCTGCGATCTTGTCGGCGTCGGACACGCTGAGCACTGCCGGGTCGCTGAGGTCCAAGCCAGGAGGGGCCACATCGTCGGGCTCCGCAAGCCCCTGGTGGGGGTCAGGCTCGCCGAACATCACATTGCGCCGGGCGGCTGCAAGCGTGTCGGCTATGACGTCGGTGTCCAGCGAGCCGGCCGATGCGAAGCCCTGCCGACCGTCGGTGATGACGCGCACGCCGATTGCCGCGCTGTGGCCCGAGCGCAGCGACTCGACATCCCCGTTGTACGCGCGCACCGTGGTTGAGCGCCCCGTCGACACGCAGACCTCGATCTGCTCGGTCCCTTGGGCCTGCTCGCACAGCTGGCGCGCGAACTGGGCCAACTCGTCAGTGTCGAACTGGCGCCGTCCGTTCACGCGCGATCACACCCCGCCGCTCACGCGCAGCCGCACCCCGCCGCTCACGCGGCGGTCCCCCCGACCGTCAGCGCTCGCACGCGCAGCGTGGGCTGGCCGTCGCCGACAGGCACGCCTTGGCCGTCCTTGCCGCACGTGCCAGGACTCCCCATGGCGAAGTCATTCCCGAGGGCGTCGATGTCGAGCAGTACTTGGGGGCCATTGCCGATGAGGTTGCCCTCTCGCAGCGGTTCGGTGATCACGCCGTCCTCAATGAGGTACGACTCGGTCATGCCGAACACGAAGTCGCCGGTGGCGGTGTTGACCTGACCGCCGCCGAGATGCGCCACATACACGCCCCACGGCGTGTCAGCGATGATGTCGGCCGGATCGATGTCACCGTTGGTGACGAATGTGTTGGTCATCCTGACCATCGGCAGATGCGTGTAGCTCTGACGCCGACCATTGCCCGACGGCACCCGGCCTTCATCGCGGCTGCGCAGCCAATCCCACATGTAGTCGGTGAGGATGCCGTCGCTGATCAGCTCGTTGCGCTGGGTGGGATGGCCCTCGTCGTCAATGGCCAGCGCGCCCCACTCGGGTCCCATCGTGCCGTCATCGACCAGCGTCACGCCGCTGGCCGCCACCTGCGAGCCAACCCGGCCGGCGAACACCGACGCGCCCTTGCGCACCAGATCGGCTTCGAGCCCATGCCCGCATGCCTCATGGAACAGGACCCCGCCCCCGCCGCGGGCGATCACCACGGGCACCTCGCCGCTCGGCGCGGGACGGGCCGCGAGCTTCGTGACGGCGCGCTGCGCGGCACGCTCGGCGAGTTCAGCAGGATCGTGGTCGTCGAACAGCTCCCAGCCCACCGTGTAGCCGACGGTCTCGCGGCCAGTCTGCAAGCCGCCGTCGCCACTCGCGACGCATCCCACCGAGAACAACGTCCGCACCTGGTCATCTGCCGCGCAGACGCCATGGGTGTTGGCCACCAGGATCCGGCGGCGGCTCTCGCCATAGCGGGCAGTCACCTGGGTGACGGCCTCGTGAGAGGAGCGGGCGGCATCATCAGCTGCGCGCAACAGCGCCACCTTGCGTTCGGCGCCGATCGAGGCCGGCAGCACAGCAACCCGTGGTTCAGCGAGAGCGTTCCCCCCGAGCGACCGCATGTCGACAGTCCCCCCGTGGGGCTGCCGGGTCGCCACCGCAGCAGCGGTACGAGCGGCATCTGCCAGCCCATGGGCGCTCAAGTCAGATGTGTGCGCATAGCCCGTGACCTCACCGGCAGTGACCCGGATGCCCACACCGCGGTCACGGCCCGAGTTCATCTCCTCAACCCGACCCTCGTCAAAGACCACGCTGGTCGATTCCCGGTCCTCGGCGAACAGCTCTGCCCACTCGCCGCCCGCGTCCAGCGCTGCACGCAAGGTCGCATCGACGACATCGAGATCTACGAGCGGCTCCGCTGTTATCTCTGCGGCGGCCGTGATGTCGGATGTGCGTGTCATAAAGCTGCCAAGCGTCTCAGAATTCGGTGCGGGCACGAGATGAGGCCGCGGCACGGCCGTATGTGGGCCGCACCGTCGTCACACTATTGTGCGGAGCCACGTGAAACGCTTCGGAACCGATGTGCGTCGCCGTGCCCCCGAGAGCGACGTGCTGGGCGAGCGCTGCCGAGTGCAGCCCTGGCGTGACTCCCGCTCGGCGGGCTGACGGCGATGCGCGGCGCCACAGCACCTGTCCCGCCATCGCAGCGGCGGGTGCGCATCCCGCACGGCCTCGTTACGGCGTTGCGCGTTGGCGCGAGCGCAGGTCTCTTGGCCCTGCTCATCATCATCAGCCGCGATGAACTGTCGGCGCTCGACGTCGGATCCAAGAGCGCTGCAGCAGCGTGGCTGACTGGTGCCGCCCTCGTCATCGCGGCAGCGTTCGTCATGGCCGCAGTGCGCTGGTGGCAGGTGGCCGACACGCTCGACGTCCGCGTGTCGGGGCGCTCGACGCTGTCCATCTATCTCGCCGCGTTGTTCGTCGGGAACTTCCTGCCCACCACCATCGGCGGCGACGTGCTGCGCGTCAACCGGCTGGCTCGCATCTGCGGCAGCCAGGCCAACGCCTTTGCCACGGTCATCATCGAACGCCTGACGGGCTGGGTCGTATTGCCGCTGCTGACGCTGGCGGCGCTGATGTCGCAGCCGAGCCTGCTGAAACACTCCGGAGGCCAGATCGCCGGCGGGCTCGCGCTGGGGACGCTGGTCGTGCTCGCGTTGATTGTCTGGGTGGCAGAACATCCCCGCGGACTCGGCCGACTTGCGGGCGGTACCCGCATCCGGGAAGCGCTCGGCGCAGTGCACACAGGCCTGAGCGTGTTCCGGCGACATCCGGGGGCCGCGGGCCGACTGCTCACGGTCGGATTGGCATATCAATTCCTGCTCGTGGTGGCGACGGCTTTGGCGGGGGCCGCGATCGGTGTGAATCCAGGTCTTCGAGCCTGGTTGGCCTTCGCGCCGATGGTGCTGATCGTTCAGAATCTGAGTGCCATCGGCGGCCTCGGAGTGCGTGAGGGGGCGCTGGTGCTGTTCCTCGATGCCCATGGGGTCAACGAGGGCGAAGCCGTGCTGCTGGGCCTTCTGGTGTATGCGCTGACGCTGCTGGTGAGCCTGACCGGGGCCCCAGCGCTGGCGCTCGGCGGGCGTCGCAGGGGTGGCAAGGTGCCTGCGGAAGTGCCGCTCGGGCGCTGAGTACCCTTGGGCGACGAATGCACCTCGCCAAGCTCACCAGTCCGGCTGACCTGCGAGCGCTCAGCCCGTCTCAGCTCGATGAGCTCTGTGCTGAGATCAGGGACTTCGTGGTGCAGGCTGTCTCGCAGACCGGCGGGCATCTCGGCTCGAACCTCGGCGCGGTCGAGCTCAGCGTGGCGTTGCACCGGGTGTTCGAATCGCCACGCGACGTCATCATCTGGGACACCGGCCACCAGGCCTACGTGCACAAGCTCATCACGGGTCGGCGGGACGGCTTCGAGCAACTGCGCCAGCGGCACGGCCTGTCGGGGTACCCCAGCACATCCGAGTCGCCCCATGATGTCGTCGAGAACAGCCACGCTTCCACATCACTGAGCTGGGCATCTGGGCTCGCCGCCGGATTCCAGCTCACCGGTCACGAGCACCGGCGTGTTGTGGCCGTGATCGGTGACGGTTCCATGACCGGTGGCATGGCTTTCGAAGCGCTGAACAACCTCGGCCATTACGCCCAGCGGGCATTGATCGTTCTCAATGACAACGGCCGCTCCTACGCCCCAACGGTCAGCCGGCTTTCCACGGTGATGTCGCGACTGCGCCAGTCGCCCCATTACGTGCAGGGCCGCCGCGCGGTGGACCACCTGCTCGAGCGAGTGCCGCTGGGCGACGGCGTACGCCGGAGCCTCGACAGCGCCGCGGCCGCGATGCGCGAGATGTGGGAACCGCCGGCGTTCTTCGAGACACTCGGCGTGCGCTATGTCGGCCCGGTCGACGGGCACGACATCTCGGCCATGGAATCGGCATTCCGCGACGCTGCCGCCTACGCCGACGGTCCCATTGTCGTTCATGTCGTGACCCAGAAGGGTCGCGGTTATGCCCCCGCCGAGCACGACACCGAGAAGCACCTGCACGACATCGGCCTCTTCGACCCCGCCACGGGCAGCGCCCCAGCACTCAGCACCGACATGCCCTTACCGGCTCCGACAGTGCCCGATGAACCGGCACGCCAAGCTCAGCAGACCGTGCCGACTGAACCGAATGAACCGGCTCGGCAAGGCGAGCCGACAGTGCCCGACGAACCGGCTGGCCGAAGCCAGCCGGTCTTGCGCGACTACACGGCCGTCTTCACCGAGACACTCATCGCAGCAGCACGACACGACCGTGACATCGTCGCGATTACGGCCGCCATGCCCGGCTCCACCGGGTTGCTGCCCTTCCAGCGGGAGTTTCCCGATCGTTTCTATGACGTGGGCATCGCCGAGCAGCATGCGCTCACATCGGCCGCCGGCATGGCACGAGCCGGCCTCCGACCAGTCGTGGCGGTGTACTCGACGTTCCTGGCCCGGGCCTTCGATCAGGCGCTCTACGACATCGGCCTGCACCGTCTGCCGGTCATCCTCTGCGTGGACCGCGCCGGCATCACCGGGCCTGACGGCGCATCCCACCACGGCCTGTACGACATTGCCATGTTCACGCGCATCCCCGGCATGACCGTGTTCGCACCATCGGGGCCCGACGAGCTGCCGGCAGCGTTCGCCCAAGCCCTCGAGATCACCGACGGCCCCGTGGCAATCCGCTGGCCCCGCGGCAAGGGCCCAGTGGCCGGAATGGCCCAGCAACCGGATGTCTCGACGAACGACATGCGCGCACAGGCCCGCCAACACCAATCAGGCCCAGACGCCTGCATCCTGGCTGCCGGCCAGACATTCAACGCAGCAATCGAAGCCGCCGAATTGCTGAGTGCCGAAGGCGTAGAAGTCTCACTGTGGGACCCGAGAGTCCTGAAACCGCTCGACCGCGCCATGCTGCTCGACGCCGCCGCGCACCCGCTCGTGGTGACCGTGGAGGACGGTGTGCGCGTTGGCGGCTTCGGCAGCCTCGTCAACGATGCGCTCCAACAACTCGACGCCCCGGCCGTCCCACGCATCACCCAACTAGGCACCCCCGACGCCTACCTCCCCCACGGAACGGCCGCCGAACTGCACGCCGAACTCGGTCTCGACGCAGTCGGCATCGCTGCCTCGGTCCGCAAAACCCTCGCCCGCATCACGCCCTAGCGACGCGAAACGGCCCGGAGCCGATGCCCCGGGCCGCTACGCGTTGAATTGTGCAGCGAGGGTTAGCCCAGCTCGGAACCAACGACCGAGACGAAGCTCACCGCCGCCCCAGGCTGCCCGCCCAGGTTGTGCGTGAGCCCCAGCGTCTTGCCCTGCTCGGTCACCGAGGGGATCTGCCGCTCAGGCGGGGCCTGACCGCGCAGCTGCAGCCAGCACTCGAAGAGCATCCGCAGGCCGGATGCACCGATCGGGTGGCCGAAGCTCTTCAGACCGCCGTCGGGGTTGACCGGAAGGTCGCCGTCGAGGTCGAACGTGCCGGCCATGGCTTCCTTCCAGCCCAGGCCACGCTCGGCAAAGCCAAGATCCTCCATCAGGACCAGCTCGGTGGGCGTGAAGCAGTCGTGCACCTCGGCCATCGCGATCTGCGAGCGCGGGTCGGTGATGCCGGCCTGCTTGTAGGCCTCGGTCGCGGACGCCACGACCTCACGGAAGGTCGTGTAGTCGTAGGTGCTGTCCAGCGCCCCGGTCGCAGGACCGGACGCAAAGCTGAGGGCCTTGATGTACAGCGGGTTGTCGCAGTACTTGTGGGCGTCCTCAGCCCGTACCAGGACTGCAGCGGCCGAGCCGTCGCTGACGCCCGAGCAGTCGAAGATGCCCAGCGGACCAGCGATCAGCGGCGAGCCGGCGATGGTCTCCTTGGCGACTTCCTTGCGGAACTGCGCCCGGGGATTCAGCGAACCGTTGCGGTGGTTCTTCCATGCAATACGGGTGAGGACTTCCTTCATGGTGTCCTCGTCGAGCCCGTACTTGTGGGCGTACGCCGGTGCCAGCAGGCTGAACGTGGCCGGTGCAGTGATGGTGGAATCTGTGCCGTCGCTGGGCGGGCGTGCACCGGTCAGACCCGAGTACCCGGAGTCCTTCAGCTTCTCCACGCCGATCGCCATCACCATGTCGTAGGCGCCCGAAGCAACTGCGTAGGCAGCGTTGCGGAACGCCTCAGAACCGGTGGCGCACATGTTCTCGAGCCTGGTCACCGGCTTGTAGTCGAGCTGCAGCGGCTTCGACAGCGTCAGGCCGGAGACGCCCGATCCCATCGTGCCGAGCCAGAAGGCGTCGATGTCGTCCTGGGTGACGCCAGCAGATGCGTACGCATCGTGTGCCGCGTCGGTGAGCATGTCATCGACGCTGCGATCCCAGTGCTCGCCGAACTGGGTGCAACCCATTCCGACGATCGCGACCTTGTCGCGAATGCCATGTGAACTCATGTGTGCCTGCCTTGTGGTGGGTTGGGTATTGACATTATGGCCGCTGAGCACTGTGCTTGCCTGCTGCTGCTCCCGCAGCACGAGCCTTGCTGCGTCACCCCGCAGCCGGGCGAGCCTTCCAGAAGTAGTTGTGGATTCCCTCCGCGCTGTACAGCCGGCGGAATGTCATCTCGACGCGGTCGCCGATGCGCACCTCATCGGGGTCGACATCGGTCATCTCGGCCTGGAAACGCCCGCCGCCGTCGTAGTCGATCACCACGGCAACCATGGGCGGCGACAGCGAGAACGCCAACCGGTCCACCGTGAAGGTGGCAATCGTGGCGGGCACATCGGCCATACGGACGCGCTCCATGTCGTCGACAGCGCCGCCTTCCATCGACACGCGCATCGGCGGCAGATGAATGGCGCCCGAGCTGCGGTCGCGTGAGCCGACGAACGCGTACTTCCAGTCTTCGGAGCGGAACGCCGGCGGCGCACCGGGACGCTCGGGGTCCGGCCGGCGCGGCGGTTCACGGTCGAGGAAGCCGCGCCACGTCAGGAACTTGTTGTAGTCGAGCGCGTCGTTGCCCCGATCGATCTGGGCGCGCACCGGCGCGTATGGCGCGTGGTCGGCGATGGCGTCGGTCGTCCGCAGCACATCTGCCGTGGCGCCGTCGGCGAGATGGACCAGCAGGATCGTCTCTCCCGGCGCCGCGTCGTCGAGCACGGCTGCCAGCACGATCGCCGCATGCGCCGTGCCGGTGTTGCCGATCTCGCCGGTCAGGTCGGGGACCAGCTTGTCGCCTGCCACGCGCGACAGGCCGCGCACCGCACGTGCGTGCAGGCCGACGATGGCGATCTTGTCGATGCCGTCGAGACCGACTCCGGCATCGGCCATTGCCCGCTCGATGGCGTCGTTCGCGAGCGGCAAGTACACCTGCTCGCCGAACCGCTCCTCCCAGATGCGCGAGTACGCATCGCCCGGCTGGCGGTAGCGGTCGGTGAACTCAGCGGTGGCAACCGCCCCGCCGAGCCACTCGCACAGCACCGGAGACACAGCGTCGTCGCCGAAGACGAAGGCGGCTGCGCCGTCGCCGCCGCCTGCCTCGTCGCCACTGGTCGGGCGACCGGTGCGCAGATCTGAAGCCACCGCCAGGTTGGTGCCCCGGTTGGCCGCAGCGAGTGCCCAAATGGCCTCCGACGAACGCGGCGCTCCTCCGGCATCGACCGCCCAGGAGGATTGGGGCAGATCCAGCGCAGCGTGGATGGCAGAAGCGTTTGTCTTGTCCATGTATGCGGGATTAGCCGTCGAGAACAGCACAGAGTCGGGCACGATGTCGCTTCCGCGCAGCGCATTGCGCGCGGCCTCGACACCCATCGTGGTGGTGTCCTCGTCGTAACTGGCCACGGCTCGGTGACCGCGGCCGCCGCCGGAGCCCATCGCCGCAGTGATCTTGGAGCGGTCCAGCCGCCAATACGGCACGTACGCCCCGTACGCAATGATCCCTCGTCCCATTGTCGGTTCTCCCGTCGCTGCGGTTGCAATCGTCGCCGCCGTCGGTCCTGAAGCGGTCCGGTCGGCTGTCCCCGGCGCACACCGGCCAGCGCAGGAGCTTACGGCGTGGAGCGTTGGTGTCGCCTAGCCCGCGGGCACGACGCGGTAGGCCTCGGCGAGCCGACCGCTGGGAAGGCTGCCCGCGGCCGCGGTATCGGCAGCCCATTCGCGCAGACGGCCTTCGAGATCGTCCATCTCCGCGGTCTGGCTGCGATGTGCACGAAGCGCTTCGACCTTGCGGCCAAAGTTGTCGGTGATGTCGATCCACCGGTTGGGCTCGGTGCCGATCAGCCAGATCTCGCTGACGTTGTGGGGCTGGTGACCCTCGTCGAGGAGTTCCGGGAAAGCCCGTGGATTGCGAGAGTCGGGGTACACAGCGGCCATCGCAGCAGTAGCAGTGGCCAGGTGGTCCGGGTGGGAGATGTAGATGTGGTCCCAGTTGGGGATCGTGGTCTGGCACAGCACGGCATCGGGACGGACGATTCGGATCACGCGCGCGATGTCACGCCGCAATCCCAAGTCGGCCACGACCATGCCATCGGGATGGCCGAGCCAGTGCAACTCGCTCACACCCACCTTCGCTGCCGCAGCAGTCTGCTCGGCCTGCCGCATTGCGGCCAGCTCGTCGGGTGTATGGGACATGTCGTCGTCGCCGGCTTCCCCGCTCGTTGCCAGGCAGTACGCCACGTGGCATCCGGCTGACGTCAGCGCGGCAACGGTTCCCGCCATGCCAAAGTCGATGTCGTCGGGATGGGCCACGATGATCAGCGCCCGTGCAGGCGCTTCGATCTCTCCCTGATCGGTGAGGATCACGCCCACTGCCACAACCTCCGTCGCTCGGGCGACGGCGTCGCCGTTCGGCTCAGCCGCTACGTGAAGTAAGGGTTCTCGCCCGAGGCGTGGTCGGTGAGGTCGACGACCCGCTCGACTTCAGGGATCAGCTCGCGCAGTGTGCGCTCGATGCCCGCGGTGACCGTGGCGTTCGCCATGCCGCAGCCTTGGCAGCCGCCGCCCAGCTTGACGACGACAGTGTCGCCTTCCACCGACACCAGCTCGGCGAACCCGCCGTGCGCGGCAATCGAGGGGTTGATCCGCTTGGTGAGCACCTCGCGGACGTTGTCCTCCACCGTCCCGTCGAGGTCGAGCTGGGCGTTGGGACCGAGATCGGGGCGGTTCGGGTTGCGCAGCACGAGGCCCGGCTGGTTCGGGTTGGACGGCAGGTCCAACGAGGCGCCGTCGAGCTTGGGCACGTCGCGATCGGGAATCAGCACCGTCAGGCCGCCCCCGACTGCGAACGGCACATCGGCAGCGTCGGCCTCGGCCAGCAGCTCGAAGGCGAGGTCGTAGGTGTAGTCGACGCCTTGGGCGCCGGTCACCTCGATGCGAAGCGCCAGCTGATCGCCGTCGACTTCGCTGTTGCGCAGTTCGACCACCTTCTCGAGTGCAGCCGGCGTGACGTCAAAGGTCTCGCGCCGCGTCTCCATCATCGATTCGCGCACTGCGTCAGCGGGAGCCATCGGGTCGCTCAAGGCCATGTCGGCAGCCTACTGACGACGCCCTGCGGGTCCGTGGGCGGCTGCGAAAGGCGTTGCCCCACAGCCTGGCGGTAGTGTCCCGCGCGCTCGCTGCGCCTCTCAGATCGAGGGCGCCCCGCAACAAAGGGGATCTTCATGGCCTTCCGCGCATTGATGCTGCACGAACAGGACCGAGCCGTCTCGGCCGAGCTGGCCGACATCGACGACAGCCAGCTGCCCGACGGCAATGTCACCGTGGCCGTGGAGTACAGCACGCTGAACTACAAGGACGGGATGATCCTGGGCGGGATTGGGCGCCTTGTGCGCACGTACCCGCACGTGGGAGGGATCGACTTCGCGGGTGTCGTCGAGTCATCCGATGACGGCCGCTTCGCTCCGGGAGATCGGGTTGTGCTGACCGGGTGGCGAGTCGGCGAGACCCACTGGGGCGGCTACGCGGAGCGCGCACGCGTGAGCGGCGACTGGCTGGTGCGACTGCCCGACGGGCTGTCGACGTTCGACGCGATGACGATCGGCACGGCCGGGTTCACCTCGATGCTGGCCGCGCAAGCGCTGGAGCGGCACGGCCTCGGATCGGGCCCGGTGCTCGTGACCGGTGCCGCCGGTGGGGTCGGCAGCGTGGCGGTGCACCTGCTGTCGGCGGCCGGCCATGAGGTTGCGGCCTCCACTGGCAGGCCGCAGACCGCCGACTACCTGCGCAACCTCGGCGCTTCGGAGATCATCGACCGGACGGAGTTGTCGGAGCCGCCGGAGCGGCCGCTCGGCAGTGAACGATTCGGCGGCTGCGTGGACGCAGTCGGGGGGACCACGCTGGCGAACGTGCTGACCCAGATGTCATACGGGTCAAGCGTGGCGGCGTGCGGCCTCGCCGGCGGCAATGGGCTCGACACCACCGTCATCCCCTTCCTGCTGCGCGGCGTCAACCTGCTCGGCATCGATTCGGTGATGTGCCCCTACGAGCCGCGCGCTGCCGCATGGCAACGACTCGACGAGTTGGTTGATCGAGATCTGCTGGCATCGATGGCGACGACGGTGGGTCTCGGCGATCTGGCCGCGCTGGGGCCGAAGATCCTGGCGGGCGAGGTGCAAGGGCGCACCGTCGTCGATGTGCGCGCCTAGCGGCGCGTCTGTGGACGTGCGCGCCTGACGGCGCGTCTGTTGAGGTCCGCGCCTGACTACAACACCGAGGTGATCGCGGCGAAGCCGGTCAGCAGCATCGCGGCAACGACAAGGACTGCGGTCCACCACAGCCCCGGCTGGCGCTGGCGCAGCGGGCGCAGGTTGCCCATCGCGTCATAACGGTGACGTGGCATGCGCTGGGCCTAGCCCTTCAGCCTCCACTCGATGGCGCCGATCTCGTTCTGCACCTCGACCTCGATGTCCTGTGTGGCCCCTGTATCGGAACGCTCGAGCGTGCACAGGAACGTATGGCCGACCGAAACCACCAGGTACTGGTCGTCGCCGCAATTGGCTTGGACACCGAATCCCAATGCGGCTGCCGCTTCGGCACCAAGCGCCGTCTCGGTGGCATTGGTCTGCATCACTGCCTGGCGAGGTCGGATCTCGCGGCGGCCCTGCTCGTCGATGATCGTCACCTGCGCCTCGTAGAACGCTCCCTCAACGAGTCCGTCGCACAGGAACGTCGAACCCGGCCGGATGGGCGCATCCTCGGGGCAGTCGATGTCGGCGATCTCGGCCGGCGCCACCACGCTCTGCAGGTAATCCTGCACCTCGCGCTCTACCTGCGACTGGTCTGTACCGCCGCCGCAGGCCGCGAGCACCGTCGCCATCAGCGACGCCGAAACAGCGATCCAGCCCCATCGGACAATGCGATGCACACCTGTCCACCGCCCCCGCGCACAGGCTGTCTCCGGCGCGAGCGGTCTGGTCAAGTTGAGGGCCTCCGGGTAGGAATGACGGGACAATAGCCCAACGCCGCGTCGCAACCTGTACTTCTCACAGCCGGCGAAGTCGCAGGTCATCCGTGTCCTCTGCACAGCCTCGCGCTGCACGCGAATTCGGATGCCAATCAGATGAAGGGCCGCTCGGTGTATCGCCCAAAAACGTCGGCCAAGGCGTTGGTCACCTCACCCACGGTGGCCCGCGTCCGCACGGTGTCGATGAGGTGCGGCATGAGGTTCGCATCGGTTTCCGCCGCCCGGCGAAGCGACATCAGTGCCTCGTCGACGGCGGCCTGGCTCCGGTCGGCCCTCACCTGGGCCAGCCGCTTGATCTGGCGCTGCTCGTCGTCGTTGGTGATCTTCAGCAGGTCGATCTCGTCGTCTTCGCTGCCCTCAGTGAAAGCACTGGCGCCCACCACGACCCTGCGGCCGGCGTTCACCTTCTTCTCGAACTCATATGCCGCATCGGCGATCCCGGACTGGTACCAGCCCTCGTCGATCAGGCGGAAGGCCCCCTCGAGCATCGAGCCGTCACCGGCCGCGTCGATGTGAGCGAACATCTCCTCGGCTTCGGCTTCCAGCTTGTCGGTCAGCTCCTCGATGAACCAGCTGCCCCCGAGCGGATCGATGACATTGGCAGCACCGGTCTCGTGGGCGATGATCTGCTGCGTCCGCAGCGCGATGCGGGCGGCCTTGTCCGTCGGCAGCGCCAGCGCCTCGTCCATCGAGTTGGTGTGCAGACTCTGGGTGCCTCCAAGCACTCCGGCGAGGGCCTCGATGGCAGTGCGAGCGATGTTGATCTCCGGCTGCTGCGCGGTGAGCGAGACCCCGGCTGTCTGGGTGTGAAAGCGAAGCATCATCGACCGCTCGCTCTGCGCGCCGTACCGGTCGCGTATCCAGCGGGCCCAGATGCGGCGGGCGGCCCGGTATTTGGCGATCTCTTCGAAGAAGTCGATGTGGGCGTTGAAGAAGAAGCTCAGGCGGGGCGCGAACTCGTCGGTGGACAGTCCCCGCTGAGCAGCAGCCTCGACATACGCGAATCCGTTGGCCAGGGTGAACGCGAGCTCCTGTGCCGCCGTCGAACCCGCCTCGCGGATGTGGTAGCCGCTGATGGACACCGAATTCCACCGGGGCATCTCCTCAGTGGCGAACTCGATGGTGTCGGCGACGATGCGCATCGAGGGCCGCGGCGGGTACACCCATTCCTTTTGGGCTTGGTACTCCTTGAGAATGTCGTTCTGCAGCGTGCCGCCGAGCTTGCTGCGATGCGCACCGTGCTCCTCGGCGTTTGCGACGAACATCGCCCAGATGGTGGCGGCCGGTGCGTTGATCGTCATCGACGTGGTGGTTGCCTCGAGGTCGATGCCGTCGTACAGCGTCGACATGTCCTCGATCGAGTCGACCGCCACGCCGCAGCGGCCCACCTCGCCCAGCGACATGACGTCGTCGGAGTCGAGACCCATGAGCGTGGGCATGTCGAACGCAGTCGACAACCCGCCTCCGCCCGCTTCGAGGATCTCGTGGAAGCGCTTGTTGGTGTCTTCGGGCGTTCCGAAGCCGGCGAACATGCGCATCGTCCACAGCCGGCCGCGGTACCCGCTGGCGTGCACGCCGCGCGTGTAGGGGTACTGGCCGGGCCAGCTGACGTCGGCGCCGGGTTCGCCGTTTCCGGGCGCGTACAGCGGCTCGAGCGGGAGGCCACTCATCGTCTCGAAGTCGGCGTCGCGCACCGGGGTGGCCTCGAACTCTGCTTGCCAGCGCTCGCGTGTCACCGGTGGCCTCCTCAGATTCGCCGCCTCGTCACTGCCGAGATGCGTTCGCATCAACGTCACCTGCGGCGCTTGAAGTGTATGCAGGAGCCCGCAGGCCGGCCCAGCCTCTGGTCTCAGAGGGCGAGCGGGTCGACCGGTCCGCGGCCGCTGCCGAGACGGCGATCTGCGCCCGCCGAGATGGCGCGTGCCGTGAGATCGTGGGCTCGGTCAATCGCTGAGTCCACGTTCGCGCCCTTTGCCAGCTCGGCACAGATGGCTGCCGAGAAGACGTCGCCTGACCCCCGGATGTTGCGGGTCTCGATGCGCGGCGCCGAGAGCAGCCGGACGCTGCCGCCCCGGACCACCACGTCGCTGATCGTCTCACCGGCTTGAAGCCGGCCGCCGGTGATAATCACGGCCTCCGGACCCGAGGCTGCAAGCTCGTGGGCCGCTTCGATCCACGCTTCGACCTCGTCGCCCAGATCTCTCCCCACCAGTCGACCTGCCTCGAGGTGGTTGGGCGTCACGACTCGAGCGCTCGGCAGCAGACGTGTCGCAACGGATCGCTCGGCCTCTGCGCTGAGCATGGGCTCACCGGCGCCATCGACCAGCACTGGATCCACCACCAACTGGGGGAGCCGGCGGGCGGCTATCGATGCCACGGCTGCGACGGTCTCTGCGGTGAGCAGCAGGCCCGTCTTGGAAGCTGCAATGGGCATGTCGTCGAGCACTGCGTGAATCTGCGCGGCCACCAGTTCGGCATCTACGGGCCGTGCGGCCCGGAACTCCGCTGTGTTCTGTGCCGATACCAGTGTCAGCGCGAATGCCCCGTGCACGCCGGATGCCGCGAACGCCCGCAGGTCGGCCGCGAGACCGGCCCCGCCGGACGAATCTGCCCCCGCAATGGTCAACGCCGCTGGCCACCAGGCGTGCTGCCCGGGTGAGTGAGGCTTCTCGCTCGCGATCCCACCTGCCATGTCCCAAGTACAACAGTTGGACGCGCCACGCGGCAGTCACCCCCGCCTGTGGTTAGCGTCGGCGAGCGATGGCCGGATCTGCGTCGAGACCGAGCGACTCCCGCAGTGGCATCGCCTCTCCCGACGGGACCGTGGGGATCATTGCCAACCCGGTTTCGGGGCGCGACGTTCGCCGGGTGGCGGCGCGGGGCGCGGTGTCCACTACTGAGGACAAGCGCAACAGGATCGCCCGAGCCGTCATCGGCGCCGTCACCGCGGGGGCCACGCGGATCGTGGCCATGGCTGAACCGTTCGGCATCGCCACGGGGGCGCTCACCGACCTGCGCATCGACGCCGAGATCGAGATCGTGGACGTGGGGGCGACCGTCTCGCCCACCGACACGATCCGAGCAGTCGAGGCTATGCGGGCCCGTGATGTCAGCGTGCTCGTGACGCTGGGCGGCGACGGAACCAACCGCACGATCTCCGGGGTCTGGCCCGATGCGACGCTCGTGCCCATGTCCACCGGCACCAACAACGTGTTCCCCAGCCTCACCGAGCCCACCGTGGCCGGTGCCGCGGCGGGGCTGGTGGCGACCGGCGTAGTGGACCCTGAAGCGTGCGCGCCCCGATCGAAGCTGATCACTGTCACATCAGGTATGGGCACATCGGGCACGGGCACATCGAGAAACAGCACTTCGCATGCGGGGGAACTGGCGCGAGGTTGGACCGAGATTGCACTGATCGATGCGGTCACGCTGGCCGATGACTTCGTCGGCAATCGCATGCCCGCAGACGGCGTGCGCATGCGGCAGGTGCTCGTGTCGCGCGCCCATCCGGCCAGCATCGGGCTGAGCTCGCTCGCGGGCCTGCTGCAACCCTGCTCGTTCGACGACGATGCGGGCGTGCTGGTGGAGTGCGGACCGGGCGGACGCCCGATGCGCGTGGCGCTCGCACCCGGGCTGTACCGCACGGTGCCGGTGATCGATCACCGCAGCGTCGAGCTGGGAGAAGCCATCGAACTCCAAGGACCGACGGTGCTGTCGCTCGACGGCGACCGGGAGCGCACGATCGGCCCCGATGAAGCCGCAATCGCCGATGTGCAGCGCAGCGGGCCCCGGGTGGTGGACGTGGATCGGGCACTGGAATTGGGCGCTGCCGCCGGGGTGTTCGAGACCTCTCGGGCGCCGACCGGCGACCGGCCGCTCAACGCGGCCGCCAAGGTCCACTACCACCACGCCGAAGGCACACCGATCCGTGACTGCTGCTAGAGGACTGAGGCGCCAGTCAATTCCTGACTAATCCGGTCGGATTTATCGTCTAATGCGGCTATCCTCCGCGGCACGGGCTGCGCCGACTTGCACAGCACCGCACTTGCCGCATCGCAAGGAGTATGACCATGGCATTGCGTCTCAATGACACCGCTCCCGATTTCACTGCCGACACCACCGCGGGCGAGATCAGCTTCCACGATTGGATCGGCGACGGCTGGGCGCTGCTCTTTTCTCATCCGAAGGACTTCACCCCGGTCTGCACCACCGAGCTGGGCGCCGTTGCCGCGCTGGCCGATGAATTCGCGGCACGCAACTGCAAGATCATCGGCATCAGCGTCGACGGCGTGAGCGACCACGTGAGCTGGAAGGCCGACATTGCCTCTGCCACCGGGCACGAGGCCAACTACCCGCTCATCGGCGACCCGGAGCTGGCGGTAGTGAAGCTCTACGACATGCTGCCAGCCGACGCCGGCGACACCTCGGAGGGACGCACTGCAGCCGACAACGCCACCGCCCGGACCGTCTTCATCATCGGCCCGGACAAGAAGATCAAGGCGTCGCTGACCTACCCGATGACGACCGGCCGCAACTTCGCCGAGATCCTGCGCCTGCTCGACTCGTGCCAGCTCACCGCCGCCGAGCAGGTCGCTACGCCGGCCAACTGGCAGCAGGGCGAGAACGTCATCATCGTGCCCGCGGTATCGAACGAGGCCGCCGCCGAGAAGTACCCCGACGGCTGGGAATCACCGCTGCCCTACCTGCGCCTGGTGCCGCAGCCGGGCAAGTAATCACGGGCCGCGGCTCGACACGCGGCCGCGGCACCCTCAGCAGCACCGGCCCCAGCCGGGCGTTTAGCTCAGGCTGGATTCGCCGACCACTTCGGCCTCGAATGCTGGGGCGCCGTCGAGGCGGCGCATCGATTCGGGCAGCTCGGCGCGGACGCGCTGGTGGAAGACACGGTCCTGGGCAAGCGTGTAGGGATAGGCGTTCTGGCCGGATCGCAGCAGCGGAACGTGCAGCGGCCGGCTGTTGGTGGGTCCGGGGCGGTCCTGCTCGACGAGCGTTTCCGAGTTGGCCTCGCCATCGCGCACTACCCGGTAGGGCCGCACGACACCGCCGCGGGTGGCCTTGCCCTCTGATTCTTTGTAGACGGGAACCACCGGCTCGAACGTGCCGGAGTGCCGTGCGATGGCGACCGCCTTGTACACCATGCCGGCGGTGGCATGGCCCGAGCCGACCACGAGCTGAGTGCCCACGCCGTAGCCGTCAACCGGCAGATCCGCCAAGTCGGCGATGCGGTATTCGTCGAGATCGCCGGACACCACGATGCGTGTCGCCTCAGCGCCCGCGTCGTCCAGCCATTGGCGGACCCGGGGCACCTCCACGGTGAGATCTCCCGAGTCGATGCGCACAGCACCCGGCACCCCGCCGAGACGCTTCGCCGCGGCGAGACCCCGTTCGAGTCCCGTTCTCAGGTCGAAAGTGTCGATGAGCAACGTGGTCTCGAGGCCGTGCGCACGCATCTGCGCCTCGAAAGCCGCTTCCTCGTCGTGGTGCGCCAGTGTGAAGGCGTGGGCAGCCGTGCCAGCAGTGGGGATGCCGTACTGCTCGCCGGCCAGCAGGTTGGAGGTCGCATCGAAGCCCACCAGCCACGCTGCACGCGCAGCAGCAACGGCAGCGAGCTCGTGGGTGCGGCGGCCGCCCATCTCGATGAGGTGACGACCCTTGGCAACATCGTGCATCCGTGCGGCTGCCGACGCGACCGCGCAATCGTGGTTGAGCACCGACAGCACCAGCGTTTCCACGAGCAGCGCTGTGCCGACCGAAGCATCGACGCGCAGCACCGGGCTGCCGGGCACGTAGAAGTCGCCCTCGCGGTAGCTCCAGGCGTCGCCGTCGAATCGGAACGTCGCCAAGTGGTCGAGCAGACCGTCGCTGAAACGGCCGAGCCCGGCCAGGTAGTCGAGATCGTCGGCCTCGAACCGGTAGTCAGCCAGCAGCCCGGCCAGCCGTCCCGGACCCGCCACCACGCCGTAGCCGCGTCCCGGCGGCAATCGCCGGGCGAACACTTCGAAGCACGAGCGCCGGGACGCGACACCTGACTGCAAGGCCGCATCGAGCATGGTGAGCTCGTACAGGTCGGTCATCATGGCCGTGCCCACACCACAAGTCTGCCCGCGCCAGACGCCGAGCGCCGCTGTGCCTGGGTTGCCGCTAGGCCGAAGCTGACGTGTGGAGCGTGCGGTAGTTGCCCCCGATGCCTTCCATTGCCGTGCGAATACGCGGCCCATCGTCTCCACACCACACGCACAGCGGCACAGCGAGGTGTTCTGCCGCTGCTACGGCTTCCGCACCGAGAGTGGAGAGCCCATGAGTATCGGCGAGCACTGCCATGCGATATGTCAGCAGGCGCATAGGCACCACTTCGACGTCGTCCCCCAACCAAAGGAGTCTGCGCCCCAGTTCGAGGTGGTCCGCTGGCGACAAGGATCCAGTGAGAGCTCCACTCGAAGCCTTGACCACGCTGCGGCAAAGGCGAGCCAAGTACATGTTGGTGGTGACAGGTGAGGCGTCTCCGAGCGTGCCGGCGAGGTCCGGCCCTATTTCATCTGCGAGGAAATCACGCAGGAGATGATCGTCGAGAATGACCCGACTCATGTCGTCGCAAGATCCGGGTCATCGTCAAGAGTCCGCACAAATGCGGCATGCTCTTCACTGCTAAGCAAGTCGGTCAATCCGAAATGCCCATGATCTGTCGACGTTGGCGTGCCCGCCCAGTCGGCTGAGAGGGCCTCGGCTTGTTCGAGGACGGTTTGGGTGGCTTGTTCCTGCTTGTCGGGCGGGTAGCCGTGACGCTTGAGGATTCGTCGCACCTGGACGCGGATGCCTGCACGGACGTTCTCTCGAAGCGTCCAGTCGATGGTCACGCTGCTGAGCACTGACTCCACGAGTTCGCGGGCGATGGCCTGAAGCGTCTCGTCGCCGAGCACGGCGACGGCGCTGTCGTTCGTTTCCAAGGCGTCGTAGAACGCCAGCTCGTCGTCGGTGAGCCCGAGCTGCTCGCCGCGCTCGTCAGCCGCTCGGAGCTCGCGCGCCAACTCGATCAGTTCTTCGATGACTTGCGCAGCCTCAATGCCCCGGTTCTGGTAGCGGCGGATCGTCTCGGCGAGCATCGCTGCGAACGAACGGCCTTGCGTGACGTTGCGACGCTGCCGTTGGCGGACTTCCCCGTGCAAGAGCTTCTGCAACAACTCCACGGCGAGGTTCCGGTGCGGCATCGCGCGGACTTCGGCAAGGAACTCCTCGGACAGGATCGAGATGTCGGGCTTCGCGAGCCCGGCGGCTTCGAATATGTCGGTCACCTCACCCGAGTAGACCGCCCGCGAGATGATCTGACGAACGGCATGGTCGACGTCGTCCTGGATTCGCTCCTCATCGGGCGACCGCTGCGTCAACCTGTTGCGAACGGCCTGGAAGAAGCCCACGTCGTCTCGGATGGCGATTGCTGCCTCATCCGGCACGGCGAGCGCGAACGCCTGGGACAGCTCCCGGACGGCTTGAACGAATCGATCCTTGCCGTCCTCCTGCGCGAGCACGTGCTCCTGTGCCGCCGGCAGCAGCGCGAGCCGGTCCGCCGGGCTGCCGTCGATCCAACTTGACCAGTCGAAGCCGTGCAGCAGACTGCAGCACACATCGTGCTTCTCAAGCATCACTGCAATCGCGTCGGCTCGGTTGAGGACAGCGTCACCTCGGCCGCCGCTGCTGGTGTATGTGCTCAGCGCGCGCCGCAATTCGTGGGCGATGCCCAGGTAGTCGACGACTAGGCCGCCGGGCTTGTCACGGAAGACCCGGTTGACACGGGCGATCGCCTGCATCAGCCCGTGCCCTCGCATGGGCTTGTCGACGTACATCGTGTGCAGGCTGGGCGCGTCGAAGCCGGTGAGCCACATGTCTCGCACGAGCACGATCTGCAGCGGATCGTCGGGGTCGCGGAACCGGTGAGCCATCCGTTCGCGACCCGTCTTGGTTCGGATGTGCTGCTGCCAGCCGACCGGGTCCGACGCCTCGCCGGTCATGACCACCTTGATTGCACCGTCGGAGTCGTGGTCGCTGTGCCACTCAGGCCGCAGCCGCACCAGTTCGTCATAGAGCTCGACGCAGATGCGGCGGCTCATGCACACCACCATCGCCTTGCCGTCCATCGCGTCGAGTCGGTTCTCGAAATGGTCAACAACGTCGGCGGCAACGAGGGCGATCCGGGCCGGCGTGCCGACCACCGCCTCAAGCGCCGCCCACTTGGTCTTCAGTTTCTCCGTCTGCTCGACTTCCTCGCCCTCGGTCACTTCTTCGAAGTCGTCGTCGATGCTCGGCTGGGCCTCGGGGTCGAGCCGCAGTTCAGCCAGCCGGCTCTCGTAGTAGATGGGCACCGTGGCTTGGTCTTCGACGGCGCGCTGGATGTCGTAGACGCTGATGTACTCACCGAAAACCGCTCGTGTGTTGGCGTCCACCTGCTCGATGGGTGTGCCGGTGAACCCGATGAACGACGCTTTGGGCAGCGCATCGCGCATGTGCCGTGCGAAGCCATCAATGAAGTCGTACTGGCTCCGGTGCGCCTCGTCAGCGATGACCACGATGTTGCGACGCTCCGAGAGGACGGGATGCCGATCTCCTTGTTCCTCGGGGAAGAACTTCTGGATGGTCGTGAACACCACGCCGCCCGACGCAACAGCAAGCTTCTTGCGCAGGTCCGCCCGGCTCGCGGCCTGTGTGGGCGGCTGTCGCAGCAGGTCGGAGCATCGGGAGAACGTCGAGAACAACTGGTCGTCGAGGTCGTTGCGATCGGTCAGCACGACGAGCGTCGGGTTCGCCATGGCCGGCTCACGGATGATTCGGCCGGCGTAGAACGCCATCGTCAGCGACTTGCCCGACCCCTGCGTGTGCCACACGACGCCAATGCGACGATCGTCGGCGCGCGACCCCGCTGTCTCCGATGCACCAGCCGCACGCAAGGTCTCGGCGACCGCGACGTTGACGGCGTGGAACTGGTGGTACCCCGCCATCTTCTTCGCGAGCGCGCCGCTGCCGTCGTCGTCGAAGACGATGAAGTCACGAACCAGCAACAGGAATCGAGCAGGCGCGAAAGCGCCGCTCAGCAGCACCTCCAGCTGGGGCGACGCGGCGCCGGCAACCTCGTCGCCCTCGACGGTCCGCCACGCCTTGAACCACTCGCGCCCGGCAGTCAACGTGCCGATCCGCGCCTTGATGCCGTCGGAGACGACCAGTGCCGCGTTGTGAGCAAAGAAGTTGGGCAGCTCGGCCTTGTAGGTCTGGAGCTGCTGCCACGCCGTCCATACCGTGGCGTCGGGATCGGTCGGGCTCTTGAGCTCGATGACCCCGAGCGGCAGACCGTTGAGATACAGCACGATGTCGAACCGTCGGTGATGGTCGCCCTCAGTCACTGTGAGCTGGTTGACCGCCAGCCAGTCGTTGGCCGACGGATCATCGAAGCCGAGCACCCGCGCCCGGCCGCCGCGGAGCTCGCCGCGCTCGTTGCGGTACTCCACCGCAACCCCATCGACCAGCATCCGATGAAGGGCCCGATTCCGACCCTCCAGCGTCGACTCCGCCAGGGTGGTCAGCCTCCGGAAGGCATCGTCAAGAGCTTCGCCCGGCAGTTCGGGGTTCAACCGCTCCAGCGCCGCCCGCAGTCGCCCAGCGAGCACGACCGTTGAGTGGTCCTGGCGCTCTCCGGCCCCATCCTCCCGGCAGAGTCCGGCGCCATCGTGGATTGCCCAGCCCAGCTCGCCGAGCCAGGCCAGCGCCGCTTGCTCTACTTCAGCCTCATGCAGCCCCGTCACAGAACCCCCGCTTGAACAGCGGCGATCTCTGCCGCCGCTCCACTCGGTGGGGCAGGACCGACTCGATCAACTTGCATCAGCGCCGCTCATGCCAACGTCGATAGGGCGAACCTCGTTTGCCAACACCAGAAGACAGTTGTGTTCGGACAGCGAGCGCCTCACGCCCACCAAGTTGCCAACCAGGCGCTGCTTGGCCTCATACGGCCCGTCGGCAACGACGGCAATAATCGCGACCCCGACTCGGTCCGCCACAGAGCGCAGCTCGGCCTGAGCCAAGGAGTCGCGGCCGAGCAGAACCACACCGTGAAAGCCTTGCTCAGCGGCCGACTCCAAGAGTTCGATATCGGAAATGTCGCCGCCTGACCAGCGCACGAGTTCGAAGGCGCCTCGGTCGGCGACAGATGCTGCTTCGAAAGCGAGGCTCTGCGGCATACGCGCATCGAACAGCAGCTTCATGATTCAAACGAGGTCAAGAAGCTGATGACCCAGTGTCACAACGTCCTCGAATTGAGCATCGCTGAGTTCGGGGTACGCGGCTGTAATCGCTCCGGTGCCGCCCGCTCTGTCCAGACTTCCCAAATCCTTCGCTGCGATCCTGTGCCCGCTGAGGTGTGGCGTTCCGTTCAGCACAGTCGGCAGCAGGATGCTGTTGGGACTGAGGTGCAGGAGGTCTGGCACGCTGCCGCCGCCTACCTCGAAGGGTCGGAATGCGGAGTCGACATCCGTCACCGGCAGGTCGAGTGCCATCTGACCTGTCAGCACATCTTCGAAGCCCTTGCCGAGGTCCGCCATGACCCGACCATCGGTAGTGACGCCGATCCTGACGGCATCACCGCTGCCTTCGAATGCCGCCAGCGCACTGACGACGTTGCTCGAGACTCGTCCCGGGGTGACCGTCTTGAGGTAGGCCCATGTCCGCACCGCGACAACGTCACTGAATTTCCATCGGAGCGCTCCCCTGATGTGAGGCTGCAGCACACCTCGCCTGTGCAGGTAGCTCAGCGACGAAGCCTTGGCGCCCGACAAGAACCCGGCTTCGCGGGTGGAGTAGACACCGGCACCGAAAACGTCAGGCGACCACAGCGACACAGGGATGTCCTGCGCATCTCCGATCGGGAGCGTCAGGAGTCGGCGACCCAAGGCCGCGTCGACCTGGCGGCGCAGCCGGGCCTGCGCAAGCCGGTCGTGCGGCAGCTCGCTTCCCTCGGGCACGACGATCTGTGCCGCGGGGAAATGCCCGTAGCGGCTGCGGACACGCTGATGGGTCGCGTCCGCGCACACGAGCACCGTCTCAGCACCAAACCAGAACGGCACCCCGGCCTCGGGGTCGAGTCTCCGCACCGCCGCGCCGGCGCGATCAGCTGCCACAGCGAGACGCAGAAGCACGTCTGCGCGCAGGCTGGTGTCGAACACTGTCACCGGAGGCAGCGGAAAGCGTGACTGACTGGTGCGAGCGCCCGGCCAGCACTGCTCATATAGGCGCTCCTCGTCGGTGCCATCCGGCACAGCGGTCTTGTCCAGACGCAGTCGCAGCGGCTGGTCCCGGCGGGTTTGCTCAAGAATGCTCTGCACGATGCGCTGGTCCACTGCGGGGTTGGAGGCCAGGTCGGCTGCGTTGAGGAGCAACTGGCGATCATCCAGCGAGACAGCGAGACTCAGCACGGCTTCCGCTGCTTCGAAGAGATCGAGCCGCGCGGCGATTTCTGCGGCAAATCGCAGCCGGTCCCGGTCACCGCGCAGCAGTGGCAGCACATCTGCTACTGCGCGCGGCAGACACTCGGCTTCGTCGGTCGTGAGATGGTCCACCAGTTCCGCCATCGGGCCTGCGGCAGGCTGCGTCCACGAGTTGGCGCCGCCGAGCACTTGCAGCACGGCTTCGTACAAGCCAGGCGTCGGGATTCGGCGCATCACGCCCGCCATTCAAGTCGTCCAAGAGCAGCAAGGGGAATGTCCCGATCGATGCGCTCGTTCGAAACACCGCCGGGTGTCCATTGCAACAGTTTCGCAGGCACGGCATCGACGCCTCGCGGCTCACGCACGGTCACACCTTCGTGCCGCAACCGATCCTGAGGAAAGACGAAGATGAGGAAGGGCGGTGAACTGCCCCTCAGCTGCAGGCGCCGCACGAGCGTCGGGCCGTCCACACCGGCGATCTGTTGCAGTGGCACGAGCCAGGAGTAGTCCGCTGGCACAACCACGGGTGCGTGCGAGAGATCAGCGTGGGCCGTGGCAGCCGGATCGCGCTGAGATCGCAAGTGATCCAAGTACGACCGGTGGCCAGGGCCGAAATACTGCTTGCGGTCAGGCCGAAGGTGATGACGCCAGAACGTCTCGACCGACACGCAGCGGCCGTAGTCGCATGCCGGCGTGTGCAGAACCAGATCCGGCAGCACACGCTCGTGCAGACGTTCAAGGCCTTCGCGAGCGCGCCCCGGCTGACGTCGTGCCAATCCCGCGAGCGCCGCCGCTTCGCGCCGTGCGTAAGGCGGCAGCTGGCGGTCGCCCGCAACGATGCGCGCCAACTGCTGCACATCCGCTGCCGTGTCGGCCATCGTGTCAGTGTGTCATTGGCGGGACTTGAGACGGACGTTGCCGTTGCATCTCGCAGCGTCAGACTCCTCTCACCAGAGCACTGCAACATAAATTGCCACCGTCACACAAGCGCCGAACGCGATCATCCGTACGCATCGAGGCCAGCTTGAGGCCCAAGCCCGAGACTGTCCGATCACGCCAGCTGCACATGGGAGCGTCCGAGTGCCACGCAAGTCGGCTCGCCTCAGCCCCGATGCTGGCGCTCCAGAAACCGCCTGCAAGCGGGGCAACGCGATGCGTTGCGGATTTTTGAGTAGTATATTTTCTGGTATGAATTCGCTCGATAATGCCACGGTATCGGCAAGTTCGCGATGATCGGCATCCGCGACAAGGCGAAGGTGCTCGACGAACTGGGCGACAAGGTGTTGGAAGCGCTCGCTGCGAGCGTCACAGGCGCCCGTAGGGACTTCCTCCGCTACCAAGCCACGCTTCCAGAATTCGCTGCTCAGGCGAGTTCACGAGGATCGGCAAACTGGATCCACGACCGGCTCTGGCACCATGTGCGGGCTCTCTTGGACGATATTGACGATGTGCTCCTCATCGATCTCGGCGTAACGCGAGAGGTCGTGCTCGGAGGCCGGTACCGGATCCGGATGAAGCGCCACCATCCGCCGGCGCAGGTCGCGACGTACCCCACGCAGACTGCAATGCACTTCATGAGCCAAGCGCAGGAGCAACTCGTCCTTGAGGGACTCGAGCAAGTCAGCCTCATCGCCGGCTATGTGTGGTTCGGCGACAGCGCCGAGATCGGACCGGCGGTGCTGTCCATGCGTGACGGGCAGGACAACGTGCTGTGGGTTCACGAGCTCCCCGAGGCCGACACTGCAGGCGCTCAGCCAACGGTGACGACGCTGCCGCCTCTCGAAGAGCCGGAAGAGGCCGCTATCCGGGCGCGGCTCACGCGGCTCGATGACGAAGCGCTGCATCTTCGCCAGCAATGAGCTTGGGAGAGGCGATTGTCACGCTTCGGCGGGCGAGCGGCCTGACACAGCAAAAGTTGGCTGACAGAGCCAAGATCACGCAGGCAGCACTGTCACGCTACGAGAACGAGTTGCGCAGCCCCGACGCCGCCACGGTCGCGACGCTCGCTAAGTCCCTTGGTGTCACCGCCGAGTTTCTTCAGCGGGCCGAGCGGGCCGAGGGGGCGTTCATGATCGATGCCCATATGCGGCGTCGGGCCACGGCGAAGCCGACTGTGTGGCGACGGCTCGAAGCCAAGCTGAACGTCTACCGGCAGCACCTAGAGGCGATCACCGAGACCGTCGATCTGGTGCCCCGCTTGAGCCTTCCGACGTTCGACCCGATGGAGTATGCCCCCGACGAGGCGGCGCGCATGGTCCGGATGCAGTGGCGAATGCCCGCCGGCCCGGTGCGGGGGCTGGCTCGGTGGCTCGAATCGGCGGGGTGCCTGATCGTCGCGGAGGACTTCGGATCGACAGGCGGCGGCCGTGTCGACGGTCTCTCACAGTGGTCGGGCGACGCCCCGGTCATGCTTGTCAACGAGCGTGTGGCCACGGACCGGCTGCGTCTGACCCTCGCGCACGAACTCGGGCACATCTGTCTGCACAGCGGCGAACTTGCCGACGATCCTGAGGATGAGGCGAACCGCTTCGCAGCCGAGTTGCTCATGCCTGCCGCAGCCATCCGAGCAGACCTGCGCAACCTCGACTTGGGGCGGCTGCACCTGCTGAAGCGCCGGTGGGGAGTCTCGATGCAGGCACTCATCGAACGGGCTCACCACTTGGGAACCCTCGCGCCCGCGAAGCGGACATCGCTGTACAAGGCTCTCAGCAAACGAGGCTGGCGAACCAAGGAACCCTTGAGCGATGAACTGCCGCCCGAACAGCCGGCGCTCGCCCGTCGGCTCGTCGTCGCCTTGGCCGATGCAGGACTCGCCGAGTCCGAGACACGACGCATCATCGGCATCGCCGAATCGGCAGACACCCTGCCGCCATTCGCAGAGCACACCATCGCGCCGTCAACGCCTCGCCTCACTGTGGTGTAGCTGGATCCTCGCTCCGCGGCGGCGCGGCCACGACAGCCGCTTCGGGTTCCTCAGTGCGCGGCCGCGAAGGCGGCCATCGTATGGCCATCGGCTGGGTCGTTGATCAGCAGCTCGGAGTGGCTGGAGGCGATGATCTGGCTGCCGGTCTCCTCAGCGACCTCGCTGATGACCCGGAACATCTGACGCTGCCTCGGGACTGCGAGATGGGCGACGGGCTCGTCGAGCAGCAGCACCGCGCCCTCGTTGAGGTACGCATGAGCCAAGAGCAGCAGCGCCTGCTGCAAGCCGCGTCCGCTCGACGACAGTTCGTACCAAGTGCCGCACTCTCGATAGCGCATGACGATCTCGCCGCGGCCGACGAGATAGCGCGGCGCTTCGATCTCCACACCGAACAATTCGTCGATGCGGCCGCGGGTGTCGTCCCATCGAGCGGGCTTCTCGTCATGCACCCGGCTGCAGAGGTTCCGCAGCACCTCCGCCGTGCGGCCTTGGCCGATGCGCACATCGATCGCACCTCGGTCGAGACGGACCTCATGGTCGATCAGACCAGACATCGGCGTCACGTAGGCGACTTCCACATCATGCGCCTCATCCGGGATCGGCATCCGCCCCTGCGTCTTCGTGAGGCCGTACCGCAGCGGACGGCAGTACAAGGACTCATCGTTCGCGTACTCGAACTCGATGCCGCACTGCCAGTTTTCACGCGGACCGACACCATCGACGAGGATCTCGATGCGGACATGCTCGGTGCGCTGCCCTCCATCGGCAATCGAGGTTCTCCTCGTTCGCCGCTCATGCCACAGCAAGTTCGCTTCAAGCACCGGCACCGCTGTGATGTCGCGCCTGTTGAGCGTTGCTCCGCGCCGCTTCAGTGCTGGCGATGCGTCTGCCTCATGGTCAAGCCATGCGCGAAGCCCGGTGTGCCACAGTGCCAATGCCTGCAAGATCGATGTCTTGCCGGAATTGTTAGGTCCCGCCAGCAGCATCGGATCCGCCAGCTTCAAGTCCGCTTCGCTCAAACGCTTGAAGTTGCGTATCGAAAGCCCCGTCAGCATCCAATGGCCCCTGCCATTTTCTCTGACCCGCTTATCCGAACCTCACCCGATATCAGCTTCGGCAGCAACGCGTCACGCAGGTCTGCCAGATCTTGCGACATGGACTGCAACTTCAGAGTTTGCTCAAGCCACTGTGCCGCAAATATTGAGAACTCTGCCGAGACCTCTGGTGGCGGCATGATCAATGTGGTTGCCGCTAGTGCCTGAGGTCGAACCCGTTGATGGCTCTTGGAAGTTCCGGTCACGAGTCCGACCAGCACATTGCGGTACCGGTGAGAGCGCAACGTGCAATACAAGAACGAAGAATCGATCGGCTGTTTGGGACGTAGAACGGCGAACTCCGTCGACGCGATTGCCGCCGCGCCCGGCTCTGGCCCGACGAGCCAGACTCTCTCGACGTCTGGGTTCAAGCGCGAGAGCAGCACTGTGCTTGGATGCACGACACACTTGTTGCTCAGTATCGCTTTGCCGGGTTGAGTCACGGGGCGCTTTCCCGAATCGAATGCTGGGATGCTGTAATGGCGGTACTCAAGGTCAGGTGATCGGCTGGGGTCGACTGTCTGCCTTAAGTGATCCGCTACCTCATCAAGACGGCAACTCCGCCAACGCCTTGGCATAAGCCCGAGTCGGGAGTCGGCGAGTTCGTCGGGGAAGAGGTGGTATAACTCGGCGGGGAGGCCGGGGAGGGACTCGCCGTCTCGCCATCGGCCCTCCATCTTGGCCCGTACTGGCTCGAAATCCACAAACCACGCCTTGTACAGCGCCTGCGCCATCTCCTCCAACGTCTCGCACATCCGTCGATTCAACTCGATCCGATCGTCGAGAACGCGTAGCGCAAATGCAGCCTGGTCTTGAGATTCGAGGCCGAGACAGGGAAAGGCCACTGCCCCGAGTTGCTTCGCTGAAACATTCGGGAACGTTGAGCCGGTCGCCGATGACAATAGTGACGGAAGCCCGTGCTCAATCACGCCACGGACAAAAGGCTGGAGTCTTGGATCTGACCTATGACGTATCGCTGCGATACCTCGGCCAATTGCATATCGACGATCCGCCCAATTCATTCGCCCAGTAGTTGAGCCACGAACACAGAAGAGAATATCCCCTTTCAGTGCGTACCGACGAGCATCATTCGTAAACTGAACGGGCACGGGATGATGGCTGCCGAATTCCGTCGGACCGTTCAAGAGCGGAATTCCGTCATCATCCGAGACAGTTTCACTCGACGGTGATTGTCCCATCACAATCTCAGCAACGTCGGCCAAACGGAGATGTCCACGCTGGCGCAACACGACGTGGGCGCGTTCGATTTCTGAATGGAAGCTCTCTGGCAAACGCGCCCAGTCGAAGACGTCGACAAGAATCGGTATCGTCGATTCTTCTATGGCATCGAGCAAGTCCAGATACGCAGAGCCGAGCCTCTGCAGTTCGGGGCCTCGCAGCACGATGTCGAGGTCGCTGCCCTCGTGATTGGTGCCCTTGACTCTGCTGCCGTACGCCCAGACCTCTGCTTCGGGGACATGTGCCTCCAACAGCGACAACAGTTCGTGCCGGTAACGCTGGGGAAGGTCAAGCTTCTTCGTCATCAAGTGCGGCTTTCAGGATCTCAAGAAGATCTTTGACATCGGTCACGAAATCGGGAAGGAGCGGCAACGTCTGCTCAGCGAAGGCCTTGCCGTAGTCATGCGCGGTGTCGTTGCGGTTGTTGCGGTAGACAAGCCAACGTTCACACATGTCCGGGGCAATCACGCCGAACTTGACCGCGTGGCAGAAGCCTTGGCGAAACCTGAGTTCGTCGGCTTTGCGATTGGATTCGAAATAGGGCCGCAGGACTTTTTTGAGGAGCTTGCCCGACTGCTCCAGCGTCAACTCGAATTCCTTGATGACTGCCGAACGGTAGACATCGTAGAACTTGTCTGACGGGCTTGTCTGTGTAATGAGCTCCACGCCTGTTTCGAGTGACGCAATGCAGCGGGCCAAGTATTCGGTAGAGATGGACATCTGGCCTCCTTCAGAAGCCCAAGGATTGCAGGTTGGCTTCGATCTGGGCGTCCAGTTTTTCGGCCTCGGCCTGCTGGGCGCGCCACTGGGCGGCGAGACGGGTCATCTTGTCGGCGAACGGCTCGCCGTCGTCGGGCTCGGGGGCGACGCCGACGTAGCGGCCTGGGGTGAGCACGCAGTCGTAGCCACTGATTTCCTCTGCGGCAGCGCTCTTGCAGAAGCCCGCTATGTCCTCGTAGGTCGCCGCGTCGGCGTCGGCTGAGCGCCAGGCGTGGTACGTACTGGCCACCTTGGCGATGTCGTCGTCGGTGAGCTCGCGGTGGGTGCGGTCGATCATGCGGCCGAGGTTTCGGGCGTCGATGAACAGCACCTCGCCGCGGCGGTCACGCAGGCCGTCCCCGCCTGAGCGGTCTCTGGCCAGGAACCACAGGCACGCCGGAATGGCTGTGGAGAAGAACAATTGGCTGGGCAGCGCCACCATGCAGTCGACCAAGTCGGCCTCGACGAGGTTCTTCCGTATCTCGCCCTCGCCCGACTGCCGCGACGACATCGACCCGTTGGCGAGCACGAAGCCGGCCACACCCCTCGGGGCGAGATGGTGGACCATGTGCTGCACCCAGGCGAAGTTTGCGTTGCCCTTCGGGGGCGTGCCATAGCGCCAGCGCTGGTCGTCGGTCAGGCGGTCACCGCCCCAGTCGGAGACGTTGAACGGCGGGTTGGCCAGGATGAAGTCGGCCCGCAGGTCGGGATGGCGGTCGCCGTGGAACGTGTCGCCGTGCTCGATCTGGCCCCCGATGCCGCGGATCGCCAGATTCATGCGGGCCAAGCGCCATGTGGTGTAGTTCGATTCCTGGCCGTAAACGGAGATGTCCGTGCGCGCCCCGCGCGGCTGCGCTTCGCCGTTCCCATTGCCGTCGGCGTGAGCTTCTACGAAGTCGACCGACTGCACGAACATGCCAGCCGAGCCACAGCACGGGTCGTACACCCGGCCCTGGTATGGCTCGATCATCTCGACGAGCAGCTTCACAACACAGCGAGGCGTGTAGAACTCGCCCCCGCGTTTGCCCTCCGCGTCGGCGAACATCGACAGGAAGTACTCGTACACCCTGCCCAGCACATCGCGAGAACGGGCCGCAGCGTCGCCCACCGTGACGTTTCCCAGCAGGTCGATCAGCTGTCCGAGCCGTTGCTGATCGAGCGCCGGGCGGGCGTAGTCCTTGGGCAGCACACCGTCGAGCGCCGGGTTCATGGCTTCCAGCATGTCCATGGCACGGTCGACGATCGAGCCGATCATCGGCTGTCGCGCTTGAGCAGCAAGCGTTTGCCACTGAGCCGACGGCGGCACCCAGGCGACATTGCGCCAGCGGTACTCGTCAATGTCGTCGGGATCAGCGCCCTCGGCGATCTCGTCTTCCAGCTGCGCCCGAACCTCGGAGTACGCATCCGAGACGTACTTCAGGAAGATCAGTCCGAGGACGACGTGCTTGTACTCGGCAGCGTCCATGCTGCCGCGCAGCTTGTCAGCAGCAGCCCACAGCGTCCGCTGGATGTCTGCGAGATCACCGCCCGCCACATCGCTCTCGCGAGTTCCGCTCGTGGGCATTGTTCGTCTCCGCAATGCGTCGGGTCCCGCGAGACGGGACATATCCGCTGTGGCTTGTTTCTACCTGACGCTGGCTCGACGCGACGCGATCCGACAACAGGCGGCATATCAGGTATGCCAGTAGCGTCGGCACGATGGTTGCGGTCGGGCTGGCTCGCCTCGTGGCGGCGTCGCACCTGAGCTACATCGTGTTCCTGCTGGTCGGCGGGTTCATGGCGAAGCGCTGGCCCAGGCTGATGAAGTGGCACCTCGGGGCCATCGGCGCTGCGGGCGTGGTGAACCTCACCGGTTCCGACTGCCCGCTGACGGTGTGGGAGAAACGGCTGCTGCGCCAAGCCGGGAGAGAGCCGTACGAGACCGGCTTCGTCTCGAACTACCTGGTCGAGCCGGTGTACCCGCCGGGCATCACCGGCCGGGTGAACTTGGTGATCCTGGTCACCCTGACGGTGCCGATCACGGTCAGCTACTGGCGCATGCGAAAGGCCAGCTTCACTGCTGCCACCCGCTGAGGGGCGAGGCGTCTGGGCGGCCCGGTGGGGTTCGCGGCGCCTGAGGCCGCGGTGGGTCTCAGGGAGCTCGGGGTTGCGGGGCGCGGGGCTGGCAAACACCCACCATCCGGCGAGGCCGTCACACCCCCCTTCTACGATGTGTCGCATGGAGGTCGCCTACGTCGAGGAGAAGTTCGCCGAGTTGCTGATGCATGTTGCCGCTCGGTTGCGGGGCGACCGTGCCGGGGGCGCTACGAAGCTCAACAAGGTGCTGTTCTTCGTCGAGTTCACTCACCTGAGGCGACATCACCAGGTGGTGTCGGGTTGCCAGTTCCAGAAGCTTCCTCATGGACCGGCCCCACATCAGCTCCTTCCGGTCCGGCGACGGCTGATCGATGCTGGCGAGGCCAAGTTGATCGAGGAGGATTTCCTGGGTCGCCCTCAGCAGCGGTTGGTGCCCGAGCGCGAAGCCGACCTGACGTGGTTCACCGCCGAGGAGTTGCAGACCATCGAAGATGTGCTTGACCAGCTTGAGGGGATGACTGGAACCCAGGTCAGCGAGTTGTCTCATCAGGAGCCGGGTTGGCGGCTGACTGAGATCGGTGAGACGATCCCGTTCTCGACGGCGTTTCTCGATTTCCCGCAGGCTGCGACCCCGACGAGCGAGCGGCTGTCCAAGTCGGTTGCGGAGCGTTACGGGTTTGCAACCGCCGGTTGATGTTCGAGGTTCGCGTCGGCGAGGCCGCAGCCGAGAAGATCACCGCGGCGTACGGTCCCGAACGGAGCGCGGCCAGACGGCCGTCGGAGTGGGACTTCTGGTCGGGGCCGCTTGCTGCGGCCCTCATCGGATTTCGGGACTTCGAGAACCTGCTCTTTAGCCTGCACCCAGAGATCCGCACCCTTCACATCGTCGATCCTGTCTTCGGTTCTCTGGTGTTCGCTGGAGTGCTGGTGGAGCCAGGCGTGGTCGAGATCGCCGACTACGAGGTCGATCCCGACTACTGGGCCATGATCGAGAACGATCCGAATGACTGAACCGCCGGCCCGCCGGTTCTACAGCGGGCTTCCTAGACTCACACCCGGTTGTCGTGAGCGAAGCCGGTGAGATCCCGGCACTGTCCCGCAACGGTGATGCCCCTTCGGGGGACGAGTCCGGTCGCCTCCCGGCCGCCATCACGCGAACCGATTCCTCGAGGTAAGGAGCGGCTCGTGCGGTGGGTGCTCCCGCTGCTCGGCCCTGAACTCGAGCAGAAGGGAGAACACCATGAACCGCACTGCCTCCAAGCGAGCTGCCCTGCCACTGCGGGTGCTGTGGGCACTGGCAGCCGTGCTCTTGCTGGCGTCAGCCTGCACCGGGGACAACGCCGACAGCAGCCCGACGCCCGCGTCGGCCACCGAACCGGCTCCCGCCGAACCGGAGTACCGCTACCAGCGAATCGTCTCCATCTCCCCCACCGGTACCGAGATTTTGTTCGCCATCGGTGCGGGCGATCGGGTGGTCGCCGTCGATGAATTCTCGTACTACCCGCCCGAGGCGCCTGTCACCGACCTGAGCGGCTGGCAGCCGAACGTCGAGGCCATCGCGTCATACGACCCCGATCTTGTCGTCATGGGCAGCGACGGTGACATCGAGGCCAACCTCGAGTCGCTGGGGATCGCGGTGCTGGCCATCAACGCCCCTACCACCTTCGACGAGGTGTATGTGCAGATCGCACAATTCGGCGAGACCACCGGGCAGATCGACGAAGCGGCTGCGTTGATCTCGGAGATGCGCAGCGAGATCGGCGCCCTCATCGACGCAGCACCCGACGCCTCGGGGCTCAGCTACTACCACGAGCTCACCGACGGCCTGTACTCGGTGACGAGCAGCACCTTCATCGGACAGGTGTATGCGCTCTTCGGGCTCGACAACATCGCCGATCCTGCCGATTCCGACGGAAGCTCCTACGGCTACCCGCAACTCGGCAACGAGTACATCGTCGACGCCGATCCCGACCTGATCTTCCTGGCCGACACGCTGTGCTGCGGCCAGAACGCCGAGACGGTTGCTGCCCGTCCAGGCTGGGACCTGCTGAGTGCGGTCCAGCACGGCCGGGTCGTCGAGCTCAATGACGACATCGTGTCGCGCTGGGGGCCACGCCTCGTGGAGTTCATCGCGGCAATCTCCGATGCGATCATTTCGATCGGCGCAGCGAGCTGATCGGTGCCCGCAGCGCTGCGTTGCAGCGTTGTGTACGGCGCTGGTGACTGAGGGCTGAGGTGGTGATGCGCGCCAACGGCGCATCCGGCGCCGCCTGTGCCAGCGGCATCCAGCTTCAGGCATCGGCGCTGCGCGCCCGCGCGCTTGTTGCCGGCGTCGTTGCCGTCGTCATCGCTGTCGTCGCCGGGCTGACGATTGGTCCGGCCGGCATTCCGGCGCACCGGGTACTGATGGAGCTGGCCGACCTGCTGCCTGGCATTGCGGTCGAGTCCGGGCTCAATGACGCGCACAAGGCGATCGTCACCGATATCCGGCTGCCCCGCGTTGTGCTCGGACTGCTGGTGGGCGCGACGCTCGCCACGAGCGGGGCCACCTATCAAGCGGCATTTCGAAACCCCCTCGCCGACCCCTACCTGCTCGGCATCGCCGCCGGCGCGGGACTCGGCGCGACCATCGCCATCGTCAACGACATCGGCGACGGCGCCGGCGTGTTCGACCTCGTTCCGATCGCGGCCTTCGGAGGGGCGCTCGGCGCCGTGACCGTGGCCTACCTCGCAGGACACATCGGCGGGCGGTCGACTGCATCGCTGATACTCGCCGGGATCGCAGTGGCGAGCTTTCTCGCGGCCTGCCAGACGTACCTGCTGCAGGCGAACGCGGATGCGTTCCGCAGAATCCTCGCCTGGCTCCTCGGCCGAATTGCCACATCGGGCTGGGCCGAGCCGGCGCTGCTGCTGCCGTATTTCTTGGTGACGACGGCCATCATGCTGCGCTACCGGCGGGCACTCGACGTGCTCGCCGTCGGCGACGAGGAAGCTGCGGCACTCGGCCTCGAGCCCCGCCGGATCCGGCTGATCGTCCTGCTTGCGGCGTCGCTCGGCGCGGCCGCTGCGGTGTCGGTCAGCGGGCTGATCAGCTTCGTCGGCATCATCGTGCCGCACGCAATCCGGCTGGTCTTCGGCACCAGCAACCGCATCCTGCTGCCGCTGTCGGTGCTCTTCGGCGCAGCTTTCCTGGTGCTTGCCGACCTGACTGCGCGCACTGTGCTCTCCCCCGCCGAGCTGCCGATCGGTGTGGTCACCGCCTTCTTGGGAGCGCCCTTCTTTGTGTTCGTGCTGCGAACGAGCCGGCGGGAGATCTGGTGAGCGCCGCCGTCGAAGTGGAGGCGCTCGAGGTCAGCCTCGACCGAACGCCGATCCTGACGGGGGTCGACCTCAGCGTCTCGGCGGGCGAATGGGTGAACGTGGTGGGTCCCAACGGCGCAGGCAAGACGACTCTGTTGCGGGCACTTCTCGGGCTCGTCGCCTACGACGGCAAGGTGCACATCGACGGCCTGTCCAGCCAGCGGCGCTCCGTCAGAGCCCAGCACCTCGCATACGTGCCTCAATCGCCCGTCATTCCTCAGGGAATGCTGGTGGGCGACTATGTGCTGCTGGGCCGGACCCCGCACCGGGGCATCTTCGCCGCCGAGACCGCCACCGACACTCGCATCGCCACAGAAGTGCTCGAACGGCTTGATCTGGGCGGCTTCGGGGAGCGGGCTGTGCAGTCGCTCTCGGGCGGTGAACGTCAGCGAGCCGTGCTGGCCCGCGCGCTTGCGCAGCAAACACCGATCCTGTTGCTCGATGAGCCGACGACCGCCCTCGATCTCGGCCACCAGCAGGATGTGCTCGATCTTGTCGACAGGCTGCGTCGCGAGCGCGGCCTGACGGTCATTGC
Organism: Acidimicrobiia bacterium; assembly: GCA_022821985.1. Classification (GTDB taxonomy): domain Bacteria; phylum Actinomycetota; class Acidimicrobiia; order Acidimicrobiales; family Poriferisodalaceae; genus Poriferisodalis. The sequence goes on from JAJECP010000002.1 coordinate 59,531, forward strand.
CACGCTGCATGACCTGACGCTCGCAGCCCGCTATGGCGACCGGGTCGCCATCCTGTCTGAGGGGCGCGTGGCGGCGTGCGGGCCGCCCGACGGCGTGCTCACCGTCGACAGCATCGCCCAGCACTTCGGCGCCCACGTCAGGGTGCTCCGCGATTCGGACGGTCCCGTCATCGTCCCCACAGCAACGACATCGGCACACGCGACCAGCGCGGCACCGGCAGGGCGCGCCGCCACACAGAATGGAGATCACTCATGAATGCATCACAGCCAGACGGCTCGACACCCACTGACGCGCCGCCCACTGACGACCCTCGCCCCGACGGGCTGCGCACGGCGCGCAGTCTCGTGGTGGTGAACACCGGCGACGGCAAGGGGAAATCCTCCGCTGCGTTCGGCACGGCGATGCGGGCGCGAGCCCGCGACTGGCCGGTAGCGGTGGTGCAGTTCCTCAAGTCGGACAACTGGGTGACCGGCGAGCAGATGATGGCCGAGCCACTCGGCATCGATTTCTGGTCGCTGGGCGAAGGCTTCACCTGGGACAGCGACGATCTCACCCGGGACGAGGCAGAGGCCCGCGAGGCATGGCGACACGGCAAGGCGCTGGTGGAGGCCGGCGAGCACCGGTTGGTCGTGTTCGACGAGATCACCTACCCGCTCAACTGGGGTTGGATCGACGCCGCCGAGGTGGAAGCCACGTTCCGCAACCGCCCCGATCAGGTGTCGCTGGTGCTGACGGGCCGCGACGCGCCGGGGTGGATGATCGAACTCGCCGACACGGTGACCGAGATGGTCAAGACCAAGCACGCCTACGACGACGGCATCCGGGCCAAGAAGGGTATCGACTACTAGTTAGGTGCGCCCGCTGCTCAGGCGGTGATCTTCATGATCTCGAAGAGTGTGCCGAGGTCGACATGGGCCTCGAGGGCGTCGGCGACGCGGTCGAACTGCGCTTCGCGACGAGCGGCGAACGAACCTGAGTCCGGCGTGTAGGGACAGGCGCACTCCGCCGCCACGCGAGCCAAGTACGCGCGCCGGAAGTCATCGCTCTCGAAGACGCCGTGAAGCGTTGTGCCCATCGTTCGGCCGCTGCACCGGCCCTCGGGCTCGCCGTCCAGCCACAACCAGGGCTCGCTGGTGCTGCCGACGGTGGGCTCAACCCGTCCGTGATGGATCTGGTAGCCCCACAGCGGCGCGCCGCAGGCTTCGCCCCGGCGCTGGGCAAGCACCTTGTCGTCCTCGAAGACGGTCTCGACGTCGAGCAAGCCCAGACCCGGCACCGTCCCTTGCCGCGACTCGACGTCGTCGTGAATGACTTGGCCGAGCATCTGGTAACCGGCGCAGATGCCGAGCACGGATGCCCCGCCGTCGGTGGCCGCCGCCGTCACGGCATCAGCGAGGCCTCGGGACCGCATCCATGCCAGATCGTTCACGGTGGCCTTGGAACCTCCGAGCACGATCAGGTCGGGCTGGCCTAGCTCGCGGACCGAGCGGACGAAGCGGACGCCGACATCGGATTCTCCGAAGAGAGGATCGAGATCGGTGAAGTTGGACAGGCGTGGGAAGGCGATGACGGCCACGTCGAGGTGAGCGTCGGCACGCGGCGGGGGCAACTGTGCGAGCGCGACCGAGTCCTCGGCGTCGATGTGCACGCCGTCGAGCATCGGGATCACGCCGAGCGTCGGCACTGCGCAATGTCGTTCCAAGTCGATGAGCCCGTCGCCGAGCAGGGCCGGGTCGCCGCGGAATTTGTTGATGACGAAGCCGCGTACGAGGCGTCGGTGTGCGGGCGGGAGCAGCGCGACCGTCCCCGCCAGCGAGGCGAAGACACCGCCGAGATCAATGTCGCCGACCACGACGGCCGGTACGCCTGCTCGTTCGGCGATGCGCAGGTTGACGATGTCGCTGTCGGCAAGGTTGATCTCCGCAGGACTGCCCGCTCCCTCCAGCACGACCGCATCGAAGTCGCACCGCAGCTGACGCAGTGATTCCAGGACGAGCTCCAACAACTCAGGCTTGTAGCGGTGATATTCCGCGGCGCTCATCGAGCCCACAGGCCTGCCCTCCACGACGACCTGGGCATCGGTGTCGCCGGTGGGCTTGAGCAGGACCGGGTTCATGCTCACCGTGGCCTCGACGCCCGCAGCCTGCGCCTGCGCGTACTGGGCCCGGCCGATCTCGTGTCCAGACGCGGTGACCGCCGAGTTCAGCGCCATGTTCTGCGCCTTGAACGGTGCGACACGCAGGCCCCGCCGAGCCAACAGCCGGCACAGGCCCGCCACGAGCGTCGACTTGCCCGCGTTCGAGGCCGTTCCACACACCATGAGGCCAGGCGCCAGTGCGTCAGGAGTGCGGCCGGCCACCGCGGCAGCGTACAAATGCCCCGCGCTGGTCTCAGGCGAGGACGCAGTCGACGACAGTCTCGGGTCGCAGACCTGCACTCGTGACGGAGCGTTCGGCTCCCGCGGAGCGACTGACTGCCCACCGGTACGATTCGCGCCCGTGGACGCAGCATCCCAGCGGCTGTCCCAGGCTCTCTCAGAATCGCGGGCCCCCGACTCGGCAGCCCGGGTGCTCGGTGGTCTGAGCAACGGTTCCGACTCTTGAGCATCCGGGTCCAGCCGTCCCGAGTCGCCGCCGCAGGTCATCGCGGCGTGCTCGTATGGCAGTGGACGGCACCCGTGGTCGCGTTGTCGTCGGCATCGGTGGGCGGCGGTTTCGGCCCAGTGGACTGGGCGCTCAACATCGGTGTGGGTTCGGACTACGGCCGCACCGACTTGACCGAGCACGCCGCCGAGATCACGGCGGATCTGGGCCTGAGCGGTACCGGGGCGGCGATGTTCACCGCGGTCGACCTGGACCGGCTGGTCAGCGCGGACGGCGACGGCGTGTCCGTCGACGCCACGGTGGGAATCAGCCATCCGACTTGGGCTGTCGATCCCACTGCGACGGAAACTGCGCAGGGCAGCCCGGGCACGATCAATCTGGTCGTGCAGGTACCGGTGGCGTTGGACCCTGGGGCTGCGGTCAACGCTGTGATCACCGCCACCGAGGCCAAGGCGCAGGCTCTGGCAGACCGTGGCGTGCCGGGAACGGGGACAGCCACCGACGCCGTGGTCGTGGTATGGCCAGATGGCGGCTCTGCCGAGCGGTTCGCCGGACCCCGCTCACAGTGGGGCTCGCGCATCGCTCGGGCGGTGCACCAAGCAATCTGGGCCGGGACCCGGGAATGGAGCATGTCGCCGCAGACGACCGGCTCGACACCGGGGGTCGTGTCCTGAGCAGGCTGGGACCGCGCTGTCTGGCGGTCGCTGCGGGATTGGTGCTGGACCGCCTTGTCGGCGAGCCGCCTGCGGCCGTGCATCCGGTGGCAGCCTTCGGCCGCACGATGGAACGCATCGAACAAAGGCTGTGGGCCGACCGCCGATCGAACGGTGCGATCTACGCGGCGACAGGCGTAGCTCTGGGCGCGGCGGCAGGTGCGGCAGCCGGGTCGACGGCGGTTGCCGTGTGGTCAGTGACCGCGGGTCGGGAGCTGCGTCGAGTGGCTTCCCAGGTCGGCGAATTGATCGCGGCGGGAGACTTGGCCACGGCGCGGGCGGAGCTGCCTGCGCTGGTAGGCCGTGACCCATCTGGGTTGGATGCCTCGCAGATCGCGGCCGCGGTGATCGAGTCGGTAGCCGAAAACAGCGTCGACGCCGTGATTGCTCCAGCATTCTGGGCCGTCGTTGCCGGTGCCCCCGGCGCGGCTGCCTACCGGGCCATCAACACGATGGATGCGATGGTCGGAAGGCGCAACGAGAGGTACGCAAACTTCGGCTGGGCTGCCGCCCGCCTCGATGACGCTGCGAACTACGTTCCCGCTCGGATCTTCGCCGGACTCTTGGCCGTGCTGCATCTCCAACGAGCAGGCAAGCTCCTTGCCACTGTGCGCCGCGACGCACCGGCACATCCGTCACCCAACGCGGGTGTGGCCGAAGCGGCGATGGGCGCCGCTCTCAGCCGTCAGCTCGGAGGGCCCCTGCGTTACGGAACTGTCGAGGAGAACCGTCCTGTGCTAGGCGACGGCCCCCGACCTGATCCCCCCGACGTGCCAGCCGCAGTCCGACTCGCCGACCGGGTGGAGTGTCTCGGCATCGCGCTGCTGTGCCTGGTCGGATTGTCCAGCATCGTTTCGGAGCGCCGCCGAAGAACAGCGTGAGCCAGGCGGGCGCGGGTCGCTCTGCCCAGGGCTCTGTCTCTTAGAGGATGCGCCGATAGGTGGGTTATCGGGGTTGCCAGCGGTCTCGGTGGTCGATGAGTTTGATGGTGATGATCAAGGCGACGGCGAGGGCGACCTGGGCGAGCCGGTGGCGGGGTTCGCGGTCGGTGTTTCGTCGGA
>JAJECP010000011.1 GCA_022821985.1 Acidimicrobiia bacterium
TGAACTCGCGGCTGAGCTGCCCGGCTGGGATGGCGAAGCTGAACTCCTGGGTCTTCGAGAGTGCAGTGCCGTCGGCGGCGGTGAGTGCGTAGTCGCCGCTCGCGGCAGTAGTGGAGGCTGACTTCACCCGGACAGGGATGGTGACGTCTGCCGCAAGGGCAGTACTCAGGCCGATGGTGAGCGTGACCGACTCGCCCTCGGGCACGTCGATGCTGTGCCCGATGTCGGATTGGGACCCGGCGATCCAGAATCCGGCGGTGGCCTCGGTATCGCCAGAGATGACGAGCACTGCGTTTCGAGTACGTCCGAAATCGGCATGAACCGGCTGCTCGATATGGAGCCGTGCAGACTTGGCGACATCCGAGGGGACGCCGTCTCTGAGGCTCTGAACCCGGATCGACCGCTCGGTGACGCCCGGGGCGAAGCGAAGCACGCCCTCAGCCGCGATGTAGTGCTCTCCCGCTATGGCGGTGAGGTTCTCTGTGCGGTAGCCGACCGAGATCGGCAGCAGCGTCGAACCCGAATTCGGGTACTCCACCACGACAGCAATGTCGTCTGCTTTGCCTTCGGTAGTCGCGACGACTGCCGACTTGAAACTGACGGTGGGGAGATCGTCATCGTCGGTGATGGCGCCGACGGCCGACGACTTGTCGGGGTTGAGCGACGGCGCGTCGGTGCCCGTCGGCGCGCCGAGCGTGACGGTGAAGTACTGGGTGCTCTCGTACACGCTGTCTTGGGTGGTGGCGACGGTGATGGCGCCGGTGGTGGCGCCCTGGGCGATCCTGAGGCTGCCGGTCGCGTTGGCGTAGTCGGCGCCGGTGCCGTCGCTGCTGCCGGTGGTTATGGCGGGCGCAGGGTCGCCGGTGACGTTGCGGCCGTCGCTGAACGAATAGGGAATGGTGATCCCGCCCGAGGGCGCGGCGGTCGGCAGCGTGACGGTGAAGCTGAGGCTGCCGCCCTCGGCCGCGGCGGCCGACTCGACCGTGACGCCGGCCTCCACGGTGAACAGGCCCGACAAGGCGTACAGCGGCAGCTTCTCGGTGGCACGGGCGCCGACGCAGGCGCCGGCCGGGTCGGCGTTGCCATCTTGGGTGGGCGCGCCGTGGATGCCGTCACGCGGCCCGAGCGGGTTGTAGTCGACGCCTGCCTTGTTGAGATAGCCCACCCGGGGCTGAGCCTCGCCCATGAGGCCTCTGCCGTGCTCGCCGGCGGGCAGCGGAGTCAAGGTGCCGTCACCGGACTTGTGATTCCTGGGGACGTAGACACGGCACGCGTAGGCGCGGTCATAGCCGGCGCCTGCCCGTGAGCTGCCGGTCCAGTATCCGTCGGCGTTGACGGTGGCGGCTGTGCCGTCGGCGTGACGGGGCTTGTCCTCGTTGGCCCAGTCGCCGCTCAGGGCCGCGTTGTCGACGGCGACCAAATTGCCGTTGACCCAATGCGTTTCTCCCTCGGGGAAGGCGAAGGTCGTCGGGTTGTTGACGGCCCTGAACAGCGCGTGATCCCGCGCGGCGCCCGTGATGTCGTTGATCTCCGATGCGCCCGGCGCCAGCCGGATGGTCTGACGGGGGAGTTGGCCGATCACCTTGCCGTTCTCGTCGATGGCGCCGGTGGAGACGACGGCCCGGAACATCGAGGCGAACGGCTTGAGGGCGTCCACCGCGCTGGTGAGGCTTTGGCCGTCGCTGGTGGCGCCGGCGATGATCTCGTTGCGGACGAAGCTGTCGTAGTAGCTCGCCTCGGTGCTGGTGCCGGTGGTGGCGCCCTTGGTCACGTAGACGAGCCGGAAGCTGTCGCCGGGACCGACACCGGTGGGCAGCAGCGGCCAGTCCATGGGCACGATCCCCGCCGCGGCGGAAGTGAGCCCGGCATCGTCGTCGTCGGTGATGCCGTACCAGTGCTCGGTCGCGGCGCCGGCGGCCTCCACGCCGCCGCCGAGGTTGCTCGCAGGCGGCGGGGTGGTCGGCACTCCGTCGATGACTGTCGGCGCCAGGTTGTCGGCCAGTTCCACCGAGAACGTCTCGTCCACGGCCTCGCCGTCGTCGAAGCCGGCCCTCGTGCGCAGCTCGATGGTGGCGGTGGCGTTGCCGGCGGTGGGGCCGCGCAGCTCCACATAGCGGAAGCCCGTATGGGAAGGGGTGCGCCGGTCGACGTGGGCCACCGTGGCGCCCGCCTCGGTCGCGGTCATCTCGAAGTCGTTGTACTGCGGGGGGAAGGCCACGTTGGCGCCGATGCGGGGTTCGCGCACCGTCTGCACCACCACCCCGTTGGCCTCCGATTCGAGACGCAGCGGCACCCGCACCCACTCGCCGTCGGCCAGCGGCCGCGACAGGCTCACCGTGAGCACGTCGGCGCGTGACGGGTCGCCCTCGGTCATCACCTTCGAGAGGCCTGCCTTGGCGGCACCGCCGCCGGCGAGGGTGACGGTGGTGGGCTCGTCGTCGACTGCGGTGACGGTGAGGCGGGGGCCGGCGAGCCCGAAATAGTCGCTGTGGTCGGAGTTGGCCGCGTGGGTGATGACGGCGGTGCGGTCGGCCTCGTCCTGGGCGGTGTTCTGCGCGGTGACGGTGACGTTCTGGGCGGTCTGCCAGTTGCTCGGCGTGAAGGTGAGCGCCACGCCGCCGGTGACGGTGGCGGCTGTGGAGACGCTGCTGGTGAGGCGGGCCGCGCTGGTGTCGTCGCTGGTGACGGTGACGGTCACGTCGAACAGCGGCTTGGTGTTGAGCCGCACGCCGTAGGTGACCGAGCCGCCGTCCTCGCCGAGGCGCACGGCGGCGGGCAGCGCGCCGCTCTGGCCCGCCAGGGTGATGCCGGGCGACGCTTCGAGCAGGTCGATGTTGTAGCTGCGCTGCTCCGCGGCGCCCGCGATGTGGCCGGGGCAGCCCGCGCCGGCGCACGCCCCGCCGCCGAGGGTGCCCCCGAAGCGGTTGCTCTCGCCCAGCCAGCCGTCGGAGCGCTCCGGTATCGACACCTCCATCCGGTTGGTGATCCGGTCGATGTCGGCCAGCGCCGTCACGATGACCGTGGCCTCGGCGGCCGACTTGTCGGTCGGGGTGCCGGTGAAGGTGAGCCGGCCCTCGGTGCCGTCGGCGGAGTCTCGGTAGGCGACGCCCTGGGGGCTGCCGTCGAGGGCCAGCTCGAAGTTCGCGCCGAGTTCGAGGTTGGCCGTGTGGGGGGCACCGTTCGAGCCGGTCCAGGTCTCGGCGCCGCGGAAGCGCAGCGGCACGGTGAGCTGCTCGCCCGCGGCAAGGGGGCGGGCCAGGGTCACCGTGAACTTGGCGGTGTCGTTCGGGTCGGCCTCGGTGGCCTGGTGATCGGCGGTGCCTGCGGGGCCCAGCGTCACCTTGGTGGGCTCGTCGTCGCCGAACACCTTGATCGGGATGGCGAAGCGGCCCAATTTTCCGATCAGGGCTGCGTTCGGTGCGGTGGTGTGTTTCTTGTCCGTGTAGTTGTCGGTGATCTCGAACGCGAGAAGGCTGATGGTCCCCTCGAGCACGCCCTCGTTGTCGACTCCGTTGTCGAAGGCCACCATCTGGAAAGTGACGCTGGCAGGGATGTCGCCGTAGACCGGCTTGTCGCCCGCGTCTGTGCGGCCGTTGTTGTTGGTGTCTTCGTAGCGCAGCAGCGGGCGGGTGAGCCGGGCCACCTCGCGGTACTGCCTCGACCGTTTGGGGTCGTGAATGCCAGGGTCGCCGCCGACACCGTGGGCGATCGAGCGCCGGTTCGGATCGAGGAGGTTGCCATGACCGTCCCTCGTGTCGCTGATGGGGCCCGGCTTCACCTTGACCAGCTCGTTGACCCTGGCCACGATGGCCACGCCGTCGGCCCTGTCGCTGTCGGCGACGCTTTCCATGTCTGCGATCACCGTGCTGTCGAACTCCAGCGTGACGGTGTCGCGGTGGTCGCGGGAGTCGCTGTTCTGCGTCCGCTCCATCAGCCGCACCGCGTCGCTGTTGATCCGCACCGTGACGCCGCTGTTCGAGAACGATTTGGCGGCGGGCTGCTCGTTGACGGTGACCGTCCAGTCGGCGACCGCCGCCGCGTCGGTGCAGGTCGTTCCGCCCACGCAGAGCTGCACGCCGAACGTCTCGCTGGTGGTGTCGCTGTCGCGGCTGACTGTCTGGGTGGTGACCTGGCGGCCCCGCACCGTCTTGGTGGTGGTGGTGATCGTGCCGGCGGCCACCTCGAACTGGATGCGGCCGCTGCGGATGTTGGGATACACCCGCATGCTGGCGCCGGGCGCCACGGCCTTCTCTCGCCCCCGCTGGTCGCGGGCGGTCACCTTCATGTCGCTGCTGGTGGCCGTGTAGGGGTCGGCCAGCGGCTTGACCCGCAGGTGGTACTGGTCGGCGTCGGGCAGGTTGGAGATCTCGAAGTAGCGCTCAGTGCCGTCGTCGATCACCGTGCGGTGCAGGTACGGCACCGTGGAGGTGTCGACGTCGGTCGGCGTCTGCGCCCCGGCCTCGTGCGTGCCGTAGGGCACCACCGCGAGCAGCGAGGCCAGCAGCAGCACCGCCAGCGCCCCCGCCCCATGCCGCCGCACCGGCTTCCTCCCAACGTCGGTCACCGGGCCGTCGCCCACGCAATCGTCGTCCGCGGACCCGTCATCGTTCCCGGCGAAGGCTCAGCCACAGGCGGGCCGCCGACGCATCGGCCGCAACGACCCCCCCCCCCCCGCAATCGGGGCAGGTCAGCACCGGTCGCCGCCGTCGGACACCCAGACGCCGTTCCGCGGCGGCACTGAGATCCGCGGAGCTGCACCCGGCGAAACCGGACGTTCCCGAGCCGGGCTGACCCGGCCGACAGCGACTTCCCAACAGGTACGCCACAAGCCGACAAGAGTACTGCTGCGCTCGTCCATGGTGAACCCATTCACCAGCGTGCAGCCGAGCCGCACTGCACGCGGCACAGCCGACATCTCTGACGTGGATATCATCGAAAAATATTGATAATATATGAAACACTATTCTTGTGATGGTGCGGGACCGATTACAGCCACGCCGGCAGCACCTCGGCCGGCGACGGGCGCTGCCGTGATCCGACCCTGGGAGGCCAAATGAGTACGCTCGAGACCGTGGCAACAGGCAGCAGCCCCGACACCGGCAGCGCTTCTGACGCCACGCCGCAGCAGCAGACCCCGCAGCAGCCCACCGGCGACGGGCCCGACTCGCCGAGCGGACCCGCGCAGCGCCACGACGAGCAGCAACAGCCGGGCCAACGCTCACCCACCTCCGAAGCCACGCGAGCGGCGGGCCGGCAAGCTGTGCAGGCTCGCAGCCGGCGTCTGCCGGCATGGCTGGAACGCAACGGCATCGCAGCAGCCGTCATCACCAGCTTCGCCGCCCTGCTCGTCTACGGCTTCATGTCGCTCAGCAACCAGATCGACACCCTCGGCGGCAGAATCGACCGCGTCGAAGACAACCTCAACCAGCGGATCGACCGCGTGGACCAGCGAATCACCACCGAGATCGCCTCCCTGCGAGATGACATGAACCAATGGATCGACCGAGTCGACGCACGGTTCGCCCAGATCGACCAGCGGTTCATCCAGATCGAGGGGCGTCTCGACCAGATCGACCAGCGCTTCATCCAGATCGACTCGCGGTTCGCCCAGATCGACCAGCGGTTGACGGATATCAACGCGATTCTGTTCGACCACACTGGTCGGCTGTCACGCATCGAGACCACTCTCGAACTGGGCTCCAGCACCACCCCGGAGACGTAGATGGGGCCTGCTCAGCAGTCTCCCCGCAGGCTGCCGCAGTTGACGCCCGAGGCCGCGGCGCTGCTGCCGACCGGCGACACTGCGCCCCGCTGCGCCGCCCATGCTGCCGCTATCGGCGCCGATCCCGGCGGCACTGCAGTCTGCGCCGATGCCGTGGCGCTGGTGGGAGCACCGCTGCCGTGGCCGAAGCCGGTGTTCGCGAGCGGCCTGCTCGAGGGTTTTATGCCCATGATGGAGCTGCACCCAGGCCTGACCCGGGTGCTTGCCGTGGCGCCGCCGGACAGGAGCGGCCCGCACGGCACGATCACTGCGGATGAGGTCGCGGCAGATCATCTGTCGCAGGTGCCGCCGGGGGGGCGTGACCGGCACGGCAAAATTCCCGTCGTGCTGCACTGGCGTTCCGGAGCGGGCACGCAGTCGGCATGCTTCGACGCTCGCGGCCCCGACGGGCTGCGGCAGCTCTTCGCCCACCTTCGGGACCAATCGCCCGCCGACCCCGTACCGCAGGGCGCCAGGTTTGCCTCGCTCGGCTGCGCCGAGAACGAACGGGCGGTGCTCATCTGCACACAGGGCAGCCATGACGTGTGCTGCGGCAGCGAGGGCACACGCCTGGCGGCCGACTTCGAAGCGGTGCTGCGCGCCTACCGGAATGCGGATGCCGACGAGCCCTACGCCGGTGCGCCGACCGGCGGCGGGCGGGTCGCCGTGTACCGCGTCAGCCACACCGGAGGCCACCGATTCGCCCCGACGGCGATGACGCTGCCCGACGGCCGCATGTGGGCCGGCGTCGAAGCCGGCGAGCTGGCCTCGATCTTGGACCAGACTGCCGACGCAGCCGCCGTGGCGCCGCGCTGCCGGGGATGGTGGGGGGCGCCGACCGGACCGGCGCAGGTCGCCGAGCGTGCGGTGTTCGCGCAGGTGGGCTGGCCGCTCGAAGCCATGACGCGTGAAGTGCGCTTGAGGCGCACACCGGACGCTTGGGAGGTCGACGTGGTGGCGGCCGAGGCAGGGCGGGCATGGACCGCGACCGTGCGAGAGTCTCGAACGGTGCCGACTATCGCTTGCAGAGCGCTCGGCGGCCTGCCCGCCAAAGGGGCCACCGAGTTCGTCGCGACCGAGGTACGCGAACGCTGAGCCAGGCCGATCACGCAACAGGACGCCGAACGGCCCAGCGATCTAGCCTGCTCACGTCGCGGTCACCGACTGGGACAGCCCCGCCCACCACTCACGAGGAGCTGCTGCGATGACATCACCGCTGGAGGGCATCCGCGTCGTCGAGTTCGCCAACTTCGCTGCGGCGCCGTCTGCCGTGGCGATCATGGCCGACCTCGGGGCGGAGGTGATCAAGGTGGAAGCCATCGGCGGCGACCCGATTCGCGGGCTGATGAAGCAGGCCAAGGTGCCCGAGGGTGCGCACAACCCCGACGTGGCCTTCCAGTTCATCAACCGGGGCAAGCAGTCGATCCAGCTCAATCTGGAAGACCCCGACGGCTCGGCGATTGCGCGGCGGCTGGTCGCGGCCTCCGATGTCGTGGTCATGAACCTGCTTCCCGAGCGGCGCGACCGTTTCGGCCTGAGCACCGACGATCTGCTGGCGCTGAAGCCCGACCTGGTGATCGGCGTGCTGTCGGGCTACGGCGAGGCGGGAGACGAGATCGACCGGCCCGGCTACGACGTGACGGCCTTTTTCTCGCGGTCGGGCCTCTACGGCGCCTCGACGCCCCCCGGCGGCGCCCCGCCGCACGCCCGGCCGGGCCAAGGCGACCACACCACGAGCCTGGCATTCTTCGGCGCGATCATGGCCGGGCTGCGGGCCCGGGATGTCACCGGCGAAGGCCAAGTGGTGGAGTCGTCACTGCTGCGGACAGCGACCTGGACCATCGCCATCGACATGGCCACCTCGCTGGTGGACGGTCGCCCCAACACTGAGCGTCCTCGTGAGAGCGGCTTGTCGCCCATGCTCGAAGCCTTCGAGTGCGCGGACGGGCGGTGGCTGCACTTCACAATGCCCGACACCGGCGACGCGTGGGAGCGCTTCTGCAAAGCCATCGAGCGCGAGGACCTGCTGTCCAACCCCGACTACCAGACCGGCCGGCAGCGCTTTCGGTCAATGCGCGCACTGCTCGCCGACATCGACGACACCCTCAAGTCACAGCCGTCCGAATACTGGATGCCTCGGCTGGATGAGCACCGCTGCATCTGGGCGCCGATCAACGACACGGCGCAAGCAGCGCAGGATCCGCAGGTACGCGCAACCGGGGCCTTCGAGACCATTCACCACCCGGAGGCCGGCGACTTCGAGACCATCGCCGCCCCGTTCCGCATGCACAACTCCCCCGACGTGGGTGTGCGCGGCCCCGCGCCACGAGCCGGTGAGCACACCGCCAGCGTGCTGGGCGACCTGCTCGGCCTCGACGAGAGCGAGATCACCGACCTGGCCGAACGCGGCGTCATCGCGTCGGACTGAACGCCTGTCGACGATTCGCCGGTAGTCGACAGCCGGTCGACCGGCGCTGTCGCAAGTCAGGCTTCGAGGCGGTCGATGATGTCTGTTGCTATGTCCTGCGGTGAGCGGCCCGCCGTGTGGACCTGCTCGAACTGCCCGTAGCCCGCTGCCCGCTCCTTCAGGAGGCGGGCTACTGCGGCAGCCGGATCGTCGCCTGCAAGCAGCGGCCGCACCGGGCCATCGACGTCGGCTCTCAGGCGGCGGACGATCTCGTCAGCACTAGCGGCAAGGCAGAAGACGCGACCCGTGGCGGTCAGCGCATCTGCATTTGCCGGATCGAGCAGCATCCGGCCGCCGGTGGCGATGACGTGGTGCCGGCCGCGGGCGACATCAGCGGCCGCCTCCCGCTCAAGTGCTCGAAAAGCGTCCTCGCCCTGCTCGGCAAAGATGGCGTCGATCGGTCCGTGCCGAGCCACGATCACGTCGTCGGTGTCGACGAATGTCCAGCCGAGGTCACGCGCGACCAACCGGCCCACGGTGGTTTTTCCTGTCCCCATGAACCCCGTCAACACCACGTTGAGCTCGGGCGAGCAAGTCACAGGATCACGCTAGGACGCCAAGCCGGCAGCGCGAACATTGCGGAAACATCGGCCAACGATGCCGCGACATCGCTTGATCCTTCTCGCGGTCGCCGCTTACCTACGACGCTGAGCCGGATGCCGCGCGGCGGCAGCTGCCCGGCCGTAGACCCAGGAGCACCCATGTCCGCGAACTCGACATCGGACGGCGCTGCACCGCGCAACTTCGCCGCCAGTGATCACGAGATCGGCCTGCCGGAGTTCACCACCGAGCAGCTGCTGCTGATCAAGCAGGGTTCGGCTCGGCTGCGCGACGAGTTCGATGGCGTCTTCAATGCCGAGACCATCGAGCGCTACATGCTCGACTCACGCACGAAGCTCAAGGCCGGGGCGAGGCTGCTGGACTGGCTGCCGCTGCTGATCGAACGCTTCACCCGCGACCGCTTGCGAGCGCTCAAGCGTCTCGAAGTCGGCTCGCTCGACGTACCCGCCGTGCTGTTCCTGTGCACGCACAACGCGGGGCGCTCCCAGATGGCGGCCGGCTGGCTCCGGCACCTTGCGGGCAGCCGCGTCGACGTGTTCTCGGGCGGTTCGGATCCCGGGCTCGAGACCAACGCCGCCGTCATCAAGGCCATGGGCGAGATCGGTATCGACATCACCGGCGAGTACCCCAAGCCGTGGACCGATGAGATCGCCCGGGCGGCCGACGTGATCGTCACCATGGGATGCGGCGACGCCTGCCCGATCTTCCCCGGCAAGCGTTACGAGGACTGGGAACTCACTGACCCGTCAGGCCAAGCGATTGAGGTTGTGCGGGAGGTACGCGACGACATCGGCCAGCGCGTCGGCGCGCTCTTGGCCACGCTCAATATCCCCGCGGCGGCCTAGTCGCTGCGCTCACGGCCGCTCGGGCCACGGCTTCGCCATTCGGCTCAGCCCCTTAGGAGGCGACTGCAGTAGTCGAAGGGCCTTGGGGCGGCAGGCCGATCGGGAAGGCGTCCCGGACAGCGGCGTCGATGGCGGGGCTGATGTGCGACGGCCAGTGGCTCTCGAGCGTGGCCACCACATGGTCGTGGGCCACATCGTGTGCAGGCCGGCTGCCCGCCTCGGTCCAATCCTCGGGAGTGTCCCGGTTGGACACCAGCGGGTAGAGGTACTCGGTTTCCATGAGCTCGAGCGTCTGCGGTGAGCCCAGGAAGTGGCCCGGCCCGGCGATGACCTCGCCGATGAGCTCTGCCGACAGCGTGTCGGCGTTCACCTCGATGCCGCGCACGGTGCGGTTGATGGCGCCGAGCATGTCGTTGTCGATCACCAGCGCCTCGTACGAGCACGCCAGCAGACTCGCCAGCATCCCCGCCGACTCATAGACGATGTTCGCGCCCGCATGGCCGGCCAGCCCGACATTCAGACCCTTCTCGTAGCCGGCTTGAGCGTCGTTCACCTTGGAGTCGGTCATTCCCGCCGCCACGCCGGTGGGCAGCCCGAGCCAGTGGCCGACTTCGGCCGCTGCGGCATTGAGGATTCCCTCCTCGCCCGATCCCCCGCTCATGGCACCCGTGCGCAGGTCCGACACGAACGGCCACAGGCCCAGCAGGCAGGGATGGCCCGGCGACAGCAGGTTCACGAAGGTCAACCCCCCGAGACACTCGGCCACCGCCTGCGCCAGAGCGCCTGCGAGCGCCGCAGGCGCAGTGGCACCGGCCTGCAGCGCCGACAGCAGGTTGATGGGCATGCCGGTGCGCACCTGCGCGACGAGGCACCTCGCCGAGTCGTAGGCAAAGCGCAGCGGCGGCACGACGAACGTGTTGTTGGCCGCGATGAACGGACGCTTCGCGAACTCGCCCTCGCCTCCCAGCACGAGGTCGAACATCTCGACCGACTCGTACACCCACTCCGGCTCGAACCACGACGATCCGCCCGGCTTGGTGGTGCTGCACATCACTGCGTATGCAGTGGTCATGTCGAGGTCACGGGTCTCGACCATGTCGCGTGCCACCACCGTGCGCACGTAGAAGTGCAGGTTGTCGAGCGTGTCGACCAAGCGGCCGCAGTCGTACACGTCCTGCGCGAGCGAATCGCGGAACGTGCCGGTCTCGTGGTCGTACATCATCACCGCAGCGCCGGACGTGCCGAAATAGACGTGCTCGCCGCCCACGTGCACCGACTGATCGTCGTCGAAGCCGTGCCAGATCCACTCCTTGGCCGCCGTCTCGATGGCGCGTTCCACGACGCCGCGAGGCAGGTGAATGCGTCCGTTGTCGTCGACCCACCCGCCCACAGGCGTCGCCGCCTCGACGAACTCGTCGAGGGGATCGCCCATGCCGACGTCTTCGAGCAGCCCGAGTGCGGTGTCGTACACCTGCTGCATGTCGCTCTCGGTCAGCGGTTTGAATCGGCCCGCGGGCAGGCCGGGGCGAACCGGCCTGCGATCGCGCTCAGGTGCTGCTTCGCGGACGGCGATGCGGCCGGCTCGGCCGCCGCCGCGGCGCCGGCGGGGTGCCTCGCCGGTGTCGGTCTCGCTCATGACCGCAAGCCCCGGTTCTGCGGGTCGTAGGCCGCCTCAGCGAGCACCGTCGCGGTGCGCCGCTCGCCGAGCAGGTCCAGCTCGAAGGTGCTGCCGGGGGCTTCGAACCGGGGGTCGACGTACACGAAGGCCAAGCTGCGGCCCACGGTGTGTCCCCAGGCACCGCTTGTGCCGATGCCCATGGGCTCGTCGCTGCCCGGCGCAAAGGCCGGCTCGTTGCCGCGGACGTCGTTGCCCATCGGACCCATCTCGGTGTCCACCTCGCAGTACACGAGCACCATCGACAGCGCTTCGCCCTGCTGCTCAGACTCCCGGCGAGCCTGTGCCGCGTCACGTCCGATGAATGAGCGGCTGTAGTCCACGAACCGGCCGAGCCGGGCTTCGACCGGCGTGATCTCGGTGGTGAGCTCGCTGCCCCACGCCTTGTAGGCCTTCTCGATGCGCATGACGTTCATGGCGTAGCTGCCGAAGTGCACCAGGCCGTGGGGCTCGCCGGCTTCGGCGACTGCGTCATACACGCGGGCCAGATCGTCCATCGGGCAGTGCAGCTCCCAGCCCAGTTCGCCGACGTAGGACACCCGCAGCGCGATGACGGGCACGCCTGCCACCGAGATCTGCTGGGCAGTCAGCCAGCTGAATGCGTCGTTGCTGAGGTCGGCGTCGGTCACCGGCGACAGCACGTCACGTGCACGCGGGCCGGTCACCCCCAAGATGGCGGTGCTGTCGGTGGCGTCGCGCACACTCACCTGCTCGTCGGCCTCGACGTGATCGCGCAGCCAGTCGAGGTCGTGGCTCTGGCCCATGATCGCGGAGGCCAGCCAGAACCGGTCCGGCGCCAGCCGTGCAATGGTCATCTCGCACTCGATGCCGCCTAGCTCGGTGAGCATGTGCGTCAGGCGGATGCCGCCGTCGCGCCCGGGCAGGCGGTTGGCTGACAGCCGATCCAGCAGGGCGGCCGCATCGGGCCCGGTCACCTCGAACTTGGCGAAGGCGCTCAGATCGGCCACGCCCACCCGCTCACGAACGCCGCGCACCTCGGCGCCGACCACGTCGTGCGCATTGGAGCGGCGGAACGAGTGGGCCTCTGGTGTGCCGTCGGGCGAGAAGTACTGGGGGCGCTCCCACCCGTAGATCTCCTGCCACTGCGCTCCCAGCGCGTCAAAGCGGCCCCACAGCGGCGTGGTCTTGACCGGCCTGCCGGCGTCTCGCTGCTCGCCCGGCAGCCGTACTTGGTACATCTCGTGATACTCGTCGAGCGCCTTCTCGAGGGCGAACTGCGACTTGGGGCCGGTGTGGTCGCCGAAGCGGCGCGGATCCATGGCGCGCACGTTGATCTCGGTCTGGCCGTGAACCATCCACTGCGCCAGGAACTTCCCGGCACCCGGGCCTTGGGTGATGCCGATGGATGCCCCGTTGCAGTGCCAGTAGTTGCGCACCCCCGGTGCGGGCCCCATGAGATAGCCCGAGTCGGGGGTGTGGGTGATCGGCCCGGACACAACTTGCTTGATGCCCGCGTCGGACAGCACGCTGATGCGCTGCTGAGCGAAGTCGAGGCATTCTTCGAGTACGTCGAGGTTCTCGCCGGGCAGGTGGAAGTGCAGGTCCCAGTCGATGCCGTCGACGCCGTAGGACCGGGAGCCGGACATCTCGTACGGCCCAATGAGCAGGCCATCGATCTCCTGGCGGTAGTAGCACGAGGCGCGGGGATCGCGCACCACTGGCAGTTCGAAATCGAGGGCTTCGAGGGCGGGCACGGTCTCGGTCACCAAGTACTGGTGGATGACCGACACGATCGGAACGTCGAGCCCGATCATGGCGCCGAGCTGGGGTGCGTAGTGCCCGGCGGCGTTCACGACGTGCTCGCAGTGGATGGTGTCCTGCTCGTCGCGGCCGTTCGAACCGTTGCGGCGGCGGGCCGGATCGGCACCGCCGCGCACGATCGTGACATCCCAGCTGCCGTCGGGGCGCTGGGACATGCCGGTCACGAGCGTGTGGCGCATGATCCGGCAGCCGAGGTCGCGGGCACCCTTGGCCATGGCGTTCGTGCAGCTCGACGGATCGGTCCAGCCGTCATGGGGTGTGTAGAAGCCGAGTCGCACGTCGTCGAGATCGGTCAGCAGCGGGTGCCGTTCGGCAATCTCCGCGGGGCCGATCAGATGCGACTCGACGCCGATCTGGGTGAGCATGGCGTGGACGTAGTGGTGCCAGTCGGCCTCGTCGGCCGTGCGCGCCAATCGGATGGCGCCGCAGCCGTGCCAGCCCGCCGACAGTCCTGTCTCGGCTTCGAGGCGCGGGTAGAGAGCGACCGCCTCCTGGTGCACCTTGGCCATGTTGAGATCGCCGATGAAGTTCGGGATCAGGCCGGCCGCGTGCCAAGTGGACCCGGACGTCAGCTCGCCCTTCTCGACGAGGATCGTGTCGGTCCAGCCCTCATGCGCGAGGGCATACAGCAGGCCGGCCCCCATGGCTCCGCCGCCGATGATGACGCATTGCGCGTGTTCAGGCATGCTCAGTGATGCCGGGCCTGCTCAGACATACACAGGTCCCCATTTGTCCAGGCCAAACGTGAGCCGAACCCCCCGGTTCGGGCCCCGTGGCATGCCGACATGGTGCGCGCAAATTACCACCGCTCCGCGCACCACTGCGCGCATTGGGGTCAGCTGGATTCAGACGGCGAGTGATATTCCAGCAACGAGGACTGACCAAGCATGGCGACGATCCTCAGGTTGCGCTCATTGCCGTGGGCATCAACAAGGTTGAGTACCTCGTCGCCAACAGCGAAGTGAACCGGTTGCTGTTGGCCGCCGTTGACAGCGACGTTGGTCGTGTAGAGGTACGTCGTGCCGTCCCGTTCGAGAATCGGGTTCAGTCGGCCTTCGATGCCCGGCAGTTCTCCGGTCTGATCTTCGAAGATCACCGAGCCGCCGCCGCTCAGCGGTTCCAGCTCGACACTCAGCGCACCGCTAGCCGGAATCCAGCCCGTCGTGACATGAGCATTCAGACTCGGTCCGGCGACGAACACCGTCATGGGGAGAGCATCGGTGTACAGGTCGAGCCGTGCCACGCCTCTCGCGTCCGTCGCCGCGCCGCGACGGGTGCCATTGGGGAACAGCACCAAGACGTCGGCATCGGCGACGGGCGCGCCCTCGCAGCTGACGATCACGGCCGTCTCAGTGTCGAATCGCTCGAGTGCCGACGGAAACTCCCCGAGCGGCACTACCTCGACTTCAGTCCGTGACTGTGCCTTCTCGCCACCGAAGACGATCATCTGCGCTGTGACGCCGGGCACCGTCTGCGCGACGCGTCGAAGCGGCCGGAACCAATCCTGCGCCACGGTTGCACCGGACTTCACCTCGATGGCGCAGATGCCGCGCCCTGTCTCATAGAGCAGGTCGCACTCCAGGCCGCCCGACTCGCGGTAGAAGCTGAACCGAGGGTGACGACCACGGTTGTAGCTGTACTTGATCGATTCGGCGACGACGATGTTCTCAACGAGTTGACCGCGCAAGGGATGCGTCGCCACCTGACTGGCATCTCGGATTCCCAGCAGGTAGCTGGCGAGGCCGACATCGTAGAAATAGAGCTTCGGTGACCTCACCAGCCGCTTTCGAATGTTCGCGAAGTACGGCTCGAGCCGGAACGCGATGTAGCTCCGCTCCAGCACGGCGAGCCAGTGCCGGACGGTGGTGTGCGTCACCCCGAGGTCTTCCCCGAGCGACGACAGGTTCACGAGCTGGCCGATCCGCCCCGCGCACAGCGCTGCGAACTGGCGGAACGTCGGGAGATCGCCGACGCCTCCCATCCGACGCACGTCGCGCTCGACGTAGGTGTCGAAATAGTCGGCGAGCACTTCTCGGGGATCGAGGCCTTGGTCGATAATGCGCGGGTAGAAGCCACTGTGCACCAGTTCGTTCAGCGAATCTGCACCGCCCGCCCGGCGATGTTCCTCGAAGGAGAAGGGAAGCAGGCGAAGCTGCGCTATCCGTCCGGCCAGAGACTCGCTGATTGCCTCGTTGAGCTTGAAGTTCTCGCTGCCGGTGAGCACATACTGGCCGTTCGCCCCGCTGTCGTCCGCCAGCTCCTTGAGATACGAGAACAGGAACGGCACATGCTGGACTTCGTCGATCACGGCAGGCCTGCCGAGATCACGGAGAAACCCTCGTGGATCTCGCTCGGCTTGTCCCCGGACGTCGGGCGCATCCAAGCTGATGTACTTGACGTCAGAGGAGTCGAACACGGACTGGCAGAGCGTCGTCTTGCCGGACTGCCGCGGCCCGGTCACCGACACGAATGGGTACTGCCCAAACAGACGCAGCAGTCGATCCGCAATCTCTCGGCGAATCATGACCCTATGGTAGCCGCGGAGAATGCACAATCTGAACGTTCAGATTTCAGATTGCATATTCACCTGCGGACACACGACGTCGCCAGTCAGGCCGCAGGTGTGGCGCGACCGCAGTCGACGCACTGCTGTTTGTGCGATTTCAGCGTTGTATGTCGTGCTGACACGCCATACAACGCGATATCGAGGTAGGATTCCGGCATGGCTGGCACCTACCTGCGCCGACATGTCGACGGGCTGCTCGAAACGCACCTCGCGGAGTTCCCCGCGATCATGCTCGTCGGGCCACGCGCCTGCGGCAAGACCACGACCGCCGCACGGCACGCCGCCGCCGTGCTCAGGCTCGACACCGCACAGGGCTCCGATGCTCTGCGCGCCGATCCGGACGCCGCGTTGCGCAACCGGCCCGAACCGCTGCTGCTCGACGAATGGCAGGAATACCCGCCGGTGATGGGCGCAGTGAAACGAGCAGTGGACGCCGAACGGCGACCCGGGCGATTCCTCATCACCGGTTCGGCACGCTCCAACACCGACGAGCGACTGTGGCCCGGGACTGGCCGTGTCGTGATGCTCCCCATGTACCCGCTGACCGTGGCCGAGACACGGGGCAGGCCGCTTCGGCCGTTCATCGACCGTGTCGTCGCCGGCGAAGTGCTCTCCGGCGACGAAGCGGTGCCCGACCTCTCCGACTACCTCGGCATGGCGCTGCGAGGCGGCTTTCCCGAACCTGCGCTCGAACTCGGCGAGGCAGGCGCTCAACACTGGCTCGCGAGCTACGCCGATCAGGCAGCGCTACGCGACGCCCGTTCTCACGACCGCATGCCCGACGCATCTCGCCTGCGCAGGTATCTCGAGGCACTGGCACTCAACTCGGCCGGAACCCCGCAGGACAAGACTCTGTATGAGGCCGCCGGCATCGACCGCAGGACGGCCCGGGTGTATGAACAGCTCCTCAGCGATCTCGTGCTGGTCGATCACCTCGAAGCCTGGTCCACGAACCGGCTCAAGCGCATGAGCCGCACACCGAAGCGATACCTCATCGACTCAGGGCTGATGGCCGGCATCCTCGGACTGGGTCACGAGGACATCCTGGGCGACAGCGCGATGCTGGGTGCCCTGATCGACACCTTCGTCGCGGCCCAGCTCCGCGCCGAGGCCCCCGCTGCCGCAACGCGCTACCGACTCTCGCACCTGCGAGACCAGAACGGCCGGCGAGAGGTCGACGTGATCGCCGAACTGCCCCGCGGACGCCTGATCGGCATCGAGATCAAGGCAGCCGCCAGCGTCCGGCGCAGCGACGCCCGTCATCTGGCTTGGCTCCGAGACTCCATAGGCGAATCATTCGTAGCGGGCCTCGTGCTGCACACCGGCCACGACACCATCCAACTCGACGACCGGATCGTCGCCGCCCCCATCTCAGCGCTGTGGTCCCCCAGGCCCAACTGCCAGCAGAGCTTCACGACTCAAGGGGACTGATCCATAAGCCTCGCGCTTGGCATCGCAGCACATAATGCTCGAAGGCCCGCCGAAGCGGGCCTTCGCCCAGCCACCGGAAGCGACTGGGGGGATATGCCAGCAGGATATATCACACGCGTGACACTGACTACGGCGCCAACGCATTCGAGGGCGTCAGGCCGTTGACCTCCACAGTCTGCGCCCTGCGGCGATTCCACATGCAGTTCAATGCAGACTCACAGGCGAACGCGCTGGTTGGCGGGGTCGTAGAAGCTACGGATCGAGGGCGTGGCGGCAATGCGGCGGCCGGCGATCTCGATGTCGAAGCTGCCGGCTTCCAGCCAGGACTTGGTGACGGCCTGGGGTTCGGGGTCGGCCGCGGTCAGGTGCGTCACGTAGCCCATCGCCAGGCAGCGGTCTTCGGTGTAGCTCCACATGGCCGAGGTGACCCGGCCGACGAGCTCGCCGTCGCGGCGGATCGGTTCGTCGTGGTAGGCGAGCAGGTCGGGGTCTTCGAGACGGAACTGGATGAGACGGCGTGTGCGGGGCTCGTGGCGCTGTGCCTCCAGCGCGGCGCGGCCGATGAAATCCCGCTGCTTGTCCCACGCGATCGCGAAGCCCAGACCGGCCTCCAGCGGCGTGTCCTCGTCGCTGATGTCGTGGCCCCAGTGGCGGTAGCCGCATTCCAGGCGCAGAGTGTTCATGGCGTGATAGCCGGCGTGCGCTAGATCCAGACCGTCGGCGGCCGCGGCGGCGTTCCGCAGCGCCTCGTACACCGCAACCGCTCGCTGGTTGGGCACATAGAGCTCCCAGCCGAGCTCGCCCACGTAGCTCATGCGAACGGCCAGCACCTCCATCGGGCCGGCTGCTGTCGCGACGTCGATGTGCTGAGCGCTGCCGAAGCCGAACGACTCGTTGTCGAGCGGAGCGTCGGTGACGCGGCTCAGCAGCTCGCGTGAGCACGGCCCCATCAGCCCCAGCACCGCCCAGTCGTCAGTGACGTCGGCGATCTCGACATCTCTGCCTCGACAGTGGCGCCGCAGCCATGCCCAGTCTCGGGTCTGGCAGGCAGCCGACGTGACCACCCAGAAGTCGTCATCGCCGAGCCGGGTGACGGTCAGGTCGGCTTCGATGCCGCCGCGCTCGTTGCACCACTGGGTGTAGACGGCACGCCCGTCGGGCACATCGACGTCGGCGACGCTGAGCGTGTCGAGCACATCCAGTGCGTCTGGGCCCCGCACCGTGAACTTGACGAACGACGACTGATCGAACACCGCCACGCCGTTGCGGACGGCATCGCACTCGCGGCCTGCGTTGGCCCACCAGTTCTGCTTGCCGTAGCTGTAGCGGTACTCCCGCTCCTGGCCGGGGTCGGCGAACCAGTTGGCCCGCTCCCAGCCCGCCGTCTCGCCGAACACGGCGCCCGCCGCATCCATGGCGTCGTGCAGTGCCGAGCGGCGCTGGTCACGGGCGCTCGTGTACTGGAAGAACGGCCAGTGCATCGCATACAGCAGCCCCAGGCTCTCGCTGATGCGCTCGGCCAGGTAGCCGTTGTCGGCCTGGAATGGCATGGCGCGCCGGATGTCGACCGCTGAGAGGTCCATCGGCGGGTGCCGATCGGCGATCCAGTCGGCCAGCACCCAGCCAGCTCCGCCAGCGGACTGGATGCCGACGGAGTTGAAGCCGGCCGCCACGAAACAGCCGTCGACCTCGGGCGCCTCGCCGAGGTAGTAGGTGCCGTCGGGAGTGAACGATTCGGGACCGTTGAAAAACAGCTGCACGCCGCAGTCGGCCAGCGCCGGCACCCGATGGCATGAGCGCTCGAACACCGGCCCGACGTGGTCCCAGTCTTCCGGCAGCGTCCCGAACTTGAAGTCGCGGGGAATACCGTCGAGACGCCATACCTTGGCTTCCGGTTCGAAGAAGCCGACCATGAGCTTGCCGGTCTCTTCCTTGAAGTATGTGTAGTTCGTGGGGTCGCGCACGATGGGCGTAGAGGTGTCGAGGCCTTCGAGCGGCTCGGTGACCACGTAGAAGTGCTCGCACGCCTGCAGCGGCACGTTCACCCCGATCTGAGCGGCGAGGTGCCGAGTCCACATGCCGGTGGCCAGCACCACGGTCTCGGTCTCGACGAGGTGGTCGCCCCCGGCGGCGTCACCGGTGCCGCTCGCGGCGCCGGGTGTCAACTCAGTCCGGACGCCGCAGATGGCGCCGTTGCGGGTCTCGAGCCCGGTGACCGCGACTCCCTCGATGATCCGGCAGCCGTGCGCGCGTGCGCCCTTGGCGAGCGCCACCGTGGCGTCCACCGGCGAGACCAAGCCGTCGTCTGGCAGGTACAGCGCTCCTACCAAGTCGTCGGTGCGCATCAGCGGCCACATCTGCGACAGCTCGTCCATGTCGAGCTCGCGGGACTCGACACCGATGGACCTGCCCATGGATGCGCCGCGCAGGATCTCCTCCCAGCGCTCGCCGTCGGATGCCACCGAGATCGAGCCCGGCGCCCGGAATCCCGTGGCCTGACCCGTCTCGTCCTCGAGCGCTTCGAACAAGCGCACGGTGTAGGTGGCCAGCTTGGTCAGGCTGTAGGTCGACTTGAGCTGCGCTGCTAATCCGGCCGCGTGCCAGGTCGTGCCCGAGGTGAGCTGGTTCTGCTCCAGCAACAACACGTCGGTGATGCCTCGCCGCACCAAGTGGTACGCAACCGCGCAGCCCACGACACCGCCGCCCACGACGACCACTTCGGCACGATCTGGGATCGTGCGATTGGGCCCGGCACGATCCGGGATCGTGCGATCGCCAGGGGCGCGCCCGGGTGATATCTGTTCTGCCATCAGTGCCGCCTCAGACGCGTTCGAGCAAGTCGGGGGTGAGGTCCGCGGTGGAGCGAACGCCGTTCAGGCGCATCGTGCGGGTCATCCCCTCGACGAAGTAGTTGAGCACCCAGTCGACGCCGGTCTCGCCAGCGGCGCCAAGGGCATACAGGTACGCCCGGCCGATCATCGCCGAGTCGGCGCCCAAGGCCAGGGCCTTCACGATGTCGCTGCCGCGCCGGATTCCGCCGTCGCAGATCACCTCGCAGCGATCGCCGACCGCCTCGCGGATCGCCGGCACGCACTCCACCGGCGCGGGCGCCCCGTCGAGCTGGCGCCCGCCGTGATTCGACACGATCACTGCGTCGAGCTCCATGTCGGCGGCGATCTTGGCGTCGTCGGGCGACAGCACGCCCTTCAGCATCACCGGGCCGTCCCAGCGCTCGCGGAACCACTCGATGTCATCCCACGACAGCGATGGATCGAATTGGCTGTTGATGTAGTCGGCCAGCGCCACGGCATCGCCGCCGTCGCCGCCCGTTGCTCCCTCGCAATTCGAGAATTTGATCGGCTCGTTGCTGAGGAAGTCCAGCAGCCAGCGGGGGTGCATCAGCCCGTCGATGATCGTGTCGGGGCCCAGCTTGGGCGGAAGGCTGAAGCCGTGCCGGACGTCGCGCTCGCGGCGACCGAGCACCGCAGTGTCGACGGTGATCATGATGGCCTCGTAGCCGGCCGCCGCAGAGCGCTTCAGCAGATCGGCCATCAGCTCGCGGTCGCGCCAGACGTACACCTGGAAGAACTTCCTGCCGTCGCAGACATCAGCGACCTCCTCCACCGAGCGCGTCCCCATGGTCGACAGCGAGTACGGGATGCCGGCGCGTTCGGCAGCGCGGGCCACGGCCAGCTCTCCCTGAGAGTGGGCGATGCGGTCAAAACCGGTCGGTGCGATCACGAGCGGGATCGGCACTTCTTGGCCGAGCACTTTGCCCGAGATGTCCACCTCAGTCACGTCTCGCAGCACTCGGGGCCGGAATTGCCAACGGTGATATGCAGAGACGCTGCGCTCGGCGCTGACCTCGTCTTCCGCGGCTCCGTCGATGTAGTCGAAGCAGCCGCCCGGCATGCGGCGCTTGGCCATGCGGCGCAGGTCAGACACGTCGGCGGCGCGGATCAGGTGCCGTTTGTCTGCATCGCGTTCGAACTCGCCGAACTGCATGACGCTGCGGGCCGTTTCGCAGGCCTGCGATACCCATTTCGTCAACCCCGCCATGAACGCGAACTCTACGATGTGGCGATGGCCACAAACGCCGAACTGGCGGAGCGCTACCGCGCGATCCTGCCCAGCTTCATCAGCCCGCTGTACGAGCGTCCGGTCTCGATCGACCGCGGCGAAGGGAGCTACGTCTTCGACAACGAAGGCACCCGCTACCTGGACTTCTTCGGCGGGATCCTCACCACCATGATCGGCCACGCCAATCCCGTCGTAGTCGAGGCCGTGCAGGCCCAGGCAGCCAAGGTGATGCACACCTCGACGCTGTATCTGAACGAGGAGATGATCTCGTTCGCCGAAGAAGTGGCCGCCGTCTCGGGCATCCCCGACCCCCGGGTGCTGTTCACCACGTCGGGCAGCGAGGCCAACGACACCGCGATCCTGCTGGCAACCAACTATCGCAACAGCAACCAAGTGCTGGCGATGCGCAACAGCTATCACGGCCGATCGCTCACGGCCCAGGCGATCACCAGCCACCGCGCCTGGTCCACCAGCAGCTACAGCGGGCTCGACGTGCAGTTCGTGCAGGGCGGCTACCGGCTGCGCAGCCCGTTCCGGCAGCTCGACGATGACGCCTTCACCAATGCCTGCGTGGAGGATCTCGTCCAGCTCATCGACATGACCGATTCCGGCGGCTTCTCGGCGCTCATCGCCGAGCCCATCCAGGGCGTCGGCGGCTTCGCCACGCCGCCCGACGGCTTCTTCGGGGCCATGGGCAAGGTGCTGCACTCGGAGGGGATCCTGTTCATCTCCGATGAGGTGCAGTCGGGCTGGGGTCGCACCGGCGAGCACTTCTGGGGTTATGAGGCCCACGGCATCACGCCCGATGCGATCACCTTCGCCAAGGGCGTCGGCAATGGCATCACCCTGGCGGGCATCGTGGCCCGGGCCGAGCTGATGAACTGCCTGACGCGCAACTCGATCACCACGTTCGGAGGGAACCCGCTCTCGACCGCGGCAGGGCGGGCCACGCTGCGCTACCTGCTCGAGAATGACCTCCAGGCCAACGCTGCCGCTCGCGGGGCACAGATGCACGAGCGCCTGGCCCCCGTGTGCGACGCGTCACCGCACGTGGCCGAGCTCCGCGGCAAGGGGCTGATGCAGGGTCTCGAGTTCTGCCACGCCGGCAGCATCGAGCCCGACGCCGCCACCACCGCAATGGTGCTCGAGTCCGCCAAAGACCGCGGCCTGCTCGTGGGCAAGGGCGGCCTCTACGGCAACGTCATCCGCATCACGCCGATGCTGAACGTGACTGAAGCCGAGCTGGACGAGGGCCTCGACATCCTCGTGCAGGTGATCGAAGCGCTCGACTGAGCCGAACATCGTCTGCCGAGCCTCAGACCAAGCAGGCGGTGGCGACGAATCGCCCATGCCTCACGCCGACAGAGCGTCAAATCCGCTGGTCAGGGTTGGTTTCGGGCTGTATCTGAAAAGCCACCCCGCAGCCCATACGGGATGTGATCAAGGCGGGAGTTTGCACCGCTCTATTGGCTACCGTCATGGTGGCAATCGTCAAGAGCAAAGGCAAGATCGCCAAGGCCGCCCCGTTCGCCACGAATGTGTACACAGTGGCGGAAGCGGGCGGGTGCACGCTTGTGGTTGTGGCTCTGAATGCCGTCACTGCGGATGACGACGACAGCGGCACCGACGACGACAGCGGCGGTTCCAACCAGCAGCCGACGCCGGACCCGGACGATCCCGACGGCGACTACGACGGCGACGGCAAGACCACGGCCGAGGAAGCAACCGAGGCAGCCATCAAACACCAAGCCGGCGAGATCACCGACGCGGAGTACACCCGGATTCTCAGAAGGTACTGGTGCGGCAGCGGCGACCCGTCCTACACGTCCTACTGCAGCGAGTGAGGCGAAAAACGACGCTGGACACCCCAAACTACCCTGACACCATGAGCGCACCCGACACGGCTGAGACGCAACCGCAGAGGCCGCCGTTTCGGTATCTGTTTTGGTATCGGTATCTGCCGGCGGTAGTCGTCATGTTGCTCATTCTGCTCGTGAGCTACGCGCTGCCTTTCGACTACTACCGCATGGCGTTTGCGCTGTTCGGGTTGGGCTTGTGCGTGCTGGTGTGCCTCGGCACGTGGACGTATGGCCGCAGAAGGTCCCGCCGCGCTGCCGACGCTATGGCAGAGGTTTCGTTGGGCTGACATTGCGCCTGCACCCGGGGGGCTGCACGTGTGCCCCGCCGCGCAGACCGTCACGCCGCCGACTCTCGCTCGTCGCCATCTGCCGGTCCTTCACAAGTCAGCGAGACCACGACCAGAGGCGGACAATTGACCCACAGCGCCTCCGCGGCAAACTCAGACGCAGCACATCTTGGTGCCCTGACCACCCCCCGCACCCGCTCCTTTGCCAGGGAGCGTCTGACCGGTCCATTGAACATTGAAACAGCAACGTCCTGCTGCCTAGTTTCAAGGTCAGGCCACCTCCGCTACCCGATCACCATCATCCCAGACGAAGAGCCGTTGCCGATAGACGCATTCCCGACAGAGGCAGCAGCGCAGGGGACGGCCGGGTCGGAGGCCGGTTGACCACTCTCGGCAGGTGGCTACCGTGACAGAGTGATGCGCCTCGCTCGTACAGGTCTCGGGATTGTGCTCCTGGCGTTGGCGACTACGGCGCTGCCCGCCGCTGGCGGCGCACACGACATTCCGGACGTAGCGGGCCGGTACAGCGCACACGCGGGCGACGGCACTGCGAAGGTGCATACATCGAAGCTGGAGTCGGGGTTGTCGTGGCGACGGGCTGCCGCTGCCGTGGCCACCGATCAACTCTCCTCGTGCGGGCTGCACGCCAGCGGCCGGATCGAATGCTGGGGCTGGGCCACAGGCTTCGGGGTGCCACCGACTGGCTCCTTCACGGCCGTCACCACCGGATTCGCGCACGCATGTGGACTAGGCATCGACGGGCGAGTCGAATGCTGGGGCATTAACGAACTCGGACAGGCATCACCGCCGACAGGCACCTTCGCTGACATCTCCGCCGGGTTCTGGCATGCGTGCGGGCTGCTCACCGACGGGCAGATCGAATGCTGGGGCGGCAACGATCACGGACAGGCATCACCGCCAACGGGCACCTTCACAGCCGTCTCGGTCGGCGACGGTCATTCGTGTGCGCTTCGCGCTGGCGGCAACGTCGAATGTTGGGGTGACGACGAGTACGGACAGGCGACGCCGCCGACAGACACCTTCACGGCAGTCTCGGCCGGGGCCGTACATTCGTGCGGGCTGCTCACCGACGGGCAGATCGAATGCTGGGGTTACGACAGACGGGAGGCAGGGCCATTCCTCGATGATGTCGACCCGACGGCTGCCGGTCAGGGCCAAGACCCATCACGTTCGACGACCGCACCTTGCGTCGCTCCGCTCTGCTTCTTGGGGCGAGCGTCACCACCCGCGGGCGCCTTCACGGCAGTCTCAGCCGGGAGCCTTCACGGCTGCGGGCTTCGCACCGACGGGCAAGTCGCATGCTGGGGCTTCAACGAACATGGACAAGCATCACCGCCCGCGGGCGCGTTCATCGCCGTCTCCGCCGCGCTCTGGCATACGTGCGGGCTGCGCATCGGCGGCGAGATCGAGTGCTGGGGCGACGACTACTTCGGACAGGCATCACCGCCAGCAGGCCCCTTCGCCACCGCATTCCACTTCATGTGCGTGCTGCAAGCAGAGAAGCCGAGCGCCTGCTGAGGCGGTGACAGCAACATGCCGGGCAGCCCTCGACGAATTGGGGCTCGGCATCCTCGTGCAGGTGATCGAAGCGCTCGACTGAGCCGACTGCGTTCAATCTGCCGCTGTCAGATGCAGAAGAGATGAGAAAAAGTAGCGCTGCTGAGAATTCGCAGCACTCGCAACGCCGGGGGAACCCCGGGGTTATGCAGAATTGGGATCAGCGGCTATACAGAATGCCGGTTAGATCTCTGACTAAACTGTGATTTGAGCACTACTCTGGTTCGCATGGATCTCGTTGACAGGCACATGCGGCCTCGGCTGGCGGACGCGCTCGACAACGCGCGGGTCGTGATCCTGCACGGCGCCCGTCAATGCGGCAAGACCACGCTGGCCCGTGCTGTTGGGGCCGAGCGCGGTGGCACCTACATTACGCTCGACGACCAACAGATGCTCGATGCTGCGCATGCCGATCCGCGCACTTTTTTGCGCGCCTATGCGCCGCCACTGGTCATCGACGAAGTGCAGCTCGGCGGAGACCGGCTCGTGCGCGAGATCAAGATCGCCGTCGACGAGGACGGCACCCGGGGCCGCTTCCTGCTCACCGGCTCGACGAACTTCCTGACCGTGCCGATCGTCAGCGAATCTCTGGCCGGGCGGGCCGTCATCTTGCGTCTGTGGCCGTTTTCGCAGGCTGAGCTGGCTGCTGACGGGAGGACATCTGTCATCGAGCGCTGGTTCGAAGGAGGTGTTGCTGCGCAGGAAGCGTCCGCCGCCCCAGAGGGCGGCTGGCCAGGTCGTGACGATTACTTGGGGATGGTGTGTTCCGGCGGCTATCCCGAAGTGCAACAACTCGCGCCAGCGGGACGCGCCGAGTGGTTCGACAGCTACGTCGAGACGGTCATCAGCCGCGACATCGTGAACCTCGGCGACATCCGGCGCGCCGAACTCCTCGGACGGCTGCTGCGCCTTGCCGCCGCCAACACGGCCAGCGAGGCGAACCTGACGCGGTGGTCGCAGCAACTCGGTGCCGACCGAGCGACCGTGGAGTCGTATCTGGGCTGGCTGCGCACGGTGTTCCTGGTCCACGAACTGCCGTCGTGGACCCGCAACCGATCGGCACGCGTTGTGCGTCGGCCGAAGCTGCATCTCACCGACAGCGGGCTGGCCGCAGCGTTGAGCGGTGTCGACGCCGCGGCGCTGCGCACGCCGACCGCGACCGCAACCGGCGCGCTGCTGGAGACGTTCGCCGTGAGCGAGATCGCCCGGCAACTGGCAGCCCGCGCCGATCGTGCGACGCTCTACCACTATCGCGACAACGCGGGTCGTGAAGCAGACCTCATTGTGGAGCGGCCCGACGGCACCATCGTCGCGGTCGAAATCAAGGCCACATCCTCGCCACGCGCCACCGACCTGCGTCACATTGCCGCCCTGCGCGACAGCCTCGACCGCGCAGAGCCGGGTGCATTCCGCGCTGGCATCCTGCTGCACACCGGCCGCCACGCGCTCAGCTTCGGCGACCGGCTTCACTCAACCCCCCTAGCAACGCTCTGGGAGCGCCCACATTGATCGGCCATCCCATCCCGGACAGCGGGATGATCAGTCGAAGCTGACCGACACTTTCAGCGCGCCGGCGTCGTGGGGTTCGTGGGCCATCCGGAAGGCGTCGCCGATCTCGCTCACGTCGTACACGTGGCTGAGCAACGGCGACACATCGATGTCGCCCGAAGCGATCAGCTGCAGCGCCTGGCGGAATGACATCGATCCGGGCTCGTCCTGGGCTCCGTAGGTGCTCGCCGCAGAGAGCCGCTTGCGGAAGAACTTCTGGAAGCGGACATGGATGTTGTCGTCGGTCGACGGCAGTCCGAACCACAGCAGCTGACCGTCCATGCGCACGAGCTCGACTGAGTCGAGAAACGTGTCCGAGCGGCCGACGGCCTCCACGACATAATCGGCGCCGCGGCCGTTTGTCATGTCCTTGACCGCCTCGATGACCCCCGCGTTGCCGAGCTCGGCGGCATTCAGGCACTCGTCCGCGCCGTAGGCCTCGGCGACGGCGAGACGAGTCGGCGACAGGTCCGAGACGATGACCCGCTCAGCGCCGGCTCGCTTCAGCAGGTAGGTGAAGAACAGCCCCGCCGAGCCTTGGCCCATGACCATGACCGTCTCGCCGGTGACATCACGTGGGTGCTGGCGCATGGCGTAGATCACCGTGCCGAGCTGCTGGCCCATGAGCAGGTGCGAGCGAGGCACATCGCCGGCCGGCAATGGCACGCAGTAGCTGGAGTTGATCCGTTGGAAGGCGCAGAAGCACTCGCCTACCGGTGGGTTCGGGAACGTCAGCACGTGCGTGCCCTCGGGCAGGCCCGGCGCCCGGCTCTCCACCACCATGCCGATGCCTTCGTGACCCGGGAAACCGTGCGGGCAGGGCGGCCGGTGAGCGAGGCCGGCACCCATCATCACCATGTGCAGGTCACTGCCGCAGATCGACGCCATCTCCGAGCGGATGAGCACGTCGTAGTTCACCGCCGTCATGCCCAAGGCGGCGTCTGGCCGGGACGATGGTGCGGCATCTGAGGAGATCTCATCCAGAGGCGGCACGGGAATCTCTTCGCATTCCATGCGACCCACATCGACCATGCGGCCAGCCTTCATCATCTCCATCGGCTCGCTACTCCCCGCGTCGGCGGCACATCGGGGCAAGTTAGCTGGCAGGCTGTCGTACGTGAATGTGCCGGTGGCGACCGCTGAGCGCAGCCAGCGGTTCGTTCGGGGCTGGGTCGTGCTCGCCGGAGTCTTCGGCGTGATGATGATCACCTCGGGCATGGTGTTCTACGCCTTGGGCGCGTTCTTGGACGCCTTCGTCGACGAGCAGGGATTCAGCACCGGACTGGCGGGTGCGGGCGTCGGCATGTTCTTGCTGGCGTCGGGTCTGTGCGGGTATTACACGGGCAAGCTGGTCAATCGCTTCGATGCCCGGTGGGTGATCACGGCGGGCACCGCAGTCAGCACCGTCGGCATGGCACTGCTCTCTCAGGTGCGCAGCGGCTGGCAGATGTTCGTCGTGATGACCGTCTTCGGCATCGGCTTCGGGCTCTGCGGTCTCGTGCCCACCACCACGTTGGTGACGCGCTGGTTCGAGCGCCGACGTGCCGTCGCGATGGCGATCTCGTCAACCGGCCTGTCGCTCGGCGGCATCATCCTGCTGCCGCAGATGAGCGTTCGAATCGAAGCGGGCACGTTGGTCTACTGGGCGCCCCGATTCGCCGTCGTGTTCTGCCTCCTCATGCTGATCTCCACATGGTTCTTCCTTCGGGCCTGGCCCCGAGATGTGGGGCTGCTGCCCGACGGCGTCAGACAGTCCAGCGATCCGAGCGAGAGGTCCGCCGGGCCGCCGCCCGGAACTCCGTACCAGCAGGCGATCCGCACGCGGTTCTTCATCTTCACCGCCATCGGATTCGTGCTGGTGATGAGCAGCCAGGTCGGGGCGATTCAGCACATGTACAAGCTCACCGGGGATCGGCTGGGGTCGGATACCGCCGCCGCAACCGCTGTCGCGGTGCTCGCGGGCACGAGCGTCGTGGCGAGGATCTGCGGCGGCATCGCAGCACTGAAGGTGTCGCTGCGCTGGCTGACGATGGTGCTGATGGTGGTGCAGGTGGTCGGGCTGTGCATGCTGGCTGTCGCCGGCAGCGGGCTTGCCATCCTGTTCGGCGTGCTGGTGCTGGGCAGCGCCATGGGCAACCTGCTGATGCTGCACCCGCTGATCCTGGCCGATGCCTTCGGCGTGCGGGACTACCCGCGCATCTACGGCTTCGGCTCGCTGCTGATGGTGTCCGGACTGGCCGGTGGGCCGTTCCTCACCGGCGTCCTCAACGATGCGTACAGCTACCGGTCTGCGTTCTTCGCCTTGGCAGCGATCGCCGTGGTCGGTCTGGTCGTCTACAGCTTCGCCGGCAACCCAGTCCGCGACTACCTCACAGCTCCGGCGCCGGAATCCGAGTGGGCAGCCCCGATTCGGCCTCGATCCTCACGGCCGACGCCGACGCCCGTGCTGACCGTCACGCGTGATCTCCCTGAGGGAGCGCAGGCGCCAGCGTTCGTCGGCAACGGCATCAACGGCGCTCTCGAAGACACAGACGAACTCGACGAGGCTGAACAGATTCGTCAGCGGACCGCTCCCGCCGTCTGGGTCGTGGAATCCGTGTGACCTGGCCCGGCCAGATGAGGGCCGAATGAACTAGGGCCGGTATGCGATCGGGCGCGGTGCGAGCTGAGCCGGCCGGTTAACGACCCGGTAGGCGCCTTCGATCCACTCGCAGATCAGCCGGCGGGTCTCGCGAGGATCGATCATCTCCTCGATCTGGAACCGGTTGAGCGGCCCGATGGGGCCACGCGCCGCCTCGATGCGCGCTTCGAGCTCGGCCCGCAGCGCCACCGGGTCCTCCGCCTCAGCCAGCTGCCGCTTGTAGGCGGCCTCGATGCCGCCTTCGGGCGGGATGCCGCCCACGTCGGCGGCCGGCCACACCACACGGGCGCTGTGCTGGCGCCGGGGCGTGGCGCAGTTGTTGCCAGCCACGCCGAAGCTGCGGCGCATGAGCACCGTGAAGATCGGTACCGCGGCCTGCGCGAATGCCGTCATCCAGGTTGCGCCCTTGCGGATGGTGCCGGTGATCTCGTGCTCGACGCCGACTGCGAAGCCGGGGTTGTCGCAGAGATTCAGGATCGGCATATGGAAGAGGTCACACAGGTCGATGTGACGGGTCAGCTTGTCGCAGCCGTCGGCGGTCAGCGCCCCGCCGTTCGGATGACGGCTGTCGGACGCCAGCACGCCGACCGGGTGCCCGTTCACGCGGGCAAACCCGACGACCTGATCGGTGCCCCACAGCGAACCGATCTCGAAGAACGAACCTCGGTCACAGATCAGCTCGATGCCCCGGCGGATGTCGAACGTCGTGGTGCGCTTGCGGGGGATCAGCGTCAGCAGCTCCTCGTCACGCCGGTCCGGCGGATCGTCGGGGTCCGGCGGCAGCACCGGCGGCGTCTCGTACACCGACGACGGCAAGTACGACAGGAATCGCCGAACGAGATCGGCTGCTTCTTCCTCGGTCTCGGCGAGATTGTCCACCGAGCCGTTCGTGCAGTGGATGCGCCAGTCGCCGAGATCCTCCTTGGAGATGTCGTAGCCCATGGCGTGGCTCACGACCGGCGGCCCTGCCACGAACAGCTGCGAGATGTCGCGCACCATGACGGCGAAGTGCCCCAGCACGGCCTTCGCCGCTCCGATGCCGACCACGCTGCCCAGCAGCATGTTGACCACCGGCACCGTCGCGAGCTGCTCCGCATACTCGGTGCTGCCCAAGTGCGACGGCAGGAACGAACCGCCGCCGCCCGTCACCCGAGGCCGGCCGGCTTTGATGGCCCCGGTGCTCTCCTTGGCACTGCTCTCGCCTTTCTTGCGCTGCTCGGGCACCATCGAGGCGACGCTGCCGCCGCCGGACGAACCGTCCAGCAGCCGGATGGACGGCACGCCCAGCTCGGTGGACAGCAGGTCCAAATAGAAGCTCTTGGCGCCGATGGCACCGTCGGCATGACCGCCTCGCGAGGTGAAGTCGTCGGCACAGACCACGACCTCCCGGCTGTTGATCTTGCCGGTCCCGCCGACATGGTTGGCCGGCGTAAAGGCTACGATCTCACCCTCGTCGTCGTAGGAAGCGAAACCGGCCAGGCTGCCGACCTCCCGGAAGCTGCCGTCGTCGAGCAGCAGGCGGATGCGGTCGCGGCAATGCAGCTTCCCCCGGTTGCGCTGGCGGACCACGCCGGGCTCGTCTGAGTCGGGACCCAGTCGTTCCTCTGCCAGCCGCTGCAACGTCTGCACGTCGTCCAGCAGCGGCTCCCAGCCGCTGGGGGCTGTGCCCGCGCTCGGAGTGCCGCCGGCGTCTGCGCCGGACAGCACCACGGCCAGCACGTCGCCGGCCGCCAGCTGGTCGCCGGGCTGCAGGTCGCGCAGCGCTGAGACTGTGCCCTCGCATGGGGCGGTGACCTCCGTCTCCATCTTCATGGCCGACAGCACCACGAGCGCTTGCCCCGCTGTGACGGCGTCGCCGGCGCTCACCCGGACCTCGACGACACTCGCGGGCAGCGGGCTGCGAATCGCAACCTCACCGTCGGCGAATTCGCGGTCCGGCCATGTCGACGCCGGCGCCGTGGCCGGTGACGGCGTCGCAGGCATGACCGCTGGGGTGCTCTCCAACATTGCAGCGCGTCGCGAGGCGCTGCCTCGGGCATCGTCCGATACGCCGTTGGTGCTCGTGGCGACCGCCGTCCCGTCGCCAGGCAGCGGCACCATCTCTGTGAGCAAGGTGGTGCGTGCATCACCGCTGCGCACGGCGGGGTGGCTGAGAATCTGGCGAAGCATGTCGATGTTCGTGGGCAGCTGGCCGATATGGAAATCGGCCAAGGCGGCCGATGTGCGCGCCACTGCAGCTTCGAGAGTGCTCCCGGTACCGATGACCTTGGCAAGCAGCGGGTCATAGTGCGGTGGCGGCGTGTATCCGGCATAGCCGGCCGCGTCGACCCTGACGCCCGCGCCTGACGGTTCGTGGTACGCCGAGATCGCGCCAGAACCAGTCGCTACGACTCGTGCCTGCACGGCGTAGCCGCGCGGAGCAGCCACGGACGCCGCCGCGGCCCTGCCCCGGTTTGCGTTGTCCGCGACGACGCCGATCTCCTCCAAGTGCACACCTGCAGCGATCCTGAACTGCGCCTCGACCAGATCGACGCCGGTGACCTGCTCGGTGACGGTGTGCTCCACCTGGATGCGCGGGTTGCACTCGATGAAGAAGTGGTCGCCGGTCTCGGGCGACACCAAGAACTCCACCGTTGCTGCATTCGCCAGACCGGCCTGCGCAGCGAGCCGAACGGCATCAGCGTGCAGCCGGTCACGCAGGCTGGCATCAAGTCCCGGCGCGGGCGCGATCTCGATGACCTTCTGGTTGCGCTGCTGGACCGAGCAGTCCCGTTCCCACAGATGCGCCACGTTGCCGAGGACATCGGCCAGCACCTGCACCTCGATGTGGCGCGGTCGTTCCACGAGGCGCTCCACAAACACAGCGCCGTCGCCGAAGGCCGCTGCGGCCTCACTGGAGCACCGTTCGAACGCTTCGGCGATGTCCTCGATGCGCTCCACAGCGCGCATGCCCCGTCCGCCGCCGCCGGCAGCGGCCTTCAGCATCACCGGGAGACCGATCTCCGCGGCAGCGTCAGCGGCCGCGGCCGCATCGGCAACGGCACCCGGCGATCCTCCGGCGACGGGAACATCGATCGAAGCAGCCAATGCGCGGGCGCGGACCTTGTCGCCGAAGAGCTCAAGCGTGTCTGCGGCAGGGCCCACAAACGTCAGTCCCGCTTCGGCGCAGCCGGCGGCAAGAGCTGCGTTCTCCGCCAGGAAGCCGTAGCCCGGGTGGACGCAGTCGCAGCCGTGCTCGGCAGCGATCCGCAGCAGGGCGTCGATGTTCAGGTACGCGGCCAGCGGATCGCCGCCCGGCAACGGCGCAACCTGATCAGCGGCCACCAGGTGCAGCGAGCGCTCGTCGACCGGCGCGTGCACCGCCACTGTCTCGATTCCCAGGGCACCGGCAGCCTTGGCGATCCGGATGGCTATCTCGCCGCGATTGGCGATCAGGACACGGGTGAAGCTCACGATCCTCCCTCGGTATGACCATGACATGACCGGGACATGGCCGGGTACCGGCGATTCTGACGCGAAAGCTATGCCCGGCGCGGAGTTGGCCGACCGGTGCGAGACTGGCGAGATGGAGATTTACGACGTCATGCGCACCACGTTCGCCGCTCGGGACTTCACCGACGACGAAGTCACCGACGAGGTGCTGTACCGCATCTTCGACAACGCTCGGTTCGCCGCCAGCGGCGGCAACCGCCAGGGCCACAAGGTCATCGTGGTGCGAGATCCCGCCCGCAAGAAGCGCCTCGGCGAGCTGTGCATTCCAGCGATGCGCGTCGCCGCTGCGCAGGTCGCTGCCGGCGAGGTGTACTGGCAGAGCTACAGCCCGTCATCGGTGAACATCGAAGAGGCCATGGCCGACGAATCGCTGAA
Organism: Acidimicrobiia bacterium; assembly: GCA_022821985.1. Classification (GTDB taxonomy): domain Bacteria; phylum Actinomycetota; class Acidimicrobiia; order Acidimicrobiales; family Poriferisodalaceae; genus Poriferisodalis. The sequence continues at coordinate 32,949 of JAJECP010000011.1, forward strand.
GTTCCCGCTTCCGATGTTCGAGCACATGGACGAAGTGCCCGTCGTGCTGGTGATCACCGTCGATCTGCGCAACGTGGCCTCGATCGACAAGGAACAGGACCGCATCGGCGTGGTCAGCGGCGCGTCGGTGTACCCGTTCGCGTGGAACATCCTGCTGGGTGCACGCAATGAGGGCCTGGGCGGGGCAATGACCACGCTGCTCTCGGCAAGCGAGCCCGCAGCCAAGGAACTGCTCGGGCTGGAGGACTGGGAAGCGGTGTGCGCCCTGCTGCCGATCGGCAAGCCGACCAAGCAGCTCACCAAGCTGAGCCGCAAGCCGGTCGAGGAGATCGCCGTGCGGGAGCGGGGCGACGGGGAGCCCTTCACGATCTAGACCGCACCGGCCAGCTCGCAGCGGTGCATCACAGGAGGACGCCCGATGGCCATCGACTTCAGCCTGAGCCCCGAACTCGAGGAGCTCCGCAAGCGCATCGCCGCGTTCATCGACGTCGAGGTGCGTCCGGTGGAAGGGCGCATCGACGACGAACGGCTCGAGGAGACCGACCGAGACGCGTATGTGACGGCGCTGCTGGGCATGCGCAAGCGGGCGCGCGACGAGCACCTGTGGCTGCCGCACATGCCCGCTGAATGGGGCGGCATGGGGCTCGGTCACGTCGAGATGGCCATGGTGCAGGCCGAGGCCGCCAAGACCCGGTTCGGACCGTGGGTGCTCAACTGCCAAGCACCCAACGAGGGCAACATGCACACGCTCCTGCACTGGGGCACCGACGAGCAGAAGCAGCGCTACCTGGCGCCGCTGTGCGAGGGCCGCGCCGAGTCGTGCTTCGCCATGACCGAGCCCGAGGTGGCCGGCTCGGATCCCACGCTCATCCAGACCCGCGGCTACCCAGACGGCGACGAGTGGGTGCTGAACGGGCACAAGTGGTTCATCTCGAACGCGCACCGGTCCAAGTTCGCCATCCTCATCGCCCGCACCGAGGACAACCCCGACATCCCCCAGGCCGGCAACTCAGCGTTCATCGTCGACCTGCCAGCCGACGGCTGGACCGAAGTGCGCCAGATCGAGACCATGCACGGCTCAACGGGCCACAGCGAGATCCTCATCGAGGACCTGCGGGTCGGCGCCGGCCAGATGCTGGGCGGGCGGGGCCAGGGACACCTGTTGGGCCAGTACCGGCTGGGGCCGGCGCGCCTGGCGCACTGCATGCGCTGGATCGCCCAGGCTCAGACGGCGCTCGACATGATGGTCGACCGGTCGCTCAACCGGTTCGCCCACGGTTCGCTGCTCGCCGAGAAGCAGGGCATCCAGTGGATGATCGCCGACAGCACCATGGAGCTGTACCAGGCGAAGCTGATGGTGCTGCACGCGGCCTACAAGGTCGACCGGGCGCAAGCCGGCACGGGCGAAGACTTCAAGGCCGAAGTGTCGATGGCGAAGCACTTCGTGGCCAACATGCTCGGCCGGGTCATCGACCGGTCGATCCAGGTGCACGGAGCGCTGGGCTACTCCACCGACACCCCGCTGGCCCACATGTACCAGCACGCCCGCTGGGCCCGTTTCGCCGACGGTGCCGATGAGGTGCACCAGATGCGCATCGCGCAGCGCACCATCGCCGCCTATACCGACACTGGCAGCACCGGGGCCGCCACCGGCAACCTGCCGGTGTGAGTCTGCAGCCGATTGCCGGAGCTCGATGGTCGGGAGCACGGCCGTCCACGCCGTGCACCTCGGGCGCGAGTGAGTATCCGGGCGGTCGCGGGCGCTCCGTCGGCAACGTGAAGAGCTCTGCGTGAGCGTTGCGGAATACCTGATCGCGGCGCTGTGCATCGCGGTGGGCGCCGGCACGCAGGCCTGCATCGGCCTCGGCATGGGCCTCATCGCCGGTCCGATCCTGGTGGTGATGGAACCCACCTTCGTACCCGGCCCGATGCTGATGGTGGCGGGCGGCATCAACATCCGCAACGCGATTGCGGACCGAGCGGCGCTGAACGCCCCGGCCCTGCGCAGGCAGCTGATTGCGGCCCCGCTCGGTCTCGTCGGCGGTGTCGCGCTGCTGACCGTGCTGAGCGACCGCTCGCTGGCGATCGCCGTAAGCGTGTTCGTGCTGGCAGCGGTGGCAGTGCAGGCCATCGGCTTCCGGCCGCCCGAGGGACGCCGAGCCGACTATGCGGCTGGTGCCGGAACAGCGTTCTCGTCGTCGGTGGCCGCCGTGCCCGGGCCGGTGTACGCCGTCTTCGCCAGCCACTGGGAGCCGGCAACCCTGCGGGCCACCTTGGCCACGTTCATGCTGTTCGTCGGCACGGCGATCATCGCTGCCCTCGCCGTCATCGGGGAATTCGGCCTGCGGGAGCTCTGGCTCGCGCTCGGCCTGCTGCCCGCCGTCGCACTCGGGCCGCCGATCGGCAGGTGGCTGCGGCCGCGGATTGCAGGACCGCGCTTCCGAATCATCGTGCTGTCGGTAGCGGCCACGAGCGCCACTGTCGTGCTCGTCCGCCAGCTCGCCGCCGGCTGATTCGGCCGGCCGTCGATCGCCCGCACACCCGCCATCGAGTCAAAGTTCCGTGACACACTGGGCGCATGACGACGAGAGGAACTCGCCTTCTGCCGCCTCGCGAGTATCCGCCACGCGAAATGACGGAGGAGGAACGAGGCAAGGAACTCGCCAGCCTGCTCGTCCTCGCGATGCATCTGCCGCGGCACCAGTCTCCACAACTGAATTACCCGCCGTTCAAGAGCCGCCGTGAGCGATCCACCGGAACAGGCCCTCGCTCCTGACATCTTGGGGCTGATCTCCGACCTGCATCGGTCGCTTGAAGCCTCCGGGTTGCCGTACGCCTTCGGCGGAGCGCTCGCGCTGGCGTGGTGCATCCCCGAGCCGCGCACGACTCGCGACGTCGATCTCAACATCTTCATCGAAGCCGAGTCGATGGAAGTCGCACTCGCGGCCTTGCCCGATGACGTCATCGTCTCCGACAAGAACAAGGACGAACTCCGAACCCGCGCTCAAGCTCGCCTGTCATGCGGCGGCATCGCTGTGGACGTGTTCTTGACAAACGACCCATTCCACAGTGAGGTGGCGGAACGAGTCGTCAGGCACCCGTTCTTGGGCGAGCACATGCCGTTTCTGTGCTGCAAGGACCTCGCCCTGTTCAAGGCGTTCTTTGACCGGCGGAAGGACTGGTTCGACCTCGGCGAGATGTTCGAAGCCCGCTCGATCGATCTCAATGAGATGACAGATCTGATCGCCGACTTGCTGGCACCTGATGACGACCGCATTGCGAGACTGCAGACAGCGCACGACGAAGGCGAGCGAACACGGCAGCGCCGCGCCAGCAGTGAATTCGATTGCGATGGCGCCGGCTCAACGCCCGACACCGCGGCCGTGTCGAACGACCAGACCTCTTGAGCGCGGTTGGAGCGTCCGGACAGATCGCGGCAAGCCGATCTCCCATCCCAGGCGGCGATCGCCTCAGCGGCGATCCGGTCGAACACCCCGGCGGCTTCCCACTCGTCTCTGCGGGACCGCAAAGTGGTGTCCGACACCGCCTCGTCCAGCAAGTACTCCGCCGACTGCCACGAACAGCCCGTCACCAGCCCGATGACGATGCCCCGCAGGCACAGCCGGTCACACACCCGAGGCCGGTGACAGCCCAACGGGTGATCATCGCGAACACGCGGCAGCAGCGGCTCCGCCGCCGCCCACATGACATCCACCACTCTCCTGGACAAAGCGCGCATGATGAAACCGGCCTCCACGGTCGTCGGGAACAGACGACCCCACCAATACACCGGGGAACCAGACGACCCGTGGACGGCCACCTATCCGCGCGGCCCCTTAAGTACAAATTGTGATGAGATGGGCATCTGAAATATGATTAGTGAGCCAGCGGAATTATGAATTGTCGGTACGCTGATTGCTGATGACGGCGGAAATGCTGATTCCGCGGGCGCAGCAGCCGCGCTTGGAGCGATTGCTCGACGCATTTCGGGTGGTGGTGCTGCACGGGCCCCGGCAGTGCGGCAAGTCCACCTTGGCACGCTTGATGGCAGAGGCCCGCGGCGGCACATACGCCTCGCTCGACGATGACACGACGCTCGATGCAGCCATGTCCGACCCGGTCACCTTCGTCAGCGAGCAGCAGCTTCCGCTCGTCATCGACGAGGTCCAACTCGGCGGCGACCGGATCGTCCGAGCGGTCAAGCGGGCCGTTGATGCCTCTCATCAGACGGGCCGCTACCTGCTGACGGGCTCGACTCACTTCCTCACAGTGCCCACCATCAGCGAGTCGCTGGCAGGGCGCGTCGCCATCGTGCAGCTGTGGCCGCTGTCGCAAGCAGAGATGTCTGCTGCCGCGAACCCCCATGAAGGCGCGGCAGCGCACAGCGGCAGCCCCGCGGGCGGCACACTCGCACCAGCGGCTGATGCGACCCTCCGGGGCTGGTTCGACGGCGAGCCTGATCTCGGGCACCGCGCTTCAACGGAGCGCTCCGGCTACTTGGAGTTGCTCTGCCGGGGCGGCTTCCCCGAAGCCGTGCGCATGGGCCCGGAAGGCCGCAACGTCTGGTTTCGCAGCTACGCCGACACGGTGATCCGACGCGACATCGTCGCGCTCGGCGACATCCGTCGGGGCGCAGCACTGCCTCGTCTCCTGGAACTGGCTGCCGCCTCCACATCGAGCGTGGTCAACATCGCGGACTGGTCACGCCGGCTGGGCATCGACCGCGCCACGGTGGAGTCGTACTTGGAATGGATGCGCCGCGTGTTCCTGGTTCACGAGCTGCCGTCATGGGGACGGGGACGGATCGGCCAGGCGACGCGTCGGCCGCGGCTCCACCTCGCCGACACAGGTCTCGCCGCCGCCCTGTACGGACTTGACTCGGCGGCCCTTCGGCCGCCCACAGCGACCATGACCGGTGCGCTTGTGGAGTCATTCGTCGCCAATGAAGTAGCCCGCCTGCTCACGGCGAACGACATGAACGTGTCCATGCAGCACTACAGAGACAAGGAGCAGCGCGAGATCGACCTCGTGCTCGAGCAGCCCAACGGTGCAACCGTCGCAGTCGAGGTGAAGGCCAGCGCCTCGCCCCGCTCAACCGATCTTCAGCACGTCAGATGGCTTCGTGACCGGCTCGATGCAGTCGCTGCTGGGAGCTTTCGCTGCGGCATCCTGTTGCATACGGGCACAGCCGCACATCGCATGGGTGATCGCCTGTATCTGATGCCGATCGACTCGCTATGGCCGCAGCGCACTTGATCAGTCGACGCGACCGCGACCGCCGAGGCTCCTCGAGATCCAGAGCGCCGAGCAGCCCAGCGGACGGCTGGCGCCTCAGCATCCGCTGCTGGGGCCCTGCTGCGGATCTAGCACCGGCGTGGTGGCCTCGGCGATGACGCTGGCCGCTGCTGCGGCCCCCGAACCGCCCATCGGCGCATCCATGGCTCCCAGCACGGCCTCGATGGTGCCGATGGTCCCGAGCAGCATCGGCGGGTTGAGGTGCCCCATGTGCCCGATGCGGAAGGCAGCATCGGGGTCGCCTTGAATGTTGAGTCCCAAGGTGAGGCCGGCTTCGTCTTCACATGTATGGCGGATCTGGCCAGCCGGCACCTCGCCCGTGCGAACCAGCGTCACCGAGTTCGAGCGATGCGACGGCACCGGCACGTTCAGCTCGAGAGCGCCCGGCGCCGACCACGCATCCACCGCAGCGTGCACGGCTCGCGCCATCACATCGTGACGTGCCCAGATGTTCTCCAAGCCCTCCTCGTCGATCATGTCGAGCGCTTCGGCGAGGCCCCACAGGTGCTGGACCGGCGGGGTGCCGCAGAAGATCCAGTAGTGGGCGTCGGGATCGGTCCGCCGTGACCAGTCCCAGTAGGCGGTGCGCAGGTCGGCTCGCTGATGCGCCTCCCACGCCTTCGGGCCCACCCAGACAATGCCGAGGCCCGGCGGCACCATCAGGCCCTTCTGGCTGCCCGCAACCGTCACGTCGACACCCCAGGCATCCATCTCGAAGGGCTCGCAGCCCAGTGATGCCACGCAGTCGGCCATCAGCAGCGCCGGGTGGTCGGCCTCGTCCAGTGCCCGCCGCACCGCGGCGATGTCATTGCGCACTGTCGTCGAAGTGTCGGTCTGGGCGACGAAGACCGCCGCAAACTCCCGTCCGACGTCGGCACGCAGCCGGTCCAGCACGGCATCGAATTCGATGGCTGCCCGATCAGGTGCGTGCAGCACTTCGAACTTGACACCGCTCATCGCGGCCATCTCGGCCCAGTTCGTGGCGAAGTGACCCACTTCGAGCACGAGCACCTTGTCGCCGCGTGACAGCGTGTTCGTCGTGGCCATCTCCCAGGCACCGTGCCCGTTGGAGATGGCGATGTAGGCCCGGTGCTCGGTGCGGGCCAGCGCGGGCAGCCGCTCGAGCAGCGAATAGGTGAGATCGACCACCTCGCCCTCGTAGATGTTCGGGAGGGGACGGCGCATCGCGTTCAGCACCCGATCCGGGATGACCGACGGCCCGGGAATCATGACCAGCGGCCGGCCGTATCGCAGCGACATCGAAACTCCCTTCAGCGGCAGCACCCTCGGGCAGGCCGCCAAACGCCATCAGCCTAAAGAGGCTGAGCCTCGGGCACGAGCGCACGCGTAGGCTGCGCCCAGGCTCTCGGGAGCGCAAACACGGGGGTGTCCACCATGGACAGCAACGCACTCATCCATCCGTATTCGATTGTCGGCCGCAGCGAGAACGAGTTCATTCGGATCGTCTCGGGCGAGGGCGTCAAACTCACCGACGACGCTGGCAACGAGTACATCGACGGCCTCGCCAGCTTGTGGCTGTGCCAGATCGGCCACGGGAACCGCACCGTCATCGATGCCATCGGTGCGCAGCTCGATCAGCTCGCGACCTACAACACCTTCGAGCCCTTCTCCAACGGCCCCGCCGTCGAACTCGCCGAGATGGTCCGCGCCCGATCGCAGCACCCTGACGGGCGAGTGTTCCTGGCATGTTCGGGCTCCGAAGCCGTGGACACGGCATTGAAGTTCGCCCGTCGCGTTCACCATCTCAAGGGCGACACCGATCGGCAGATCATCGTTCGCCGCTCCGCCGGTTACCACGGCGTGAATGTGGGCGGTACCAGCGTGCAGGGCGGAGCTGCGTACCGCGAGGGCTGGGGCGATCTCATGCCCCACGTGGTCGAGATACCCAACGACGACGTCGAGCCGGCCGCGCAGCTCTTCGCGGAGCAAGGCGAGCGCATTGCGGCGGTCATCTCCGAGCCCATTCAGGGCGCCGGAGGCGTTGTTCCGCCGCCACCGGGGTATTTCGAGGGGCTTCGGCGACTGTGCACCGAACACGGCGCTTTGTTGATCTTCGACGAGGTCATCTGCGGCTTCGGACGCACCGGGAGCTGGTTCGCCGGTCAGACCTTCGGCGTGGCACCGGACATGTTCACGTTCGCGAAGGGCGTCACGTCGGGCTACATCCCCTTGGCCGGCGTGCTGGTGTCACGCGACATCGCCGACCTGCTCGAGGCCGACGAGACCAAGTTCATGCACGGCTACACCTACTCCGGTCACCCGACAGCTTGCGCGGCCGGGATTGCGAATATCGGCGTCATCGAGTCTGAAGGCCTGGTCGATCGGGCAAGCGAGATCGGCGACCGGATGGAAGAGGGCTTCCTGGCGCTCCAAGGCGACGGGATGATCGACAGCTACCGCGGACTTGGCGGTATCTGGGCCTGCGACTTGGGCCGAGACGCCACCGAGGCCAAGGAGGCCTTCCTCAAGCGAGGTGTCATTACACGGTCCATCGGCAATGCACTCGCGTTCTGCCCGCCGCTCATCATCACCGACGACGAGATCGGACTGCTGTTCGACCGGCTCGACGATGCGCTGCGCGCCACGGCGCCCTAGAGGCTGGGCCGAATCGCTTCGCAACATCGCTTCGCAACAGGAGGAATGACGACAATGGAGAGTGCCGAGACGCGGGCATTGATGGAGCGCTACTACGCAGCGCTCACCACCGCAGACCGAGACACCATGCTTGAGTGTCTCGACCCGGAGGTCACATGGGTGCTGCCCGAGACGGCCGCCCAGGGCAACGCCGTCGACACGATGACAGGCGCAAAAGAGGTGGTGGAGGCCTTGGGAGGTCGTGTCGTCAGGCAGACCTTCGACATCTCCCAGCCGATCAGCCTCGAAGTCCGCAGGATGATCGTCGACGGCGGAACCGCCGTCGTGCAGCAGCGGCTGACGGCCACCGCCAAGGCCACCGGTCGCGACTACGACAACCAGTACTGCTGGGTGTACGACTGCCGCGACGGTTTGATCGCCCACATGGAGGAATACACCGACACGCTCTACGCGGCTCAGCGGATGGGCTGGGAGACAACATGAGCACCTACGACATCGTCATCAAGGACGGGATGATCTTCGATGGCACCGGGGCACCGAGGGTGCGCGGCGACGTCGGCATCGCCGGTGGGCGCATCGCCGCTGTCGGCCGGGTCGACGCCCGCGAGGGCGCCAAGGTCATCGACGCCTCCGGTATGCACATTGCCCCCGGCTTCGTCGACCTGCACACGCACTACGACGCGCAGGTTTTCTGGGACCCCTACTGCACGCTGTCGGGCTGGCACGGCATCACCTCGGTCGCCATCGGCAACTGCGGCTTCGGCTTCGCCCCGGTGGATCCCGACATGCGCGAGTACGCCATGCGCTCCATGACCCGGGTCGAGGCCATCCCCTACGAGTCGATGCGCCAGGGCATGCCCTGGGACTGGGTGACCTTCCCGGAGTATCTGGACAGCCTCGAACGCACGCCCAAGGCGATGAACATCCTGCCGTACGTGCCGATCGGCCCGATGCTGGTGATGGTGCTCGGCCTCGATGATGCGAAGTCTGGGCGGCTGCCCACCGAAGGCGAGCACGAGATGCTGGCCAAGCTGGTGCACGAGGCGATGGATGCGGGCGGCTGCGGCTGGTCGGCACAGCGGCTGCCGCCGACCGGGCCCGCTGCGGTGCAGCGCGACTGGGACGGCACGCCGATGCCGACCGACATGATGAACGACGAGACCGCCCGGGTGCTGGCCCGCGTGCTGGCCGAGCGCAACGAGGGCGTCGTGCAGATGACGCTCACCAGCGGCAACGTCGCCCACGACATGGCCCACCTCGAGGAGATCGCATCGATCAGCGGCCGGCCGCTGCTGCACAACGTGGTGCAGGCGTTCGAGGACAAGCCAAACATCCACCGCCGTCAGATCGAATGGCTGGAGCGCTGCCGCGAGCAGGGCGTTCCGGTGTACGGCCAGGGCGTGACCAGCGATGCCGGCTTCACCTTCACTCTCGAAGACTGGAATCTCTACGACGACTCCGAGGCCTGGATGGAAGCCTGCATGGGCGACAAGGCCGAACGCCTGGCCAAGATGGCCGATCCGAGCCGCCGCCAGGCGCTCAAGGACACGATGCCCCGCACCGCGACCGCGGGCATCGAGACCGTGACCATCCTGTCGCCGCGCAGCGAATCGACCGAGCAGTACCGGGAGATGTCGGTGGGCCAGGCGGCAGAGGTGGCGGGCAAGCACCCGGTGGACCTCATGCTCGACGTGGCCGTGACGGACGGGCTCGACACCTTGTTCTTCGTGGCGCCGCCGCAGGGCAGCTCAGAGCTGCTGCGCGACGTGGTGCAGTACCCGCACATGCTGTTCGGCGTGTCCGACGGCGGGGCACATACGAAGTTCCTCACGGCAGGGCGCTACCCCACCGAAACGCTGTCCGAACAGGTGCGTGAGAACCAGTGGGTGACCTACGAGGAAGCGCATCGTCGGCTGGCGGCGCTTCCCGCGCAGCTCGCCGGATTCCGCGACCGGGGCCTCATCCGCCAAGGCGGTCCTGCTGACGTCGTGGTGTACGACCCCGAGAACCTGGCAGTCGGCCCGAACGAGGTGGTGCACGACCTGCCGGGCGGCGAGTGGCGCCGCATCCAGCGGGCCAGCGGCTACCGCAGCGTCATCGTGAACGGCGCCGAGACCATTTCCGAAGACACCCAGACCGAGACCTACAGCGGCCAGCTCCTCCGCCACGGCGGCTAGCGGCCCGCACCTGCAACCCAGGGGGGATCATGACGACGTACGCAGGCGAGCGGCTGATTCACGACACCGACAGCCATCTGATGGAACCGGTGGATTGGCTGGCGAGCTACGCCGACAGTTCCGTGGCCGCCAAACTCCGGGATCTGAGCTTGTTGGGCGGGGGCGACGCGGCGACGCACGAGCTGGTGGAGCAGTGCTGGGCGCGGCGCGACGATCCCGAGGAAACGGCGAAGCTGGCAGCCGACGTGGTCGGCGGGCCGAAGGGTTACTTCGCCTACGGCTCCATGGACGCACACGAACGGGTCGGAGCGCTCGACCAGCTGGGCTTCGCCAGCCAGCTCGTGTTCACGACGTTCGCGCACACGCAGTTCCACGCTCGCGGCGATGTCGATCTGGCGTACGGCGGCGCCTCGGCGCACAACCGCGGCATCGCCGACTTCTGCTCGGTCGACCCGCGGCTGCTGGGCGTGGCGTTCGTGCCGCTGGAAGATCCGCAGCGCACCGTCGAGTGCGCTCGGGAGGCCATCGAGGTGGGATGCCGGGCCGCATGGATCCCCCACGGCGTGCCGACCACGATGAGTCCCACGCATCCCGACTTCGACCCGCTGTGGGCGCTGCTGAGCGAGGCCGGCGTGCCGGTACTGATGCACCTCGGGCCGAACGGCGGCAACCAACTGCCGAAGACGTACCACAACAACGGGCGTGTTCCGGGCAAGGACTTCGTGGGCGGCGGCGAGAACATGCGCTCGAAGGACTTCCTGAACCTGTACCACGACGCCGAGAACCTGCTGTCCTGCATGGTGCTCGACGGCATCTTCGAGAAGTTCCCCGAGCTGCGCTGCGGGCTGATCGAGCTGGGCGCCGGGTGGGTGCCGAACCTGCTGCGCTCGCTGGACAACAGCGTCAAGGCGTTCGGCCGTCACGAGCCCGAGCTGTCCAAGCTGACCATGGCTCCCTCGGACTACATCCGCCGCCAGGTGCGGTTCACGCCCTGGCACTTCGAGGACGTGGGCTGGCTGGTGGCCAACAGCGGGCCGGAGCTGTTCCTGTTCTCGTCGGACTGGCCGCACCCTGAAGGAGGCCGCGACCCAATCGCCGAGTTCCAGGCCTCGTTCACGGCGGCCGGCCTCAACGAGGGTGTCACAGCGCCGTTCTGGGCCGGCAACGCCTCGTTCCTGCTCGGCGTCTAGCGCTGCTGGGGCCCACGTGGGCCGGCAGTAGATTTGGCGTCATAGCGCTGCGACGGCCGCGCCCGGCGGCACGCGTCGCGGCGCAGGAGAGCAGACATGGCTGAGAATCCCGATCAGCATTCCGAAGGCCGACGGTCCCGCACAGCCCTGCTCGTCGTGGACGTGCAGCCCACCTTCTGCGAAGGCGGCGCACTCGGGGTCGAGGGCGGCAACGACGTCGCCGCCAATGTGGCCGACTTGCTCGCCGGCGACCACGGCTACGACTTGGTAGTGACTACCCAGGACTGGCACATCGACCCGGGTGATCACTTCAGCGACGAGCCCGACTTCGTCGACACATGGCCGCCCCACGGCGTGGCCGGCACCGCGGAGGCCGAGCTGCACCCTGCACTCGACGCTGTAGCCGGCCGCATCGACGCGGGCGTGCGCAAGGGCATGCACGCCGCGGCATATTCCGGCTTCGAAGGCGTCGACGGCGACGGCCGGACCCTCAACGACCTGCTGAGCTCTGCAGGAGTACGTGAAGTCGATGTGGTCGGTATCGCCTTCGACCATTGCGTTCGTGCCACCGCGATGGACGCTGCTGCGAACGGTTACGCGACCACGGTGATCGAGGGGCTCTCCGCCTCGGTGGCGCCCGAGACCGAAGCCGCAGCACGCACCCAGCTCGCCGATGCTGGCATCGAGGTCATCACCTCTCGCTGAACTGCCAGCTCAGCCGCTTGGCAGCATCGACGGTCTAGAGGGTTTCCTGCTCGATCGTGAACTCGCTGGCCGTTTCGGCAATGCGTTTGTGGTTGCGGATCACCTCGTCCATCACGAAGTGGACGAACCTCTCGCAGAAGTCGGGATCGAGTCCCTCGGCCAAGGCAAGCCGGCGCAAGCCGTCCACCTGCTCATGCTGGCGAGGCAGGTCAACCGGCGGCAGGTCGTTCGCAGCCTTGTAGACGCCGATGTCATGAGTGATGCGGAAGCGCTCCGCGAGCAGGCGCACCAGCTCGGTGTCGACCTTGTCGATGCTGCGGCGGAAGGCAGCGAGCTCGTCGTCGGACATCGGCCCTGTTTCTAGCCCATCGAGCCGCGACAGCCACGGGAGGAGGAGTGCAGCAGACCCGGCGGTGCACCGGCGGGGGCGGGCAGGGCTTGGCTACGGTTTGCGCCGTGAGTGCCTCAGGTGCTGATCGCGGCCTGCGTGGCCGCACGGCCGTTGCAGGTGTCGGCGAGACCACCTACTACAAGCGTGGCCAGTCGACCGATCCTGAATTCGTGCTGGTCGTGAAGGCGATCTTGGCCGCGTGTAAGGACGCGGGCATCAACCCACGCGAGATCGACGGGTTCTGCTCGTACAGCAACGACCGCAATACGCCCGCCAGGCTGGCCAACGCCCTCGGTCTCGAAGAGTTGCGCTACTCCAACATGCAATGGGGCGGCGGGGGCGGCGGTGCTGCAGCCGTCGTGCAGAACGCCGCCAGTGCCGTGCACGCCGGATCGGCCAACGTCGTGGTGGCCTACCGGGGTTTGGCTCAGGGCCAGTTCGGCCGCTTCGGCCAGGGCGGGCGACGACCGGCCGTGCGGGGCGAGTTCGCCTACACGCTCCCCTACGGCGTGATGAGCCCGGCCCAGATGTACGCGATGCGCACCACCCGGCTCATGTGGGAGCACGGCATCGATCGCTCCACCATGCGGGCAGTGGCGCTGGCTGCCTACCACCACGCCCAGAACAACCCCCGGGCGGTCATGTACGGCCGACCGCTCGACGCCGAGACGTACGACTCGTCCCGCTGGATCACCGAACCGTTCCGTCTGTACGACTGCTGCCTCGAGAACGACGGCGGCGCGGCCATGATCGTCACGTCTGCCGAGCGCGCCGCCGATCTCAGCGACACGCCGGTGCTGGTGTTGGCGGCTCAGCAGAGCGGCGGGCACCGCTCGGGCGCCTGGGTCCACAACCCGACCGACTACGCGACCTCCAGCTTCAAGCTCGGGGCGCAGCACCTCTACGAGCAGGCCGGCGTGACACCCGACGACGTAGACGTCGTGCAGAGCTACGAAAACTTCACCGGTGCCGTGGTGATGAGCCTCATCGAGCACGGTCTGTGCACCTACGAGAACGCCAACGAGGTGCTGACGTTCGAGAACCTGCGAGCGGACGGGGGGAGCATCCCGCTGAACACCAGCGGCGGCAACCTTGCCGAGTGCTACATGCACGGGCTCGGCATGCAGATCGAGGCGGTGCGGCAGGTCCGCGGCGACTCCACCAACCAGGTGCCGAACGTCAACGTGTCGCTCTCCAACGCCGGACCGATGGTCGAGATCGCCTCCACTGCGATCTACGGCACCACTGAGGCGCTCGGATGAGGGCGCCCCGATGAGCGCGCTCGCCGAGGCCAGCTACCTGCCGGAAGGCCTCACCCAGCCTGCTCCGATGCGCGACGGGATGGATGCGCCGTACTGGGAGGGCACTCGCGCGCACGAGTTGCGAGTGCAGCGCTGCGCCGACTGCGGCACCCACCAATGGGGGCCCGACTGGGTGTGCCATGCCTGCCAGTCGCTCAATGTCGAGTGGGTGACGGTCGAGCCCACAGCGCGCATCTACTCCTGGCAGCGCGTGCATCACCCGGTGCATCCGGCGCTGGCCGACCACGGCCCGTACATCGTGGTGCTGGTCGAACTGCCCCACGCCGACAACCTGCGCATGCTCGGCAACCTGCTCGGCGACCCGATGCAGGACATCGTCATAGGCAGCGACGTCGAGGCCGTCTTCGAAGACCACGACAACGGCAACCCGCCCTACACCCTCGTCCAGTGGCAGGTCACCAGCAGCTGACGTCCTCTATCGATCGGGCATGTGAGTCGCAGATGCAGGATGGACTTGTAGCTGGGTGTGCTGAGCGAGCGCTGTGAAATCGCGCTCGGCGTTCAGCACCTCTGCGCCGCTCCCGATGGCAATCGCAGCAATGAGGCAGTCGATCATGTTGCGCACCGTCGCGCCAGACCGTCGGCACGTTCGGTACAGCAGCGCCGCTCGCTGGCAATCAACTGTTTCCGCCGGTTGGCCGACACTGCCAGCGCGCTGTGTCACAGGTGCTCGATGCGGCCTCCACGCGTGGCTTCCAGGTCGCCGTCCCAACCGGTGCCGCGCATGGCGAGTGCTTCTTCGAGCGACATCGGTTCCTCGGAGGCGAGTTCTAATGCGAAGTTCACCGCAGCCCGCTTGCTGCTGAGTCCATAGCGCTGCATGACACGCATGCACGCCGCCTCGTCGATGTCGATGTTTGTGCGTGCCATAGACCAATAGTGCACCAATCTCGCGCGTACCAGACCGAAAAGGCCGCAGTCCTCCACAGCGCTCAGCCCCGCGGGAACAGCGAATCACGCCGGATTCGTCGGGGTCGGCCTTGATTGCGCAGAAGCCCACGAGAATTGCGAGCGCTCCACCTCGTGGAGCCCAATGCCGGCGTTCTCATGCGGCGTGCCCACCAACTCGTCCGCTGCTTGCGCCACTCGGTTGCGGGGCTTAGCCACAGCCACCTCGATCGATGGCGATCTCGCAGCGCTGCTCACACGCGGCGCGTAGGACCCGGCTCACTGGATCGCGGGATATGAAGGCTGCCGGACAAATAGCGGATGCCACGGATCACATCCACAATCTGTGACAGGGCTCGATCGCTTGGGAGTGATGGTCATGCGGCGACCAGTAACCGAGCGCAGATGTGACAATTGTCGCTACATGAGACAAGTTCGACGCGAGGACTCGCGATTCGGTTACTTCTCGCCTGCTGGATCCAGCGAGATGGTGCCGATCTCAGCGCGGACACTCACGATCACCACCTGTCATGAGCAGCAGTTTCCTGAGCCGAGGACCGTCGCGCCAGAGCACTTCTGTCCCGAGTGGAGGCCCTGTCCTCCTGAGCGGGCGCCACTGCTCACGATGCGTCGCGGCTTGAAGGTCCTGTTCAAGCCGGTGCTGGTCGTGGCCGAGGCAATCGCATCCCGCGTGGCAGGAAAGACCTGAACTCTCCTCAGCGAGCTTTCGTGTCACACCCCTTCGGCATGCTCTGGGTCATGTTCTGGCATCTGGCGGCATCCTCGGCCCACACTTCGAGGCGTCTTAGGCTTGAACGGGTGCTTGGGCCCTGCTTGAGCGACACGGAGGTGTCGTGCGATGGCTGATACGACCCGGCAGGTTGTGGCACCCGGTAACGCTCAGATGCGGTTCCCGATGACCACGGACATCCGAGGCAGCAAGGGAAGCATCTTCTATAGGGCGCACTCGTATCACACGAAGGTGCCGGTCGAGAACATCGTGCAGCTCATCGAGCACTACACGGATGTGGGCGATGTGGTGGTCGATCCGTTCTGCGGGTCCGGCCAAGCAGGTGTGGCTGCGGTGCTCACTGGTCGGCACGCTGTCATCTCGGATTTGTCTCCCGCCGCAGCGCATATCGCACGTGGCTACACAGCGCGCGTCGACCCCGTCGGCTTCGATCAGGCCGCTTCGAGACTGCTTGAAGGACTCGCACCGTTGGAGCGGGAGCTGTACGGGGTGCCCGGCGGACGGGTCGAGTACACGGTCTGGTCTGACGTGTACCGCTGCTCGACGTGCGGGAGCGAAATCCTGTTTTGGGAGGCGGCCGTCGATCACCGGGTTGGTCAGCTGAAGCGCTCGCTCTCATGCGCCGCGGGCCACGGACCTTTCGCAAAGACCGATCTCGATTGGCTCGGCTCCCGGCCGGTGCAACGAAACATCAGCATCGACGGTCAGCGAGCCCGTGAAGTGGAGCCGGTATGTGAGGCGGGAGACGAACCCTTCATCGACCGATCCAGCATTCCCTTTTGGTTCCCGACGGCGCCGTGGGAACGCTGGCGCGAGATGTGGCGAGCCCAGCACGACGCGCAAGGAATCGGCACGTCCGCAGACTTCTTCACGAATCGAAACCTCTATGCGCTGGCAGCAATGTGGGACGCGATCAGACAAGTCGACGACGAGACGATTCGGGCTGGCCTGCGGTTTGTCTTTACCGCCAGCGTCAATCGAGCGTCCCGCCGGTACCAGTGGCACCCGACGCGCCCGACCAACGTCCTGTCATCCACGATGTACCTCGCGTCGCTGAACTACGAGTTCAACGTCTTCAGCCTCTTCCGCCGCAAGCTCTCGACGATCGCTCAGATGTATGAGCGGACCTGGCAAGCGCCAGGTTCATGCGAAGTGCATCAGGGCCCCGCCGACAGCCTCGACTGGCTGGTCGACGACGCCGCCGACTACGTGTTCACCGATCCTCCGTTCGGCTCCAACATCTTCTACGGCGACTCGTCGTACCTGTGGGAGGCGTGGCTCGGCGAACGGACCGACGTTGCGGCTGAGGCCGTGATCAACAAGAGGCTGACTGACGAGCTCGGTCGCACAACTCTGGATGGCTACGAGAAGGCGATGAGCCGTGCGATGGAAGAGATCGGCCGCGTACTCCGGCCGGGTGCGTGGGCTTCGCTGCAATTCCACAACTCCGATGACGCCGTGTGGTCCGCGATCCAGAACGCTGTCGATGCCGCAGGGTTGAGCGTCGAAGCCGCCGTCGTAATGGACAAGGGCCAGGCATCCTTCAAGGGCATCCGTCACCACCAGCGAGGCGAGAAGGTGGCCAGTTTCGACCTCGTGCTGCACCTCGCTTCGGGACCACGAAACGAAACTTGCCCTGAGCGTTACGAGATCGCACGAGCCGACATGCAGCAAATGCTCGAGGCATATGTCGCTCTCGAGCCGCCATCGCGCTGCACCACGCCGTGGCTGCATTCCCAAGCGATGCGTCATCTCATCGCGATTGGTGCGTCGCCGGCGGGATGGAGCTTCGCCGCGGTGGAAGCACTGTGCGAAGAGACTTTTGAGAGGAAGGGCAACTCATGGCACCTGCGAGCAAAGACGGCGTAGACCGACGGCCGTTGGCCGCTCGTCTTCCGCTGCCGAACTACGTCGCTGGCTCCAAGGGAGGTCCCTGGTACACGGCGCATACCTATCCCACCAAGATTCCGCCGGAAGCCGTCGCTCCGTTTATCGAGGCGTCGACGCTGCCCGATGGCCTGGTCGCTGACCCGTTCTGCGGGTCCGGGATGACAGGCGTCGCGGCGACGCTGGCAGGCCGCCGAGCGCTGCTGTCTGATCTCTCGCCGGGCGCAGTGCACCTCGCCCGCAACCACACGCGTCGTGTGTCCGCAGCGTCGCTCCATGAGGCGATCGCGCGGCTTGACAGTGCGTGGATGCTTGACGTCGAGCGCGACCTGTACTGGTCCTCAGTTGGTACTGAGGACGGAGTCGTCTGCGGGCTGATGAGACACATGGTGTGGTCCGAGGCCTACGAGTGCGCGTCGTGCCGGTCGACGGTGGTGCTGTGGGATGTGGCCGAGCCCAACCGGCCGCTCCGACGACAGGTTGACTGCGATATCTGCGGATGGTCGTTTGACCGAACTCGCCGCAGGCCGGTCGATTCAGTGCCCCGGTGGCTGACTCTCGCACCTGAATCGGGGGGAAAGCTGGTCCAAGGCGATCCGACTGCCGATGCAATCCGGCGGGTCGACGCGATCGGGCGCCGACGGCTCAAGCACTGGGTGCCGAGGGTGCGCATCGACTCATCCCGCGAGATGTACATCCGATCTGCTCTTCATCTGCGCGGCGTGCGCACGGTTGCAGACATGTTCGCTCATCGCCCCAAAGTCGCGCTGTCTCGCTTGTGGCACGAGATCGGTCTCATCACGGATGCAGCCGTGAGAGAGGCCCTGCAATTCGCGTTCACCAACACGGCTTGGCATGCCAGCCGCATGCGGCGCTACAACGCGAAGGGTGGCCAGCGCCCGCTGACAGGCACCCTGTTCATCCCGCAGCTGGTTTCGGAACCCAACATTTTCGAGGTCTTCCGTCACCAGGTCCGCCAAGTCTGCCGGTTGTATGAAGCGCTCCCCGACGGCGATGTCGAGGTAGCTCAGTCATCTGCGACAGACCTTCGTTGGGTCGCCGACTGTTCCGTGGACTACGTGTTCACGGATCCACCCTTCGGCAACAACATCCACTACGCCGACTGCAACATCGTCTGGGAAGCGTGGCTGGGCAACCCGACCGATCACGACCAAGAAATTGTCGTGAACAAGTCACGCAGCGCAACGGATGGCGGCAAGACGCTCGCTGACTACCAGCGACTGCTCACAGATTCGTTCCGTGAAGCGAAGAGGGTCGTGGTCGACGGCGGACGCATCTCGGTGGTCTTTCACAACTCTGACGACGCGGTATGGACTGCACTTCTCGATGCCGTTGAGGACGCCGGCCTGCACCAAGCAGAGGTGTCGATACTCGACAAGGGCCAACGAAGCCAGAAGGGCTACAAGGCCAGACGGGGCGAACTCGTGCCGTTCTACGACCTCGTCATGACCTTTGACAAGGCGAATCGAAACACACCAAGACTGAACGGCGCCGGCGAGATGGCGCTCGACGCCGTCATGGCGCATCTCGAAAGCCTCGACGGCAAGCCCTCCCAAGCACGCCACCTCGACTACCTGTACTCCGTCGCCGTGGGCGCAGTGATCGGTGGCGGCGCACGGCCGATCGGGCTTTCGTTGCGAGCATTCGAGCGGATGTGCAATGAACGCTTCGAACGAATCGGAGACTCGTTCCACCTATAGGTGCCGAGAGAGAGGTGAAGCGATGGCCAGCCTGCTAACGAAATCGGAGCTTCACGACCGGTTCCTCGCAGCGGTCGGCGGCGGTGCTGTGGTCTCCCACACAACCGACGCCGCAGGCGAACTTGTGGTCGAGCTTCAACCGCCGCTGCCTCGCCGAGTTCGCGTCTACATCTACAACGCCACCAACCCGTCGGGCGGCCGCTCCACGCCCGAGCACAAGATTCAACTCATCCTCGCTGACCAAGGCAGAGGCCAGCGTGCCAACTTCGACCGATACGAGGTCGATTTCGTGCTGTTGTGCGGCTACGTCCCGGAGCAGGACGTCTTCGTGTTCTGGGATGCGTCCCTGCACCGGGACTTCGCATACTCGAAGAACCTGCAGGTGCGGTCCGAGAACGTTGCCGGTGCCGCTGCTGCCGGAGTCACGGTGCGCCAGGAGCGGAGCTTGCGCACCGACCCCGAAACCGTCCTATGCGCACCGAGTCGACTCGTCACGGAGGCGATCGCCGAACGGTTCGCGAGTCCGATCCTCGTTCCCCAAGGAGTAGGTGCCGAAGCTTCGAACGGCCAGCCCTACATGCGTCCACCGCGCAGCGGAAGCGGAGAGTCGGCACTGCGCGTGTTCAGCGTTGACCCAGATGCCGTCGACCGAGGAACGAATGCGCACAAAGACGTGCAAGATCGGCTCGCCGATGCGATCTCGGCTCGGGGATGGGAACCGCTCTCTCCCGGCGGCTCCGATCCGCTCTTCGACATCGGCTGGATCGTGACGGATACAGCGTGGATTGCCGAAGTCAAGAGCCTCACGGAATCCAATGAGGACCGACAGCTTCGATTGGGCCTCGGGCAGGTACTCAGCTACGCGTACCTGATCGATTGGGGCGTAGCGGCGTATCGGCCTGTCCTGGCAGTCGAGCGCAAGCCGTCCTCTTCGTACTGGCCTGATCTCTGTGCGTCACACGGTGTGAAGCTCTCCTGGCCCGAAACCTTCGAAGAGATGCTCGACAACTGCACTTGACCGGCCGTAGATGGGCTTGGCCCCACGATGCCGCGCAATACTGGCGTGATGCCTGATGCTCGGGGGTCACGGAGCGGCGAGCGGCCCCGCCGGAATGGCGAGGCAGGCTTGAAGCCTCGCCGACCGCCGTGGTCGATCAGCGGCGTGGTCCTGATCCGGCTCGTGACGAGCCAGGTATTCCTGATCGCGTTGGTGGTGTGGAGCTTTATGTGGGTCACCGTCGGCGCCAGCTGGGCACCACCGCTGTTCATCGTCGCCGTCATCGCCTTGGCGATCCGCAGGGGGCTCAACGAGCGACGCCGGGGACGTCACGGGGCCGAATCCGCACGCCGTTCGCCTCGCGGCAATCCTCGGCCTCGACCTGTACGCGGCCACCGCGACCTCGATGACGACTGGGACCCGGACGAGCTGGACTCAGAAGGCTGGAACGCGGACGACGAAGGGGACGAGATCGAGGAGCACTGGGACGACGACTGGGACGATCGTCCGCGCTCACGGCCACGCAGGTACTGGACCCGTCGCCCCGCTTGGTGGGATGACACCGACGATGATGACGACGCCGATGCCGACTGGGACAACGGCTGGGGCGACGACGAGGTCAGCCGACGGCCGCGGCGCAGGCACCGCTCGGACTCATGGGCGTCTGACGCCTGGGACGACGACGACTACATCTGACCTGCCGCACCGGCCAAGCCGGCTGGGCACAGCGCCCTCACGCCGCGTGCGGCTAGGGCTGAGCGACTGCTACACGCATCCGCGGCGGGTCAGCCGTGCTTGTCGGGGCCGGCCTTGGTGATGTGGAAGCGGACGAGGCAGCGCTTGTCCTCCACCATTGCGCGGCGGTAGTCGTCCCAGTCGGGGTGCTCGCCCTGCAGCGTCCGGTAGTACTCCACCAGCGGGTCCAGCGCAGCCTCGCCGGAGATGATCTCGGCCTGACACTCGAGCTGGACCCAGCGGCCCAGCCATTTCTCGGGGAACACGCACAGCCACGACTGCGGGTCGCGATGCAGGTTCTTGACCTTGAATGCCGTGTCCCGGGTGCTCATCACCACCGTGTCGTCGACGACGGCCAACGTGACCGGCGACAGCTGCGGCGTGCCGTCGCGTGCCTTGGTGGCCAGCACAGCGCGGTCGTTCTTGCGCACGTAGTCGAGTGCCTTCGAGATCTCCATGCGCGCAGCCTCGCACATACGAGCCCCGGCAGTCGGGGCGGCCGAGGGGGTCCCGAGCCTCGTGCATGCGAGTCCGCGCGTTCCGGGCTGGCGGCCCGGGCCTCGCGCAACGAGCCGCAGCACGTCAGCACCGGCAGTCCTGTGGCACCGAGCGCGGTTCGCGAGACTGCCGCCATGAAGATTTCTGCTGCGTTCCCGCCCGTTCCCGAGACGCCAGACCACATCGTGCTGGCCGAAGAGCTCGGCTACGAGACCGCCTGGGTGTACGACACCCCGGCACTGCAGCTCGACGTGTGGATGACGCTCGCACTCGCCGGCGTGCGCACAGAACGCATCCGCCTGGGTCCTGGCGTGCTGATTCCGTCGCTGCGCCACCCGATGACCACGGCTGCGGCCATCGCCACGCTGGTCGGGCTCGTCGGGCCTGAACGAGTCATCATCGGTGCCGGCACCGGATTCACCGGCCGCCGGGCCATGGGCCAGAAGCCGCTGCGCTGGGCCGAGTTCCCCGGCATGGTCGCTGACACCCAAGCACTGCTTCGGGGCGAGGCCGTCGAGGTCGACGGCAGGGCGGCACGCATGCTGCACTGGCCGGGCCAAGCGACCGAGCGGCCCATCGAGGTGCCATGGATCCTGGGCGTGAACGGCCCCCGGGGCCTCGCCGCAGCCGCCCAGATGGGCTGCGGGGTGTTCACCTCACGGCCCCGGCCCGATGCCGACTACAGCGGGATCGACGACGTGATCCTCCTCGGCTTCGGAACCATCATGGACGATGGCGAGACGATCGAGTCTGAGCGTGTCATGGACACCGCCGGGCCGGGTGTGAGCGTGGCGTACCACGCCTTCCTCGAGCAGCGCGACGCCCGGCTCAGCACGCTGCCCAACGCCGAGCGCTTCGGCGAGATCACCGGCCCCATGGACCCCGACACCCTCCACCTCTCGCTCCACGAAGGCCATCTCACCGAGCTCAACCCGATCGACCGGCAGGTGCTCACCCCCGAATCGCTGCGCATCGCCCCGTTCGTCTGCCATGCCGACGAGGTGCCCGAGCGCATGGAACGCCTCGCCGCCGCGGGCATCACCGAAGTCGCATTCCAGCCCATGGGCGATGTAGAACGCGAGCTGCGCGCCTTCGCCGCCGCGGCGCTCTGAGCCACGCAGCGCCTTCCCCCGGCGAGGTCGAATGCAACGATCAGTCCCGGCTCGCGGCTGCCATCTGGCACTATCGGGGCGATGACGAGCGGCGGGGAGGAGAACCCGGAGGGGGACGCAGACGCTGGGGCAACCCCTGATATCCGCCAGATCGACTCCTTGGAGCTCTCAGCGGCGGCAATGGACTCGCCGCTCACCACCGCGGAACTGTGCCGGGTGGTGGGCAGCCGGGTCCGCGAACTCCGCCAAGCGCTCAACATGACCATGTCGGCGTTCGCCGACGATGTGGGCATCTCGCTGGGGATGCTGTCGAAGATCGAGCACGGCCAGAGCGCGCCCAGCCTCTCGACGCTTGCGCGGCTGGCCGCAACCGCCAAGGTGCCGGTGACCGCGTTGTTCCGGGGTCTCGACGAGGAGCACGACCTGGTGATCGTGCGTGCGGGCGAGGGTCACCAGATCCACCACGACCGCGGCGGGCCCGACCGGCTCTACCAGGATCTCGGGACACTGCGCGGCGCCAACCGGGTCATCGAGCCGATGATCACCACCATCACCGAGCGGGGCGGCGAGTTCCCCCTCTACCAGCACCCCGGCGTCGAATTCCTCCACGTGCTGGACGGGTCGCTCTACTACGGCTACGGGGGAAAGGCCTACCTGCTCAACACCGGTGACACCATGCAGATCCACGGCGAGGTAGCCCACGGCCCGGTCGAACTCGTCGAGTTGCCGGTGCGGTTCATCTCCATCAAGGTGTACCCCGCCAGCGAGTCGCGCACCGCGGCGGGAGGGTGACGCTTATGGGTTTCCTGCTCCTGATCGAATTCCTCACCCAGCGCCAGGGCATCGCGCAGAGCGTGATGCTGTGGCTGCTGCTCGCCGGGGCCGTCGCGCTGACGCTCTGGGAGTGCCGCGAACGGGGCTACCGGCTCAAGGTGCTGCTGTGGTGGGTGTCGTTCGTGGCGCTGACTCATGTGGTGGGCTACATCGTGCTGCGGCTCGTTCCGCGCCGCGAGAGCGAGTCGTGATGGGAAATCGCAAGTGGGTGCTGATCGGAACCGGCGTGCTGCTGGCGATCATTCTGATCTTCTTCGACGGTTGCTCGGGCGTCGAGGTCGAGGAGGAAGCCGCCGTCGCTGCCGCACGAGCTGCGCTCGACGTGACGCCAGGCAGCTTCGAGCCCGACCGCTCAGAAGTGCGCCTGATCCGACGAGGCTTCCCGCCACGCCCGGCGTGGGCGGTCGTGTTCACCCTCACCGATCCCGCGGGCGGCCGCAACGACTTCCTGCGGCAGGCTGCGATTGTCGTCGATGCCGGCACCGGCGCCGTCGTCGAATTCGAGTTCGTCGATCCCGACAGCGGTTGAGGGGCACAGATCACCCGCAGGGTTCAATTTCCACCCATCTGGCGGCAGGTGTCGGGCGCGAGATTGCAAACATGTTACGGTTTCTCGAACTGGTCTGCCGCTCGGATCATGGGGACTTGAGCGCAGAACGAGAACAGGGGGAGGCGCAATGGACATTGCTGCCGTGGCCACGGACGGGATTCTGACCGAGGCCTACTACTACTTCACCGTCGCGATCATGTGGCTATTGCACGTCGGCTTCATGACCTATGAGGCCGGCGTCAGCCGTCGCAAGAACATCATGTCGACGGCCATGAAGAACATCATGACCATCGCCGTGGTGACGCCGACGTTCTATTACGTCGGCTTCTGGGTGTACTTCTGCATGCAGGAGGGCCTGAAGTTCACAGGGACGGCCGACGGCAACGGCAACGCCGGCGAAGCGGCCTACTTCTGCGGCGAGGGTTACGTCGTGCCGTGGGACGCCAGCATGAGTCCCAACATCGGAGACAACCTCACGGGAGTCTTCTGGGCGGCGTTCGTGCTCTTCTCGTGGACGACGGGCTCGATCATGTCGGGTTCGGTGCTGGAGCGAATCCGGATCTCGGCCTATCTGTGGCTGACGGCCCTGATGGGCGGCATCGTCTGGGTGATCGCTGCTGCGTGGGGCTGGAGCTACGGAGGCTGGCTGGTCATCCACTTCGGCTATCACGACTTTGCCGCGTCGGGCGTGGTGCACGGCATCGCCGGCATCTTCGCCTTGGGCGTGCTGTTCAACCTCGGCCCGAGAATCGGCAGATACGACGCCAACGGCGGAACGCGAGCGTTCAAGCCCCACAACCTGCATCTCACGTTGATGGGGCTCATGATCATCTTCACCGGGTTCTACGCCTTCTACGCCGCATGCCTGTACATCCAGGCCGACACCACCGGCGGCTACGTCAACATCTACTTCGTCCCGGCCACGCTGTCGGCGATCACGTTCACCATCACCATGGCATTCGCGGGCGGCTTCGCCGGCGGCTACATCTTCGCCAAGGGCGACCCGTTCTGGACGCTGTCAGGCGGCCTGGCCGGCGTGGTGGCCGTATCGGCTGGTGCCGACATCTACAGCCCGTCGCTGACGTTCGTCCTGGCCTTCTTCTCGGCCGGGCTCGCGTATGCGGCAGGCAACTGGATCGAGCAGAAGGCTCGCATCGACGATGCTGTCGGGGCGGTCAGTGTTCACGGCGTGATGGGCTTCTGGGGCGTGCTGCTCCTGGGCATCTTCGCCGGCGGATTCCCCGCGAGCGGCGTGGTGGATGTCAAGACTTCGTTCTTGGGCCAGCTCGTCGGTGCCGCAGCGCTCATCGCCTTGGCGTTCTTCACGGGCTACATCGCTTCGTGGATACTCAAGAAGCTGAACCTGCTGCGGGTGCCGCCCGAAGTGGAACTCGAAGGCCTCGACATGGCCGAGTTCGAGACGGACTTCTTCCCCGAATTCGGCCGCGCGGACGAGCCCATTGTCCACGCCGACGGTTCCGAGGAGCCCGCTGCAGGGGTCCTGCAGGGCGCCTACCGAGACAACCGTTAGCTCACGGTGTCGGGCGGATGGCTCCAGTTCATCGGCGCTGTGGTGCTGATGTACCTCGTGGTAGGTGCAGCAGGACTGTGGGCGAAGAAGCAGCGAGCCCGTTTGGCCGACACCAGCGACAGAACACAGAACGCTGAGCACCCCGCTCACAATCGGTCTAGGAGAACCACATGAACACTTTTCCCTACGAAAGCTTCAATGAAGCCGTGGAAGCGGCTGGGGGCTATTCGACATGGGGCGCACCCGCGGGCACCAACGGGACGATGGTCGTCCTCGCCCTCCTCGGCATCGCCATCTCGGTGATTTCCGCAGTGATGGTGACTGTCCGCGAAAACGCGCTGCTCGACCACGCGGCCGACCGGCTCGCTGAGAAGTACAACTAGCTCGTAGAGCTCACTCGTTAGGACTGACATGGCTCGCAGAAAGCAAATCGAGTTCCAGGGCTTGCAGGGACACAACAAGAACGTTGAGAGGGCCGTCGTGGTCTTCTGCGTCGCCTGCATCGTCTTTGTCATCATCGCCGTGCAGGCGGTTGGCGGCGGCACATTTCGCTGAGTTCCGGCCTGGCCTGAGCAGTCAGCGCTTCTCAGGCCCGCGCACCGGCAAGCCTCGCGGCGCAAACAGGTCACGGTGCCTGCTGGCTCATGTGCCAGCAGGCACCGGACTGACCGGTCGTCACGCGATGCAAAGATTGGCGCCGTGAACACTTCTCGCAAGCTGATCGCTCAGGCGTGCTTGGTGGCGGCGGGGGCAGCGATGCTGCTGCCGTGGCACCTCAACGCCGGTCTCAGCGGCAACCAGACGGTGCTCGGCATCAGCATCGGCGAAGGCCGGCTGCTCGTCTTGGCCTGCGCGGTGACGATCGGGCTGATACGGATCGCATGGCGTCCTGCGTGGATCGGCGCCGGTTTCGCAGGTGCCATCGCGGCACGAGAGATCTTTGATCCGTCCGGGATCGGCCCGCCCGGCCAGCCGCCCGATCCGGGCATCGGCGTATGGATCGCTGTTGTCGCCTCCGCAACGGCCGTTGTGCTGCTGGTGTGGGAGATGTTCGCCGACGTCTCGGGTTCCGACGGCGGCGGTGACACTGATGAGCCGCCGAGACGCGGATTCTCCGGGCCGCTCGGCCGACGGCGATGACGTCTCGATGACGTCTGTGGCCGCAGTCCAAGCCGAGGTCGTGGTGCCGGGCTTGATGCTGCTCGGGCCGGGAGTGGAGCGTTACCGGGTGACGGGGGGCGGAGCGACGGTGCTCGCGCTCGCCGTCGGCGATGAATTGGAGATCGTCGACCCCGAAGGCTGCCAGCCATGCGAGCTGGTCGCATTCGATGCCGACGGGCAGTCGGATCCGGGCCTGCTCGAGGTAACCAATGGCAGCGCTGCAGCGTCCGCCCCAACCGACCCGGCGGCTGTCGGCATCCTCTCGGCACCGCTGACCGACGCCCGCCGAGTACGGGCCGGTCTCGAGCGCGTCGGCGTCGATATGCGCGCCGTGCAGGCAGCGACCCCGCTGAGGCTGCTCGACGGTGACACGCCGGCGAACGTCACGGCTCGGGTGACCGCGCTCGACGATGTCGCCTGCGTGATCGCGGCACCCGGTGGCCCCATGTCAGCGCACGAGGGTGCTCCGCCCACCGATCTCATCGCCTACATCCATCGCCGTGACCCGGCCGGCAACGACATCGAGCCGTTGCTGCCGACGCCGCTGGCCGACCCCAGCCAGGACTTCATCGTGGCGGCCAGCACTGCCCACGCCTACCAGGTGTCGAAGGGCGACTGGTTCCAGGTGGTGGACATGGAGGGCCGGCAGTGCTCAGACTTCCAGTGCTTCGCCGTGGCGGATCTCGAAGCGGGCACCGATCTCTGCCTCGATGCCACCATCACCCGCTCGCTCATGGGCGCGAGCTACCCGATGCCGGGCCTGTACTCCAAGTTCTTCAACGCCAAGATGCAGCCGCTCGTGGAGGTGGTGCAGGACACGGTGGGCCGCCACGACACCTTCAACACCGCCTGCAACGCCCGCTACTACGAAGAGATGGGCTATCCGGGCCACATCAACTGCACCGACAACATCAACGAGGTGCTTGAGCCCTACGGCGTGGCTGCACGGCGGGGCTGGGAGGCGATCAACTTCTTCTACAACACGCAGGTGGACGACGCGAATCAGATCTACCTCGACGAGCCGTGGTCACGCCCCGGCGACTACGTGCTGCTGCGGGCGCTGGAGGACCTGGTGTGCGTCAGCACTGCCTGCCCGTGCGATGTCGACGCTGCCAATGGCTGGAACCCCACCGACATCGCCGTCAGGGTCTATCCGGCAGCAAACATGTTCAAGAAAGCGACGGCCATCAGAATGACCGCGGACTCCGAAGCCCAGCTCACCAAAGAGACCGGATTCCACTCCCGCACCGCTGCGCTGACGCGCAGCTTCAGCGAGTACTGCGGGTACTGGCTGGCCGATCATTTCACGGCCCATGGCGCCGTCGAGGAGTACTGGGCGTGCCGGCAGGCGGCAGCCGCCATCGACCTGTCGCCGCTGCGCAAGTACGAGGTGACCGGGCCCGACGCCGAGCTGCTGATGCAGACCTGTGTCACCCGCAACGTCCGCAAGCTGGCTGACGGGCAGGTCGTGTACACCGCCATGTGCCATCCCACCGGCGGCATGATCGACGACGGCACCGTCTTCCGGATCGGGCGCGAGAACTTCCGCTGGATCGGCGGCCAGCTCGGCTACAGCGGCGTCTGGCTGCGCGAGCAGGCCGAGCGGCTCGGTCTGAATGTCTGGGTGCGCAACTCCACCGAGCAGCTCCACAACCTGCAGGTGCAGGGACCTCACAGCCGCCGCATCCTCGACGAGGTCATCTGGACGCGCCCCGACCAGCCGACGGTTTCCGAGCTGGGTTGGTTCCGGTTCGCGATCGCCCGCATTGGCGACTACGACGGCATCCCGATCGTGGTATCACGCACCGGCTACACCGGCGAGCTCGGCTTCGAGGTGTTCTGCCACCCCTCCGACGCCCCGGCCGTGTGGGACGCCATCTTCGACGCGGGCACACCTCACGGGCTCGTGCCCATGGGCCTGAGTGCGCTCGACATGCTGCGCATCGAGGCCGGGCTGGTGTTCGCCGGCCACGAGTTCTGCGACCAGACCGATCCCTACGAGGCGGGGATCGGCTTCACCGTGCCACTCAAGACCAAGGAAGACGACTTCATCGGACGCGATGCGCTGTTCGACCGGCGCGACAACCCCCAGCGGAGGCTGGTGGGGCTGGAGCTCGACGGGGGTGAACCGGGGGCGCTGGGCGACGGCGTGTACGTGGGGCGCAATCACGTCGGCGAGATCACCAGCGGCACCATCTCGCCCATCCTGCGCAAGAACATCGCACTGTGCCGCTTGTCGCTGCCCTACAACGAGATCGGCACGGCCGTCGAGGTGGGCAAGCTGGACGGACACGAGAAGCGGATAGCCGCCGAGGTGGTGCGCTACCCCTTCTACGACCCCGACAAGTCCCGAGTGCGCTCCTAGCACTGCCTGTGTGGAGTCGGAAGCGACCTGCTCGGCACGCGTCATGAATTGGCGTGACACATGAGCCGTGGGTCAACGACACTGCGGGAAGCTCAGACCTCGGCGTCCTGAGCGATGATGCGCAGTTCGATCTGCTCAAGGTCGCATATCTCGGGCCAGTGTTGTCCGACGTTTCCTTCGGCCACAAGGATTGGCGCTCGGTGATGGATCGCGGCACCGAGCAGATCGGCGACGATCATGTTCAGCCGATATTCGATCTTGAGGCGTGTCGCGAGTCCGGTGTACGGCCGTGGGTCGAGGACGTGCAGCATCGACTCCGGTGGGGCCAGTGCCCGACGCACCAGCGCGGGACTCGCCCGGCGACTCAGGTTTCCGGTGTCTGACGGGCTTTGCAGTGCGAGGAGCAGCCTCGAGTACAGCACCCATGGAATCGCAGGGGATTCGGCGGGCCAGTACGTGTGGTCTCCTTGAAGCGCCCTCAGCGCAAGATCATCGTCGACGATGATCACGCTTGGGCACTGCGATGCTGGGACGCCGGTTCAGGTCGTGGATAGACGATGACAGGGCCGTCAAGGGGCTCGTCGCCCGCGAGGAACATGTGCACGATGAACTTGCTGAGCGCCTCGCTTGTCGCCGCAGGCCAATCGGGCGGTTCGAGGTCACGGGCCATCGTCGCTGGATCGTTGTCCAGCTTGGCGTCGCGAGGAATCCGAACGGCCATCGCATACACGTGCCGGTCCGCCAGATGGCCTGTGAACGCACGCTTCGTCGTCGACATCGACGAGACGACGGGGCTGTCGTGCTCGGCGTCAGGCTCGAATGGATCGTCCATTCGCAGATCGGGATCGTCCTCGAACAGCTCTTGTCGTATCGACGGGTAGTCGCGGGCGAACTCGGCGAAACCTGCCCGCAACTCGTCCTCGTCGTCGCCAGCGGAATCGCCGTCGAGCCCTGTGAGGACCCGTTCGATGAGCTTGCGCACGCAGTCGCTGATCGTGCTCTGTTCGGCATCGGCGCGCTTGCGAAGCAGCTCGTCGAACTCATCGGAGAGCAGCACCTCGATGCGTGCCATACCCGAAGCGTAACCCCCGCCCTCCGAATCACTCGATGCAGTTTCTTGATCCGCGGGACCAGGTCAGTGAGCAACCAGAAGCCCAAGGCTGCACAGTCGTTGCCTTCGAACGGCGCGTAATCTCGGCGTCGATGGCAGGGCTTGGACTGCTCGGGTGACGAACGGCACGATTCAACGGGCTGAGCCGTCGTATTGGCGAGCGGTACGTCGTGCGTGGGGGAAATTCCCGGAGTGCCGCAGCCGTGCGGAGTGGTGGGCATGGCATTTGGCGTCTACATGGGTGCCCTGAATGATCGTGCCGTGGTCTAGGTACTGGGCCTCTCTGAGTCTGCTCACCGCATTCGCCCTGCTGGGCATGTATTGGGTGATGGCGTCGCTGGCCGGCGGTTGGTGGCTGCATGCCGGGCGCGACCGCTTCCCGCTGAGTCCTGAAGCGATGGAACGCATCAAGGCACGCAAGATCCGCAAGCAGGCGCGGGACGAGCAGCGGGATGCGCAGCGGCGGGAGGACGGACGCCCTCGGGCAGTGCAGGCGCCGTGTCCGGCGCAAGAAGTGCGGCGGGATGCGCAGCGGCGGGGAACTTTCTGACCGATCAGCGTCATGCGCAGGTCGGGGCAGAATGCGCGGCGGCGATTTGGGCTGTGACGCGACCGCGGCAGGTCGGCATTGGAGACGACTACCGCATACGCGCCCGCATCATCGCTGGGGTGGCTGGATCTTGACCGTGCGGCGAGCGAGCGAGTCGGCGAGTTTCTGGCGGCGCAGGCAGTGTCCTGCGGCTGGGCACGCAGGTGCAAGACTGGGCGACGTTCTACTCTCGTTGCATAAACGTCTACTCACAGGGGGGATTCGGAGATGACACGGGTAGCCATCATCGGTGCGGGACCGTGCGGACTGTCGCAGCTGCATGCGTTCGCCAGCGACAGCTCGGCAGAGGCCGCAGACGTCGAACTTGTCTGCTTCGAGAAGCAGGACGACTGGGGCGGTCTGTGGAATTACACATGGCGCACGGGCCTCGATGAGCACGGCGAGCCCTGCCACGGCTCCATGTACCGCTACCTGTGGTCCAACGGCCCCAAGGAGTGCCTGGAGTTCGCCGACTACGGCTTCGAAGAGCACTTCGGCAAGCCGGTGGCGTCATTCCCGCCCCGGGAGGTGCTCTACGACTACATCGTGGGCCGGGCCAACCGCAGCGGCATCCGCGACAAGATCCGGTTCAACCACGCCGTGCGGGGCGTGAGCCGTTCGGCTTCCGGCGACGGCTTCACGGTGACCACCCACAATCACGCCACCGACGCCACCACCAGCGAGGACTTCGACTGGGTGGTGGTGTCGACTGGGCACTTCTCCACCCCCAACATGCCTCACTACCCCGGCTATGAAACGTTCGGCGGCACGCTCATACACGCCCATGACTTCCGTGACGCCGTGCAGTTCGAGGGCGATGTGGTGATGGTCATCGGGTCGAGCTACTCGGCCGAGGACATTGCGTCGCAGCTGTGGAAGTACGGGGCATCGGAGGTCATCTGCTCGTCACGCAGCGGGCCGATGGGCTTCGACTGGCCCGAGGGCATCAGCGAGAAGCCGATCCTCACCCACGTGGACGGCCGCACGGTGCACTTCACCGACGGCACCACCGCCGAAGTGGACGCCATCGTCTCGTGCACTGGCTATCTCCACCACTTCCCGTTCATGGACGACGATCTGCGGCTGGTGACCGCCAACCGGCTCGCCAGCTCGATGCTCTACCGGGGCGTGGTGTTCCAGCCCGAGAACCGCGTCCTCTACCTGGGGATGCAGGACCAGTGGTACACGTTCAACATGTTCGACGCCCAGGCCTGGTACGCCCGTGACGTGATCCTGGGTCGCATCGAGCTGCCGAGCGCCGATGAGCAAGCTCGCTGGATCGACGACTTCCAGGCCGCCGAGGATGCCGTGGCCGACGACTACGAGGCCATCGACTTCCAGGGCGACTACACCCAGGACCTGCTCGACCAAACCGACTGCGGTGACCCGAACACGCAGCTCATCAACAAGATGTTCAAGGACTGGAAGAAGCACAAGAAGGCGTCGATCATCGGCTACCGCGACCACGGCCACACGTCGCCGGTGACCGGCACGCAGGCGCCGGTGCATCACACGTCGTGGGAAGAGGCGCTCGACGACTCGCTGGCGTCCTACCTGGCCGAGTCCGGCTGATCGGCCGCAGCCCCAGCCCGGGCGCACGTGATGGCCGCGTTGCCCAGCGAAGCAGACATCGTGGTGATCGGGGCTGGGGTGACCGGTTCCAGCATCGGCTACCAGCTCGCCCGGCACTCGGACCTGCGCGTCGTCATCATGGACGCCCGGGCACCGGTGGGCGGCATCTCGGGGCGCACGTTCGGCCAGATCCGCCAGCACTACTCCAACGAGCTGATGGTGCGCATCGCGCAGCGGGGCTTCCACTGCATCCAGAACTGGGATTCGGTGGTGGGCTTCGGCGACCCCGGCTACGCCCGCTTCGGCTACATGCTGCTGGTCGTCGAGG
This sequence comes from Acidimicrobiia bacterium, assembly GCA_022821985.1. GTDB lineage: Bacteria > Actinomycetota > Acidimicrobiia > Acidimicrobiales > Poriferisodalaceae > Poriferisodalis. The sequence goes on from JAJECP010000011.1 coordinate 65,275, forward strand.
ATCAACTCGACGGTCTGCGCTACAACATCGAGCTCGGCCGCAGCCTCGGCGTGGACACCAGCTTCGTCGTCGGCAGCCAGATCACCGAGGTCGAGCCGCTGGTGAACGCCGACGGCCTCGCCGGCGGTGCCTACGAGCCCGAGGGCGGCTACATCGATGTCACCAAGATGGTGCTGAGCTGGCTCACCGCAGCGAGCGCCGCCGGCGCCCATGTGCTCGCCCCGGTCGCCGTGAACGAGATCGTGACCTCCAGCGGTGCCGTCACCGGCGTGGCGACGTCGGCTGGCGAGATCACGGCGCCGCTGGTGATCGCCGCCACCGGGGCATGGGCGCGCGACCTGCTCGACCCCCTCGGCATCGAGGCGCCAGTTGAGCGGCGGAGGCTGGACATGGCAGTGCTCGAACAACACGCCGGCGCACGGGCGCTGGGAACCTGCATCACCGACGGGAACTCCAACCTGGTCATCCGGCCCGACATGGGACGCCACATCGTGGCGGTGGCGTACCCGCCGGAGATGCCCGTGGTCGTCGACCCGCTCGCCGATGCATCCGACGCTGACCACGCAGCGCATGCCGAGCGCCTCGAAGCGGCCATCTCCGAGCGCCTTCCGAGCTTGACCGTCGCTTCGACGGTCAGCACCACCAGCGGCGCCTATGACGTGTCGCCCGACTATCACCCCATCCTGGGCTGGGCTTCAGAGATTGCCCCGGTGGACGGCCTGTACCTGGCCGTCGGCCTCTCCGGCCACGGGCTCAAGCTGTCACCCGCCCTCGGCGAGATCGTGGCCGCACGCGTGCTCGGCGTCGACCAAGTGGGCGACGCACCCCCGATCGACATCAGCGCGCTGCGACCCTCACGCTTCGCCGACCGCGACCTGATGCACCTGTCCTACGGCCCGAGCGCCCGCGCCTAGAGGCAGCGCGGATAGGCGAGCCTTCTCGTCGGCCCACCTGTCGTTTCCCGCTCGTGTTCGCTGTCGCTCACGGGCCGCTCGGGCCACGGCTTCGCCTATCGGCTCAGCCTCTTAGCTCCAGGGGTAGGGCGAGTTGCTGACCGGGTGGAGCCGGCCTTCGGCGTAGCGGGAATAGCGAAACGGCTCGAGCAGCGGCTGCGGCTCCCCGAGCAGCTCCTTCGCAACCAGTGCGCCCACGCCGATCATCTTGTAGCCGTGATTCGAATCGGCGATGAAGAAGGCGTTGTCGCAGAAGGTGTCGAACACCGGGAAGTTGTCGGGCGAGAAGCTGCCGATGCCGCCTGAGGGCTCGTCGCTGATGAGATGGTTCTTGCCCTCGAAACGCTTGTGGCAGTGCGCCAGCGCGGCAGTCCAGGTGCGGTAGAAGTCGCCGCCCACCACGAAGTCGGGCGAGTCGGGCCCGTAGGGATCCACAGCCACCTCATCTGACGGCTTGTCGACCACGTAGGGCATGTAGCCGCCCTGCACACCGCCGAAGTTGAAGTCGGGCTTGTAGTAGATGCCCCACGGGCCCTCAGTCACCAGCCCGTCGGCGTCGTACAGCGGGGCGTCGGTGTCGACGTGCACCACCGGCGGCATGTTGCCCTCGTTGTCGGTCAGGTAGCCCGGATCGACCGTCAGCGTCCCCTCCTGCAGGCACATGTAGGTCCATGTGGGCACGTTGTGCAGCTCACCGTCGCCGCCCGCGATGTCGGTGGTGGTGGGCAGGTCGAGCATGGCCCAGATCTTCTGCACCCACGGCCCCACGGCCACCACCACGTGCTCACAGCGCACCGGGCCCTGATCGGTGAGCACGGCAGTGACGGCCCCCGATGCGTCCCGGTCGAACCCGGTGACGGTCACGCCGCCGACCACGTTGACCTCTTCGGCTTCAGCCTTGCCCAGCAGACCCTTCAGCGAGGCCATGTTGTTGGCATACCCGCCGCGGTGCTCGTGCAGCACGCTGGTGATGCCCTGGGCCTGCCAGTCATCGAAGATGCCCTTCATGTAGCTGTCGGACGCAGCGGCGCCCTCGACGAACGTCGACGAGTAGCCGATGGCCTGCTGCTGGGCATGGATCGACGCCACGTCGGCGCGCATCGCCTCGTGGCTGATCTGCATGTAGCCGACAGGGTGGTACGAGAACGCCTCGGGGTCGCTGTCCCACACGTCCACCGAGTGCGCCATCAGCTCCCGCATGGCCGGCTGGAAGTAGTTGTTGCGGATGACGCCGCAGGCAATGCCCGAGGCGCCCGCGCCCACACCGGTCTTGTCGATCACCACGATGTCGGCGCCCGAGCCCCGGCCCGACGACCGCAGATCGCGGGCCAGGTTCCACGCCGTGGACAGGCCGTGGATGCCCGAGCCGATGATGACGTAACGAGCGCTGCTCGGCAGTGCCATGTACCAGAACCTTCCTCAGTGAGCTGCGGGGGCTTCCCAGCCCTCCAGCACCGGCGGGCGCCATTCGGTGCCGACGATGCGGGAGTTCTCCACCCACGGTCCCAGCTCCACCTGCGGGAACTTGCAGTGGATGTCTTTCAGCGTGATGCCGTAGCTGTTGCCCTCGGTGAGGTGCTTCATCAGCACCTTGCGGGCGATCTCGTCTTCGCGGCCTGCGGGGATGTCGAAGTAGATCTTCAGGAACGAGTTGGAGTAGCGGTCGAACACGGCGGGCACACCGTCTTCCTCCAGCAGCGTGATGTCCTCGAGCCAGTTGATGTCGGGCCCCGGCGTGAGCGCCAGCAGGTCGATGTCCTCGACCAGCGACATGTCCTCCTGGTACGGGAACCGCTTGCCCGCCAGCACCTCCGCGTCGATGGCAACGGTGCGCGTCTCGCGCGTGCTCTCGCCGGTGCTTGCTTGTCCAGCCATGCCTACAGTCCTCCGTCGATCACGTGCTTGTCGAAGAGGTCGCGGATCTCCGCCAGAGTCCGCTCCTCGGTGACGCCCGGGATGTAGTTGGTGCCGGCGATCGGCACCTTGGCCATGGCTGCCGCTTCGTGCGTCAGCGCCGCGAGGTCCTCGGGCTCGAGTGAATGGATGTCGGTCTTGCCGCAGGCCCGGGCCAGCATCTGCACTTCCATGGTCAGGGTGATCAGGAAGTTGTAGACCCGCAGGGCCGCCTCGTCGACATCGAGGCGCTTGCGCAGCTCCACATCCTGGGTGGCCACACCTACCGGGCAACGGCCGGTGTGGCAGTGGTAGCACTCGCCCGCCGGCACGCCGATGGTGCCCTCGTAGTCGGTGACCCCGGGGATCTCCTTGTTGCAGTTGAGCGCCATCAGCGCTGCGGTGCCGAGCGCGACCGCGTTCGCGCCCAGCGCCAGGCACTTGGCCACGTCTCCGCCGTTGCGGATGCCGCCCGCCACCACCAGGTCGATGTCGTCGGCCAGCCCCACGTCCTCAAGCGCCCGGCGGGCCTCGGGGATCGCCGCCATCAGCGGAATGCCGGTCTCCTCGGTGGCCAGGTGCGGCCCGGCACCCGTGCCGCCCTCGGCCCCGTCAAGGTAGATGACGTCGGGGCCGCACTTGGCGGCCATCCGCACGTCGTCGTACACCCGGGCCGATCCCAGCTTGAGCTGGATCGGGATCTGGTAGTCGGTGGCCTCACGCACCTCTTGGATCTTCAGCGACAGGTCGTCGGGCCCGAGCCAGTCCGGGTGCCGGGCGGGTGAGCGCTGGTCGATGCCCGCGGGCAGCGAGCGCATCTCCGCGACCTGCTCGGTGACCTTCTGGCCCATCAGGTGGCCGCCGAGGCCCACCTTGCAGCCTTGGCCGATGAAGAACTCCACGGCGTCGGCCAGCATCAGGTGGTGCGGGTTGAAGCCGTAGCGGCTCTGGATGATCTGGTAGTACCACTTGGTCGAGAGATCCCGTTCGGGCGGGATCATGCCGCCTTCGCCCGAGCAGGTGGCGGTGCCGGCCATCGAGGCGCCCTTGGCCAGCGCCATCTTGGCCTCCAGCGACAGCGCGCCGAAGCTCATGCCGGTGATGTACACCGGGATGTCGAGCTCGAGCGGCTTCTCGGCGAAGCGTGAGCCGATGACCGTCTTGGTCTCGCACTTCTCGCGGTAGCCCTCGATCACGAACCGGGTGAGGGTGCCCGGCAGGAACACCAGCTCGTCCCAGTGAGGGATCTTCTTGAAGATCGAGAACCCCCGCATCCGGTAGCGGCCCAGCTCGGCCTTCACGTGAATGTCGTTGATGACCTCGGGGGTGAAGATCCGGCTCTTGCCGAGCACATCCGTGCTCTTGTTGACCTCATTCTCGTCAGCCATGACGGTTCCTCCCCTTAGCTGTGTCGATGGTCGTGCTTGCGCACGATCTAATGGATCACGAGCTTGCGCTCGGACGGCTCAAGCTGGTCGTAGTTGTGCAGCACCTTGCCGCAGACGAATTTCTGGAATTCGGGCGGGTCGCCCAGCCCGTGGATGCGGAACTTGCGCTCGATCAGCTCGGTGTCGGCGTCGGTCCAGTCGCCGGGAACGCAATCGACCCCCAGCGAGGCCACCGTGCCGGCCACGTAGATCTCGCCGTCATACATCGAGTCGCCCAGGTTCATGCCGGCGTTGCCGCAGATGATCTGGCGGCCCCGCTGCATCATGAAGCCGGTGTTGATGCCGACGTCGCCGAGCACGATGATCGTGCCGCCCTTCTGATCGATGCCGGTACGGGCGCCCACATCGCCTTTGACGATCAGGTCGCCGCCGCGGATGGCGGCGCCGGTCAGCGATCCGGCGCTTCGCTCGATCATGACAACGCCCGACATCATGTTCTCGGCCACCGACCAGCCGACGCGTCCGTTGATCGTCACCTCGGGGCCGTCGATGAGCCCGCAGGCGAACCAGCCCGGGCTGCCCTCGAAGTGGATGCGGCAGCGCTTCAGGATGCCGACCGCCAGCGAATGCTTGGAGGCCGGGTTCAGGATGGTGACGTCGGTGATGCCGTCGTCGTAGATGAGCTTGCGCAGCGCCATGTTGATCTGGCGGATCGTCAGATCGGATGCATCGAAACGGGCCCGGCCGCCATCGACTTCGACGTTGTCGGGCATGTCGGCATGGGGCTCGACCAGCCCCCGGGCGTCGTAGGAGACGCCGCTGCGGGAACCTACACCTGCCACACCAGCACCTCCCGCTCGTAGGGATCGCGGGTTTCGACCTCTCGCTTCACCAGCGACCGGATGGCCACCTCCTCAGTGGCAACCGCCACGAGCGGCTCCGACTCGAACAGCACCAGCGGCTTGGCCGCCATCTCGTCCTTGGCGACACCCAGCTGGTTGCCGGTGACGCAGACGTAGGTGAACACGCCGTCGAGATCATCGAGGCTGTGCTTCATCGACGTTTCGAGCGTCAGGCCACGGCTCATGTACTCGGCGAGGTACACGGCGATGATCTCCGAGTCGCACTCGCTCTGGAAGCGGTGGCCGTGCTGCTCGAGGCGCCGGCGCCACTGGTGGTAGTTGGTGAGCTGGCCGTTGTGCACCACCGCCACGTCAGCGAAGGGGTAGGCCCAGTAGGGGTGGGCGCTCGCGAGATCCACTTCCGACTCGGTGGCCATGCGCACGTGACCGATGCCGTGCGTGCCCCGGAACGAGCCCAGGTTGTACTGGTCGCTCACGGTGGAGGCGTCGCCCAGATCCTTGATGATCTCCAGCGAGCTGCCCAACGACAGCACCTCGCAGCCGGGAACGTCTTCGAGGTAGTCGGCCAAGGCCTTGAGATCGCCGCCGTAGCGGATGGTGGCCCGGAAGGCGTAGCCGGTGTCGTTGGTGACCGTGGCCACCTCGGCGCCGATCTTGGCCAGGCGGCTCTCCACCTCGGCTCGGTTGCGTTCGAGGCGTTCGGCCATGCCGATGCCCGTGCTCTTGTTGGGCTCGGCCAGCACGAACCGGATCACGACCAGGTCGTCGGCCGGTCCGTACACCGCGTAGCCGGTGGAATCGGGCCCCCGGTGCTTCATCGATTGGAGCATCGCCGTGAGCTCTGCTCCGATGTCGGCGGTTCCGTCGCGGTGGATCACTCCGGCTATGCCGCACATGGTGCTCCCCCCTTCGTGGGTGCTGTTGGTCTTTCGGGTTGTGTGCCGGCCCGCCTCGGCGAACCGGCCGGATTGCTGTAGGCGCCCCTCACGGCAGGACGTCGAGGTACTCCTCCACGTCCCAGTCGGAAACGGTGTGCAGGAAGCGCTCCCACTCATCGGTCTTGTAGTGGAAGAACACCTTGGACATTTCGCCGGGCAGCGACCGCATGATGCACTCGTCGTTGCGCAGCGCCTCGAGAGCCTCGCCCAGCGTGAGCGGGATCTTCTGCACGTCCTTGCCGGCCTCCATGGCCTCGTAGATGTTGCGCTCCTCGGGCTCGCCCGGATCGAGGTTGCGGTCGAGGCCGTCGTCCATCGCCATGAGCAGCCCGGCGAACGACAGGTGCGGGTTGACCGAGCTGTCCGCCGAGCGGTACTCGAAACGGCCTGGCGCGCTCACCCGCAGGGCGGTGGTGCGGTTCTGGAAACCCCAGTCCGCGAAGACCGGTGCCCAGAAGCCGGTGTCCCACAGCCGGCGGTAGGAGTTGACCGTCGGCGACGACAGGCAGGTCAGCGCCCGCACATGCTCGAGGATGCCGCCGATGGCCTTCATGCCGACGGGGCCGGGAAGCTGCGGGTTGTCGCCTTCGGGCATGAATTTGTTGTTGCCCTCGGTGTCCCACAGCGAGATGTTGTGGTGGCAGCCGTTGGCCGACACGCCCATGAACGGCTTGGGCATGAAGCACGGGAAGGCGCCCATCTCACGCCCGACCTGCTTGCACACCTGCCGGTAAGTGGTGAGGCGGTCGGCGGTGAGCTCGGCCCGGTCGAAGTTGAAATTCAGCTCGAGCTGGCCGGGAGCGTCCTCGTGGTCGCCCTGGATCATGTCGAGCCCCATGGCCTCGCAGTACTCGATCACCTTGTGGATGATGGGCTGCAGCTCGGCGAACTGGTCGATGTGGTAGCAGTTCGGCTTGGTCATGCCCTCCACAGTGGGCTTGCCGTCTGCATCGGCCTTGAGCCACATCATCTCGGGCTCGCAGCCGGCCCGCAGGTGCAGCCCGTGCTTGGCCTCGAACCCCGCGTGCAGCCGCCGCAGATTCCCGCGACAGTCCGAGGTGAGGAACGCGCCGCCGTCTACCTCTTCCTCACGGCCCCGGAACAGGGTGCACCAGACCCGTGCCGTCTTCGGATCCCACGGCAGCGGCATGAACGTCTCGGGCTCGCCGATGCCCACGAGCTCGCGGGCTTCGGGGCCGTAGCCGATGTAGTTGCCGTGACGATCGATGAAGAGATTGGCGGTGGAGCCGTAGACGAGCTGGAAGCCCTTGCGGGCGATCATGCCGAAGTGCTTGGCAGGGATGCCCTTGCCCATGATCCGTCCGGTGACCGACACGAACTGGCAGTAGAGGTACTGAATGCCGTCGGCCTCTATCCGGCGCTCGACTTCGGCAATCTGTTCCTCGCGGCCGTCGGCGTTGACGAACATCTCAATATCTGTGGCCATTGCTCCCCCTGTCGGCATGGCTGATGGATTCATGCGAACCGTAACGCCTCGCAGCACCCGCCTTCGAACGTGCCCGAACCACGCCGCAACCTAGCACAATTCCCGAGATGATATCTAACCTGAGTAGCGACGTTTTCCCCTGAGTAGAGGATCGCAGCACCTCCGCTGGGGCGAGGCGGCGGAACCCGATCACTGTCGCCTGTGAATTGCCTGTGGACGAACCCTGCTGCGCCGAAGTGAATGATCCGGTCCGCGGCGCGACCTTCGAGCCAGCCTCCTAGTTCTTCCAGCGTGAGGGGCCGCTCGCGCTCGTCTGGGAAGCAGAGTTCGCCGGGCGAGCCATGCCGTTTGCTTGACGGTTGTGATGTGCGCGTTACGGGGCCGTGCCGAGGGTGCTGTGGTGGAGTTCGTGCCAGGCCACCAGTGATCCGTCGCTGCGGTGCTGGGTTTCAGTGCCGCCGTAGACGGCGACAGCGGACGCGCTTGGGTGCTCGTCCGCAAGCTGTGCCTGGACGCGACATGGACCGTCGAGCAGGCGCCCGCTTGGCGTGGCAGTGGCACGGGCTTCGACGAGGGAGATGCCCGCTTGCGCTCCGTCGGCGTGTTCCACCACGAGATCGACCTCGGTGCCGCTGCGGTCCCGGTAGTGCGTGACACCGCCGCGGACGCCCCGATTGGCACGATGCTTGACGATCTCCGAGGCCACCCACGTCTCGAACATCGCACCGCGCAGCGGGTGGGAGTGCAGCTGCTCGGGCGTGCGAATGCCCAGCAGCCAGCAGGCCAGCCCGCTGTCGTAGAAGTGCAGCTTCGGCATTCGCACCAAGCGCTTGCGTGTATTGGCGGCGAACGCATCCAGGCGGAACACGACGAACAGCGCCTCCAGCACGCTCAGCCAAGCTTTGGCCGTCGGCTGCGAGATGCCGCAGTCGCCGGCCAGTGCGGAGTAGTTCAGCAATTGCCCGCTGCGACCCGCGCAGAGCTGCACAAAGCGGTTGAACGTGTTCAGGTCGCCGACGTTGGTGATGGTTCGGGCATCGCGTTCGAGATTGGTGGCGACGTAGGAGGCGAGCCAATCGGAGGCGTCGAAGCCGCGGTCGAAGATGGGCGCGAAACCGCCGACGAGGAGGGCTTCGTCCAGGCTCTGCGGGAAGCTGTCGAAGCGGATCGCCTCGCTGCGAGCCAGCGGCAGCAAGTGCAGCACAGCGGTACGCCCGGCCAGCGACTGGCTCACCGACTGCACCAGCGCGAGGTTGTGCGAGCCGGTCAGTATCCAGCGACCGGGAACCGGGTCGGCGTCGATGATCCCCTGCAAGTACGACGGCAAGTCGGGAACGCGTTGCACCTCGTCGATGACTGCCCCGTCCCCGAACCGGGCCAAGAAGCCGCGCGGATCCTCCTCGGCGAACGCCCGCGTGTCGGGATCCTCCAGAGACACCTGCGGATGGTCGCCGAAGACCGTCGCGCACAGTGTCGTCTTGCCGCTCTGGCGAGGCCCAGTCAGCGTCACCACAGGCCACTGCTCGGCCGCCGCCCGGAGCTTGGGTGCGAGATCGCGCTCGATCGGCACGAGTTCAGACTACGCGGCTGCGGGCTATTTCAAAGTCCAATTTTGAATTAGCCGTGTGGAAGTGCTGGCAGTCTGCTGACAGAGAACAGTGACCTGCATGCCGAGGTCGGGGTGCCGCGGTACCGCTTCCTCACAGTAGATAGGCCGCTCGATGGAAGACAGTCCGTCGTGCCGAGTGGCTCCCTTGACTGTGTTCATCCCTGCCTATTGCGAGATCATGAGTCAGTCTTGACATCTCGTACAGTCAGATAGACTAAGCCATGTGTCGAAACGACTCCAAGTCTTGGTGCATGAGGACGAATACACGGAGATCCAGGAAGCGGCGCAGACATGTCGCCTGACAATCGCTGAGTGGGTCCGGCAGGCGATGCGCCAAGCGCTGCGCGACTCGAGCCGCTTGCCCGAACCGTCCGTGGCGAGGCTTCAGGCAATCGCAGAAGCATCACAACACGAATTCCCGACAGCCGACATCGACGGGATGCTCCGAGACATCGAAGCCGGCCGATTGGCCTCGTGATCTGCGGCAATGATATTCGTCGACTCCAACGTGCCGATGTACCTGGTCGGCGCTGCACACCCGAACAAGGATCGAACGGTCGCTGTGCTGACTCGCCTGACGCAAGCCGGCGAGATGTTCGTCACTGACGTCGAGGTTTACCAAGAGATTCTCCGCCGCTATGTCGCTCTCGGTCGGCTCGACGCAATCGACCCGGCCTTCGCAAGCCTCGATGCCTTGGTCGACGATGTCCTCGCATTCGGCGTGGCCGAGATTCGTGCCGCGCGGACACTGCTGGAGAACGTCAGCAGCCTGTCAGCCCGAGATGCATTGCACGCGGCGGTGATGGGCAGCGCAGCTGTGACTCGCATATTCAGCTTCGATCAAGGCTTCGATGCCATCGGCGGACTCGAGCGCCTGAGTTAGCTCTCGCCCTTGTTGAACCGGCGAGCGTCAGGTGCGGGGCGCTAGTGCACCGGTTCTGCGTCGACGATCTGGCCCATCTCACGATCAGGCGAGCCGTCCCTCGGCCCGGTCATGTGCTCGATCAGAAACTGCGCGGCAAAGTCCACCTCGTCCAGCGGAATCTCCGCATGCACGCCGGGATTGAGGTGCAGGCGCTTGTCGGCCGAGCCGATCGCGGAGAACAGCGAGACCGATCCGTCGACCGGGAGGAACTCGTCATCGAGCTGGGTCAGGAACAGCGTCGGCGCGGTGAGGGCGCGTGCGCAGGCAAGCACCGTCTCGTTGTGAGGGATGGCCTCGACATCGGCCCACAGGCCGAGCACCGCCACCGCGACACGGCTTCGCTGGGCGAGGAACCCGATGCCATAGGCCGAGCCCATCGAGAGCCCGAAATAGCCGATCCGGGCGGGATCGAGTGCGTTGCGGGCGCATACCAGCTCGACCGCCTCGTTCCAGTCGTCACACATATCCGACATGGCGCCTTCTCGCAGCAGGTCGGCGATCATCCCGGCCCGTCCGCCCTCACCGGTCTGCCGCAGGCCATGATCGGGGCCCTCCACGCTCAGCATCGCGATTCCCTGTGCCGTCAGATCGGCTGCGAGCCGAGACGCAGGGAACTGATACCGGTCGCCAGAAGCACCGTGACCGAAGCACACCAGACTCCGCGCCCCCGAAGGCGTGTCCGGCACCCACAAGGCACCGGTGATGTCCCGCCTCCCGACACGAGAAATGCGGAACTCGCGAGTCTCGGCCCCATCGGGGCTCCGACCGGCCCACTGGTCAAGTCTCGTCGCCATCGTCCGCTTCCCCCGTGGAACGTTGTACTGGCGGACGCTAACGGCAGCAGTGTTCTGTCAGTAGAGGCGGTCTCGGTTGGCCTCGTCCTCGGACGCGTCGATCTCGACGGCATCGGCACCGTTGATCTGGTCGGCCAGCACTTGCCCGTAGGTGGGATATGCGGACCTGTCGATCCGAGCGTCCGGGTCCCACAGCCGTGACCGGATCAGCGACCGTCCGCAATGCAGGAATGCCTCCTCGACGGCGACCTGCAGGCCCGACAGCGGCGGCCGGTCCTTGATCGACTGCGGCGCCAGCAGGTCGGCGTCGGTCACGATCTCGGCGGCGCCGCTGACGCGCAGCGTCTCGTTCATGCCGGGCACCAGGAACAGCAGCCCCACGTTCGGGTTGAACAGAACGTTCTGCAAGGTGTCGACTTGCCGGTTGCCGGGCCGGTCGGGGATCAGCAGGGTCTGCTCGTCGAGCACGGTCACGAAACCCGGCGGGTCGCCGCGCGGCGAGGTGTCGGCCCGCCCGTCGGCCCCGATCGAGCTGATGACGCACAGCGGAGACAACTCGATGAACCGCCGCGAATGCTCGTCGATGCGGTCGAGCACCTTCTGGTGTGCCCGTGCCGCCGGCGGACGGTACGTCTCTCGCAGCTCGGACACGTTCGAGATAGCCATCTTGCCGCTCCCAGCAGCCGTCGTTGTCGGGGGCAGACATGAGGCTCTGCGAACCCCCCGGCCCCTCGATCAGAGTACGCCGCAGCGGCACGGCGCGCGAGACTGACGAGGACCACATCCACTGCTGGATGATCGACGCCGACAGGGCACTGGTCGTGGGCAGCCGCACATCGTGGCGTTCAGCTCGCAGCCGCTCGTCGGCCCCAGATCGCATCCCCGCTGTGGGTGGATGCGGAACGTACGATCTGATCTGGCGCGGCTGTTGCCCGTTGGATCGCCGCAGGGGGGCTCTGACGGCTGATTCGGGGGCATCGGCTTGCTGCCGACACGGCAACCTGCTCACGAAACGGACAGCCCATGGCCACTTCAGTCAATTCCAAGCTCTCGATGGGAACAGTGCTCAGCCTGTACTGGTTCCTGTTCTGGATCCTGAACGGATTCGACAAATTCTTCAACGCCGACACGTTCTTCGGAGCGAACTTCAAGGCCGGCCTCGAGAACAACTTCCTGCCCGCACTCGGCCTGAGCACCTCGCTGGCATGGCCGATCGCCATCGTCGTGGGCGTCATCGAACTGCTGCTGGGGCTGATGTTCCTCATGGCCCTGATCCGCTTCTGGAGCCGCAACGACGGACGCTACGACACCGCTCGGGCTGCCATCACCCTCAGCGTGCTGTTCTTCGCCCTGCTGTCAGCGGGCGCGATCCTGTTCGGCGCACGCGACCCCATGTGGCAGCACGGCACCTTCATCGCCACGCTGCTGCTGACCCAGCACGCACTGCACGTCGCCGCGAAATCCGACGCCTGACGCTGCAGCATTCAGAGCTGAATTCATCGGCTGCAGGGCTGCCGTGAGGTGCGCTGCGCCATGGTGCTGTTATGATGTGGCAGCATGCGAACTCAGATCGATTTGGAACCGGAACAGCACGCAGGCGCGAAGCGCAAGGCAACGGCAATGGGAGTCTCCATGGCCGAATATGTGCGCCGAGTCATTGAGCGCGATCTGGCGTCGCCCGAGCCGCGGGGTGATATCAGCGACATCTTTGCGCTGGGGCGCTCGGGAGGCAGCGACATCGCCGCCGAGGGAAAGAGCGTCGTCGCCGACGCGGTCGAGGAAGACTGGATCCAGCGAACGAGATGAGCGTCTTCGTGGACACATCGGCGTGGTACGCAGCCGCGGACGCCGACGACGTCAGCCACCCGCGTGCTTGCGTGCTGCTCGAGCAGCATGCGAGCGAACTGCTGACCAGCGACCACATTCTCGTCGAGACATGGCAGCTGACAGCAAAGCGGCTCGGCTTTCGCGTTGCCGAACAACTGGTGAACGCGATTCGCACTGGTCGAGCGCGCGTGGACGAGGCAACACTCGCTGACCTGGAAGTGGCAGCGCAGATCACCGCCGACTTCGAAGACCAGTCCTTCTCGCTCGTCGATCGGACGAGCTGGGCAGTCATGCAGCGCCTCGGCGTGCATGAAGCCATCGCGTTCGACCGCGACTACTCGATCTACCGCTTCGGCCGTGACCGCCGCAGCAGCTTCACCGTGCATCGCTGAGCGCCCGTAGCCAGACCCGCCGCACAAGCATTCCAATGGATGTTTTGAGACAGTCTCAGTGGATGATATAGGGATAATTTGATGGATATTTTGGGGTGCACTGATTCGTCTTGGGCATCACGCCTCCGCCAAACACAGGGACCCCAGAGGCTCCACCAAAACCGGGGTGATTCAATCCCCTTCTACAGCATCGCCAGTGCCCGACGGCGACGCGGCTGAAGCACCATCTGCCGTGGAGAAGCCCGCCACCAAGCGCGCTACGGCGATGGCGACGTAGAACACCCCGGCCATCGCTTCGAGCGCCACGATGATCCGGCCGCCGTCGACGGATGGCGTCAGATCGCCGAAGCCGAGCGTGGTCAGGGCGACGAAGCTGAAGTACACCGCCGACTCGGGCGTGAGCGCTTCCCCGGAGCTCAGGAACGGCGAGCCGCCGAGCCGGTCGATCACCAAATACAGGCTGGCGAACGAATGGCCGATCAGCAGGTACGCGCATGCCGAGGCTGCGATGGCGGTGGTGCCGGGGAACGGGCGAGACAGCACTTGATGCGTCACCACAGCAGCCGCTGCCAAGCCGATCAGCGTGAGCACCAGCGGTCCCACCACCGCGTCGTCGGCGTCGGTGATGACGATGTCGAGCACCGCGGCGACAGCGGCAGCGGCGAGCAGCAGCCATATGCGCCGCGGCGGCGGCTCGGCCGACTCGATGAGCGTGCCCACAATCAGCACCAGCCCGATGAGCCCTCCAGCGGAGCTCAGCGCATCGACGCGGAACGCCGACAGCGCCACCATGGCGATGCTGATCACCAAGATGACGTCGTAGCGCTCCTTGCGCAGCACGCCCAACAAAGCCTTCATGGCGCCTCGCTCATCCGCCGCAGCCATCCGTCGGCTGTGCTCGCTGTCAGTCGTTGTCGGTGATGGTGCCTTGTGCCTGGCTGTCGGCGAGTGTGGCGTGGGTGGTGTCGGTCAGGATCAGCTTGAGCACGAAGGTCTCGTCCCCCTCGCCGGGGGTGCGGTCGTCGATGAGGGAGACCCGCACTGTCTTCGAGGTATCGCCCGCAGCGAAGGTGATCCGGCCCCACTCGGGCAGGTAGTCGGCGTAGGGCATCGCGGTGCCCGGGTTGGCGGCGTAGTACACGGTCACAGCCGCGGTGCTGGCCGCGCTGAGCCTCACGGTGAACTCGACCGCGCCGTCGCCCTCGCCGGCGGTCGCGTCGTCCACTGTGATCGTCGGCTTCGACGACGGCGGCGGCGGGGGCGATGCGGGGTCGTCGTCGGCGACAGCGACAGTGGCCGTGCCGGCGGTCGCAGAGACGGTGTAGCCGCTGCCAGCATCGACCGTGACCGTCACCGATCCGTCGGCCTCATCCGCGCCGTCATCGGCGGTGGCGACAGTGAGGGTGACGCTGCTTGAAGTGGGGACAATCACCTGACGCGACCCGATGCCAGCACCGAAATCGCCGACCTGCGCGACCGACACCGTGACCGTCAGCGGCGCGGCAGGTGCGGGGACGGCGGTGACAGTGAACGCCGCGTCGCCGCCCTCAGTGACACCGCCGGCGGCGCTGATGCTGACCTCAGGATCGACCACAGGCGGGGGCGGGGGCGCCGGGTCGTCGTCATCGGCCACCGCGACCGAGGCTGACCCGGCGGTCGCAGAGACGGTGTAGCCACTGCCGGCATCCACAGCGGCAGTGACCGACCCGTCCGCCTCGTCCGCGGCGTCGTTCGTCGTCGCCACCGACAGCATCACAGCGCCCGACGTGGGGATCGTGACGGCACGAGTCCCCGGCGAGACGCCGAGATCGCCAGTCTGGGCAACGGTGACGTCCACTGTCAGCGCGACCGACGGCGCCGGATCCGCGGTGATCGTGAATGTCGCGTCGCCGCCCTCAGTGATGCCGCCGCCGGCGGTGATGCTGATCTCAGGATCGACCACAGGCGGGGGCGGGGGCGGCGGGTCGTCGCATTGTTCAAGGGCTTCGAGCGTGCGCGTGACGCGGTCCCAGCGGCTGTGCATGAACTGGCTCTCATAGGCACGGGACTGCTCCACAGTCATCGCCGACACGCCGGTGTCGGCGCCCAAAGCGGCCAGCACCCGATTCCACCGCAGCACATGCGCCGCCCCCGAATGCCCGTCACGCCAGCCCGTCACCTCCGACACCGTCACCGCATCCGACGGCAAAGACGGCACACACACCGACGGCGGCACCGGCGGGTCGTCGTCGTCAGCGACCGCGACAGAGGCAGACCCGCCAGTGGCAGACACCGTGTAGCCGCTGCCGGCGGCGACGGCCGCGTCGACCGACCCGTCCGCCTCGTCGGCGCTGTCGTCCGTCGTCGCGACGGTGAGCGTCACGCTGCCCGACGTCGGCACCGTGACCGTGCGCGAACCCGGCGCCACACCGAAACCGCCCGACGCGGTGACCGCCACCGTCACATCCAACCCCGCCGACGGCGCAGGGACAGCAGACACCGTGAACGTCGCAACGCCGCCCTCGACGATGTCGGCGCCTGCGGTGATGCTGACCTCAGGATCCTGCTGCAACTCCGCGTCCGGCTGAACGACCGTCTGCGCCGGAATGCCAGCGACCGTCAGCGTGAACGACCCCGCCGCCGACGCGCGATACGTCGTCGCCTCGATCGTGTAACCGCCCGCCGCCAGCGTTCTGCTGATCCGCGAGTCGTACCCGTCGCCGCCGTCATCGTCGGACTCCAGCACAGCGCCCTGCTTCTGACCGACACCGGCACGCAGATACATATACGTATCGACCGAGGACTCCAGATCCACCGTCACCACGCTCGGGCTGTCCAACGAGAACGAATAGAACAACGCATATCGGCCGCCGCGAACCGAAGAAACGCAGCCCGCAGCCCACTCCCCGGTGACGCTCCCATCACCCGACAACGCCACCACACACGGATCGCCCGTCAATACCGGATCATCGTCATCAGCCACCGCGACCGTCGCAGAACCCGCTGTCGCGGAGACCGCGTAGCCCCTACCGGCGCTGACCGTCGCGGTGACCGACCCATCAGCCTCATCCGCAGAGTCATTCGCCGTCGCCACAGTCAGCGTGACGCTGCCCGACGTGGGGACCGTCACCTGACGCGAACCCGGCGACACACCGAAATCGCCGGACTGGACCACTGACACGTTCACAGACAACGGCGACGCCGGCACCGGAACCGCAGTCAACGCGAACACCGCAACACCGCCCTCAGCGATATCGGTATCCACGGCTGCGATGCTGAGCTTGGGCTCATCGTCATCGTGGACCGTGACGCTGGCCGCGCCGGACGTTTCCGAGACCGTGTAGCCCGTGCCTGTGTCGATCGTCACGGTGACAGTGCCGTCATCCTCGTCCACGCTGTCATCGGCCGTGGCAACGCTCAAGGTGTAGCTGCCGCCGGCGGGGACGGTCACGGTTGTTGTCTCGGCGGTGACGCCGTAGTCGCCGGTCGCCGTGACGGAGATGTTCACCGGCAAGTCAGCAGACGCACTCGGGTTGGCTGCGATGACGAAGGCAGCGGACTGGCCTTCGCTGATGTTGGTCGCCGCGGCCACGTTCACCACGGGACTGGAGTCGGTCTCGACTTGGCCGCTCGAAGGGTCGCGCTGATTGTCGGGTTGCAGCGGGCAGTAGGGCTGCCCGTCAGGGGTCTCGATGCCCGGCTTCTCGGCGCAGTACTTCAGCACCGGATACTGGGTGGAGGTGCCGAAGTCCCACGGGTCATCGCCCGGCCCGAGAAAGCTCCCGTGATAGCCCACGTTCACGTCCACGTTCCAGTCTGCGTAGATGCCGGTGTAACCGGTGGGCGCCTGCAGCTGGGCAGTGGTGTAGCCCATGCCACAGTCCGGGCTGTCAGCCATGCCGGTGGCTTCTACGTCCCAGTAGTTGGCGCCTTCGCTGCGCTCTCTCTTGCTCAGCGTGCAGCCTCCGGTCAACCCGCCGGACGTGATCTCGGCGTTGGGGCTGCTGACGCGACCTGTGGCATAGTTCGCTCGCATCCACGACTGGGTCCATGAGT
Organism: Acidimicrobiia bacterium; assembly: GCA_022821985.1. Taxonomy (GTDB): domain Bacteria; phylum Actinomycetota; class Acidimicrobiia; order Acidimicrobiales; family Poriferisodalaceae; genus Poriferisodalis. Next base: position 82,339 of record JAJECP010000011.1, read on the forward strand.
GCGAATACCCGCCGACTAATCCACCAATGCGCCAACCCGGACTGGAGTGAACCCCGGTGTAGCTGACTGAGCCGGTGGCGTATGCCGCCCGCAGGTGACCGTCCGCGCGATAACCGGCCAGGCCGCCGCCTTCGTTGACTGCAACCGTCACGTCTCCGGTGGCGTAAACGGCGGCGACACCGGACCCGCTGAGAATTCCCAGCAAGCCGCCGGCCATGCTGCTGCCGGTGACGTCGCCGGTGGCGTAGCTTTCGATAATGAAACCGAAGCGCCAGATGGAGCCGGCCAGCCCGCCGACCTTGCGCCCTCCCGACACGTCGAGGTCGGAATAGACGCCGCTGACCCTGCCCCGCTCGATATCGCCGGCCAGCGCTCCTACCCGCGCGCCTCCGACCACCTTGCTGTCCGCGTTGGGGGCGGTCAGCCCGACGTTGCGAACGTGCGCACCGTGGCCGATGATGCCGAACAGTCCGACGTAATCGAGCACGGGATCGTTGATGTACAGGTTGGCGATGGTGCGCCCGTTGCCTTCGAACTCTGCTGTGAACATCCGAGCGCGCGGGTTGGGAAAGTGGCCGCAACACTCAACGATTCCACCGGCAACCGCATGGTGCCAAAATCGATACAGCTCTTTTGCCGAGTTGATCTTCGCTCCGCCGATGAGGGGGTGCCATCCGAGGCCGTTGTTCCAGTAGGTGTCGCCCGGGTCGGCTCGGCCGTTGGCGTTGGTGTCGAAGTCGAGGTCGGCGCTCAGTTCGTATCCCTCGCAGCCGCCGGTCGGGCAGCCCATGCCCGTGATGGCGTTGGGGAACGCGACGGCGAGCTTCGCGGCGCCGTCGGGGTCGTGGCCGGTTACCCCGTCCTTGTCGGGCGGGTACACGTCAGCGGCGCCGTCGCCGTCGAGGTCCCAGCGGATCGCGTTCAGCTGTGCCAGGTTGCAGATCTCGATCAGGCCGTCGTCGTCGATGTCGTAGTCGCCGCCGGCGGCGGCGGTGCACGGGTCGCTGCGCGGCGGGCCGACCTCGTCGATCTTGAGCTGGAAACTGGCCAGCAGCCGCCCGCCGGTGTGCAGCCGATGCACACGGACACGGCTCGTGTACCAGCCCGGCGTCACATCGCCCACCTCGACCCGCAACCCGTAGGCCGCCGACGAGTTCGCGGCAACCGTCACCTCACACGGACACTCCCCCAGCCTGCTGTTTCCCGGCAGCGGCGGACTGAACACGCTCTCATCGAGCGCATCCGCGGCGCCGCTCTCGCTGATGGAGAACGTCGCATCAGCCGGGCTGTTGTTGATCAGCCGGATCACCAAATCGCACACAGCATCAGACCGCAGCCTGCCCTGCGCAGGAACCGGACACGGGTCCTTGCCGGTCCCGGTATCAGGCTGAACCGACGCCTGAACCGGCGGCAAACCAGCCGACGCCCCAACAGGGCTCAGCGACAGCGCAACCAGAACAGTCGCAACCGAAGCAACAACCAGACCAGTGAACCGTCGCGGCATCAGCATCCGAACCCCCGTCGCGCACACCCGCCCCGAAACAGCCGAGACGATCGCACACATCGTCGCACAAGCAACCCGCGGCCCGGCACGCATCAGCGGGCGCTGCAGGACTCGAACCCGCGACCCCCTCCTTGCAACGGAGATGCCAGCGCGTCCCCTACCGCATCATCCCCGGCATCTGCTGACCCAGCTCAACCGTCAGTCGTTGTCGGTGATGGTGCCCTGCGCCTGGCTGTCGGCGAGCGTGGCGTGGGCGGTGTCGGACAGGATCAGCTTGAGCACGAAAGTCTCGTCCCCCTCGCCGCCGGTGCGGTCGTCGATGAGCGAGACCCGCACAGTCTTCGAGGTGTCGCCCGCAGCGAAAGTGACCCGGCCCCAGTCAGGCAGGTAATCGGCGTAGGGCATCGCGGTGCCCGGGTTGGCGGCGTAGTACACGGTCACAGCCGCGCTGCTGGCCGCGCTGAGCCTCACAATGAACTCGACCGCGCCATCGCCCTCGCCCGCGGTCGCGTCGCCCACCGATATCGACGGCTTCGACGACAACGGCGGCGGCGCGGGGTCGTCGTCGTCGGCCACCGCCACCGTCGCAGCAGCCGCTGTCTGGGACACGCTGTAACCCGCGCCTGTGTCGAGCGTGACCGTCACCGACCCGTCAGCCTCATCCGTCGAGTCGTTCGCGGTGGCCACCCTCAGCGTGGCACTGCCCGACGTGGAGACGGTCACGGTTCGTGTTGCCGGCGTCACGCCGAAATCGCCGGACTGGGAAACCGACACCGTGACAGTCAGCGATGTTGCAGGTGCGGGGTCGACAGTGAGGGTGAACACCGCGTCGCCGCCCTCTGTCACACCAGCCCCGGCCGTGATGCTGACCTCAGGATCGACCGCAGGCGGAGGCGGCGGGTCGTCGTCATCTGCGACCGCCACCGTGGCCGACCCATTGGCGTTTGAGATCGTGTAGCCGCTGCCAGCACCCACCGTGACCGTCACCGACCCGTCAGCCTCATCCGCCGAGTCGTTCGCCGTGGCCACCCTCAGCGTCACACTGCCCGACGTCGGCACCGTGACCGACCGAGCACCCGGCGACACACCGAAATCACCCGCCTGAACCACCGTCACCTCCACTGTCAACGGCGCAGACGGCGCCGGAACCGCCGTGACCGTGAACATCGCGTCGCCGCCCTCAGTGATCCCGCCGCCGGCCGCGACGCTCACCTCAGGATCGACCACAGGCGGAAGCGGGGGTGCGGGGTCGTCGTCATCGGCAACCGCGACGGCGGCTGAACCGCTGACAGTCGACACGGTGTAACCCGTCCCGGTGTCGACGGTGACCGTGACCGACCCGTCGGCCTCGTCCGCGGTGTCGTTCGCCGTGGCCACCGTCAGCATCACACTGCCCGACGTCGGCACCGTGACCGACCGAGCACCCGGCGACACACCGAAATCGCCGGACTGGGAGACCGACACCGTGACTGTCAGCGGTGCTGCAGGTGCGGGGTCGGCAGTGACGGTGAACGTCGCGTCGCCGCCCTCTGTCACATCAGCCCCGGCCGTGATGCTGACCTCGGGCGTCGCGGCCGGCGGGTCGCCGCATTGTTCGAGAGCCTCCAGAGTGCGGGTGACGCGGTCCCAGCGGCTGAACATGAACACGCTCTCATTCGCGCGGGACTGCTCCACGGTCA
>JAJECP010000009.1 GCA_022821985.1 Acidimicrobiia bacterium
CTCCGACGAAACACCGACCGCGAACCCCGCCACCGGCTCGCCCAGCTCGCCCTCGCCGTCGCCTTGATCATCACCATCAAACTCATCGACCACCGAGACCGCTGGCAACCCCGATAACCCACCTATCGGCGCATCCTCTTAATCTCGATGTCGTAGGCCACTTCCAGTTCGTGAGGCTCAAAGATCCCGCCGTTGACATACGGCACCTCACCGATGATCTGCTGGACCTCGGGATCGATACCGGTGCGCAGTTCAGGAGGACTTCCGAGGCCTACATGGAAGAGCGGCACAAGGAACCGCTTGTAGAACGCGAAGAACTGGTTCGGGCCGTAGTGCTCCCGCACCATCGTCAGGCGGCTGCGGAGATAGTTCCGATCGCTGTCAAGGAATCCCTTGCGTTGGATGAAGTAGATGAACATGACCCGGTTCAGCAGGACCGACGCGTACCACCGGCGGTCCTCTTCCGGAGCGATCCCCTCCACCGTCGCAGCAAAGTTCTTGTGGTGCTTCTGGAACTCCCGGTAGAACGACTTGGTGACCCTGTCGGCGTTGAACGAGCGTCGAATCCGAGCGAGCACTGACGTAGCAGTGAGGTCGTCCTCTTCGGCAAGCGTGAAACTCGCTTGAACGAGCCGCTGCAGCAATGCGTCGGTCGGCGCCCCCGACGGATACACATGGTCCACAAGGCGGTGCCCGACTCCGCTCGGCCGCTGCTCCGGCCACAGCCACAGGTGCTGACTCGGCGACACGAACACGATGAGCTGGTCACGGCTGAACCGCTTGAGCCGGCGTACGACGCGACGCTGTTCCTGACGCTCGGGCAGGCCGTCGGGACACTCCACCAGCCACGCGGTCACCCCACGCTTGTCTGCGACCGGCACTGGCCTTAGGTCGCTGTCCTCCACCACCGCGGTTTGGATCGCCCCTGGGTTTTCCCAACCCATCCGACGAAACAGGGCTCCGAAATCGCCCTGCTGCAGCAGGGCCGCCAGTTCCTGCTCGGTCACTGGCAGCCCCGTGCGGCCACCCGGCGATGCCGTGTGAAATTGCCGTTATCCCTCACCTTGAGTCCCCCTGGCAGGCCGAATCCGCAGAGTACCAACGCTGCCGAAGGCCTTCCGAAGCCGAGCCGCTACGTGTGGATCAGGCCGTCCGCGGCGGCTCGCGGGAGCTCCGCAGGTGGTTGTAGAACTGCGCCACTGCGCCCCGGTCGGCGGTCTCGTTGCGGGTGTAGTGGGCGGGCATCGTCGGGGAACGCCACCGTCCCGCGGTCATCAGGCTGGGCAGCTCGACGCCGATCCGTGCAAGGTCCTGAGCCATGCCGACACGCGGCGAGTGCCCGCTGAAGCCGTCGCCCAGGCCGGCCGCCACGGCTGCCTTCTTGATCCGCAGCGAGATCTGATTCGGGCTGAGCTCGAACACCCGGAGTTCCGCTGGGGCGCCATTGCGGATCGACGCAAGGGCCGCCATGGTCTGCGGCGACACGAACAGCACAGCGCCTTCGCCGTCGGGGTCGGTCTTCGAGCGCCGGATCAGCAGCCGCCCGCTGCCGTCGGGCACCGTCTCGATGTCGCTCCAGGTCAGCGCAGCGCATTCGGAGACCCGCAGCAGCGCGTCGCGCATGAGCCTCACGAGGGCAATGTCGACGCTGCCTCGCCTGGCGGCAGCCTGTGCGCTCTCTCGCCTGCCGTTCTTGCCGAGGCGTGGCCGGCAGGCGGTGGCTTCGATGGCGTCGAGTGCATCCGCGGTGAGGCCCTTCGCCTGTTTCTGCGCCTTGCCGGCCACTCGGGTCGCTCCCCTGAGGGTTCGCTTGACATCTTGGTGGCTGCACGGGTTGGGGAGGCCGCAGCTGCTGTGGACGTAGGCGATCGCAGCGGCGGCGACGCGCAGCGTGGACGGCTTGTGGCCGTGCTGCTCGAAACGCTCGGTTAGGTACGCGGCGACGTGCTCGGGCTTGGCGGGGACTGCTGGGATTTGGCGGGCGGTGGCCCAAGTGGCGAAGCTGCGCCATTGCCTTCTGTAGCAGCGGAACGTGTTGTGAGTGACCTCGTGGCGGGAGAGTTCGTGCAGGTTCTGCGTGTCGGACTCTGTGAGCAGGACCGTTTCGACTGACGACTCCGGCGGGTCCATGGCCACAAGCTCCGTGTCGGAAACTCGCCCACGGGGAGCTGTCATGGGCCGATACCGCGAGCGCACGATCGTCGTGACCGGCACTGGCGGTATGCAGCGCCCACACACCTGCAGGTAGTCATACGAACGGCAGAACTTAGGGGATAACGGCAATTGTCCCCGCTGCGATCTTGACCGTGTGAGAGCACCGAAACAAGCCCTCAATGGGCGTTTTTCTTGATGATTTGGCCCGCATTCGACCGAGAGATTTGACCGTTTCTCATCACCCCGGCATACCGACCGTGAGCACGCGCATTCGGCCTACTGGACCCACCAGCAATTGCCCGACGCGGCCGGAGCTCAACCCAGCTGTGCAGGCGGCAGCGTCGGATACGTCTCCGTCGGGTCAGCGAATGCGCAGGTCAGCTCCCTGTTCCTGCCCATGGTCGACGTAGGCCTGGCGGAGCTGAGATCCCATCTCGTCGAATGGGCTAGCACCGATCGTGAACTCGAACAGGTTTGCGGCTGCCTCGCCTGCACGACGCAACACCAAGTACACCATGACAAGCGGGGTGAGGAGCCCGGTCACGCTCATTGTGCGGTACCACTGACCTTCGTTCGTCTGCCATTCGTAATCCAAGCTGTTGAACAGCACGAGCGGCTCAAAGTGCGTGAAGGCGCTACCGATCCGATACCCCATCGTGGGGAATGCGTTCACCCGCAAGGCTCTGTGCAGACTTGCTACAACTTCAGACCTCTGAGGTATGCGCTCGTCGATTCCTACGTCCCGAACGACCGCAGCAAGCTCGGAAGCCTCGGCCTTGTTGGAGTCCCTGAGTTCTTCCAAGCCGTCACTTGGGGTGCCTTCCCCAGCCTCAATCGCAAGGCGGGCGCGCTTTGCCTCCTGCTTGTGAGATTCGATTAGCAACAGGAGTGCACGGCTCAGCATCACACGGGGCTCGGTTGGATGCTCGACAATCCAATGAAACAGTCCTATCCCCTCGGCCACGCACCTCGCCAGCGCATCCCCCGAGTACAGCGACCCGCCCGCGATCGCATGAGCCATGCCCTTGGCGTAGTCCAGCGAGGCGTTCAATAGCGAAGCGGCGGCAAACGGCAAGCACGACCGAACTCGCTCGCGCAACTTGGGGCTGGCCTCCAGAGCTGAGGCAAACTGATCGATCTCGCGCTGCCATGTGGTCCCCGGAGCCGGCTTCAGCGGGCCGAAATCGGCCTGCATCCGCTCAGCGAGATTGACCAGCAATGTGCATGATTCTCGGATGGCTGCATGCACGTCGTGTGTTGGTGGCTGCAAGTCCCTGCTCCCTTGAGCTCCGTAAATGGAACGGCTGAGCGCCTCGGGCGCTTCGTCGCCTCAGCTCGTCCCGATTTCGGCGCCGCTTGGGTTCGCTCTGACATGTTCGACGCCCTGCTTGAACGCGTGAGCGACGACCAACCCCGAGTTGTCCTCGATGTACAAGCCAGTGTCCTTGCCATCGCACATCACAGGCTTCCGTTCAAAGCGATACCCCGATACGACACCCGCTACGCGAAAATCACGTTGGCCCGGCGGCTGGAACACGACAGGTCCGCCCGAGAAGCCAGGGACATTGTGACCGTCGATGAGCAACGTCGCTTCGCCGTCTTCGAACGACATGCCCGCCAAGATGCCCTGCCGGACGACAGCGAACGGGAACCCATTGTTGATCTTCGCGGAGACCTGAGGCACAAGGTCGGTGAATCCGCAGAAGTACACCTGCTGACCGATTGTCGCGTGTGCCGTCGTGTGCTCCAACCCGTGGCTTGGCGACAGCTGAATCTCTGGACTCAAGATCGCGACATCGGTAACCACGTCTGACAACCAAGCAACCTGCACCCCCAGCCGCTTCCACACATCTTGGTGCAGCACTTCGACGCTGGCGACTGCACCAACTCGCAGGTCGCACACGACGTGGCGCGCCGTGATGACATATTGCTTGTTCTCTACGTCGATTGTGAAGCAGCTTCCCGCTCGATCGCCCGACTTCAAGCGGAAGGTTCGCTGGATGACATTGGTGGTAATCACGCCACACTCCTATGGCTCGTAGACGCACCGCGATGTTCCCGGGGATGGACTGACTGCTTCAGCGAAACCCTGGGACCGCAATGCCGCACATTGGATCGCTTGTGGCCCTACACGCTCGCGCGGGGATGTGACATCAAGGTGGCAATGACCGTTCGGCCCGGCAACTGCCGTCCGCCTCAGCGACGGGCCGTGTCAAGGCGTCGATGCACCATCGACATCATGGTGAGGGCCTCGAGCAGTTCGTCGTCGGTGACTTCCCGGTGCAATCGCGGATCGTGGGCTGTGGGGTTGCGGAACATGCCCAGGATTCCCTTGATGAGGTTGGCAAAGCCAGCTTGTTCAGCTCGGTCGGTCTTGGACACGCCGTCATTGATCGCGATGAGCGGACCGCTGGCCTGGGACAGCGTTGCATCTGCCAGGTCTGCGCCATCTTCTTGAATGCCGGCCATCTCGCGGAGGCGGGCGGGGATGCTCTTCGAGGCTTCGAGCATGGCATGGAAATTGTTCTTCTGCAGCAGCTCGTCAGTGCAGTAGTCGAGGACCCTGCGGTGGGTCCCGCGTCGGCGAAGCTCCGAACGAATGCTGCCGGCGCGCTGAGCTGCTTCGTCGAGAGTGGACGCCGCACCGCCCTTGGGTCTCACGACGTCGCCCTTGTCGTCGACCGCTAGGCCGGCGTAGATCAGAACCTCATTGAGTTCAGCCATGCGGCGCGCGTGGAGCGCCTGCTCGTTGCGGTACCGCACTGGGGCCATCGTCTTGTTGATGAACGCGACGGTGCTCTTGCCGTTGCGGTGCTTGTTCTGGTGCGCTGCCAGCGCGTCGAAGATGCGGTGCCGCTTGGTGATCCCAGGACTCACATTCGGGATCCGGGCCTGGGCGAGCGCTTGATCGATCTCGGACCCCGACAGACCTTCGACGGTCTCGCCCAAGACATCAGCAACGCCTTGGATGATGTTGGCGTCGAATGGCGGAATCGGCGTCTGGGCCACGGGCGGAGGGTACGGGGTAGCCGAATCCCACCTGCCTGTGGTCCTTAGCCTGACCGCACCTCGAATCAGGGGAGTCATGCATGTCCGTTACCGACCTTCGCCCCGTCGACCTTCGCCCCGGAGAATTTGCCGCTTCGCCCGACGCTCCCTTCGCTTACGACCGGCTAAATCGCAAGGAGTCTGTCGAATCGCTGTGCACGATCATCCGCGACGCGCAGCATCCGCTGGTGGTTTCGGTCGAAGGTGCCTACGGGACTGGAAAGTCCTCGTTTCTGCGGATGTCCGCCTCGTACATGGAGCGACTGGGCGCGTTAACCGTCGAGTTCAACGCGTGGCAGCAGGGGCACACGGGGCGCCCGCTCATCGATCTGGTTGCTGCGCTGAGCACGCAACTCGCTGATCGTGGCACTTGGGACAACTTGAAGGACGCTGCGAAGCATGCTGGGTGGCGGGTGGCCGGCTACTTGACCAGAGGGGTTTTGGCACCGATCGAAGATGACGGCCCAGCAGTATTCGAAGAGTGGGCCGACATTGACAAGAGCATCGCTGAGTTCAAGTCTGCGTTGCGTGATCAAGTGCAGGATCTCGACGCCAAGAAGCTCGTGATCTTCGTAGATGAGCTCGACCGATGCGAGCCGACCTACGCGCTCGACCTGCTGAACAAGGCGCGTCACCTGTTCGACATCGACGGCGTCGTCATCGTGTTTGGTGTGAACCGCGAAGAACTCGGCCACGCTGTCGAGACTCTGTACGGACCCGAGTGCGACGTTGACGGGTACCTGCGTCGATTCGTGGACCTATCGATGCAATTGCGACAGCCCAGCACCGACGAATGGATCAACTACATCGCCGGCATCGTCCAATCGTTAGCGAGCAGCAGCAATATCCTTCGAGGCAGCGAGTACTTCGTCCGTCAAGTGCTCACGCTCGTCGCCGACAACAGCGGCGGACGGCTCCGAGACATCGAGCAGATAGTCCGTCACGCGAATTTGGTGTTGCCGCGACCGGAATACAACGACCGCTGGCCCCTGTGGATTGTCAGCATGCTCGCGCTGCGATACGTCGATCGCTCTCGGTACGACAGTTTCGTATCGGAAACGTCAAGTGCCTGGGATGTGGTCATCACGCTGCGCGACTACATGCCGCGGGACGCCGCGATACGTGATCTGGCCATTCTGGATGCAATTGTGCTCACGCTGGCGAAGGCAAGCGAGATATCACCAGACCGCGACGAGTTTGTGCAGCAGTACTTGGCGAAGAGGCTTGGTGAGGATGCAGCCGCAGCCGCCGCTTATGACGAACTGAACAACCGGTTCGGGTTCGCATCTGACGACGGGCCGCTGGCGCGGGTGCACCAGACCATCGAAATCGCCGCCGCGATGTAGACAGCAGCATCTTCGGACAACGCTCAGCGCCGGTCCACCGCCCCAACTGGGTCCAAGTCAGGGACCCGTGTCAGCAACGTCGAATCGAACCGGTGATATGACTGTGCACTTCGCAGAATGACGCCAACGGCCTCATCGCCCGGACCAGGCCCGAATCAGCAGCCCCAAGGTCATGACTGCCACTCCGCCTCGCCATCATGGAGGCCATGGTCGCCTTAGCTGACGACGTGCCCGTCGGCTCAACGAACACCGTGCGGAAGCAACGCAAGCGCGCCGCCCGCTCGAGACGCAGTGCGGCTCGGCCGATCCCGGTTCCGGCGCCTCAGCCGCCCACCATGCAGCTCGGCGAGCGCTCCTTCGCCGTCATGGACCTATTGGCCTGGTTGTTCGGATCGCTGGCTCTGATGTGGTTTGTCGGTGTCTGGGGCTTCGGAAGTGCATTCTGCGGCCTCGATTGGGACGCTCCGTGCGAACAGCGCTACGTGGCGGGCTGGAGCGTGATCGCACTGACGATCGCTGCCATTCTCGGGCTGGCGCTGCTGACTCGACGCCGATCCGTGGTCGCGATCGCGGTGGCCTCAGCACCGGCCCTGATCTGGTACTACCTCGCGTGGGCGATCCCAGCGGCGGCGTCGATACCCAACCTCCCCGCCTGAGGCCAGCACCGGGATCTTGGTTGAACAGCCAAACTTGGCCTACTTGGGACTCGGATGAGGAACCTTGGAGAACCGCAACCATGTCGAAGCGAGCAAATCGGCGGTCGAAGACAACGGTCAAGCGACACGGTTACATTCCGAAGAACAGCACCAGCCCGAAGGATTTCCCGAAGGGCACGCTGCCACCGCCGCCGAAGAGCGGCGACAAGTCAAGCAGTTCATCCAAGAACGACTGAGGGCCACGCCCAACAGGCCGACCGTGCGTCGCTGAGCGGCCCGCACACCCCCGCCGAGAAGCCACATTGGGCGGCGGCGCAACCGGGCTTAGTCTTTGATCAATCTGCTGACTCCTCCGCTGAGGAGTTGACGAGGGCCCGAATGGGCCCTCGTTCTGTGTTGGAGGGTCTGTCAGCTGGACCGATGCGCTGCATTCGTGGATGCTGGCGATCTCAACGCGGAGGGCGGCAAGGAGCGCGGCTAGCGCGAGCGACTGCTGGCGCAGAAACCGGCGAGGGGCCGGGTGGGCGTCAGCCAGCGAGAGTCGCTTGAGGAGTCGGGATCTCGATTTCGACCGTTTCGAACCGGGCCGACAGCGTCGCGCGGACCCGGCGAGGCCACCGTCGCTCACGATTCTTGTCGCACCGTGTCCATACGGTTGTTCTCGTGTCGAGAGACGATTCTGAGACGATCCAGCCTGTCCGAGATGGCGCTGCGGACAGGCATGGCCAGCCCCGTGTTCGCGGAGCGCATACGACGATCTCGGAGCGGAAACAATTCGAGACGTTCGTCGGCCCAATGCCACAATGCACCTCGCAGTGGCTGGGTTGCCGAGCGAGACGAGGTGGGGCCGTGGCGCACGACGTGAGGATTGAGCAGGTCGAAGCGGGCGGTCAGATCTACGACCAGGTCGTCGAACTCGGGGATGCGAACAGCTCGACGCTCGGGCAACTCCCATATGCCGTGTTCACGGAAGCAGCGGCCTCGGGCTGTCTGCTGGCGGCCATGCGGCGTGACGAGGTCATCGGCTATGCGTTGTTCGCGTTGCGCAAGCGGCGTCATGAGGTCTCGTTGACGCACTTGTGCGTCCGGAACGACGAGCGGCGATCCGGAGCGGCACGTCGATTGGTTGAAGAAATCACTCGACTTCACTCGGACCGACGAGGCATCCGGCTTCGATGTCGAGTTGATTACCCCGCCCACGACATGTGGCCTCGGCTCGGGTTCGAAGAACGGAATCGTCTCCGCGGGCGTAGCCGCGCCGGGCACATGCTGGCAGTTTGGTGGCGGCGGATCGCCGACTGGACGCTCTTCGACGTGCTAGCGGAGGTCTCGGAACCGGCGGTTGAAGACGACCTCATCGTGGCCGTACTCGACACAAATGTCGTGCTTGATGTGAGAGACGGACGCGACGAAAGTGCATCACGTGCGCTCATGGCCGACTGGCTAGTCGACCATGCGGAATTGGTGATCACAGCGGAGGTGTCCCGCGAGCTTCAAGCGTCCAAACGGCTCGCCGGCGCTGACTACGTGGACGCGGACCAGCACGAATTTCCTCAACTCGATTCTGCGGCTTCAGTGGTCAGTGACTTCTACACAACGCTGCGTGGCGCCGACAGCCTGAGCGCCAACCAAGACGCCGATCTGCGGGTGGTGGCCGAGACCGTGGCCGGTGGAGCATCGCACCTCGTCACCAGAGATGAAGCGCTGTTGCGGTCGGCTGACGAGATCGAGCGCCTCGTAGGGGTGCGGGTGCTCAGTCCAGCGAATTTCCTGCTCTCCATACAGGCGGAGAACGCCGACGGGTTCGAACCGCAACTCATCAAGACCTCGGGCTTCGCAATCCGTCGGCGTAGCAGCGTGCCGGACAACGCAGTCCTTGCCCGCTTCACCAACCAAGCGTGGGGCGAACGGGCTGCGGAGCTACGCGACCGGATCGCTGGTGCCGTTGGCGAGCCTGACGGCCGCCTCGAGGAAGTGACCGCCGCCGGCACGTTGTGGGCGCTCGCAGCGCATTGCACGGAGGCGAACACGTTGCGGGTGAACGTGCTGCGCTCCCTCGGGGACCGCAGGGCATACAGCGTGCTGCGCCAGCTCATCCACGGGCTCCGACAGCGCGCCGTGGTCTACGGAGCGGCGAGCATCGAGATTGCCGATGCTGTGGGCGAGACGGTCGGACGAGCGCTCAGGGACGAGGGCTTCGGGAATTCTGAGGGCTTGTGGCGAGCGGAGGTGTCTCAGCTCGTCATTGGATGCGGTGATGCGCTGCCTGACGACCTCGGGCTTCCCGACCCGGGGGTCGAGCAGCCCTCACCGGCGCTGATCAGTCGCATAGAGCTGCAGCGCTGGCCCTTGAAGGTGTTCACCGGCGCAGTCCCGTGCCTTGTAGTACCGGTCCGGCCCGACTACGGCCGGACGCTGCTCGGCTATCGGGAAGCGCAGATGACGCTCATCGAGACCGCGCCCGAAGCGGCCAGCGCACGAGAGAATGCGTACTACATGGGCCGCCGGACCGGCTTGTCTGCGCCGGCACGAATTCTGTGGTGGGTCACCGGTGGAGGCCCCGAAGCGGGAGTGAGGGCGATGTCGTGGCTCGAAGACGTAGACACAGGCACTCCAGAGCGCCTTCACCGCAGATACTCGAGGCGCGGCGTATTCGATCTCGACCAAGTCCGTCAATCCGCGACCAGCGGCGGTAGAGGTTCCCCCGCGGCGACCGTGCTTCTGTTCAGCCGGACTGATGTGTTCGACCACTGTGTCGACGCCGAGCGCGCCCGCGAGATTGCATCTGATGACATCTGGGAGCAGGGATTCGCCATCACGACGCGCTCTGTCAGCGAACGCACTGCTGAGGCGCTATACCGCGAGGGCATGGGACTGCCTCAACCCACCGCTCATGACTGAACGCATGGTCGATCCCGCACGGGCGTTAGTGCTCTCACTGAAGCCGAGATTCGCCGAGGCGATCCTGGACGGCACCAAGACGGTCGAGGTACGACGGGTTATGCCGCGCATCACCGTCCCGACGCTGGCGCTGCTGTACGCATCAGGCAGCGTCCGGGCGCTTGTCGGCACATGCGTCGTCCGAAGCGTCGTCAGGTACCCCGCCGACGAGTTGTGGCAGCTGCACGGCGCCGACACCGCTCTGTCGCGGACTGAATTCGACACCTACCTGCACGGCCGAGACTGCGGAGTGGCGCTGCTGCTGGAGCGCCCCGAGCCGCTGGCTGCACCTGTTCCGCTACACACGCTTCGACAGGCTCACGGCTTCCGCCCGCCCCAGAGCCTCGCCTATGTGTGCCACACCCAGCGAGAGCGACTGCTGGCTGCGTAGAAACCCGCGAGGCCGACAGCCGCGGCGGTGCTGGCGCTGTTCGGCCAGAAGCTCAGAACCCGCCGCCCTGATCCTGCACATGCACGTCGATCGGGCCCACGTCGGCGGGATCGACGTCGAGCATCATGGCGATGGCCTCACGAGCGGCCGCCGGCACCTCGTCGAGGTGCCTCGCTTGGGAGAAGACGCTCCGAAGCGACGGGACCGTGATCGCCCACCACTCGCCAGACCGCACGACCTCGACGCCATGTCCCATGGGGGACTGAGCGTATGCCGTCCAGCGGGAAGCACGCTGCTCGCGCGAATTCGCTTTGCGCGGAACAGTCCGGCCCGCGTCAGCCAGCGAGCGCCGCTTGAGGAGTCGGGATCTCGACTTCGACCGTTTCGAATTGGGTCGGCACGGTCTCGGCATCACCGCCGAACTCGGCGTAGGAGTTGAGCACGTCCTCGGGAACGGGCCCACTGTGGTGCGCAATGGCATCGTCGATGTCCGTGGTCGGCGGCGGGGGCAGCTCGCCATCCGCCATCAGGGCTTCGAGATGGAAGGCGAGCGCCTCCTGGATCATCTCCAGCGCTTCTTCCCGGGTCTTGCCGGTGCTGACGCAGCCTGGGACATCGGGCACGCAGACGCTGAACTTGTTCGGCAGCTCCTCGAGCGTGACCGCGTAGGTCAACTTCATCGGATTCGCCTCCTCAGACCCGCTTGAGTCAAGATGCTCGCCCAGAGCTTCGGGCCTACATTCTCGCCCCGTCCGACCGACCGAGGCAGGTACTTGGCGGTACTCTCAAGGCATAACACCCTGTGCGCTTCGTCGTCCAGGACCCGAGGTCCCTCCTTGTGAGGGGCCTCTGTCATTTCCGGACGGCCGGTCGGATCACGGCCAGTGCACGCTTGGAGGCGGCGATGGGTCGGCAGCGGTCGACGGCGGGTACATCTCGTCAATCGGCGCCTTCACGGGGAGAGCCGACGTTCACGGCGTTCAGCGAGCGCCCGCAATTCTTCGGCAGCCCGGGCGTCGGCAGCGATGCGATCGTCGATCTCACCGGGGAACGTGGCGTAGTAGTCGGCCGCCAGATCGATCAGTTCGGATGCCAGGCCCGTTTCCTCGGCGACAAGACTGACCGGATCATCTTCGGCGCTGTGCCGCTTGAGGTCGCGCACGATCTCCCACACGTCGGGCCCTCTGGCCAGCCCGGCGCGACGCCCGGTCGGCCCGTCACGAGACACGATGCCGGGAAACCGTCTCATCTTGAGCCCTTCGTCGATCAGGATCACAGCCGGCGTCGCTCGAGGGGTCGAGTTCGCGACTTTGCAAGGCTTATAGGGCTTTTGGTTTCAGAACAAAAGCCCTATAAGCCGTGAAATGCGCCACTTGGAGAACCGGCCCGTTGCCGTGGTCTCGCTGCCCTTGCGTCGCGTCAAGCAACCGCCTCGCGAGCTGCCCCGCGGGCGCGACTGTGACACCCTGCTGAGGCGGGGTGGTGCGGCCGGTGCTTCTGAACTACTACTGCATTGCGGCGGCCGTGCTGGTGGGGGCTGTTGCGGGCGGCTTGGCGGTGCGGTGGCTGCGTGCTGCGGGCCTGGGCGTGGGCGGCTGGCGGGTGGTGGGGCGTGCTGCGGGCGTGGGATTCGTGGGCACGGTGGTGCTGGCTGCCGGGGGGCTGCTCATCACCGGGGTGGACGGGTTCACGCTGATCCATGTGGCCTATGTGGTGGGGACCGTGGGGGTGCCGCTGGCCGGCGGGATCGTGCTGGTGGGGGCCCGGGGTCAGGCTCGGCCGCGGGTGGTCACTGCGGTGTGTGTGCTGGCGCTGGCTGCCGTTCCGGTCGGCGTCTATGCGACCTATGTGGAGCCGTTCTGGCTGAAGGTGGACCGGGTGGAGCTGGCGGTGCCGGCGATGCTGGCGGTGGAGGCGGCGGACGGCGTCGATGGGGTCGGCGGTGTGGACGGGGTGGACGGCGTCGATGAGCGGATCCGGATCGGCGTGCTGGCCGACCTGCAGACCACCGGCGTCGGCGACTACGAGCGGGATGCGGTGGAGCGTCTGCTGGGGTTCGGGCCCGATGTGGTGGTGCTGCCCGGCGATCTGTACCAGTTCGACGCTGCTGTGTTCGACGAGCGGGCGCCGGGGTTTGCTCGGCTGATCGAGCGGATCGTCGGGGAGGTGCCGCACGTGTACCTGGTGAGCGGCAACACCGACACCGTGGCGGGGCTGCGGCGGATCGTCGGGGGGTCGGGCGCACGGGTGCTCGACAACGAGATCGACACGTTCGAAGTGCGGGGCGTGCCGGTGAGGGTGGGCGGCACGACGCTGTTCGGCGACGAGGCGGCGGCTCGGCGGATGGCGGCGCGGCTGGTGGGGCCGGACGGGGACGATCGGGGCAGGGTGCGGATCCTGATCGGGCACAAGCCGGACGCCATCGAGCTGGTGCGAGCGACGCCGGTCGATCTCGTGATTGCCGGCCACACCCACGGCGGGCAGGTGTCGTTGCCGTTGTTGGGGCCTCCGTTGACGCTGTCGAACGTGCCTCGGCACATTGCGGCCGGCGGGCTGCATGAGCTGCACGGCACGCCGATCTATGTGTCGACCGGCGTGGGGCGTGAGCGAGGCAACGCCCCGCAGCTGCGATTGGGTGTGCGGCCGTCGATCGGGATCATCGACCTGGTGCCCAGCGGCGGTGGCGGGCTTGGGTGAGCTGCGGCGGATGTCCGTCGGCGAACGGCCGCCGGCGATCATCTGCGGTGCCGCCTCAGCGCCGTTGGAGGCAGAGAGAGCGGCGCCTCCGGCGGGATTGGCCTGCTCGCAGGGATAGCTGGCTTTCACGACACGATGCTGGCGGCGGCGAGCGGGAGGCGTCGAACCGGCCAGCGGCTCATTCCGACTCCGCTGCGGCTGCACGCTTCCCGATACGTGTCACACCCCGTTCGTACGGTTGTTCCCATGTTGAGGGATGGTTCTGAGGCGACGAGGCGCAGCGACGACGCCGGCGCTCTCGGCGCTGATGCCAGCCACCCCAACACCGAACGCAGCGCTGCGGTCACCCACGCCAGTCCCGCCGGCGACCAACGAGCCAGCGGTGGCCTGGCCACCCCTCACCCGTCCGGTCCGCTGTCACTGATCCGGTTGAGCGCTGCGGCGCTGGCGGGGCTCGGGCGCGGCGAGCTGTTGAGCGTGCTGAGCGACATCGAGCGGCTGACGAATCGGTTGGCTGGGTATCGGGCCGAGGTGCTGGGCGCGCTTGAGGTGCTGAACGAGTCGGGTGTGGCGCCCGATGCGAGCCCGCATCTGTCGCTGCGCGACGCGGCGGGGGTGTCCGAGCGTGACGCCCGCCGGATGCTTCGTGCAGCGGAGAAGACTCGCGAGCACGAAACCGTGCTGGAGGCACTGTCAGACGGCGACATCAACGCCGCACAGGCCGAGACGCTGTGCGATGCACGTGTGCCCGACCCGGTGCGAGCCGAACTGGTCGCGGCCGCCGCCGGCGAAGACACCGACGCCACCCGCCTCCGGGTGCAACGCGCCGAAGCCGAACACTCAGTCGAGACCTCGATGGAACGCTTTGAGCGTCAGCGGGCGGCCCGTGGCGCGGGGTGGCGGCGAGATCACGAGGGGATGCTGCGGCTGTGGGCCAAGTTCGACCCCGACACCGGCGCTCACGTCGAGGCGGCGCTCGAGGCGCTGTGCCGCGAGTACTGGATCGACGACAAGCAAGTGCGCAACGGGCGGCGCACCCCTGCCCAGCGAGATGCCGACGTGCTCGCGTATGCGCTGGCAGGCCTCACCTACACCGACGCCGATGCTGCGGCCGTCCGCCGGCTGCACGCCCGCGCCAGTGCCCGCAGCGACAATCTGCCGGACGAAGCCCATGACCCGTCGAGGCAGCTGCCGCCGGCGCAGATCAGCGTGCTGATCGGTCTCGATGCGCTTCGAGGGCAAACCGATGAGATGGGCCTGACCGATGCCGGGGTCGAACTGCCGCCCGAGGTCGTGCGGCGCATGGCCTGCGATGCGGAGATCATCCCCATCATCCTGGGCACCCCAGGCGGCTCAGCCGACGCCGGTCGGTCCCGCCGCACGGTGTCACTGCGGCTGCGGCGCCTTCTCGTTGCGCGCGACCGCCATTGCCGCTGGCCCGGCTGTCACGAACCGCCGTCACGCTGCGATGCGCACCACGTCTGGCACTGGATCGACGGAGGGCCGACCAACTTGGACAATCTCGTGCTGCTGTGCCACCGGCACCACCACTTCCTTCACCAGCACGGCTACCGGATGGTCCCACAGCCCGACGGCACATGGGCCACCGTCCAAGAATCAGACCCCAAACCCACTCCACGTCGAGGCAAGCGACAAGCCCGAGCTCCCTAGGACTGGCGTGGGCCGCCGGGCCCCGCCGATGATCGCCCTGCGAGCCGTGCAGTTCAGCGCAGTGACACCCCGAGTCCGGTGGCCCAGGGCCAGCAGTACATTTCGAGGGAGTCCCCGCCCTCGTAGCTCAGGGGATAGAGCGTCGGTTTCCTAAACCGTGCGTCGCAGGTTCGAATCCTGCCGAGGGCGCATGGACGGCCGGTTCAGGCGAGAAGCGTGTTCAGGGTCGAGGTGAGAATGGTATTGGTCTCGGCGGCGGACAGGCCGCTGTGGCGGCGGAGGTAGTCGATCGAGTCGAGCTGGGTCAGCAGGTCGCCTGCCGCGAGCACTGCGTCGCCGTCTGCAGCTGTGCCTGACGTCGGCGTATCGGTCTCAGGCCGAGGCGAGCGCGACGCCGACTCGGGGGCGTCGGTCCCCGAGTCAGGCGTGCGGGCTTCGAGTTCGGGGGCGAACTGCAGCTTGAACTGCTGACGCATCTCGTCGCGGGCCGTGGCGAGCTGCTCGCCGATACGGGGCAGCCGGTGGGCATGCGCCAGGGTCGCCCGGTATTCCGGACCGATCGAGTCGTACAAGCGCAGGCGCATCGTCACGAAGTCGTCGATGCGGCCCTCCAGCGGACCCTGGCCGATGGCGTGCAAGCGTGTGAGGGGAGCGGTGCGCTCACGGTTGCGCCTGATCGTGGCTTCGAGCAGCTCGCCCGGATCGGCGAAGTACCGGTACAGCGAGCGCAACGAAAGTCCTGATCGGGCCGCCGCTTGCTCCATGGTTGGGAACAGCGACTCCTCGGCGAACATCTCGAGCACCACGTCGAGCACCGCGTTGATGTTGCGCTCCCGCCGAGCCACCCGGCCATCCGCCGGCGTCGCATCATCAGGCGGAGGGCCAGCCTCCACACCCGGTGGCACCCGATCAGTCACTGATGCACGCACCCGCTTCTGACGCCCAGCCATCTGCAGTCGCCTCGGCGCCGGGCGTAACGGATGACGCGCCACCTCGGGGGCCGGCCGCATCCCGGTCAGTCATGACATCAGTCTCAGCATCTCGCGGGCCACCATGGGGGCGGCGTTCTGGTTCTGGCCGGTCACGAGGTTGCCGTCGACCACCCAGTGGTTGGCGAGCGGGTCCCGGAAGCGGGTCACGCTTTCGAACAGGGCGCCGGCCTTGCGCAGCTCGGTCTCGGGATGCTGGGGCGTGGCGGTGATGCCCAGCTCCCGGACTTGCTTGTCGGTCACCCCGGTCACCCTGCGGCCGGCCACCAGCGGGCTGCCGTCGGCGGCCTTCGCCTTGAGCAACCCGAGCGGGCCGTGGCACACGCCGCCGATCACTTTGCCGCGCTGGTTGGCCTCGGTGATCTTGCGGCCGAGCTCCTCCGAAAATCCCAGGTCGAACGCGGCGCCCCAGCCGCCCGCCAGGAAGACGATCGAGTAGGCGGCGATGTCGACCTCGCCGATGGCGAGCGAGTCGTTCACCTTGGCCTTGAGCTCGTCGTCGGCCAGGAATCGGTCGCAGGCCTCGGTGCGCACCGGGGCACGCACCGACTGGGGATCCACCGGGATGACTCCCCCTGCAGGGCTGGCAACGTCGACCGCCATGCCCGCATCGGCGAAGGCGTAGTACGGCACGGTCATCTCGCTGGCGAACACCCCGGTCGGCTTGCCGATGTCGAGCACGCCATGGTTCGTCGCCACGACCAGCGCCCGCCGCCCGGCGCCGTCGGCGTCAGTCGTCTCGGTGTCTTCCGGGTGCATGCCGAGCCGCTGCAGCACCTTGCGAAGCGCACGGGCAGGCGGCGGCACCTTCTTCGAAGCAGACTTCGTGGCGGCAGCCGATGACGCGAGCCCCGACGGGCTGCTCGAACCCGTGCGATCCTCCGTTGAAGCCGAATCTGTGGCGTCAGTCGACGAGGACGACGCAGTCCGGCTATCCGGCGCAAGGCGATTCCGCCTCGTAGCGGAACCCGTGTTGGCCGGGATGGGGCTGGGCGTTCGGGTGGCGTAGGGCCATGGCTGGTTGCGTTCGGGCACGGCTCGGGCCCGCTCGTCGGCCAGGCGTTCAGTCAGCACAGCGAAGACCTCCTGCGCGCTGGGATCCGCCCAGCGGTTGTGGGCCTCGATCGGATCGGCGTCGAGGTCGTACAGCTCCCACTGGTCGGGCAGCGGCTCGGTGCGGTACACCTCTCCCGCAGGGCCGTCGGCCGCGAGATGCCGCACGCCCGGCTCGGTCCACGTGGCCGGATCGTCGAACGTGCGCACGATCTTCCACAGGTGACCCGCGTCGTCGTCCCCGGCCCCGTCCGTATCTCTGCCCCCGTCCACGCCGCCGGCCCCACTCCCGGCCGTGCCTCCGGCCCCGGCCACGTGGCAGACCAGGCTCTCGAAGTTGGCACCGACATGCGCCGGCACCTGGATGCGCAGAGGCGGCGGCGTCCTGCCCATCCGGCGGGCCATCCCGCTGGCCCCCGAGTCGCCCTCGGGCATGTTGTCGCGTGTCATCAGATAGACAGCGCGGTCCCGATCGGGCTCGGCGTTGCCGTCGACCACATCCATCAGGTCACGGCCCGGCAGTGGGTGCACCTCGGTGTGGCTGGCCCGCAGCTCCTCTGCGGCTGACGCCGCATCGATCCCCGCCGCCGACAGCAGCGTCGGCACCAGATCGACGTGCGATGTCGGTGCATCGACAGCCCGGCCAGCCGTCGCCTTCGAGCCCACCCGGGCGATCACGAACGGCACACGCGTCGCCTCGTCATACAGGTTGAACCACTTCTGATGCAGCCCGCCGTGGGCGCCCAACAGTTCTCCATGATCCGACGTGCGCACCAGCACTGCGTCAGACGATCCGCCCTCTGTCACCGCGCGGCGCACCCGGTCGAGCGGGCCGTCGACCTCGGCATGGAGCCGGTAGTACAGGCTGCGGTACTCGGCCGCGTGGTTGCGATACACCCGCTCGACCGCCGGCGCCAGCCCGTAAGTGGTCGGGTACGACGCCCGGTAGGCGATCTGCGCTGCAGGCTTGGTGGACAGATCCTCGTCGTCGGTGGGCGACGGCGGTATCGGCGGCGGCTCGGCAGCAGTCAGCGGGATCTCGCCCCTGCCGCGGCGCAACCACGCCGGGCCGAGCCACACCGGGGCGAACACGATGTCATGGGGGTTGACGAAGCTGGCCACCAGCAGGAACGGCCGCAGCGCCGCCGCCTCGCCTGCCCGCCGGCGTGCGTACCGGTCTTCCAGCCACGCCACGACCCGGTCGGCGAATAGCCCGTCGCGTACGAGGCCGCTGTTGGCCAGCGCGGCGCCATGCGGCTCAGGCCCGATCCAGCCGGAGAAGCCGAACTCGTCGAGCGGGTCGGCGTCGAGATACGCCTGCACGGCGTCGCCGTCGATCTGACCCTCGTCGTCATTGGTTGCCAGCGGGACGCCCGCAGCGCCGACCAGATCGGCATGGCTCATGTGCCACTTGCCCTGGTAGTGCGTGTCGTAGCCGCCGGCGCGGAACCAGTGGCCCAGCGTGGGCACCTCGCCCGGCCGCAGCCAGCGCATCCGGCTGTCGTCGGCCATCTTGCCGAGGCCGTTCGTCTGGGTGACGCCGTGCACATCGGGGTACTGGCCGGTGAACAGCGTGGGCCGGCTCGGCACGCAGGCCAGCGAGCCGGTGTAGTGGCGGCCGAACGACACGCCATGATCGGTGAACCACGCAGCGCCCAGACTCTGGCGCCATGCTGCGACCTCAGGCGGCTCGTAGGGAGGCGCTGCCCGCTCCTGGTCGGTCATCAAGATCACGACATCGGGCCGAGCGCTCATCGAGCGGCCTTTCGCAGGTGATCGTCGAGGCCGTGCAGCATCTGGTTCGACACCTTCGAGAGCTGGCGGCTCAGCACCTTTGCTGCCAACTGCTGCGGCGGGCGCGGCCCGACGTCCACGGAACTGGTCAGCGTGATCTGCGTCGAGCCGTCCCCGTCGTCGAGCTGCCAGGTGTTGCGCAGCGACCGGATCGCCGACGGCAGTCCTTCCACGACGTAGCTGAGCCGTTCGCCATCAACCCACTCGACGACCCGTTCGACGACGGTCCTGCGGCCGGACTGGATGCGCCGCACCATGCCCACGCCTTCCCGCTGGGCGCTGAGCAGGCACGAATGATCCACGATGGGAGCCCAGCGAACGTTCTCGCCGAAGTCCGCCAGCACCGCCCACACCTCGGCGGCCGGCGCCGGGACCCTCAGCGTGGCCGTAGTGTCGCTCACGCCGGCCACCCTAGCCCCAGCGCCATCAATTGTCGCAAAGACTGGCACTTGTTTCGCCTGTTCACATCTGCGGCCGGCCGACGCTCGCGGCAACATTGGGGCCCAGCGAAGAGGAGCCCGCATGCACGTCAGCGCCACCCTGCCCCAGCACAACCTGCGAGCCGTGCCCGACGAGGTGCGGCGGATCGAGGCCGACGGCTACGACTGCGTCGTCACCATGGAGAACCGGCACGAGCCGTTCATCCCGCTGGGCATCGCAGCCGTGCACAGCGAGCGGGTGCGGCTGGCGACCAGCGTGGCGATCAGCTTCCCTCGCAGCCCCATGGTGACGGCCTCGACCGCGTGGGACCTGCAGGGGGCCTCGGACGGACGGTTCGTGCTGGGCATCGGCAGCCAGGTCAAGGGGCACAACGAGCGCCGGTTCAGCGTGCCGTGGTCGGCGCCAGCGCCCCGCATGGCCGAGTACGTGCAGGCGATCCGGGCCATCTGGCGTACATGGACCACTGGCGAGAAGCTGAGCTACGACGGCGAGCACTACCAGTTCTCGCTGATGACGCCGAACTTCACGCCCGAGCCGATTGACGCAGCTCCACCGATCATGATCGCGGCAGTCGGGCCCGCCATGCTGCGGGTGGCCGGGCAGCACTGCGACGGGGTGCGCCTGCACGGCTTCTGCACGCCCGATTACTTGCGCCAACATGTCATGCCCGAGCTGCAGACCGGCTTCGACCGGGCCGGGCGCAGTCGCAGCGACTTCTGGATCACCGGCGGCGGGTTCATCTGCACCGGCCCCGACGACGAGACCGTGGACCGCATGGTCGAGTGGGTGCGCTACCGGATCGGCTTCTACGGCAGCACCCGGGCGTACTGGCCGGTGCTCGAGCAGCATGACCTGGGCGATCTCGGCGAGAAGCTGAATCACCTGTCCCGCAACGACGGCTGGGGCGAGATGGCCGGCTGCGTCGACGACGACGTCGTGCAGCTGTTCGCCGCAGTCGGGCGCCATGACCAGATCGCCGGCGCCATCGCGGAGCACTTCGACGGGCTGGTAGACGACGTCAACGCCTCGGTGTCGATGGACATCGGCGCCGACCTGCCGCCCGACGTGATCCAAGACATCCAGGCCATCCCCACCGACGGCAGCTGAGCTTCGTGTCACAGGGTGCTGCAAGACTGCGTCTCGCAGGCAACGAAAGGAACTGCCATGTCAGAAGCAATCGTGGAAGTCCGCGACTACACCATCGATCCGGAGTGGTTCGAGGCGTACAAGGAGTGGGCCGCCGAGCACGCAGCGCCGTGGCTGCGAGAGAACCTCGACGTCATCGACTTCTGGGTCGACGATGGTCACGAGCCCGAGGTCGCCGGGTCGGATCCGCAGGTGTCGCCGCACGGCCAGCCGAACGTGTGCTGGATCATCCGATGGCCCAGCCGCGAGGCCCGCGAGGAGGGCTTCAGGTCACAGCTCAGCGGCCCCGAGTGGCAGGCGATCTGGGCGAAGCATCCCAACCCGAACGCCTACCTCCACCTCAACGTCCGCTTCATGGCGGCTGCCTGATCAGAACTCGCGAAGCACCGACGAGCGGGCCACCTGCACCTGGCGGGTGGTGGGCGGCGTGTTGCGGCTGCGGCCGACGAATCGGGGCACACCGTCGGTGATCACGGCGCCAACCGCGACCATGTCGCCGTTCTTCATGGCGTCAAGCGCGGTGTGCTTGGTGCCGCCGAGCGGGGCGTCGATCACGATGAGGTCGGCGTCGCGGCCCGGGGCGATCAAGCCGTTGTTCAGCCCGAACATCTGAGCCACGTTGCCGGTGGCGGCGCCGATGAGATCAGTCACCTCGAGGTCGCTGACTGCCGCCATGTGGATGATCGTGTAGAGCATCCCGAGCGGCATGATCCCGCTGCCGGTGGGCGTGTCGGTGCCGATGAGCAGGCGGTCGAAGGCGTCGTGGCGGTGGGCTGCTTCGGCGGCGAGGATGCCGGTGCGCAGGTTGCCGGCGGCGCACACCTGCATGCCCATCTGCGTCTGGGCAATCACGTCGTAGTAGCGGTCTTCGATGGCGACCGGGCCGCCGTTGATGTGGAACGAGATGTCGGGATTGATGTCGAGCACGTCCTCGCCGGTGACTGGGAACGTCCCGGGGATCGAGCAGCCGCCGGTGTGCAATGTCGTGACAAGTCCGGCTGCCTTGGCCATGGCCACGAGCTCGACGTAGTCCTTGGCGCTGTCGACGTCCCCGAAGCCGGCTTTGGAGAGCCACACGCCGTCGGCTCGCACGGCCGCGAAGTCGTCCGGCTCGAGCCCCGGCTCGAGCAGCAGCGATCCGGCATGGACCCGCATGCCACCCGGTCGGAAGTTCTCGTAGCACTTGTGCGCGGCGACCGCGAGCGCCTTCACACCGGCAAGGTCGTGGGGGCGGCCGGGGATGTGCACTTCGCCGGCTGACAGCACGGTGGTGGTGCCCCCGTGGAGGTAGCTCTCGAGGTAGCCGATCGTGTTCTGGCGAGGCGTGAAATCGCCGAACGCCACATGCACATGCGAGTCGATCAGGCCCGGCGCCACCGTGGCGCCGGCCGCATCGATCACCACATCGCATGAGCCGAGATCTGCGTCAACGGCGGCACCCACACCGACGATCAGCCCGCTGTCGCTCACGACCGTGTCGGCATCGACCAACGGCTCACGCCAGTCCCCCGACAGCACCACGCCGATATTGGTGATCGCAGTTCGCATGAGCTCAGCCCCCGATCATGTCCTCGCCGATCGTTTCTCCGGCGCTGAGACCGCCGACGCGGTGGGGGGGCGGCCACGGTCAGCAAGACTGCAGAGCACCGCCATCGCGCAGATCGCAGCAGTGCCGACGGTGGCAGGGGTCGGCATCGGATCTGCCGGCATCATGTCAGACCGTCCTCGCCGGTGGCGTCGTCGATGCTGAGGCCGCCGACTCGGTGGTGCGGGCGGCCACGGTTGGCGAAGCAGCAGATCACGGCGATCTCGTCGGGCAGCGGGGCGTCGTGCAAGGTGATGCTCATGGCGTCGTAGTGCGAGCGCACATACAACGCATCCTTGTACGCGAGCGGGATGTCGATGGACGCCCCGGGCTGCGCACGCTTGGTCGCCGACGAGATCCAGGCCGCCCCGCCGCCGGCCGCCTCGCGCAGCACGTTGCCGTAGGGCGTGGTCAGCAGCGCCACGCCATGCTCCTGCTCGCCGTCGAGGCCCACGATGGTCGCCTTGCCGTAGCTCTCGATCGAGTACGGCTTCATCTGCTCCACCGCCAACCCGGCGATCTCTTTGCCGAGCTCGACGCTCGCCTCGTAGTACGGCGACAGATCCTGCACGTGACGCCCCGCGTACTCGTTGCGGACGACCGCCACCACCGCCACCTTGCGCAGCACCGGATCGACCGCCTCGCCGGCCTCGCTACGCGTGTCCTCCACAAAGGTCAGCATCTTGCGAATCTCCATCAGCGTCCCTTCCAGTCGGCGTCGTTGCCTTCGAGCATCGCTTCGAGCAGGCGGTCGGCGCCCTCCCAGTCGTAGGTGCGGAAGCTGTGGCCCTGGGTGACGAACTGGGCGCCGGCGTAGAACATCTCGTACTGGGTGTGGCGGCTGGCGAACTCCGAGCCGACGGCGTCCCAGGCCAGCTTCAGGAACTTCATCCGCTCGTAGGCCCCCTCGCCCTCACGAGCCGACACCAGCGTGCTGTCGAGCACCGACGCCACCTCATCGCTGGACAGGTCGTCCGACGACGACGGCAGCATGATCAGCCCGCCGCCGGCCAGCTCCCGGATCTCGGTGATCAGCTGCGGGTACAACGCCTGCGTGGTGACCTGCGCCGAATACAGCAGGTGCCGGTTGGGCACGTAGTACTCGCCCATACGACATCCACTGGCCTCCATGCCGAACAGCAGACCCTCGATCGAGGCCACCCGGGCGGCCAGCTCGCCCAGCTTCCCCTGCACCATGTTCAGCGTGCCGATGGTCTCGGTGAGCCGCCGGGCCACCGCCAGCAGGAACCGGAGCTTCACCACCAGACGAACCTGCGCTTGGTAGTTCTGGTACACGTGCCCCGGCGTCTCATGGAACTGCCGCCGGCACATGTCGACGTCGCGGTACACGAAGACCCGCTCCCACGGCACGGTCACATCGTCGAAGTAGATGATGGCGTCGTTCTCGTCGAACCGGTGTGAGAGCGGGTTGTCGAACGGGCTGACGGCATGTTGCTCGAAGCTCTTGCGCGACACGATCTTGATGCCGGGCGTGTCGAGCGGCACAGCGAATGAGATGGCCAGATCCTCCTCGCCGGCCTGAAGCGGCTGCAGGTTCGCGACGAAGACCTCCTCGGCCATGATCGAGCCGGTCCCCAGCATCTTGGCTCCACGCACCGTCGGCCCGTCCGGCCCCTCGTCGACGATGTGGGTGCTGATCTGCTTGGGCTGATCGCCCCACGCCCGGGACCGGTCGCCCTGGGGGTTGATGATCACGTAGGTCAGGAAGATGTCGTTGGCCCTGGCCCACTCGTAGTAGTCCCAGTAGGCCTTGGCGCAGCGGGGGTTGTGCTCTTCGAACAGCTCAAGCGCCATGAGCTGCCCCGACACGGCGCACGCCAGATGATCCGGCGAGCGGCCCATGTAGCCGGCATGCAGCTCGGCCCAGGCAGTCATGGCCTGGCGCTTGGCCACCAGATCGCTATACGAGCGAGGCATCTGCCACGCCCGGTTGGCCCGACGGCCGTCGCCGACGTCGAACGTCATCAGGTCTTGATTCGCGGCCTGGAAGTCGTACAGGCCCGCAATCGCCTTGCAGCTCTCGGCGAACGCCGGATGCTCTGCGACCCGGGTGATCAGCTCGCCGTCCAGGAAGACCGCTCGGTCAGTGTCGAGCGCAGCCAGATGGGCCTGCCCGTCCTTGACCGCCCCCGCCATCATGCCCGGACCTTAGAGGCTGGGCCGAATCGCATAGCCGTGGCCCATGCGGCCAGAGCGGCCGGCGGCTGGCTAGTTCATCGGCGCGAGCGCAGCGGTACCGAAGACCACGCGGAAGCGGACGCACCAGACCGACACCGTGCTGTAGCGGTCCAGATCGACATCGCCGGGAATCACGAAGTTCTGCGCCCCGATGTTGCCCTTCAGGTCGCCCAGGTCGATGAAGTCGCCCACAAGATCATCGACCGATGCGTCCGGACCCGCAGTGTGCAGGTACACGTTCAGGTCCGGGCCGTTGTCGGTGGCGAAGTCGTCGTCGAACCGCAGGAACGTCTGCGTGCCGTCGGTGAGCACC
This sequence comes from Acidimicrobiia bacterium, assembly GCA_022821985.1. Taxonomy (GTDB): domain Bacteria; phylum Actinomycetota; class Acidimicrobiia; order Acidimicrobiales; family Poriferisodalaceae; genus Poriferisodalis. The sequence goes on from JAJECP010000009.1 coordinate 24,424, forward strand.
ACCGCCGTGCCCTCGGCCGGGTGCGACCGGGGCCCGAAGCTCCCCACGTAGGCCACCCGCACACCCTGATCCTCGGTCTCCCCTGATTCCCCAGAATCGCTGGACTCGGCAGACTCAGTGGACCCGTCGGAACCGGCGGACGCGTCAGACTCAGCGGGTTCGCTGGGCTCACCGGATGCGTCAGTCTCGGCAGACTCGGCGGACTCGCTGGTTCCAGCAGACCCCGCTGAACCGTCAGTCTCCGCCGAACCGGCTGACCCGTCCGATGCGTCAGTGTCAGCATCATGCTCACCCACCGACATCGACTGGTCGGCGGGCTGGTCATCGCTGCCGGTCTCGGCGACGGCAGCCGTCGTCGCTACGGGACCGGCCTCGAGCGCCTCGCTGATCAGCTCGTCGATGTCAACCTCGACGGCGAACTCGGGGCCCGCCTCGTCGACCACCTCGTCCACGAAGATCAGATGGAACGCAAAGACGAAGAACACCAGGTAGATGCCGACCCCGATCACACCGGCAACGCCGAGGCCTGCCGCCCAGCGCCCGCCAGTGGATCGAGGAATGAGCTTGCCGAGCAGCCGTCTCATTGCTCGGTCGCATTCATATTCATGGTGCACACCGTAGGAGCACAGCGGACCGACTCATGTTCACGAGCTCTGAACATCAGGCTCGGTGGCGCGACAGGTTCAGCAGCACACCGACGAGCACGAACACGCTGCCGGCCATGTAGGGGATCGACACGAATCCGAACTCCCACGCGTACCGGACCGTGCACGGGCTGGTGATGCTGCACGTGGTGGCACCTTCGAGATCCGGAAAGTGCTGCAGCAGGTAGTGCCACATCGACATCGCAGCGCCCGCCAAGCACATCGGCAGCCCGTACAGGTGAACCCCGCGGTCCCGCCGAAACCAGCCCACGACAAGCACCAGTGCGAGCGGGTACATGGCGATGCGCTGGAACCAGCACCACCGGCACGGCTCCAGATGCGCTATCTCGGACAGATACAGCGAGCCGAGCGTGGCGCCCACGGCAAGCAGCGCCGCAACTCCCACAAGCGCCCGGGCGCCGATCGCAACGCCACGTCCGCTCGAGGTGACCCCCCGTTCACCACGGAGCCGCACAGTTGCCAAACCCAGCGTCGCGACATTGCACGCCAACGCGGCCACCGCGAACAGCCGGAGCATCTGGTCGAGAGTCAGGGTCTCAGCGTGCCAGAAGGAGTCGCCCGCCATCAACGCCGAGCGCCGCGACACTTTGCGCGATCGCAGCCACCGCGAACCCGGCCTCGTGCTGCAAGGCGTGCACGATGCTGAGCTCTCGCGGCATTTGACACGTCGGCTGGCGCGCACGGCTGGTGTAGCTGGCCGCATGACACCGGCGTTCGACGTTCGGAATCTGCCGTCTCAGCCCGTTGCGGCTGAGGAGAGCAGGATCACGCAGTGCAGTCAGAAGCTCCGAGCCCAAGCTCGGTTGGATTCCCGAACGCATGAAGGCGTGACTAGCGACCTGACTGGCCCGGGCGACTCATCGGAATCCACAGCGACAAGAACGCCACGCTGGCTGCGATCAAGAAGAACACGAGCGCCCGCTGGTAGTAGATCAGCGAACCCGCACCGGAGTCTTCAGTGAGCACAGCGAAGAGCGCCGCTATGCCAATCGCCGCGGATGCGTAGCGCAAGGTGTTGAACAGCCCGCTCACTTCCCCGAAGTACTTCTCGGGCACCGCCTTGAGCGCCACGCTGTTGAGCAGCGGCACACACATGCCCCAGCCCAAGCCGAACAGGGCGATGCTGGGCGCCATGATGAACCAGTAGTTCGGCGTGGTCCCCAGAGTCAGCACCATCCAACCAGTGGAGGCGATCTGCAGGGCTGCGCCAGTCCGGCAGAGACCGATCTCATTCCAGCGCTCGCCCAAGCGGCTGAACGTAATCGTGGCGAAGCCCGCAGTGATCGGCCCGAGGGTTAGCGCCAGCCCGACCGCCGGCTTTCCGTAGTTCCACACGTTGAACAGAAACAGTGGCCAGAGCAGCCACAGCGACTGCGACGAGAGGCCGACCAGGAAGTTGGCCAGTTGCGTCACCCACACGCTGCGTCGCCGCAGCAAGTGCAGGTTCAGCAACGGCTCGGCGTGACGCAGTGAGTTGAAGACGAAGACTGCCAGCGCCACGACACCGACGCCCATCAATGCAAGTGCGACAGGCGACAGCAGTCCCCAATCTCTTCCCTGCATGAGCGGCGTCACGATTGCGAGCAGTGCCACCGTGCCGGCGGTCGCACCCACGATGTCGAGTCGCTGGCGCTTCGGGGGTATGGGCTGTTCGCTCAGCACTCGCCAGCCCACGATGAACAGCAACGCAGCAATCGGAGCGCTCACGAAATACAGCACGCGCCAGCTAGCGAGCTCCAGCATCAGCGTGGACACCTGCGGCGCGATCACCGCGGCCAGCGGACCCGATGCCGACCAGAGTCCAACCGCAGTTGTTCGTCTCGACTCGGGGAACAACGGCAGCACAAGACTCAACGAGGCCGGGAGGATCGCTGCACCGCTGATCGCCTGCAGCACTCGGGCCATGTTCAACGTCCACACCGTCGGCGCTATGGCGGAGAACACCGCAGACAGCGCGAACAGCGCAAGCCCGATCTGGAAGACGCGCTTGCGGCCGATCCTGTCGGCGAGCCGTCCGGCCAGCGGCAGGAACGCAGCCGTGCCGATCATGAACCCGGCGATGCCCCAGCCCACGTCAGCTGCCGTGGCGCCGGCGAAGCTGTCGCGGATCGAGTCCAGCGCCAAGTTGGAGGCCGTGCTGTTGAAGCCGACCAGCACCGTTCCCAGCGAAGCCACGGTCAGTGCCCGCCATGCTCGACCAGACACCGCTTCGCGTGCTTGCGGAGGCGTCGGAGGAACTTGCCGATCTGCAGCGGGGACGGGACGAGCTGCCGTGGCCGGCCGAACTGCAGAGGCCGGACGGGGTGCCGTGGCCAGGCCGTTTTGCAGACCGGCCTCGGCATGGCGACGCTCGATGACCGGAGTGCCCTTCGCCGCCGGGATTCCGGGCAACACCGGCGCACCCGACTCGACCGGACTGCCAGCCCGACGCCGAGCGTTGGCCCCCATGGGTGTCTTCGTTCGCTGCCGATGAGTTTCGGCAGGCGGGACCTGCGGCACGCGCGCCAGATCAACCTGACCTGGCTCGACCTCGTTCCGCACCCGCACCAGCGTACGGCTCAGCCAGCGCCGCCAATCGCAGAAATCGAATGGTTGTTAGAGGATCAACGACCGTGGAACACCGGCTCGCGCTTGTCCACGAAGGCCTGCGCCGCTTCCTTGTGGTCGTCGGTCTGACCGGTGTGGATGTGGTGCGCCGCTTCCATGTCCAAGCACTCGCCCATGTCGCCGTGAACTGCCCGGTTCAGGTTCTCCTTCATGTACCGGTACGCCACGGTCGGGCCGTTGGCCAGCCGCCTTGCGACCGCTCCCACCTCGTCCATCAGGCTCTCCGCGGGGAACACGCCGTTCACCAGGCCCAGCGACACCGCCTGATCCATATCGACCCGGTCGGACAGGAAGTACAGCTCACGCGCCTTGGCCGAGCCGATCAGCCGCGACATGAACCACGTGCCGCCGTAGTCGCCGCTGAACCCCACCCGGGCAAACGCCGTGGTCATGATCGCGTTGGGCGCCGCATACCGCAGGTCGCACGCCAGCGCCAGCGACAGGCCCGCCCCAGCAGCCGCCCCCGGCAGCGCCGCAATGGTCGGCTTGGGCATCTCGTACAGCTTCCCCGAGGTGTCTCGCTGGCTGCGGCGCTGGTTGTGCACGCGGGCGTCGTACTGCAGCGGGCTGCCGCCGCCCTCGCCGCCTGCCGCCGCCATGCCCTTCACATCGCCGCCGGCACAGAACGCACCGCCCGCACCGGTCAGCACCAGCGCCCCCACATCGGAAGCCGTCTCGGCATCGGCAAGCGCCGCAACGAGCCCTTCCATCATCGGCGTCGACATCGCATTGCGACGGTCAGGACGGTTCAGCGTGACGGTCATCACGCCGTCGGTGATCTCGACAGCAATGTCGTCGGTCCCCGTATCGAAGATTCGGTCAGCCATCATTTTCTCCTTGCGGATGTGTTGAGTCGGCAGCCAGCCCCCGCAGTATCGCGAACCGCTGTGACACGCGCCGGATCACCCCTCGGCGTCGTCGGGCACGAACGAACCCAGCTCCACCTCGACCTGCCTGAGCTTGCCGTCGTTGCCGATCACACCGATCTCCACCCGATCCCCCGGCAGCCTCGCCAGAATCTCCACCACAAGGTCGTTGCTCGTACGAATCTCCACGCCCTCGAACCCGACGATCACATCACCGGGCTCGATGCCTGCCCGATCGGCGGCCCCGCCGGCCTCGACGCCCACCACCAGCGCTCCAAAGGTGACCTGCGGCAGCAGCTCGATGCCGGCGAACTCATCGTCGGGATCCGGCCCCGGCTCCACGGTCTCCGGGCCGCCGTCGTCAAGCTCTCCGCCCGGATCATCGGGTTCTTCCGGTGCCTCGTTGGCGGCAATGAAGTCCTCGACCGACGTGATGCGCACACCAAGATACGCCTTCGCCTGCACCACACCCTCGAGCAGTTGATCGATGATCGGGCGGGCGTGATCAATCGAGATGGCGTAGCCGATGCCTTCGGCGAAACCGGCGCGGATCGCAGTGTTGACGCCGATGACCTCGCCCGCAGCGTTCACCAGCGGCCCGCCGGAGTTGCCTGGGTTGATGGCCGCATCCGTCTGGATGAGCCGCACCAGCCTCGTGTTGTCCGACAACGTGATGTCGCGGTTGAGTCCTGACACGATGCCTGCGGTGACCGTGGGTTCGCCGACGATGCCGAAGGCGTTGCCAATGGCGATCACCTCGTCGCCGACCTCCACGCCTTCGGTGGAACCGAGACGAACCGCCGACAACCCGTCGCGGTCGACCTTCAGCACCGCGAGGTCGCGCGTTGGGTCGCTGGCTACGACCTCGGCAGGCACGAGCTCGCCGCCGAATAGGCGAACCGCCACCGTTTCGGCATCTCGGACCACGTGTTCGTTGGTGACGATATGGCCATCGGCCGCCACGACGAAGCCCGAGCCGCCGCCGTCCGGGTTCTCCTCGGTCGGGGTCTTCACGATGACGACTGATTCCTGTACCGCATCGAGAACTGCTTTGACGTTGATGCCCTCGATGCGACTTCCGAGCGGCGAGCCCGGCTGGTCCGACTCGCCGGCCAACATGCGTGCCCACGCCTCAGCGAGCGTGTCGGGGTCGAGGTCGACAGTGCCATCGCTGGATTCAGAGTCGCCGGGTGCGGCGCCGAAGAGATTGGAGTTGGCGAGCACCTGGCTCCAGAAGTCGGCATCGCCCGTGGACCCTTCGGGTGGCTGTATGCCGCTCGCCTCGCCCTCGTCGCTCAGTGGTGCCGCCACCGTCGGTGCCGACGAATCCGGCTGCGAGGGAGACTGCTGCGTGTCGTCGTCGGGCTTCGGAGCCTCCGGGGAGACCTCCGCCGTCGGCGCGGCAGTGTCAGGGCCGTCGTCGCCGGCCAGCACGATGACCAGGAGCAATCCGGCCGTCAGCGCCCCGATGAGCGCCCCCACAGCCCCCGCAATACCGACCACCAGGCACCCCGGCCGCCTTGATTCAGACGACTCGGCCGCGATCTCCTGACCTGCTTCCTCCGCGGGGAGAGCTGCCGTCTCGTCTGCTGGTTCGACAGGCAGATCCGGTTCAGCCATCAGCGAACGGCGAGGCGTTCGGCTGCGCTGGTCGACAGGAAATCGACGTTCTCACGGAACTGATCGGTGTCGGTGTCCTCGGCGTCTGCCATCGCCCCGTGCAGGTACCGGTTGAGCACGCCCTCCGATATAGCAGCCAGACGCCAGTACGAGAACGCGCGGTAGTAGTCGACCTGCGACAGGTCACGCCCCGACGCATCGGCGTACCAATCCAGCATCTGGCTGCGGGAAGCGAACCCGCCCGCCTGCGTGGGCGCCGAGGAGCCCGCCGACACCTCATCGGGTGACACCCAGTTGTTCATCAGGTAGCCCACATCGGCCATGGGGTCGCCGAGCGTGCACAGCTCCCAGTCGAGCACCGCAACGATGTCGCCGGAACCCGACAACATGTTCCCCAGCCGGTAATCGCCATGGACGATCGCCGAGCCGACCTGCTCAGGCTTGCGAGCCTCCAGCTCCGCAGCGACCTCATCCATGATCGGCAGCTCACGAGTCTTCGACTGCTCCCACTGGCGCTTCCAGCGACGCAGCTGCCGCCCCAGGTAATCCTCCCGCCGCCCCAGATCGCCGAGCCCCACATCGTCGGGCTCAATCGCATGCAGCAGGGCCAGCACATCAGCAACCCGGCGGCTCAGCGGCACACGCTCGCCGTCAGGCACCAGCGCCGACTCATCCGCCGAATGCAGCACCGCCCCCTCCTCATAGCTCATGACATAGAACGGCGCCTCGTTCACGGTCTCATCCGCGCACAGCGCGATCGCCCGGGGCACCGGCACCTCGGTCTGCCCCACACCCGAGATGATCTTGTGCTCCCGACCCATGTCGTGCGCCGTGGCCAGCACATGGCCCAGCGGCGGCCGCCGCAGCACCACCGACGAGCCGTCGCCGCAGTGCACCCGGTACGTCAGGTTCGAATGCCCGCCGGCAATCAGCTCAAAACGCAGCGGTTGAGCAGCCTGCGGCACATGGGCGGCGAACCACTCGCTGACCGCAGGGGCATCGATGCCCGTCGGCACCTCACCGTCAGCCGACATGTCAGCCGTAGGTGTAGAAGCCCCGGCCGGTCTTGCGCCCGAGCAGCCCCGCGTCGCACATGCGGCTGAGCATCGGCGGCGGGGCGTAGAGCTGCTCGCGGAACTCCTCATACAGCGACTCGGCCACCGCCAGCGTCGTGTCGAGGCCGATCAGGTCGCACAGGGCCAGCGGGCCCATCGGATGGTTGCAGCCCAGCACCATGCCGGCGTCGATGTCTTCGGTCGAAGCGAAGCCCGATTCGAGCATCCGGATGGCCGACAGGATGTAGGGGATCAGCAGGGCATTCACCACGAACCCCGCCCGGTCCTGGCTGTCGACCACCCGCTTGCCGAGCCGTTCAGAAGCGAACGACCGGCAGCGCTCTGCCGTCTCCTCAGCGGTCAGCAACGACGAGATGACCTCCACCAGTCCCATCACCGGCACCGGATTGAAGAAGTGCATGCCGATGACCTGTGACGGCCGGTCGGTGGCCATGGCCAGCTTCATGATCGGGATGGCCGACGTGTTCGACGCCATCACTGCCGCCGGGTCGTCGAGCACCTTCGACAGCCGCCCGAACACCTCCAGCTTGGCCGGCTCAGACTCGACCACCGCTTCGATCACGAACTCACGATCCGCCAGCTCGTCGAGATCCACGCCGAACGACATGGCGCCCAGCGCCGATTCCCGCCCCGATTCGTCGAGCTTGCCGGCGTTGACGGCCCGGTTCAGGCTCTTCTCGATGCGGGCCATGCCGGCGGCCAGCGCATCCTCGTTGACCTCCACGATCTTCACGTCGCACCCGTTGCGGGCCGCAACCTCGGCGATGCCCGACCCCATCAGGCCGCAGCCCACCACACCGATCTTGTCCATGAGCCCCTGCCCTCAACTCGACGCCGTGGGCAATCTACCCGTCGAGGCCCGCTGACTCCGTGGCCGGGGCCCAGTCTCAGGATTCGGCCGGCGTGCTCCGGGATCGGTCAATGGCGCCCTGCACAGCAGCCACCACCTCGTCGGCGGTGGCACCGGGGGTAAGCACTGCCGCCACGCCCGCCTGCTCCATGGCTTCGAGGTCGCCGTCGGGCACGATGCCGCCCAGGATGACCGGGATACTCTCGGCGTCGGCCTCACGCAGGCGCTGCACCACCAGCGGCATCAGCGCCTCATGCGCACCCGACAGCATCGACACCCCGATGGCGTCCACGTCTTCGTCGATGGCAGCGGCCACCACGCTCTCGGGCGTCTGGAACAGCCCGGTGTAGATCACCTCGAAGCCGGCATCCCGCAGCATCCGGGCCACCACCTTGACGCCGCGGTCATGCCCGTCAAGACCGAGCTTGGCAATCAGCACCCGTGACACGGGCCGAGATTACCGGCCTGCCCTGCTGATCTGCCGTGCCGATCTGCCCCGCCGGTCAACTGTCCATCAGTCCGGGGAACGGAATGGCCTCGGGCAGCGGACCGGTGATCACGGGCGCCGCGGCCTCCAAGCCGGCGGCAAGCCGGAACGCCGTCTCCCAGCCCGTCGGGCGCGCCCCGAGCTGCGCGATCCCCACCTCCGCCTCCGACCGCAGCGCAGCAGTGTCGGGCGCATCGAAGCACTCATGACCGATGGCACGGGCCAGCCGCACCACGGTCTGGCTGAGCCGGCTGTCGGTGGCCTCGGTCAGGATCATCACCTGCTCGAACGCCGCCTCCATCGCAGGCAGGTCGGCATCACGGGCGTGCGCCAGCGCCCGTGCCACCAGGGCATTGCGCACGTCGACGTAGGTGCCGGTGCCGCTGGCCATGGCGAAGCGCGACTGCTCGAGTGCGTCCACCGTGCGCCCGGCGGTGGCATAGGCGATGGCGAGACACGAGTGCAGATAGGTCGACGGCAAGTCCGCAGTGGGAACGGCCTCGAGCGCAGCAATGGCGTCCTCCGCCTGGCCGAGCTGCGCCAGCGCCAGCCCCAGCGAGACGTCGAGATCACGCTGGCCGATCACCGCGGTCTGGTCGGGGCCCCGTCCCGGCTCGCGCGGCCGCTGATCAGCCGGCTGCTCCCAGCCGGCACGGGTCAGATCCTCACTGACCATCTCGGGCTGGCCCATCTGCACCGCGGCACCGGCCCGCACCGCCCGGGCGAATCCCTCCAGCGGCTGGCCCGGCATGTCGTTGGCCCGCTGCAGGCATTCGGCCAGCATCGCCCGGCTGCGCTGCAGCTCGCCGACGGCCGCGTAGGCCCGGCCCAGCAGCCCCATCGCCTGCACCTCGCCGAAATCGCTGTGCACGTCGCGGAACACCTGCTCGGCAGCCTTGGCCCGCTCGACGGCATCCGCCGCCCGGCCCGACCACAGGCTGAGCGACCCCAGCAGCAGGTCCATCATGGCCTCGGTGAAACGCTCGCCCCGCTCGTGGGCGATGGCATGCACCGACGTGGCCAGCTCCTCGGCCTCGTCACGATCCCCGGCATGGAAGCGCAGGAACGCGAGCAGCCCTTCCGCCGTCGCCAAGCCGACCGTGTCGCCCAGATCGCCGAACCGTTCGATGGCGGTGGTGATGCGATCGCCGGCCTCGTCGATCAAGCCCTGCTCGAACGACAGCCACGCCAGATTCTGCAAGCACCACGCCACGCCGCTCTCGTCGCCCAGGTGCCCGAACGTGCCGTTGGCCTCGTTGATGTAGCGGTCGGCCCTGGCGTACTCACCCGCCCGAAGCGAGGCCAGCCCCCGCAGCCGCAGCGACTCGGCCGCCTCGCGCACTTCGCCCAGCGTGCGGAACTGGTCGAGCGCGTCGGCCAGCAGCTTGTCGGCCGCCGCGTGCTCGTCGCCGGCAAGCGCCACCTCGCCCAGCACCCGCAGACCGTGCGCCGCCGCGAGCCGGTTGCCGTTCAGCGTTGCGAGCGCTCGGGCCAGCTCGGCATCGGCATGGGCGCCGTGCAGCTCCCCCAGCCGCAGGCGTGCCGCCGCGCGGCCCAGCGCCATGTCGATGAGGCGCGGGTCGGCATCGCCGAGCATCTCGATGGCACGCCGGTAGAACTGCGCCGCGGCGTAGTGGCTGTCTCGGGCCGCGGCCCACTTGCCGGCACGGCCCAGCCACTCGATGGCCACCTCGGTCATGCCGCCCTCGAACGACTCAGGATCTGCAGCGGTCTTACTGGCTCCGGGCTGACCGGCGTCGGCACCCATCTCCACCGCCGAGGCGAAGTGATCCGCAATCACGCCCACCGAGTCGCTGGCAGGGTCGTCGCGGTTCTGCGCCAGCCACAGCGCGACGTCGAGATGCCGTTCGGCCCGGTCGGTCTTGGTCAGCATGCTGTAGGCCACGTCGCGCACCACGTCGCTGCGGAACGTCCAGACATCGGCCTCGCTGGTGAAGATGTCCTTGTCGACCAGCCGCTGGAAGGTGGCGGAGTCGCTCTCGGCACTGGTGTCGGGATTGGTGGCCGCCGTCATCTCGAGCAGCTCGCTGGTCGAGCCGCCGCCGCCGAGCACCGATGCGGCGTCCACCAGCCGCCGCTCGGGCGAGCTCAGCGTGTCGAGACGGGCCGCAACCAGCCCGCGCAGCGTGTCGGGCATCTCGGCCAGCGATCGTTCCTCGTGATCCGGGCGAGCACCAGGACCCACCACGCCCGACTCCCGCAGCAGCACGCACATCTCTTCGAGGAAGAACGGGTTGCCGCCGCTGCGCTCGTAGAGCTGATCGGCCAGGTAGGCGGGAGCGCTGCCGCCCAGCAGCTCGGCGGCCAGCTCGGCGGTGGCCTCGCGGCTCAGCGGATCCAGGTTCAGCACCACCGTGCTGTGGCGACCCGGCGGCACCGTCCAGCGCTGCTCGTCGACGTTCCAGCGGGCCGTGGTGATGACCACGAACGGCTGGTTGGCCAGTGCTGCCAGCAGCTGCTCGAGCACGCTGAGCAGCCGCTCTTCGGCCCAGTGCACGTCGCTCAGCAGCAGCACGACGGGCTGACGACGCGTCATCGCTCCCAGGAAGCGGCGCAGGGAGCGGAAGGTGGCCTCGGCGCGCCACTCGATCTCGGCGGGATCGCCGCTGCCCACCCGGCCCAGCACGGCGAGCACCACGTCGGTGATCTCGTCGATCTCCTCGTAGTTGACGATCTGGCTCTCGCCGTTGTTGTTCGTGGGCCGCAGCACGTCGGCCACCAGCGACGAGATGCGCCGGGTGGCCTGCACGGTCGAGTCGCCGGCGTTCACCCCTGCTGCGGTCGCGATGGCATCGCCCAGGCAGCGCAGCGGGTTGGTTTCGTCGTAGGGCAGCGCCATGCTCTCGAGCACCATCGCGTCATGGCGTTCGGTGGCGCCGTGCGCGGCTTCACGGGCGAGGCGCGTCTTGCCCATGCCGGCCTCGCCCACGATCTGGCACAGCCCCGCTCGGCGGCGGGCCACTGCGGTGTCGATCGCGGTCTCCAGCAGGGCATGTTCGAGATCGCGCCCCACCAGCGGCGAGATCGTGGCGCTGCGGTGGCGACCGGGCGGCGCCAGCTCGCCGCTGGCCAGGAAGACGGGCACGGGCTCGTCACGCCCGCGCAGGCCGATCTCGCCCCGGGGCGTGTAGTCGACGATGCCGACCGTGGCCGCCTGCGTCGTCGGGCCCACCAGCACCTCGTCGGCTTCGGCCAGCGTCTCCAAGCGGCTCGCGATGTTGACCGTGTCGCCCATGGCCGTGTAGTCGCCGCCGGCTCGCAGCGCCCCTACCAGCACCTCGCCGGTGTTGATGCCGATGCGGATCCGCAGGTCGAGATTGCGCTCGGCGTTGAAGGCTTCCAGTGAGCGCTGCATGCGGAAGGCGGCCCGCAGCGCCCGCTCAGGGTCGTCTTCGTGCGCCGTCGGCGCGCCGAACAGCGCCAGGATCGCGTCGCCGATGATCTTGTCGACCGTGCCCCCGAAGGCGGTCACGTCGGCCACGAGCCGCTGGAAGCACTGGTCGATCAGATGCTTGATCTCTTCGGGGTCGGCGGCCTCGCTCATCGAGGTGAACCCGACTAGGTCGGCGAACAGCACCGTCACGACGCGGCGCTCCTCGGTAGAGACGAGCAGGTTGCCGCAGGTATGGCAGAAGCGTGCGCCCTGCGGGACCTCGGTGGCGCACGCAGGACACTTCATCGCGGCATTCTAGAAACGACGCCCGGAACAGGCTGAAATCCGCTATTCGTGGGCGATCGCGTCCAGGATCTCCATGCGCCCGGCGCGGCGGGCCGGCAGCACTGCTGCCAGCAGACCCGCCAGCCCCGCAACCACGATGTAGACGGCCAGCGTTGCGTAGGGCACATCGACGGTGGTGATGAACGAGTCTGGCGTGGCCAGCGAACCGGCCACGCCCAGCACAGTGCCGACTACCACGCCCAGCAGGCCGCCGAACGTGGCGACGATCGCCGCTTCCCAGCGCACGGCCCGCCGCAGCTGCCGCCGGGTCATGCCCACGGCTCGCAGCAGGCCGATCTCACGGGTGCGCTCGAACACCGACAGCGCCAGCGTGTTGGCGATGCCGATCAGCGCGATCACGAACGACAGGCCCAGCAGCACCGTGATCACCGCGAAGATCGAGTTGACCAGGCTCTGGTTGGCTTCGCGGAACTCGACCCGGTTCTCGCCGATCACGCCGGGATAGCGCTCGACCACCTCCGCGAGAGCGACCTGGCTGCTTTCGGCGTGGCCAGCATGAGCCAGTGCAGTGCCGAAGCGGTAGTCGCGGCGGCCGAAATGCTGCTCCCACAAGGCGTTGTCGATGAGCCAGTTGCCGTAGATGGCCGCGTCGGCGAAGATCGCTGTCACGGTCAACGTGACGGTCTCGTTGTCGGGGAACGTCGCCTCGAGCGTGTCGCCGACGGCGACGCCGAGATCTCCGGCGGGGTCGACGTGCAGCGCGATGCCGGTGAGTGGATCACCGTTCGTCATCGACCCGGAGATCACATCGCCGTCCATGTGACGCTCCACCCTGTCGAAGTCGGCAGTGACGACATCACGGCTGTCACCGCCCACGACCATCCCGCCGAACGCCACCCGGTAGCCGACGACGCTCTCGATCTCGTCGCGATCTTCGAGGTCGTCGAGCAGCTGCGCCGGAAAGCCAGTCGCAGGATCGAACGGTGATGCTTCGCTGCGGACGAAGTAGTCGGCCCGCACGGCGTCGCTGAGGACATCGGCGATGGTGCTGCTCACCGAGGCGCCGACGACCGATGTCGTCGCCATCAGCGTCACGCCGATCATGAGGGCGCCGGCGGTGGACGCCGTGCGCCGAGGGTTGCGGGCGGCGTTCTCGCGCGCCAGCCGGCCCGGCATCCCGAACAGGGCCTGGATGGGCCGTCCCAGCACGCGCACCACCGGCCGCGCAATCGCCGGACTGGCGACGTTGAGGCCCACGAAGGTGACGAGTGCGCCGATGCCCGTCAGTGCGAGCACCGCGGCGGTGCTGCCGACCCCGGCCATGCCCAGCGCCAGGCACACCACGCCCGCAGCGGTGACAGCTCCGCCCACGGCGACCCGCCGGCGCCACCCACTGCGCTCGATGCGGTAGTCATGCGCCAGAGCGGCAATCGGCGTGATGCGGCGCGCCCGCATGGCAGGCACGATCGAGGCGATCATCGTGACGCCGAGCCCGATCACCAACGCCAGCACGACGGTGCGCGGCCGCAGCACCAGCGGCCCCGATGGCAGGCCGAAGCCGCTCGCACGGATGGCCGCCCGCATGACGAGGCTGACCAGCATGCCGACGGCAATGCCGATGGCCGTGCTGAGCAACCCGACGATCGCCGACTCGACCACGATCGAGCGCGACACCTGCTTGGGCGTCACGCCGATAGCCCGCCACAGCCCGATCTCGCGCACCCGTTGAGTGACGACAATCTGGAACGTGTTGTTGATGATGAACGCCGACACGAACACCGCGATGAATGCGAACACCAGCAGGATCGAGGTGAAGATGTTGAGGACGGTCTGGAACTGCTCGGTCTGCTCCTCGGCGGCAATCTCTTGGGTGATCACCTCGTAGTCAGCACCCACCGCCGCGCCGATTGCCGCGCGGACCTCGGCGACATCGGCGTTCACGAGCACGCGTATCTCCACCAGCCGGTCGCCGAAGCCCAGGAACTCCTGGGCGGTGTCAGTGTCGAACACCGACATCGTCTGCCCGAGGCTGGTGTTGGTGTCGGGCGATCCGAAGTTGAAGATGCCGACCAGCTCGAAGGGCTGCGAGCGAACCGGCCCGTTGATGTCGTAGATCTCGCCGACCCGCAGGTCGTTGTTCGTCGCCGTCGTTGCGTCGACGACGAATTCCCCGGACCCGTCCGGAGGTTCGCCCTCGATGAGGAAGAACACCCGCGACGAGAAGTTCATCCCCAGCGCAGGCGGGCCCTGGGGCCGGATGGCATTGCCCTCGTCGTCCACGATGACCACGTTGCGCGCCTGCACCGTGCCCGAGGCCTCGACCACGCCGTCAATCGCAGCGACCTCGTCGAGCAGCGAATCCGGCATGGTCGGGCGGTCGGCTTCGTTGCCGATCTCTTGCGCGGCCCGCACGGTCAGGTCGGTCTCGCCGGCGATGTCCTGCGCCAGGTCGCCGAAGGTCGAGCGCAGGCTGTCGGTGAGCGCGAACGTGCCCACCACGAACGTCACGCCGGTCACCACCGACAGCGTGGTGAGCGCGAAGCGGATCTTCTTGTCGAGCAGATTCCGCAGGGCGAGCTTCAGCACTGCTTCACCTGCCCCGCACCTGTCCGACCAGCGTTACTCGTCTGCGATCGCGTCGAGCACGTTCATCCGGCTGGCCCGGAATGCCGGGAACAGCGCAGCGATCAGCCCGAACCCCACCGAGATGACCAGGAAGATGAAAAGCTGCAGGTAGGGCACCGCGATGGTGTCGATGATGTCCTCGGGGATCGCCGCCGAGGTGGCCATACCGAACGCTGCACCCAGCACCACGCCCACCACAGCGCCGTACAGCGACACGGCGGCAGCCTCCCAGCGGATCATGCGCCGCATCTGGCGGCGGGTCATGCCTACCGCCCGCAGCAGCCCGATCTCGCGGATGCGCTCGAACACCGACAGCGTCAGCGTGCTCACAATGCCGATCAGCGCGATCAGCAGGGCGAAGCCCAGGAACACGTTCACCAGCACGAGCACAGTGTTCAGGCTCGACTCGATGCTCTCCTGGAACTCCTGCCGGTCTTCGAGCACAGCTTGCGGGTAGCTGTCCAGCACGTCGTCGATGGCCGCGCGGGCGGCCTCGGGGTCGTCGATAGCCGACTGCACCATCACGACGTCGTCGAACGCGGTCGTCGCGAACTGGTCATACAACGCGCTGTCGATGAACCAGCTGCTCCAGAACCCGTTGCCGTCGAAGATGGCCGCGACGCTGACCGTGGCACGGTCCCCGCTGACGAAAGTCAGTTCGACGGTGTCGCCGAGCCCGAGGTTGTCATCTGCGGCTACGTCGCTCTGTATCAGCAATCCGGTCTGGGGATCGAAGCCGTCCAAGCTGCCCTCGATCACATCGATGTTGATCACCGCTTCCAAGTCGCTGACGCGGGCCGCGGTCAGCTGGGTCTCCACCTGTGAGTCGCCGATGTCGATCTGCACGAGGTCGAGATCGAATCCCACCGGAGTGCCGATGCCGGCGGCGCGGATGTCGGAGCTGAGCGTCTTCGGCAGCCCGGCCTGCGTGTCGGCGGTCACGATGAAGTCGGCAGTGAATGCGTTGGCCAGGCGGTCGCCGAAGGACACCTTGAGCGACTGCCCCACGATCGACACCATGGTCACCAGCGCCAGGCCGATCGTGAGCGCCACCGCCGTGGCGGAGGTGCGCCGCGGGTTGCGAGCGGCGTTGGCACGGGCCAACCGGCCCGAGATCGGCATCATCCACACCAGCGGTCGCGCCAGCAGCGATACCACTGCCCGCGACACCAGCGGGCTCAGCACGGAGACTGCCACGAAGGTGACCGCGGCACCGGCGCCGAGCGTGCTGAGCTGCGGCGTCGCGCCGTCGAAGTCGCCGAACAGGCCGAGGCCAGTCGCCACCAGGCCGATGGCCAGCAGCACACCGCCGCTTGCCAACCGGGGCCAGCCGAGGCTGGCACCCTCGTCGCTGCTCGTGCCCTCGGCCAGGCCCGCCACCGGCGAGATGCGCGAGGCCTTGATGGCCGGCACCAGCGACGCCAGCACGGTGAAACCCACACCCACCACCACGGCCCACAGCACGGTGCGCGGCACCAGGGGCAACGGACCGTCAGGCAGCGACGCCCCGAAGAAGTTCAGCAGGGCTTTCAGACCCAATGCGCCCAGCATGCCCAGACCGAGCCCGGCCACCGAGGCGACTGCGCCGATGATCGCCGACTCGGTCAGCACCGACATGCGCACCTGCCCGGGCGTGGCACCCACGGCTCGCAGCAGCGAGAGCTCCCGCACCCGCTGACCCAGCACGATGTTGAACGTGTTGGAGATGATGAACGTGCTCACGAACAGCACGATGAACGCGAACACCAGCAGGATCGTCTGGAACGGCCCGATGAAGGTCTCGGTGGCGTCGCTGAACTCCTCTTCGGAGTCGGCTGCGGTGATCACCTCGACGCCGTCGGGCAGCACGGCTTCGATGCGGGTCTGCAGCTCGGCGATGTCGGCCCCTGCTTCGGCCCGCACGCTGATCACGGTGAACTCGCCGGGGAAGCCCAGAATCTCTTGGGCTGTCGCCGTGTCGAACAGCGAGAAGATGGCGCCAACGCCGGCGTTCTCGGGGAAGCCGAACTGCGCCACGCCGGTCAGGGTGAACTCACGCGGACCGGTGGGCGTGACCACCTGGTAGGTGCCGCCCAGCTCGAAGTCGTAGCCGTCGTCTTCGAAGGTGGTGATGTCGATGGCGAACTCGCCGATGCCGACGGGCCAGCGGCCCTCCATCAGGTAGAACTGCGACAGCGACTCGTCTTCGAGCCAGTTGGTGCCCGCCACCGGCGGCCCGAACGTGGTGACGGCTTCGCCGTTGCCGTCCACCGGGATCACGCCGTTGACGAACAGGCCGCCCTTGGCGATCTCCACGCCGTCCACTGCGGCAATGTCGTCGACGAGGTCGGCGGATACGGCTGGTGCCACGGCTTCGGTGATCTCGCCGAACGGCAGCTCGCCGCGCACCGTGTAGTCGGTGCCGGTGTTGATGTCCTCAGCGAGCTGGTCGAAGCCCGAACGCAGCGAGTCGGCCGTCACGAACGACGCCACCACGAAGGCCACGCCGATGACGATGGTGCTCGCGGTCAGCGCAAAGCGGACCTTGTGCGCGAGCAGCGATTTGATGCCGAGTCGCAGCATGTATCAAGCGCCGAGCTGGTTCATGTGGGCGCGGATGCGCTCGGGTGTGGGGTCGACGAGCTCGTCGACGATCTTGCCGTCCACGAGGAACACCACCCGATCGGCGTATGAGGCCGCGACTGCGTCGTGCGTCACCATCACGATGGTCTGCCCCATCTCGTCCACGGCGTTGCGCATGAAGCCCAGGATCTCGGCGCCCGTGTTGAGATCGACGTTGCCGGTGGGCTCATCGGCGAAGATCACCTGCGGCTGGCCGGCCAGCGCCCGTGCCACCGCCACGCGCTGCTGCTGGCCGCCCGACAGCTCGCTGGGCCGGTGCTTGAGGCGGTCGGCCAGCCCGGTGGCGCTGACCACCTCGTCGACCCAGTCAGTGTCGCCTTGGCTGCCAGCAAGGTCCATCGGCAGCATGATGTTCTCGATGGCGGTCAGCGTGGGGACGAGGTTGAACGCCTGGAACACGAACCCCACGTTGTCGCGGCGCAGCAGCGTGAGGTCTCGTTCGGACAGGGTGGACAGGTCGATCTCGCCGATGAGCACCTGCCCTTCGGTCACCCGGTCGAGCCCTGCCATGCAGTGCATGAGGGTGGACTTGCCCGAGCCCGATGGTCCCATGATGGCGGTGAACTGGCCTTGTTCGAACGTGACGTTGATGGCGTCGAGCGCGCGCACCGCAGTGTCGCCTGAGCCGTAGATCTTAGTGGCGGCGACGGCTCTCGCCGCTGCATGCGTGGGTGGAGCCGCGACAGACATGAAGCCTCCCGGAGAGGTTGCAGACCAGCGCGCAACTCTACGCACACCGTCCTCCCGCCCATGTTCAGGTTTTTCTCAGGTTCGCAGCGTGGGACCTCGGTATCCGGCGGTGAAGCCATGCTCGATCAGTGCGTCGTGGATCGGGTGCTCGGCGGCGGGCCCGGCGTCGATACGGGCCAGCTCGACCTTGGCGAGCCGGCCGTCGGCGAGTGCCTGGCGCAGCGCGCCGATCCAGCGCAGATCGTCGGCGGCGTGCTCGAAGGTGTGCAGGGTGCGGCCGCCGCGGTCCAGCGCTACGAGCGGAGCGCCGTCGGCCAGCACCACGTGCGCGCCGGCCGTGCGGCTGGGTCGGCCATCGCTGGGCGGCCAACTCAGTGCGGCGCCGTAGGGCTGGGCCGGGTCGGCCGCGCCGAGCACCACGACGTCGCTTGAGCTCTCGCGGTAGTCGCGCAGGCGCTCGACTGCCGCAGCAGTGGCGAACTGTGCCGCGCCGAGGCCCTCGACGAAGTGGCCACGCCGCACGCTGCCTCGCTCTTCGAGCGCGCGCAGGATGCCGTATGCCGCGGCGAAGCCTCCTGGATGGCCCTCGGCGAGCACGCCGGGGCGGGTGACGATGCCGTGCCGCTCCAGCAGCGCCTGCGCGCTGCCGTGCGCCCGCTCGGTGGGAGACGGCGCCGGCTCGCGCAGCAGCGAGGTCAGCGACCAGCGGCCCGCCGCACTCGGCGGCCCGCCGCTGCGCAAGCGACCGGGGCGTCGACGGGCCGGGCCCGAACGGGTGAGCACGCCCGACCGACCGCGGCGCGCGCCCTGTCGAGCGCCTGCGGCTCGGCCAGCGCCGGACGATTTGCTTCGGCCGCCGCGGCGAGGGCCAAGTGCCCGCAGCGGCGCCAGCGTGTCGTTGGTGACGAGACCGGCCCACACCAAGTCCCACAGCGCAGCCAGCACCCGCTCGGACAGGTTCGCCAGATCCGTGGGCCGTGCCGAGGCGGCGGACTTCGGTGCGAGCGCTCGCCCATCGGGTGCACCATCTGTCGACTCAGCGGGGAGTGCCGCACTGTCACCCTGCTGACTGCTGTCGGCGGTGGCGGCGTGGGCTGCACTGAGCAGGTCGGGCCAGAAGGCGGCGCCGTGTTCGCTGAGGTGAGCGAGCACTGCTGCTGACACCGGGTTGTCGGGCTCAGGCTCGGTTGGCGGTGCCAGAGTGGCGATTTCGTCGCGCCAGTAGAGACGGACACGCCCGTCGTTGGGGCCGAGCGAGCCTGCACCGATCCACACCAACTCGCCGCTCGCCAGCAACGCGTCCAGATCTGCAGCGCTGTAGCGGGCCACGCGTGCGGGCAGCACATCGGTCTCGAGGATTGAAGCCGCCACAGGCGCACCGGCCAGCTGGGTGATGGCGTCGGCCAGCGCATCGGCACCTCGGCGCGGCCGGTCGATGCTGTGCCACGCCGCCAGGAAGCGCGCATATGCCTCGGGCGGCACCGGCTCCACTTCGCGCCGCAGCCGTGCCAGCGAGCGTCTTCGCACGGTTCGCAGCACCGACGTGTCGCACCACTCGGTGCTGGTGCCGTCGGGCCGGAACGCTCCCCGGGTGACCCGCTTGGCGGTCTCCAACCGGTTGAGCGCTGCCGTGACCCGAACCTCCGCGATGCCCAGCCGCTCGGCAACGGCGTCGGCCTCGAACGGCACATGAGTAGATGCGAAGCGGGCCACCAGCTCGTCGAGCGGGTCAGTTCCCGGCGTCAGCATGTCGACCGTCAGCGCCGCGGGCAGGCCCACGGGCAGCGCGCACCCCAGCGCATCCCGATAGCGGGCGGCGTCCTCCACCGCCACATACCGGGTCTCGCCCGCCACCCGCAGCTCAACAGCACGACGCTCAGCCACCAACTCGGCCAGCCAAGCTTCGCCAGCTGACGACTCGTCGCTTGACGGAGCGTCTGACACTGCAGGCTCGCCGGCGGCTTCGGCTGCCTCGTCTACCGCTTGCTCGGCCGTTGACGAGACCGGCTGTTCGGTCACGCAGCGGTAGGAGATCTCTTCGGCGGTGAGGTCGCCGACTCGGCTCAGGACGTCGGCGAGCTCGTCGGGGCTGCGAGCCCGGCGGCCATCGGCGAGTCGCTGCAGCTCCAGCTCGAGCGTGGCGAGCACCTCCGCATCAAGCAGCTCGCGCAGCTCCTCGGCGCCGAGCAGATCGGCCAGCAGGTCGCGGTCGAGCGCCAGGGCAGCGGCCCGGCGTTCGGCCAGCGGCGCGTCGCCGCCGTACATGAACACCGAGATCCAGTCGAACAGCAGGCTCTGCGCCATCGGCGAGGCACCGTCGGTGTCGACAGTGACCATGCGGATCTTGCGCGTCCGGATGTCGGACAGCACCTCGGCCAGCGCCGGCACGTCGAACACTTCCTGCAGGCATTCTCGCGACGTCTCGAGCAGCATCGGGAAGCTCGGGTACTTGGCCGCTACCTCCAGCAGCCCCGCCGAGCGCTGGCGCTGCTGCCACAGCGGCACCCGCTCGCCGGGCCGGCGGCGGGGCAGCAGCAGCGCCCGGCCCGCGACCTCCCGGAAGCGCGACGCGAACAGGGCCGTCGAAGGCAGATGACTCACGATGGCGTCGCGCACCTCGTCGGGATCGAGCGCCAGGTCCGTCGCATCCAGCACCGGCGCGCCGCTGGCGCCCGGCCAGTCCCACGCAGACCCATTGCCAGCCGCGCCTGCGCCGTCCTGGCCATCGGGCGACCAGACATCGGGCAGCCGCAGCACGATCCCGTCGTCGCTCCACAGCAGCTCGACGCCGCCCATGCCGTTGACGTCCCCGCTGCCGGCGGCCTGCTCGGCGAGCTTGGCCTGTAACGCGATGCCCCACGGAGCATGAACCCGGGCGCCGAATGGCGTGAGGATGCAGATGCGCCAATCGCCGATCTCGTCGCGGAAGCGCTCCACCACGATCGTGCGGTCATCGGGCACCGCGCCGGTCGCCGCCCGTTGCGCGTCGAGATACCGCAGCACGTTGACCGCGGCAGAACTGTCGAGGCAGTTCTCCCGCTGCAGCTGTTCCACCAGCCGAGCGGTCGGCGCCGCGGCTTTCGAGGACGCGCGGACAGATGCACCCTCCCGTTGCGTCTCCTGCTGCTTCCCGCCTGTCTTCTCCGTCCCGCGCGAAGACTGGCTCGCCGGCCGCTCGGGCCCGGGCGTCGCCGTCGGGCTCAGGCTCTCGCCTGCACGACGGGGTGATGACGTCGACTCGACGTCGCCGCGCCGTGCCATGACCGCAGAGCGCTCCGCTTCGGCTTCGAGCTGCATCAGGTGGGACTCAAGATCCGTCGGCAGCGCGTCGCCGATCGTGCGGATGAACGCTCCCACCGCCCTGCCCAGCTCCAGCGGCCGGCCGGGCCCGTCGCCGTGCCAGAACGGCATCTTGCCTGGCTCGCCCGGCGCCGGTGTGACCACCACCCGGTCGAAGGTGATCTCGGCGATCCGCCACGTCGACGCTCCCAGCAGGAACGTCTCGCCCACCCGGGCCTCGTACACCATCTCCTCGTCGAGCTCGCCCACCCGCGACCCGTCGGTGGTGAACACTGCGTACAGGCCCCGGTCGGGAATCGTCCCGGCGTTGGTCACGGCCAGGCGGCCCGCACCTTGGCGAGCCCGCAGCATCCCGGTGGTGCGGTCCCACACGATGCGCGGCCGCAGCTCCCGGAACTCCTCGGACGGGTAGCGGCCCGCCAGCAGATCGAGCACCGAGCTGAACACCTCCTCGCTGAGCTGCTCGTAGGGCGCGGCACGGCGAATGACAGCCAGCAAGTCGGGCACCGACCAGTCGTCGACCGCGACCATGGCCACCACCTGCTGGGCCAGCACGTCGAGCGGCTGGCGCGGGAAGCGGATCGACTCGATCTCGCCGGTGCCCATGCGCTGCGCCACCACCGCTGCCTCGACCAGGTCGCCCCGGTGGCGGGGGAAGATCTTGCCCACGCTCGGCTCGCCCACCTGGTGCCCGGCCCGCCCGATGCGCTGCATGCCTGCGGCCACCGACGGGGGCGATGCCACCTGCACCACCAGGTCGACCGCGCCCATGTCGATGCCCAACTCCAATGACGAGGTGGCCACGATGGCGCGCACCCGGCCCGCCTTGAGATCGTCCTCGATTCCCAGTCGCTGCTCGCGGCTGAGCGAGCCGTGATGCGCCCGCACCAGCTCGGCACCCTCGGGAGGCGAGGTGCCCTCGGCTTCGGCAGCCCGGTTGAGCCCCTCCAGATGCAGCTCGTTCAGCCGGGTAGCCAGCCGCTCGGCTAGCCGGCGCGCATTGGTGAAGATGATGGTGGAGCGGTGCGCATAGACCAGCTCCAGCAAGCGCGGATGAATCGCCGGCCAGATGCTGTTGGAGTGCGTCTGCGCCGCGGGCGGGGCCGGCTGGGTTTGCGTATCTGGGGACACCGTCTCGATCGGCGCTTGCGGCGGCGCTGTGTCTGATGGCGCCGCCGCGAGCGGTGGAGCGAAGTCATCGTCATGATCCACACGCACGGCGCCGTTGGGAGCGGCGCCGGCACTGGCCGCGGCCAAGTCGCCCATGTCGGAGACGCCGACAATGACCTCCACGTCGAGCTGCTTGGTCATGCCCGCATCGGTGATCTCGACATGCCGCGACGCCGGCTGGTCGGGATCGGTGCCGCCGAGGAACCGGGCCACCTCCGACAGCGGCCGCTGCGTGGCCGACAGCCCGATCCGCTGCGGCGGCTCGCCGGTCAGTTCGCACAGCCGCTCCAGCGACAGCGCCAGGTGCGTGCCCCGCTTGGTGGCTGCCACCGAGTGGATCTCGTCGACGATCACCCACCGCACCCACCGCAGCGTCTCGCGCGCCTGCGACGTCAGCATCAGGTACAGCGACTCCGGCGTGGTGATCGCAATGTCGGGCGGCCGGGTGACCAGCCGCCGGCGTTCAGCAGCGCTGGTGTCGCCCGTGCGCACCCCCACCGTCGGCATATGCACGTCGACGCCCAACCGCTCCGCGGCCAGGCTGATGCCGGCCAGCGGCGCACGCAGGTTCTTGTCGACGTCGACAGCGAGCGCCCGCAGCGGCGACAGGTACAGCACCCGGGTGCGCTCCGCACGCGCCGGCTCGGGCTCGCTCATCACCCGGTCGATCGCCCACAAGAACGCGGCCAGCGTCTTGCCGGACCCAGTAGGGGCGGCAATCAAACAATGCCGCCCCGCAGAAATGCTCTCCCACCCGGAAACCTGGCACTCAGTAGGAGCAGCAAAAGTAGAAGCAAACCACTCCCCAGTAGGCGCGCTAAACGACCCCAGCGCCGGATGCATCCGACCAGAAGCACCGTTATCAGCAATAGCGCCAGCCATCCAGCGCCATTACTACCGCCCCGGTGTCACACCCACCGCCCAGCGGGCGCTCGCTAGCTAGGCGGGTTCAGCGTCCCGTCGAACCCCTGGTTATGACTGCCATCACACATCGGCTTGGTATTCGACTCACCACACCGACAAAGCGCAACAACCGCATCGCCCTCAGACAGCGTGTTCCCCTCGTGGTCCGATACCTGGCACGGACCGCGCACCAGCAGCGGTCCATTGTCCAGCACTGTCACCGTGACATCAGCCATGCGAATCTCCCGAGCTCGCCTCTGCCGCAGCGGCGTGAGCGGCAGTGCGGCCAGTGTTGCACGCCCCAGCGCCGCATGACGCAGCAGCCGAATGGAGCGGTTCGGGCAGCGGCCGTGACGACACCACCGCAACCCGCTTGGTGGCGCGGGTCAGCGCCACGTACAGCGCCCGCAGGCCCTGCGGTTCCTCGTCGACTATCGCAGCCGGCTCCACCACCACCACGCCGTCGGTTTCCAGCCCCTTGCACAGTCGCACCGGCGCCAGGGTCACATGCGGATGCAGCGCGCCGGTGGCGTTGCGGCTCGCTGCAGTGGCACGGCCGAAGTCCACACCGGCGGCGGCAAGCAGCTCGGCAATGTCGTCCATGTGCTCCGCTGGTGACACCACCAGCATGCTCCCGCCGTCCAGCTCGGCCGCCTCAAACACCACAGTGTCCAGCACCGCCTGGGCTACATCTGCGGGCGCCTTCACGAAGCGGGGCGGCGCGCCGTCGATGCGCACCGCGGCGGGCGGGGCCAGGCCGGGCGCAGCCGCGGCGAGCACCTGGTTGGCCAGCTCGAGGCTGGGCTGGGGGATCCGGTAGCTCAGCGTGAGCTCGGACAGCCGTGGTGCAACAGGCCCCGACGGCAGGTGAGCCAGAATCTCGTGCCAGCTCGACGGCGCATGCGCCGAGGTGGCCTGGGCAATGTCGCCGACCAGCGTCATCGAGCCGTTCAGCGACCGCCGGGCGATCATCCGCAGCGCCATCGGCGGCTGGTCCTGGCATTCGTCCACCACGATGTGGCCGTAGGTGCGCATCTCGGTGTCGCTGCGGCGCTTGCGCGAGCGCGACCGGGGCCCCAGCACGGAGTAGGCCTCGTCGAGCACGGGCACGTCGGCGTCGCTCCACTCGTAGTCGGCCTCGCTGTCGCCCCGGGGGCGGAACAGCTGCTCAGTCTCGGCGTCGGCCAGCACGCTGTCGGCCGCCGACCGCAGCAGCGCACGGGAGCCGTAGAGGTCGCGCAGCAGCTGTGCGGGCGTCAGCAGCGGCCACATGCGCTCGAACGCCTCCATCACATCGGGATGACGCGAGAACCGTTCGCGCAGCTTGGACGGCTCGGGGCGGCGGCGGTGCGAGGCCGACATGGCCGCATAGACCGCCTGTTCCACGTACGCCCGGCCCGCGTTGTGATGGCGGAAACGGCGGCGGGCCTCGGCCACGATGGCCCGCGACGTGCTCGCCGCCAGCGTGACGTACCCCAAGCCGAACTCGAGACGCAGATCGCTGCGGATCGGCCGCTGCCGGTCGCGCACAGCGTTCTTCACCACCTGCGACATGCGGACATCGCCCTTGATGCGCGCCACGTCAGCCGTGTCGGCCAGGCGCACCCGCACGTCGGGGAAGATCTCGTTGAACAGGTCGGCCAGCACGAACAGGTGCACACCGGCTTCGCCCAGGCTGGGCAGCACCCGTTCCACGTAGCGCAGGAAGAGCCGGTTGGGCCCCACCACGAGCACGCCCTGCCCGGCCAGCGGGAACCGGTACGTGTACAGCAGGTAGGCGGCGCGATGCAGCGCCACGATGGTCTTGCCGGTGCCGGGACCGCCTTGTGTGACCAGGATCCCCTTGCGCGGGCTGCGGATGATCTCGTCCTGCTCGGCCTGGATCGTGGCCACCACCTGGCGCAGCTGGCCGTCGCGGCGCTGTTCGAGCGCTGCGTACAGCGCCCCGTGGGCGTTCAGCCGGGAGCGAGGGTCGTCGCCCCTCTGGCCGTCGAGCGCATCGAGGTCGAAGAACTCGTCTTCGAGGTCGGCAAGCACGCGGCCGCGGCACACGAAGTGCCGCCGTCGCAGCAGGCCGAGCGGGTCGCCGCCGGTGGCCCGGAAGAACGGCTCGGCGATCGGGGCGCGCCAGTCCACCACCACCGGCTCCTGGCGCTCGTCGGCCACCGCAAGCCTGCCGATGTAGAAGGTCTCGCTGGCGCCATTGCCGTCAGGACTGCCGTCGGACTTGTCAGCATCGCCGTTCGGCCCCGCGGACCGGTCGATGCGGCCGAACACCAGCGACGACGAACCGAGCTCGAGCTGGCTCAGGCGCCCTGCAACGGCGTCTTCGATGACGTCGCGTTCGAAGCGGGCCTGCCGTGTGCCGCCTCGTCCCACCTCGACCATGTCGCGCAGCCGCGTCGCCCGCTGCCGGGACGACTCCAGCAGCGCGTACGCGCGGTCGATATGAGCTTGTTCTGCCTGGATTTCCGGATGGCTCACGCTTGGCTCGTCACCGCTTTTGAGGCTGATCAAGGCTACTCGCCGCTCGTCACCCCTCCGCACGGCCGGACTTGAGGCGGCGCGAACAGGTGAACCTTCTCGTTGTCGTACCTGTTGTCTCCCGCTCTTGTTCGCTGCCGCTCACGGGCCGCTCGGGCCACGGCTTCGCCTGCCGGCTCAGCCTCTGCGTCGGCCGGCTGGCAAAACGCACCAGGCGAGCAGCACGGCGGCTGCCACGATCAGCGGCCACGAGCCCAGCGCCAGCGCCGGGGTGCTGCCTGAGCGAAGCTCGACCTCGCCGGCCAGCACGGTGGATTCGCGCAGCTCGCTGCGGTGAGTGACCTCACCGTCGGGCGACACGACGGCGCTGTAGCCGGTGGTGGATGCCTGCAGCACCCAGCGCCCGGTCTCGACCGCCCGCAGCCGGGCACTGGCGAGCGATTGGGAAGGCACCACCGACGTGCTGTACGACGACGCCAGCGTGGGGTTCGCGATGATGCGGCCTCCCGCCCGGACCCCGTCGCGCACGAGTTCGCTGAAGTACACCTCATACGACGTGACGACGGCGATGTCGCCCAGCGAGGTCGCCAGCACGCCGGGGCCCTCGCCGGCGATGGCTTCGCGGGAGATCAGCGACAGGTCGGCGAACGGTTCCACCACGCTGCGCAGCGGCACGTATTCGCCGAAGGGCACCAGGTGCGCCTTGTCGTAGCGATCTGCCAGGCCCGTGGCGGGATCGATGGCGACCGTGGCGTTGCGGAATCGCTCTGCGTCCACGGCGCGCTCGTAGAAGTTGGCTATCAGCACCGAGTCGCGCCAGCCGGCCAGCGCCTCAAGCTCGGCCAGGTTGTCGGAGGCCTCCAGCGGGCCGTCGGCAGACGTGCTGCTCTCGCTCCACACCATGAGGTCGGCATTGCCCTGCCAGGCATTGGTGGTGTCGAGGTGCCGCAGCCGCACGCTGCGCTGCGGCGTGTCGACGTTGGTGCCCAGTTCTCCGCCTGCCTGCACGACGGCCGCCGTGACGGTGGCGTCCACCGTGGTGGCGGGCCACACCAGCGCCGCGATGGGCGCGGCGATGGCCACCACCGCCGGCCAGGAGACGGCACACCATTCGCGCGCGCAGAGGCGCTCAACGATGACGGCGCCCACGCCCACGAGCGCGATCACCCCCAGCGGACCCGCGAGCACCGCGGTGCCCAGCCACGGTCCGCTGACCTGGCCCAGCGCCAGGTTCGACATGGGCACGCCGCCGAACGGCACCTGCCAGCGCACGGCTTCGCCCAGCACCAGCGCGGCGGGCACGCCCAGCGCACGCCATCGTCCGCCGGCGGGAACCAGCGACAGCGGCAGCGCCATGATGAGCGTCTCGACCGGCACTGCCGCGATCCATCCCGGCACGGTCAGCTCGGTCATCCAGAACAGCCCCAGCAGGTAGGCGCCCAGCCAGAAGGCGGCAGCGGTTTCGAGCCGGTCGCGCCAGCGCTCGGCACCGCGGTTGCAGAAGCGCAGCCACAGGCCGAGCCCGACCGGGCCGAGCGGCCACAGCCCCCACGGCGGCAGCGACAGCATGGTGAGCGCTCCGAGCACGAGCGCAAGGCCGTCGCGCAGCAGCCGGTTCACGGCGAGGCAACCGTTCGGCCGTCGCACGGCAGCCGATCGGCGACAGCTGCTCGACTCACGGCGAGCTGGAGGCGGGGACCGAGGCCAAGTGCTGCACGACGGCTGCTGCCGCCTCGTTGCCCTGCCGGATGCATGCCGGAATGCCGAGGCCCCGGTAGGCGGCCCCGGTCACGAACACGCCCGGCATCTCGCGTGCCAGCGCCTCGGAGATCCGGTCGACGAGCTGACCGTGTCCGGGCCGGTACTGCGGCAGCGACTGCGGCCAGCGCGAGACCCTCCACTCGGCGACAGCGCCGGGGTCGCTCAGGCGCCGCAGCGGCGGCAGGCTCGACAGCTCGCCGAGAACGGTGTCGCGCAGCTCGGCATCGTCAAGGCGCGTGTGTCGGTCGTCGTCGTCCCGGCCCACTGACACCCTCAGAATTACATTCCGGCTGTCGTCGGGTTGATCACCACCCGCAGCCCAGTTGGGCCACTTGGCCGAGCCGTAGCTGCAGGCCGTCGTGAGCCAACCGGTATTCCGAGTGACCAAGAATCCGGCCTCGTGCGGTGCCTCGATGGCGTCGGCGCGGACGCTCAGCGTCACGACGGCAACCGACGCGTACTTGATGAGGCCAAGCGCCGTCGCAGCGTGAGGTGCGGCCGGCAGCATCTGCGCTGCTGCGTAGGCCGGTGCAGCGATGATGACCGCGTCTGCATCGAGTACCTCGGAACCTGTGTCGACAGCGAATCGAGTGCTGGGGCGTCGGATTGCTTCCACCGGGGTGCCCAGGCGCAAGACGCATCCGTCCAGCCGCTCCGTCAGCGCTTGGATCAGCCGGCCCATCCCGCCTTCGAAGCTGCCGAAGATCGGTGGGGGGCCGGAGCCGTCTGCGGCAGGCGCAGGCTGCATCTGGCGCAGTCCTCTCATGAGCGATCGGCTGCGCTCCAGCGCTTGGCCGAGGATCGGCGCCGAGGTCGCGGCGTCGATCCGGTTGATGTCGCCCGCGCTGATGCTGCCGAGCAGCGGGTCGACCACCTGCGACGCCACGGCCTCACCGAGCCGGGCGCGCACGATGTCACCCACGCTGGCGGCGCCGGGACGCACGCTCACAGCGCGTCTGCGGCCCTCGATCATGATGTCGGTGCCATTGGGGCCACGCCGGCGTTCCGTGAACCGCCGCGGCAACACGTAGTCGGCCGCAGCCCGCAGCGTGCCCAGCGGGCCGAGCAGCGGCGAGCGGACGAGCGGACCCAGCCGTGTGGGCACACCGCCGATCAAGCCATCGGGCAGCGGTGCCAGCCGTTGGCCGCGCGAGCTAACCCGAACGACCGAGGCGCCGCCGACCGCCGGCGAGATCCGCTCGGCCGAGATCCCCAACTCGTCGCACAGTTCGATCGCCCAGGGCACCCGCAGCAGGAACGCATCGGCACCTTCGTCCACAAGCCGCCCTTCGAACGGCGTCGAGAGGATCTTGCCGCCCAGGCGCTCGGCGCTGTCGATCAGCACCACACGGGGCACTTCGGCCGCCGCGTCGGCAGGGTGCAGCAGGCGGTAGGCGGCAGTCAACCCGGCGATGCCGCCGCCGACCACAACAACCCGCTGAGTTGTCATACCTATAGGTCACCACGACCGCGGGGCGCCACGACGCAGGCCACCGCTCGCTCAGTCGGGTTGTTTGGGCAGCGGCCGCCGGTACGCGTGCACATGGTCGGTCAGCCGTTCAAGCACGGCAGGATCGGTCTCGGGCAGCACGCCGTGGCCCAGGTTGAAGATGTAGCCGCTCTCGGTCGTGCCGGCGGCCAGGATGCGGTCGGCGGCGGGGCGCACGGCATCCCATCCCGCCACGCACAGGGCCGGGTCGAGGTTGCCCTGCAGCGCGACGCCGGGCCCGACCCGCTCACGAGCCACCTCGAGCGGCACCCGCCAGTCCACGCCCACCACGTCGGCGCCCACCCCGGCCATCTGGTCGAGCAGCTCCCCGGTGCCCACGCCGAAGTGCGCCCGGGGCACGCCGAGGTCGGCCAGCTCGTCGAAGACCCGCTTGCTGTGAGGCGCCACGAACGCCGCATAGTCGGCGGGCGACAGCGTGCCCGCCCACGAGTCGAACAGCTGCACGGCGCTGGCGCCAGCCAGCACCTGCGACCGCATCGAGGCCACAGCAATGGACGCCAGCCGCTCCATGAGGTCGTGCCACAGCGCCGTGTCGGTGTACATGAGCGACTTGGTCCGCAAGTGCTGGCGGGACGGTGCACCTTCGACCAGGTAGCTCGCCACCGTGAACGGCGCCCCGGCGAAGCCGACGAGCGGCACGTCGAGCTCGGCGGCCAGCAGCCGGACGGTGTCGAGCACGTACGGGGTGTGCGCCTCGGCGTCAAGCTCCGGCAGCCGATCCAGATCAGCGCGGCTGCGCAGCGGCTGGCCGGCCACCGGCCCCACGCCGGGCACCACGTCGATCCCGAAGCCAACTGCGGCGGCCGGCACCACGATGTCGGAGAACAGCACGGCCGCATCCACCCCGTAGCGGCGCACCGGCTGCAGTGTGATCTCGGCGGCAGTGGCCGGATCGGCGATGGCGTCGAGAATGCTGCCCTGACCTCGCAGCGCCCGGTACTCCGGCAGCGACCGCCCGGCCTGCCGCTGGAACCACACCGGCACCTGCTCGGTGCGCCGGCAGCGGGCCGCCCGCAGGTACAGGCTGTCGCCCAACCGGTGGATCGGATGATCCGCCGGCAGCACTGCGGCCGGCGCCGCGGCAGTTGACTCAGCCATGCGCTGCGAACGGTACCGGCACCGGGTCGGGATGCTCCGCTGCCGAGCGGGCGCCTGGTTCGCGTCGGCAGGCTGGCAAGTAGCCTCACGCGACCTTGACGAGCTCGCCTGCTCGATCCGGCTCTGCCGGGCCGGTGCCTGCCGGGTTCCCGCTTTCCGACGGAGGCTGCGATGGGTCCCGACACCGGGCCGGCAGACATGCAGTCCGGCGATGAGCCGGCTGACAGCGGCCCGCCGTTGCGCATCGCACTGCTGACCTACCGCGGCCATCCCTGGGTCGGCGGTCAGGGCATCTATGTACGCCACCTGGCACGTGAGCTGTCGTCGCTCGGCCACAGCGTCGAGGTGTTCAGCGGGCCGCCCTACCCGCACCTCGACCCGGGCATCAAGCTCACTGAGCTGCCCAGCCTCGACCTGTACCGCATGCCCGACCCGTTCCGGGTGCCCAAGCTGGCCGAGTTCCGGTCGCCGATCGACGTGCTGGAGTGGCTCATCACCTGCACGGCCTCGTTCGCCGAGCCGCTGACGTTCAGCCTGCGAGCGTTCCGGGCGCTGCGCAGCCGGCTCGACGACTTCGACCTGGTGCACGACAACCAGTGCCTCGGCTACGGCATCGACTGGCTGCGGCGGGCCGGCATGCCCACGCTCGGCACCATCCACCACCCGATCACCGTGGACCGGCGGCTCGAGATCGCCCACGCGCCGAACCGCGGCAAGCGCCTCGCCATGCGGCGCTTCTACGCCTTCACCCGCATGCAGAACCGCGTGGCGCGCCGCCTCGACCGGATCGTGACCGTGTCCACCAACAGCTTCGACGACATCGTGACCGACCTCGGCGTGGATCCCGCCCGCCTGAACATCGTGACGGTCGGCGTCGACCCGGCCCAGTTCCGGCCCCTGCCGCAGGTGACGCCCGTGCCGGGTCGGCTCATGACCACCGCCAGCGCCGACGTGGCCATGAAGGGCCTCGCCTACCTGCTCGAAGCGCTGGCCAAGCTGCGCACCGAGGATCCCTCGCTGCACCTCGTGGTGATCGGGCGTCCCAAGGACGACTCGGCGGCGAGCCGGCTCATCGATCGGCTCGACCTCGGCGGCAGCGTCGAGTTCGTGAGCGGCGTGCCCGACGAGCGCATCGTGGAGCTCTACAACGAGGCCGAGCTGGCCGTGGTGCCGTCGCTGTATGAGGGCTTCTCGCTGCCTGCCGTCGAGGCGATGTCGTGCGGCGTGCCGCTGGTGGCGACCACCGGGGGCGCTCTGCCCGAGGTCACCGGTGCCGACGGCGAGACCTGCCTGCAGGTGCCTCCCGGCGACTCGGAGGCGCTCGCGGCCCGCATCGGCTGGGCGCTCGCTCAGCCCGATCTGCGGGCAACCGTGGGAGCGGCTGGACGGGCGCGGGTGAAGGCGAACTATTCGTGGGCTGCCACGGCTCGCAAGACCGTCGAGCAGTACCGAGCGCTGCTGGCCGACGCCCCAGCGCCGCCGCCGCGCCGGCTGCAGTCGAAAGCGCTTGCCAGGCGCTGATGCTCACTGTCGACTACGAGCGTCTCGGCGCCGTTCGCGGCGACCGGGTGCTGGACCTGGGCTGCGGCGCGGGCCGTCACGCCTTCGAGAGTGCCCGGCGTGGCTGCGTCACCGTGGCGTCAGACCGTGATCCCGACGAGCTGCGCGCCGTCACCGACATGTTCGCGGCCATGGACGACGCCGGCGAGATCGACTCGCCGGTCGGCCAGCAGCTCAGCCACGCCGTCGTGGCCGATGCCACCGCCTTGCCGTACCCCGACGCCAGCTTCGACCGGATCATCGCTGCGGAAGTGCTCGAGCACATCACCGACGACGAGCGGGCCATCGCCGAGCTGGCACGGGTGCTGCGGCCCGGCGGCACGATCGCTGTGACGGTTCCGGCGCAAGCCGCTGAACGGGTCTGCTGGGCGCTGTCGGCCGACTACCACGCACCCGCGGTGCCCGACGGCCATGTGCGCATCTACCGCTCCGGAGAACTGCGGGCGAAGCTGGCAGCGGCCGGGCTGTATGTCTCCGACAGTCACGGCGCGCACGGCCTGCACACGCCCTACTGGTGGCTGCGCTGCCTGGTCGGGCCGCGCAACGACCAGCATCCGCTGGTGCGGGCCTACCACCGGCTGCTGGTGCGGGACATGACCGAGGCGCCGCCGCTGACCCGCACGCTCGACCGCCTGCTCAACGCCGTGCTGCCCAAGTCGACGGTGCTGTACGCCTACAAGGCCCGTAGCCAGGCGGCTGCCGAGCCGGTCGCCGAACCGGTGGGAGCTGCACATGCAGCCTGAACGAGCGCCCTACGAGATCGCCGCCGCTCCTGATGCTGTGCGCGGCCGGTCCGGGCAGGTTGCCGTCGAAACGGCGCCGCTGCTGACGAGCGCTGAGGTCGCTGCCACGGCCGATGCCATCGAGGCCTGCCAGCAGCCCGACGGTCTCATCCTGTGGTTCGACGGCGGGCACGCCGATCCGTGGAATCACGTCGAGACAGCCATGGCACTCGCGTCGGCGGGGCGCCACCGGGCGGCCGAAAACGCCTACGAGTGGCTGCAGGCGAACCAGCACGACGCGGGCAGCTGGCACAACTACTACACCGCGCTCGGCATCAAGGACTTCAAGGTCGACACCAACTGCTGTGCCTACGTTGCCGTGGGCGTCTGGCATCACTGGATGGCCACCGGCGACCGGGGCTTCGTCGAGGAGATGTGGCCGACCGTGGCACGGGCGCTCGACTTCGTGGTGAGCCTGCGCACTGCCAGCGGGCACATCCCCTGGGCGGTGCACGCCAATGGCACACCGTGGCCGTACGCGCTGCTGACCGGGTCGTCGTCGATCGTCCACTCGCTGCAATGCGGCCTTGCACTGGCCGAGCTGACCGGTGACGAGCGCCCCGCATGGGCGCGCACGCTGGCCCGAACCACGCATCAGATCCGCCACCGGCCCGACGGCTTCGAGCCCAAGGGCCGCTGGGCCATGGACTGGTACTACCCAGTGCTGTGCGGCGCTCTCGACGGGGCGCAGGCCCGGTCTCACCTCGCTGCAGGCGCACCCAAGTTTCTGTTGAGTCAAGGCGTGCGCTGCGTGGCCGACCAGTCCTGGGTGACCGCGGCGGAGACCTGCGAGTGCGCGCTCGCCTACCTGCGCACCGGCAGCGCCGCCACTGCCCGCCGGCTCGTCGAGGCCACATCTGCGATGCGCAATGACGACGGCAGCTACTACACCGGCTGGGTCGTGCCCAAGTCCCGGACCTTTCCCGATGCCGAGCGCACCAGCTACACCGCTGCGGCCGTGCTCCTCGCCACCGACGCGCTCGACCGCCGCACCCGGGCCGCCGGCGCGCTCATCACGACGCCGGGCCGCTGACCGGGCGCCGCAGCACGCGCAGGCTGCCGCACGCGCTGTGCTCGAGGAAGCCGTCGTCGAGGGCTCGCAGCCAGATCTCATACGGCGGGCGTCCGCCGTCGGCGGGATCCGGGAACACATCGTGGATGGCCAGCAGGCCGCCCGGCATCACCTTCGGCGACCACGCCTCGTAGTCGGCGTGGGCCGGCGCCTCCCCGTGGCCGCCGTCGATGAACACGAGCGACGCACTCGACCAGTGCACCGCGACCGCGACCGAGTCCCCCACGATGGCCACGACGGTGTCTTCGAGGCCGGCGACGATGAGGGTCTGGCGCAGGATCGGCAGCGAGTCCATGCGTCCGCTGCTGGGGTCCACCAGCCCAGGGTCGTGATGCTCCCAGCCGGCCTGCATCTCCTCTGAGCCACGGTGATGGTCGATCGTGAACAGCACGCCGCCAGCGGCTGCGGCAGCAGCGGCGCCTAGGTACACCGCCGACTTGCCGCAGTACGAGCCGATCTCCACGAGCGGTCCCAGCGAGGCCACCTCGGCAGCGGCGCGGTAGAGCGCCAGACCTTCGTCGTGGGGCATGAAGCCCTTCACCTGCTGGGCCAGCGCCGCCAGCTCGGGGTTCATCGGCGTTCGGAGGCTGAGCCGGCGGGCGCCTCGGGCCGTGCGAACAGCACCCGGTCCAGCAGGATGAACTTCCCCGCCCACAACACCCCGAAGCCGATGAGGTTTGCCGCCGAGACAGCCACGGTCGACTGCCACCACCGGTCGGCCAGCGCCACCAGCAGGGACGAGATGCCGAGCCCGGCAAGGCTGTACGCCCAGAACGGCAGGATCTCGCCGGTGAGCGAGTGGCGGTCGGTGCGAGACCACACCCAGCGCCGGTTGGCGTAGTAGGCGGGTCCGGCGGCGACGCACACCGCCACCACGTTGGCCACCACCGCCGGCCAGCCCAGCACCGCGTAGGCCAACACCAGCACCGACTGGGTCACCACCACCGTGCCGGCCGACACCGCGCTGTACCCGACCAGCCGACCGAAGAACCCCCACCTCACAGCTCGCGCCTCACGACGGCGATCTCGGCTGCGCGGATCTCTGGGCGCGAGGGGTTCTGGCGAGGGGTCGCAAGCCGAGCGAGGCGGTCACTGCTCCGCCGGAGCGTTCGGCCGGTAGAACGCGGCCAGCAGCAACAGCGTGGAGACCAGCCCGCCGGCGATGGCGATCACGAACCAGACCGGCCCGCTCCAGTCAAGACCGAGCGCGTTGTCGACCGACCAGTCGCCGGGACCGGTGGCCGCCACGGCCGCGGCGGCCACGGCCAGCACGAACACGTACTCCCAGCCCTCACGGATGATGAAGAAGCCGTTCTTGCGGTGGCCGACCCACCCGGCGGTGGTCATCACGCCGATGAAGGCCATCGCGCTGAGAGGCGTCAGCAGCCCGAGCGCCAGGCCGATGCCGGCGCCGATCTCGGTAAGGGCCGCCAGGTAGGCGTGCAGCAGTCCCGGGCGCAGCCCTTCGGCGGCGAACCAGTTGCCGACGCCGCGGATGCCGCCGCGGAACTTGGCGATGCCATGAAGTGCCAGCGTGACGCCCACGATCACCCGCAGGACGAACAGGCCCAAGTTGATGCTGTCTGGATCCATGATGCTCAGGCCTCCCATAGTTGGCGCGGCGTGACGCTCGCGCCCAAACCGTACTTACAGGTCGAGTCGGTAGACGTTGGTGTTCCGCTGGTTGAAACCGAGCCGGGCATACAGGCGATTGGCCGCCTCCCGGTCGGGTCGAGAAGTCAGGTCAACCGTGCGGGCACCCGCCTGCCGGGCGATCTCGATGGCCCGCCGGTTGAGCGCAGCACCGATGCCGCGCCCACGCGCCGATTCGTCCACCACCACATCCTCGATCCACGCCCGCAACCCGCTGGCCAACGGGAACAGCACGAGGATCATCGCGCCCACAATCTCCCCGGCGCCGTCTCGCGCGATGAGCACCGTGTTCGCCGGATGATCGACGATGCGCTCCAGCGCCGCGGCATCGGGCGGCGGCGAACTCGACAGCTGCGGGTGCAACCGCGCGAACGCCCCCACCAGCGCATCGTCGACAACCCCGCACACCTCAATGCGAACACCAGCGTCCGAGTCAGCCGCTGACGCGCCAGGTTCAGCCACGATCCGCATCGTACGCCCAGGGTCATCTGACAACAGGGTGACGCTAGCCTCGCCGACGTGGGCCATCTTGAGTGGTTGGAGCGACCCGAACCCGGCAAGGACACCATCCTCATTGCAGCGTTCTCGGGCTGGAACGACGCCGGCGATGCGGCTACCGAGTCCGCCAAGTACCTGCGCCGGCGCTTCCGCTGCCATCCCGTAGCCCACATCGACCCCGAGTACTTCTACGACTTCGCCTCGGTGCGGCCCAGCGTGCAGGTTGTCGAGGGCGAGCGGAAGATCGACTGGCCCACGCCCGATGTGCGCATCGGCGAGGTCGACAACGGCCGGCCGGTAGTCACCGTGCTCGGCGTGGAGCCCCGCCTGCGCTGGCGCACGTTCTGCGACGTGATCATCGAGATGGCCGAATCGCTGGGCGTCTCCACGGTGGTCACGCTGGGCGCGCTGCTCACCGACACCCACCACAACGCACCGGTCAACGTGGTGGGCGCCTCCAACAACGCCGCCCTCAACCTGAACATGGGCCTGCGCCAGTCCACCTACGAGGGCCCCACGGGGATCATCGGCGTGCTGAACGATGCCTGCCACCGGGCCGGCTTCGACAGCGTGTCGTTCTGGGCCACCGTGCCCACCTACGTGCACAACTACCCGTCGCCGAAAGCCGCCCTGGCGCTGGCCGAGCGGGTGGGGCAGTTTCTGGGCGTGACGCTGGGCGAGTCGGAGCTGCACAGCGCCGCCGCCAACTACGGCCGCCAGATCGACGAGCTGGTCGCCGGCGACGACACGCTGGCCCAGTACGCGCAGCAGATCCTCGAGGAGTCGGCGGCCGAGGCCGTGGAGGACTTCAGCGAGATGGTCGAGAACCCCGACGGCCTCATCGACGAGCTGGAGCAGTTCCTGCGTCAGCAGGAACCAGACTGATCAGCTGCGCAGCACCCCCGCGAACCCACGAGATGAAGATCTCTGCCAACTGCGCACGGGGGTGCTGCGTCACTTCGGACTGTAACCGGGTGCTGCGGCAACCGGCAAGGGAATTGCGCTAGGCGAGGGCGTGGCGGAGGGCCAGCTCTACTTCGCGCTGGTGCGCCTCGTCGATGACCGGCCCGTCGGGGCCGACCACGTAGAACGAGTCGACCACCTCGTTCGCCAGCGTCTGGATCTTGGCCGAGCGGATGTCGAGGCCCATCTCGGCCAGCACCCGGGTGACCTTGTAGAGCACGCCGATGTGGTCCTCGGTGCGGACCTCCACGATCGTGGCCCCGGTGGCCGATCCGGCATCGAACGTGATGCTCGTGGCGGCCCGGGTCGCCGACAGCGCCCGGCGGCGCCGGTACACCCGCGCCCGCTCGGCGATGCGTGCCTCCAGCGCCAGGTGCCCTCGCAACGATCGACGCACATCGAAGGTGACCCGGTCCCAGTCCACCGGCGTGTCGGGCGGCACGATCCGGAACGACGACACCGCCATGCCCGCCGGGCTCGAATAGGCGTCGGCCTGCAGCACGTCGAGCCCCCGCAGCGCCAGCACACCGGCAGCTCGGCTGAACAGGCCCCGCTCGTCGGGCGCCACCACGGTCAGCACATCGTCGTCCACTCGCAGCGCCGTGTCGCCCGCCGCCATCAGCTCCACGACCTCTTCGGTGAGCAGGCGGCGGTGGCCGGGCGAAGCCTGGTCCGCGCCGCTCATGTGCTCGGTGGTCATCTCGACCAGGGCGGTCACCAAGTTCGACGTCCACTCCCCCCATGCCATGGGACCGGTGGCCAGGCAGTCGGCTTCGGTCATCACGGCCAGCAGTTCCAGGAACTCGGGAGTCTCGGCGGCCCGCGCAACGGTGGCCACGGTCAGCGGGTCGTCGAGGTCGCGGCGGGTCGCCACATCGGTCAGCAGCAGGTGGTGCTGCACGAGGCGCACCAGCGTGTCGGCGTCGTCGGAGCTCCAGCCGCAACGGCGGGCGATGGGACCGGCCAGCCGCATGCCGGCCTGCGTGTGATCGCCGGGATAGCCCTTGCCGATGTCATGCAGCAGCGCACCCATCACCAGCAGGTCGGGGCGTGCCACCCGGTGGGTGAAGCGGGCCGCCTCGGCGACGGCCTCGAGCAGGTGCCGGTCCACCGTGAAGCGGTGGTAGCGGGAGCGCTGGGGGCGATTGCGGTTGGGGGCCCACTCGGGCAGCACCCGCGTCCACACGTCGAAGTAGTCGAGCGTCTCGATGACGTCGATGGCCTTGTGCCCGCAGCTCAGCAGCTCGACGAAGAGCGCTCGTGCTCCGTGGGGCCACGGATCCGGGAAGTGCGCCTGCCGCTCGGCCAGCTTGTCGAGGCTGGCCCGGCTGATCGGCATTGCGCTGCGGGCCGACTGCACCGCTGCGTGCAGTACCAGCACGACATCGGTGGCGGGGTCGCCGTCGATCACCAGCTCGCCGTCGCGCGCCGACAGCCCGGCGATGTCGACCTCGGGGGCCGCGAGCTCAGCGTGCTGGCGGGCGACGCTCGACCACAGCTGGTCCGACAGGAAGGCGATGATGCGCCCGGCCTGTGCGATCTCGGCCACGAACGCATCGGCGTCGATGGCGCCTGATCGCTCGGCCACGGCATCCTGGTCGTCGGCCGACAGCACGTCGCTGCGCAGGCCGGTGGTGCGATGCAGTTCCACGCGTGCCCGCAGCAGCGTCTGGTAGGCCTCGGCGAGACGTTCGCTGTCGGCGGCCGGGAGTTCGGCACCCGCCAGACGCGCCCAGCGGATCGCGTGCGCGTCACGCAGCCCGCCGCGGCCGGTCTTCAGATCGGGTTCCAACAGGAAGGCCACCTCGCCGCTCTGGCTGTGCCGGCGGCTCACAGCGCGCTGCAGCTCGTCGAGCCGCCCCGATGCGTTGTCACGCCAGTCGGCCGTCACTCCCTCGATGAGCCGTTCGGTCAGGCCTTCGTCGCCGGCGAGGTGGCGGGCATCGACCAGCGCCGTTGCCGTGTCGATGTCCGAGGCTGCCAAGTCGAGCGTGTCGGACAGCGAGCGCACGGCGTGGCCCAGCTTCAGCTTCTCGTCCCAGATCGGGTACCACAGGCGGTCGGCCAGGTTGCCGCCATGCGAGCTGTCCCCGAGTGCACCGTGGTGGGTCAGCAGCGACTCGCGGCCGTCGTGCAGCAGCAGCAGGTCGATGTCGCTGCCGGGGCACAGCTCGCCGCGGCCGTAACCGCCGACGGCCACGAGCGCCACGCCCGTGCCGACCCCATTCGCACTGTCCCCCGGCGCGCTCGCCAGCCCGCACTCTGCAGCTTCCGTTTCGAAGCGCTCGGCCAGCCACGCGTCGGTCAGCGCGGACAGCGCCGCCGGCAGCTCGGCTGCGCCAGCCGTCCGGATCAGGGCAGCCCGCCGCTCGCCGAAGGCCGTCATCGTTGCCCCTCTGCTCTTCGACGCTGCAGCACTTCGAATGCCTTCGCTGCGCCCCAGGCGATACCGATCGGGCCGAGGTCGGGGTCGATGTCGGCGAACGAAGCCGGGGTCAGCCCGTAGGGATCGTTGGGGAAACGGGAGGCGTCGAAATCGTCACGCTCGGGTGCCGGCACGCCGCCGTCAACCAGCACCTGGGTCGGGAATCGCACGGCGCTGCGCAGCACACTCAGGGGCGTGGTCTGCTGCTCGTCGACATCGGTGGCCAGCAGGTCGCGCAGCGGCGGGCCGATCTCAGCGACGCACTGCAGCCCCGCTGCGCGCACCGGCACGCTGAGTTCCTGCGCGGTCACGCCCGCACGCTCGCACGCCCAAGCCACGCAACGCGCCACCCACCCGGGCAGCGCAGCGATCGCCCCATCCGCAAGCAGCGTCGCGGCCTCCTCCACCGATGCCGGCACCGGCGCGGCAGCACCTTCACCGCACTGCCTGCTGGCTTCGTCCGCCGAACCAGGCACCGGAGCGACGGGCGACGGCGGTGCGTCGGCGTCGGTCGCGATCATCGATCGGTCCCGGAGAGGCCGGCGCTCATTGGTGGGCCTCTTGGGCGGCGGCGGGCACAACGCAGTTGCCGTCGGCGAGGGCGCCGTTGAGATTGCCCGAGCGGAAGCCTTCTAGATCGAGCGTGACGTATCGGTAGCCGACACCGCTGATCGCCTCCACGATCGCTTCTCGCCGCTGGATCGCTTCGGCCAGGTCGTCGAGCGGCAGCTCAATGCGCGCTGTGTCGCCGTAGTCGCGTACCCGTAGCTGGCCGAATCCGAGCCGGCGCAGCGCCGCCTCGGCCCGATCCAGCCGTGCCAGCAACGGCACCGTCACCTGCGTGCCATAGGGCACCCGCGAGGCCAGGCACGCGGCTGCCGGCTTGTCCCACGTGCGCAGGCCGAGCTCAGCGCTGAGCCGCCGGACATCGGCCTTGGTGAAGCCCGCCTCCACCAGCGGGAAGCGGGCGCCCCGGTCGCGTGCAGCGTGCTGACCGGGCCGGTGATCGCCGAGGTCGTCCAAGTTCACGCCCAGCACCACCGTCGCGCCCCGCGCAGCCGCCAGGGGCTCGAGTTGGTCCATGAGGGCCGATTTGCAGTGGAAACAGCGGTCTGCATCGTTGACGCGGTACGCGGCGCGTGTCATCTCGTCGGTCTCGACGGTCTGCCACGAGAGTCCCCACTCGGCCGCCAGGGCCGCGCAGTCGGCCGCCTCGTCGGTCGCGAGGCTCGGCGAGACGGCCGTCACGCAGAGCGCATCGTCGCCGAGCACGTCGTTGGCCGCCCAGGCCACCAGCGACGAATCGACACCGCCGCTGAATGCCACCACCACCGGCCCCGACTGCGAGAAGAACCCGCGCAGCCGGTCAAGCTTCCCGTCGGCGGCCACCGACGAATCCGGCACGCTCAACCTTTCCGCTCCGAGCGAGGCCGACGCCGTCGATGCGGCACCCGAGCGCTCGGGGCCGGGCATCTCGTCGCTCCCGCCTTCGCCGAGCGTCATCAGTGCGGCGCCCGGAGGCTCAGAGCCGGTCGGCCGGGATGGCGTAGAACAGCTCGGCGCCGCCGGTGACCGCAGGCACCAGCCCGCGAGCCGACGGCAGGATCTGGTCGGCATAGAAGCGAGCGGTGGCGACCTTGTCGGCCAAGAACTGGGGCGACGCAGCGCCGTCGGCCGTCGCTGCGCCGCCGTCGCGGGCATCAGCGACAGTCAGGCCCTGGTCTGCCAGCAGCCCGGCAGCCGCCTCCGCACTGCGGCCCAGCAGCCAACCGCCGACCACAACGCCGGCGAGCCGCATGAACGGCGACGAACCAGCGGCCACGTCGTTCGGTGCCGTCGAGAGCTGACCGCCCAGCCACATCGCCGCGTCGCCCATCGCGGCAACGCCATCGCCCAGCGCAGCGCCGATCGCAGCCAGATCGGCATCGTCACTGGCGGCCAAAGCCCCCGCCGTCGCGCCCATCTCGCCGATGAGGCGGGCCATGGCCTCGCCGCCGCCGAGCGGCAGCTTGCGGAAGGCCAGGTCCGCCGCCTGGATGCCGTTGGTGCCCTCGTAGATCGGGGCGATCCGGCTGTCGCGCCAGTGCTGCGCTGCACCGGTTTCCTCCACGTAACCCATGCCGCCGTGCACCTGCACCCCGAGCGAGGTCATCTCGACGCCGAGATCGGTGCCCCAGCCTTTGCTGATCGGCGTCAGGATCGCGGTGAGCTCGTCGGCCCGCTGCCGCTCGTCGGGATCGGTCGCCACGATGGAGCGGTCGATCGCCGCCGCATTCAGGTACATCACGCAGCGCATGGCCTCGGCGTTCGCCCGCATGGTCAGCAGCATCCGCCGCACATCAGCGTGATCCACGATCGGCGATGACTCGCCCGGCGGCAGCTCGGCGCCGATCGCCCGCCCCTGCTTGCGAGTGAGCGCGTACTCCCGCGCCTGCTGGTACGCCCGCTCGGTCAGCGACAGCCCCTGCAGGCCCACCGACAGCCGGGCGTTGTTCATCATGGTGAACATGGCGCGCATGCCGCCGTGCTCGGGGCCCACGAGATAGCCGACCGCGCCGCCCTCGTCGCCGTAGGACATCACGCAGGTCGGGCTGGCGTGGATGCCGATCTTGTGCTCGGTGGACACGGCGCGCAGGTCGTTGCGGGGCCCCAGCGAGCCGTCGGGGTTCACCAGGAACTTGGGCACCAGGAAGAGGCTGATGCCGCGGGTGCCCGGGGGCGAATCGGGCGTGCGTGCCAGCACCAGGTGCACGATGTTGTCGGCGAGTTCGTGCTCGCCGTAGGTGATGAAGATCTTCGTGCCGGTGATGAGGTAGCTGCCGTCGTCCTGCGGGATCGCACGGCTGGTGAGGGCGCCCACGTCAGAGCCGGCGTGCGGCTCGGTCAGATTCATCGTGCCCGACCACTCGCCGCTGATCATCTTGGGCAGGAACGTCTGCTGCAGCGTCTCGTCGGCGTGGTGGGTGAGGGCGTCGATGGCGCCCTGGGTCAGCAGCGGGCACAGGCTGAACGCCATGCTGGCCGACGTCAGCATCTCCTGGACGGCCAATCCGACGCACCACGGCATCCCACCGCCGCCGAAGTCGTCGTCGAAGGCCATGCCATTCCAGCCGGCGTCGACGAACTTGCGGTAGGCGTCGGCGAATCCGTCGGGGTGGGTGATCACGCCGTCGTCGAAGTCGAGCCCCTGCTGGTCGCCGGGCACGTTCAGCGGGGCAACCTCGGCAGACATGAAGCGGCCGGCTTCGTCGAGGAGCGCGCTCGCGGTCTCCAGGTCGGCGTGCGCGAACCGTTCGTGCCCGGCCAGATCCTCCAGATCGGCCACATGCTCAAGCACGAACAGCATGTCGTCGACGGGGGCGGAGTACTCAGACATCGCAACCTCGATGAGCGGTTGGTTCAGCGCCGGGACGTCGCAGCAACGAACCGGCTCGCAAACAGACTAAGACGCTCAGCGGGCTCAGGTACCCGCCTTGCTGGACTAGAGGCCGATGCGATCGAGAACCGTGGGGGTGTCGGCGAGGAGTCCCGTGTAGAAGGTGCCGAACTCGCCGTAGACGGCGCTCGCCTCGTCAAAGCGCATCGTGTACACAACCTCTTTGAGGTCGTCGAGGTGCTCGCCGAACAGCGTCACGCCCCACTCGAAGTCGTCGACGCCAGTGGAGCCCGTGACGACCTGCAGGATGCGGCCCCGGAACTTGCGGCCTGACGTGCCGTGTTCGTACATCAGCTCGCGGCGGGTGTCGTACGGCAGTGTGAACCAGTTGCCGCTGCCGTCGCCCGTGGCGTCACGGCTCTTCGACATGGGGTAGAAGCAGAAGGCCCGCTTGCCCTCGGGCGGCAACTGGGGATAGAGCCGTGGCGTTTTCATCTCGGGCGGCAGGTCGGGCGCGTACTCGCTCACCTCGGTCATCGAGACATAGCTGTCGGCGACCTCGAGTCCGGCCTGCTGGAGCTGCGTCTGCAGGTTGCGCAGCCGCCACAGGTCGGGCCCCAGCGCCATGAAGCCGACGTCGGCCTTGTGCCCCAGCACGGCCACGGTCAGCACCTGGTGGTCGCTGTCGGCAGTGGCCTCGACGGCGGCCAGCACACCCGAGCGGTCCGCAGCGGGGGTCAGCTTGCAGAACAGGTGCAGCACCCCCCACCCGACCGACGTCGTCACCTCCGGCATCTGTGACACCCGCGCAGCCTATGAGGCTGAGGCCCCGGGCCCGAGCGGCCCGTGAGCCCAATCGCATCAGGATGGGAACAAGAGCGGGAAGCTCAGGGCGAAGCGAGTTCCCCGAGACGCTCGGGAACCCCTGCCAGGCTGCCGCTGTACACGTTCAGCTCGTCGCCGCGTGCGAAGCCTGCGAGCGTGATGGCCGCGGCCCGC
Source organism: Acidimicrobiia bacterium (assembly GCA_022821985.1). Classification (GTDB taxonomy): domain Bacteria; phylum Actinomycetota; class Acidimicrobiia; order Acidimicrobiales; family Poriferisodalaceae; genus Poriferisodalis. Next base: position 67,786 of record JAJECP010000009.1, read on the forward strand.
GCCGACTCGATGGCCAGCGAGCTGGGGGCGCTGACGGCGATGAGGGTGCCGATCCCCGCCGCCCACGCCTTCTGCACCATCTCGAAACTGGCCCGACCGCTCACGAACAGGGCCATCGCGCCGGCATCGTCACGCCCGTCGAGGAGTCGCCTTCCGATCACCTTGTCGACGGCGTTATGGCGCCCGATGTCCTCGCGCAGCACGTCGATGCGGCCCTCGGTGTCGAAAGTCGCGGCGGCGTGCAGCCCGCCGGTGCGGCCGAACATCTCCTGCGCATTGGGCACTGCAGCCAAGGCCCCGCGCACCGCATCGATGTTGAATTGACGGGTGCTCACCAGCGGTCCCAGGCGGGCGGCCATGTCGGTGATGGTGGTGCTGCCGCAGATCCCGCAGGCGGCGCTGACGTTGCCGAGACGGGGCGCCGGCACCGGCGCCTTGCCGCCGGTCTCCACCGTGACGACGTTGTATTCGAACTCGGCCGCAGGACCCTCGCCGCAGTAACGCACCCCCGTCACTGCCGCATCACCGAGCAGCCCGTCACCTGCGCAGAACCCCGCCGCCAGCTCGTAGTCGTGGCCGGGGGTGCGCATGGTGGTGGCCACCATGTGCCCGTCGAGGCGGATCTCGAGCGGCTCCTCCACCACGACTTCATCGGGCGACCGTCGCCACTCGCCCTGCCGCAGCCGGTCCACCAGCACCCGCATCGTGCGCCCCCGCCGCATCCGGTCAGGGTACCGGCACCCCCCGCACGGCTCAGTCAGACATCGGGTGCGGGCGCGAAACGGCCCGGGTGGGGGACCCGGGCCGGTTCGATTGGGTTGGGCTGTTCTTTGGGGGTTTGGGGAGGCTTCCGCTAGAAGTCCATGTCCGGCATGCCGGGAGCACCGCCGCCGGCATCGGGCTCGTCGCAGATCACAGCCTCGGTGGTGAGGAACAGCGCAGCAATCGACGAGGCGTTCTGCAGCGCCGACAGCGTCACCTTGGCAGCGTCGATCACGCCCGCCGCAACCAGGTCCTCGTACTCGCCGGAGGCAGCGTTGAGGCCCATGGCACCGTCGAGCTCGCGCACCCGGCTGACCACCACGCCGCCTTCGAGGCCGGCATTCTCGGCGATCTGCTTCAGCGGTCCGGCCAGCGCGCGCTCCACGAGCCGCGCACCGGTGGACTCGTCGCCGTCGAGGCCGTCCGCAACAGAGCGCACCGCTTCTTCGGCACGCACCAGCGTGACACCGCCGCCGGCCACCACACCAGCCTCAATGGCCGCCTTGGTGGTGCTGACCGCGTCCTCGATGCGGTGCTTCTTCTCCTTCAGCTCGACCTCGGTGGCCGCGCCGACACGCAGCACCGCCACGCCGCCGGACAGCTTCGCCAGCCGTTCCTGCAGCTTCTCGCGGTCGTAGTCGGAGTCGGTGTTCTCGATCTCGTTCTTGATCTGCTCGATCCGGCCGCGCACCTCGGACTCGTCGCCGGAGCCCTCGATGATGGTCGTCTCGTCCTTGGTGACGACCACGCGCCGGGCCGTGCCCAGCAGGTCGAGCGTGGTGTTCTCCAGCTTGAGGCCGACGTCCTCGCTGATGACCTGGCCACCGGTCAGGATGGCCATGTCGGCCAGCATCGCCTTGCGGCGATCGCCGAACCCAGGGGCCTTCACGGCCGCCGAGCGGATCGTGCCGCGGATCTTGTTGACCACCAGCGTGGCGAGGGCCTCGCCCTCGACGTCCTCGGCGATGATCACGAGCGGCTTGCCCGCCTGGGTGACCTTCTCGAGCACCGGCAGCACGTCGCGGACCGCGGAGATCTTGCCCTGCATGAACAGCAGGTACGCGTCGTCGAGCACCGCTTCCTGCGAGTCGGGATCGGTGACGAAGTAGGGCGAGATGTAGCCCTTGTCGAAGCGCATGCCCTCGACCAGATCCATCTCGAGGCCGAACGTCTGCGACTCCTCGACGGTGATCACGCCGTCCTTGCCGACCTTGTCGAATGCGTCACTGATCAGCTGGCCGATGTCGCCGTCGGCAGCGGAGATGGCCGCCACCTGGGCCACATGGGTCTTGGAGTCGGTCACGCTGATCGACATGTCCTCGATGGCGCCCACAGCGGCGTCGACACCGGCCTCGATGCCCCGCTTGACGGCCATCGGGTTGGCGCCGGCGGCCACGTTGCGCAGGCCGTCGCGCACCATGGTCCACGCCAGCACGGTGGCCGTGGTGGTGCCGTCGCCGGCCACGTCGTCGGTCTTCTTGGCGACTTCCTTGACCAGCTCGGCCCCGATGCGCTCGACCGGGTCCTCCAGCTCGATGTCCTTCGCGATGGACACGCCGTCGTTGGTGATGGTGGGCGCGCCCCACTTCTTGTCGAGCACGACGTTGCGGCCCTTGGGCCCCAACGTGACGCGCACGGCGTCGGCGAGCTGGTTCATGCCCGACTCGAGTGCGCGGCGGGCCTCGTCGTCGAACGTGATCATCTTGGCCATATCGGCTGGCTCCTGTCTCAGGTGACTCTCGGAAGGGGTGACTGGGCGTCACGATGCCGCTGCGTTCGCAGCAGCCGTTAGCACTCTAGAGATGAGAGTGCTAACCGCCAACCTTTCACAGGAGACTGGCAGAGAGGTCGGCGGCGGCGTCGCGGGTTGCCGCCAGCGTGTCGCCCATCGACCGCTCGGCCCCGTATCGCTCCGACAGCACCACCAGGCTCGTGGCCGGGACGTCGCCGGCAGGCGGCGGGCGCCAGTCGGCGAGATCGGTATCGGGGTCGCGAGCTCCCACCACGACGCCCACGGGCACGCCGGCCTCGGCCGCGATCTCCAGAACGCCGCCCACGACCTTCCCGTCGAACGAGCTCGCATCGAGCCGTCCCTCACCGGTGATGACCAGATCGGCGCCTTCGATCGCATCGGGCAGGCCGACCTCGGTGGCGACGACATCGAATCCCGGTGCCAGCTCGGCCCGGAGGCCGGCCGCGAGCCCGCCCGCCAGGCCGCCTGCGGCACCTGCGCCCGGCATCTCGCTGACGTCGATGTCGTACCGCTCGCGGTACAGGTCCACGAGCCGCTCAAGGCGGCGGGTGAGCAACTCGATCTGCGGCGCCGACGCGCCCTTCTGCGGGCCGAAGATGCGCGCGGCATCGCAGAAGCGAGTACGGACATCGCAGGCCACCACCACCGAGACGCCGGCGAGACGTGCCAGCGGCGACATCGCGTCCAGCGCGCCGAGCCCGCCGTCGGTGGTGGCCGAGCCGCCCACGCCCACGATCACCCGCCGGGCACCGCTCGCGACCGCTTCTGCTATCAGCTCGCCGGTGCCCGCGGTGGTGGCGGCGAGCGGATCATTTCCCTCCGCGCCGCCTGCCAGCAGCAGCCCGCTCGCACAGGCCATCTCCACGATCGCGACGTGGCCCTCCAGCCGCCACCCGGCCTCGGTCCGTTCCCGCAAAGGCCCGATCACCAATGAGGTGCGATTCGGGCCGCCCAGCGCGTCCAGCGTGCCCTCGCCGCCATCGGCCACGGGCAGGCAGACAACCTCGACGTGCGTGCCGAGCTGCCGGCGCACGCCATCGGCGATTGCTGCTGCCACCTCCGCAGCGGATGCAGTGCCGCGGAACTTGTCCGGGCACGCGACGACCCGCATGTCGACTGCTCGGCTACTCAGCCAGATCGGTCCCCAGCGCCAACAGCACGTCGGGCGTCTCGAAGCCTTGCACGGCTGACGTGTCTGCCAGCATCGGGAACACGTCGTTGTCGGCGTCGAGCTCCAGCACCCCCGCTATCGCCCGCGCTTCGAGCAGCGAGCCCGGCTGGTAGTAGATGCGCGTCCGGTCGATGGGCGTCCCCACGTAGTTGGTGGGCGTCTTGGTGATGTAGCTCAGCGTCTTGAACCGGTCGGTGAGCCGCCCCGCCGCCCCCCGGACGGTCGTGGAGTTGGCAACCTGCACCGACACCTCGGCCGCCGGCCTCGGCTGGAACGGCTCGGCGCCTGCCGAGGTGGTGTCGGTGGCGGGCGCGGCGGTGACGGTGGTGGCCACAGTGGCGACCGTGCCCGAGCCGGAGTCGCCGGCATCGGCGGGGCCGCTCGTGGGTGTGGGCGCCTCTGTGGCCGTCGGGAGTGTGTCGCCTGGTGCGGCAGGCGGGGCTGTGTCGGTCACGGTCGTGTCGTCTGGATCGTCGACCGAGCGGAGCAGCAGCACTCCCACGACGACGGCAACCAGCACCAGCAGCAACCCGCGCACTGCGGCGCCGCTGTTGGATTCGCCAGCTTGGCTATTCACGGCTGTGAGCGTAGAAGGAAAGATGCGCTGCCGGGTGTACCCCTCAGTAGTTTGCGAAACGGACCCCGACCGTGAGAGCCAGACCATGAGTGTCACCATTGTCGACCACCCCGTAGCCGCAGCCCTGCTCACCCGGCTGCGCGACAAGGACACCGCCGTGGAGGAGTTCCGCCAGCGGCTCGACGCGCTGACGTTCCTGCTGGTGTCCGAAGCGCTCACCGATGCGACATCGGTGCCCGAGGCGGTGGAGACGCCGCTCGGGCCGGCCGAAGGCTCGCGCCTCGAGCCGATGCCGGCGATCGTGCCCGTGCTGCGAGCCGGGCTGGGCATGCTCGATGCAGCGCTGCGGCTCCTGCCTGCTGCGCCGGTGGGTTTTGTCGGGATGCGCAGGATCGAGACGTCCGACGGTGTCGGCCACGAGTGCTACCTCGAGTCGCTGCCAGGTGTGCTGGAGGATCGACCGGTGCTGGTGCTCGACCCGATGCTGGCGACGGGCGGCTCCGCGGCCGCGGTGATCCGGGTGCTCGCGGAGTCGAGCGTGGGACCGGTGACGATGGTGTGCACGCTGGCCGCACCCGAGGGGATCGCTGCCCTGCAGAGCAGTGCGGCCGATGTCCGCATCGTGACGGCCGCCGTCGACAGCCACCTCGACGAGCGGGCCTTCATCGTTCCCGGTCTGGGCGATGCCGGCGATCGTCTCTACGGCTCTGCCTGACCGACAGTCCGCTCTTGTTCCCCGCCCTCATCTGATACGGGCTCACGGGCCGCTCGGGCCCTGGCTTCGCCCAACCGCTCAGCCTCTGGGTTCTGCAGCTGCGCCAGCGTCGGCAGGCTCGGCTGCGCACCTGCGACTGTCACTGCCCAGGCGCCAGCTCGCACGGCCAGCCGCGCCGCTTCGGCCACGGTCGCGCCCGATGCCATGCCGACTGCGAACGCCCCGGCAAACGCGTCCCCTGCACCGGTGGCGTCGACCGCGGCGACCCGCGGTGCGGCCACGATGATCTCCCCATCGACACCGGCTGCGGCGTCGGCGGAAGCATCAGGTGATTGCTGCGATTGCAGTGCCAGTGCGGCAGTTCGAGACGGGTGAATGACGCAGCCCGCTGCGCCTCGCGTCTCGACGAGCACCGCTTCGGGACGCAGCTCGGGCACGCTGCCCTCGGCGTCGGGATGGCGCAACTGCTCGGCTTCGGCGCGATTCACGATGACGATGTCCGCCAGCGGCAGCACAGCGGGGGCAACGTCGTTGTACGGAGCGGGATTCAGCACCACGAACGTGCCGTGCTCGCGGGCGGTCTCTGCTGCGGCCCGGGCCGCGGCGGCGCTCACCTCGCCCTGCAGCAGCAGCGCATCGGCCGCGGCGATCTCGTTGACGGCTGCCCGCACGCCCCCGGCATCCAGCGATGCGTTGGCGCCCGCAGCCACCACGATCGACACGTCATCGGGATCGACGGTGATCACCGCCAAGCCGGTCGGGACATCGACACTGGCCACGTGCCGGCAGTCGATCCCCTCGGCCTCCAGGCCAGAGCGCAGCCACCGGCCCTGCTCGTCGTCGCCGACCCGGCCCACCATCACCACCCGCGCGCCCAGCCGGGCCGCGGCCACTGCCTGGTTGGCACCCTTGCCGCCGCGGAACCATGCGATGCGATCGGCGTGCATCGTCTCGTCGGGCGACGGGCGCCTCGGCACCCACAGCGTCACGTCGGCGTTCAGGCTCCCGACAACGGCAATCCGCGGCACGCCTGAGGGTGTCACCGGTTCAGCGCCCGTTCGATGCCCGTTCGTGGCCGAGCGCCGACAGCAGCAGCGTTGCGAGATGGTCCACAGCGTCCTCGCTGTGCACCGAAGCGATGCCGGACTGCTCGGTCACCAGCGGCCCGGGCCGGTAGCCGCGGCTGCGAATGCCGCGCTGGGTCGATTCGACCAGCTTCAGGTCTTCGGACACCGTCGTGTTCCAGTCGAGGTCGATGATCTCGCGCAGCTCATCGGTCGGCTCGGCGACATCGAACCACCACTCCCGCACCAGCAGTGTTCGATCCGGAGCGCACGGCACCCAGCGGTACGTGTTCACGGCCTGGCCGGGATACACCTGGATCGACGAAGCCGGCCAGAAGTAGAACGCGGCATAGTCATCGCTGGCGACCGGGCGCGTGTAGGTGGAACGGTCGCCCTCGACGCCTCTGGCCGTATGGCGGATCACCGTGCCGCTGGGCGTGACCCGGTAGCTGGCGGGGTCGACCACGCCGGAAGTAAACGATCGATGCACGTTCGGGCAGTGATAGCACTCGTTGTAGTTCTCCACCGCGATCTTCCAGTTGGCAGCGATGAGGTGGGTCCGGCGCCACGTCAGCATGCGCGCCGGCGTCTGCGGGGCAAGCGCCAGGACCTCGTCGCCGACGCCTGGGGCGTGCTCGGCCAGCGGGGTCGCGCCGGCATCCGTATTGACGAACACGAAGCCAGCGAGCTCGTCGACGGCGACGGGCGGCAGGCAGATCTCGCCGACATCGCGGCTGCGTGCGCTGAGCAACGTGCCGTCCAGCCCGTACACCCAGGCGTGATACGGGCACATGATGACGCCCGGAGTCTCGGCGACATCGCCGCCCGGCTGCTGCGGCGGGAACAGCTCGTGCCCCCGGTGCTGGCACACGTTGAAGAAGGCGCGGATCTGGCCGCCGTCGTTGACCACGAAGACCGGCTCGTCGCCCACCGTCGCCGTGAGCACCTGGCCGGGTTCGCTCACCTGGCTGCCGTGACCCACGAGGTGCCAGGACCGGGCGAACACTGTGTCCAGCTCGACCGCGAGGATCTCGGGATCGGTGTAGTAGCGAGCTGCCAGCGCGCTTCGCCCAGCCGCATCGGTCGCACTGGGCACCGGTGTCTGGCGGGCTGCCACTGAACGGTATTGTGCCGCGTCCCGATGGCCGCCTGTGACCCCCGCGAGAGCGAATGAACCCGCCGAACACCATGCGTGCCGCGCTGCTGGTAGGCCATGGCGGGCCCGAGATGCTGCAGGTGCGCGATGACGTGCCCGTTCCGGTGCCTGGTCCCGACGACGTGCTGATCGCGGTGGCGGCGTGCGGCATCAACAACACCGACATCAACACGCGGGTTGCCTGGTACAGCAAGTCGGTGACAGCGGCGACGTCGGGTGAGGGATACGCCGACGCAGATGCCGCGGATTCCACCTGGGGCGGCCGGGGCGTGGAGTTTCCCCGCATCCAGGGGGCCGATGTGGTGGGACGAGTGGTGGCCGCCGGTGAGCGCGCCGATGCAGCACTCGTGGGGCGGCGGGTCATGGTGGAACCGTGGTTGAAAGACCCCGCCGACCCGACCGACCGCAGCAAGGCGCGCTACCTCGGCAGCGAGGTCGACGGCGGCTTCGCCGAGTTCGCCGCCGTGCCGGCCGTGAACGTGTATCCGGTCGAGTCCGATCTGTCCGATGCGGAGCTGGCGACCTTTGCCTGTGCGTCCTCGACGGCTGAGCACATGCTCCAGCGCATCGGGCTCACCGCCGGCCAGAGCATCGCGGTGCCCGGTGCGAGCGGTGGCGTGGGCTCGGCACTGGTGCAGCTCGCGAGGCGGCGAGGCGCACATGTGGTGGCCATATCCGGTGCTTCCAAGGCGACACAGGTGCTCGAACTCGGTGCGGATGCGGTGGTGCCACGCCAGGGCCCTGATCACGATGTCGCGGCGGCGGTCAAAGCCAACGGCGGCCCGTTCGACGCCGTGGCCGACGTGGTGGGCGGCGATGCCGTGGGGCTGTGGCTCGATGCGCTGGCAGGCCGCGGGCGCTATGTCACCTCGGGCGCCATTGCCGGACCCATCGTCGAGGTCGATCTGCGGACGATCTATCTCAACGACCTGGAGCTGTTCGGCGCCACGATCTACGGACCGGGGCTCTTCGCCGACCTCGTCGGCTACATCGAGCGGGGCGAGATCCGCCCGGTGCTGGGCGGCACGTTTCCCCTCGAGCGCATACGCGAGGCGCAGGAAGCCTTCGTGCGCAAGGAGCACTTCGGCAATCTGGTGATCACCCTGTCGTGAGCCCGAGGTGGGAATCGAACCCACAACCCCCGCTTTACAAGAGCGGTGCTCTGGCCGTTGAGCTACTCGGGCACCGGTCCCAGCGTATGGGCGGCGCCCCGGATTTCAGGGCGTGCGGGCGCGGGCGATGTCGAACAGGGCCACAGCGGCCGCTGCTGCCACGTTGAGCGATTCGATGCGCCCGAGCACCGGGATCGACACCACCTGGTCGCAGCGGCGCTCCACCAGCGACGACAGGCCGCGTCCCTCAGCGCCCAGCACCAGCACCAGCGGCTCGTCGCCGACCCGCAGCGACTCGAGCCCGTCCGGCGCGTAGCCGTCGAGACCGATGGCCCACAGGCCGGCGTCGCGGAGCTTGGCGAGCGCAGCGGGCAGGCCGCCGACCAGCGCGATCGGCAGGTACTCGATGGCACCCGCAGCGGCCTTCGCGGCGGCTGGCGTGAGGTTGGCCGAGCGGTGGCTGGTGAGCACGACGCCGGTGGCACCGGCGACCTCTGCCGTGCGCAGGATGGCGCCGAGGTTGCCCGGGTCGGTGACGCCGTCGGTCGCCACGACGAGCGGCAGCGTGTTCCCCGAAGGTCTGGCCAGCTCTTCCAGCGGCACGGGCTGAACGGCAGCAGCCTTGGCGATCACGCCCTGCGGTGCGGCGGTGAGCGCTGCCTCGTCCAGCTTGCGGCGGGTGACCTCGCGCACCGGCACCCGCCGGTCGCCGGCGAGGTCGACGATCTCGGCCAGCGTGGCCGCCGAGTGCGCGTCCTCGGAGATCAGCACCTCGTGCACCTTGCGCTTGCCCGCCCGCAGCAGCTCGCGAACCGCCTGCCGGCCCTCGACGTGGTCGCCGCCAAGACCCTTCGGCCGTCCCTGCGGCCGACCAGCCTGCACCTGATTCGCACCACCCCGCTGCTGTCTCCCGTGTCCGCGACCTGGAGAACGATTGCTGCGCTCGCTGCGTTGGGGAGCAGACCCCCGCCCGCGGCGTGAAGGAGCGCCACGCCGCTCGCCCCGTTCTGCGCTCATTGTTGGCGTCCGACGACTACGAGTGCCACGGCGTGGGCCACGATCCCGTCGGCGTTGCCCAGTCCCTCGGTGCGCTTGCCACAGACCGTCACCGGTCCGCCGGCTGCGCCGCTGAGCCGCTCCTGCATCTGATCGCGGTGCGGGGCGATCATCGGCCGGTCGCAGATCACCGTGCAGTCGGCATTCGCCAACATCCAACCGCCCTCCGCGAGCAGCGCCGAGACCTGCCGCAGCATCTCGATGCTGTCAGCACCCCGCCAGCGCTCATCGCTGTCAGGAAACTGCGTGCCGATATCTCCAAGTCCAGCAGCACTCAACATCGCATCGATCACCGCATGAGCAACAACATCGGCATCGCTGTGGCCCACCAGCGGCCGTTCACCCGGAAACCGAACTCCGCCCAGCACCAGTATCCGCCCCGAAGCATCGGCATCAGCAAACGGATGGGCGTCATACCCATGCCCCACCCGCATGGCCAGCCCAGCCCCGCCGTCAGCAGTACTCACGCCAGTTGACGCTAGAGCCCGTCGCCCCCAGCACCGGGCCGCAACAGCGCCTCCACCACCACGAGATCCGCGGCAGTAGTGACCTTGTGCGCCGCCGCCTCGCCCGGCACCGCCATCACGGCGCCCCCCGCAGCCTCCACCAGCGCAGCATCGTCAGTGGCCTCAGGCTCTCCGTCATGCGCAGCCACCAGCGCCTCCCGCCGAAACGCCTGCGGCGTCTGCACCCCAAACAACCCCGAACGATCCACCGTCCCAGCCACTACTCCCCCCGAGTCGCCCCACTCCGGCACCCGCTTCAACGTGTCGCTGACCGCCAGTGCCGGCACAGCAGCATCAACCCCACCCCGAACAGCCGCAATCACCCTCTCAAACAACCCAGCCGAAGCCCCCGGCCGAGCAGCGTCATGACAAACCACAACATCAACATCACCAGGAACAGTCGCCAACCCAGCCCGAACAGACCCCGACCGCGTATCGCCACCCTCGACAATCACATCGACACCGGTGTACTGCTCCTCGACCATCGACGGCGCAACGACAAGCGTCACCCCATCACAAGCCACGCCAGCGGCTTCAACGCTCCAACCGACCATCGAGCGCCCAGCAACAGGAACCATCACCTTCGAAGCCCCACCGGCGACTGCCCCGAACCGAGTCCCCGCCCCAGCAGCCAACACAAGCGCCCAAGTCCGAGCCACCCAAGAAGTCTGCCCGGGTCTGTCAGGAATTTTGTGTATCGGGCGTGGTCTGATGGTCCGCAGCCGTGGGCTGTGGGCCGGGGAGGATCATGTCTGTGACTGATCTTGACATGCCGGCTGTGCCGGCGAGCGATGCTGCTGGTGAGGCGGCGATG